>NZ_JGYV01000008.1 GCF_000741575.1 Bifidobacterium cuniculi
GTCGCGGCGTTGTCCAAGCAGTTGCCCTTGCGTGACATGCTGCGCACGATGCCCATGCGCGCGCACGCCCGCGCCCAGGCGGGCTGCTGGTACTGCCAGCCCTGGTCACTGTGCAGCAACGGCACCGCGCCCGCCGGCAGCGCATCGGCCAGGCCGGCCAACAAGTCAGCCTGTTGCGCCCAGTCCGGGTGACGCGAGATGCTGTACGCCACGATACGCTTGGTGCACCAGTCCACCACGGGCGCCAGGTACGCCTTGCCCCATGGCTGCTTGAACTCCGTGACGTCCGTGCCCAGCTTGACGAACGGCGCGGCCGCATGGAAGTCACGGCGCACCAGATCCGGGCACACACCACCCAGGTCGCCCCGGTACGAGTCATAGCGGCCGTGCCGGGCACGCCGGATCGTGCACCGCAACCCCAGCACGCCCATGATCTTGAGCACGGTCTTGCGCGTCACGCGTTCACCCCGCTCACGCAACTGCATCCATACCTGCCGGTGCCCGCACCCATTGGGCCCGGGTCCATGGAAGATCTCACGCACCTGCCCGTGCAGGTCAGGGCGGGACACATGCGCCTCATGGGTCAACACGTAATGCCGGCTCGAACGCGACAGGGACAGGCATTCAAGCAGCAAGCCAAGCGGGAAACGCCCCGAGAGAGCCTCGCAGACGGCGACCTTGTCACGGTTGCTCATCCGCGCGAGTCCCTCAGGGCCCTCGCTTTTTCCAGGACGGCCAGCTTGCACTCCAACTCCAGGACACGCCGTTCGAGCTGCTGCTCGCGCGTGGGCTCGACCGGCTTGTTCACCGACCCCCTAGGCCGTCCCCGGGGCTTGGCGCGCAACGCATCGTCCCCGCCTTGCTTCCACGCGGCCCGCCACCGGGCCAGCACGCTCCTGGACGCGATATGCAACCCGGCCATCACCTGGCGCGGCGACTCACCCGCCTCCAGACGGCGTACCGCCTCGAGCTTGGTCTCGTACGCGTACGAACGATGCGTGCTTCCCATATCCAGCAAAGCCTCCTTGCCACAAGCCTCGTACAGGTCCTGCCAAGCACGTGCCACGCCCTGGCCTATGCCCAGTTTCGAGGAAACCGCACCATACTTGAACCCGTACTCGAACAGGACCAACGCCTGCTCACGTACCTCACGACGATACACAACCAAAAGAACCGTCCTCCTATTTCCTGTGTCCAGAAAACGGGGGACGGATCATTTTTCGTAAGATTTCTAGACCGCAGGCAGTCACTGCCATGGCAGCTTGAATCCGCCAAGACCCTTGCGGATCTGGTTGCCGACGTCGTTGGCGATCTTGCCTACGGCATCGGTGGCCTGTTTGCCCGCGTTGCCTACTGCATTGCCGGCTTGCTGGAGCGCATCCCCGGTTTGCTTGGCGATTTGCTGGGTGCCATCGGCTATGCCCTGGCCCAGTTCTCCCATGGCCTGGTTCCACTGTTTCTCGTTGAATCGTTCGGCCTTGGTTTCCTGGCCGAGGGCATGTTCGAAGCGGACCAGGGCGTCCGTGATCTCATTGCCGGCGCGCATGACCGCAGGCGCATCCAACGGCAGGAGAATGACGCGCATCGTGTCGTCCTTGCCTTCCATCACATGCTTGACGCTGTGCCGCAGCGTGGCGGTCATGCCGGTCACTTCCTTGAACCGGTCGCGCCGGTTCTCGAGCATGAGTTCCCGCTGCGTTGCGAAATGTTCCTCATCCATGTCTATGGACAGGTACCGCTGCAGCTTGAGCAGGTCCAACCGGTCGCGCAGACGCAGGCAATCAGCTGTCACGGTAAGCCATTCCTGCATGTCGTTGCGCACTCTGTTCAGGGTATCCTTGGCCGTGCGCGTGTCCACCATCGCGTGTTCGATGTCTTCGTTGACGCCACGCAACTGGAGGATGGCATACCGAAACACTTCATTCGAAGTGATGGATGCGCCCTGTATCTGGTCCCAGGTCAATTCACTGATGGCGCCAGTGCGCTGCAGTTCCCGTTCAGCCTCGCGTGCCAGGTCGTTCACGGCAAGGAACTTCGCGAACAAGGCGTCCTTCTGGCGCTTGAGCACCAGGTCCACCTTGGCATCAATGGCCTTGAGGTATTCGGTCATCTCCTGCATGGTCTGCTGGATGGCCATGGTCACCATGATCATTTGTGCATTGGCGACGGTGGCCGGATTCGCGACGGACGCCAGCCGCTCGAACTGCACGTTGCCCTTGATGCCGCCCTTGCCTCCCTTGCCGATCACGCCCATGAAATTGCCGGTCGCGTTGTTGCGCATCAGACCATGCTTCTTGATCTTGTCCGCGGTGTCCGGGGTCAGTTTGACCCAGCGTCCTGAACGGTCCTGCATCGCCTGCAGTGCCTGGGTCACCTTCACGCCGCTTTTCAATATGGCGGATTCATGCATGTCCCGGCCACGGGATTCCTCGATGCCAAGTGCAGCCAATGCTTCGCTGATCTCCTGGGGATCGCCCACCAGCAGGATTCCATTGTCGTCGCCATACAGTTCGATTTCGCCGTCCATTGCACCCTCCTTGGTCATGACGTGCATCCGACGGTACTGTGCCTGTGCCTGTTGTCAACTGAATTGTCTCGCACGTCGGAACAGTGACCGTTCATTCCCGCTCGCCATCCACGACTTCCTCGTCCGGCGTGGGGTACGCATCGCGCAGCAGGGTGGAGAAGGATTCGTTGGCCATGCCGTAGAAGGCGCCGACCAGGAGCCTGAGGGTCAGGTCGCGCGGATACTCCTCGCTGGATGCCAGGGACGCCATCAGGCGGGAGAACTGCTGCGGGTCTTGGCGCCACATCGTCGACATCTCGTTGAGCGTCATCATCTTGTCTGCCACCGTGGGGAAGTGGGCGGAGGAGAACATGCGGTTGAGGGTGTCGGCACGGTAGGCGGCCATGGCGCCGTCGACGGCGGTCCATGAGCGGATCGCCTCGACTGCCGCAGCACCCAGGCCGATATAGTCGCATGCCTTCGCCAGGTCGAAGCTGCGTTCGTCGGTCTCGCCGGTCAGGTAGCCCACGTCCACGCCGAAGAAGTCGGCGATGACGGCCATCGTCTCGTACTTGGGAAAGCCGATGGTGCCGTTGGTGGTGCGGTTGCCGGTGTTGAGCCAGCGGCTCACGTCCTTCTGGTGGAAGCGCGTGAGGTATTGGCGGTTGAGCGCCCCCACGAACTCCACCTGCGTCAGTCCGCGTTCCTCCATGCATGCGCGCAGCCGCTGACGCCAACAGGCAGCACTTCGAGAGGTCATAGTCTCCATGGTATATAAACACCCTTCAAATTAAAGAATTTATAACATGTTACGTCATTGACGCTATATTCCAAACCCGTTTGAATGGGGAGCGGAACATAACTCGTCATGTTGACGAGCCGGTCGTCGTACGGAAAGGACGACGGATTCGCGAAAAAAACATGGCCCTTGATGACGAGTCCCGCTGCAGGTCCACCACGGACCCCGCGGCCCATGCCCGAAGGGCGGGCATGGCATGGGGAGCCTCGTCAGAAAGGACCGGACATGTTTGCGCAACTGGCCAGCATGATCCTGCGAGGCATCCGGGAGTTCGACGACGCCGTCCGTCAAGACGCGGCAGCACGGGATGAGACGTGCGACGACGTCGCCGACTCCCCGTCCACGGAGACGAAGAACGGGCAAGGATAACCTCGCACGGCCGATGTTCCACATGCAGAAGCCTTGCCGGCGGCGGTCGCCCAGAACGCTGGGGAACCGCCGCTGGCGCAGCCGCAAGGCAGGGAGGAGAAGGAGCATCACATGACCGACCCCAATGATTTCGACCGTCTGCACCCGCAGACAGCGCCGACGCAACAACCCACACAACCCATCACCCCGACCATGCCGGCGCAGCCGCAGGGCCCGCAACAGTCGCCCGACCACCGCCGCAAGCGCCCCGCCTGGGTCGTGCCGACGATCATCGCCGCCATCGCGGCCGTGGTCGTCATCGCGCTGATCCTCGTCTTCACCAACCTGAACAAGCCGGCGACGACGGACAACGCAACAACCGGCACGTCCTCCGCAGAGTCGTCGGCACCCGCCCATTCCCCGGGCATCGCCGCCGACGACAGCGCCGGCGGCGACGGCAACACCTCCACACAGGCACCCGCCGACGCGTCCATCGAATCCCTGGCCGCTATCACCGACACCATCGAGAGCGACATGCAGGCCTCCGTGAAGTCCATCAAGGACAAGCTCGCCGAGACCGAAGGCAAGCTGGGCGACACCTATGATTCCTACAAGAACAACATGGGAGCCCTCGACGACTGGTACACCTACCTCGAGGAGGAATCCCACCGCCTGTACGTGAAGATCGGGCGACAACACCGTCAAGTACTGGCAGACCTTGTCCGCCCTGGCGCAGGACAGCAAGTACCTGGACGCCGACGCCCTGTCCGAGGACTACTACGACGCCGTATACGACGGCACGCTGGACGACTGGTACGACGAGATCTACGACGGCATCCTCGACGACGTCTACGACAAGTACTACGACGGCGTGCTCGATGACGCGCTCGACACCGTGCCGTACGCCGAGGTGTCCGACGTGCGCAGCGACACCTACAAGGCACTGTCCAACGCACGCTCCGACTTCTACTCCGACCTCTCCGACATGCGTGGGGACGTCTACGGCATGTACACCGACATCCGCTCGGAAATCTACGGCGACGACTACGACTTCACCAAGGTCATCGAACGCTACCAGAAGAAGTTCGCCAAGTTCGAGCAAGGACAGTGAGGAACACCCATGAACACCATCGAACGCAAGCCCCTGTGGCCCCTCGTCCTGTCCATCGCCGGCTCGGCGCTGATGCTGCTGTCGGTCTTCCTGCCCTACGCCAGCGCCGCCGATGACACGATCTTCCGGCGCAGTCCCGACGTCGTCTCCGACGGCGTACGCGCCGGCGACCTGGCGGATGTCTCCATGTTCGACTTCGCGCGGCTCTACCGGCGGATGGCGTCCAGCTCCGTCCAACGTGCGCAGGCGACCGTCACCACGGTCCTCGTGGTGGCCATCGCCTGTGCGGCGGTGCTGGCACTGGTCTTCGCATTGCTGCGCAAGGGCGTGCCGACCATCGTCTTCACGGTGGTCGCCTTCGCCGCGTTCCTGGCCTTCAACTGGGATTTCTCCGACCGCGGCGTGGTGGGTGGTGACACCTACGGCCTGGGATTCGGCTACTACCTGTTCTTCGTGGCGGCTGCTATTGCGCTCGCCGGCGGCATCTGGACGGTGGTCGCCAAGCGGCGGGCGCGGTGACCGGCGCCGCCTGCTAGATTTTGTTCATTTTTTCGAACAAAATCTAGGATGCGAGCTTGGCTGCGAAGCAGCCGCTCGCCCTAGATTTTGTTCGAAAAAATGAACAAAATCTAGCAGGTGGGAGGAGGAGGGGCGGACACCGCGGTTTCCCCCATGAACAAATACAAAAGTCCCAGACGGACCGCATGCCTAGGATAGGCCCATGACGTATGACAATGGCAAGGTAATCGACGTGCAGGCAGCGGCGCCGGTGGTACGGGAACGGCGCGTGAAGGGCAACGTGCTGGTGCTGGGCAACTCCGGCGTGGGCAAGTCGACGCTCATCAACGCCGTCATCGGCGACCAGGTGGCGCGCACGAGCTTCGGCACGCGGGGCACCACCAGCGAACTCATGGTGTACGAAAGCGACGCCGTACCCTTCCGGGTCATCGATTCCATCGGCTTCGAACCTTCGCCCATCAAGAGCCTCAAGGCCGTGCACGCGGTGCGCTCCTGGTCGAAGGCGAGCGCCAAGGAGGACGGGGAGGGCCACAGGATCGACGTGATCTGGTTCTGCGTGGACGGCACCGCGGCCAAGCTGTTCCCGCAGACGATCCGCAACCTGTCGAACGCGGTGGCGATGTGGCGGTCCGTGCCGATTATCACCGTCATCACCAAGTCGTATTCGAAACCCGACCGCGAGCGCAACGTGGCCATGGTGCGCGAGGCCTTCGCCGGACAGCGCGTGGAACGCAACCTGCGGGCCATCGTCCCGGTGGTGGCGCAGACCTATGTGCTCGACGAGACGGCCTTCGCCGGCCCCGAAGGCATCGGCGACCTGATCGACGCGACCATGCAGGCGATGCCGGACGGCATGCACGGCGGCGCGCAGGACCTCATGGCCTTCAAGCTCAACCGCAAGCGTGTGCTGGCCCAGGGGCTCATCGGCGCCTGCGTGGCCGCCGGCGCCACCGTGGGTGCGGTGCCGCTGCCCATCGCGGACTCGCTCGTGCTTTCCCCGTTGGAATTGGCGGAGCTCAACGGCCTGGCGCGGCTGTACGGCATCGACAAGGATGAGGACTCCAGGCATTTCCTCGATGCCATCGTGCAGGTGGGCACGGCAGGGACGGTGGCGCATGCCGCCATCAGCGCCATCAAGGCGATTCCCGGCATCAACATTGCCGCCAGCGCACTCAACGCAGTCGTGGCCGCGAGCATCATCGCCGCCCTCGGCGAAGGCGCCGTCGCCGCTTTCGAACAGGTGGCCGCCGGCAGGCGCAGCATCCAGGATGTCGGCTGGGTGCGCCACCTCATGCAGGATCAGTTCGGCGACGGTTTCCTGGGCAAGGTCAGTGATGTCGCCAAGGCATCCCAGGCTGGCGATGCGAAGGACATGTCGCAGATGATCGTCGACCTGGTCAAGGCGGTGTTCATGGGACGTGGCAAGTGAGCGAAACGGCTTCGGGGCCGGCGGAACGTTCCGCCGGCCCCGAAGCCATTTCGCCGAGCCGTAGGCGTCAGGCGGTGAAGTATTCCACGCCTGCCTCGAAGATCGGCTGGTAGGTGTTGCCGGGCACGTTGAGGTACAGGCCGTTGCCTGCACGCTCGGAGTGGCCCATCTTGCCGAAGACGCGGCCATCGGGGGAGGTGATGCCCTCGATGGCCATCATCGAGCCGTTCGGGTTGACGGACAGGTCCATGCTGGGCATGCCGGCCTCGTCCACGTACTGCGTGGCGATCTGTCCGTTGGTGGACAGCTGCGCCAGCATGTCGTAGGAGGCGACGAAGCGGCCTTCGCCATGGGAGATGGCGACGGCGTGGACGTCGTCGACGGTGCTCCTGGCCATCCACGGTGACATGTTCGACGCCACACGGGTACGCACCAGGCGGCTCTGGTGGCGGCCGATCTCGTTGAAGGTCAGCGTCGGGCATGTGTCGGTCATGGGCACAATGTCGCCGAAGGGCACCAGACCGAGCTTGATGAGCGCCTGGAAACCATTGCAGATGCCCAGCATGAGGCCGTCGCGGTTCTTGAGCAGGTCACGCACCGCGTCGGTGACGGCGGGGGAGCGGAAGAACGCGGTGATGAACTTCGCGGAGCCGTCGGGCTCGTCGCCGCCGGAGAACCCGCCGGGGATCATGACGATCTGGCTGGAGCGGATGGCGTCCACCAAGGCCTGCGTAGACTCGGCCACGGCCTGCGGCGTGAGGTTGTTCACGACCAGGGTGGTGACGTCGGCGCCGGCCTTCTCGAAGGCAGCTGCGGAATCGTACTCGCAGTTGTTGCCGGGGAAGACGGGGATGACCACGCGCGGGCGCGCGACGGGCGAGCCCATGTACTGCACACGGCGTTCGGTGCTGAAGGTGACGCATTCCACGGAGTCCAGGATGCTGTGGTCCTTGGAACGGTAGGGGAAGACGGACTCCATGCCCGATTCCCAGGTTTCCTGCAGCGTCGCCATCGGCAGCTCCTCGCCGGCTGCGGCGAACACGTAGTCCGTGGTCGTCTCGCCGATGACCTCCACGGTGGCGCCGCACTGCGGGGCGGGAAGCTCCGCGCCATCGGCGAGCTCCACGAGGAAGGAACCATAGGCGGGGGCGAACAGGTCATCCACGTCCAGCGAGTCGTTGAGGGACACGCCGATCCCGTTGCCGACGGCCATCTTCACGAGCGCCTCGGCGGTGCCGCCGAAGCCGGGGGTGGCGATGGCAGCCGCAGCGCCCTCGGCCACGAGCCGCTCGACCAGGTCGAAGGCCGCCAGGAGCGTGTCCTTGTCGGGCGTCAGGCCATCCTCTCCGTAGGCGGGCGCGATGCGCAGCAGGCGGCTGCCCGCATTCTTGAACTCGGGGGAGACGGTGCGGTTGACATCCCCCACGGCCACGGCGAAGGACACCAGGGTGGGCGGCACGTCCAGGTCCTCGAAGGAGCCGGACATGGAGTCCTTGCCGCCGATGGCGCCCGCCCCCAGGTCCACCTGGGCCATGAGCGCGCCGAGCACGGCGGCCACGGGCTTGCCCCAGCGTTCCGGCTCGTCGCGCAGCTTCTCGAAGTACTCCTGGAAACTCAGGTACGCCTTGCGGTGCTCGAAGCCGGAAGCGACGAGCTTGGCGATGGACTCGACCACCGACAGGTAGGCGCCGGTGAACTGGTTGCGTTCCATGATGAAGGGATTGAATCCCCATGCCATCGCGGAAGCCGTCGTGGTCTCGCCGAAGACGGGCAGTTTGGCCACCATCGCCTGGGAAGGGGTCAGCTGGGCAGCGCCGCCGAAGGGCATGAGCACGGTGCCGGCGCCGATCGTGGAGTCGAACATCTCGGACAGGCCCTTGTTCGAGGCCACGTTGATGTCGGCAAGCATGGCGGTCAAACGCTCTTCGAGGGTGCCTTCGGCGAAGGGCGTGGCATAGTCGCCCTGTTCGGGTACCCGTGCATCCTGGTGCTTCTCGGCGCCGTTGGATGCGAGGAATTCGCGCGACAGGTCCACGATCGTGTCGCCGTTCCAGCGCATCACCATGCGCGGTTCCTCGGTGACCGTGGCGATCACCGTCGCCTCGAGGTTCTCCTCGGCCGCGTACCTGAGGAACTCCTCCACGTCCTGCTCGGCCACGTCCACCGCCATGCGCTCCTGCGATTCGGAGATCGCCAGTTCGGTGCCGTCCAGGCCCTCGTACTTCTTGGGCACCCGGTTCAGGTCCACGTCCAGGCCGTCGGCGATCTCGCCGACCGCCACGGAGACGCCGCCCGCGCCGAAATCGTTGCAGCGCTTGATCAGGCGCGTCGCCTCGCCGCGGCGGAAGAGGCGCTGCAGCTTGCGTTCCACGGGCGCGTTGCCCTTCTGCACCTCGGCGCCGTCGAGTTCCAGGGACTCCACGTTGTGGGCCTTCGAGGATCCGGTGGCGCCGCCGATGCCGTCACGGCCCGTACGGCCGCCCAGCAGGATGATCCTGTCACCCGGGGACGGCACTTCGCGGCGCACGTGGTCGGCTGGGGTGGCGGCCACCACGGCGCCCACCTCCATGCGCTTGGCCACGTAGCCCGGATGGTAGATCTCGTTGACCTGGCCGGTCGCCAGTCCGATCTGGTTGCCGTACGAGGAATAGCCGTGCGCGGCGGTGGTCACCAGCTTGCGCTGCGGCAGCTTGCCCTCGAGGGTCTGGTCCACCGGCACGCGCGGGTCGGCCGCGCCGGTCACGCGCATCGCCTGGTAGACGTAGGCGCGGCCCGACAGCGGGTCGCGGATGCAGCCGCCGATGCAGGTGGCGGCGCCGCCGAAGGGCTCGATCTCGGTGGGATGGTTGTGGGTCTCGTTCTTGAACAGGAACAGCCAGTCCTCGTCCGTGCCGTTGACATCCACCTTCACCTTGACGGTGCAGGCGTTGATCTCCTCGGACTCGTCCAGGCCGGTGAGGATGCCCTCATGCTTGAGCCACTTCGCGCCGATCGTGCCCATGTCCATGAGCGTCACCGGACGGTCCGAGCGGCCCAGTTCCTCGCGCATCGCCAGGTAGCGGTCGAAGGCGGCCTGCACCACGGCATCGTCGATCTCGACCGAGTCGAGACGGGTGCCGAAGGTCGTGTGGCGGCAGTGGTCGGACCAGTAGGTGTCGATCACCTTGATCTCGGTGATGGACGGGTCGCGGCCCTCATGACGGAAATAGGCGCGGCAGAACTGCAGGTCGGCGATGTCCATCGCCAGGCCACGGTCGGCGATGAACCGCTCGAGCTGCTCGTCCTCCATGTCACGGAAGCCGTCGATGACTTCCACGGGCTGCGGCACCGGCACCTGGGCGGCCAGGGTGTCCCGGGGCTCCAGGCTTGCCTCGCGCGCCTCGACGGGATTGATCACGTACTTCTTGATGGCGTCGCGGTCGGGGACGTTGATGTTGCCCTCGAGTACGTACACGCGGGCCGAACGCACCGTCGGACGCTCCTGCTGGGTGATCAGCTGGATGCATTCGCCGGCGGAGTCGGCGCGCTGGTCGAACTGGCCGGGCAGGAACTCCACGGCGAAGACGGTGGACGGGTCGGCCACCGGCGGCAGCTCCTCTCTGACGTCGTCGGACTGCGGTTCGCTGAACACCGTGGGCACGACCTTGCGGAAAGTCTGCTCGTCGATGCCCTCGACGTCATAGCGGTTGATCAGTCGGACGCGCTCCAGGGCGCGTACGCCGAGAATCGACTGCAGCTCGTGCTGCAGCTGCTGCGCCTCGACGTCGAATCCAGGCTTCTTCTCTACATAAACGCGGAAAACCACTGTTGTTCCTTCGCTTCTCTTCGTGTTGGTTGCGGCTTGCGGCATGCGAACGGCCCACGGATCGCCCTGGGGCAGCCCGTGGGCCATCGGTCGGTTCAGGAGCGTTCCACGCCCTCGTCCTCGGCGAGCTGCTCGAGGCGGGAGAGGATCTCCTCGTAGGCAGGGATGATGTTGCCCAGGTCGCGCCGGAACAGGTCCTTGTCCAGGTGCTCGATCCGGCCGGAGCCGTCCTTGAGGTCCCACAGGCGGCAGGTGTCGGGAGTGATCTCGTCGGCCAGCAGGATCGCGCCCTGGGCGTTGCGGCCCTCCTCGATCTTGAAGTCCACCAGCTGCACGTCGATCTTCGCGAAGATGTCCAGCAGCGCATCGTTCACCGCGCGCGCCTGGCGGGAGATTTCGTCGAGCTCCTCCTGGGAGGCCAGGCCCAGCGCCACGATGCCGTCGTCGTTGATGAAGGGGTCGCCCAGGTCGTCCGACTTGTAGCAGAACTCGAGGATGGGACGGGCGAGCTTGGTGCCCTCCTCCACGCCGTAGCGCTTGGCGAAGGAGCCGGCGGCCGTGTTGCGCATGATGATCTCGAGCGGGTACATGTCCATCTTCTGCACGAGTTGCTCGGTATCGGAAAGCCTTTGCATGAAGTGGGAGTCCACGCCGCGTGCCTTGAGCAGGTCGAAGACGACGGAAGTGATGCGGTTGTTGAGCGAACCCTTGCCCTCGATCTGCGCCTTCTTCGCGCCGTTGCCGGCAGTGGCCTGGTTCATGTATTCGACCCAGAGCACCTCCGGATCGTCCGTTGCGTACAGTTTCTTGGCCTTGCCTTCGTAGAGCTTGTCCAGCTTCTGCATGGTGTGCTTACCTTCCGGAAAAAGGGAGATGCGGATGGACTGACGGATTCAGCCTAGCAATTGGCGGTTACATGGAAGCGGATGCTTCTCATATGCCGATGCGGCCGGTACCACACCGTGGAACGGATGGTGCCGGCCGCATCGGGACAGTTGATTCGGGCGGCCGCCTCACACGACCTGGATGCGCAGCGCCTGGGCCACCTGCACGGCCTTGATGCGCGCCTCCTCGACGTCACTGCCCACGGCGAGCGCCACGCCCATGCGACGGCGGCCCTCGACGCGCGGCTTGGCGAAGACGCGCAGGTCGGTGCCCGGCGTGGCCAGCGCCTCGTCGAGGTCGGCGAATTCGGCCTCGCCGTAGCCCTCGACGACGATGGCATGGCTGGCCGCCCCCTCGAACTTGCCGATGGAGAGCGCCACGTGCCCCTCCTTGACGGGCAGGCCGAGCATGGCGCGTGCGTGCAGGTCGAACTCGGAGAGCCGCTGGCTGGCCATGGTCACCATGCCGGTGTCATGGGGGCGCGGGGAGACCTCGTTGAACAGGACGCGGCCGTCCTTGAGCACGAAGAGCTCGACACCGAAGACACCCCACGGCGTGTCCGTGCCGGCGTGCGCGACGAGGCCGGCGACGGCGTCCCGCGCGATGCGTCGTGCCTCGTCGAGAATCTCCGGGTCGACCCGGGCAGGTTGCCAGGAGTCGCGGTAGTCGCCGTCCTCCTGGCGTTGCCCGATGGGTGCGCAGGTGACGATGCCGGCGACGGAGCTGACGGTGAGCATGGTCAGTTCGTAGTCGAGGTCGACGAGCCGTTCGACGATGACGCGGCTGACGGTGCCGTCGCCGGCGCCGCGCCGTCCTTCCTGCGCCTCCTGCCATGCCTGCTCCAGCTGGCCGGCGTCGCGCACGACGGACTGGCCATGGCCCGACGAGCTCATGCGCGGCTTGACGACGCAGGGGAAGCCGACCTGCGCCGCGGCTTGTTTGAGTTCGTCGAGGCTGCCGGCGAACCGGTAGTCGCTGGTCGGCAGCCCCAGTTCCTGTGCCGCGAGCGTGCGCAGCGCCTCGCGGTCCATGCAGGTCGCGGCGATGCCGGCGCTGGGCACGACGCGTACGCCGTGGTCCTGCGCGTCCTTGAGCACGTCGGTGGCGATGGCCTCGACTTCCGGCACGATGATGTCCGGCTTGACGCGCGCGATGAGGTCGGCCAGGGCCGTGGCGTCGGTCATGTCGATCGCCTCATGCGCCTGCGCGACCTGCTGCGCCGGCGCGCCGTCGTAGGAGTCGGCGGCGCAGACCCACACGCCGAGGCGGGACAGTGCGATCGCGACCTCCTTGCCGAGCTCGCCGGAGCCGAGCAGCAGGACGCGCGTGGGATGGGAACCGAGGGGAGTACCGACAACTGGATTGATCTTCGTCATACCTGCATTGTGCCAGCCGAGGCGCCCAACCGTGCCGCAGTGTCCGCCATGCGCGCCCCTTTGGCATCCGCCCCGCTAGACTGGCACCCATGACAGATGACGTTCGGCAATCCTCGCGGCCGTTGACCATCGCCATGGTGGTGGAGACTTCCGGCAACCGCGGCAATGGCACGTCCAATTCGGCACTGCAGTGGGCGCAGGAACTGCGCCGCCAAGGCCATGAGGTGCGCATGGTGGGCATCGGCGCACCCGACTACCCCGCACAGGTCAACCACGTCCCCCTGGTCAGCTGGGTGGCGGCCAAGCAGCAGATGAAATTCGCGCAGCCCAACAGGACGCTGTTCGAGCGCGCCTTCGACGGGGTGGACGTGGTGCACCTGTACACGCCGTTCAAGTTCTGCCGCCACGCGCTCGCCCAAGCGCACGCCATGGGCATCCCCGTTACGGCCGGCTACCACGTGCAGCCGGAGAACGTGACGTATTCGGCGGGCCCGCTCAAGTACGTGCCCGGCGTGAGCTCCTTCATCTACTGGCTGTTCGACCGCTGGCTGTTCTCCAAGGTCGAGGCGATCCACGTACCCACGCAGCTGGGTGCCGAACTGCTGCACGAACACGGCTACACACGTCCGATCCACGTGATCTCCAACGGTTACGAGGCGCGGTTCACGCCCAAGGCGCAGCGCGAGGGGGACGACGGGCCGGCCGTGCCCGTGGAGGTGGTGGCCTCGGGACGCCTCACCAACGAGAAGAACCACATTGAACTCATCGAGGCCATTGCGCGCTGCAACCATGCGCCTGACATCCACCTGACCATCGCCGGCACCGGCCCGCTCAAGCGCAAGCTGGTGCGCAAGGCGGCGAAACTGCTCGACCGGTCGGCGACCATCGGCTTCCATCCCAACGCGCAGATGCCCGAACTGCTGCGCTCCTGCGACCTGCTCGTCCACCCCTCCATCGCGGACCTCGAATCCGTCTCGGTCATCGAGGGCATGGCCAGCGGCCTGGTGCCGGTGATCGCCGACTCCAGGCTGAGCGCCGCCGGCCAGTTCGCGCTGTGCGAGGAGTCCAGCTACGAAGTGGGCGACGTCGAACAGCTGGCACAGCGCATCGACTGGTGGATCGACCATCCGCGCGACCTCAACGAGTGGGGAGCGACCTACGCCGAACACACCAAGGAGCACTACTCGGTGGAATCCAGCGTGCATGAATTCGTGGCCATGGAGCGCGGCGTCGTCGCCGACTGGGCGGAGTCCCGCTGAGGGGTCGGTCCTCTTGGCCCCATCAGGGGCGTCGTCGGGTCTGTGGATGTTATAGGGGGCGACGACGCCTCAGAGCAGTGCGATGAGCTGGTCGACCTGGTCGTCGGTGGTGGCCCAGCTCGTGCAGATGCGCAGCATCACGTGGTCGGCGTCCACCGCCTCCATGAAGCCGAGCCTGACCTTGGACTGCAGTTCCTCGGCCTGCGCGGTGGTCACGGTGATGAAGATCTGGTTGGTCTGCGAGACGAAGGCCACGTCGTACCCCTTCTCCAGCAGTGCCTGGCGGATGCGGTCGGCTTCCTGGTTGGCGCGCCGGGCCAGCTTCAGGTACAGGTCGTCGGTGAACAGCGTGTCGAACTGCAGGCCCAGCAGCCAGCCCTTCGCAAGCAGGGCGCCGTGCAGCTTGACGAGGGCCGTGAAGTTCGCCGGGGTGTTGCCGCGCGTGAACACCACGGCCTCGCCGAACATGGCACCCACCTTGGTGCCGCCGATGGTGAAGACGTCCGCGATGCGCGCGATGTCGTCGAGGTTCGCGTCGTTGCCGTCGCTGGTCAGCGCGTACCCCAGGCGGGCGCCGTCGATGAACAGCGGCATGCCGTGGTCGTGTGCGACCTGCGCCAGGGCGGCGAGTTCCTCGCGGGTGTACACGGTGCCGTACTCGGTCGGTTGGGAGACGTACACCATGCCCGGACGGACCATATGCGCATGGTTGGCGTCAGCCGTGAAGCGTTCGCAGTAGTCGTCGAGCTGCGCGGCGCCGATCTTGCCGTCCTGCTGGGGCATCGGCAGCACCTTGTGACCGGTCGCCTCGATGGCGCCTGCCTCATGGACGTTGATGTGCGCGCTGTCCGGGCAGACCACGCCCGTGTACTGCGGCGCGATGGAGTCGATCACCGTCTGGTTGGTCTGCGTGCCGCCCACCAGGAACCATACGTCGCATGTCGGGTCGTCGCAGGCCTTGCGGATCTTCTGTGCGGCCATGGTGCAGTAGTCGTCCTGGCCGTAGCCGGGATACTGCTCGTCCTGGATCTGCGTCATGCGCTGGACGATCTGGGGGCAGGCGGTGGAGGAATAGTCGTTTTCGAAGGACAGCATGGGTGCTCCTTGGTGTTCCGGGACAGGCGGCGAACCGCACAGGGTACTGCACAGCAGTGTACGCCTGCGCGCCGCGGCATCGGAGAGGTTGCGGCGCCGCGCGAAATGGGTGATGGATGGCGTGCCCCGCTCCGGGTGGGCACCCCGGGGCAACGGAAAAACCCCGTGGTTCCGCCAAGTGGAACCACGGGGTTTCGTGGGGTGGCTAACGCGGCTCGAACGCGCGACCTTCTGAACCACAATCAGATGCTCTACCAACTGAGCTATAGCCACCATTGCAGCGGTCCTCGAAGAACCGGACAACAGGTGAACACTATACACGAAGGCTGCATGAAAGGCGCTCACCGGCGTGTCGTACGCGCGTCAGCATGTCGCCTTCGTGCGCGCGGTATAATGGGTGGTGCATGGCGAAGGATGAATGATCCGGGCGGCGGCCAAGGGGCCGCAGGGAACGTTCGGAAACGATGGATGGATGCCAGCGCATGGAACGGCAAGCCGGCCGCGTCACACAAGGCGGTGTGGGCGGCATTGCGGCAGGCATGAAAGGACGGCCGCAGGAGGCGGCCGCATTGGATGGATGGAATGAACCAGGACGAGACAACCCCCGGCGGGAACCTAGACACCCCCGGGGGTTGTCTTTTTCTGCGGTCCATGGTATGGTGATCCTTTGTGTGTGCCAGCCAGGTGCCTTATGTGACAGGAACCTGGGCTGGGATATCCCGGAACCCGCATGGATTGCGCGCAGTAATGCGGCAGCAATAGGGCGACGGGTCATCGGGCCGGTGAACAGTGGCTGCCTTCCTCCATCAGTGGGAGGACTTCCGAACGGGGAAGTGGGGCTGCGGTGCGGCGGCTTCACGAGGAAGAAAACAGCAAACCACTGAATCGGAGAATTCAAGTTGCCTACTATTGAACAGCTTGTCCGTAAGGGACGCAAGGCAAAGCCGAAGAAGTCCAAGACCCTGGCGCTCAAGGGCAGCCCGCTGCGTCGCGGCGTGTGCACCCGTGTGTACACCACCACCCCGAAGAAGCCGAACTCGGCCCTTCGTAAGGTCGCCCGTGTCCGCCTGAGCTCCGGCGTTGAAGTCACCGCCTACATCCCGGGCGAGGGCCACAACCTGCAGGAGCACTCCATCGTGCTCGTGCGCGGCGGCCGTGTCAAGGACCTCCCGGGCGTGCGTTACCACATCGTGCGTGGTGCACTCGATACCCAGGGCGTCAAGGATCGTAAGCAGGGCCGTTCCCTGTACGGAGCAAAGAAGGCGAAGTAAGAGATATGTCACGTAAAGGACCTTCCAAGAAGCACCAGCTGCTGCCGGACCCGATCTACGGTTCGACCGTCGTGGCGCAGCTCATCAACAAGATCCTCCTGGACGGCAAGAAGTCCATCGCCGAGGACATCGTCTATTCCGCGCTGGATATGGTGAAGGAGAAGACGGACCAGGAGCCGGTGGCCGTGCTCAAGCGCGCCCTGGACAACATCCGTCCGTCCCTCGAGGTGCGTTCCCGCCGTGTCGGCGGCGCCACCTACCAGGTCCCGGTCGAGGTCAAGCCGGCCCGCGCGAACACCCTCTCCCTGCGCTGGCTCACCGACTTCTCCCGTGCCCGCCGCGAGAAGACCATGGCCGAGCGTCTCGCCAACGAGATCCTCGACGCGTCCAACGGCCTCGGCGCTTCCGTGAAGCGTCGCGAGGACACCCACAAGATGGCCGAGGCCAACAAGGCCTTCGCTCACTACCGCTGGTAATTCAAGGCCCCAGGCCAAGAGAGTTAAGGAACATATATGGCACAGGACGTGCTCAGCAACCTCAACGAGGTTCGCAACATCGGCATCATGGCCCACATCGATGCCGGTAAGACCACTACCACGGAACGCATCCTCTACTACACCGGCAAGAACTACAAGATCGGCGAGACCCACGACGGCGCCTCGACCATGGACTTCATGGCCCAGGAGCAGGAGCGCGGCATCACCATCCAGTCCGCTGCGACCACCTGCTTCTGGAACCGCCAGACGCACGACACGGACGAGAAGTTCCAGATCAACATCATCGACACCCCCGGCCACGTGGACTTCACGGCCGAGGTCGAGCGCTCCCTGCGCGTGCTCGATGGCGCCGTGGCCGTCTTCGACGGCAAGGAAGGCGTGGAGCCGCAGTCCGAGACCGTGTGGCGCCAGGCCGACAAGTACGGCGTGCCGCGCATCTGCTTCATCAACAAGATGGACAAGCTCGGTGCCGACTTCTACTACTCCGTCGACACCATCAAGGAGAAGCTGGGCGCGACCCCGCTCGTCGTGCAGCTGCCGATCGGCGCCGAGAACGATTTCTCCGGCGTCGTTGACCTCATCCGCATGAAGGCCTACGTCTGGAACGATGTCAAGGACGACATGGGTGCCCACTACGATACCGTGGACATCCCGGAGGAGCTCAAGGAGCGCGCCGAGCAGTACCGCTCCGAGCTGCTCGACCAGGTCGCCGAGTCCGACGAGGAGCTGCTCGAGAAGTACCTCGAGTCCGGCGAGCTCTCCGAGGAGGAGATCCGCAAGGGAATCCGTACGCTGACCATCGCCCGCCAGGCCTACCCGGTCCTGTGCGGCTCCGCGTTCAAGGACAAGGGCGTGCAGCCCATGCTGGACGCCGTGGTCGACTACCTGCCGAGCCCGGAGGACGTCCCGTCCATCGTCGGCTTCGACCCGTCCGACGAATCCATCGAGATCGACCGCAAGCCGACCTTCGATTCCCCGTTCTCGGCCCTGGTCTTCAAGATTTCCACCCACCCCTTCTACGGCAAGCTCGTGTTCGTGCGCGTCTACTCCGGCAAGGTCACGCCGGGCGACAACGTGCTCGACTCCACCAAGGGCAAGAAGGAGCGCATCGGCAAGATCTTCCAGATGCACGCCGACAAGGAGAATCCGGTCGACTCCGCCGAGGCAGGCAACATCTACACCTTCGTGGGCCTGAAGAACGTCACCACCGGTGACACCCTCTGCGACGAGAAGCACCCGATCTCCCTCGAGTCCATGACCTTCCCGGACCCGGTCATCGAAGTGGCCGTGGAGCCGAAGACCAAGGCCGACCAGGAGAAGATGAGCATCGCCCTGGCGAAGCTCTCCGACGAGGACCCGACCTTCCAGGTCAAGACCGACGAGGAGTCCGGCCAGACCCTGATCTCCGGCATGGGCGAGCTCCAGCTCGACATCATCGTCGACCGCATGCGCCGCGAGTTCAAGGTCGAGTGCAACGTCGGCAAGCCGCAGGTCGCCTACCGCGAGACGATCCGCAAGGCCGTCATGAACCAGGAATACACCCACAAGAAGCAGACTGGTGGTTCCGGCCAGTTCGCAAAGGTGCTCATGAACTTCGAACCGCTCGACACCGAGAACGGCGAGGTCTACGAGTTCGCGAACGAGGTCACCGGCGGCCACATCACCAAAGAATTCATTCCTTCGATCGATGCGGGTGTCCAGGAGGCCATGGAATCCGGCATCCTCGCCGGCTTCCCGGTCGTGGGCGTCAAGGCTACCGTCGTCGACGGTCAGGTCCACGACGTCGATTCCTCGGAAATGGCCTTCAAGATCGCCGGCTCCATGTGCTTCAAGGAGGCCGCTCCCAAGGCGAAGCCGGTCATCCTCGAGCCGATCATGGCCGTCGAGGTCCGCACCCCGGAGGAGTACATGGGCGACGTGATGGGCGACCTCAATGCCCGTCGTGGCCAGATCCAGTCCATGAACGACGCCACCGGCGTCAAGGTCATCGACGCCAAGGTCCCGCTGTCCGAGATGTTCGGCTACATCGGCGACCTGCGTTCCAAGACCCAGGGCCGCGCCATGTTCACCATGCAGATGGATTCCTACGCGGAGGTCCCGAAGGCCGTCGCCGACGAAATCATCAAGGCCCAGCGCGGCGAGTGACACACGTTGTCACCGCACTTGACCGTGTCCCCAGTCAGCGCTAGTATTCTGTAGCGCTGACTGGGTTCGGGCTCGAAAGTGGCGACAACCCAGAAACCCAGTAAAATGTTGCAAGTGCCTTGAATGTTCAAGGCTTACAACGAGAAACGTCCAGGAGGACAATACATGGCAAAGGAAAAGTACGAGCGTACTAAGCCGCACGTTAACATCGGTACCATCGGCCACGTCGATCACGGCAAGACGACCCTGACGGCAGCCATTTCCAAGGTGCTGCACGAGGAGTACCCGGACGTCAACCCGGCCTACGACTTCAACCAGATCGATGCCGCTCCGGAAGAGCAGCAGCGTGGTATCACCATCAACATCGCCCACATCGAGTACCAGACCGAGAAGCGTCACTACGCTCACGTCGACTGCCCGGGCCACGCCGACTTCGTGAAGAACATGATCACCGGTGCCGCCCAGATGGATGGCGCCATCCTCGTCGTGGCCGCCACCGACGGCCCGATGGCCCAGACCCGCGAGCACGTGCTGCTCGCCCGTCAGGTCGGCGTTCCGAAGATTCTGGTCGCCCTGAACAAGTGCGACATGGTCGACGATGAGGAGCTTATCGAGCTCGTCGAGGAAGAGGTCCGTGACCTCCTCGACGAGAACGGCTTCGATCGTGACTGCCCGGTCGTGCACACCTCCGCCTACGGCGCCCTGCACGATGATGCCCCGGACCACGAGAAGTGGGTCGAGACCATCAAGGAGCTCATGAACGATGTCGACGAGTACATCCCGACCCCGACCCACGACCTGGACAAGCCGTTCCTGATGCCTATCGAGGACGTCTTCACCATCTCCGGCCGTGGCACCGTGGTCACCGGTCGTGTCGAGCGTGGCCGCCTGCCGATCAACACCAACGTGGAGATCGTCGGCATCCGCCCGACCCAGACCACCACCGTCACCTCCATCGAGACCTTCCACAAGCAGATGGATGAGTGCGAGGCTGGCGACAACACCGGTCTGCTGCTCCGCGGCATCAACCGTACGGACGTCGAGCGTGGCCAGGTCGTGGCCGCTCCGGGCTCCGTCACCCCGCACACCAAGTTCGAGGGCGAGGTCTACGTCCTCACCAAGGACGAGGGTGGCCGCCACTCGCCGTTCTTCTCGAACTACCGTCCGCAGTTCTACTTCCGTACCACCGATGTCACCGGCGTCATCACCCTGCCGGAAGGCGTCGAGATGGTGCAGCCCGGTGATCACGCGACCTTCACGGTCGAGCTGATCCAGCCCATCGCCATGGAAGAGGGCCTGACCTTCGCTGTGCGCGAGGGTGGCCACACCGTTGGCTCGGGCCGTGTCACCAAGATCCTCGCCTGATTCCCATCAGGTCGGTGATCGGGTAGAACCCCGGAAACCTGGAAGGGCCCCGCAGCTTGAAGCTGCGGGGCCCTTCCCGTATATTCCGGCTGTTCACTTCGCGTTTCGCAGGAACAGCCGGAATCAAATCATGGGTCAACGATCGAGTGACGGTACGTCGATGCCCGCCTCGCCCGGCAGCCATGCATCCATGACCTCCATGGCGCGGTAGTCGCCGTCTTGCGTAAAACCATGGCCATGTCCTTGCATCACATGGAACCGGCAGTGGCCCGCATATTCCTGGGCGGCCCGTTCAGAGTAGGAAATGTCGACGATGGTGTCGTCATTGCTATGCAGGATGAGCACCGGGCCGTCATAGCCGGCGATGGTGCCGTAGATGTCGAGGCCACGCAGGTCCGTGTAGTATCTCGAACCCACTACCATGCCGTTGAACATGGCATTCGTGTCGGGGATGTCCTTGAGCCCGGGGTAGCGGGTTTCCGCATCATGCTTGATGCACAGTGCCGGATACTCAAGCATGAGCGCATGCACGTATCCGGGATGCTTCCCGGCAACCAGGGCGCTGACGCAGCCGCCCTGGCTCTGCCCGAACAACACGATTCGCTCCGGGTCCACGAAATCCCATTGGCGTGCTTGCTCGACCACCGCCAACAGGTCCTGCATCTCCGTGGCCACGGACTCGTCCTTGGGATCGCCGTCGCTCCGGTTGCCGCCGAGGGAGCCGCCGGGGAAATCGAATTCATAGAAGGCGATGCCGCGTTCGGCGAAATGCCGGCCGTACGTCGATCCCGAGGCATGATTCGTGCCGAAGCCGTGGGAGAAGATCACCAGCGGCACGCGCCGGCCGTCCTCCACCTCAGGCAGGAACGCCAGGCCGTAGATCCTGGTATCCCCGTCATGGCACCACACTTCCTTGGTCGTATACTCCATCTGTCCTTACTCCTTGTCCACCTCCTGCGCAGCCGATGTCCTCGCCCCCATGGAACGGTCAAGCGCCATGAGGATGTAGCCGAGGATGATGAAGGCCACCAGCAGGATGCAGCACCAACGTACCACGCCGGCCACGCCCTGCTGGGATACGTCGAGGAAGAAGTAGGGGTACAGCAGCGGCACGTCGGGATCGAAGCCCACCGCCCAGGCACGCAGGAACACGAAGGCGAGGTAGACCAGCGGGAAGATCGTCGAATACAGCGGATAGGTCCACTTGACCTTGCGGTGTTCGTAGAAGAGGATCCAGTCGGCGGTGAACATGAGCGGCAGGACCATGTGGAAGGCGATGCTCGTCACCTTGAAGTTCGAGAGCGGGTCACGGTCCGGTGCGCCGGCAAGCAGGAAGTTGAACACGAAGAAGGTCAGCAGGATCGCCGTCACGCTGATAAACTTCACGGTGGGGGAGAGGCGCACGAAGCCGTCGCCCTTGCGGTTGGCGGTCTGCACGAGCTCGAAGAGCATCACCGCGATGCACAGGTAGTTCGACAGGTTCGTGAAGTACACGAAGAAGGTCCCGTCGAACTCGGCATCGTAGAGGCCGAGGCTGCCGAGGATGCCGATGCATCCGATTGCCAGGTAGAACGATTGGAAGATGAGCTGGGCCGTCCTGCTGTGTACCATGGGTGATTCCTTTCTTGGGGCTTGCCGGGCCGGGGAGGCACGACGGCGGCAAGCCGGGTCCGTCGCAACCCGCCCGATTCTACAGTCGGCGGGTTTCCCGCGGCATTGTGCGAAGCCACAGAAATGCGTGCGCCGTCGTGGGACGCATCCACAACGCAGCCGTCCACGTCCGCGGAATGCGCATGGGACAACGCTGCGTGCTGTAGGGAGGTGCTGGCATAATGACCGTGGCTCGTTGTACAGCTTTTCCCGAACCAAGAACGAATAGGTGAGAAATTTGGCACAGACTACCAATGACATCAAGAACGGTTCCATCCTCAACCTCGACGGCCAGCTGTGGCAGGTCATCAAGTTCCAGCACGTCAAGCCGGGCAAGGGCCCTGCCTTCGTGCGCACCACCATCAAGAACGTGCTGTCGGGCAAGATCGTGGACAAGACCTTCAACGCCGGCATGAAGATGGAGTTCGAGACCGTCGACAATCGCACGCTGCAGTACTCCTACGAGGACGGCGACAACTTCGTCTTCATGGACATGACCACCTACGACCAGATCATGATCCCCAAGACCCTGGTCGGCGAGCAGGCCAAGTACCTCATCGAGGGCACCGACTGCATCATCTCCTTCCATGACGGCCAGCCGCTCTCCGTCGAGCTGCCGGCGTCCGTCGTGCTGACCATCACCCACACCGAGCCCGGCCTGCAGGGCAACCGTTCCAACGCCGGCACCAAGCCCGCCACCGTCGAGACCGGCGCCGAGATCCAGGTGCCGCTGTTCATCAGCGAAGGCGAGCGCGTCAAGGTCAACACCACCGACGGCTCCTACCTGGGCCGCGAGAACTGATTCCGTCCTTCACCGACAGACCATCGAGAGGCTTTCATGGCACGTTCCACTGCTCGCAAGAGGGCTCTGAACACGTTGTATGAGGCGGATGAGAAGGGACAGGACATCCTGTCCCTTCTTGATGAGCGCATCGCCGAGCCCGGTGCGCAGACCCCGCTTCCCGAATACTCCATCGAGATCGTGCGAGGGGTGGCGGACCATCTCAAGGACATCGACGGCACGCTGAACCGGCATTCCACAGGGTGGAAGGTCAAGCGCATGCATGCAGTGGACCGTAATATCCTTCGTATAGCAACCTGGGAGATCGTCTACAACGACGACATCCCGGACAAGGTGGCCATTGACGAGGCGCTGCATCTCGCAAAGACATTATGTGACGATGACGCTCCCGCGTTCATCCACGGTTTGCTCAGCGCGGTCTGTGCGCACAAGCCGACGGTGGAGGCCCCAACCGAAACGACCGATTGATCCAACAAGCGCGTTCGGCCGGGTCGCGACTCTCAACCGGCCGCTATCCACGGGACAATTACCTTGATGAATGGGGGTTTTGGGTGAACCAGAACGACTCGGCAACCGCTCGCTTTACCGATGGGGACGCAGTGCTCGTCCTCGAGGACGGACAGGTCTACGTGGGCGAGCCGTACGGTGCCCACGGCATCACCTTCGGCGAGATCGTCTTCTCCACTGCGATGACCGGCTACCAGGAAACGCTCACCGACCCGAGCTACGACCGCCAGATCGTAGTGCAGACCTTCCCGCACATCGGCGATACCGGCGTCAACGCCGAGGATCCCGAGTCGGTGCGCATCTGGGTGGCCGGGTACGTGGTGCGCGACCCCAGCATGAACGTGAGCAACTGGCGTGCCGACAGTTCCCTGGACGACGCACTGGTCGCACAGGGCATCGTGGGCATCAGCCACATCGATACGCGTAAGCTCGTGCGCCATCTGCGCACCGCAGGCGTCATGCGCGCGGGCATCTTCTCCGGTGAGGCGCTGCTCGCCGCTCCCGGCGAGGTGCGTTCCCTGGAATCCCTGCTCGAGGAGGTGCGCCAGGTCCCGCAGATGCAGGGCATGCGCCTCTTCGACGAGGTGAGCACCGACGAGGCCTACGTCATCGAACCCACTGGCGAGTTCGAAGGCAAGGAACCGGTAGCCACCGTGGCCGCGGTCGACTTGGGCATCAAGGCGATGACGCCGCAGCGCATGGCGGAACGTGGTTGCCGCGTGGTCGTCTTCCCTTCCGACGTGAGCCTCGAACAGCTCGAGGCCGTCAATCCCGACGGCGTCTTCTTCTCCAACGGCCCCGGCGATCCCGAACAGGCCGAGGACGTGGTCGAACTCCTGCGTGCCGTCCTCGACGCCGGTCACCCCTTCTTCGGCATCTGCTTCGGCAACCAGCTGCTGGGCCGCGCCTTGGGCTTCGGCACCTACAAGCTCAAGTTCGGCCACCGCGGCATCAACCAACCCGTCAAGGACGTGACCACCGGCAAGGTGGAGGTGACCGCCCACAACCATGGCTTTGCCGTGGACGCCCCGCTGGGCGAGACCGTGGACGCCCCCTATGACCATGGCCGCTACGGCAAGGTCTTCGTCAGCCACGTCGACCTCAACGACGACGTGGTCGAGGGGCTGCAATGCGTGGACATCCCCGCATTCTCCGTGCAGTACCATCCCGAGGCCGCGGCGGGTCCCCATGACGCGGCATACCTGTTCGACCGTTTCGTCGCCATGATGAACGCAGCCAAGGAGGAGAAGACGAATGCCTAAGCGCAACGACATCAAGTCGGTGATGGTGATCGGTTCCGGACCGATCGTCATCGGACAGGCCGCCGAGTTCGACTATTCGGGAACCCAGGCGTGCCGGGTCCTCCGCGAGGAAGGCATCCGCGTCATCCTGGTCAATTCCAACCCGGCCACCATCATGACGGACCCGGAGATGGCCGACGCCACCTACATCGAGCCGATTGCCGTGCCGATCCTCGAGAAGATCATCGCCAAGGAACGTCCGGACGCGCTCCTGCCCACCCTGGGTGGCCAGACCGCGCTCAACGCGGCGGTCGCCCTCGGCGAGGCCGGCGTCCTCGAGAAGTACGGCGTGGAACTCATCGGTGCCTCCCTCGAGGCCATCGACCGCGGCGAGGACCGTGAATCCTTCAAGAAGGTCGTCGAGGCGGCCGGTGCCGAATCCGCGCGCAGCGACATCGCCCACACCCTCGAGGAAGTGGATGCCATCGCCGAGCGCTTCGGCTTCCCCCTCGTGGTGCGCCCGAGCTTCACCATGGGCGGCCTGGGGTCCGGCATCGCGCATGACACCGAGGAACTCCACCGCATCGCAGGTGCCGGCATCCACTACTCTCCTACGGACGAGGTACTCATCGAGGAAGGCATCGAGGGCTGGAAGGAATACGAGCTGGAGCTCATGCGCGACCGCAACGACAACGTCGTGGTCGTCTGCCCGATCGAGAACGTCGACCCCGTGGGTGTGCACACCGGCGACTCCATCACCGTCGCCCCCGTGTTCACCCTCACCGACCGTGAATACCAGAAGCTGCGCGACATCGGCATCGCCATCATCCGCGGCGTGGGCGTGGACACCGGCGGCTGCAACATCCAGTTCGCCATCCATCCCGACACCGGCCGCATCATCGTCATCGAGATGAATCCGCGCGTCTCGCGTTCCTCTGCGCTCGCCTCGAAGGCCACCGGCTTCCCGATCGCCAAGATCGCCACCAAGCTGGCCCTCGGCTACACGCTCGACGAGATCCAGAACGACATCACCGAGTCCACGCCCGCCAGCTTCGAGCCGACCATCGACTACGTGGTCACCAAGGTGCCGCGCTTTGCCTTCGAGAAGTTCCCCGGCGCAGACCCCACCCTGACCACCTCCATGAAGTCCGTGGGCGAGGCCATGGCCCTGGCCGGCAACTTCGCCGAGTCCCTGGGCAAGGCCATGCGCTCCATCGACAAGCGTGACATGGGCTTCTCCTGGGATGGCGAACCCCCGGAGCGAGCCGAGGTCGAGGAACTGCTCGAGGCCATGAAGGTGCCCACCGAGCACCGCTACCTGCAGCTCATGCGCGCCATCTGGGGCGGCGCCACCGCCGAGGAGATCTACGCGGCCACGAAGATCGACCCGTGGTTCATCCGCCAGTTCCAGTACATCAACGAGGTCGCCCTCCAGGTGCGCGAGGCCGACACCCTCAGCGAGCGCATCCTGCGCAAGGCGAAGTTGGCCGGCCTGTCCGACCTGCAGATCGCACGGCTGCGCGGCCTGGGCGATGCCGGCGAGAACACCGTACGCGAACTGCGCTGGAACTACGGGCTGCACCCCGTGTACAAGACCGTCGACACCTGCGCCGCCGAATTCGACGCCGCCACCCCGTACTACTACTCGTGCTACGCCGAGGAGAGCGAGCTGCGCAAGCGCGACCGCGAGGCCGTGATCATCCTCGGCTCCGGCCCCAACCGCATCGGCCAGGGCATCGAGTTCGACTACACCTGCGTGCACGCCGTCCAGGAGCTCGGCAAGGACTATGACACGATCATGGTCAACTGCAACCCCGAGACCGTGTCCACCGACTATGACATGTCCGACCGCCTGTACTTCGAACCGCTCACCTTCGAGGACGTCCTGGAGATCTACGAGGCGGAGAAGAAGCAGGGACCAGTCAAGGGCGTCATCGTGCAGCTCGGCGGCCAGACGCCGCTGTCGCTCGCCGCGCGCCTCAAGGCAGCCGGCGTGCCGATCCTGGGCACGACGCCCGAGGCGATCGACCTGGCGGAGAACCGCGAGCTCTTCGGCGAGGTCCTGCGCTCCGAGAAGCTCAACGCGCCGCGCTTCGGCACCGCGCTGAGCCTGGAGGAGGCGCTGGAGGCGGCCCATTCGATCGGCTACCCGGTGCTGGTGCGCCCCAGCTACGTGCTCGGCGGCCGCGGCATGGAGATCGTCTACGACGATGCCCAGCTGGAGAAGTACGTCAACCGTGCGCTGAGCGAGGCCAGAGCGGACATGGTGGTCTCCGGGCGCCTGCCCTCGCCGCTGCTCATCGACAAGTTCCTCCAGGACGCCATCGAGATCGACGTCGACGCGCTGTTCGACGGCGAAGAGCTCTACATCGGCGGCATCATGGAGCACGTGGAGGAAGCCGGCGTCCACTCCGGCGACGCCGCCTGTACGCTGCCGCCGAGCACGCTGAGCGACGACCAGATCCGCCGCCTGCGCGAGGCCACCTACGCCATCGCCAAGGGCTGCTCCGTGCAGGGCCTGATCAACGTGCAGTACGCTTTCATGGCGAATACGCTGTACGTGATCGAGGCGAACCCGCGCGCCTCTCGCACCGTGCCCTTCGCATCCAAGGCAACCGGCGTGGCGCTGGCGAAGGCAGCGGCACGCATCATGGCAGGGGAGACCATCCGGCAGCAGCGCGACAACGGCCTGCTGCTGCCCCACGGCGACGGCGGTGACGTCCGCATCGGCCAGCAGGTCGCCGTCAAGGAGTCCGTGCTGCCCTTCAAGCGTTTCCGTACGCCCGTCGGCAAGACCGTCGACATCCTGCTGGGGCCCGAGATGCGCTCCACCGGCGAGGTCATGGGGTTTGACCGGGACTTCCCGCACGCCTTCGCCAAGAGCCAGCTGTCCGCCTACGAGGGTGGCCTGCCCACCAGCGGCGTCGCCTTCCTGTCCGTGAACGACACGGACAAGCGCCAGCTGCCGCTCTTCGCCACCCGTCTGGTGGAGCTTGGCTTCACCATCTGCGCCACCGGAGGCACCGCCTCGGTACTGCGCCGCTACGGCATCGACTGCGCCATCGTGGACAAGATCACCGCCCGCGTGGACAGCGATCCCGACGCCGGCGTGCAGGTGGAGCGTGCCGAGGGCAGCATCGGCAAGAACGTCGTCGAGCTCATCGAGGAGAACCGAATCGACCTGATCCTCAACACCCCGAACTCCCGCGGTTCGCGTTCCGACGGCTACTCCATCCGTGCCGCCGCCATCGCGGCGGACATCCCGCAGTTCACCACCATGACCGAGTTCTCCGCGGTGCTCCTGGCCATCGAGGCGGTCAAGGCCAACGACTACCAGGTGATGAGCATCCAGGAACATGCCCGCGAGCTGTTCGCGCTCGAGAGCGAGAGAAAGGCAGCCTGACCATGACACGTGACCCCAGTCCCGAGGAACGCCTGGCACTGCGCAGCGATTTCGGCCTGCGCCTGCGCAATTCGATGCAGCAGTACGGACCCCTGTGCGTGGGCATCGACCCGCACCGCCAGCTCCTCCTGGACTGGGGGTACGACGTGGATGCGGAGGGCGCGGAGCTCTTCGCCATGCGCATGCTGCAGGCGGCCAGCGGACGTGCCGCCGCCGTCAAGTTCCAGGCCTCCATGTTCGAACGCTACGGCTCCAAGGGAGTCGCGGCACTCGAGCGCGTGCTCTACGCGGCACGGCAGATCGGGCTGATCACCATCGTCGACTGTCTCCACGGAGGCCTGTCCACGACGATCCGCGCCTTCGCTGACGCCTATTTCAAGCCCGGCGCCCCGATGCTCGCCGACGCCATCACGCTGCTGCCGTATTACGGGGCGCGTTCCCTGGGTGACCTCATCGAGGAGGCGCTCAACAACGGCCGGGGCGTGTTCATCGCGTCGCTCACCTCGAATCCCGAAGGGGCCAGCCTGCAGACCGCCATCCGCCAGACCGGCGAATACAAGGGTAAGACGGTGGCCTACGGCATCGCCAGCACGGCGCAGAAATACAACAGGGAGGTCCCCGGCCTCGGTTCGGTCGGCCTGATCATCGGCGCCACCATCGGCCAGTGGCTGCAGGAAAGCGGCATCGCCCCCTCCAGCTTCACCGGCCCCATCCTCTCCCCGGGCTATGGTTGGCAGGGCGCCGAGGCCAAGGACCTCAAGACGGTGTTCCGCGGGACGCACGGCAACGTGCTCGTCACCGTGTCGCGCGCCATTGCGGAGCACGGTCCGGACATCCAGTCCCTGAGCCAGGCGACCGAAAGCATCGCGCTGGACGTACGCAGCGCACTGATGGCACAGTCCATGGAGGATGAGCAATGAGCCAACGTAACCGCCTGATCGTGCTGACCGGCCCCACCGCCGTCGGCAAGGGCACCGTCGAGGCCGCGCTGCGCGGCGAGCACCCCGGGGTGTGGGTGTCCGTATCCGCGACGACGCGTGCGCCCCGTCCCGGTGAAGTGGACGGCGTGACCTACTGGTTCATGGACGAGGAGGAGTTCCTCGCCAAGGAGAGGGCCGGCGAGTTCCTCGAGACCGCCGTGGTGCACGGCATGGCCCACTACGGCACGCCGCTGCGCCCCGTGGAGGAGCATCTGGCGATGGGCGTGCCCACGCTCCTCGAGATCGACCTGCAAGGCGCCCGCCGCGTCAAGGAACGCGCCGCCGAACTGGGGCTCGAGGTCGTCTACGTGTTCCTGGCGCCGCCGAGCTTCGACGAGCTCGTCGCGCGCCTCAAGGGCCGCGGCACGGAGACGCCGGAACAACAGGCGAAGCGCTTGGAGACCGCGCGTGTGGAACTTGCCGCGGAGGACGAGTTCGACGTGACCATCGTCAACAACACCGTCGAACAGGCAGCCCACGACCTGTGGCAGGTCATCGCGCAGGAGTACGGCATCCGATGACGCTCCGGGGAGCAGCACCGACCGACCTCGGCCAGCTGCTGGACCTGTACCTGCATCTGCATGAGGACAGCATCCCCCAAGAGGACGCCCATCTGCGCGCCACATGGCAACAGATCCTGGACGACCCGAACCATCACGTGATCGTATGCGAGGAAGACGGTCGCATCGTCTCCTCCTGCGTCTGCGTCGTCATCCCGAACCTCACCAGGGGAGTGCGCCCCTACGCCTTCGTCGAGAACGTGGTGACGAGGCAGGACGCCCGCGGCCGCGGCCATGCCACGCCATGCCTGGACCGGGCGCGTGAACTGGCCATGGCGGCCGGCTGCTACAAGATGATGCTGCTCACCGGTTCGAAGGATCCGTCCACGCTCGACTTCTACCGTCATGCCGGCTACAACAGTGCCGACAAGACGGCCTTCATCCAATGGCTGTAGGCACGCCGAGCGAGGACAGTACATATATGAACCGCCGTCGGTTCGCCACATCGCGGTGGAAGACGTGGGCGATGCGCACGACGCCGCAACGAGTGAGCGCGGCGTCGCGTTCGCGTTCGTCCACAACGCGTTGCGCGGTGGAACTGCCGCCCTTCATCCGTTCGCTCGTGTATTTCTCCAGGCCGTCGTATTCCAACACCACGAGTGTGCCGTCGGGCAGCACCCACAGGAAGTCGACGCGGTAGCACTTGCCGGTCTGCGGATCGCGCAGTTCCACCTGCAGCTGCGGCCTGGCGAAGCCAAGTTCGATGATGGTGGCGCGCACCCAGGATTCACCGCCGTTCTCGCTGCAGGGGTCGGCATGGTGCAACAGGCGATGCACACGCGAGCAGTCGCGACGTTGCCGCCCGCATTCGGCCAGTATCCGCGCCGGCTGCACGCCGAGTCGCAGTGCCGAGTCGAAGACGCCCAGTGCATGGCAGAAAGGAAGGATGAGTGCACAGTCGATGAGCGTATGGATATGGTCGGTGACGCGCAGGCCGTCGACGGTGAGGATGGACGCACCGCGGCGGGCATGGTAGACGATGGGGCTGTTGCGGGCTCCTGGTACGCGGCCGGAAGGTACCGTGCAATGGATGGTGCCATCGAGCGCGCCCCATCCGACCCAGAATCCGAGGATGACGGCGGCGGTGACCCCGGCGAAGATGCGCGTGGGATATTTTTCCTGCACGGTGCGTGCCAACCGCATCGTGCGGTCGGTGGGGGAGAGCTGCGCCCATGTATTCGCTGCGGTGAAGCAGTTGGGCAATGGTTCGACAAGTTCGTGATGCCGCACGCGGTTGCGCATGGCCTCGCAGTCCGGGCGACTGGCGGCGAAGGCCAGGCGGCACTCCTGGTTCGCCTCGTCAAGCAGCCTGGTGATATTCGGATTGTTGCGCATCACGGTCCTTCCTCTGCATGGGCGATACGTCCCACGCTAGGAGAACCGTGATGGGGAAAACAAGTGCGCAAGGGGAATGTGGTCGGACGCCCCGCATCCGGCGTTGCTGCGCTCCCCTTCGTCTGGCTTTCCGTGCCAGATGGACACGGAAAGCCAGACAAGCAGCACCGTTTATCTGGCTTTCCGTGTGGTTGTGACACGAAAAGCCAGACAAAGGGGAAAAATCAGGCGAGGCCGGAGAGGCGGTTGATGAGCTCCGGGTCGCGGGTGGCGCCCTTGTCGGCGGAACGCGCGAAGGCGGCGAAGGCCTTGAGGGCCTGGCTGACCACGCGGTCACGGTGCGCCACGTAGCCGTCGCCGGCTTCGAGCTTGCGGCGGCGTTCGGCGAGTTCCTCGTCGCTCAGCTCCACGTTGATGGTGCGGTTGGGGATGTCGATGTCGATGACGTCACCGTTCTCCACCAGCGCGATCGGGCCGCCGCTGGCAGCCTCGGGCGCCACATGGCCGATCGACAGGCCGGAGGAGCCACCCGAGTAGCGGCCGTCGGTGATCAACGCCACTTCCTTGCCGATGCCCTTGCCCTTGACGAAGGACGTGGGGTAGAGCATCTCCTGCATGCCCGGGCCGCCCTTGGGGCCTTCGTAGCGGATGATGAGCGCCTGGCCCGGCTTGAGGGTGTCGTTGAGGATCACCTCGATGGCCTGCTCCTGGGACTCTACCACGAGCGCCGGCCCGCGGAACTTCCAGATTTCCTTGGGCACGCCGGCCGTCTTCACCACGCAGCCGTCGGGAGCGAGGTTGCCGCGCAACACCGCCAGGCCGCCCTCGGTGACCGCCGGATGGTCGATGTCATGGATCGCACCGTGCTCGCGGTCGCGGTCGAGCTCCTCGAAGGTGGTCTCGTGCGTCCACGGCTCGGGGGAGACGATGCCACCCGGTGCCGCCTTGAAGAAGTCCTGCGCCTCCTGGGTGCACGTGTCGCGCATGATGTCCCAGTCGGCGAGCTTCGCCTCGAGGGAGGGGTAATCCACCGAATGCACGTCGCGGTGCAGCTTGCCGGCACGGTCGAGCTCGCCCAGGATGCCGGTGATGCCGCCGGCACGGTGCACGTCGGAGATCTCCCATTCGCCCGAGGGCGACGCCTTGCAGATGCACGGCACCGTGTGCGAGATGCGCTCGATGTCGTCGAGCGTGAAATCCACGTCCGCGCTCTGCGCCATCGCCAGGATGTGCAGCACCGTATTGGTGGAGCCGCCCATCGCCACGTCCATGGTCATCGCGTTCTCGAAGGCGTGCTTCGTGGCAATCGACCGCGGCAGCACGCTCTCGTCGTCCTCCTGGTAGTAGCGGTTCGCGATGTCCACCACGGTCTGCGCGGCACGCTCGAAGAGGCGCTTGCGGTAGCCGTGCGAGGCGAGCACCGTGCCGTTGCCCGGCAGTGCCAGGCCGATCGCCTCATTGAGGCAGTTCATCGAGTTCGCCGTGAACATGCCCGCGCAGGAACCGCAGGTGGGGCACACCGTGCGCTCGTAGGCGAGCAGGTCCTCGTCGGTCATCGTGTCGTCCGCCGACGCATACATCACGTCGATCAGGTCGGTGTTCTCCTTGACGGTGCCGTCGGGCAGCACCGTGGTGCCGGCCTCCATCGGGCCGCCGGAGACGAAGACGGTGGGGATGTTCAGGCGCAGCGCCGCCATGAGCATGCCCGGCGTGATCTTGTCGCAGTTCGAGATGCAGATCAGCGCGTCCGCACAGTGCGCGTTGACCTGGTACTCCACGGTGTCCGCGATGATCTCGCGGCTGGGCAGCGAGTAGAGCATGCCCGTGTGTCCCATCGCGATGCCGTCGTCCACCGCCATGGTGTTGAACTCGCGGGGGATGCCGCCCGCCTGCTTGACGGCCTCGGACACCAGCCGGCCGACCTTGTTGAGGTGCACGTGGCCGGGCACGAACTCGTCGAAGGAGTTGGCAATGGCGACGATCGGCTTGCCGAAGTCCTTGCCGTCGACGCCGGCCGCACGGTAGAGTGCGCGGGCACCGGCGAAGATACGTCCATTCATGATTTTCGCAGATCGCATTTCCATGGCAACCATTCAACCCGAACGGCGCGGGAAATCCATGCCTCGGGGCCACATGCTGGAAAACATTTGACAAATCCCCACAAATCGGCGCGGTTGCGCGGTACAGTCCCCCCGGTATCATGGGTCGACTGGAAACAATGTTCATGCACATGTTTTGGAGGCACCACCATGGCATTCGGTACCGAACCCACCCCCACCGGACTTGCGAACCCGCCGATCGACGACCTCATGGAGCACGCCGACTCCAAGTACGCGCTTGCCATCTTCGCCGCCAAGCGCGCGCGCCAGATCAACTCCTACTTCACGCAGCTCAACGAGGGCCTGCTGCAGAACGTCGGCCCGCTGGTCGAGTACCAGAGCCAGGAGAAGCCACTGTCCATCGCCTTCCGCGAGATCAACGAAGGCCTGCTCGAGGAGACCCTCGGCGAGGACGACCTGACCGAAGGCAACTGACCGACAGAACCGAACCCCGCACCGGCAACACAAGGAGCATCGCCCCATGACAGAGCGCAAGCTGATTTCCGCCGAATCCGTCACCGAAGGACACCCGGACAAGATCTGCGACCAGATCTCCGATGCCGTCCTCGACGACCTGCTGCGGCAGGACCCGCATTCGCACGTCGCCGTGGAGACCTGCGCGACCACCGGACAGTTCATGGTCTTCGGCGAAGTGACCAGTGAGGGATATTCAGACATCCAGCACATCGTGCGTTCCGTGGTGCGCGACATCGGCTACACCAGTTCGGAGGTCGGCCTCGACGCCGACTCCTGCGGCGTGCTCGTGGCACTGACGGAGCAGAGCCCGGAGATCAATCAGGGCGTGGCGCGCCTGAGCGCGGCCCAGGAAAGCGCCGTCTCGCGCGAGGAACGCTACGAAGCGCAGGGTGCCGGCGACCAAGGTGTCATGTTCGGCTACGCCAGCGACGAAACCGAGGTGCTCATGCCGCTGCCGATCCATCTGGCACACCGTCTGGCGCACCGCCTGACCGAGGTGCGCAAGCAGCAGGAAGTGCCATACCTGCGGCCGGACGGCAAGACGCAGGTGACCATCGAATACGACGACGCCGCCCGTCCGGTGCGCGTGGACACGGTGCTCATCTCCACGCAGCACGATCCGGCCGTGACCCAGGAATGGCTGCGCGGACAGCTCAAGGAGCACGTGATCGAGCCGGTGCTCGATCACGTGTTGGGCGACGCGGTCCGCCATGACGACTACCGCGTGCTGGTCAATCCCACCGGTTCCTTCATCATGGGCGGCCCGGCCGCTGACGCCGGCCTGACCGGCCGCAAGATCATCGTCGACACCTATGGCGGCGCCGCACACCACGGCGGCGGCGCCTTCTCCGGCAAGGACCCCAGCAAGGTCGACCGTTCCGCCGCCTATGCCGCACGATGGGTGGCCAAGAACATCGTGGCCGCAGGCCTGGCACATCGCGTGGAGGTGCAGGTCGCCTACGCTATCGGCGTCGCCGAGCCGGTGAGCATCAACGTGGAGACCTATGGCACTGAGTCCGACGGCATGTCGCGCGAGCGCATCCAGCGTGCCGTCCGCCGCGTTTTCGACCTGCGGCCGGCCGCCATCGTCGACGAACTCGACCTGATGCGGCCCATCTACGCGAAGACCGCCGCCTACGGACATTTCGGCCGTACCGATGTCGACTTCCCGTGGGAAGCGACGAACCGCGTCGAGGCACTTAGGGAAGCCATCGCCGAAGACGGCGAATGATGCACCGGACAGTGGCGCCGCACCCCATGACGGGGTGCGGCGCCTTTTTCCTGCGGCGAACGCATGGCACGGCACTGGTCCCGCCGACTCCTAGACTTGGCAGGAACACCGGAACACACAAGGAGGCGACCCCATGACAGCCATGAATGTCGGACAGATGGCGGCCCTGTTCATCAAGCCGGACGCACCGTTGCGCATCGTTGCGTTCGACGGTTCGTCGTACGGCAGCGAAGACGCACCGTTGACGATCGAGGTGCGCAACTCGCGCGCAGTCTACTATCTGGTCAACTCCCCGAACGACCTCGGACTGGCACGCGCCTACCTGCAGGGGGACATCGACTCGCCCCAGCTGGTACCCGGCAACCCATACGAACTGTTCAAGAGCCTGGTGGCCGTCAAGCCCTACCTGCGCACCCCATCCCCGGCCCAACTGGCGCGTGCGCTGGCATCCGTCGCCTCCCACGGCTGGAAGCGTCCCGAACCTCCCTCCATCGAGGGGCCGGGCAAGATGCGCCGCATCAGCGAGGGGCTTCTGCCCCACACCAAGGCGGGGGACTCCGCCACCGTCAGCTACCACTACGACCAGTCCAACGACTTCTACGCATTGTTCCTGGGACCGTCCATGACCTACACCTGCGCGGTGTTCGACTCGCCTGACACCACGCTCGAACAGGCCCAGCGCAACAAGCTCGACCTGGTGCTGGACAAGCTCGGCCTGCAGTCCGGACAGCGCCTGCTGGACATCGGATGCGGCTGGGGCTCCATGGAAATCGCGGCGGCCAAGCGCGGCATCAAGGTCCTGGGCGTGACCCTGTCCGAGGAGCAGGTCGAATGGGGACAGCGCTGGATCCACGACGAAGGGCTCGACGACCTCGCCGAGATTCGCCTCATGGATTACCGTGACGTGCCCGAAGGGGACTTCGACGGCATCTGCTCGATCGGCATGATGGAACACGTAGGCCATAAGCATTACCCTGCCTATTTCCAGGAGATCTACGCCAAGCTCAAGCCCGGCGCGATGCTGCTCAACCACCAGATCACCCGCTGCAACTCGAACCAGGGCAAGAAGGCCGGCCTGTTCATCGACCGCTACATCTTCCCCGACGGCGAGCTGTCCAGCCCGGCGGAGATCGAGATGACCATCCAGGACTGCGGCTTCGAGGTGATCAACCAGGAGAACCTGCGCCAGCACTACGCCATGACCCTGCACCACTGGAACGAGAACCTTGCCGCGCACTGGGACGAGGCCGTGTCCATGGTCGGGGAGCCCAAGGCGCGGCTGTGGGGCCTGTACATGGCCGGCTGCGCGGTGAACTTCGAGATGAACCACATCCAGGTCCACCAGTTCCTGGCCATCAAGCCGGATGCGGACGGCACCGGCACCTATCCGCTGCGCCCCTGGTGGCCCCGGCACTGAGCCACGGCTCGACGGCCCGGCAAAACGGCACCCTGCGTGCCGTTTTGCCGGGCCGTGTTTGTACACTGGGCGGCACCATGGAAGATGACGAGGTGATGCAGCCGGCCTTCGACGGCATGGCAGAACGCAAACGCAAGCCCCGGCGCAAGGCGCAACGGGTACCGGCCGCCACGCTGCCCATCGCGCGGGTGGTGCTGGATGTGCAGGCCACCCACCTGGGCCAGCCCTTCGACTACCTGGTCGACGCGAGACAGTCGGAGGCCGCCCAGCCGGGATGCCTGGTACGCGTGCGCTTCGGTGCCCAGCGGGTCACCGGCATCATCTGGGAACGGGCCGAACGGCCCGAATCCTCCTCGCACACCCTGCGCTACGTGGAGCGGGTCCTGTCCCCGGTGGTGGTGCACGACCAGATGCGCCGTGACATCACCGCCGTCGCTGACGCCTACGGCGGCACCCGCGCCAATATCGTCCGTGTGGCGGTCCCCACTCGTGTGGCCAGGATCGAGGCGGCGCAGGACCGCGGTTCCTGTGCCGTCGACCTGCGCGAGCGCAGTGCGCAGGCCTGCACGCAGCTGGGGCCGTTCCTGGCGCGCGCAGTCGAGCATGCCCATGCCCTGGCCGAAGCCATCCAGACGGAAGGATTCCGCTCGTTGGTCCTGGACACCTTGCCCGGGACCGCACCGTTGCGTTGCCTGGCCTACGCCATGTGCCGCGCACTGGCGTCGGGGAAGACAGCCGTCGCCATACTGCCCGGCATGCGCGAGACCTGGGACCTCATGCATGTCCTCAACACATGCGGCCTGACCGCCTTTGCGCCGACGGGCGACGACACGGACTCACCGTACGGGGGAGACGTGGCGGTCCTGTCCGCCACCACCACGCCGGCCGAGCGTTACCGTGCCTACTATGCGGTCACCAACGGCCAGGTCAAGTGCGTGATCGGCACCCGCAGCGCCATGTATGCGCCGGTGTCCGGACGTGCCTTGTTCGCCGTCATGGACGATGACGCCTATCAATATGCGGACGGTTTCATGCCCTATGCGAATGCGCGCGGCGTATGCCGTCTGCGGGCCAGCCTGCACGAAGGCACCTTCCTGGCGCTCGGGCAGGCGAGGAGCGTGCTCAGCGAATGGGAGGCGTCTGCCCGGACCGGATGCGAACCGCCCGTGGCGGGTCCCAGCACTGCCTTCCATCCACCCGTCGACGCCACGCGTGCCGCCGTGCCGCCGATCCGCTGGCTCAACCGCAACGAGCTGGCGCGCCTGGCCGATCCGAGCATCGGGGCCCGCGTGCCCCATACGGCAGTGCGCGTGCTGTCCCGCGCCTTGCAATCGGGCCCCGTGTTGCTCTCCATTCCCGAGGACGGCATCACCGAGTCGCTCAGTTGCGCGCAATGCCTCCGGCAGGCGCGGTGCCTGCGCTGCAGCGGCCCGCTGGAACGCGTCGCTCCCGGCACCGCGCCACGGTGCCGATGGTGCGGCGCCGGGGCCGTGGGCTGGCATTGCCGGCAGTGCGGCGGCGACCGCTTCCGCGTCATCAGGGTGGGCGCTGCCGGCACCGTCCAGGAACTCCAGGGACTGTTCCGCGGCATCCCCATCCTGGTGTCCGGCAAACACCAGCCGCAGGGCGTGGTGGAGCAGGTGCAGGACGCGCCGCTGATCGTGGTCGCCGCCCCCGGCGCCGAACCGCGGGTGCGCGGCGGCGCCTACCGTGCGGTCGCCATCCTGGACGCCTGGACGAGCCTGTACGAGCAGCGCATCGATGCGCGCATCGACGTGTTGCGCAACTGGATGCGTGCCATGTCCCTGTGTGCGTCGCGCACCGACGGCGGCCAGGGGCTGCTGTGCGGGGAGACCGACCCGCTGATCGCCCGATCGCTCATGACCTGGGACGCGCGCGTGCTCGCCCAGGCCGAACTGCAGGATCGCCGTGAGGCCATGCTGCCCCCGACCGTGGGCGCCGCCCGCGTGTGGGGACGCCGGGACGCCGTGGCGCACGCGTTGCACGAGATCGGCGTCCTGGAAGGCGACTGGGCCACGATCGAGCACGACGGCCAGCCCATACCGGCCGTGCTCGGCCCCGTGCCCTTCCCGCCGGGGCCGACGGTGGACGCGCGAGAACTTGAGGAGATGGGCGACCGGGTGAAGGCAGTCGTCCTGGTGCCCCTGGAACGGCGTGGTGAGCTCGCGGTGAGGTTGCGCACCGCCGTGGCACGCCATGTGGCCGCCCGCGAAGGCGGCGAGCTGCGCTTCATGGTGGATCCCAAGGACCTGCTGTAGGAGAACCTGCGCGCCGGCTGTTGCCAGAGCGAACAAAGGCGTCCACGGCAGCCGGTGCCATTAGGATGGGATGGACCCAAGCATCAGAAGGAGAGCATGGATGTTACGCGTATTGTTTGCCGGCACCCCCGAGACGGCAGTCCCGTCGCTGCGCATGTTGGCGCATGACCATGAGCATTTCGAGGTGGTGGCCGTGTTGACCAATCCCGACGCCCCCGCGGGCCGCGGCCGCAAGCTCACGCCCAGCCCGGTCAAGCAGGCCGCCCTGGAACTGGACCTGCCGGTCATGGAATGCGATCCGCGCGAGGACACCTTCCCGGCGGCATTGCAGGCCACCGGGGCCCAGGTCGGCGTGGTGGTCGCCTATGGGCGCATCCTGCGCCAGAAGGTCCTGGACGCCTTGCCGATGGGGTGGGTCAACCTGCATTTCTCGTTGCTGCCGCAATGGCGCGGTGCCGCACCGGTGCAGCGTGCCATCTGGGCGGGGGAGGCACTGACCGGCACGTCGGTCTTCAAGCTGACCGCCGGCATGGACACCGGTCCGGTCCTGGCACAGTCCACGACGCGCATCGGCGCGCACGAGAGCGCTGGCGAGCTCCTGGGGCGCCTCGCCGAGGACGGCGCGCACCTGTTGGCCGCATCGCTCAACGCCTGGGAGGAAGGGCAGGTCACGCCGGTCGACCAGCCGGAAGGCGTCTACGAGGTCGCCGCCAAGATCAGTCATGAGGATGCACACATGCGCTTCGACGTGCCCGCCTTCGCCCTCGACCGTCAGGTGCGTGCCTGCACGCCGAACCCGGGTGCCTGGTGCTTCCTGCACCACGACGGCGACGATGGCCAGTCCACCGTGTTGCACGTGGCGAAGGCCGCCCCGACCTCCCCCGAGGACGACCAGGTGTCGCATGGCCTCAAGCCGGGTGCACTCGCCGTGGACAAGCACCATGTGTGGGTCGGCACGAAGAGCGACCCGCTGGAGCTGCTTCTCGTCAAGCCGCAGGGCAAGAAGGAGATGACCGCGGACCAGTGGGCGAGGGGAGCCAGGCTGGCGGACAACGCCTTCCTGGACTGACGGCTCAGTGACGCAGGTACGCCAATACCTGCATGAGGTCGCGTGTCTCGATGGCGTGCGGCGCGACGGCACGGACCGCAGGCTTGGCACAGAACGCGATGCCCAGGCCGGCCGCGTCGATCATCGGCAGGTCGTTGGCGCCGTCGCCGACGGCCACGGTCTGCGCCATGTCGATGCCGTTGTCGCCGGCCCACTGGCGCAGCGCCTGCAGCTTGACATCCTTGGTCACGATGGGGCCGTCCACGGTGCCGGTCAGGGTGCCGCTCCCCTCGTCGCGGCCAAGGCGGTTGGCGATTCGGTAGTCGAGGCCGGCGTCGACGGCGAGACGGTCCACGATTTCGTGGAAACCGCCGGAGACGACGCCCACCTTCCAGCCGTTTTCGTGCAGGATGTCGATGAGCTGCAGGGCGCCGTCCGTGAAATGCAGGGACCGGTAGACGTCGTCGAACACGGACAGCGGCAACCCCTTCAGCAACGCCACCCGTGCCTCGAGCGCCTGCGCGAAATCGAGCTCGCCGTTCATGGCACGTGCCGTGATGGAGGCGATGCGTGCCCCAAGGCCCGCGGCGGCACCCAGCTCGTCGATGACCTCCTCGTCGATGAGGGTGGAATCCACGTCCATCACCAGCAGGCCGGGACGGCGCAGGGAGGGCAACTCGTCAAGAACTTGAAAAAACTGGGAGCTCATGCTTCCGATTGTCGAAAAACATTGGGACAATGACCATCATGACCTTTTCCACCATTCTCGTACAGGCCCCCGTGACCCAGCAGCTGGAATGCGCCACCGGCTCCGATGGCATCATCGGTTCCATGACCGCATGGCTCATCACGCTCATGGAGCACATCGGCGGCTTCGGGGTGGCCCTGGCCATCGCCCTGGAATCCATCTTCCCGCCCATCCCCAGCGAGATCATCCTGCCTCTCGCCGGCTTCACCGCGGCGCGCGGCAGCATGTCGCTGGCCGCTGCCGTCATCTGGGCGACCGTCGGCTCGCTCCTCGGTGCCTGGGCACTCTACGGCATCGCCAGGTGGGTGGGGCTGCACCGCATCCACAAGGCGGTCGACTACCTGCCCGGCGTCGCCCGCAAGGACGTGGACAAGGCGGACCAATGGTTCAACAGGTACGGCAGCTGGTCCGTGCTCCTCGGCCGCATCATCCCCGTCGTACGCTCCCTCATCTCCATCCCCGCCGGCTTCAACCGCATGAACTTCCTGCAGTTCTCGCTGTGGACCTTCTTGGGGTCGGCCGTATGGAACAGCGTGCTGGTGACCGCCGGCTACCTGCTCGGTGACCAATGGTGCTCCATCCTCGGGGTGCTCAACGTCTTCGAGGACGTGGTCATCGCCGCCTTCGCCATCGCCGTCGTGTGCTTCGCGGTGCACTGGGTTCGCAATTTGGTACGCGAACGCCGCGAGACACGGCAAGCGCAGTACGATGGCACCGGCGCGAATGAGCGTTGAAGTCAGCCGGACGGCATGCGTACGATGTACGTGCCGTCCGGCTTTTTCCGTCCCGCAACAGGACACGACACACCAAGGAGATCCCATGGATGATTCGCGCACCCTGGCCGAGGAGAACGACCAGCTGCGGTCACGCAACCACGCGCTCGCCAAGGCGTTGACGCGGGCGACCGAGGAACTGGCGAAGGCCAAGGGGCAGCTGGAGCGATTCACCGTCCCGCCGCTGACCTTCGCCACCATGCTGCGCCTCGACCGGTGCACCACGGACGACCATGGCGTCCAGCAGGCACGTGCCGAGGTCGTCTCCGGCAACCGACGCATCCTCGTGGCCGTCGACCCGCGTGTGCAGGCGTCCCGCCTCGCCCCCGGCATGACCGTCACGCTCAACGAGAACCTCGTGCTCGTGGGCACCGCCGAGGGGGAGCGGCATGGGGTGGTGCGCACCGTCGACGACGTCCTCGACGACGGACGCCTGCTGGTGCGCGACACCACGGGTACACAACAGCTGGTGGACCGTACCCGTGACCTGCGCACTGCGCGCATACGCGTGACGGACCGCGTGCTGGTGGATGCGGGAGGCCGCTTCGCCCTGCAGACGCTGCCCGTCCAGGACGACAAGGACCTGCTGCTGGAGGAGACGCCGGACATTTCCTTCGCAGACATCGGCGGCCTCGACGCGCAGATCGACGCCATCCGCGACGCCGTGCAGCTGCCCTTCACCCACCGTGCGCTCTACGCCCGCTACGACCTGGCGGCACCCAAGGGCATCCTGCTGTACGGACCCCCGGGCAACGGCAAGACCCTCATCGCCAAGGCGGTGGCGCACGCCCTCGCCCAGTGGGACGGCGGCCGCGGTGTGTTCCTGTCGGTAAAAGGCCCCGAACTGCTCAACAAGTACGTGGGGGAGTCGGAGCGACTGATCCGGCGCCTCTTCGCCCGTGCACGCGAACGTGCCGGCGAGGGGCATCCGGTCATCGTGTTCATCGATGAGATGGACTCCCTGCTGCGCACCCGCGGATCGGGCATCTCCTCCGACGTGGAGACGACCATCGTGCCGCAGTTCCTCGCCGAGCTCGACGGCATGGAGCGCCTGGACAACGTGATGGTGATCGGCGCCTCCAACCGGGTGGACATGATCGACCCGGCAGTGCTGCGTCCCGGACGGCTCGACATGCTCGTGCACGTGGCACGCCCCGACGCCGGTGCGGCACGTGCCATCGCATCGCGCTACCTGACAGACCGGCTGCCGCTGACCCCCGACGCCGCCACCCTGGTGGACGCGCTCGTGGATGACGCCTATGCGCGCGAGCCACGTCGCCTCCTGGCCCGGATGCGCGACGAGGACGACACCTGGTCTCCCCTGTACCTGGCGGACGTGATGAGCGGCGCCATGGTGCGCAACATCGTGGACCGGGCCAAGACGCAAGCCGTCAAGGCCTCCATCGACCATGGGGACGACGTGTGCGTGGACCGGGGATTCATCACCGGCGCCGTGGAGGCGGAATGCCGGTCCATGCGTGACACCCTGGCGGACGTGGACGCGGGGCAGTGGGCCCGCATCAACGGCATCGGCAACGGGCGCATGCGCCACTTGCGCGTCGCGGAGCGAAAGGACTGGGAGGCATGAGCGTACGACGCATCATGGGAACGGAGACGGAATACGGCGTCCAAGGGGCGCCCGGTGGCAATCCCGTGCAATGGTCCTTCGACGTGGTGGCGGCGGCCAGCACCCCGGCGACAGCACACATTCGCTGGGACTATGCGCCCGAGGACCCCGTCAACGACCTGCGGGGCATGCGCCTTCCCCGCGCCAACGCCCGTACGGACATGCTCACCGACGCCCCCCAGGCACAGGTGACCAATGTGCTCGCCCCCAACGGCGGACGCATCTACGTGGACCATGCCCACCCCGAATACAGCGCGCCGGAGACCCGTGACCCCTTCGACGCGGTCGCCTATGACAGTGCCGGTGACCTGCTCATGATGCAGGCGGTCCGCGGCATGCAGGAGGGAAAAGACCGGGTGCGGCTCTACCGTACGAACGTGGACGGCAAGGGGGCCAGTTGGGGCACCCATGAGAACTACCTCATGGACCGTGCCGTCCCCTTCGATCCGCTCAGCCAGGTGCTCATGACCCACTTCGCCACCCGGCAGACCTACGCGGGTGCGGGACGCGTCGGGCTGGGGGAGCGCAGCGAACGTCCCGGCTACCAGCTGAGCCAGCGGGCTGACTACTTCCACATGAAGGTCGGGCTGCAGACCACCTTCGACCGACCCATCGTGAACACCCGGGACGAACCCCATGCCCCCGAGGCATACCGTCGCCTCCACGTCATCGTCGGCGACGCCAACCGCATGGACGTTCCGCGCGTCCTCAAGCTCGGCACGACCAGCATGGTGCTGTGGCTGTGCGAGCACGCGGAACAGGCGGGCATGGACCTCGGGTCGATCGTCCGGCAAGTGGTCCTGGACGACCCGGTCGCCGCGATGCATGAGGTGTCCCACGACCTGACCCTGTCGACGTCTCTGGCGCTCGCCGACGGCACGGCAGCCACCGCATGGCAGTTGCAGGTGCGGCTCATGTCGTTGGTCCACGAGGCCGCTGCGGTCATCCACGGCACCGATACACGCGGGGAGCCGCAATGGCCGGACCGTGCGACGCGCTCCGTCATGGCGATGTGGCGCCAGGCCCTGGTGGACGTGGCGACCATCCGGCATACGCCACGGGACCGATGGCATGGCCTCGCCAACGAGGCCGGTCGGGTGGAATGGCTGCTCAAATGGCAGGTGCTCGACCGTCTGCGCCGGCGAAAGATGGCCGACAAGCCCATGGAACAAGCGTGCGCCGACCCGCGGATGCAGGCCGTCGACCTGGCATGGGCAGACCTGGATCCGGCAACGTCGCTCTTCACCCGCCTGGCCGCGCGTACCGAGCGCACCTCGAGCGAGGGCGACGTGGCCCAGGCCTCCGTGGATGCCCCCGTGGACACGCGTGCCTGGTTGCGCGGACAGGCCATCGGACGTTTCGCGCCCCAGGTGCATGCCGTGTCCTGGACGCGCATCACCACCGAGCCGGACAGCCGGGGACGTCGTTGGTTGCTGGACATGGATGACCCGCTGCGCTGGACGGAGCCCGAGTGCGCGGAAGCCGTGGCACAAGCCGCCGACCTGTGGCACCTGGTGCGGGCCCTCGGCGGCGTCCCACGGTGACCAAGCCGCTGCAAACGTTGTCTCACCAGCAGTCTCCAACGTGCCATTTCCTATCGATGCGTCTATAGTGGAGCCTTGGAGACGATTGCACGATGGCGCTCATCTTGCGCCGCACAGACGTCCTACGGACAGAAACGAGCAGGAACCATGGAACTACGCGAACTTGCGATGCAGGCAGCGAGCATCGCACAGGACGCCGGCAAACATGCGCTCAACGACCAGATCACGCCCAAGGACCTGGGCGCGCTGGACATCGGGTCCCGCGACTATTCGCGGGGCCTGGACGTGGACCACCGGCTGGCACAGTTCATCTACAACCGCCTCACCTACGTCGACGGTTTCCAGGGCCGGTGGGAGGACCGACCCGAGCACGGCGCGCCCGGCAGCCGGTACTGGTGCATCGGCGGTATCGACGGCGTGATCAACTACTCGCGCAACATGGCGGAATGGGCCGTGACCATCTCGCTCTTCGAGTTCAACGAGCACGGCTCGGCGCAACCCATCATCGGCATCGTGCACGTGCCCGCCCTGGCCCTGACCTACCTGGCGGCCCGCGGCCAGGGGGCCATCCGCATCCGGCGCACCCCGCTGGGGGAGAAGCGTGAGAAGATCATGCCGTCGACCACCACGAAGCTGGACGGCTCCGTGGTCGCGTTCGGCATGTCCTTCAAGCCCGAGGACGCGCAGCAGGCCCTGGACGTCGTGTACCGGCTCGCGGGACGGCCCGCCGACATCAAGCGCATCGGCCCGGCGTCCCTCGACCTGTGCAAGGTGGCGGACGGCACCTATGACGCCTATTTCGAGCCGCACCTGCACCAATGGGACGTCCCGGCCATGTCCGCCGGCGCCGTGGTCATCTGGGAGGCACAGGGCAAGCTGTGCGACTGGGCGGGCGGCACCATCTACTGGCGCCAGGAGAACGACATCGTCGCCTCCAACGGACTGGTCTACGATGAACTGCGTCCCTACCTGCTGGATGAATTGGCGCGTATGGAACACGAGGACGCCTGAGGGGCGCCCGGAAAGGAAATCCCATGCCGCAGGAACGCCCCAGCATGCAGGGCATGCACCACGAACCGACCCAGGACCAGGAACAGCTGCGGATGCAGGCTGCCGATGAGGCCCGGGACAGCGTCGACGACCTCGACGACATCCTCGACGACCTGTCGGCGGTGCTCGAGACCAACGCCGAGGACTACGTGCGCGGGTTCGTGCAGAAAGGCGGCCAGTGATGCCGCAGCTGCACGACAGCGGCAACCGGCTGGCCGGTCCCGCCGCCCATCGTGACGACACCGCGCGCATCTTCGGTCTCGAGACCGAATACGGCATCTCCGTCAGCGGCGCACGGATCGACGCCGCGCAGGTCGCCATGCTGATGTTCCAGCCGATGGTGCGTTCCGAACGCTCCACCAACACATACGTGGACAACGGGTCGCGCCTCTACCTGGACGTGGGGGCACACCCGGAGGTCGCCACCGCCGAGGCGCGCACCCCGCGCGACATGATGGTCTGCGACGGTGCGGGCGAGCTCATCATGCGCGCCATGGCACTCGAGGCCCAGGAACGCCTGCACCGCGACCATCCCCAGGCGCGCATCCACGTGTTCAAGAACAACCTCGACAGTGCTGGCAATTCCTGCGGATGCCACGAGAACTACCTGGTGCGCCGCAGGGTCCCCCTCAAGGCCATCGAGACGCAGTTGCTGCCCTTCCTCATCAGCCGCCAAATCTACACCGGTGCCGGGCACACCGACGGCCGTGCATGGACCTATACCCAGCGTGCCGGCGTGGTGGACGAGACGGTCTCCTCGGCGACCACGCGTTCGCGTCCCATGGTCAACACCCGGGACGAACCCCATGCCGACCCCGACTCCTTCCGTCGGCTCCACGTGATCATCGGCGATTCCAACCGGTCGCAGTGGGCCACCATGATGAAAGCCGCCACCACGCACTACGTGCTGTGCGCCATGGAATGGAGCGCCCGCACCGGGGAGGCCAACGGACTCGAGGGCATCGCCCTGGCCGACCCGATCACCGCCAACCTGGCCGTGGATGCCCAGGGTCCCGACGCTCAGCTCGGACTGGCCGACGGGTCCCACGCAACCGCCTTGGAGCTGCAGCTGCGCATCCTGGACGTCGTGGAGAACTTCGCCGCACGACATCCCCTGGTGGACGGCCATGACTTCGACGGTGTGCTCGGCCAATGGCGCTGGGTGCTGGGACTCCTGGCGGACCGGGACCTTCCGGCGCTCGCGCACGTCGTGGACTGGGCGTGCAAGCGCGTGACGATCGAGGGCATCCGGAAGCGACGCCACCTCAGCGAGGCCCAGGTGCGCCAGCTCGACCTGGATTACCACGACGTGGCCAATGGCGCGTTGTACGAATCCTTGCTGGCCCATGGCCGCATGCGCACCCTGGCCGGTGCGGACGAGCTCGAGCGCGCCGTGCACGAGCCGCCGCGACGCACCCGTGCGGTGCTGCGCGGACGCTTCGTGCAGGAGGCCCGGCGTGCCCGGGCACGCTTCTCCTGCGACTGGACGGCGCTGCATGTCCAGGAACCCTTCAGGCAATCCGTCACGCTGCTCGACCCCTTCGACGACCGCGGCGACGCGCAGTGCCGTGCATTGCTGGACCGCCTCGCAGCATTGCCTGCCACGTGCGAGACGTGAGACGGCCGACCCGTCCGTTCACACGATTCGGTATCCTCGTGCCCATGAAGCTTACCGACATTTCCCCCGCAATCGCACTCACCCCGCTCGATGGCCGCTACCATGCGCAGACCGCCCGGCTCGTGGAATTCCTCAGCGAACCCGCACTGAACCGCGAACGCATGCGCGTCGAAGTCGAATGGATGGTCATGCTGGCCAACGGATATGCCGGCAACGGCTGGCAGCCCCTGGTGCCCGGCGTGCGGCCGCTGGACGAGGAGGAGCAGGCCTACCTGCGTGCCATCCCCGAGCGGTTCGGCGCGGAAGGCATCGCACGGCATGCCGCCCACGAGGCCGTCACCCACCACGACGTCAAGGCCGTGGAATACTACATCGACGACGAACTCGACCGCGCGGCCGAGGCACTGGGACGCCCCACCCAGCTCAGCGGCCTCAAGACCCTGGTGCACTTCGCTTGCACCTCCGAGGACATCAATAACCTTTCCACTGCACGGTGCGTCAAGAACGCCATCGAGCAGGTCTGGCTGCCGGACGCCGAGTCCATCGTGGAGACGCTGACCATCCGTGCGGACGAATACCGTGAACTGCCCCTGCTGTCGCTGACCCACGGCCAGCCGGCCACCCCGACCACCTTGGGCAAGGAGCTGGCCGTGTACGTCTACCGTCTGGGACGCCAGGTCAGGCACGTCAAGAACCAGGAATACCTGGGCAAGATCAACGGCGCCACCGGCACCTTCGGCGCCCACCTGGCGGCATGCCCGGACGTCGACTGGACCGAGGTCTCCCGTGTCTTCGTCACCGAACGCATGGGCCTGGACTGGAACCCGCTGACCACACAGATCGAGTCCCATGATTGGCAGGCCGAACTGTACGGGACCATCAGCCACACCAACCGCATCCTGCACAACCTGTGCGTGGACATCTGGATGTACATCTCCCGTGGCGTCTTCGTGCAGGTGCCCGTCAAGGGTGCCACCGGTTCGTCCACGATGCCGCATAAGGTCAACCCGATCCGCTTCGAGAACGCCGAGGCGAACCTCGAGCTGTCCTGTTCCCTGCTCGACACGCTGTCCGCCACCTTGGTGGAGTCCCGCTGGCAGCGCGACCTGACCGATTCGACCACGCAGCGCAACATCGGCTCCGCACTGGGGTACGCCGTGCTTGCCCTCAACAACCTGCTGGGAGGCCTGAACTCCATCCACCCCGACGAGCAGGCCATGCGCGCCGAGCTCGATGCCAACTGGGAGGTGCTCGGCGAGCCGATCCAGACCGCCATGCGCGCCTGCGAGCTCGCCGGACTGCCGGGCATGGAGCAACCCTACGAGAAGGTCAAGGAACTGATGCGCGGCAAGCGCATCGGCCGTGAGGACGTGGAGGAGTTCATCGATTCCTTGGCTTTCGACGAACAGACCGCGGCACGACTCAAGGCGCTCACCCCGTCCGGCTACGTCGGCGCGGCCGCGGACCTGGTCTCGTTCATGCGCTGACGCCCATGCGTGCCATGCCCTACAATGGGTGAGTCATAACCGTCCTTGGCCGGGCCCGGACCCGGCCAAGACGTTCGATTCTCACGGAAGGGCATCGATGAGCAAGAAGCAGGCGGAAACGGCGCCACCTGACAGCCGGGACGGCGTCCTGGTCGCGGACATCGTCCCCCGACGCACCCGCGTGTTCTCCGACTTGGTTCATGCGGCCATGGCCCTGATCCTCGCCATCGTGGTCATCCTCTTCGCCATCTACCTGCGAGGCATCACCTTCGGCGTCGAAAGTGATGCCCGTTCCGCGGCAGGCGTCTTCGAATGGCTGGTGGACATCCCCTCGTCCCTGCTGCAGCAGCTGGTTGTCCTCTCCGTCACCGTCAGCGTGCTCGTCCAGCTGCTCGTCCACAAGGAGTGGCTGCAGTCGGCATGTGCAGTAGGGGCGCTCCTCCTTGGCTTCGCCTGTGCGTGGGGCGTCTCGCTGCTGTTGAGCGGGAGCGGCAACCCACTGCTCCTGTCCGCGCTGTGGTCGGGCAGTACCCACATCGGTGCGGGGCTCCTGCCTGACTTCTATGCGGCGATTGCCGCCTTCCTCACCGTAGCCGGTCCGCGGCGCACCCGTTCCGCGATCAAATGGGGATGGAACATCCTGGTCATCGGCGCCATGCTCCTCATCATCCTCTCCTGGAACTCCGTCGTCGGCGTCGTCGTCTCCATCTGCATCGGGCGCATCGTCGGCCTTGTCCTGCGCTTCGCGATCGGCACGCAGAACACCGGCGCCTGGGGCGAACAGGTCGTCCAGGCGTTGCGCACCATCGGATTGGCGCCACATGCGCTCAAGCGCATCTACCGTGAGGATGCGGACGACGTGCTGGCCGCCTCGCTGGAGGACGATCTCATCGAGAATTCGCGCATCTACGAACTCGAGGACGAGGACGGACGGCGTTTCGTGGTTTCGGTGCTCGACAACCAGGTGCACCTCACCGGGTACCTCAACCAGCTGTGGCAGCTGGTGCGTCTCAGCGGCGTGGCAGTGCGACACGACCGTTCCGCCGTCACCGCGAACCACCACCACTACGCCATGATCAACGGGCTGCGGTCCCTGGGCTTGCCCGCCCCGGTGGCCTACGGGGTCGCTGACACCGGCGAATCCTCCATTCTGGTGCTCGACGCCGAGCCGCGGCCCGTGGCGTGCCTGCCGGACACTTTCGACGAGGAGACGGTCACCGGTTTCCTCGCATACCTGGCCAAGGCGCACCGCCGCGGCTTCACCCACCGCAGGATCACCCCCGAGGCGATGGCGCGCACCTCCTTGGGACAGCCTTTCCTGGCGGGCTGGCAGAACGGCGACTTCGCCAGCAGCGCCGCCAACCTCGCCCTGGACAAGGTCCAGATGCTCGCGCTCTTCGCAGCGACCGTCGGCGTGGACCGCACGGTGGAACTGGCGAGCCGTGTGTGGGGCAAGGAAACGGTCATCAACCTCATTCCCTTCGTGCAGAAGGTCGCCGTCCCCGCGGACACGCGTGCGTTGCCGGGATGGAACAAGCAGTTGCTCGAACAGTTGCGCCGTGCCATGGGCGCCATGGCTCCGGAGGAGGTCAGCGAATCACTCGAGCAGGTCACGCTCTCGCGGTTCAGCCTGCGTTCCTTCTTCGCACTGGCCCTGCTCGTCGTGGCCGTGGCAGTCGTGTTCACCCAGCTCAATCCCAACGAGATGGTCAAGGCCATCCGCGATGCGAACGTGTGGATGGCGATCGCCTGCCTCGGCTTCAGCTTCCTGGCATGGGTGGGCGCGGCCGTCTCGCTGGGCGGCTTCATGGACCGTGACAAGCGCAACCCCCTGGGACTGCTGTGCTCGCAGATGGCTGCCGGTTTCACGGCGGTCTCCATGCCCGCCGGCATCGGCCCCGCCTTCGTCAACCTGCAGTTCCTGCGCAAGTCCGGTTACCGCAACACGGTCGCCACGGCCATCATGAGCGCCGTGCTGGCCGTGCAGGCCGTCATCACCGTGTTGTTGCTGCTGCTCATCGGCCTGTTCTCCGGCAAGAACGCCCTGTCGGGCATGATCCCCGTGAACACCCTCATCCTGGTGGTCGCCGGCGTCGCCCTGGTGGTCTCCGTGGCCATGGCCATCCCGCCGGTGCGCAGGAAGGTCACCGACACCTACCTGCCATTGGTCAAGTCGTATGCACGCAGCCTGCTGGAGACGCTGACCCAGCCGCGCGAGCTGCTGTTGTCCAGCGTCGGCTCGCTCCTGCTCAACCTCGCCACCGGTTTCGGTTTCTGGGCGGCGCTGCTGGCCTTCGGATACTCGATGAACCCCATCCAGGTCACCTTCATCTTCCTGCTGGCCAACACGCTGGGTTCGGCGGTACCGACGCCCGGCGGCCTGGGGGCGGTCGAGGCGGCCCTGTCGGTGACCTTCACCGCAGTGGGCGTCCCTTCCACCATCGCGGTCTCGGCCACCCTGCTGTACCGCATCGCCTTCTATTGGCTGCGCATCCCGGTGGGAGCGCTCGCCATGCAATGGCTCAATCGGCACAACCTCATCTGATTTTCGCCGCCCGATGCGCGGAAAATGGGCGCCAAGGGCGAAAAAACTCGGGAAAACCGCGAAAAATGGCGGCGTTTCGGTGTGTTGTGCGCTAAGATTCATAACTGAACGTGTGGTTGACCCGCGTAAGTAGGATCAACCCCTGAATCAAGAAGGATGCTCACATGGCATACAACAAGTCTGATCTCGTCACGAAGATCGCTCAGAAGTCCCACCTGACCAAGGCACAGGCTGAGGCAGCCGTCAACGCATTCCAGGAAGTGTTCGTCGAGGCCATGAAGTCCGGCGAAGGCCTGAAGCTCACCGGCCTGTTCTCCGCTGAGCGCGTCAAGCGTGCCGCCCGCACCGGTCGCAACCCGCGTACCGGCGAGACCATCGAGATCCCCGCGACCTACGGTGTGCGCATCTCCGCCGGTTCCCTGCTGAAGAAGGCCGTCACCGAGTGACACTCCTCGGCTGAACCCGGACGGAAGGGGCCCCGCATGTGCGGGGCCCCTTCCGTTGTCATGGGGAATCGGCGGCATCCGCTGCCTGTCCCTGGCTGATGCGTCCCTGCCAGTAGGTGGTGCCTTGGTAGGTGCCTGCCAAGGTGTCCCGTACATGGTCGTCGTGCTCCCGCAATGCCGGCGATCCCAGGTCGTCGGCATTGCGCCAGGCGGCTTCATGGTACTTGAGGTTGTGGGTGAACTCGGCAGTGCCGACGGCATCGGGCACGATGCTGCCGGCCAGAAGACGATCCTGGGCGGCAGCGGTGCTGTCGGTCACACGGCCGCGTACGGTGAGCCATGTATCGGTCGCCGGGTTGGCGGCACCATCCAAGGCTGCCACGAGCTCGTCCTCCATCTCCACGCTGGTGACCCACGATGCCGTGATGGGGTGCCCGGCGATGGGGGAACCCGCGGTGACGACGTGGTCGACGTGGAACTCCTGCGTGCAGTCCGAGGCGATGGCGGCGGCCACGATGCCTCCCTGCGAATGTCCGACCAGGACGACGGGGTCATCCTGTCCGATGCCTGCTTGCCGCATGGCCTCGGTGACCATGCGTACGCTGTCCGCCTGCCGGCGTTGGTCCGCGTCGGAGCTCATGGCCTCGAGGTTCTGTTCCCAACCGAATGGGGAATTCGCCTGTCCGTCGGTGCCGGGAATGGTGACCAGCCATGACGAGGATCCGTCCTGGCGCTCATAGCGTGATATGGCGATGGTGGCATAGGAAAGTCCGTCATCCTGGCGCGCATTCGCCTCGCCCAGCAGGCGCAGGCCATGCAACGCGTCGCCGATGCCGGCGGCCGCCGGCACGGGATGGGCGGCGGTGTCGACCTTGCGGACCGTCAGCCGGTTGCCCTGCATCATGTCGTTGACGGCACCAGTGGTCCGGGCCATGTCGGATATGCCTTGGTTGAGGCGGCTCCGGCTGCTACCCCACGGCGTTCCCGTGCCCGCGAAGACAGTGCCGAGTCCCGCAATGGTCCCCTCCTGGAACCTGGCGGTGGCGCGCGAGGCGCCGGTGAAGGAGAACGACGATCCGGTGCGCACGCCTTCCACGATGCCGCCGACCACCATGCCGGAGACCAGGGCCACCGTGGAGCGTATGGGGGAGAGGACTGTGACGGCCTGTATGCCTTGGCTGGCCAGGGCCAGCGCATCCTGTTCGGCTTGGGCATAGATGCCGGAGGCCCGGGCCACCAGGTCGGCGAGACGCGCGCATTCATCTGCCAGCTGCATCGCCTGCGTGTGGCATTCCGTACAGCGGTCGACGTGGAGACGCGGATCGAATGCGGCGCCGAGTCCCGGCAGGTGCTGGGCGCAGCACAGGGCGGCCTGCTGGACCGCTATGCACCGTGTAGCGGCGGTCTGCCAGCCCAGGCTGGCCGAGCGGAACGCCCGGGCGGCGTCATCGAGGGCCTCGTGGGCCCAGGCATACGCTTCGCGGGTGGCGGCACTCATGCGTCCGCCGACCACGGTGGCACTGACCTGGACGTTCATGACAGCACCGCGAGGTTGGCGTTCCCGTCCTGGAGGGCCGTGCCGTCGTGGGTATCCCCTTGGGCCAGCAACGTGGCCAGCCGGGTACGGAACAGCTCGGCTGCGCGCCCCTGCCATGTCTCCAGTGCCATGGCGGCATGGAGGGCACGGAGTCGTGCGTTGGCATCCGCGCTGGAACGCATGGCCATGCGCAGGGCGTCGCCGTAGGTGGTGCGCTCCGGTGCGCACGAACAGGGGTTGAGCGAGAAGCCCGGTCCGGGGCCGGGCATGATCGCGGGCAATGAATTGGTCATGGGCCCATGCAAGCGCATGGGCCCATGGGAAGGCAAGCCGCCAGGGGCATTGTGGTCGGACGGCCGTCGGAACGGCGGAATGTGGATGACGCTACCAGGGCTTTGCTTCGCCGGAGGTCGTGCCCGGGGTGCCTTCCTGGCCGGCATCGGCATTGCTGCCGGCATCCGGGCTGGGAGATGCGGACTGGTTGGCCTTGAGCATGTCCTCGATGCGCTGGCGTTGCTCGTCGCTCAGCTCGGTGCTGACCCCAGCGGCGGTGCCGTTGCCGTTCGTCCCCGTACCGCCGGAGGCGTCGGCACCGTCCTGGCTGGCATTCGCCGCGTCAAGCTGGCACACCAGGTCCTGCGCCGCCGCGAGGTTCGTACCGATGTCGGCACGCAGCCCAGGCAACAGCAGGACGTCGCCGTCGACGTCGGCGAGTCGGTCCTGTGCCTGCCGTGCCTGCTGGGCCAGCTGGCTGGCGTCCGCGTCGGGGGCGGCCGCTTCCTGGGCCACGTTGCGCAGCGCGGCGGTCGCCTGGTCGTATGCGGCGGCGGCACGCAGGTTCCAGGCGCCCCAGGCCGCACCAAGCAGGGCAAGTGCTGCGACCGCCCCCAGGACGATGCGTACGGCAAGCGGTGAACGTGCGCTCATCGGACCAACCTCCTTGACTGCGCCAGCCAGGCGCCCGCCTCCCAGGCCAGCACTGCCAGCAGAAGCATGGTCAGCGGCCAGGTCACGGGTGCCAGATGCGTGCGTTCCTTGACGGACTGTGTCTGGGTCCAGCGCTTGGCTTCGCCTTCGATGCTGCGGTCGGCGACCGTCATGCCATCGGCGGTGAGGATGGAACTGCCGCCCAGTTCGTCCGCGATGGCCTTGACCTGCTCCGCATCCATGACGGATACGCCCGGCTGGCCCGTGTCCGGGTCGAGCACCCACTGGTCGGAACCGGCCGACTTGGGCACCTTGCCGCCCTGGGTGCTGCCCACGCCGATGACGCAGGAATCCTTGACGAAGGGACGCAGCGCGGAGAAGGTGCGCCGCAGGTGGGGCACCGTCTGCTCGCCGTCCGTGATGACGTACAGGATCACCGTGTCATCGGGCCGTGATTCATGGAGGTGCTCGAGGGTGCGCTGCAAGGCGTCGAGCGCGGAATCCATCAACGACCCCGACACCACCGAGGCGGGCTCCGTCTCCAGGGCGTCGGCCCAGTTGTCAATGGCCTGCGCATCCGGCGTCAACGGGACGTCCAACGTGCCCTGCGCGCCGAAGCTGATGCCGGCATAGCTGGAGTTCGGGTAGGCCTTGACGATGTCGTCGATGGCAAGACGGGCCGCCTCCAGTCGGCTGATCCCCTCCTGGTCGCCGTAGGTCGCATCGGCCACGTCCATCGACTTGGTGACATCCGTGGCGATGACGACGTCGGTCGCGCTCACCGCACGTGTCGTGGTGGTCGTGGCGATGCAGGGAGTCAGGGCCATGAGCGCCACCAATACGCATGCCGCGCATCGGCGTATGCACATGCCCGGTGTCTCGTCGCTTGCACCACGGCGTACTGCGTGCAGCCATATGACGGCCACGGCAGCAACCGCCATGGTCGCGGCGATGACGGATCCGGCAACCCACCCCAAGGCGGGGGCGAAGGTGAACGAGCTCATCTGCGTATCCTCCATCCGCATGCCAGTGCCGCCAGCAGCAGCACGGCCACTGCCAGGGTCCACCAGCCCGGTGCGTCCACCCAGTCCGCCTGCTGCGTGTCCTGGATCCGTGTCTGGCGTTCGTCGATGGAGCGCACCAGGTCCTGCACGGACGTACCGTCCGACTGCAGGAGGAAGATGCCGCCATGCTCTTCGATCAACGTGCGCATCTGCACGGTGGCCTCATCCGATTCACCCTGGACCGGACCGGAATACAGGCCGTCCACGGTGATGCCCGCCTGGCTGGTCAGGTCCAGGGCCTCCTGCAGGGAGTAGGTGGGCTTGCCCGAGACCACGTTGTCGGTCGCCAGCACGATCGACGCTTCACGATGGCTGTCCGTCGCGGCCTTGCCGTAGGTCACGCCAGGCAGCATGGCCGCACAGCTGACCAGGCCATCGCCGATCAGGCTCGTCTCGTTCCTGCGGTTCTGCGTGCCCGCCAGGAAGTCGGAGATGTCCTGGTACTGCCGGTCGGTCAGCTGGTCGATGTCATCCTGGCTCTGCACGCCCGCGAGTATCTCGTCCGCCTTCCTGAGCTGCTCGGCGACCAGGTCGTAGTCGTCCGTCAGCGGGAAGACCGTGCGCGAAGTGGAGTTGAAGATGCTCATGCCGATGCGCTCACCCTGGAAATGGCTCACCAGGGAGCGGTACGCCTCGATCACCTGCCGATCGTAGGGGAGTGCCGAACCGGAGACGTCGAGGCACAGGATGATGTCGCGGGTGGAGCTGCGCTCGCTGGCGGCATCCACCTGCGCGGGACGCGCCATGAGCGCCACGGCCGTCGCCAAGGCGCCGGCCAGGCACGCCGCCATGATCCGCGAGACGGTCTTCCATCGGCGCAGGAGTGCGGCGGCCTCGGGGGTGCGCAGATCCTCCCCGAGGTCGTAGACGGTGGCGGCGACCTCCTCGCGGTGTGTCCGCATGCCCAGCCAATAGGCGAATACGGCCACCGCAGCCACTGCCACCAAGGCGACGGGGGCCGCCCAGGGCCATTGCCAGTGCAGCATTACCTCCACCTTTCCACGAGGTCGGCCACCCATCCGGCTGCCGTGCGCACGTTCGCCTGTCGTTGGCCGGGGTCCGCGAATTCGGGCGGGTACAAGGCGCTGATGGTCAGGCGGAGTGCATCCCAGTTACCGCCGCCATCCCCACGGGGTGCGCGTTCCAGGTCCGACAGGGTGTGGGTCGTCAGGGTCCGGCCGGACCGCTCCGAGGCGAACCGACGGGCGATGGCTGCCAGCTGGGCGTATGCCTCGTCCTCGCCGATGGAACCTGACTCGTAGGACGACACCACGTCCTGGATGCGTTGCAGCCATGCCTGTTGGCTGCTCGCAGGGGCATGGGCTCCATGGGGCCTGGCGCGGCGTCGTTTCGGCCGTGACAGCCATACGGTGGCAGCCGCAAGGGCCGCTGCGGCGAGGAGGGCCACCGCCACTACGGTCCACAGCATGGACATGCCAGTGAAATCGCCTGCCATGTGCGGCACGTCGAGATCCAGCGCCTTGTTCACCGTGCACCTCCCACAGTGGCCGGGACCCTGGGCATCATGGCGCCCATGCCGGCACGACGGGCCGACAGGAGCTTCATGAATTCGTGGAATGCCGCCTCGCTGGAACCGGCATGGATGAAATATGCGCCACAGCGGGCCAGGTCCTGGCGCAGGGCCGAGGCGACATAGGCGCGATGGGTGGCCAGCTCGTGGGCGGCCGTTGCATTGACGAGGAAGGCCGGCAGCTGCCTCCTGCTCCTGCCGTCGATGACCGGCACGCGGCCATGGCCCTCGATGGGACGCTCGGCGAAGGGATTGACCGACCGTACGTCGATGAGTACGAATGGATGTGTCCTGGCGATGCGTCGGATGGTGGGCACGTGGTCCTCGTCCAGGGTCTGCTCGCAGGTGGCCAGCACCACTAGGGCATGCCGGTCCCGCAGATGCAGTGCATGGTCGAGCAGTGCGGCGAGGTTGCCGCCCTGGTCCCAAGGGCGTTCCAGTGAACGGTCGAGCGTGCGCTCGAACTCCGCGAAACCGCCGTGGAAGGGGACTCGGGTGATGCGGTCGGCATCCCCCACGGACAGGGACACGTCGTCGCTGTGGCGCAGGCCGAGCATGGCGAACATGCACAGGGCGTTCGCGGCCACGTCCAGGGCCCGTTCTCCCGAGGAACAGGTGGACTGCATGTGCTCGCCGCCGTCCATCAGCAGGTAGACGGTGCTGTTCGAGCGCCGTTCGCGCTGCACCACCATGGGGCGTCCGGAGCGGGCACTGATCTTCCAGTCGATGCTGCGTGCCTCGTCACTGGCGGCATAGGCGCGGATGTCGATGAGGTCGTCGGTGCCCCCGCGGCGTGCGGACCGGTGCTCGCCCTCCACGATGCCCAGGGCACGGCGCACCGCAGGCAGCGACAGGGATGTGCCGAGCGACTCGATCCTGCGCCGGACGGGATTGGATCCGCTCAGGGGAGGCATCATGGAACGGGAACCGCCTTGACGATGGAATCCACCACCTGGTCGGTGGTGACGCCGTCCGCGAGTGCCTCGAAGGTGAGCAGGATGCGGTGGCGGAACACTTCGGGCACGAAACGCTTGATGTCCTCGGGTATCACGTAGTCGCGGCCGGACATCAGCGCATTGGCCTGCCCGACGCGCACCAGTGCGATGGAGGCTCGGGGGCTGGCGCCCAGGCGCACCAGCTGGGCCAGGCCCTGCACGGGCTTGGGGCCGCCTCCGCGGGAGGTGTCGGACAGTTCGACGGCGTATTTCATGATGGCGTCGGAGACATGCACGCGGCGTGTGGCACTGCGCAGGAAGTCGGCGTCCTGCAGGGAGAGCACGTCGTTGCCCAGGCTGGCGGGGTTGAGCGTGTCGGAGCCGCGGGTGGTGAGCATGGCCAGCATGGTCCGTTCCTGCTCCGGGGTGGGATAGGTCATGACCGCCTTCATCATGAAGCGGTCCATCTGGGCCTCGGGGAGGTTGAAGGTGCCTTCCTCCTCGATGGGGTTCTGGGTGGCGATCACCATGAAGGGCCTGGGCAGTTCGATGCGCTGGCCGCCGATGGTGGTCGCGTTCTCCGCCATGGCTTCGAGCATGGCCGACTGGGTCTTGGCGTTGGAGCGGTTGATCTCGTCCAGCAGGACGAAGTTGGCGTGGATGGGGCCGATCTGGGTGGTGAACCGCTGGGTGGAGAAGTCGAAGACCTGTGTGCCCACCAGGTCGGAGGGCATGAGGTCGGGGGTGCATTGCACGCGTCGGAAGCTTCCCGAGACCGAGGTCGCCAGGGTCTGCGCCGCCGTCGTCTTCGCCAGGCCGGGCACCGATTCGATGAGGATGTGGCCGCCGGCGAGCAGGGTGGCGATGAGGGACTCGCGCAGGTTGTCCTGGCCGACCACTGCCTTGGCGAAACGGGTGCGGATTCGGCCGGTGAGCTGGCGTGCCAGTTCGGTATCCTGCGCGGTGAGCGCACCGGCCGGTGGGGTCGTGACCGTGGCCGGCGCCGGTGCCGGCACCGGCGTTGCCGGGACAGGCTGCTTGGAGAACAAGGACATGACGTGCATTCTTCCCTTCGGTGGATGGTGACAGGCACATTGTACTGACAGTGCGTGGATGTTCGCTGGGCGCGGTTACAGACTCCAGTCGATGGGCCGGGCGCCCATGCGTTCGAGGTCTTCGTTGGCACGGGAGAAGGGCCTGGAGCCGAAGAACCCCCGGGAAGCCGACAGCGGGCTGGGATGTGGTGAGGCGATGATGGCTGCATGCGGCATGAGCGGTGCGAGCTGCTGTGCCTTGCGTCCCCAGAGGATCGCGACCAGTGGCACCGGCCTGCCTTCCTGGCCCACGCGGGCATCCAGGGCGCGGATGGCCTGGTCGGTGATGGCCTCCCATCCCTTGCCTTCGTGGCTGTTGGGCTTGCCGGCCTCCACGGTCAGGCACCGGTTGAGCAGCATGACCCCCTGATGCGTCCAGGGGGTGAGGTCGCCGGTGCGGGGCGGCGGGACATGCAGGTCGTCCTGCAGCTCACGGTAGATGTTGACCAGGCTCTTGGGCAGTGGCGTGACGCCGGGGGCGACCGCGAAGCTCAGGCCGATGGGGTGGCCGGGCGTAGGGTAGGGGTCCTGGCCCACGATCAGCACGTGGATGCTCTCGAAGGGGATGCTGAAGGCGCGCAGGATGCGCTCGTAGGAGGGCAGCACGGTCACGCCGTGCGCCTGTTGGTCACGGACCCATGCCATCAGCTCGTTGATGCGGTCGGCTACCGGGGCAAGGGCCTTGGCCCAGCCCGGGTCGATGCGGGACATGACGTCGTCCGTCGGTTCCTGTTGTGTCATGGTAGACAGTATAAACACGCACATCTTGGCATATGCTTGGTATAGTGTTCACGAAGCAGTATGCATGCATGGACAACGAGTGAGATGGAAGGACGCGCAATGGCCCAGAAAGACAGCCGTGGCTATGAGTCGTACCCGAAGGACGCGTTCGACAATCCGCCGGACGGTCCTGTCGGGGTGCACCGCGGACGCCGTTCCGCGCTGGTGCGCATCGCGCCGTTCGGTGTGGTGCTGGTCCTGGCCGTGTTGGCAGGCGTCCTGTTCTGGAGCATCTTCTCCGGACAGGCTGCCAATATCTTCCGCTCGGCCCGCCAGGCCGAGCAGCAGACGACGACCCAGGCATCCACCACCTCGGCCTCCTCGTCCGTACAGACCGAATCCCCCAGCGAAAGCACCACCGAATCCGCGTCCGCCAGCGCCAGCGAATCGCCGAGCGAGACGGCATCCCCGTCACAGGAGCCCGAGGAATCGCCTACGGCGGACCTGGCCGACCAGGTCGTCGTGGCCAACGGCACGGGCGTGGCCAACTATGCAGGTGCGAAGGCGGACGAGCTGCGCAATGCCGGTTTCACCGACGTCACCGCCACGAACCTCGCGGACCTGGGTCTGGCCGCTCCGGGCCAGACCGTGGTGTGGTACCAATCCGAGGACCAGCTGGCCACCGCACAGGAAGTCGCCAATTCGCTCGGGCTGGATGGCGTGGCGGTGGAGCTCAATCCCGCCATTGGCGCACCTGTCGTCGCGGTGCTCATGGGCTGAACGGCTATGCGCCGACCTGCGGGGGCCGGCCATCGGACATCCGATGGCCGGCCCCCGCTTCATGCCCGTCTCACAGGTTGGAGTCCGCCCGTGCCGTGGTTGCGCGGGAGGCTCGACTGCCCTTCGAGGCTTGCAGGCCAGCATCCGAGGTCGTGGAGAGGGAGGACCGGGAGCGTGCGCATGCTGCCTGGAATCGGTCGAGCGGAGAGATGCAGGTCTATGGCACAAGGAACCGTGAAATTCTTCAGCGATGCCCGTGGATACGGGTTCATTGTCCCCGAAGGGGGAGGGGAGGACGTGTTCGTCCACTATTCGGTGATCCGGGGCGACGGCTTCCGCAGTCTCAGCAAGGGGGAACCGGTGGAATTCAGCGTTGAGCAAACCCCCAAGGGCCTCCAGGCGACGGAGGTGGTCGCGCTGGGCTGACGTGTGCGGCCCATGCCAGTGGGTCCCGCCGGTCTCCCCGATGCACGGGGATGCCGGTGCGACATCCCCGACATGGGGATGTTGGCACTCGACCACCGAGAGTGCTAATCTCCCTGATAGCACCCGACACATGGCGGGGACGTCCGGAAGCTGACGGCCGGAGCGGGCCTTCCCGTGGGGCGGGTGGTGCTGAACATTATGGTTTCCCATATCAGTGGAGGAATTTGCATGGCAAAGATCATTGAATACGATGAGGAAGCACGCCAGGGAATGCTGGCCGGCCTGGACAAGCTGGCGGACACCGTCAAGGTGACGCTCGGCCCCAAGGGCCGCAACGTGGTGCTCGACAAGACCTACGGCGCCCCGACCATCACCAACGACGGCGTCTCCATCGCCAAGGAGATCGACCTCGAGGATCCGTTCGAGCGCATCGGCGCCGAGCTCGTCAAGGAAGTCGCCAAGAAGACCGACGACGTCGCCGGTGACGGCACCACCACGGCCACCGTCCTCGCCCAGTCGCTGGTGCACGAGGGCCTGAAGAACGTGGTCGCCGGATCCAACCCGATCGCGCTGCGCCGCGGCATCGAGAAGGCGTCCGCCGCCATCGTCAAGGAACTGGTCGCCTCCGCCAAGCCGGTCGAGACCAAGGAGCAGATCGCGGCCACCGCGACCATCTCCGCCGCCGACCCGGAAGTCGGCGAGAAGATCGCCGAGGCGCTCGACAAGGTCGGCCAGGACGGCGTCGTGACCGTCGAGGACAACAACCGCTTCGGCCTGGACCTCGAGTTCACCGAGGGCATGCGCTTCGACAAGGGCTACATCTCCCCGTACTTCGTGACCAACGCCGAGGACCAGACCGCAGTGCTCGATGACCCCTACATCCTGCTCACCAGCAACAAGGTCTCCTCGCAGCAGGACGTCGTCCACATCGCCGAGCTCGTCATGAAGACGGGCAAGCCGCTGCTGATCATCGCCGAAGACGTCGACGGCGAGGCGCTGCCGACCCTCATCCTCAACAACATCCGTGGTACCTTCAAGTCCTGCGCCGTCAAGGCCCCGGGCTTCGGCGACCGCCGCAAGGCGATGCTGCAGGACATGGCCATCCTCACCGGTGGCCAGGTCGTGTCCGAGGAGCTGGGCCTCAAGCTCGACTCCATCGACCTGTCCGTGTTCGGCACCGCCAAGAAGGTCATCGTCTCCAAGGACGAGACCACCATCGTCTCCGGTGGCGGCTCCAAGGAGGACGTGGAGGCCCGTGTGGCGCAGATTCGCGCCGAGATCGAGAAGACCGACTCCGACTACGACCGCGAGAAGCTGCAGGAGCGTCTCGCCAAGCTCGCCGGCGGCGTGGCCGTCATCAAGGTGGGTGCCGCGACCGAGGTCGAGGCCAAGGAGCGCAAGCACCGCATCGAGGACGCCGTGCGCAACGCCAAGGCCGCCATCGAGGAGGGCCTGGTGCCCGGCGGTGGCGTCGCCCTGGTGCAGGCTGCCGCGAAGGCCGAGAAGGACGTCGAACTCGAGGGCGACGAGGCCACCGGTGCCGCCATCGTGTTCGATGGCGTCGAGGCCCCGCTCAAGCAGATTGCGAACAATGCCGGCCTGTCCGGTGACGTTGTGCTCGACAAGGTCCTGTCCCTGCCGGAGGGCGAAGGCTTCAACGCCGCCACCGACACCTACGAGGATCTCATGGCCGCAGGCGTCACCGACCCGGTGAAGGTCACCCGTTCCGCGCTGCAGAACGCCGCCTCCATCGCCGGCCTGTTCCTGACCACCGAGGCCGTGGTGGCCAACAAGCCCGAACCGGCCCCGGCCGCTGCCGCTTCCCCGGATATGGGCTACTGATCGACCCGGGCCCTCTTGGGGCCGGCCGATTGCCTTGCAGGACTGCCGTCCGCTCGCCGAGCGGACGGCAGTCCTGCTTTCAGGCACGTCATCCTGCGCTGAACAGCCTGGTGGCCATGGTCTCTGCGTCGGCGTACACCGAGGAGGCCTGGGTGAGGGCCTGCTGGATGGACTGCAGGGACTGCTCCATCTGTAGTTGCGACGCCCGCCATTGCGAGGCCAGGGACGCAAATTGCGTGGCTGCGCTGCCGTGCCAGGCATCCTGGAGGGCGTTGAGGTTGGCGTACATGCCATCCACCGCCTGGCGGATGGCGTTGATGGAGGAACACACGGCGGCGCCGGACGCCTGGATGCGTTCCGAATCGACTTGGTACTGCGGCATGGGTTGTCCTTTCGGTTGTGTCGTATGCTGAATGCCGTGCGCCACGGCTGGGGCGCCCGGTAAGGTGGAGGATATGACATCACGAATGGGCATGGAAGTCAGCGGGGCCGATGTGGTCGGACGGTCCCCCTATCCACATCGCCGCTTTGCCGTCGGCGCAATGGCATGGCATTGCATCCTCGCCGTCCTTCTGGCGCTCGGCATGGCCGTCGCAGGCTGCATGCCGGCGACGGCATGGGCCGAGGGCGACGGCCAGGCGTCCGACGATGCGCAGTCCTCGTCGGGGACATACATCGTGGACACCCAGAACCTGTTGGGCGACGACTTCACCAAGGTCTCGGACACCATCGCGCAGACGAAGGAGGAGACGGGCGTCCTGGTGCGACTGACCTACCTCTCCTCGCTGAACACCACCGAGACGCCGGCGCAGTGGGCGCAGTCGACCATGAAGTCGCTCGACCCGGCGCCCAACACGGTGATGCTGGTCGTCGCCACCGATGACGCCAACCTGGCCGTCGTCGTCTCGCCGGATTCCGACGAATGGCTGCACAAGCAGTCCACCGTGGATGCCCTGTCCGAGGCCGCGTACGCCCCGTTGGCCGTCAGCGGCAACGAGACGCCGGACTGGGCGGCCTCGGCGCTCGACATGATGGCCGCCATCCGCAACGCCAAGGCCACGTCCACGTCCAGTACCGCCTCCTCCGTGGGCATCATCATCCTGGCCGCCGTGGCGGTCCTGCTCATCGCGGTCGCCATCGGGTTCTTCGTGCATCGCAAGCATCGCGGCCGCCATGCGCATCAGGGCCGGTCCTCCTGAACCGACCCCTCCCTTTAAGAAGACTCTCAGGAAACATTCAGCGAAAGTGACGAAGATGGGTGCCATGAACAAAGCCAGCGAAAGCAAGATCGTCGTCGTAGACGACGAACCGTCCATCCGCGAACTGCTCGTCGCCTCCCTCCATTTCGCGGGATACGAGGTGGAGACCGCCTCCTCTGGCGCCGAAGCGATCGAGGTCATCGAGAAAAGCCATCCGGACCTCATCATCCTCGACGTGATGCTGCCGGACATCGACGGCTTCACCGTCACGCGCCGCATCCGCCAGGAGGGCATCAACGCGCCGGTGCTGTTCCTCACTGCGCGCGACGACACTCAGGACAAGGTCATGGGCCTGACCGTAGGCGGCGACGACTATGTCACCAAGCCGTTCTCCCTGGAAGAGGTCGTGGCACGCATCCGCGCCATCCTGCGCCGTACCCGCGAACAGGAGGAGGACGACCCGATCATCCGGGTCGGCGACCTCGAGATCAACGAGGACTCCCACGACGTGACCCGCGCCGGCCAGCCCATCGAACTGAGCCCCACCGAATACAAGCTCCTGCGCTACCTCATGGACAACGAGGGCCGCGTGCTCTCCAAGGCGCAGATCCTCGACCACGTCTGGCAGTACGACTGGGGCGGCGACGCGGCCATCGTCGAGTCCTACATCTCCTACCTGCGCAAGAAGGTGGACGACCTGACCGTCACCGACGAGGACGGCACCACGCACAAGGTGCAGCCGCTCATCGAGACCAAACGCGGTATCGGCTACATGATCAGGGTGCCCAAGAAGCAGTAGGTGTACGGATGAACCAGCCCGCGACAGGCCAGGCATCACAGGACGCTGCGGGCCGGAAGGCGCCGCGGCGCTCCGACGTGCCGTTGAGCGTCAAGCTCGTGTCCATGATCATCGTCCTGCTCAGCGTGGGTGCCGCCAGCATCTCCTGGGCCATCTGCACGCTCGTGAACAACTACATGACCAAGCGCACGGACGACCAGCTGCTGCAGCAGGCGAGCCTCGTGGTCAACAACGTGCACGAGCTCAACGAGAAGGCGAACGTCAGCAATTCCCTCATCACTTACTACGTGGAGCTGTATGACGAACTGAACGGGCAGACGACCATCATGCTGCAGCCGGTCTACAAGAACGACATCATCTCCAGGCCGCAGCTGCCCGAGGACGGCGACCTGGGGCAGTACCAGCTGGGCGTTCCCTTCACCACGCCCGCCATCGTCGACACTGCGAAGGCCACACGGCAGCCCGACCATTCCACCCTGGAGATGGCGCACTACCCATGGCGCGTCGTGGCTCTGCAGCTGGACTGCCGCAAGAGCGCGGACGGTCCTATGCAGCATTGCGGCATCATCTACATCGGCCTGTCCATGGGCAACCAGATCGAATTGGTCAACAAGCTCACCCATTTCTGCGCCATGGTCGGCATCTCCGTGGTGCTGCTCGGCGGCGTACTGTCCGCACTCGCGGTGCAACACGCGCTCAGCCCGCTCAAGCGCATCGAGAAGACCGCGGCGAAGATCGCCGACGGCGACCTGTCGCAGCGCGTGCCCTATGCGCAGTACAACACGGAAATGGGTTCCCTGGCGCGCTCGCTCAACTCGATGCTGGCGCGCATCGAACGCAGTTTCCGCCAGCAGCAACGCACCACCGAGAAGATGAAGCGTTTCGTGTCCGACGCCAGCCACGAGCTGCGCACGCCGCTGGCGGCGATCCACGGCTATGCGGAGCTCTACCGCATGCAGCGGCAAGCGCCGGATGCGCTGGAGCGGGCCGACGACTCCATCGCGCACATCGAGGCATCGAGCGCGCGCATGACCCTGCTGGTGGAGGACCTGCTGTCCTTGGCACGACTGGACGAGGGGCACGGCATCGACATGACGCAGCACATCAACCTCGGCGCGGTGATGCGCGATTGCGCCGACGACCTGCACGCGCTCGACCCGGAACGCGTCATCAGGACCGGCATCGTGGGCCTGAACGCGGCCGCTCCGGCACCGCCGCGGCTGGAGATGGTCACAGGGGCGCTGCCCGACGTCGCCTTGGTGGCCGACGGCACCAGGCTGCACCAGATCGTGACCAACATCGTGGGCAACATCCACCGCTACACGCCGGCGGATTCGCCCGTGGAACTCTCCCTGGGCGTCATCGGCCTGGACCTGGATGCCGGCGAACTGGACGAGATGGCACCGGACGGCAACTCCCTGCAGCTCATTCTGGAGGCGGCCGCCCGCTTCCGGACCACGCGCCAAGGCACCATGGTGGCAGTGGCACGTTTCACGGACCATGGACCGGGCGTCCCCGAGGAGTCGCTGTCGCGCATCTTCGAACGTTTCTACACGTCCGACCCGTCCCGTGCGCGCCAGAAAGGCGGCACCGGGCTGGGCATGGCCATCGCGCTCTCGGTGGTCAGGGCGCACCATGGCTTCATCTGCGCCACCCAAAGCGATGGGGGCGGCCTGACCTTCACCATCGTCATGCCTCTTGAGCAGCCCCCGACCGGGAAGGATGCCTTGCAATCAGCGTAATGGCGGTTTGGCCATGGCAGACGGTTGCGGTACAATGGCCGTTCGTAATGGGCGTGCCCGGCAGGAAGCCGGATGCGCGGAACGATGCTTGTGTGAGGTGACAATGCCCAGCGGACGTGTGCGTTGGTATGATCCGAAGAAAGGATTTGGCTTTATTCTCAGCGATGCGGGGAGCGACGTGTTCCTGCCCCAGAATGCGCTGCCGGAGGGAACGAAGGACCTGCGCAAGGGGACGAAGGTCGAGTTCTCCGTGGTGGACGGAAGCAAGGGCCCCATGGCCATGGACGTGACCGTCGTGCAATCCGCGCCGTCCCTGGTCAAGGCGACCAGGCCGAAGCCGGATGACATGGCGGCCATCGTCGAGGACCTGATCAAGCTGCTCGACTCGGCCGGCAACCAGCTGCGCCGCCACCGTTACCCCTCCCAGGCGGAGAGCCACAAGCTGGCCGTGCTGTTGCGCGCGGTCGCGGACAACTTCGACGTACAGGACTGATTGATGGCGTTCAATGATGTAGACCCCGTCTCGTTGGCACGTGCCGTGGCCATCGACACGGCCGGCGATCCCGCAAAGGTCGGTGACTTCGTCGCCGCCCTGGAACACGACGACGGCGTCACGGATTTTCGGTTCGTGGCCGACATGGTCGGCTACGAGGGATGGCAGTGGTCGGTGACCCTGTTCCATGACACCGAGCTCGACCAGTGGACCGTGGACGAGTCGACCTTGGCGCCTACCGACGATTCGCTGCTGCCCCCGCCTTGGGTTCCCTGGAAGGACCGGCTGGAGCCGACCGACCTGAGCGTGACGGATTCCATCGGCACTGCCAGCGACGACGTACGTCTCGAGGATGGTGCCACCGAGCAGGTGGTGACACAGGTCGAGCGCACCGTGGCCGAGGACGGCTCGGTCACCGATCCGCAGGACCTCCAGGATGCCATTGACGACTTCGATCTGTCGAGACGCCACGTGATGTCGCCCTTGGGGCGGGAGCAGGCCGCACGCCGTTGGTATGAGGGGCCCCACGGCCCCAAGTCGTTGTCCACGAAGACAGCCGACGGGCACGTGTGCTCGACCTGTGGCTTCTTCGTTCCGTTGCGCGGCGAACTGAGCACGGTGTTCGGCGTGTGCGCGAACCGGTGGAGTCCGGATGACGGTCGCGTGGTCTCCGTCGACCATGGCTGCGGCGAGCATTCCGAGATCGAGCCGCCTGAGCCAAGCCGTCTGTGGGTCCAGACCAAGCCGGCCTTCGACAACCTGCACGTGGACATCGTGGAGCAGGGGGAGCGTGAGGAGAACGCCGTCGTCGAACTGCTCGAGCAGCTTGACGACGGTAGGGTGGCACTTGTCCCGGAGCCTGCGGAACAGGTGGAACAGACCGCCGAAGCGGAGGCAGACGAACAGCCTGACATGGGCGACGTGGCGGCTGCCGAGGCCGTGGTCCTGGAAGTCTCCGAAACCGAGAAGCACGACGATGACGGTGAGGCACCGGAGGAGGAGCCGGTGGGAACGACCGAAGTCCTGGAAGAAGCGGTTACGTTGGAAGACCAAGGGACCGAGGGGGACCCACGGCAGGACTGAGGGCATCATCGTGAAGGGGCGGATGGCATCATGCCATCCGCCCCTTCACGATGATGCCCTCAGTCCTGCCGTCACTGCGCAGTACCGGTCCTGCCGGACTGTGACGCACTGGCACTGGGGGACGGCGTCGATTCGGCCGTGGCGCTGGGCGACGCCGTCTGTCCGGAGGACGCGGAGGCCGACGGGCTGGGGGAGGCACTGGCGGTCGGCGTGGCCGACGCGCTGGCACTCGGGGAGGCGCTGGCGGTGGGAGTGGGGGTCGGTTGTGTCGACCATTGCGGCACCAGGGTGGATTCCGTGCCGTCGGTACCGGACCCACTGCCTGACTCCTGGTCCTGCGATGTGGCGGATTGGCCGGTGTCGGTGGCAGTCAACAGGAGCAGCTGCCGGCTGATTTCAACATAGGCATCGCGCAGCTTGCCTGAATCGCTGCCGTTGGCGGACAGGGTCTCGTCCACCATGGTGATCGAGCAGGTGGGGATGTCGGGCTCCTTGTCCATGTCATCCAGGAGGGTCACCATCGTCTGGAGGTCCTCGGCACTCATCTCATGGGTGTCGTCGTCCCGGTATGCCTTGGCTTCCTTGGATGCCAGCTGTGCCATGTCCCGCGCGGTCGTGGCTTCCGCGGCCGCAGAGCGGCAGGCGCTCATCACGCTGGCTCGTGAGGTGTGCGGGATATTGCCGTTGGCGAAGAGCACGGCCACGATGGCGCAGACGGCGAGGACCGTCACGGCGATGCCTTTCCAATGGCGGTGGCCGCGTCGCCGTCCCTTGCCCGGCGTGCCGGCCGTACCGCGTGCGCGTGCCTTGGCCGGCTTGAAGGAAGGGAGGGTCTGCGTGTCCCCGCGGCTGTCGCCGCCCTCGGTCTTGTCGGTCTCGTCGGTCTCGTCGGGTCCATCGGTCTTGTTCTCGGGCACCTCGTCCGTGGATGCCTGTTGTCCGTGCTGCTCATTCTGTGTCATAGCATCGGTAAGCGTAACAAGGGGACCTTGGAAAACGGCCGGACGTGTGCCGACGGTGAACGAACGGCACACGGGTGCGGGAGGCGGTGGTGACGACGGTCAGTGCACGATGGTCAAGTTGCACTCGGCAAGGTTGAGCACCTGCTTGGAGACCGAGCCGAGGAAATGGGCGTCCAGTCCGCTCAGGCCGCGTGAACCGACCACCAGGTGGCGTGCATAGCGGGATGCGCTCACCAGGCCCTTGCCTGCGCTGATGTGGAAGACATCCGGCGTGACCGTGAGTCCCTGGGGCAGGTCGGTCTCGTCGATGAGCCGCTCCACGATGCCCTTGGCATGCTCCTGTGCCACCTCCATGGGCGCGACGGTGGTCTCGTAGCCCGGAATCGTGCCCAGGTCACGCAGGGTCCAGCAGAACATCACATGCAGCGGTGCATGGTTGAGCGTGGCGAGCCGTGCCGCGAAGGACAATGCGCGCAGGGAGAGCGCGGAGCCGTCCACACCCACGACGACGGGCCTGCCGACGCGGGGCACCGGACTGCCCGGACGTTCGTAATGCACTTCGGTGTCCTCCGGGGTGAGTGCATTGGCGATCTGGTCCTGCACGTCCAGGTCCTCGTCGCCGGCCGTGCGGATCACCGTGACCGGCACCGTGGCATCCTCGGCGACCGAGGAGGACAGGGAGCCCACAAGCCAGCGCGCCACGCGGCTCATGGAACGGCGGCCGACGACGATCTGCTGGGCGTTGGCGCCGATCTCCAGCAACGCGGCCGCCCCGGAGGCGCGGAAGGACGTGAGCTTGATGCTGTCCCGATCGATGTCGATGTCCTTCGTGGCGTCATCCACCCAGGTGCGCAGTCGGTCGGCAATCGTCACACGCAGTTCGGCGACCTCCTCGTCGGTCTGCGGCTCGGGCCCCATGTCCCAAGAATAGGACCAGCCGTACACGGCGTTCACGCTCTGTCCCGACAGGGCCGCCTGGCCCAGTGCCCAACGCAATGCCCCGAAGGATTCCGCGGAACCGTCCACGCCGACGACGAGATCCCCCTGCTGGTTGAGTGTGCTCATGGCGTCATTCATCTCATGGCCTCCTTGCGATTGGCTGTCCATTGCTCCTCAGACCAGCATAACGTGTACCGTCGCTCGAGAAAATCTCGGGGAACGGGAATGTTCGTCACCTGAAATCTGTAGAGTGAGGTGGAATTACTACGTAATGGAAGGACTAGCATGTTCGAACGGTTCACCGACCGTGCGCGGCGCGTCATCGTATTGGCGCAGGAAGAGGCTCGTGCCCTCCAGCACAACTACATCGGTACGGAGCACCTCCTGCTGGGCCTCATCCGTGAAGGTGAGGGCGTGGCCGCCAAGGCTCTGGAGGCCAAGGGCGTGACCCTGGAGGACACCCGCAAGCAGGTCGAGGAAATGATCGGCAAGGGCAATGCCGCTCCCAACGGCCACATCCCCTTCACGCCGCACGCCAAGCAGGTGCTTGAGCTGTCCCTGCGCGAGGCGCTGCAGCTCGGACACAGTTACATCGGCACGGAGCACATCCTGCTGGGCCTCATCCGCGAGGGCGAGGGCGTGGGCACTCAGGTGCTCATCAAGATGGACGTGGATCTCGGAGAGCTGCGCACCACCACGATCGACATGATCCGTGGCAATGCCGGTGGCGACGACGACAAGGGCGACCTGGCGAACGCCGGCGGTGTGCAGGACAAGCACGGACAGTCGGGCTCCGCCATCCTGGACCAGTTCGGCCGCAACCTGACCGCGGAGGCCGCGGATGGCAAGCTGGACCCGGTCATCGGCCGCACCGCCGAGATCGAGCGCGTCATGGTGGTGCTCTCGAGGCGCACCAAGAACAACCCGGTCCTCATCGGCGAGCCCGGCGTCGGCAAGACCGCCGTCGTCGAGGGCCTGGCGCAGAAGATCGTGGCCGGCGACGTGCCGGAGACGCTCAAGGGCAAGCAGGTGTACTCGTTGGACCTCGGTTCCATGGTGGCGGGCTCCCGTTACCGCGGCGACTTCGAGGAACGCCTCAAGAAGGTGCTCAAGGAGATCAAGACCCGCGGTGACATCGTCCTGTTCATCGACGAGATCCACACCATCGTGGGCGCGGGCTCCGCGGACGGTGCCCTGGGCGCCTCCGATATGCTCAAGCCCATGCTGGCACGTGGCGAGCTGCAGACCATCGGCGCGACCACGACCGACGAGTACCGCAAGTACATCGAGAAGGACGCCGCCTTGGAACGCCGTTTCCAGCCGATCCAGGTCAACGAGCCGTCCATCGCCGAGACGATCGAGATCCTCAAGGGCCTGCGTGCACGGTATGAGAACCATCACCACGTGACCATCACCGACGGTGCGCTGCAGTCCGCTGCCGAGCTGTCCGCCCGTTACATCCAGGACCGCAACCTGCCGGACAAGGCCATCGACCTGATCGACGAGGCAGGCGCCCGCCTGCGCATCAAGCGGCTGACGGCCCCGCCCGAGCTCAAGGAGCTCGATGCCCGCGTGGAGCGCATCGCCAAGGAGAAGGATCAGGCCATCAAGGACCAGGAGTTCGAGAAGGCTGCGGAACTGCGAGACAAGCAGGAGAAACTCGAGGCTGAGCGCAAGGAGAAGGAGCAGTCCTGGCGCGAGGGCGAGTCCGACGTGCGCATGGTGGTGGATGAGGACGTCATCGCCCAGGTCATCTCGCAGAGCACCGGCATCCCGGTCTTCAAGCTGACCCAGGCCGAGTCCAAGAAGCTGCTGTCCATGGAGTCGGAGCTGCACAAGCGCATCATCGGCCAGGACGAGGCGGTCGCCGCCCTGTCCCGCTCGATCCGCCGCACCCGCGTCGGCCTCAAGGACCCGAAGCGTCCCTCCGGCTCGTTCATCTTCGCCGGTCCCACCGGCGTGGGCAAGACCGAGCTGGCCAAGACGCTCGCCCAGTTCCTGTTCGACGACGAGGACGCGCTCATCCGCGTGGACATGTCCGAGTTCTCCGAGAAGTACGCCGCGTCGCGCCTCTTCGGTGCGCCCCCGGGGTACGTCGGATACGAGGAGGGCGGCGAGCTCACCGAGAAGGTGCGTCGCAAGCCCTTCTCCGTGGTGCTCTTCGATGAGATCGAGAAGGCCCACCCGGACATCTTCAACACGCTGCTGCAGGTGCTGGACGACGGCCACCTGACCGACGGCCAGGGACGCAAGGTGGACTTCAAGAACACCATCATCATCCTGACCACGAACCTCGGCACCCATGACATCGCCAAGGCCGCCAATACCGGCTTCAACCTGGGCAACGACACGGAGACGAGCTACCAGCGCATGAAGGACCAGGTGTCGAACGAGCTCAAGCAGCAGTTCCGTCCCGAGTTCCTCAACCGACTGGATGACATCATCGTGTTCCGCCAGCTCACCGAGCCGCAGGTGCGCGAGATCGTCGACCTCGACGTCAAGCAGCTCAACGACCGCCTGTTCGACCGCCATATGGAGCTCGAGCTTACCGACAAGGCGAAGGACCTGCTCGCGCAGAAGGGCTTCGACCCGCTGCTCGGCGCTCGTCCGCTGCGCCGCGTGATTCAGCGCGACATCGAGGACGCCGTCTCGGAGAAGATCCTCATGGGCGAGCTGCACGACAACGAGCGCGTGGTCGTGGACGCGGACGGCGAGGGCATCCTCGGCGAGTTCACCTTCGCCAGCGAGCCCTTCGACGAACCGCAGGACGAGTCCGCCAAGCGGGAGGAACCGGTCGCCGTGGGCGTCGAGTAAGCCTCCCTGACACCGTGGATGCCGAGGGGCCGTCTGCGGAATGCATTTGATGCATTCCGCAGACGGCCCCTCGGCATCCCTGCATGGCACATCTAGGCCACGGAACCGATGTCCGGAAAGCGGGATTTGCTCACAGGGCGAATAGGCGCCCATGGCGGAGAATCGCCTTAGAGTCGGGGTTGTTTGCAAGGCTTGACAACGAAAGGATGGCGCAAACATGACTGCCATGGGAATCGGCCGGATCGATGCCTCGTCCATCGACGGGATACGCTGGTGAAGGATTTCAACGCCCGTGTGGATGCCAACTACGGTGGGTACTTCCCGGATTCACGCGGCACTTCGTACCTGGCGGCGGACTTCGTGAAGGGGGCTGCCGCGTCCATCGCCAGGCACCTCGAGGATGGCGATCCCACCTCCTTCGTCCCCGAGGACACGGACGCCCAGGGCGTGGATGACCTGCGCTCCGGCCTCAAGGTGGATTCGTACCGCACGCCGCTGCTGACCATCGCCAAGTACCTGGTCAACGACTGGCTGGTGGTGGAGTACGGCGACAAGGCCACCAAGGACCCGAACATGACCCTCTTCGAGTGACGAGGACGTCGTCACGACGTGAAAAGGGGCCCCGGCACATGTGCCGGGGCCCCTTTTCACGTCCTAGTGGCTACTTGATGGCGTTGAGCCACTGCTCCTTGGTGGCCTTCTCGGCCTCGAGCTTGGCTTTCTTCTTCGGGTCGGACTCCTTGGCGATCTGCTCGTCGAGTTCGTCGAGCTGCGCCTTGAGCTGGACCTCGAAGCTGGACTTGCGGGCATCGGCCTCGGGATCGCTCTTCTTCCAAGCGGCGTCCTCGACGGCCTTGATCTGCCTGTCCACGTTGTCGAGACGGTTCTCGATACGACGCATGTCGTCGCGCGGCACGTAGCCGATCTGGTCCCATTCCTCCTGGATTGCGGCGAGCTGCTGGCGCGCCTGCTTCGCCTCGGTCTCGGTCTTGACCGGCAGGAGCGCCTCGGCGCGGGCCAGCAGCGCCTCCTTCTTGGCGAGGTTCTCCTTCTCGGCGCTGTTCGTCTGGTCACGGTCGGCCTGGCGTGCATTGAAGAAGGTGTCGGCGGCCTCGCGGAACTGCGTCCAGAGGGTGTCGTCGTCGTTGCGGCCGGCTCGTCCCGCCTTCTTCCAGCGGTCCATGAGCTCGTTGAACTTGTGCGAGGTCTCGCCCCAGGCGGTGGAGTTCTTGATCTCGTTCGCCTCGGCGATGATCTGCTCCTTGGCCTTCTTGGCTTGGTTGCGCTCGTTGTCGCGCGCCTGCGCCCACTTGCGGCGTGCCTGGTTGAAGGTGGTGCGGGCGGCGGAGAAGCGCTTCCACAGGGCGTCGGCCTGCGCCTTGTCGATGCGGATGGTGGTGCGCTGGTGCTCCTGCCACTGCTCGAAGAGGGAACGGAACTTGTCCGCGGTGGAACGCCAGTTGGTGCCGTCACCCAGGTTGGCGGCCAGGACCTCCGCCTTCTCCACGATCGCGGTGCGCTCGGCCACGGCCTTGTCCATGGCTTCCTTGCGGGCCTTGGCGATCTGTTCCTTCTTGGCGGCCGCCTCGGTCTTGACCTGTTCGAAGCGGGACTGAAGTGCGGCGATGTCGCCGACGACATCCGGCTTGGCGATCTCCTCGGACAGCGTCTTGAGGGTCTCGTCGATCTCGCGCGGTTTGATGGAACGGGACTTGAGGCGCTGCGCGAACAGGTCGAGCTTGGCCTTGAGGTCCAGATAGCGGCGTGCGTAGAGGGAAAGCGCCTCCTCGCTGGAGGCGTTCGGGAACTGACCCACCTCACGTTCGCCGTCCCCTTCCTTGACGAATACGGTGCCGTCCTCGGCGACGCGGCCGAAGGCCTCGGCGGCCTTCACCTCGGATTCGGTATAGCCGGTCGGTGCGGGCGTGGTGTGCGTGGTGGTCTTCGCCAGGGCGGCAGGGGAGGGAGCATGTGCCTTGACGGCGGCGGGGGTCGGTGCCTCCTGCGCGGTCGCGGCATCGGTGGTCTGTGCTTCGGTGACAGTGTTGTCGGCCATGGGTCAGCTCCTTAAGCTTGGTGGTACACGGCGGGCCACGCGTGCGCATGCGCGCGCATCCCTGGCTCCCTAGTGTAGGCAATCCCGTCGATACGTTTTCCGTGACCTGTCATATCATGGGACATCGTGGCAAAAGGTGCAACGATTTCAGGATTCCCAGAGTGGCTCCCCTCTGAACGCGTAGTGGAGCAGCGTGTCGTGGACACGCTCCGTGACGTCTTCGAACTCAACGGGTTCATCGGCATCGAGACCAGGGCGGTGGAGCCCGGTTCGAGCCTGCTCAAGAAAGGCGAGACCAGCAAGGAGATCTACCTGCTGAGCCGCCTGCAGGAAGTGGGACACGAGTCCGATACGCCCGTCGAACAGCGGCTGGGCCTGCATTTCGACCTCACCGTGCCGCTGAGCCGCTACGTCGTGGAGCATTCGGGTCAGCTGGCCTTCCCCTTCAAGCGCTGGCAGATCCAGAAGGTGTGGCGCGGCGAACGTCCCCAGGAGGGCCGGTTCCGCGAGTTCGTGCAGGCCGACATCGACGTGGTCGGCGAAGGCACCCTGCCTGACCACTACGAGGTGGAACTGCCGCTCGTCATGGTGCAGGCCCTGGAGCGCCTGCGCGAGTACGGGCTGCCGAAGGCCACTGTCCATGCCAACAACCGCAAGCTGTCCGAAGGCTTCTACCGCGGACTGGGCCTGACGGACATCGAAGGCGTGCTGCGCGAGATCGACAAGCTCGACAAGATCGGCGCCGACGAGGTCATGCGCCTGCTCATGGAGACCTGCGGTGCCAGCCGCGACCAGGCCAACGCGTGCCTGGAACTGGCGCGCATCACCGCCGACAACGGCGCCTCCCTGGTCGAGCAGGTCAACGCACTGTGCGAGATCCACCACGTGGACGACGACGCGGACGCATACGCGCTGCTCAAGGAGGGCCTCGACACCCTCACCATGATCGTGGACGAGGCCCATCACCTGCGCCCCGGCGCCGTGATCGCGGACCTGAAGATCGCCCGCGGCCTCGACTACTACACCGGTTCGGTCTACGAGACCTTCCTCGAGGGCGCCGATTCGCTCGGTTCGGTCTGCTCGGGCGGCCGCTACGACAACCTGGCGTCCTCCGGCAAGCGCACCTACCCCGGCGTGGGCCTGTCCATCGGCCTGTCGCGCCTCGTGTCCTACCTGCTGCACACCGCCGGCGCCGAGGCGAGCCGCATCTCGCCGGCCTGCGTGCTTGTGGCCGTGTGGAACGAGGAGAACCGCGCCGACTCCAACGAGGTCGCCTACCGGCTGCGCGCCCGCGGCATCGCGGCGGACGTGGCGCCGACCGCCGCGAAGCTCGGCAAGCAGATCAAGTACGCCGACAAGCTCGGCATCCCGTACGTGTGGTTCCCCAACGAGGACCCAGACGACGACGGCGCCGACGAAGTGAAGAACATCGTCACCGGAGAGCAGAAGCGCGCCGACGCAGACACCTGGACGCCCGATAATGAATACGCTTCGCAGGCGGTGCGGCTGCCCGCGGCCGGCGAGTGACGTCCGGACGGGTATGCCAACCATACTGTCAACCAACAGCCAACGAACAGGAATACAAGGAATAGAGGAAGCATGAGCCAGACGGCTTATCGTACGCAGCATGCCACCGACGTGACGGAGGACATGGCCGGCAAGCACGTGAAGCTCGCCGGTTGGGTCGACCGTCGCCGTGACCACGGCGGGGTCGCCTTCATCGACCTGCGCGACAACACGGGCCTGGTGCAGATCGTCATCAACGACGAGGAGATGGCACGCCCCCTGCGCAGCGAATACGTGATCGAGGTCGAAGGCGACGTGCGCCTGCGCCCCGAAGGCAACGAGAACGACCACCTGGCCACCGGCAAGGTGGAGGTCGTGGCCGACCGCATCGGCATCCTCGCCAAGTCGGACGCGCTGCCCTTCCAGGTGTCCACCGCGCTGGAGAACGAGTCCGAGAACAAGCTGCCCGGCGAGGACGTGCGCCTCAAGTACCGCTACCTCGACCTGCGCCGCCCGCAGATGCAGCGCAACATCAAGCTGCGTTCCGACATGATGCGCGCTGCGCGCACCGTGCTCGACCGTCTCGGCTTCACCGAGGTGGAGACGCCGACCATGATCAAGTCCACGCCGGAAGGCGCCCGCGACTTCGTGGTGCCGGCCCGCCTGGTACCCGGCTCCTGGTATGCGCTGCCGCAGTCGCCGCAGCTGCTGAAGCAGCTGCTCATGGTGGCCGGCGTCGAACGCTACTACCAGTTCGCCCGCTGCTACCGTGACGAGGACTTTCGCGCCGACCGCCAGCCGGAGTTCACCCAGCTGGACATGGAGATGGCCTTCGTCGACCAGGAGGACGTCATGGCCATGGCCGAGCAGGTCATTGCCGCGATCTGGAAGGCCGACGGTTACGACGTGCAGCTGCCGCTGCCGCGCATCACCTGGCAGGACGCCATGGACAAGTATGGCTCCGACAAGCCGGACCTGCGCTTCGGTAACGAGATCGTCGAGCTCACCGACTACTTCAAGGACACGCCGTTCCGCGTGTTCCAGGCTCCCTACGTGGGTGCGGTGCTCTTCAAGGGCGGCGCCGCCACGCCGCGTCGCCAGTTCGACGCCTGGCAGGACTGGGCCAAGCAGCGCGGTGCCAAGGGCTTGGCCTACGTGGTCTTCGCCGAGGACGGCGAGCTCAAGGGCCCCGTGGCCAAGAACCTCTCCGAAGCCGAGCGTGCGGGCCTCAAGGAGGCCGTCGGCGCCGAGGATGGCGACGCCGTGTTCTTCGCGGCCGGTGCCCGTGAATCCTCCCAGCTGCTGCTGGGTGCGGTGCGCGTCGAGCTCGCCGACCGTGCAGGCCTGCTCAAGCCCGACGACTTCGCTTTCACCTGGGTGGTGGACTTCCCGCTGTTCAAGTGCACCGACGACCCGGATGACGACGACGTGGCGGTCGGTCACTCCAAGTGGACCTCCATGCACCACCCCTTCACGATGCCGTCCAAGGACTGGATCGACACCTTCGACACCGATCCGGAACATGCCATGTCGGACTCCTACGACATCGTGTGCAACGGCAACGAGATGGGCGGCGGCTCGGTGCGTATCCACCGCGACGACATCCAGGACCGTGTGCTCAAGGTGCTGGGCATCACCCCCGAGGAAGCCGAGGACAAGTTCGGCTTCCTGCTCGAGGCCTTCAAGTACGGCGCCCCGCCGCACGCGGGCATCGCCCTGGGCTGGGATCGCACCGTGGCCCTGCTCGCCGGCGCCGACTCGATCCGCGACGTCATCGCCTTCCCGAAGGCCGGCGGCGGCCGCGACCCGCTGACAGGCGCCCCGGCCCCGATCAGCGCCGAACAGCGCGCCGAGACCGGCGTCGATTACGACCCGGACGAGGACGAGGACTGACATTCCCCGTTTCCTGACTCGATGAGCGCCACCGCCCGCCACGGGCGGTGGCGCTCATCGCATCGGGCGCCGACATGTCCCGCCGCGTTCTCTGCCAGTGCAACGCCTTCCATCACCTACAATCCGAAAGTACAGACCCACGACTGAGGAAAGGCCCCACCATGACGCCACGCGAAGCACAACAGCACAGCCCGGACATGACCATGCTCTCCACCACCTTCCTGTCCCACTTCGCGCAGATGTGCGGCAAGGCGAAGGAACGGTTCGAGAACGACATCGAATTCCCCTTCGACGGCGCCTGGTTCTTCGCGCCGAGCAACGAATACAACCCCTACATGGCATGGTCGGCGATGGCCATCTGCCTGTCCGGCTACAAGAACGTGCCGTCCAACCAGTACCGCTACATCCGCAGGTCCTTCGAGGCCCTGGGCTGCGACGACATCGACATCACGAGCTACTACCACCTCAACGACGAGAACCGCATCGGCTTCGTACGCAACGTGGACCAGGTCAGCTACGCCTTCGGACACCGCATGGTCGACGACGGCAACGGCAACCGGCGCATGCTGCTCGTCATGATGCTGCGGGGCACTTCGGACACCACCGAATGGCTGTCCAACAGCGAGGTCGCGGACTCCATCAGCGACGGCGACTACTCGCGCTTCAGCGAGCACGAGGGTTTCCGCTTCAGCGCCGAGAAGGCCATGCGCGACCTGAAGACCTACATCGCCCGGCACGACCTCGACATGTCCCAGGCCAAGCTGTGGGTGATCGGCCACAGCAGGGGAGCGGCCGTGGCCAACGCGCTCGCCGCCATCATCGACGAGGACACCACGCTGGGCGTGAGCAAAGACCGCTTCTACGCGTACACCTTCTCCGCCAGCCGCGTGACCATGCGCGACGACTGGAACAGCGAACGCTTCGACAACATCTTCAACGTGATCAACCCCGAGGACTACATCCCCCGCCTGCCACCCTACGGCTGGGGCATCCGCCGCTTCGGCCGCGACCTGTACCTGCCGAGCATCGCCACCCGCTACGCCGACTACCGCATGTACCGCCAAGAGTTCCTCGACACCTTCAAGGCGTGGACCCGCATGGACTTCCCCGCCTTCCACGGCAACGCGGCCACGAACGCCCTCGAGCACGTGCTGGAGAGCCTGTGCCCCGACGTGCCCACCATGTACCAACAGAAGCGCTTCTCGCACGCCGGCACCCTGACCTTCGCCCAGTACTTCACCCTGTTCACCGACCTGGCCGCCGTACAGGGCCACGAACTCGACTTCAAGGCCGCCGACTTCGTCAAGTACGGCTCCGGCGTCTTCGGCGACTACCTGTCCTTCTTCGTACACAACCAGATCATGGGCCACTGCGCACCGGGCGCCCACCAGGAGGAAGGCTACCTCATCAAGCTGGCCCTGTGCTGCAAGTACGGCATCGACATCGAACGGGGCGCCGACACCGACACCACCCGCATCAGCGTCTTCGGCCCCGTCGACCTGCAGGTCAACGACGCCGAAGGAAACATCGTGGCTTCGATCGAACGCGACAGGATCGACGAGAAACTGTATGAGCGGGACGACTTCCTGGCCATGTACGTCAACGAACACACCGGCGAACACAGCGTCTGGGTGCCCGACGGCGGCGGCTACGTGGTCTCCATGCGCGCCCGCGAAGACGGTGCCTTCGACATCCGCGAAGGCAAGGTGCACCCCATGGGACAGACCGTCTCCCAACACGTCTACACGCAGGTGACGCTGCCCAGGCACGAGATCGTCGACTGGACGCGCCGCCGCACCCAGGAACACAGCACCGACATGGACGCGCTCAACACCGTCAACGCCACCGTCAGCGTGCAGGGCATCGGCGAACTCAAGGACGGCGAGGCCTTCGCCTCCACCTACGAGCAGGGCGCCCACACCTTCCCCATTCCTGGACCCCAGGTCGTCTGCGACGTCCTCGGCTTCCACGACGCCTCCGCCGGCGACTACGCCATCGTCGAAGCCCACCACGGCACCCACGTCTCCTTCCGCGGTTGGTTCGAACCGAACCAGGTGCCCGGCGTGGACCAGCCCGTCTCCACCGAGGAGAAATACAGCTTCCCGCTCACCGACAGTCGTCACCTCGTGGCCTGGTTCGAGAAGCGGTGACCCGCCAGTGCTCCTGGACTACGTGAAGGACTACGGCGACGCCACCTTCGAGCAGGTCAAGCCGAACACGCTCGACCTGCTCGTCCTGGCGGAACTGTCCAACTTCGACTACGCCAGCCACACCGCCGGCACCCCCATCGCACACGCCATCGAACGCGCCGTGCTGCCCACCATCACCAGCACCAGCCACCGCACCATCGTCTCCCTGAACAACAAGGAGGACCTCGAACTCGCACAAGTCGTCAAGCAGGCCGGACGCTACCGCAACGTGACCATGGCCGACTTCCGCGCACACTACGTGGAAGGCGGCCAGCAGTTCGGGGCGCTCGCCGTGCGCGTCGGCGACACGCTGTGCGTGGCGTTCCGTGCCACCGACCTGACGGTCACCGGCTGGCACGAGTCGCTGGAGCTGTCGCGCGACGAGCCGACCGGTTCCCAGCGCGACGCCGCCACCTTTCTCAAGGACGTGCACGCGCGTTTCGGCGGCCCGCTCATCGTCTGCGGGCACTCCAAGGGCGGCAACTTGGCGGAGTTCGCGTGCCGTCAGCTGGTGGAGGACGATCCGGAGAGTGTCCGGGATATCCAGTGCATCTGCAACTTCGACGGGCCGGGGCTGGCGCCGCGCTACCGCCGGACCGACGCGTACCGGCTGATTGAGCCGCTCATCCATGCCTTCATCCCCAAGTCGTCGATCGTGGGCAACATCCATGACCACGGCGCCGGCAGGGTCTCCTACATCGACAGCAGGAAGCCCTTCGTCATGCAGCATTACGTGTACAACTGGAAGACGCGCGGCATCCACCTGATGGGGGCGCACCAGACCTTGCTGGGCAAGGTGGTGTGCAAGGCGCTCAACACGCTCATCGACGTGACGGACGACGCCTTCAAGCAGCGCCTGTTCACCGTGATGTTCAAGCCGTACCGCGTGCTGGGGCGGCGGTTGCTGTAGGCAACAGTCGGCCGGCATCTCACGTTCCGGCCTTGCGGGACCGTCTCGTGGCGGTTGCGTGGCCGCGTGCCGTGCATGCGGGGAATCGTTGGAATCATGCGGATGCAACCGGTGGTTGCGCGCCGTTGTGCGCGATGCAACCATAAGGTGGTGGACATCCTTCCGCCTCATGGGCCACAGTGGACCCATCGGAGCCACGGCCGGTAAGGTCGTGACAGGACGAGAGGAAGGACTATCCGATGGCATTCGAAGACAACCTGCAGGCCCTGCGCGCTGCACGGCGCATGACCCAGGAACAGCTGGCCATGCTGGTGGGCGTGTCCCGCCAGGCGATCAGCAAGTGGGAGAGCGGCAAGGCATATCCGGAAATGGACAAGCTGCTGATCCTGTGCGACCTGTTCGACGTGACGCTCGACGACCTGGTGCTTGGCGACGTGACCACGGCATCCGGCCCGGCGCCAGCAGCGGAGGATGATGCCGAGGGTTTTCCAGGGGTGACGCCGGTGCCGACGGGCACGGCATATGACGTGACCGGGTACGACGAGCATATGCGGCGCTTCGCGAACCGCATCGCCTGGGGCGTGGCGGTCATCGTCCTCGGCGTGGCGGTGGGCAACTCCTTCGACTCTTCCGGGTCGGTCCTGGGTGCCGACAATCCATACAATGACGTCTGCGCCTTCCTGAGTATCATGGTGGGCGTCCTCATCGGCTGCGCACTGCTGATCCCGGCCGGACTGTCGCATACGGCGTTCCAGCGTAGGCATCCCTATGTGCAGGATTTCTACTCCGATGCCGACCATGCTGCCGGCCGGCGCGAACTGGCCGTATGCCTGGTGGCCGGCATGGCACTGATTGTGGTGGGCGTGGCCTTCTCGGTGGTGGCCGACGAGGCCTGGGGCATCCATGACGGTTGGCCGTACTCCTTGATGCTCATATGCATCGCCATGGGCGTCTGGTGCTTCATCCGCGGCGGCATGGACTACGGGCGGCTCAACATCGACGACTACAACCGCAAGAGTGCCGGTTTTGAAGACGCCGGCCGGCAGGGGAAATCACGCTATGACGCCATCAACGAAGCCGTTTGCGGCATCATCATGATTCTTGCCACCATCGTCGGCCTGTCCCTGCTGTTTCTCTTCGTGGACGGTGCCGCCCATGTGTACTTCTGGTTGAGCTGGCCCATCGGCGGCCTGCTGTGCGGCATCTCCACCCTGGTGTTCACCGTGGTGAAGACCACCAAGGCATGAGCATCCGCTAGTTGTGAGTCGTGACCCGGTCACAACTGCTGGATGTAGGTGCAGTCGGTAGTTGTGTGTTGTGACCGGGTCACACTTCACATATGTGTCGGAGAGTGGATGTTACACAACCAAAACATGCCGTTTCGGCGCGTGTAACTGGCCTGACACCTCGATGAAACCGTGGATGCATACCTTGAGGGCCATAAGTTTTCCCTGTTTTCCTTCCTACCAAAACAGGTGAAGGCTTGATTTTCTTGAGATGATCTCATTTCGCGGGAATCTCGCCGGACCATGACAGCACAACCGTCATGCGGGTTCCCGTTGCAGCCCTTGGGTAGGAGCGCGGAATCCGCGGCTCCCGAAAGGCCTGCACCCATGAACAAGTCCAACACCCAGTATGATCTGCTCATCACCAATGCCACCATCTGCACCATGAACGAGGACATGCAGGTCATCGGCCGCGGCTTCGTCGCCGTGACCGATGACCGCATCGCCATGATCGGCAGCGGTGAACCATCGAGCAGCATGAACGCCAGCGACGTCATCGACGCCGACGGACAGGTGCTCTTCCCCGGATTCATCAATACGCATACCCATATCTTCCAGTCCTTCCTCAAGGGTCTGGGCGCCGACCATCAACTCATCGAATGGCTCAACCGTTCCGCCCTGCCGTACGGTGCCGTGATGACGCCGCACCAACATCGCCTGGCCGCTCAGTTGACCTGCATGGAGGCGATTCGTTCCGGATGCACCACGCTATGCGAGTTCTTCTATACCGACCAGGACCCCGAACTGGCTGACGGCTGTATCGCCGGCATGATGGACACCGGCATCCGAAGCGTGTTCATCCGCACCTTCCAGGACCGCGGCGAGGACTACGGCATGCCGGCGTGCATGGTCCAGCCCGCCGAGGAGGCCATGCGGGAAGTGGAGCGCCTGCGCACCGAGTACCGCGACCATGGCGACATGCTGTCCATCTGGACAGGGCCGGATGTCACCTGGTCGACCTCGGCGGAAGGCTACCGGACCATGCTCGACTACTGCAAGGCCCACGACGTGCGCTATGCCATGCACATCGACGAAACCGAAGTCGACGATGCGATGTGTCAGGCAACCTACGACTCGGACATCGTGCCCATGCTGGAAGGCATGGGATTCCTGGGCGACCACATGCTCGGCGTGCACTGCGTGAACCTGACCGATGACGAGATCGACGCTTTCGCCCGTCACGGCGTGTCCGTCAGCTACAATCCGGTGTCCAACATGTACCTCGGGTCAGGTGTGGCGCCGATCCGCGAATGTCTGGACAAGGGCATCACGGTCTCCATCGGCACGGATGGTGCGGCCAGCAACAACACCACCGATTTCCTGGAGGCGATGAAATTCGCGGCGCTCATCCAGAAGGGGTTCTCGCGTGATGCCGCACGCATCACCGCACGCGAAACCGTGGCCATGGCCACGGTCGGGGGAGCCAAGGCCATCGGCATGCAGCAGAGCCTGGGAAGCATCGAAGTCGGCAAGAAGGCCGACATGGTGCTCTTCGAACCGCGTCATTTGAAGTCCATGCCCATGCATGACCCCTACGCCACCGTGGTGTACTCGTCCTCCCCGGAGAACATCAGCACCACGATTGTCAACGGCAAGGTCGTCTACCGCGACGGCGTGTTCGCATGCGGCATCGATGAGCGGCAACTGTCCCGCGACATCGACGAGGAACTGCGCAAGCTGCGTGTGGCCCTGAGCCTGGACGAAGTGCAGGCCTGCTGAAGCGGACATGGGAGAGGAATGAACGATGAACAGCAACGACCATATGCAACTCATTGCCGGCGTCAATGACAGGATTCCCTTCGGGCGTGCTTTCGTGCTCGGTCTGCAGCATGTGCTGTCCATGGACTTGTACATCATGCCGCTCATCCTTGGTGCCGTCATCGGCCTGCAAGGCGCCGACCTGTCGTATTTCCTGCAGATGAGTTTCCTGGCCTGCGGATTGGCCACCCTCATCCAGGCCGGTCTCTTCATGAAGTTCCCGATTGTGCAGGGACCGTCCTATGTGCCGCTCGCGGCACTGTGCATGGTGGGTTCGACCATGGGCATTCCCGTCATGATCGGCAGTCTCATTCCCGGCGCCTTGCTGGTCATCGCGCTGGGCATGTGCAAGGGATTCTCCCGGTTCATCAGGAAGGCCATCCCTCCGTTCATCGGCGGCATCATCATCCTGATCGTCGGCTTGACACTGGTACCGACGGCCATTACGGGTGTCTTCAGCACGGATGGCGACCTCACCGCCAATGCAGTGAGCGGCTGCGTGGCATTCTTGGTGCTGCTGGTATGCATGGTGCTGCAGTATCGGTTCCCCGATGTCAAGGGGCTGCATATGTGCTCGGTGATCCTTGCCTTGGTGGCGGGCACCGTGATTGCCGTGGGCATGGGTGCCGCCGATTTCTCGCAGGTCTCTTCCGCTGCATGGTTCTCACTGCCGCAGCCCTTCCACTTCGGTGTACCTCAGTTCAACGTGCAGGCCTGCCTGTTGATGGCGTTCCTGTATTTCTTCATCCTGCTGGATGCGACCGGCACCTGGTTCACGATCACGGCCATCACCGGCGAGGAACTCGATGACCGTCGCATCGACAAGGCCACAATCGGTGAAGGCCTCGGCTGTCTGGTCGGCGCACTCTTCGGCGGCACGCCCATGACGGGCTATTCCTCGAATGCCGGATTGATCGCCATCACGCGCGTGGCGTCCCGCCGTGCCATTCTTGCCGGCGGCGTCCTGCTTGCGGCCATGGGTTTCTGCCCGAAGCTGATGGCCCTGATCACCGCCATTCCCACGCCGGTCATCAACGGCATTTTCGCAGTGGTCTGCATGACACTCATCTCCAACAGCCTGCACATGATCAAGACCGCAGTGCTGGACGAACGCACGATGATGATCCTGGGAGCGTCCGTGGTCTGCGGCGTGAGCACCATGATCCTGCCCGACGATGTGGTGGCCGCCGCGCCTGCCTTCCTGCAGTATTTCCTGTCCTCTGGCATTGCAATCGGTGGTACGGTAGCCATCCTGCTGCAGCTGGTGTTGCCCAAATGTTCGAAAGAAAGGCAGCGGCATGCAGCAGATGCCACCCAGGACATGACCATGATTGCACAAGAGAGTGCTGCGGCCTGAACCCTGGAGTAGGTGCAGTCGGTAGTTGTGTGTTGTGACCGGGTCACAACCCCGAAGAAGCCGCGGACTGCAGCAGGCATATGCTTCCTTTGCAGCGAAAACCGATACCGGCGTCGGTCGGAAAGGACATGATGGCTGACATATGGTGGCATGCGAAAACAGCATGCCACGGGCACACCACGGAACGGAGCACCCCATGGGCGAATGGAGACACACGCATCCTGCAACTACCGAACGCCGCGGCAGCGTCTCGGCACATGGCGCGAGCACGACCGGCAACGGACAGGCCGGCCACGGTGGCGACGACATGCCCTCCGTCACGATCACCAAGAACGGCCCGTACATCGTGCGCGGCAAGGTGCGCATCGTCGAGGACACCATCGTGGCTGCCGACGACCGCCTGCACATGCAGTACAACCGCATCCGTGAATTCACCACACAGCCGGGCAAGTCCGTCGCGCTGTGCCGCTGCGGTGACTCGAAGAATCCGCCGTTCTGCGACGGGTCGCATGAGACCTGTGGCTTCGACGGCACGGAAACCGCGTCGCGCAAACCCTATGATGAGCGTGCCGAACTCTTCGAGGGCCCAGTGGTGAGCATGGGCGACGACCAGCGTTGCGCCTATGCGCGCATGTGTCACCAGATCGGCTCGGAAGCCTGGACGCTCACCGAGGAGGCCAAGACGCCGGACAAGGTCAGTGCCGCCATCGTCGGCGCATGGAACTGTCCCACGGGCCGTCTTGTGTCCTTCCGCGACTCCGACGGCACGCCCATCGAACAGCGGTTCGACCCCATCATCGTGCTGCTCGAGGACGTGGAGGAGGGCGTGTCCGCGCCGATCTTCGTGGCCGGCGACATCAAGCTCATCTCCGCGGACGGCACCGAGTATGAACGCCGCAATCGGTACGCCCTGTGCCGCTGCGGCTCCACCCAGGAGATGCCTTTCTGCGATGCCATGCACATCAACGTGCAGTACCGAGACAACAGCCCTGCCTGGCAAGGCGAGACCGGCACCCTAGACCCGACCTTCCGCTACGAAGCCCGTCCGTGACCAGTTGCCGCGGCTCCTGCAGTTGCGCATCGGTGGAATCATGAAACATCGGATGTATCATGTCACTGTCACGCAAATCCCGATGACGGCCGAAAGGAGCCTGGCTATGATGGATACCCGCCAGCTGACCGGCCTCCTGTATTCCATGGGACGCACGTTCGACAACCTGTCCGCGACCTACATGGCAGCCGCTGAATTCCTGACAACAAACAACCCACAGATCATCGGTTCGCGTTCCGATTTGGCACTGCTCGAGGATCTGCGGGATGCGGCAGCCACCACGCTGCATGCACCCATGGGAACCTTTGGACGTGCAGTTCGTGGAGAGGATCAATGCCAATCTCAGCAGGACCGCCGCCCTGGAACCGGGAGTCCTGCGCACGGCGCAGAACATCATGGTCCGCACCGCGTTGGGGAGCTATGTTCCTCCCGTACCGAACCGGGACGAACTGGCTTCCGTCATTGCCGACATTCAAGCCACAGACGGAACCTTGACCGATGCGTCACGTCTGTTCGCGGTCCTGGCGAAGGCGCAGCCCTTCGGAGACGGCAACAAGCGCACCGCACTGCTGGCCGCCAATCAGTTGCTCATGATCAAAGGGTGCAATCAGGTGTTGGTGGTACCAGTGGACGATCCGGACAGGACCGAATTCAACACATTGCTGGGCGAATGGTACGTCAACGGGAATTCCGACGTAATCCGCTGGTTGGCGGACTACAACAACAACGTGGATGGCTTGGACCGATTCGGGCATGCCGTGCCGTCCGAAGATTGAAGGGCTTTTCGCGTTTCAGTGCATTAGGTCCGACAGCGTGAACAAGACATGCTTCGAGGCATCGGGTCATTGACTTATCGGCATGGTCATGTGCACTTTGGTCGTTGACTGGTGCCGTGCGACGACCGACACGTGCCCGATACGGTGCACAGACGTAACGACGGAACCACGGCGACGTTGAGAGATATCAGAATCGGGCATATGGCCAGGTATCCGCTTTCGCAAAAGGGCGGAATTCCGCCCTTTTTG
>NZ_JGYV01000009.1 GCF_000741575.1 Bifidobacterium cuniculi
AAGAACCCAAGGTTCTTCGACCCGGTGCCCGCTTTAATCCGGGAAACGCCCCCGACCCGGTGCCCGCTTTAACGAAAAAGGGACAGACGGGTGCGTCCGCTAGGCGCGGCGACGGCGCACGGCCACGACCAGACCGATGCCGGCAGCCAGCACCAGGACGGCGCCGATGCCGTAGAACAGCGTGGTGCCGATGCCGCCGGTGCTCGGCAGCATGGAACCGGAGGTGTTCTGGATGTTCAGCGTCACGTTCGGGCTGGTGGTGCCCAGCAGCTTCGGGTCGTCGGACGTGATCTCATGGTCCGCGTTGATGGTGAACACCTCGGGGGCCGCGGTGTTGTAGCCGCCAGGGGTGTGGGACTCGACGAGCTTGTAGGTGCCGGCGTCCAGGCCCTGGAAGGACAGCGTGTAGGTGCCGTCGGCGTTCGCGGTGACGGTCTTCGTGGCGCTGGTCTCCAGGCCGTTGGTGTACTCGACCCAGCCTTCGGAGCTGGCGGTCGGGTTGGCGTCGGTGCCCGTGTACTTGTACAGGGTGAACTGCGGCAGGTCGTTGTCGGCAGGCTTGCCCACGTCGAAGGTCTTGTTCACGTCGACCTTGTAGGTGAAGACGGCGACCTTGTCCTCCGGGGTGGTGGAGGTGGTCTCGCCGGAGCCGTCGTTGCTGGCGTTGTCGGAGAAGGTCAGCGACGCGGTGTTCGGGTTGCCGTCGCCGGCGATCACGGCATTGGAGTTCAGGGTGGCGTCGTAGCTGACCACGATCTGCGTGTTGGGGCCGATGTTCGCGGCGGTGCCGTCGTCGGCAGTCTGGATGGCCTTGAGGTTGTCGTTGGTCAGGGTGAGGACCGTCTGGCCGTCTGCGTTGGTGCTGGTGGCGACAGTGAAGTACTTGGTGATGTTCTGCGCGCTGGCGGTGGACGTGTTCGGGTTGTTCACCACGTTCACCTGGATGCTGGACTGGTCCAGCGTCAGGCCCTTGGACAGGGTATCGGTGAAGACGTACTTGAAGGTGTCGAAGGAGGAGTAGTTCGCGGGGATGGTGCCCACGAGGATGTACGGGACCTTGTCGCCGATGTTGTAGTCGGCGGAGTCGATCCACGTGGTGCTGCCGGTGACGTCACCGTTGGGGTCGTTGTCCTTCACCTTCTTGGTGAGGGTGACCGTGCCGCGCTTGGCGGCGATGGACTGCGAGCCGGACAGGTTCGTGTTCACGATGAACGACGAGTTGGTGTTCGTGCTCGGCGCGCCGTTGACGGTCTGGTTGAACAGGTAGTAGCCGAGCGGCAGGTCGAAGGTGACGGAGGTGGCGCCTGCCGCGGCGGTCTGCACCTGGTCGGGCTCCAGCTTGGCGTCCTTGATGGCGGCCATGACGCTGGCGGCGAAGCTGCGCACCGCGGCGGCGTCGCCGCCGGTGGTGGCGCTGCTGCCGGCGCCGGTGAAGGCGTCGTCGGGCAGCTTGGAGATGTAGTCGATGATGCCGGCAGGCGTGGTCTGGCCGGTGACCTGCTGCAGGACGGCCGTGTACTTGCTGTTCAACGCGTACGCGACCTTGGCGTCGGCGCCGGTGCCCGAGGCGCCGGTGACGGTGAGCAGCTCGTAGGCGGCATAGGTGTCGCCCGGGGCCAGGTTCGTGATGGTGATGCTGTCACTGCCGCTGGCAGTGCTGTCCGTCGTGTCGTCGGCGGACGCCGTGGCGACGCCGACCAGGCCGGCGGCGGCGATGGCGAGCGCGGAGACGGCGCCAGCCAGGCTCTTCCAGACCTTCCTCATGTGAAATCTCCTTGTCATGTTGTCCCTCGCCTCACGGTCCGGCAAAAGACACCTGTTCCTCTATGCCCGTGCATGCGCATGGACGCGTGCACGGCAGGTGCCAACCATGTGGTCGATCCGTGTGGGTTCCCCTTGGACAGTTCCCCCTGCCATTTATCGGCATCTGCAATTGCCAGCCGTACGCGCACTGGATTCGGGCGTCGGCGTATTTGCTGAACGCGCAACGGTGCAGGGCGTCCCGGCAGATGCGTTAGGGCGTGTGTTCCTGCGTGCCAGAAAAATCACGGGAAAACGTAAGATTTCTAGCACGCAGGAACACACGCGGCAGAGGATGCTGTCGGGTATGACAAGGCCCCGTTTCCCTCATTGCTGGGAAACGGGGCCTTGGACCCTGACCGGGCCGTCCGGCGTTCCGGCCGCCGCGCATGGCGGGCCGTGGCGTCGGGCGGTCCGGACCGGCGAACGTCAGGCTCAGATGGAGGCGACGTCGACCGGGATGCCGGGGTTCATCGTGGAGGTGATGGTCGCCTTGGTGATGTAGCGGCCCTTCACGGTGCCCGGCTTGAGGCGCTTGATCTCGTCGGTCACGGCGCGGAAGTTCTCGTCGAGGTTCTCGGCGGGGAAGCTCAGCTTGCCGAACATGAAGCTCAGGTTGCCGTTCTTGTCCACGCGGAAGTCGACCTTGCCGCCCTTGATGTCCTTGATGGCCTTGGTGACGTCCATGGTCACAGTGCCGGTCTTCGGGTTCGGCATGAGGCCACGGGGACCGAGCACGCGGCCGAGGCGGCCGACCTTGCCCATCATGTCCGGGGTGGCGACCACGGAGTCGAAGTCGAGGAAGCCGTTGGCGACCTTCTCGACGAGGTCGTCGTCACCGACGATGTCGGCGCCGGCCTCGAGGGCCTCGGTGGCCTTCGGGCCACGGGCGAAGACGAGGACCTTGGCGGTCTTGCCGGTGCCGTGGGGCAGGTTCACGGAGCCGCGGACCAGCTGGTCAGCCTTGCGCGGGTCCACGTTCAGGCGGAGCGTGGCCTCGACGGACTGGTCGAAGTTGTAGGTCGGCATGCTCTTGAGGAGGGCGATTGCCTCTTCCGGCGTGTACAGGTTGTTGCGATCGATGCGCTCTGCCGCTTCGCGGTACTTCTTGGAATGCTTAGCCATCTGTCTGTCTCCTCTCAGTCGGTCACCGTGATGCCCATCGAGCGCGCAGTGCCCTCGATGATCTTCATTGCGGCTTCGACGTCACGAGCGGAGAGGTCAGCCATCTTGGTTTCGGCGATCTCGCGCACCTGGTCCTTGGTCACCGTGCCGACCTTGTCGGTCAGCGGGTTGGACGCGCCCTTCTGGATGCCGGCGGCCTTCTTGAGGAGGGCGGCGGCCGGAGGGGTCTTGAGGATGAAGGTGAAGGAACGGTCTTCGTAGACGGTGATCTCGACCGGGATGACCTGACCCATCTTGTCCTGCGTCTGAGCGTTGTACGCCTTGCAGAAGTCCATGATGTTCACGCCATGGGAGCCGAGGGCCGGACCGAGCGGCGGGGCCGGGTTGGCCTTGCCAGCCTCGATCTGGAGCTTGATCAGCGCCGAGACTTTCTTCTTGGGAGCCATAGTATGGTTCTTCTTTCTGTCAAGCGGTCAAACGGTGCGGGTTCGACCCCGCGCCTTCCGCATCACTGTTGCTGTGCTGTGCAAGCGGGTGCGCCAATACGCCCCCTCCATGACACAACTTATCCATTATTGCACGACCCATGCCTAACCATAAGCGCCCCGCATCCCCCCGCCCTCCTCCCCCACGAGAAATTGTTCATTTTTTGAACAAAATCTAGGGGGTGAGTCCGGTTCACCGGACTCACCCCCTAGATTTTGTTCAAAAAATGAACAATTTCTCATCAGGTCAGTCGATCTTCTCCACCTGGTTGAAGCCGAGCTCCACCGGCGTGTCACGGCCGAAGATGCTCACCAGCACGGTGAGCTTCTGCGTGGTGGGCTCGACGTCGGAAACCACGGCGCTCATGGTGGCGAAGGGGCCGTCGGTGACGGTCACCTGGTCGCCCACGGCGTAGGAGACCTCGACGGTGCGCTTCTTGGCGGCGGCGGGCTTGTCGCCGGCGGCCTTGAGCGCCTGGGAGGCGATCATCGGGGCCATCATCTGCACGACTTCCTTGCGGGTCAGCGGTGCGGGCTCACGGGTGGGGCCGACGAAGCCGGTGACGCCCTCGGTCTCGCGCACGATGCGGCGGGCGTCCTCGTCCGGGTTCATGCGGATGAGCACATAGCCGGGCACGCGCACGCGGGTGATGACCTTCTTGCCCTTCTCGGTGTGCTGCTCGACCTCCTCCATCGGCACCTCGACCTGGAAGATGGTGTCCTCGAGGCCGTAGCTGGAGACGCGGGACTCGATGTTGCTCTTCACGCGCTTCTCGTAGCCGGAGTACGTGTGCAGCACGTACCACTTGCCTTCCAGCGTGCGCAGCGACTTGGAGAACTCCTGCACGGCGATGGCGCCGGCATCGGCTTCCTCCTCCGGGGCGTCGTCGTTGGCGTCCTCGTCGGCGGCACCGTCGGAGTGGTCGTCGGAGTACACGGACGGCGAGGCGTCCACGGACTCCTCGATGCTCACGGATTGTGCCTCGGCCTTGTCGGCGTCGTCGGCCAGGTCGGATGCCGCCATGGCGTCGTAGGCCATGCCCTCGGCGATGTCCTCGCTGTCCGAAGCCGCCTGGACGTCGTCGATCTGATCGTTCGCGGCCGTCTCGGCGTCGACCGTCTCCTCTGCGCCCGCGACGGGCTGCTGGTCGAGGTTCACTTCGTCACTCATGCACGTTCACCTTTACTGGTTTGCTGGGAAAAACTACAATCATGGAAAATGATAATGCCCCAACGAGTATAACCGTTGGGGCAAACCGTTCGATGCGGCGCTCAGCCGAAGATCAGGAAGGCGAGCTGGCCGAGGCCGTAGTCCATGGCGGTGACGCACACCATGAGCAGGGCGACGAAGATGAACGCCGCCAGCGACCACCAGAACAGCTGCTTGCCGGTCGGGGTGACGACCTTGCGCAGCTCGTCGATGATCTGCTTGAAGAACAGGCCGATGCGCATGAACACATTCGGCTGGATGACTTCCTCACCATGGTCGGTCTTGCGTGCCATGATCCCTCCTGGATTTGAATACACTTACTCGCTGATGGTCTTTGCAGGGAAGGCGGGACTCGAACCCACAACCTACGGTTTTGGAGACCGTTGCGCTACCAATTGCGCCACTTCCCTAGGTGGATCATGCGCGGCCGTCCGTGAGGTCCCTCTCGGCAGCCTCGCAAAACCGCCAAGAAGAGATAATAGACCACGCCGCCGACGATGTCCAATCCCCGGCGCGTGTTCTTTACGTTTCGCCCATAATTCGGCGTGTTACGCCGCGGCGCCGCCCCTCCTTCTCCCCGTTGAGAAATTGTTCATTTTTTGAACAATTTCTCAACGACCAAGCCGCCTCACGCCTCGGCCCACTCCTTGAACCGCTTCATGCCCTCGGCGATCGCCTCATCGCTCGTGGCGTAGGAGAAACGCATGTACCCGGGCGCGCCGAAGGCCTCGCCGGGCACGGCGGCCACGTGGGCCTCCTCCAGCAGTGCGTCGGCCAGCTCGGCGCTGGTGGAGAAGACGCGGCGGTTCGGCCCGACCGGTCGGCCGAGCAGTCCGCTCACCTCCGGGAAGGCGTAGAAGGCGCCGGTCGGCATCGGGCAGCGTACACCGTCAATGTCATTGAGCGCACCCACGATCGCCTTGCGACGCACGTCGAAAGCCTCACGCATGCGATCGACGGCGTCCAGCGGACCCGCCACGGCCGCCAGCGCGGCACGCTGCGCGATGTTGTTCACGTTGGAGGTCATGTGCCCCTGCAGCTTGCCGGCGGCCTTGGCCACGCGCCCGGGCGCCACCATCCAGCCGACGCGCCAGCCGGGCATCGCATAGGTCTTGGCCACGCCGTTGAGCACGATCAGCTGCTCGCGCACCTCGGGCACTGCCGCGCCCGGGTAGACGGTGTGCACGCCGTCGTAGTTGAGGTGCTCGTAGATTTCGTCGCTGATGACCCACACGCCGTGCTCGACCGCCCACTCGCAGATCGCCTTGATCGTCTCGCCGCTCCACACCGCGCCGGTCGGGTTGTTCGGCGACGTGACGATGATCGCCTTGGTGCGCCCGGTGCGCGCGGCCTCAATGGCGTCGATGCTCGGCTCGAAGTTCACGTCGGCGCCGGCGAACACCTCGACCGGCTTGCCGCCGGCCAGCTTGACGGCCTCGGGATAGCTCGTCCAGTACGGCGTGGGGATGATGACCTCGTCGCCGTCGTCGAGCAGCAGCTGGAAGGTCTCGTAGACGGCCTGCTTGCCGCCGTTGGTCACCACGACCTGGTCGGCGGTCACCGGGTAGCCGGAGTCGCGCAGCACCTTCGCTGCGATGGCCTCGCGCAGCTCGGGCAGGCCGGCGGTCGGCGTGTACTTGTAGTTGCGCGGGTCGTCGACCGCCTCCTCGGCAACCTTGACGATGCTCTCGGGCGTGGCGAAGTCGGGTTCGCCGGCGCCGAAACCGATGACGTCGACGCCGGCGGCCTTCATGGCCTTGGCCTTGGAGTCCACGGCGAGCGTGGCGGAGGGGGACACCGCGTTGATGCGGTCGGACAGGGGGAGCTCTGCAGTAGTCATGCTGCCCATGGTACCGGCGTGGCCGCCCATTGCCTGGGTCATTGCTCGTTTTTCAAGCAAAGACCCGTGGGGAAGGCTGGTAATGCCCCAAAAGTGACTCTCCGAAGCGATTCGGAGCCCTTCCCCGGACTTTCCACGCCTTACACCAGCACCAGGTTGTCCCGGTGCACCACCGGGTGCGCATACTCCTCGCCCAGGATCCGGCGCAGCTGCGCGGTGGTGCGGCCGAGCATGTCGGGAATCTCCTCGGAGTCGAAGCCGACCAGGCCGCGCGCCAGGTGGTTGCCGTCCTCGTCGTCGATCCACACGGCGTCGCCGGCGGCGAAGTCGCCGCGCACTTCCACGACACCGGCGGCCAGCAGCGATGCCCGCCCGCCGCGCACGGCCGCCGCGGCGCCGGCATCGACGACCAGCACGCCCTGCGGATGCGACGCGAACTTGATCCACAGCCGCCGCGCCGACCCGCGCTGGCGCACGGGAGCGAAGGCGGTGCCGACGGCGTCGCCCATGAGCGCGGGACCGGCGTTCGGCGCGCAGGTCATGACCGCGGGGATGCCGGACACGGACGCCATGCGCGCCGCCTCGAGCTTGGTGACCATCCCGCCGGTGCCCACGCCGGAGTCGGAGCCGCCGACCTGGATCCCGTCGATCATCGCGGCGACGTCCGGCACGAAGCCGATGCGCTGCGACCCCGGCTTGCTCGGCGGCGCGGTGTAGAGCGCATCGACGTCGGTGAGCAGCACGAGCGCGTCGGCGCGCACCATGTTCGCGATGAGTGCGGAAAGCCGGTCGTTGTCGCCGAAGCGGATCTCGTTGCTGGCCAGGGCGTCGTTCTCGTTGACGATGGGCAGCACGCCCAGCTCGAGCAGCCGCCCGATGGTGCGCCGCGCATTGCGGTACTGGCGCGGCTGCATGGTGTCCTCGGCGGTGATGAGCAGCTGGCCGACCCTGATGCCGTAACGGGCGAAGGCGAGTTCGTACTGCGCCATGAGCAGCCCCTGGCCGACGCTGGCCGCCGCCTGCTGCGTGGCGACGTCGGTGGGCCGCGATTCGAAGCCGAGCGGCCCGAAGCCCGCGGCGATGGCGCCCGAGGAGACGAGCACGACGTGGCCGCCGAGCATGTGCACCTGGGCGAGCGCACCTGCGAGCGCCTCGAGCTTGTCGACGTCCAGGTGTCCCGACGGCTGCGTCAGCGAACTCGACCCGACCTTGACCACGACCGTGCGCGCCGCCGCCACCGCGCGGCGTGTCTCTTCCTCGTTGTGTTGCATTGGTTCTCTTCCCTGGCTGTGCCTTGCACCCTTGCTAGAAATTGTTCATTTTTCTGAACAAATCCAGGGTGGGCCGCACACGCGGCCCACATCCTGGATTTTGTTCAGAAAAATGAACAATTTCTAGCAAGGGTGCAGAACGCCTACTCTTCCTCGTACTCCTCGGGCTCGCCGCGGCCGAACAGGCTGGTTTCGTCGTGGCGGTCGTCGTCAATGCCGGGGTCGGCCCAGTGGCCGGCTTCGCGCTCGGCCTGCATGGCGGCGCGCACGGCGGCGCGGGCGTCCATCATCTCGTGGTACTGGCGGCGACGCTCCGTGTTGGTGCGGCGGTGGGCACGGCCGGAGTCCTCCTCGAGGCGCAGGTCCTTGCCACGGCCGCCCAGCTGGGAGCCGTCGAGCATCTCGGCGCCGGCGGCGATGGTCGGATCCCAGTCGAAGGCGACGGCGCGCGCGCCGCGGCCGATGCGTACCTCGTCGCCCGGCTTGGCGCCGATCCTGCGCAGCGCATCCTCCACGCCGAGCCTGGCGAGGCGGTCCGCGAGGTAGCCGACGGCCTCGTCGTTGTCGAAGTTCGTCTGCATGACCCAGCGTTCGGGCTTGGTGCCGGTGACGGTGAACCAGAAGTCGCCGTTGCGGTCCTCTTCGCGCACGATGTCGAACTCGCGCACGTCGCGGCCGGCGCGGCGGCGCGGCCCGCTTTCCTCCAAGGGCTTGATGATGACGCGCTCCTCCTCGGCGGCCTCTTCGCGCTGGGCGATGTCACGGCGCATCTCGGTGACGAGGTTGGCGAGCGCGAAGTTCAGCTCCTTGAGACCCTCGTGGGAGGCGGTGGAGACCAGGTAGACGGGCAGGTCGAGCTTCTCGAATTCCGGCTTGACGAACTCGGCGAGTTCCTTCGCCTCGGGCATATCGACCTTGTTGAGGATGATGACGCGCGGGCGTTCGGGGATCGGTATCGCCCCGAGCGGAAGTTCGAGGTCGTTCGCGTAGATGGCGAGTTCCTCTTCGAGCGCATGGTAGTCGTGCAGCGGGTCGCGGTTCGGTTCGAGGGTGGCGCAGTCGATGACGTGCGCGATGATCTCGGTGCGTTCGATGTGCCGCAGGAACTGCAGGCCCAGGCCCTTGCCCTGGGAGGCGCCGGGGATGAGGCCGGGCACGTCGGCGATGGTGTAGCGCATGTCGCCGGCCTGCACGACGCCGAGGTTCGGCACGAGCGTGGTGAAGGGGTAGTCGGCGATCTTCGGCTTGGCGGCGCTCATCGCGGCGATGAGGCTGGATTTGCCGGCCGACGGGAAGCCGACGAGTGCGACGTCTGCGATGGACTTGAGCTCGAGGATGATGTCCCGCTCCTCGCCGGGTTCACCCAGCAGCGCAAAACCGGGGGCGCGACGCGTCTTGTTGGCGAGCGCGGCATTGCCCAATCCACCCGCACCGCCTGCCGCGGCGACGAAGCGGTCGCCGGCGTGTCGCAGGTCGGCGAGGACTTCACCGGGGCGCTTGGGCTGGCCTTCGGCGCCTCGCGCGGTGAAGACGACGGTGCCGACAGGCACCGGCAGGATGAGGTCGTCGCCATTGGGGCCGTCCTTGGTGTCGCCCAGGCCCATGGTGCCGTTGCCGGCGGTGCGGTGCGGCATGAAGCGGAAGTCGAGCAGTGAGTTGGCGTTGGGGTCCGCCACGAGGATGACGGATCCGCCCCGGCCGCCGTTGCCGCCGTTGGGGCCGGCGAGGGGCTTGTATTTCTCGCGGCGGATGCCGGCGGAGCCGTTGCCGCCGTCGCCGCCCTTGACATGTACCGTTACGCGGTCCACAAAATCACTCATGCCCACCAGCTTACCGGCAGCGGCCTATTGGGTGCCTTGAGAAACCTCTCGTTTTTTCGTGACATTTCCAGGGCGGACTTGGGCTGGCTGGTTTTGTGTGCCCGTCTTCGGGCACAAAGGCAGACACGGTTCTTGTTGTTCAGGGTGTGCAAGCCACAGGCAACAGGGGCCAGCCCTTCAAGACACGCGCCTACGTTTGTGTCGGCACGCCAGTGGCGACCGGTACGTCCCGGCCGCCCATCTGCCGCGCCGGACCCGTATCCACAGGTGCCGCGACCTGTCCGATGCGCCGTACTACCTAGCCTTCGTGCGACCCGTGGCGTGCCTGCCGCCTCCGGGACAGCAACACCATAGACAGATCGACGGCCAACCACTTTCCCGATATCGGAACGATCCGCTTGCCTGCTCAGCGCCTCGGCAATCCGGGCGTCCACGACCGAAGGCGTGCAAGGCAACCGGCGAATTCATCCGGGTTGCGGCGCGAGCCCGCACAAATTCGCCGTAACGAGAACCCGGGACGACGAATCCTTACAGAACCGGGCAAGTTCCCGTACAAATTCGCCCTAACGAGAGATTTCCAGGATGAGGAAACAAGAGAACATCGCACTGACTTTGTCAATATGGCTAACATCACCTACGATGTTAGCCATATTGACAAAACCATCGGAAAAGAAAGAAGGCGGTTATGGGCATGATCCCGGTTCACTCCATCCGACAAGTGACCGTACTGCTGCGAGACGCACGCAAGTCACTTGGCTGGACCCAGGATGAACTGGCCGAGCGGGCGGGACTGACACGCTCTTGGGTCAGCATGCTCGAAAGCGGACGTATCGGCGCCCCCGGCATGGATCGAATACTGAGATTGTGCAGCATCCTGGAGGTGGACTTGCTCATGCGCATATCCGAGGCGGATGGGGGAATCTCGCCCGTGCATCCTCCACATCTGGATGAATCACAGCCAAAGCAGCATCCAACTCCGACACCACTCCCCCCGGAAACCGAATTCGCCGATGACGACCTCCAGGAAGACACCGCCGTCGATTTCCCGGTCCAGGTTTCGGGTGCCAACGCCCGACGGGTGAACCGCATCATGGAGCGCCTGGCCCAACGTGCAGAGACAACAGGCGTCCCAGCGCAATAGGAAAGGCAATAAGCATGATTGCAACAACCAAACACTTGCACGTGCTCCTGTCCGGTGCACATATCGGCATGCTCGAAGAGGACCGTGCCGGGAGCCACATGCTGACGTATGATTCCCTGGACGTGACCCCGCTGTCATTGGGGCTTCCCCTGCGTCGCGAACCCTGGACCGGTACCCCGGTAGAGGCATACATCGATGGCATTCTCCCCGACGATCCCGCCATCCGCAACGGCATCGGACGCATCCATGGCGTCAATCCCCGCAATCCATTCGCGCTCCTGACCGCAATCGGCTTGGACTGTGGCGGCGCCGTCCAGTTCATGACGGACGAACAGTATGCCACGTGGCAGTCGGGCAACGCTCCCGCAGATTCGATATATCGCGAACTGTCCGCAGAACGCATCGGCGAACGATTGGCTTCCCTCGTCAACGGCACGGCGTCCTCGTGGCAGATGCCCCAAGAACATTGGTCACTGAACGGCGCACAAAGCAAAATCGCTTTAGCCTATGACCCTCACGGCGACCGATGGTACGAGGCTTTGGGTAGCGCCGCCACCACGCATATCCTCAAGCCAGGAGTCAATGGCTTGCACGAGCAATCCTTCGACGAGTACTTGTGCATGAGGATCGTACGCGCTTTGGGATTACCGACTGCTTCGGTGCAATACCGTCGGTTTGGTACCATGTCCGCCCTCGTCAGCAAACGTTGGGACCGCGCATGGCTTCCGGAGGAAGGACACCAAACGGTGCACCGCATCCACCAGGAGGACATGTGCCAGGCGATGGGTGTGATGACCGCTTTCAAATACCAGAACGAAGGCGGCCCCGGTGCCGCTGCCATCGTGCGATTCATGCGCGAAAATGGCTTTCACGAGGATGACGTGGCCATGTTCTATGGTGCGCTCGTCGTCAATTACTATCTGGGAGGTTCCGACGCCCACGCCAAGAACTACGCGATCCTTGAGCCTCCCGGCGAGGCGCCACGCTTGGCACCGCTGTACGACATCGCCTCGCTCTATCCCTATCAGCCAGGACGGAAGCAGTTCAGGATGGCGATGAGCATCGGGCATGACTATCGCTGGGACCGCATCGGATTGCGTTCATGGCGCGAACTGGCGCGCCAAAGCGGCAATCCTGATGACTTCGACGTCCTGGTCGTCATGCTCCGAAGATATGCGCGAATCCTGCCGGACATGGCACGCAGCATAGGCCGGGAATCCCTGCAGACAGCCCGTGCGTTGCCCGGCGAAAATGAGGAATCGTTGGCCCGCAAACAACGCATAGCAGAGCGCGTGCTGGAAGGCGTCGAGGCACAGATACAACGAGTCACCCACGAATTCAATCCGGCAAGCAATGGCATAGGGCATCAGTCTGACAGTCCGCCCGAATGGCTCCGTTCCCGGGACAGCCCTCGTTGAGAGATATCTTTTGGGATGGTATGGTCCGGTATCCCTGATGGAAGGTTGGCGGAATACCGGGCTTTCTCCGAATCGGATACGTGGCCATATGCCCGAATTTGATATCTCTCAACACCGCGGACGCACCGGCAGGCTGTCCACGGAACCGAAGCTGGTGGAGGGGAACTTCGCCAGTGCGGGACGCGCAGCCGCGGCATTCCCCGCAGCCGCTCCGGCAGCACCGGCGTCCCCGCAGGCACCCCCGCCACTGTCCCCTGCTCCTGTATCCTCGCCGGGTCCCGTGTGACCGGGCACCGCACCACCGCCCGAGGCCGCAGAAGCCGCCGATGCTGCCGCCGCCGGTGGCCGCCCCGCTGTCCTTGGTGACCTGGCCGTCCACGGTGACGTAGCCGGACAGTTCGGTGCCGGCGTCCTCGCTGAATTCGATGATGGCCTTGCCGTTGCGAATGGTCCAGGTGGCGCGGGTGCGTCCGCTGGAGTCCTTGAAGGCCTGCACGCCGATGTCGTGAAACTGCAGGTTGGCCGGCAAGTCATAGGTGAGCCGGTCGCCTGCCTGGATGGCGGTGTCGTTGCCCACCTTGAAGGCGATTTCCAACCGGACCGTGTCACCCACGGACACCGGCGTGTTGTCCGCCAGGGTGGCGCATCCGCCGCCGTTGGCTTGCGCGCAGACCTGGAAGGAGCTGTGGTCGGCGTCCAGCCAGCCCTGGGCGTCGATGTCGTAGGTGGTGGCAGCCGCGGCGGCAGGAACGAGGGCCAGCAGCATGGCGAACGTGGTGAACAGGGAGATGAATGCGACAGCGATGCGGCGACTGACTGCCATCCGCGGCGCCGTCGCCGGGGTCGAAAGCGTCACTCGGGCCATGGCTGGCCGCCTCTCTCCTACCGGCCGCCCAGCAGTCCACTCAACCCCGCTACCCACGAAGTGCATGCGAAAAAGCCGCAGCGCTTCTGCACTGCGGCTTTCACAACGTATATGTGGCGCGGAAAACTACTCCGCCACGGCCTCGACCACGTCGACGACCTTGCGGTCACGACGGACGCCGAACTTCACCTGGCCATCGGTCAGGGCGAACAGCGTGTGGTCCTTGCCCATGCCGACGTTCTGGCCCGGGTGGAAGTTGGTGCCACGCTGACGAACGATGATGTTGCCCGCGATGACGGCCTCGCCGCCGAACTTCTTCACACCAAGGTATTGGGGCTTGGAATCGCGACCGTTGCGCGAGCTGGACGCACCCTTCTTATGTGCCATGATTGGTTCCTTTCGCTAACTAAGCTGGTTGAAAACCTTGAAACTGACTTGTCGGGAGAATCAGGCGATCTCGGTAATCTTGACGAGGGTCAGCTTCTGACGGTGGCCCTTGCGGCGAGCCACGCCCGTCTTGTTCTTGAACTTCTGGATGCGGATCTTCGGACCCTTCGCATCGTCGTTCACAACCTCACCCTTGACGGTGATCTTCGCCAGGTCCGCAGCGGCGAGGGTGACCTTGCTGCCATCCACCACGAGCGCAACCGGGAACTCAACGGTCTCGCCGTTCTTAGCAGCAAGACGATTCACGAGGATGGTATCGCCAACCTCGACCTTTTCCTGATGGCCGCCGGCCTTCACAATCGCGTACATAATCAGTTCCTTTATTCACTTGGAAAGCTTACTGCCCGGCATGCGCGAGCCCGCGGCCAGACACCAAACGCCAACTATACACACGCCCACGAACAATGCCAACCCCCGCGACACACCGGGTTGCCGCATCCGTCGTTACCCCGCAAAGCGCCATGGTTCTCGTCCTTACCGACATGTGCAGCATTCGCAGCAAGGAGCGTCAGCCCCGCACCCACCACTACTTGCCTATGAGGGGTAGGTTAAGCAACACCCCTCCTAGTATGCCCCTTGGTATTCCAACCTTTTCAAGGCCTTATACTCGGCGGGTTCCGCTTGACCTACTCCTCATAAGCAGCCAGTGGCGCCCTAGGAGCCGTATGGAAGCCTTGCACCCTTGTCTGGAGGCTTCCCTACCTAGAAATATCACGAAAGATTTCTAGGTAAGGAAGCCTCCACATGTGGAAGGTATGCTCTCATGGGATTCCTCCCAGCCGCCCCGCCCACACGCAGCCGGGTCAATCAATCACACAGGACAGAACGAGCGCCGTGACGGCATCCATCTCCTGCGGACGCAGGCAGCCAACCACCTGCGCATCACGGGCTTCCAGATCCAACGCCTTTAACTGTTCAACCTCCACAAAACCATTGACATCCCCGTCAGCACCGACAACCCGCACCTGATGATGCAGGGGATATCCGTTACCTGCGGAAGTAATGGGGCATACCATGGTCAAATGGCATCGCGCGTTGAACCCATCGTTGGAGACAACAACCATGTAGCGACGTTTCGTCTGCTCATGCCCGGCAGACGGATCAAGCGTCGCCACTACGACATCCCCTCGGCGAAAGTCACTCACAATTCCTCCCGCCCTACGGGTGCCGCAAAGGCATCTTCCTGGGGCTGATACGAACCGTCATACTCCAGAAACAATGCGCCGATATCAGGCACATCAAACCTGCCGACACGACGCCCGGAAGCCAAAGGTGTGACGACCAGGCTTCCATCAGACACCTCCAAGCTGACCGTGTCTCCGGCATGCAACCCCAGCTCTTCCCGGATGCCCTTGGGAATGCGAATCGCCTCGCTATTCCCCCACTGAGCCACTACAGCGTGAGATGCCATGATTCCTCCTTGCCTCCGCTAACGCACAACCATATGTAGATACATAGTATCTACATATGGTTCCGGGAATGCATCCTCTGTGTTGCGTCTCCCTCAAGGCACAGATATCGGCCGGAGAAGCTCACTCATGAGCGGAGGCCGCAATTCGAGGCTGGTGGCGCGCTAGGCGTGATTGCTTCCCTCCCTAGAAATGTCAAGAAAAAACGAGAGATTTCTCAGAGGGACGGGACGCCAATCTGCATCCTCATGCGCGCTTCTCGCGGCCATCCAGATACCTGATGACCGCAGGCATATCCGTCCACGGCGCATACGCGGGCCCATTGAGCTGATCACGGCCCACCCGCTTGCCATCGTCATTGTGCTTTTCGGCATTCCGTACCGCAACATCCAACAGATCGCCGACATCCTCCAGATGCACGTACTTGCCGCGCGCACCACCGGACACCTGCAATCTTACGGCTTCCGCCTCGGCTGCTTTTGCCTGCGTCAACGACGGCGGACACACCCTGACGTGGTCTATCAGCCACACTTCGAAGCATGGGTTCGAAATGATCAACTCGATTCCGTGGCTTCGGCAATACTGCTGTGCATCGCGCAAATCCGTGAATTGATCAACGTCCACGACAACCCAGACGCACTCATACGGATCGACATCGGTATCCCGACGGTCCTCATCCCTGATGCGAACTGCCTGCCTCGCCAACTTGGAGGGACTCTCGTTGTACGACCGGTAGTCGATGACTATTCCATACACCGATTCCAGCTGCTTGAAGTACTGCCTTTCCGTGACCTCGCCGCCTGCGACGACCAGATAACGATGCTTGCGCTGGCGTGCCGACCGTCGTACGCAACGGCCGTGGGGGAGTTCGCGACGCCGTCCCACTATGCCGCCTCCTGCGCCATGATCTGCGCGAAGACATCGTGGAAGGCCGGCTTCGGGGCCGCTCCATAGACGCCGTTGAGATAGTTCTTGCCGATGTTCTCGCCCTTGCGCAGTCCCATATCGGTTGCCGGGAAAAGTTCGGATGAGCCATCTGGACCTTTCTCCACGAACCAGACCTGATCAGGCGCAAGGACATGGTGACCCGATGCTGGCACGTTGATCAAGGACACGTCATGGGTGGTGAAGATCAGTTGGGCGCCATGCGGATTGGTCATGGGATCCGTATACAGCTCCACGAGCTCCTCCACGAACTTGGGATGCAGGCTCGTGTCGATTTCGTCCACCAGCGTTACCGTCGGCCCCGCAAGGTTGATCAACGCCATGGAGAAGAAAGACAGGGCGGCACGGGTGCCGTCCGACTCCTCCTCTGCACCCAGCGCCGCACCTGTGTCGCCGCCGTGCCGGAACAGAAGATGCAGCGCAGGGCCGCCTTCCAGCAACCCATGCAAATCACCACCTTCCTCGAAGAGTTCGGGCTGGGTTTGCTGCAATTGCGCGAACATGGGCAGCAAATCGACTTTCTCCAGCTCGATGTCATCGATCCCGAAATCCGCATATCGCACCAGCTGCGACAGGTGCTTGGCAAAAGCACTCCCCGCTGCCAACTCGTTGAGGATGCGCCGCTCCTCCGATTTGAAACCTGCAGCCACGTAGTAGCGGATCTGCACGGAGAAGAAGTCAAAAACCGGCTGGGTCACTTCCACGCCTACGGCTGCGCACACCGAAAGCATCAACGCATTGGGACGCTTCGCCACCAGTTCCTTGATCTGTGCACGCGCACCCTTGAAGGCAGCCCCGTATGAGACGTCCTGACCATCTCGACGGAACAACAGTGCCGAACGGGTCGAAGGCCGTCCGTCGATGACGTTGTAGCGACGCAGTTCCTCTGACACGATCACCTGCGAATCGCACGCAAAGGAATACCGATACCGCAATCCATCCTGCCCCAGGAATTCCACATAGAACTCCGTGGCCTCTTCCCTGCTGTGCCGATCCAAACGAAATGGCTCCTGCGGCACACCGCTGTTGACATCGCCCTCTCGGTAACTCGATACCACCATGCGCTGCATGGCCTCGAACGCCTTCAGGAAATTCGATTTACCGGATGCGTTGGCCCCATACACGGCCGATACGGGCGATATATCGGCCCCCTCAGTCGCATCTCTCTCGTCTCGTTCCATGGAGAATGCCTGTTCATCACGGAACGACCGGTAGTTCCTGAAACTGAAATCGATGAGCATGATACCATCTCCCACAATATTCTTTTCAAGAACTATATCATATTTGTACCTTTCTGCAAAAAAGAACTACTTCTTACGATTGCAGATACCTGAAGCGCTCACATCAGACGCGCACGCACCATCCATCATCGCGCGCATTTTCTTATGAGGAGTAGGTTAAGGAGAACCCCTCAAGTATGCCCATTGGCATTTCAACCTTTTCAGGCACCCATACTCGGCAGGTTCCGCTTAACCCACCCCTCATAAGCACAATGCCACCTAAACAAGCCCAAACCCTCCAGCCGGACTCCGCCCCAGCACCTGCGACCGTAGGTGGTGTATCTGATAGAAAGAACAAGGAAAGGAATAGGTTCGAAGGAGCAGCTCCATGGATTCTTGTTGCGCATATGGAGACGAGAGCATCCGAATCCAAGGCTCGGGCATGCCCACATACTATCTTGGTGCTTGCATCTATAGCGAGCCCGAGGATTCCCTCCGCTCCGATCTTCTTCAAAGAACCGGCGTCGACGTTCCCAAATTGCATTGGCGCGACATGACTACGCACGTAAAACAACGGGCTATTTCAGCAGTAACTTCATATGAACCGACTTTTGTAGTTGTCGCTCTTCGCCCCATGGTATCGATGTCCCAAGAACGTGCTCGCGGAAAGTGCTTTGAATACCTCCTCCCTCTCCTCGAACAACAATACGGCGTGGCGCACCTTTTCATGGAATCGCGAGAAAAAACACAAGACAAGAAGGACATTGCCCTTATCCAAGGCCTCCGATCACGACATTATATCGACACACTGCGCGTGGATTTCCGTTCAGGAAAAGAGGACGCCCGATTATGGCCCGCAGATCTGCTCCTAGGTGCTTTGGGGGACATGGAGCATACGTTACAATCGCCAGATTACGCCATCCAGGACATGCTGCATGAATACACCATCAGTGGAAAATGAACGTCAAGGAGCTCCATTAGTATAATTGACCATAGGCCAGCCTCTGCGGAGGATATGGAAGTAGGAGCCGGATTCCCTGTGCATCATGGGGGCCGGCTCCTGCGCTATGTTTGGGAAGAGTGCGAAAGCGCTTCCGTGAAACCTTACGTGCTTGTTCCTGACGAGAAGCCCCGTCTTCTGCGAACACCTCACCGCCAGTGCAAGGCCAATCAGAATCATCATCGCGCGCATTTTCTTATGAGGAGTAGGTTAAGGAGAACCCCTCAAGTATGCCCATTGGCATTTCAACCTTTTCAGGCACCCATACTCGGCAGGTTCCGCTTAACCCACCCCTCATAAGCACAACGGCACCCCCGGGGAGGCATGTGTGGCGCCCAGTCACATCCCGCCTACGCCCGCAGACGCCTCATCGCCAGCGCCAGGCCGACCATGGCCACCAGCACGATGCCCAGACCGCCCAGAACCACCGCCAGCTCGCCACGGCCGCCCGTGTCGGGCAACACGAAACCTGGCTCATCGGTGATCACACCGTCGTCACCGAGCGAGATCACGGTGCCCGCCGTGGAGGCATCCACGGTGAAGGTGAAGGTCTTGTCATTGAGATAGTAGCCTTCCGGCGCCTTGGTCTCCTTGACGGTGTACGTGCCCCAGGGCAGGTTCTCCAGCTTGAACCGCCCCGCCGTGGGATCCACGTTCACCTGCCACTTGCCGGCACTGGAAACCGCACACCCGCTCGCCGCGCAATCGCTGACGGTGAAGCTCTGTCCATCCGCACCGGACCCATCCGCCGGCGTATACGTGACCTTCCACTCGGACCCCGGCAGCACCTGCGACTCCCCGCTGCCGCCGGACTTCTTGGCCCACTGCACCGCCCCGAGCAGCCGCTCGTTGGCGATGGCGGTGCCGGACGCCCTGGAGCCGCCGGTGACCGGATCCCCGCTGCCGCCCACGGCACCGCCGCCGCGCACCAGCGCGGACACGACGCCCGTGGAGGACACGGTGAAGTAATAATAAGGACCCTCCGCCTCGCTCGGCGCGGCATACCCGTCCGGCACCTTCGACTCGAAGATCCGGTACTTGCCCGGCACGAGCCCGGCGACGCGGAAGGCCGCCCCGCCCTCCGACACCGTCACCACGACCGTCGGCAGCCCCGACCCCTGGGAGAACTCCATGGAATCCGGGCACCCGTCCGCGCACTGCGACGCCATGTCGAACACCGACGCGTACGACGCCCCGTCCCACTTGGACACCTGCCACGCGGACCCGGCCAGGGCCGCACCGGAGGTGCCGTCCGTCTTCGACCAGTCGACCGCCGTGGGACTGTCCGCCACATCCAGCGAACCGTCCGTGACCAGCGACGCCACGTCCGTGTCCCACGTGAGCTTGCCGTCGGCGATGGTGAACCCGTAGGTCTTCCCGTTGAGCTGATAGCCCGCCGGCGGCGTGATCTCCTTGAGCGTATACGTGCCCGGCTTGAGGTCCGTGATCTTGAGCTGTCCCGCCGCCGAATCGGCGTCCTTGAACGTGCCGGAGACGCCGGAGGTGTCGTTGTCGGTGATCGTCCACGACTCGGTGCCGTTGCTGACCTGCCACACGGAGCCACCGAGCAGCGTGGAGGAATCCCCGTCCGCCGTCTTCTTCCACGCCACGTCGGCGCCGTTGACCGCGTCGACGATGGTGGTGACGCCGTCGGGGGTGCGGTGCATGGTGTCCTGGGTGCCGTCGGCGAGCGTGTAGTCCGGCGCCATGTACACCTGGAAGACGTTGCTGCTCACCGTGCCTTCGGCACCGGTGGGCATCTGGTAGATGTTCGCGTTGAGCTTGTAGCCGTCCGGCGCCACGGTTTCACGGATGTAGTAGTTCGCGTTGGGCGACAGCCCTTCCACCTGGAACGAACCGTCATTGCCGTCGGCCCAGTCGCCGGAGGACAGGTCGCCGTCCTTGACCACCATGAGTGCCTTGGACGCGTCCCCCGCCTTGGCCGCCGCGAGCGACCCGTACACGGCGAACGAGGCCCCCGGCAGCAGCGTCTCCTGCATGTCCGCCTTGTTCCACTTGAGGCCCGCGGACTGGCTGAGTTCCGCCGCCCACGGGAAGTTGTGCCGTTCGAGGTCCATGTTGATGACCGACGCGGAGTCGGTGCCGCCGATCGGCGTGGGGCTGTTGAGCTCGAGGTCCTGGCCGACCCACACGCGGCCGTTGGTGGTCACGTGGCAGTCGAGGCTGCCCTTGGGCACCATGACCGACCCGACGAATTCCGAGGCCGGGTCATCGTTGTTCTTGTTGTTCTTGCCGCCGGTGACGGTCACCTTGGAGGCGTCGGCGAAGTTCCACATGATGGCTTCCGCCGCATGCCCGTACTGCTTGGAGTACGTGGAGGTGGGCAGGTAGCCGCTGGCGATGTCGACGCCGTTCCACCACAGCCGCCAGCCGTGGGCGAAACTGACGTCGCCGCCGGTGACGTTGATGGCGATCGGCGCGTCGGCGGCGATGTCCTTGAAGCTGAAGTCGACGGCCTTGCTGCCGAAGGAATTGAGCTGCTGTGCCGTGAGGTCGAAGACCTGCAGGCGCGAGGTCCCGTCGCCGGTGAAGGTGATGAGCCCCTCTTCGCCCTCGGTGTAGGTGTAGGTGACGGTGGTGCTGCTGTTGGCGTAGTCGGTGACGGTGACGCTGCCGGCCGGCGCATTGCCGACCGTGACCGTCCCGTTGGCTTTGGCCTTGTCCAGCTCGGTGGAGAGCGACTGCACCTGCGTCCCGTAGGTGCCGTAGTCCGTCCCGTTCACGTCGGCGAGCGGCGACGACTGGTTCCACCAAGCGCTGTTGGTGTGCCAGTCGGTCATCTTCCCGACGATGGAATCGCGCCCGCTGTTCGACTGCCAGTGCGTGACTGGCCCGGCGAACTTGCCCGCGAACTCGGGCCCGTGCCAGCTTCCGTCGCCCCACTGGCCCGGCCCGATGAAGCCGCCGTGCGTCCATGCGCCGATGTCGCCGGTGACGCCGCCCGTGGTCATGGTCCCGATGCCGGAGTCCGCGCCGGCCACCACGAGGCCGACCTTGCCCGCGGCCGGACGGAACTGCGACCCGAAACCGGCCGCCACGAAGCGGAAGCCCTGCCCGCTCCACGAGTTCTTGACCGGGTTCATGGCGAGCTTGCCGCCCACCACGGTCAGTCCCTCGGCCTCGGCGGCGTAGGTGCCGATCGGCGCGTTGGTGGCGTTGAGCACCGTCGTGTCAGCGGGTTTGCCCGCCACGTAGTAGTCGCGCCCCACGTAGGTCGCCACGCCCGTGTCCGTGTTGTTGGCGTTGTCCGCGCGGTCCAGGTTCGTGGTCAGCGTCAGGTCGCGCCACGTGGCCATGGAGCCGTCGGGCAGTCCGTTGTCCGCCGCGAAGGCCTCGGGGGCGCCGGCGCTGGGCAGGAAGAACACCGCGACCATGGCCAGCACCGTGACAATACCGCCGATCAGTCCCAGCCGCGCGCGGTGAGCCGTGGAACGATATGCCGTTGAGGAAATCATGCGCGCCGCCCCTCGTCCTGCTCGCCTGCAGCGGAAGCGCGCATGATCATGAGCACGCCGAGCACGACCGCCACCACGGCTACGCCAACGGCGAGCACGGTGGTGGCGCCGGTCTGCGCCGGCGTTTCACCGGCCGTGAACGGTTTGCTGTTGGTGATGGTGACGACTTCGGTGCCGTCGCCGCTGGTGTCGTGGTCGCTGTCCATGGTGTAACCGACGGGCACCTGCCGCTCGACGACCCGCCAGTCATGCCCGGCTGCGAGCTGCGTCCATTCATGCGTCCATCTGTTGGACGCGCTGAGTTCCACCACCTGGTCGACCGCGCCGTCCCTGAGCAGTGCCACCTGAATCGAGGTCGGCCTGTCCGCAGCGAAGCCGTCCTGCCACACCTTGTGCACCTGCAGTGCGGAAGTCGCCGTGGTCGGCGGCGCGCAGTCGCTCTTGGGTTCGATGTCCGCGACCATGCGGTCCGCACCGGCGGCCGCGTATGCGTTGGGCAGTTCGACGAGCATGGCGGACGCGCCGCAGGTGAGGGTGGATGTGTCGACGCGGTCGGCGGTCACCAGGAAGAGCCCCTCCCCCAGTCCGGCGAAGCTCGCCCGGCCGTCGGCGTCGGTGACGGCGGTCGCCTCGGCGGGGGTGCCGTTGGCGGCGATGAGGTCGGCCAGCGTGGCCGCCAGCTCGCGGTACTCCTCCTCGCTGGCGTGCGTCGGCCAGGAAATCGGGAACCGTGCGGTGTCCGCGAAGGCGCCGACCGGCGTGACCTTGCCGTCGGCGAGCATGGCGACCCTGTAGATATGGAGCGTGACGTCCCCAAGGCGCTGGGCCGCTGCCCCTGCTGCGTGCCCGCGGTGTGTGCGTAGGTGACGTTGACGATGCCGGCCTCCGTAAGCTGGTCGGCCGATGCGGTGGCTGCTCCCCCGAGCATGGCTAGGGCCATGGCGATGGCGCAGAGCACTCCCGCGCATCGACTGGCTACCGTGTGGCGTCTCATGATCTCCCCTTCCGAGCAGGGCCATGGGAGATTCATTCGCTCCCGTTGCTGGCCCTAAGAAGGGATGGTAGTAGTACGTCACCGTACAAGTGCCGTTTTCGGCTGTGGGAAATTTTGCCCGCCCCCCACTAGAAATCTCTCGTTTTTCCGTGACTTTTCTAGGGCGACCCGCGCGGGCGGGCCGCGTCCTAGAAAAGTCACGGAAAAACGAGAGATTTCTAGCCCTTGCCATCCGGAGGCCCACCCATCGAAAACCGCATAACAAGACGGCCGCCACCCGAAAGGGATGGCGGCCGCCGGTTTTGGTGCGAAGGAGAAAACTTCGTTACTGCTGGCTGCCCGAGCGACGTGCCTTGACAATCATGAGCACACCGATGACCAGCGCCGCTCCCGCCACGGCACACAGCGTGGCGATCTCGGCACCAGTCTGCGCCGGGGTCGGCGTGGGGGCCGGAGGCGTCGGCGTCGGGGTGGCCGGCTTGGTGTTGGTGATGGTCCAGTAGCTGGTGGTGGCCGAGACACGGTCGACTTCCATGTGCATGGTGTAGCCTTCCGGAACCTCGGTCTCCTGCACCACGTAGTCCATGGACTCGGGCAGGCGGGTCCACTCGTAGGACCAGTTGTTGGCTGCGTTGAGCTCGACGGTCTCGTACTCCTCGAAGGGGCCGTCCTCGTCGAACTGGTAGAACAGGGTCACCTTGATGGAGGTGGGGCGGTCGGGCGCATTGGAGTCGTTCCAGATCTTCTTCACATGGATCGGGTCCTTGCCGCTCCACGGGGTGCCCTTGACACTCACCTGCACCTGACGGCCCTCGTACTCGGCGGCGGTGCCTTCGGGGACGGAGACGAGCTGCGCGGAATACACGGCCTTCGGCAGGGCGTAGAGCGGGGAGATGAGGAAGTACACGCCGTCGCTCAGCCCGGTGAAGGTGACCACGCCGTCGGCGTCCGTGGTGCCGGTGGCCACGTAGTCGGAGCCGAACTGGTTGGCCTTCATGGTCTGGAAGAGCGTGGTGGCCAGGTCGTACCAGTCCTCGGCGAAGGGCTTGTTGCCGTTCTCGTCCGCCTCGTACTTGGTGTCCAGGAGCGACCAGTTGACGTCCTTGAAGACCTCGTCCTTGAATTCGTCGGTGAGCTGGGAACTCAGCGGTTCGTCCGGGTTGTCCTTGTCCCAGTTCGCCACCTTGTACAGGTAGAACTCGGATCCTTCCACCTTCTCGCCGTTGTATTCGAAGGTGGCGGTGATGCTGCCCTTGGCGTCGGTGTCCTCGGGCGGCAGTTCGTCGGCGACCGCCCCCGCGGCACCGAACCCGAGCGTCGCCAACATCGAGGCCACGCACAGCAGCGCGGGTGCGAGCCGGCTGGCAATGGTATGCCGTGTCATGTTCTCCCCTTTTTCCTAGGTTCTGTGTGTAGGTCTTCTCTCCCGCCGCGCGACGCGCGTGCGGCAAAATCCTTATTTCGCGTGCCTCACCTTGGCGTTCGGCAGGCTTCCCCGTCCGGACCGCTTGGAGCGGCGGATGACGATGGAGACGATCCATGCAATGAACAGCACGATGAGTGCCGCGGCGATGCCGATGACGATGGTCTGGTCTCGGTCCGCCTTCGCATACTCCGCTTCGCTGACGGTCTCCACCGGGTTCGGGATCCGGTGGCCGCGCACCAGCAGGCGATGCGAGTTCACGCCGTAGGGCGTGCACGTGATGAGCGTGGCATAGTCCTGGTCGGCACTGAAGTCGAGGTCGCGCATCTCGTTCGGCAGCACCACCCGGATCTGGTCGACCTGGTAGGTGTACGTGTCGTCCAGCACGTGGAAGGCGAAGGTGTCGCCCTCCTTGAGGCTGTCCAGGCCGGTGAAGAGCTTCGCGCTCGGCAGGCCGGTGTGCCCGGAGACCGCCGTGTGGGTGCCCTCGCCGCCGACCGGCAGCGAGCTGCCTTCGAGGTGACCGCCCGCGATCTGCAGCACCGACTCTTCGGTGCCGTGGTAGATCGGGAGCCTGGCCTTGAGTGCCGGGATGGTGATGTATCCCATGATGCCAGTGCCCGTCACGTCCAATGTTCGGTTGTATTCCTCCCGCTCCTCGTCGGTCAGGTTCCAACGGTTCGGGAGGGTGTTGAGCTTTTCGTTGTAGGCGCGGGCGTCGGCGAGCATCTGCTCCTTCTTTTCCGCGCTCATGTCGTCCACCTGCTCGACGTAGCTGGCGACGGCGCGGGAAGCGTGCTGCCTGTTCCACCAGTCCGCGACGGTGGGGTACAGCAGCAGGCCGATGCCCGACAGCAGGACGAGCGAGCAGACCACGATCATGACCGTGATCAGGCCGTCGCCCTTCTTGTTCTTCTTACCCGCGGATGCGGCAGAGCCGCCCATGGATTCCAGAGTGGAGCCAGTGGGCGGCTGCTGGGGTGAGGAACCGCCCTTCCCGGTTGTGTCAGTCAGGTTCTGGCTAGGCACGTCCTTGGAATGACGATTCCTCATGACACCTTTCCTTTAGGGGATTGGTTGTTGTTTTTGGTTTGTCTGAGCGAGGCTCAGGCCTGGCGACGGCGCAGGGCCACCGCGAGACCGATGCCGGCCATCAGGACGATCGCGCCACCCACGGTGTAGAGGATGGTGGTGCCCATGCCACCGGTCTCGGGGAGCTTGCTACCACCCTTGTTGAGGATGGTGGTAGCAGCACCGGTCCCGTTCAGGGTCGCACCGGTGACCGTAAGGGTAGCGGTCGGCTGATCCGACGTAACATCGTGGTTGGCAACAATGTCGAAGGTGACGTTATCAGCCTTGGTGAAGCCTGCAGGGGTGTAGGTTTCCTCAAGGGTGTAGTTACCGGCATCGATGCGGTCAACGCCGAACTTGTAGGCGTCTCCCTGCTTGGTAACCGTCAGATTCTCATAGACCTTGCCGGTGCTGTTGTTGGTCAGTTTGAAGACCGGCAGATCGTTGTCGTTCGGAGTGATATCGAAGGTCTTGGTACCGTCGAAATTCCAAGTGAAGACCACGACCTGGTCGGTCGGAGTGGTGCCCTTGTCGCCGTCACTCTGCTGGTAGGGGTTGTTCGAGAAGGTCAGGTTCGCCTTGTTCCAGTTGCCGCCGGTGCCAATCACGGCATTCTCGTTGAGCGTAGCGTTGTAAGTGACCACGATCTCGCTATTGGAGGTCAGGGCACCAGCTGTATCGCAGGCCTTCAGATCCTCAGTGGCAATGGTGATCGGGGAACCCTCGGTAACCGTGAAGCAGGAGGTAAGATCAGCATCGCCGCTCATGACATTGACGGACGACTTGTCAAAGGTCAGACCTGCATCCAACGTATCGTTGAAGGAGTAGAAGTACGTCTCGTATTCGTCGTACTCAGCGGGCAGAGTACCGGTCAGCTGGAAGGGAACGGTGTCGCCAAGAGCCCAGTCAGCCGAATCGTTCCACTCTCCGTTGCCCTGCCCCTCGGGGGCGTTGGGGTCGCCATTGTCCTGGACCTTCTTTTCCAGGGTGACAGTACCGTTCTTCAGCGTGATCGTGAGGCCTTCCGCACCAACGGTATCCACCATGTAGCGGGAACGGGTATCCCTGCTATCAGTTCCGATAGTAGTGTGCGCGAAGAGGTAGTAGCCCTGGGTGACATCACCAGTGGCACCAATAGTGTCCGCTTCCGCCGTCGGAGAAGCAGCAATGAACGCCTTGGCAAAAGTCTCGACATTCGTGTCCGTTAGATTGTCAAGAACAAGCTTGATGAGATCGGCATCCGTAGCATCGTCTGCCACAGTTGCCCCAATGCCCACGAGGCCTGCCTTAAGAGCATCCTTGTTGGTTGCGTACACGGAATAAACGAACTTACCCTCATCCTCGGACTCGATGTTGAGAATACGGTAGGCAGTCAGCTGATCGCCAGCCTGGTAATTGCTGATGGTGACGGTCGCCTTGTCGGCAACGGTCGCGTAGGCGGCACCGGCAACGGCGCCGAAGCCGGCGAGACCCAGCGAGAGGGCAGCGAGAGGGCAGCGAGGCCGGAAATGCCAGCCTTCCAAACCTTCTTCATATTTATCTCCTTCAATTGGTTACCTTATAAATCGCTTGGATTTATAAGGTAATCTTTTTTGTTATCCCCGTACTCAAACTTGGAGTTTGAAGTGGAGGGTGGCACCGCAGATCCAAACCGATATCGACGGAACCAAATCTTGAGTTGTAGACGCTCCCAACGGCTGGGATTCGTCACCAGGCAGAGCACCTGTGCTTCTGCATCCCACAGCGTAGCACGGTTTGCACCGTCAGCGCAACTCGAGTTGCAAGAACCGGAGTGTTGCTTGAAAAAACAACAAGATGCATTCAGTTGTCTGGTCGCCTGTCAGATAATCGTATACGTAAATTTACAAGTATTCAATCATCATTACGTTTTATTTGCAAACCCCAGTTAACTCACCAAGGTTTTTCGTTCCCTATCGGAACCTTATGGTTAAGAGCATATGCCATGGCAATCGGAAGGGGAAGACCCCGGGCATACCTTTCACAACACCTCCATGAGATTGCTCAAGGTGTGTGGGGAAAGGTCGGACGCATGGATGCGACAGACCCTGGAATCCGACGAAACCCTCCTTCCATGCAGTGGTGGGGACGGGTGGTTCCGGCCACGGAGCAGGCCGGAACCACCCACGCTCAGGGATGTGCCAGGCTACGCCTGCTTGCACAGTGCGATGCCGCAGCCCATCATCGCGATGCCCACCAGGACAACGCCGAGGTAGACGAGCCCCATGTTGACGCCCGGTCCGCCCGTCTCCGGGAGGATGACGCCGGGGGTGTTCTCGATCAGGTTGCCGTCCGACAGATCCTTGCCATCCACCTGAATCTTGATGCCTGTGAGATGGCTGGCATCAATGGTGAAGGTGTAGGTCTTGTCCGACAGGTTGTAGCCATCCGGCGCCTTGGTCTCGGTGAGGCGATACTCGCCCCACTGCAGCTTCGTGATCTCGAAGCGGCCGGTTTCCTTATCCTGGTCACCATTAGCGTCACACGTATCGGTGCAGTCCGTGATGGTCGTCGGATCAATCGCCGTCCACGTGTCGCCGTCCCTGCGCTCGAGCTTCCACTCGGAACCAGCCAGAACCTTCCCGGTATTGCCTTCCTCGACCTTGACCCAGTTCACCGAGCCAGTCTTGCGGAAGTTGTACGCGAAGTTGACGTAGTTGCCGACAGACTGAACGGTTGTGATTTCGGTTGGCGTGCCCTTGTCATCATGGTTCTTGGTGGCCTTGGCCCACGTAACCGGAGAGCCCTCGGTAGGAGCGGTATCGTGCACGAAGTAGTAGTACGAATCCTCATCAAGCTCATACCCTGCCGGAGCAGCAGTCTCATGCAGGCGGTACTTGCCAATACCGAGCTTCTCCAGCTTGAACTGGCCTCCACGATGATCGGTATCCGCACCGGTGCACTTGTCCGCAGACTCGGCGACGCAATCCACGACGTCCGAATGATGCTTGTACTGCTTCGCAGTTGCGTCGAATTCTTCGAGCTCCCAAGTGGAGCCAGCCAGCGGATTGGTCGTGGGATGTTCGTTGTCGTATCCACCGTCAAGCTTGGCGAAGCCGAACTCAGTCGGAACGTCGGAGATCCACGGGAAACCGTTTACCATAGCGGGCGATTTGCCTGTAGTCCAGGTTACGTTTCCACCGCTGATCTTGAACTCATAGACGGTAGGATTCAGGAAGAAGCCAGCCGGAGCTACGGTCTCCTGGAGGGTGTACGTGCCGTCGGCCAGGTCCGTGACCTTGAAGAGGCCCACGGCTTGGTTCACATCGTGAGGACCGCTAGGCGTAGCAGCGCCATCAGCCAATGCAACTTCATCCGAAAGCTCCGCCACTGCTTGAGTCTCGTCATTGGACTGAACCGTGCGAACCGGTGCAGACGAACGCGCGGATACAGAGCATCCAGAAGGCGCGCCTTCCTTCACATCCGCATACCAGCCATTGATGTAATAGCTCGACTCAGTGCCAGGAATCGGTATATCCGTTACACCGGGGTTGCCATTAGCATGATACTTATCACCATCATTGTTACCCGTGACGATGATTTGGAAATTACCAGTCAATGGCACAGTGAACTTATACCAAGAATCGCTGCCACAATTCACCTTGGACATAGCGGTACCCGGGAAGGGATTGTTATTCTCAGTATCGTTCCAGTAGTACAGCTTTGCCTGACCACGATCCGTCCATTTCACGTACACATCCGTAGAAGTACGTTCCACAGGCTGAGTGACCGTAACGGTGACGGTGTCCTGCTTGTCACCAGACTTTGCGGTGATAATAGCAGTACCCGCTTTCAGGGCAGTCAGCGTTCCATCTTCACTCACGGAAACGACATCGGCATTGGACGATTCCCAACTGGCGCTCAAGCCCGCTGGATCAGTCGTCACCGAGAGCTTCTGAGTGTCGCCCTGTTTCATGGAAATGGGGCCTGAAGGCTTGATAGTGACTGAGTTCACCGTGATTGGCGTGCAGACGATGGTAACGGTGGCCTTCTTCGTGGGGTCAGACACAGAAGCAGCAGTGATAGTGACAGTAGAATCTTCACCATCGTTTGCATTGCGCAGAACAGTGACTACGCCTTTGTCGACACTCACCATGGACGACGACGAGCTCCACTCCACGTCCTGCACAGCATCCGAGGGAAGCACCTGGGCAGTCAGTTCAACCTGCTGATTGGTTTCCAAGTTAATCGAGCCCGTCACTACCTGCCCATTCCGCAGGATCTGCACGCCCGTCACCGCAGCCGTGTTATCCGTGATGGTCCACTTCTGGTTCGGCGTGGCACTTGTCTGCGTAAGCTCCCACTCGGAGCCCGCAAGACCGGTCGGCGATTCATCATCACCTTCCGCTCGCTTGCCCCACTCAACAGCTGCGCCACTCGGATTGTTCACGATTCCGGATTCGCCAGACAGGTTCTTGTTCGCAGGGGAAGTGATTTCAACACCTTGGGCGTTGTATACCTTGTCGATCTTGGCGTAATGGGCAGCATCGTCATCTCCCGTAATGATACGGTAGATGTTCTCACTTCGCTGGTAACCCGTAGGGGCACCGACTTCCTTGATGTAATAGGTTGCATTCTTCTTCAGATTCTGGATCTTGAACACGCCCTGCGTCTGATCCTGATCGACCAGGTTCTGGTTATCCGTAACCGTCAGGAGCGGAGTTCCGGTCGCACTAGTAGCCGCATCCAGCGAGCCGTAAACCCGGAAAGATGCCTTGGTGTCATTCGTCCCAACAGCGATGGGATTTCCAGCAGCATCGACCTTCTGCCAGCCAATGGTGGGGCAGTTGGTCTTGACTATTGCCGCCCACTGCAGGTTATGGCGCTCCTGGTCCATGTCGATGATGGAGGAGGAATCGCCTTCGCTCACACCGTCGCCGAAGGTGTACGCCTTCGTGGGGTTGTTCATGTAGAAGTTGCCACCGACCCACACGCGGCCGTTGGTGGTCACGTGATCGTCAAAGGTACCGTTCGGCACCGTGATGGAGCCAAGCATGGCAGCGGCGGGATCGTCATTGACAGTGGCAATGCTGCTGTAGTCACGCTTGGGATAAGTAGTATCACCGTCGTACCAGCTTCCGCCGTTATCCCACCTATACTGCTTCTTGGCAGTCACCTGAGCACTGGTGGCCTGACCGCCACGGATGGTTACGGAGGTAGCCTCGTTGAAGTTCCACATGATGGCCTTGGAGGCGGTCACGTATGCGTTTCGCTGATATTCGGTTGTATTGAGCTCATTCGCGTATCCGTTGCCGATCTCATACTTGGACCAGTCGCCACCCAGCTCATTCGCGCCGGCCCACCAAAAACGCCAGCCGTTGTGGAAGTCGACGTTCCCGCCTTCGACGTTGATGACCACAGAGGCTCCGTTGGGAATCTTCTCGAAAGCGAAGGAAGTGCCGCTGTAGCCATTATTGTTCAGATCAGATGCCTTGATCTTGAATACCTGCAGCATGCTCTCACCGTCACCAGTGAACCGCAGCACGCGTTCGTTCACATTGAAGGTGGCTTCAATGATGGTCCGGTTCAGAATCTTCGTCCCGCCGTTTTCACCTTCTACACCCTCTTTACCGGAGTTGTACTTCGTACGCTTGTAGTCGCCTTGGTAGCTGCTGGAGGCCGTTACGGTACCGGTGGCTTCCATCGCATACAGTTCGTTCGACTGGGCAGTGACGGTTGTCGTGCCGAAATTGGTGAGGTCAGTCGTTGTCCCGTTGATGTTGACCGACGACAGCGGGTTGTTGACACCATAGGCAACGCTGTTGCCGTTGCTCCAGTCGTAGACAGACGTCCAGGAATTCGAACCGCCAGGATAGTCGATACCGGGAGTCTTGTCTTTCAAGCCCATGGCGGCACTTTGATTACCGGCGATTTTCGCCGTATATGCAGGTTCACCGGTTTGCAAGGCTCCCAGCCAGCCACGGCCACGGCCGAGGGGTGCGGCATCGTTCCAGCCGAGCACATTGACGGCCTTGCCATCCCTGTCGGTCATGCGGGACATCTGGGAAGAATCGGAACCGGCAACGATCAGTGCGTCACCGCTGTCCGGACGGACCTGGCCGCCGAAACCGACGATGCCGAAGCGGAAACCACGGCCGCTGTACGCCTTGCCGTCGGAGCCATAGTTCGCACCCCAGGAATTCTTGATGCTATTGATGGCCAGACGGCCGCCAACCACCGTTAGGCCTTCCGCTTCAACAGCGTACGACTGACCCGGGGTCTGTCCGTTTTGACCATAAGCTGCCGTAGCACCCCCAGTAGTGGAAGGCGAGCCGATATACATATCTTGACCGACCCAGGTAGCGACACTGTCGTCCGTGGTGGAATCCGTCGTATCGTCTCCCAGCGGCCTGTCTTGTGGAATGCAGATGGCACCATCAGCCAACTCGCCGTCTGCATAGGCCTCGAAGGGTAGCAGAGATGGTATGGCACATACGACCATCATGGTCAGCGCCGTAAACATAGCGAAGAGCCGCGGGCGCACCTTTGATGGCTGCCCGTGGCTCTGAATGCGTTCAGTCATAGGTCTCTCCCCTTATTGGTTCTCTCCAACGCACAATCGGGTGGTCATCGCGAATCGTTCCCTGAGATCGTGGTTCACGGTGTGTGCGCTCCTACGTGCAACCCTTTGCATCTGCGCCACGTGTGCTCGACACGACCTCCCTGTTCGCTTATCGCTTTGACTGCATTAGTCACTTATTTTACTCACGGCGGAAATATTCCACACAGGCAACAGTCAACTGAAAGCCTTCAGTCCCTAGAATCACTAGGTTCCGTCGGCGTTTCGCATCGGCTGAAACCGCACGGAATATACCGTCGCAAGTACTTGCCGAACCATTCAACCATATGCATCACGTCGATTCAATGGATACAGCAGCACCACCATCATTTCTCCCCAATTCTGCACAATGTCCACACACTTCTGCCAGATATGTCTCAAAAGTCGGCACCGGATGCACTGCCGTCATCCTCGCTCAAAATGCCTAATTCATCGGCATAAGCTCGTCGTCGATGCCGTCGTCGCTCTTCACGTCTCCTTCACACGTTGCGAGCGTATTCAACCCATCGGCGGTTTCCTTCGGACAGTGGCAGGCAACGGTGCGGCGGAAACGGCGGATCGCCACGTCGGCCGCTCAGCTGCGGGCAAAGTCGCCATCGGTCAGTTCACGACAGGACACACGATTGTCTTACGGGGACAGTCGTCAGTGGCCTATGCTGTCGGCAGGTCAGTGTGCCGGACGCCGACGGTGGCGGGACAACGGCGCACGATGCTTTTGCCGGAGGTGATGGGCATGAACGGGACACAGCGGTATGGATGGGCGGCAGCCGTCTGGACGTGTGCGTTCTTCGTCGTCGGTACGGTGCTCGCGCTGGTCGGATGGCACGGGACGGCGGCAGCGTCGTCGGGTGAATCGGGAAGCGGGAGGCCGGAATGCGGTCGGGACTGCTTCGGGAAGGAGTCGGGATGAAGGAGATCATCAGGGCGGTCATCAAAGGGAATGCGGTGCCGGCGGAGCAGCGCGGGATGGGGAAGGTCAGCAATCATGTGATCACGGCGATCATCGTGGTGGCGTATGTGGTGGCCGAAGGCGTGCGGATGCTGATGAAGCATGACTGGGGGCTGTGGTGGGGTGCGGTCGGGGTCGGGGTGGTGCTGTTCCTGGTGTGCGAGGCGGTGCTGTATATGGTGCGCGAGCCCGGGGCGCCGGCGCCGGCAAGGAAGGCGTCGGGGTGGAGAGTGGTGCTGGCGGGAGTGGTGGCCGTGGTTTGGGTTGCGGCGTGGGTTTGGTGGGGGTGGTGAGCTCTGCACAGGGTATAGTGGCACTGGTGTGACCCGCAGTGCAATCCGCTTCGGTGGTGCGGGTTCCAATCGTCAAGCGAGAGGCCGGCAGTAGTGTTGGCCTTCTTGCTTATGTTGGGCGGTATGCGGGTAAGTACGGGTCTCAAATAGGCAAATGCGGGACCATCGGTCGAGCGTGTTGCCTGGGGGTTGGTCGGCCCAATCGTCAGCACGCTTGATATCGCGTCCGCCAGTATGCGGGAGATCGTCACTTGTCTGGCTTTTCACGCATGAGTTGCGCGGAAGGTCAGGGGAACGGCTCAGCACGGCGAGCAGGCAGACCGCGCACGGCAATACATGGGTCCGGCGAGCGCCAAATGTTCGTGGCAGCTTGGCGTGCCAGCAGTTTCAAGGTCTTCGGCAATGGCTTGAGCCACGCATTTGTTTATAATGGCCGTCAGGTACTTGCATCACAACCCGCCGCATGGCGGTGCAGGTCCCTGTTGTTAAGTGATAGGCCAGCAGTAGTGCTGGCCTATCACTTGTATTGGGCGGTATGCGGGTGAGTACGGGTGTCGTCAGTGTGCGCGATGGTGTTTCAAATGTTAGTGTGGTGGAGGCTGACGAACATGAATCATATTCGTCAGCCTCCCGTCCCTGGACACCTATGCGTTCAGATGGGAGGAAAGCCGTTACGGGCATCGGAACGATCTCGTCAGCGGGGAACCACGAACTTCGGAAGCATCGCAAGGTTGGAGCCCCGGCCCAGGGAGGCGGCCGGTTGCTCCATAACGTATTTCCACGATCGGTACCAGGAATCACCGTCATCTTCAAGTTGTCGGTCTCCGCCGTGCATCACGTAAAGAGCGTCCAGTATTCGTTGGAACTCCTGCGGGCTATTGCTAAAACGAACCGCAAGCTTTGCGGCATTTATCTGTTTCTGCGCAGTCTCGAAATCATGCGCATCGCCAAGGAAAGCATGTTCCAAATTGCGTGAGACATAAAACAGTCGGTACGGGATGCCTTCAACCGATTCCAAGCCCATCAGCGACCGTATGGCATCTCGTTTGGCATGCATAATCTTGCGCTGGCACTCAGGGTTGCGAACGGCAATCGTCGTATCGCTGTATTCTACTTTGTCATGGCTGCCTTGGAGCACTTGCCCGTCCGGAATAAAGGCTCCATCCAAATCGATAACCTGCACTACATATGCATAGCTTCGCTTGCGTATGTCCGAATCAAGGATATAGCTCTTGACCCTGTCACGGACAACCGCACGCACGTCCGCGTTCACGAGCAATCCCGCGTTGCGTGCGTTTTGCGGAAACATGGACAAGGTTGCTACGTTGCAGCGGAACTCACTACCCCATACACGCCACCCTTTTGGCGCACGCATCTCAGGCGTTGCGTCACGTTCATCAAAAAGCGCCTGAAATGATGGCACCAGCAACGTGGAATCACTCTCGCCTTCCACCAGCATGAGCACTATGTTGGGACTGGACTTGCTCATCGAGCCTCCGACCCGGCGCCCGCCAACAATGCATCCACGGCATCATTGATACGTATATCCAAGTCATCATCTGAGTACCCGGCCAACGTGAACTCCGCGCCCATGAGCTGCGGTTGAAGGAACCGGTACAGCGGAACAGTTCCACCGCCGGTCGCCAACGCCTCAAGATAGATCTTGCGCCCATTGCTGGTATGACTGATGGACTTGAACGGCACGAAGCGCTGGTCGGGGTCCAGCGTAGTGAGCACGATGCGGTCCGTGACCCCGAGCCGTTCCAACGCACGTAGATTATGCGCGGTGAAAATCAGCTGCCCTCGTGCATGCTGCTGGAACAGGTGCAACAGCTCTCCGAGCAGATATTCGAAGAGACCGTTGTCGAATTCGTCGATCACTACACACGCATCGGCGTCATTGTAGACGCGGATCAGGTAATTGAGCATACCGATAATCCGCAGCACGCCCTCGGATTCATTACGCAAAGGAATACGTCTGCCATCGCGCACGCTCATCGCTTCAGACCGTACAGCGACGCTGCCGTCATCAAGCAAAAGAGATCCCAGTTCCCTCAGCTCTATGGTCAGTCCGGGGATGACCGTAGGCAGGATTTGGTTGAACACGTCGACATTGCGCTGCAGGCACTCATAGTCCTCCCGTGTCAGTGCATTGGCCTGGGTCAGCGGCAGGATGCGGTCGTCGTAATGGCCGTTGTCGCGTCGTGCCGCCAGCGGCATCGCCTGGTAACTTACTACGGCATTGCGGTCAGTGGTCAGGATGAACAGGTCATTGGACGCGTAGTCGCGAAGCTGATGCAGCCCGTCGAATAGCAAGTCGCCATGTTTCGTCATCGCCGTCTGGGCAGCGCGCGACAGTGGCCGCTTGGGGTTGCGTACTGCTTCCGCGACATCGTGTAGGAAGGGGCGGGAGAACAGTAGGGAACGACCATCACGACGGGCCTCACGCTGCGACAGCAGGAGTTCATCGCGCAAGACTCTGTCAGTGGCGGCAACGCTGCGCCAGACGTATTCGGGAGCCAAGGCGAGGTCATGGGCGTCGCCGTATTTGGTCTCCACTACCGGCACGCCCAATCGCTTGCGGGTCTTGCCGAGCCACACTTTTTCGGAGGCGATTTGCAGAGAAGTCTCCCCCGGCGCATATTCGACTTCGTAGCGTAGATAGAACTTCTCTGCGTCGGCATTTTCCAAGGCAAAGACCGCTCCGACAACGGACCGGTCACAACCGGCCATGACCCACTCGGATGCGCCGGCTGGCAGTTCATCACCCATACAGGTGTTCTTCAACAGCTGCAGCGCGTTGACCACGGCGGTCTTGCCGGATCCATTGGGACCGTAGATGCCGGTTATGCTGCCGCCAGCCGGCGTTTCCTTGAATCGCACAACACCATGCTCGACATTCTTCACGTTGTGCAGGGATATCTCCAGCAACCTCACCATTACGCGCTCCCGACGTGCAAAAACTCAAAATCAAGTTAAAAAATCAGTTTTATGGATTTTAGACGGTTTCAGGGTTAAAAACAACATGAGCGTGTCGTGCGGCAGCGGACGCCCTGCTGGAGGAAGGAGCCGCTTTTGAAGCATTCGAGGCTGCGTCTAGCCGTATTGCAGCGATCTTCGCCGAGCATCGTCAGTGTGCGCGCTTGCCCAGCGGCGGGTTGTCGTCCACCACCGCGCTGTCCATGCCGAAATACTGAAGGACGTCTTCGTTGTTGTCGAAGCGGTCTTCAAGGTCCTCGTTGCCGAGCTGATATCGGCTGTTCATAAGTCGGCTCCTCTCTTTATCGGGGTCGTCCGGGGTCCGGGGAATGGGATAAGTCGTCTCGTGTCGGTCAGGTTATCCACATATCCACATTTTCACAAGGGTCGGTGGCGCGCTGCGGGCAGGCACGGTAGGGTCTTGCGTCATGAAGGACGAGATGTTGGGAATGGAGATGTTGCTCTTGACCAAGGCGGGGCAACGTTCGATTGAGGCGGCGCAACGGTGCCTGGATGCGGAGGCACGGTGCCACAGGCGCGTGGCGTGCGTGTTCGCATTGGGTGCGGCGCTGAGGTTGTTGGGGGTTTCGTACGAGCCCCGGTTGGAGGATGGCGGTTCCGGTGCGGTCGGGTCTCGGTTGGGTGCCGAGTTGTTGCAGGTCGTCATCGGACCGGGCGAATGCAAACCCAAGGATCATTGTTCCAGGCAGCGGCAGCGCAAGAGGTTCGGTGCGGATCGGGCGGCGTACTTCGTCTGCAATGTGCCGGTCGAGACAGTGGAGGTGGCGCCGGGAGTGACGTGTACGTCGGTGCCATTCACGTGGTTCATGATGGCGCGATGGCTCAGTTTGGAGGAGTTGGTGGTGCTCGGGGATGCGATGATGCAGCGCAAGACCCTGCATGAGCGGGTGACGCTTGAATCGTTCGAGGATATGCTCAGTCGGGTGGAGCGGCATGTTCGCGAGCGCGGCGGCGGGTGTCGGGCGCCGCATGGCATCGGGAGGTGTCGCATGGCGTTGCGGCTCATGGCGGAAGGCACGGATTCGCCCATGGAGACACGCCTGCGTCTGACGTTGGAGCGGTATGGGCTGCCGAGGCCTGTGGTGAATCTGCCGTTGGAATTGGAGGATGGGAGCCATGTGTTCCTGGATCTTGCGTTTGAGGACGCGAGGGTGAGTGCGGAATACGACGGGCGACACCATGCGGAACAGTGGGAGCAGGATTCCGTGCGAAGGTTGGGGATCGAGTCGGCAGGATGGGCTTACGTGCAAGTGGTCAATGAAAGCATGGCTTCCGAGTCGGGGCGGAAGACCGTGGCGGAGTTGGTGGCGAGACTGATCGCGGAGCGCACGGGCGTCAATTGGCTCTTGCCGAAGCCATTGACGCTGGAACAGGTTGCCAGACGGAAGCGGAGAGCGGGAAAGTACGCCAAGAGGGGCGCTTGACGGGTATCGAGGGGCATCCGTGGAGTCGTTTGGGGCTTATGAGGTGTAGGTTAAGCGAAACAGGCCCAGATACACCCCTCCAAAACGGCGCCATTCCAATGGGTATACTTGCCCTCCCCCGCTTAACCCACACCTCATAAGAATCAAAGGCAATATATCTGGCACTGGAGCCCTCTTATGGCTGCGGTTCTCTCAGTGCTGCTGCGTCCAGATTGCCAAATTGATTTACAATGTAATGTCAGTATAATGACATCAGATGTATGTACAAGGAGAAAAATGATGAGTGAGTCCACCACAATCACCTTCCGGACCGACCGTGCGGTGAAAGAGGAAGCACGCGAGCTGTATGCTTCCATGGGCATGGATCTTTCCACGGCCATCAACGTGTTCCTACGCCAATCCATTCGTGATAACGGCATGCCGTTCCGTATCACCAACGAACCGCAGGCAAGCGTGGAGGCTCGACGGCAAGCAACCATGCATGAAGGCGAGACCTTCCCGGATGCAGATGCACTCATGAAGGATTTGCTCGATGCTGAGTAGCGTCTTCCGTACCACTCAGTTCAAACGAGATTTCAAGGCGTTACTCAAGAAGCATTACGATCCCGAAAAAATGAAGGCGACAGTGGAAGCATTGCTGGCGCAGGATCGAGCAGTCTCGAACTCGCAATACCGCGACCACGCACTTGTGGGTGGTTGGAAAGGATACCGCGAGATTCATCTTGAAGGTGACTGGTTGGTAATCTACCGCATCGAGAAGCAACAACTGCAACTCGTGTTGACACGCACCGGCTCCCATGACGATTTATTCTGATGCAAGGCATCACGGTTGGTTACGTTCAAGAAGGGGTCTGTGCTGCATATCGTTAGGAGTGTAGGGAAGAACCGGTAGAGGAAGCATCCCAACCCGGTATGCGTATGCATTCATATGCGAAAGCAGAAATCTCTCGTTTGTTCGTGATATTTTCTAGGGCGGCCCGCCCTAGAAAATATCACGAACAAACGAGAGATTTCTGTAGGAATTAATTCTTGTCAGTTCACTCGGTGGTGTCCGCAGCCTCCGTCTCGGTCACCTCGACCGTCTCCGACTCGGACTCAGGCTCCTGGTCCTTCACCTCGGTCACCTCAATCTCTGGGGCCTGGACCTCCTCAGGGGTCTGTGTCTCCTCGATGTGCTCGATCTGCACTTCCAGGTCCTCAGCTTGCTTCAGGGCGTCCTCGGCTTCGGTCTCCGCGTTGTTGGCGGCGACCGCGGCGGCGGCGATCTGCGCGAGCTTCGCCTTCACGGCGGCGGAGGAACCCTTCGGGGCGTTCTTCACCGCGTGGACTTCCGTGCCGTGGCCGTGCTTGTTGGTCTTGATGAAGGGGTCGCCGCCCTTGAGGGCGTAAGGGTCGTCGAAGTCACGGGAGATGGTGGGCTCGTCGTGCACGATGAAGCCGCGGCCCTTGCAGGTCGGGCACTCCTCGGAGAAGGCCTCCACCAGGCCCTGGCCGATGCGCTTGCGCGTCATCTGCACCAGGCCAAGCGACGTGACTTCGGCCACCTGGTGCTTGGTGCGGTCGCGCGCCAGGCACTCCACCAGACGGCGCAGCACCAGGTCGCGGTTCGCGGGCATCACCATGTCCACGTAGTCGATCATCACCATGCCGCCGATGTCACGCAGCCTCAGCTGGCGGGCAATCTCCTCGGACGCCTCCAGGTTGCAGCGCGTCACCGTCTCCTCGAGCGACTTGCCCTTGCCGATGAAACGGCCGGTGTTCACGTCGATGGTCGTCATGGCCTCGGTGCGATCGATCACGATCGAGCCGCCGCTCGGCAGGTACACCTGCCGCTCCATGCCCTTGCGCAGCTGCGAGTCGATCTGCCACTTGTCGAACACGTCCTTGCCCTCGTGCTCGGCCGGGTCCCACTTCTCCAGCTTGCCGCGCAGGTCGGGCGCCATGTGCTCGAGGTACTCCTCGATGCGCTGGTAGACGCCGTCGCCCTCCACGATCATCTTGCGGAAGTCATCGTTGAAGATGTCGCGCACCACGCGGATCGCCATGTCCGGCTCGCCCTGCAGCAGCTTCGGCCGCTTGCCGTTGCGGAACTCCTCGAACTTGGACTGGATCTGCTCCCACTGCTTGACGAGCGCCTCGAGGTCCTTGGTGATGGCCTCCTCGCTCGCCCCCTCGGCGGCGGTGCGGATGATCACGCCCATGTCCTTCGGCGCGATCTTGCCCACGATGCCCTTCAAGCGGCTACGTTCGCGGCTGGAGAGCTTGCGGCTCACGCCGGTCATGCCGCCGGACGGCACGAGCACCAGGAAACGGCCGGCCAGCGTGACCTGACTGGTCAGGCGGGCACCCTTGTGGCCGATCGGGTCCTTCGTCACCTGCACGAGTACCGGATCGCCGGACTTGAACGCCAGCTCGATGCGCCGCGGCTGGCCCTCCAGCCTGGTGGAGTCCCAGTTGACCTCGCCGGCGTAGAGCACGCCGTTGCGCGCCTGGCCGATGTCCACGAAGGCGGCCTCCATGCTCGGCAGCACGTTCTGCACGCGGCCGAGGTAGATGTTGCCCACGGTCGCCACCTCCTGGATGTCGGAGACGTAATGCTCCACGAGCACATTGTCCTCGAGCACGGAGATCTGCGTGTGACGGTCGCGCTGACGGACCACCATGAGGCGGTCCACGTTCTCGCGGCGCGCCAGGAAGTCCTGTTCGAGCAGCTGGTTCTGGCGGCTGCGTTCGCGGCGGTTGTCGCGGCGACGCTGCTTCTTCGCCTCCAGGCGGGTCGAGCCCTCCACATCGGTGATCTCGTCGATGTACTGCTGCTTGCGCGAACGGTTGACCTTCGCGGCGCTCGATTCCTCCTCGGAACCCTTGCCGCCGCGGCGACGGCGCCGGCGACGCGTGACGGTGGTCTCCTCGTCCTCCTCGTCGTCATGTTCGTGCTTGCCGCGGGCGTCCTGCGCGTTCTCGCGCTCTCCCTCGGACTTGCGCGAACGGCGGCGGCGACGGGTGCGCAGCTGCTGGCCGTCGTCCTCCTCGTCGTCGTCATGCACGGACGTACGCTTGGCGGCCGCGCGCGCGATGGCGTCATCGATCGGCGCGTAGGTGATGTCGTCGAGCACGAGGTCCTCCTCGATCTGCTCGACCTCGGCGGCGGCGCGACGCTCCTGCGCGTTCAGCCGACGGCGCGAATGACGGGACTCGTGCTCGTCTTCGTCGTCATCGTCTGCGTGGGCCTTGGAGCGGGAACGGCTGGTGGTGTCTTCGTCGTCATCCTCGCGCTTGCGGCCACGGCGACGGCGCGTCGGCGCGGGCTGGTCGTCGTCCTCCGGGCGTGCGTGGCGGCCGCGACGGCGCGGACGGTCGTCCTCGTCATCGTCGCTGTCCTCGTCGTCATGGACGAGGCGGGCCGGCAGCACCGGCTCCTGGAAGAGCAGCGACGTCATGCCGCCACGACGACCGACACGGGCCTCGTCCTCCTCACGCTCCTCGAGCTCGAGGGCGGTGGGCTCGTCGTCGTCCGGCGCCGGCGCGGTGCGGCCGCGACGGCGGCGCGGGGCGGGAGCGTCCTCATCGACCGCGGTGCGGCTGCGGCGACGGGTGGACGGACGGTCATCGTCATCGTCGTCATGGGCGGAAGCACGGCGACGGCGGGTCGGCGCAGGCTGGTCGTCCTCGTCGTCGGCGTGCGCGGCAGAGCCGCGGCGGCGGCGCAGGGCGGGGGCATCTTCGTCGTCATCGGCAGCAGCGCGGCTGCGGCGACGGGTGGTGGCGGGGGCGTCGTCGGTGGTGGCCGTGCGGCGGCGACGGGTGGGGCGCTTCGGCTCGTCTTCGTCGGCGTCGTCGTGGTCGGGCTGGGCGGTGATGGCGGCCTTCGGCTTGGCGGTAGGCAGGACCTTCATCTTCGGCTCTTCGAAGAGCGGGCCGTGCTCCTCCACCTTGAGTTCCACGGATGCGTCGGCGGCGCCGGCTCCGCGGACTACGCGGCGGCCTCGGCGGCGGCGTGCGGGTGCGGCCGCCTGTGCATCTTCGGTTGTGTTGTTCTGTGCGGCTTCGGTTGCGTCGAAGTCCTCGTTTGTCTGTGGCACTGGTCTCCTCGCGTCGCGCTGCAATCACGGCGCAAACGTCTGGGCTCCGTACGGTCTCACAGCCACCCTCTCACGATGGCCACGCCTAGGGGCGTCCGCCGGAAGCGAATCCTAAAGTCATCTCATGCGACGGCGGACACCGGCGCCCGCACGGCCGGTCACGCTGGGGCGGTACTCATTCATTGCCCAGGGCGGCTCGATGCAGGGGGATCGACGCCATCGGATGCGCGGTGGTTTTGCAGGAACCACCAATTCATAAGTATGACACAGGGAGTGGTCCGTGCGCCAGTGGCGTTGTTCCTGCTAGAAATTGTTCATTTTTCTGAACAAAATCTAGAGGGCGAGCGGCCGCTTTGCGGCCTGCTCTCGCCCTAGATTTTGTTCAGAAAAATGAACAATTTCTAGCAGGAACAACGCCACGGTGGGCGTCACGCGCCCAGCCAGTCCTTCAGCAGGTCGGCCATCAGGGTCAGGTCAGTCTCGGGGAGTTGCTCGTCGTGCTTGTGGGCGAGCAGGGGGCTGCCGGCGCCCAGGTTCACGGCGGGCACGCCGAGCTGCGAGAAGCGGGCGACGTCGGTCCAACCGAGCTTGGGCAGCGGGTCACGGCCGGTACGCTCCTTGACCAGGGCGACCAGCGACTGCGCGAGCGGGTCGGTCAGGCCGGGACGGGCACTGGGCGACTCGTCCTTCATCTCGATGCCGAAGCCCTCGAAGACGCCGCCGGTGGCCACGTGTTCGCCGTTGCCCAATTCGGCGCCGGCGTCGGCACCCATCATGAGGGCCTTGGCCTCCTCGATGCTCTTGTCCGGGGCGAAGCGGTAGTTCACGTGGATGCGGCACTCGTCGGGGATCACGTTCGTGCCCTTTCCGCCGGAGATGAGGGTGGCGTTGAGGCCCTCCCGGTAGGTCAGGCCGTCCACTTCGATGGCACGGTTCTCATAGGAGTTGAGGCGGTTCAGGACTTCGGCGGCCTTGTGGATGGCGTTGTCGCCCATCCAGGCGCGGGCGGAGTGGGCGGCAGTGCCGTGCACGACCACGTCGAAGCGCATGGTGCCGTTGCAGCCGCCTTCGATACCGCAGTCGGTCGGTTCGCCGATGATCGCGAAGTCGCCCTCGATCCAGTCGGGATGCGTTTCCGCCACCTTGCGCAGGCCGTTGTGTTCGGCGGAGACCTCCTCATGGTCGTAGAAGACGAAGGTCAGGTCGTAGGCGGGGTCGGTGAGGGTGGCGGCCAGGTGGAGCAGGACTGCGTCGGAGCCCTTCATGTCAGTGGCGCCGCGTCCCCAGAGCACTCGCTCGCCCGGGTGGGCGGCGGCGATCTCCTCGCGGATGAGCGGGTCGCCGGGCTCGAGCCAGCGCGGTGGGAAGTTGTCGATGACGGGCACGGTGTCCAGGTGGCCGGCGAGGACCACTCGGCGGTCGCGGCCCAAGTCGGTGGAGGCCACGAGGGTGTCGCCATGGCGGCGGACCGTCAGGTGCGGGGCGTGGGTCTTGAGGAAGTCTTCGACCATGTCGGTCAGCTCGCGTTCCTCGCCGCTGACCGAGTAGACCTCCATGATCTGGGTCATGAGGCTGTTGAGGGATTCCTGCTCGGGAGCGGTCGGGTCGAAGGTGATGGTCATCTGGTCGGGCATGGCGGGTCCTTGGTGTTGGCGGTGCGGTACTGGGGCCTTATGGTACGCGGCACCCTCCGCACCCCTCTAGAAATTGTTCATTTTTTTGAACAAAATCTAGGGCGAGAGGCCGCTGTGCGGCCTGCTCTCGCCCTAGATTTTGTTCAAAAAAATGAACAATTTCTAGAGGATACGGCAGACTGGACCGGAGAGCGCATGCGGAAGGAGACACACGATGCCGGGCTTGATCAGCGCGATGGAAGGATTCTGCGTCATCGGCATCGTCATCGGTGTCGGCTATGTGGCGGCACGCATGCGCATCGGCGGTCCCCAGGCGCAGCACGTGCTCAACCGGCTGAGCTTCTTCGTCGCCAGTCCCTGCCTCATGTTCGACATCCTCGCCGACGAGAAGATCACCGAGATCTTCCACCCCTCCATCGTCGTCGCCTTCCTATCCGCCATGGCCGTCGGCGTCATCTTCCTCATTCTCAATCGCCTGTACTTCCATCTCAAGGCGCCGGACGCCACTATCGGCGCGCTCAACTCGCTGTACCTCAACTCGAACAACATCGGCCTGCCCATCGCCACGTACATCCTCGGCAACCCCGCGCTCGTCGCGCCGATCCTCGTCATGCAACAGGCACTGTTCACGCCGGTCGGGCTCACCGTGCTCGACGTCACCACCAAGGGCAAGGTCTCGCTCAAGGCGATCCTCAAGCAGCCGCTGCACCAGCCGCTGCTCATCGGCACCGTGCTCGGCATCCTCGTCTCGTTTGTCAACGCGAAGTTCGGTTTCGCGGTGGTGCCGGACTACATCCGCACGCCGATTTCCATGATCGGTGACGCGGCCGTGCCCATGATCCTCATGGCCTTCGGCATGTCGCTGCACGGCACCCGGCCGATGCAGGAGAAGGGTGACCGCCCGGCCATCATCACGGTCGCGGTGCTCAAGAACGTCGTCATGCCGATCGTCGCGTTCCTGCTCGCCTACTTCATGATGGGCTTCCGCGGGCCGGTGCTCTACGCCTGCGTCGTGCTCGCCGCGCTGCCGACCGGGCAGAACGTGTACAACTACGCGGCGCGCTACAACGTCGGCCTGCAGTTCGCGCGTGACGGCATCCTGGTGAGCACGGTGACGAGCCCGATCTTCATCGCCATCATCGCCGCCGTGCTCAGCTAGTCAGTCGTCGGCGCGCACGCGGCGGCGGTTGAGGCGCGCGGCGGTGCGGTTCGCCGCGAGCGCACCCACCAGCACGAGCGCGTAGCACAGCGCGACGCCGGCGACGAAGGTCAGCATGGTGGCGGGTTCGGTCATCGCGCTGGCCAGCAAGGGGATCATGAGGAAGACGGAGCAGGCCATGGTCAGGACGACCACGGTGTTCAGCGGGCTGAGGACCTCACGGTAGCGGGCGCGGGCGAGGGTGCGTTCGTCGGTGCCTTCCAGGACGAGCATGCGGTATTCGGGGGCCTGGTCGATCACGCTGGCGGACTGCATGACGCCGGAGCTGACGGCCGCGAGGACGGCGGCGAAGACCAGGGTGAGCATGCCGCCGGTGCCGATGTCGCGCATCACGGTGGCCATGACCTGGTCGCCGTTGCTGTCCGTGGTGCCCACGTAGCCGCAGATCGAGGTGATGCCGGCGATGAAGACGGCGAGCGCGATGCCGGAGACGTTGCGCCAGGCGCGCTTGGGGTTGTCGAGGATGCGGCGGGCGGCGAGCATGGTGGCGGCGTCCTTCGGGTGGCGGGCCAGGGCACGGGCTCGGGCCGACACGGCGAAGCAGCCGACGAGGTTGACCAGGGCGAAGCAGCCGACGATGAAGACGATGACGACGGCGATGGCCACGACTTGGGATTGCACGAGCTGGCCGAGGTTTTTCAGCACGGTGAAGGCGATGAGGACGCCGGCCATGAAGATGATGGCACGCCACTTGCCGGGCATGGGTTGGGAGGCGCGGGCGGTGACGCCGAGCGGGGTGATGGCCACGCGGCGCAGGGTGAGCAGGGCGGAGACGAGGGAGAGGACGGCCACGCCGACGACGGTGCCGATGAGCGCCCAGGGGCCTACCCAGAGCTGTTCGAAGGTGAAGTGGGCGTCCTGGAAGTTCAGGAGCATGATGAGGGGCATGATGGCGAAGTAGCCGGCCACGCCGATGAGGGCGCCGGTGACGGATTGGAGCATGGCGTCGAAGGCGGTCAGGCGGGTGACCTGGGCGGTGGTGGCGCCCACGAGGCGCAGGGTGGCGAGGCGTTCGTCGCGGCGGGAGGCGGCCAGACGGGCGGCCGAGCCGGCCAGGGCGACGAAGGGCACGAGGAGCAGGAGGCAGGCGAACAGGGCCAGGATCACGTAGAGCGAGGCGGTGTCTTCCATGTCGCCGGTGAAGAAGGGGGTGGATTGCGTCAGGCAGTGGTCGGGGTCGACCAGGCACCGCACGGTGTGGTCGGGGCTCGCGCGCCAGATGAAGCCGTGGAGGCCGCCGAGCACGGTGAGGAAGATGGCGGTGGCCGCGGCGAAGGCAATGACGGCGAGGAGGGTGGTGGAGTCGGTGGGGTTGGTGTTGGTGGAGCGGGTGCGGGTGTCGGAGCGGTGGAAGAGGCGCCAGAGGGCGAAGGTGGACATGGTGGACTTGGAGGTGGTCGGGGTGGTTTGGGTCTGTGTGGTGTCGGTGGCAGGATTCATGGGATTACTTGCCTTTCATGGATGCGCCCACGGAGAGGATCAGGGCAAGGACGGAAAAGACCAGGGGAAGGGTGTAGGTGACCATGGCTACCTCTCTTCCAGGATCATGCCGTCGCGCATATGGACGGTACGCGAGCAGTAGGAGGCGACGTTGGGGTCGTGGGTGACGAGCAGCACGGCGGCGTGGTTGGCGTGGGCGGCGTCCATAAGCAGGCGCATCACCTCGTGGCCGGTGTTCTGGTCCAGGGCGCCGGTGGGTTCGTCCGCGAAGATGACCGCCGGGTTCACGCACAGGGCGCGGGCGATGGCCACGCGTTGCATCTGGCCGCCGCTCATTTCGCCGGGTCGCTGGTTCATCAGGGCGCGCAGCCCCATGCGGTCGAGCCATGCCATGGCGTGGTTGGTGGCCTGGGCGTAGGGGACGCCGCCGAGCATGATCGGCAAGGCGATGTTCTCCACGGCAGGCAGTTCGGGCAGGAGCTGGCCGGACTGGAATACGAAACCGAAGGCGTTGCGGCGCAGGCGCGTGCGGTCCGCGTCGCTCATGGTCTCCAGGTTGGAGCCCCGGAAGGTGACGGTGCCGGCGGTGGGCTTGATGATGCCGGCGAGGGATTGCAGCAGCGTGGTCTTGCCGGAGCCGGAGGGGCCCATGATGGCCACGCTCTCCCCTTCCGCGAGCGCGAAGTTCACGTGGTTGAGAGCGAGCGGCTGGGCGCCCGGCATGAGCGCGGGCCCTGCGCCGGCCACCGCATGGGCGGTGTGGGCCTTGGTGATGGAAGCGGTGTAGTCCATGACGAGATCGGCGGCCTGGAGGACTGCCTGGCGGAGAGAGGTGGTTGAGGGTGCGGGTATCGACGTGGTTGCATGCGGGGACGGAGCTGGCGCGGATGCGTTCGGTGACGGGGAGGCTCCGGGGTGGGGTGCCGTCTGGGTGGCAGCGGGGTTGTTGGGGCTGGGATTGGCGGCGGTGCCGGGTGCATTGGTATATGTGGTGTTCATGCTTGCCAAGATATGCGCGGATTCACGGCGGCAGCATCGGCCCGGGGGATGAATGAGGAGGCCTCATCCGCCTCGAGGATGAGACAAGAGACAGATAAGAGACCGCTCCGAGAGGCATACCGCTATGCTCACGTACATCCGCCCCCCCCCTCATCGGCGAAAACCTCTCCCAGAGGGGTGGCGCATCCGTTCCCAAGGGCCATTTCCGAAGTCGTTCCGGAAGCATTACGTGGTTGGTTTCGTTGAGAGATATCAAATTCGGGGGTATGGGCAAGTATGGCCTGAAAAGAATGGCGGAATATCAAGCCTCTCGCAGACGCATACTTGCCCATACCCCCGAATTTGATATCTCTCAACGACAGCGGGTGTGGCAAGTTTGCATCAAGCCACGTCAATCCACTCATCACTGACCGTAATTTCACCGGGAGAAGGCCTATATGGCTTCACCACCCCTTCCGGCGCCGGTGTCGGAGGTCCCGAATGCGGAATCTTTCGACGTCCAAGCGCGATATCCCGTCTACGGCATGCCTTTGCCAATTCTTCCAGGGACAGCACCGACGTGGTGTCATACTGGATTCCCGTACGTTCAGCCAAAAGGGCGGCCAACCGTTCCACCAACATGGCCTGCCGGCCTTCGGCAGCGAACAAGGCTTCCGTCACTTGCACGTATATCCATCCGGTTTCCTCGATGAGGGCACGTCGATCGGAATCTTCTTGCCATTGCTCCCTATGGAACTTGCCATCATATTCGACTGCCAGCCTTGCCTCGGGGTAGGCGGCATCCAAGGAAAACACACTGCCATCCCATGCCTGCATGGTCGCATTCCGTGCCGGCAGAGGCAAGCCATGGCACAACAACGCAAGGATCAACCGGGCCTCCTGCCGGGAATCCGTACCACCGTGGATGAGCGGCAATGCCAGTCGGCAAGATCGCATCCCCTTGGGAAGCCTACGCCCTTGTGCCTGGCATGCCGCTGCAACCCTGTCCATGTAGTCTTCGAAATCTTCGCGCTCTACCGGCGGGTGAAGGGGTTTGCGTCGCCGAATGGCGTAGCCGAGCAGAACGAGTTCCTCAAAGGACAACCATTGTGCAAGCATGGTCCACGTGCACACCGGTGACGTGCACGTGATGCCCTCGCTTACTTCCACCGTATCCAAAGGAAGATTCCAAGCAAAACTGCGAATCTCACCGCCACGCTTGGTGCTGCGCCCCAAGCGTTGGTCGAGAGTCGGCACAACCACCTGATGCTTGTCCTTCGAAAAGGACTGCAACACGGCAGATTCGAATATTGGCAGCTCGATGCCCAGCAGTTGCAGAGCACTCATCAGCCCATACACATAGGGGCGCTTGAACCGATGGTTGCCCTCGAATGCGTGGCATGCCGCCACGGTCTCGATCTTGCACTTGGCAAGTTCGTGATCGTAGTTCCGATAGTCTTCGTCATCTTGCATGACGCTACGGTAAGGATTTCTGGCTTGACCTGCAAACCGATAGGGCTCCGATTGTGGATATGTGGATGGTTTCGGCGCGTCGCCCACAGTATCCACACGCAAATTGTGGATAGATCCTCAGGTCAGCTTCCAGGAAATGCGGTGCAGGTCACTCGGCCCGTGGGAGGCAATGGCGTCCCGATGCTCCTTGGAGCCGTAGCCCTTGTTGCGCTGCCATCCGTAGACCGCATATTCCGGGCGTTCACCCAGTTTCTCCATGAGGCGGTCTCGGGTCACCTTCGCCAATACAGCGGCGCAGGCCACGCTGGAGCAGGCGCGGTCGCCCTTCACCTTGGTCACCACGTGGGCCGGCACGGGCACGTCGGGTGCCTCGAAGGTGCCGAGCGCCTTGGTGATGTAGTCGTGAGGACCGTCCAGGATCGCCCCGACGCGGATGCCGGCCCAAGCGTCGGCCCCGGTGTGGACGGAAGGCCCGGCATCGTCCACATTCCCGGTGGATTCCCCGGGAATCCCATCCACGGCCAGCCCGAATTCCGGCTGGATGGCCACGCTGTCCGCATGGAGGCGACGGGACGGTGCGTTACCGCGTCGGGTCCCCGTTCCGCGCCCCGTGCCCTCGGCCGCCGCCGGGTTTTGCTCCTTGGAAGGACCGAGGCGGACAACTCCACCCTTCCGGCCGGCCCCGACCGTGGTCCCACCGTCCGCACCTCCCTGCCGCACATCGCCACCGCCGACGCCGGGTCCCCGCAGCCGCTCCCCCAGCTGTCGCTCCACCTGTTCCAAGGCACGCAGGGCCGCGATGCCCAGGGCGTGGGAGATGCCCCATTCGTCGATTTCCTCGTTGCTTGCCGACCCGATCGCATACCCGTCGCACCAGGCCGCCAGCGCATCGAACATGGCTTCGCGCCGATGCTCGGTCAGCAGCTTGGAATCATTGAGCCCTGCCGGCACATTGCGTTCGGCGCCCTTGAGCGACCCTGCCAGGAAGGCGGCTGCGCCGACCATCACGGGGCCAGCCAGCGAGCCGCGGCCCACCTCGTCGAAACCGACCACCAGGTCGAAGCCGTCCCCGGCCAATGCGTGCTCGAGTTCGAAGTTCGGGGTTTCCATCGTTGGCTCCTTTCCGGTTGCCGCGAGGGCCGACGGCCGCGCATGACGCCCATGGCGCGAAAAAGTCACGAGGGATCGGGAACCTACTGCCCGCTGCTCGTCACGCGGTCGGGTACGTCTGCGAACACCTCGTGGTGCGCACTCAGCCAGCCGATCCGGTTGAGCGGCCAGTAGCGCATGAACGCCACGCCCACCACGTCGCCGATGGGCACGAGGCCGCCGTCCCCGTCGTTGGAATGGTAGCGCGAGTCGGAGGAGTTGGCGCGGTTGTCGCCCATCACGAAGACGTGGTCGGCGGTCACCTCCACCTTGAAGGCGAAGTTGCTGGGCTCCACGCCAGGCTTGAGGTAGGACGACTCGTCAATCGCCACGCCGTTGATGGTCACCGGCGCGCCGTTACCGTCGCACTGCACGATGTCACCGGGCATGCCGATCAGTCGTTTGATGAGGTAGTCGCCGCGCTGGCCGGTCTCGTCGGCCAGCCAGTTGGCGGGGTCCTTGAAGACGACGATGTCGCCGCGCTTGAGCTCGATCGGCCGCGGCGACAGCTTGGTGGTGAGCACGCGGTCGCCGGGCATGATGGTGTTTTCCATCGACCTCGATGGGATGACGTACATGCCGAAGAGCAGCCAGCGCAGCAACAGCACGATGATCACCGGCACGGCGCACCACAGCAGCAGGTCGCGCCAGCTGAGGGTCTCGGGGTTCTTGTCGGCGGCATCGGTGCCCAACTGGCGGGCATGCTCGGCTTGTTTGCGCATTGCGCTCCTGACGTTGGGCGGAACAGTCAACGGTCCTTATTCTAGGACACCGGGACGGCAGTCGGCAGTAAGAGCGCGGTTTCTTCACCAATCGTGGAAGATTCCTTGCCGTAGGCGCAAAAAAACGAGGCTCGGCAGCGGGTGCCGGGCCTCGTTCAGGCATGGGCGACGATCACTTGGCGGTGTTGTCGCGACGCTCGACGATGCGAGCGGCCTTGCCACGCAGGTTGCGCAGGTAGTACAGCTTGGCGCGACGCACCTTGCCGCGACGCACGACCTTGATGGAGTCGATGGACGGGGAGTGCAGCGGGAAGCGACGCTCCACGCCGGTGCCGAAGCTGATCTTGCGCACGACGAAGGTCTCGCGCACGCCGGCACCCTGGCGGGCGATGACCACGCCGGTGAAGGTCTGGATACGGGAGTTGTTGCCTTCCTTGATCTTCACGTTCACGTCGACGGTGTCGCCGGGACGGAAGGCCGGGATCTCCTCGGCAGGCTTCATGTGCTTGGCGTCGAATGCCTCAATAACGTTAACCATGGTGTTCCTCGTTCGCTGCCGCATATCAGCGCTAGGGTTGGGGGCCGACCGGCTGGGCGGGCCTCGTTCTGCTCATGCGCAGGATGCCCAGTGGCGTCCCGCGGGCGTGCCAATCCGCCGGGAGTCAAGCCCGGCTGGACCTGGTGGGGAACGGCGGTATGCGGCCGAACCATCCCCCGGCACAGCAACGCACCATCCTAGTGGAGGGGGTGGCCAGCGGGGCGGGACACTGCCCCGTATCCTAGCTGCCCATTGCCCGCCCGCAATCCGGGCCCCAAGCGGGTGCCCCGAAGGACACATTTTTCCCGACGCCTCAAAATGTGTATGCCTCCAGGCTGCACAAACCCAAATTGTGTCGTCTGGAGACCTACACGATTTCCTGACGCCAAAAAATGTGTCACCCTCCAGCCTGGACCTACCCATGGGCAAGTCCCATGCCCAACATCACGACAGGGGCGCCCGCCGTGAAATCACGGCGGGCGCCCCTGTCAGTCAGCCAGTCAGGCCAGTGGGATCAGAACTCGCGCACCTTGCGGTAGAAGTTGATCAGGCTGCGGGTGGACTCGTCCTGGGCGGCCAGGGCGTCGTCGTCCTGGGAGATCGCCGGGGTGATCTCCTTGGCGAGCTGCTTGCCCAGCTCGACGCCCCACTGGTCATAGGAGTCGAGGCCCCAGACGGTGCCCTCGACGAAGGTGATGTGCTCGTACAGGGCGATGAGCTCGCCGAGCGCGAACGGGTCGAGACGCACGCCCATGATCGAGGTCGTCGGACGGTTGCCGGTGAACACGCGGGCCGGGACGATGTCCTCGGGCGTGCCCTCGGCGCGCACCTCGTCGGCGGTCTTGCCGAAGGCGAGGGCCTTGGTCTGCGCGAAATAGTTGCCCAGGAGCAGCTCGTGCATGTCCTGGTCGCCGTCCTTGAGCGGGTTCGGCGTGTTCGCGAAGGCGATGAAGTCGGCCGGGATCAGCTGGGTGCCCTGGTGGATCAGCTGGTAGAAGGCGTGCTGGCCGTTGGTGCCGGGCTCGCCCCAGAAGATCTCGCCGGTCTCGCAGGTCACCGGGGTGCCGTCCCAGCGCACGGACTTGCCGTTGGACTCCATGGTCAGCTGCTGCAGGTAGGCCGGGAAGCGGTGCAGGTACTGGTCGTACGGCAGCACGGCGTGGGAGGCGACCTTGAAGAAGTTGCGGTACCACACGTTGAGCATGCCCATGAGCACCACGACGTTCTTCTCGAACGGGGTGTTCCTGAAGTACTCGTCGATCTGGTGGAAGCCGTTGAGGAACTCCTCGAAGCGGGCCGGGCCGAACACGATGGCCAGGGTCAGGCCGACGGCGGAGTCGACGGAGTAGCGGCCGCCGACCCAGTCCCAGAAGCCGAAGGCGTTCTTCGGGTCGATGCCGAACTCGGCAACGCGCTCCAAGTTGGTGGAGACGGCGACGAAGTGCTTCTCGACGGCCTCGGACTTGGAGGCGTCGGAGCCGTCGATGGCGCCGGAAGCCTGCAGTTCCTCGAGCAGCCAGGCGCGCGCCTCACGGGCGTTGGTCAGGGTCTCGAGGGTGCCGAAGGTCTTGGAGACGACCACGAACAGAGTGGTCTCCGGGTCGAGGTCGCGGGTCTTCTCGGCGATGTCGTTCGGGTCGATGTTGGACACGTAACGTGCCTTGATGCCGGCGTCGGCGAAGGGCTTGAGCGCCTCGTACGCCATGACGGGGCCCAGGTCGGAGCCGCCGATGCCGATGTTGACGACCGTGTCGATCTCCTTGCCGGTGACGCCCTTCCACTCGCCCTTGCGGACCTGCTCGGCGAAGGCGTACATGCGCTCGAGGGTCTCACGCACGTCCTTGACGGTGTCCTGGCCGTCGACGACATACTTGCCCTCGTCCTCGGCGGGGCGGCGCAGCGCGGTGTGCAGCACGGCGCGGTCCTCGGTGTTGTTGATGTGCACGCCGGTGTACATCTGCTCGGTGCGCTCGGCGAGCTTGACCTCGTCGGCCAGCTGTGCGAAGACCTTGAGCATCTCCGGCTTGATCAGGTTCTTGGACAGGTCGAAGTGCAGGGTGCCAGCGTCGAAGGACAGCTGCTCGACACGATTCTCGTCCTCGGCGAACCACTTCTTGAGGTCCACGCCTTCGGCCTGCATCTGGTCGTACACGCTCTGCAGCTCGGCCCAAGCCTCGGTCTTGGTGGCGTCAACGGGGGGATTGATAGCCATGATTTATGGGGCCTTTCGTCATCCATCTGAAGCCCCGCGCGGTCAGCAACCGTTCGCAAGGCCTCACAAAACCACAACCATACCCACAAAATGCGACACTCAGCCCGTGCGGGCACCGGATGGAGGCCAAGCTCCCCATTGCGGTAGGTCTCCCTTGAGATTTTGTTCGAAAAATGAACAATTTCTGAAGCGGAAGCAACCACAAAGGACCGCAACGCCCCCATATGCCCCCTACGACATCACGCCCGCACCAAAGCCCAGTCAGGGTGCGGCCCAACGCCCCCACCGAGCCCTGCAGCACCCCACAGCACCCCCTACAGCAGCTCCTCCCTCCCCGACTGCTCCAGATGCCTCACCATCGCCTTGACTTCCTGGCTGCGTGCGCGCGGGGCGATCAGCAATGCGTCGGGAGTGTCGACGACCACCATGTCGTTCACGCCGAGCAAGGCGATCGTGCGGCTGCCCGACGGCACCACCACGTCGCCGGCGGAGTCGAGCATCTCCACGTCGTCGACCGACCCCAGCACCTTGATGTTGCGCTCGTTGACGCTCGGCAGCAGCGCGGCCACCGAGTTGAAGTCGCCGATGTCGTCCCAGCCGAAGTCGCCGGGTACCATCGCCACGCCGCCCGCCACGGACAGCGGTTCGGCCACGGCATAGTCGAAGGCGATCTTCTCCATCGACGGCCACCAGCGGCCCATCGCCTCGTCCTGCCGTTCGCGGAAGTCGGCACGGTCGACGGTCTCGCGCGGGTTCTCGCCGCGCTCCACGGCCGCGGCGACGGCGGCGTCATGGGCGCGGTCGTCGTCGCAGATCGCCTCGGCGATGGCGTCGATCGCGTGCGCCAGCTGCGGCTTGGCGGCGCGCAGGTGGTCGAGCAGCGTGTCCGCGCGCATCACGAACATGCCGGCGTTCCAGCGGTATTCGCCGGTGGACAGGTACGCCTGCGCGGTGACCGCGTTCGGTTTCTCGACGAAGCGTTCGACCAGCACCGCGCTGGGGGCGTCGGGCACCTGTTCCGCCAGTGACGTGCCCTCGTGGATGTAGCCGAAGGCGGTGGACGGGCGGGACGCGGCGATGCCGATGGTCGTGACGTACCCGGCGCGCGCCGTGGCGACCGCCTGGCGCACTGCCTCGATGAAGGCGACCTTGCCGCGGATCACGTGGTCGGCGGCGAAGGAGCCGACGATGATGTCGCCGCCGTGTCGGCGCGCGAGCACGGCCGTGGCGAGCGCGATCGCGGCCGTCGAGTCGCGCGGCGACGGTTCGGCGAAGATATGTCCGGAGTCGACTTCGGGCAGTTGTTCGCGCACGGCGGCGACGTGCCGTTCGCCGGTGGAGATGCACACGTGGTCGACGCCGGCGATGGTCGCCAGCCGGTCGAAGGTCGATTGGATGAGCGTGCGCCCCTGGCCGAGCAGGTCGTAGAGGAATTTCGGCTTGTCCTCGCGGGACAGCGGCCACAGGCGCGTGCCGGTGCCGCCGGCGGGGATGATGGCGTAGAAGTCGTCGAAACCGTTCGTCATGTGCGCGAGATGGGACTTGAACCCACACGACTTTCGTCACAGGAACCTAAATCCTGCGCGGCTACCGATTACGCCACTCGCGCGCACCCCGTGGTCTTCCCCGCCGGTTTGGTACGCGGAAAACAAAACCCTAGGCGAGCGCCTAGGGTGGGATGGAGCCACTTGACAGAATCGAACTGTCGACCTGCTCATTACGAGTGAGCCGCTCTACCGACTGAGCTAAAGTGGCATGTGCACTGCCGCACAAAAAGATGAGTATACGCGATGGCCAACTGTTGCGCAATACCCGCGTGTCGGCAGCGGCACACGACCGACACCACACCGGCCGCCGCCACTCCTCACTACACTATGGCCATATGCTCCAACCCATCGCCCTGCTGTGCATCATCCTTGCCGGTTACCTGTTCAAGCGGCGCGGCCTGTTCGGCCAGCGCGACTACCGCGTCCTGCAGGTGGCGCTCTTCGACCTGGTGCTGCCCGGGGCGATCGTCTACTCCTTCGCCAGGAACCCGCACGACATCTCCCTGCTGTGGCTGTCCGCCTTCGGCTTCATCGTGGCGTTCATCCCCGTGGCGACGATCTTCCTGAGCACCCGACGTACGCCGGTGGCGCAACGCGCGTTCCTCATGCTCAACGGCTCCGGGCTGAACATCGGCTGTTTCTGCTTCCCGGTGGTGCAGGTGTTCCTGGGCACGCAGGCGGTCGTGCCGGCGGCGATGTTCGACATCGGCAACTGCATCATGGTGGCCGCCGGCACGAACGTGATGACGCAGACCCTCCTGCACATCGAACCAGGCAAGCCGCTGACGCGCAGCGACTCGCCGACCATGTCGTTCACGCCGCCCACCGACCGCGACGCGCGCCGGCTGCACCGCCGCGCGCTGCGGCGTACCGTGCTGCGCGGCTTCGTCGGCTCGGTGCCCTTCGACACCTACGTGGTGATGATCGCGCTGACGGCTGCGGGCATCTCGCTGCCCGGCTGGCTGACCGACCTGTTCGCGCCCTTCGCCAATGCGAACGCGCTCGTCTCGATGCTCATGGTGGGCATGCTCATGGACCTGCCCGAAAGCCGCGCGGACGTAGTCGCCGTCCTGCGCGTGCTGGCGTGGCGACTGCCCTTCGCGCTCCTGTTCGCCTGGTGCGCGTGGACGCTGCTGCCTTTCGACGCGACGGTGCGCGAGGCAACGATGATGTGCTGCCTGGCACCCATCGCCGTCTTCTCCACGCTGTTCACCGACGAGGTGCTCGGCAACGCGAGACTCGCCGGCTTTTCGCTCTCGGTGACCGCGGTCATCAGCCTGGGGCTGATGACCGGCGCCCACCAGCTCATCGCCGCCGGCGTACTGTGACCCGCCGCTAGCGGCGCACCGACTCCAGCGCCTTCCTGACCATGAAGCGGAACTTGCCGACGGGGATCGTGAACTCGCCGGGCAGCTCCTCGACCCGGCCGTTGAAGCCCTGCTTGAACTCCAGTACGCCGCGGCCCTCGCTGTCCGGGTCGTCGAAGACGCCGTCGATGCCATAGAAGTTGTAGCGCGGCACGCCACGGCGCACGCAGTAGCGCAGCATCGCCTCGTGCTGGATGAGCGCGGAGGCGTAGAAAGGCTTGAATTCCTCCTCGCTGCCGGAGAACAGGTAGACCGTCTCCTGCGGGGTGTCCACGAACAGCGAACAGGCGGCGGGCAGCAGGTCGCCGCGTTCGCGCAGGGCGCGGGCGCTCGCCAGCCGCTTGTTCGCCGCCGCCAGGTTGCTGCTTTCCTCGTTGAGCCGACGGCGCAGCTTCGTCGTCTCGCGCCGGGCGATCTTCGCCGTGAGTCCGTCGACGAGCTGCTGCAGTTCCGCGCTGCGCCGCTCCATCTGCTCCAGGTAGGCGGCGGTGTCGATGGAGGCGATGAGGAAGTGCGCGTCGTCGCCGAAGGCGTGCGCGAAATCGTGGAAGTACTGCTCGCCGCGGAAGGCGAAATTGCGCCGGTTGGCGGTGTCCTGTTCGATGCGGGCGAAGGTGCCCAGCTCGTCCTCGCCGACCTCGCGCACGATGACGCCGCTGGAGCGGGCCCGCTTGACGCTCCACTGGGTGCGCTTGGAGTAGGACGCGAGGAGCGACTCCTCGTCCTCGATGCCGTCGAGGTCCTTGACGTAGACCCAGCGGTTGATGACGGTGCCATAGCCGGTGTCGAAGCCGTGGTGTTGCCACCCGGCCGCGCCGAAGGCCCGCATGAGTGCGGCGTCCGGGGCGCCGTCCGCGGAACCGTCGGAGCGGTGGGAGCGGTAGGGGTGCACGGGCCATGCGTTGACGTCGACCGCATGGTGGTGCCGTGCGTCCGAGACGATCGCCTCGGTCAGGGCGCGCACCGTGGCGGCGTCGTCCATGTCGCCCAGGGGGCCGGCCCAGATGGAGCCTTCGTCGCCCAGCCGCGAATGGGTGTAAACGACCATCGCGCCCGTCACGGGCGTCCCGGCACCGTCCACGATCCCCACGAAGGAAGTGTCCATGCCGTGGGCGTGCGCCAGGTCGCGCATGTGCAGGGTCTGCTGGAAATTGCCGTCGGCGGCGCGGGCCGCCAGGTCGCTGAATTCGGAATCGGTCAGCGCACGCGGCGCCAATGCTGTAGTCATGTCCTTGCTTCCTGGGGAGAGGGCTCGGTGAACCCTCGCGGAGGGCCCTCGCGCCGGAACACGGAGGCGCGCCCGAAGGCACGCGTGCGACACCACGCGACGGGCCCGTTTGGGAAGCAATGCTAGCGTCGTACCCTGTCGACTACGCCGTGAGCCAACTGAAGCAGACGATAACGCCCGGGGCGAAGTACGCGGATGAACTCGCCGGGCAGTTCCTCGACCCGGCCGTTGAAGCCCTGCTTGAACTCCAGCACGCCGCGGCCCTCGCTGTCCGGGTCGTCGAAGACGCCGTCGATGCCATAGAAGTTGTAGCGCGGCACGCCACGCTCCACGCAGTAGCGCAGCATCGCCTCGTACTGGATGAGCGCGGAGGCGTAGTACGGCTTGTACTCCTCCACGCTGCCGGAGAACAGGTAGACGGTCTCCTGCGGCACGGTCACGAACATCGACGCCGCCACCGGGATGATGTCGCCCTTCGCCGCCAGCGCACGCGCCTCGTCGAGCCGCTTGTGCGCGGCCTTGAGGTTGCTGCTTTCCTCCGCCAGCTGACGGCGCAGCTTGGTGGTGTCGTGCCGCTCGATCTTCGCCGTGAGCGTGTCCACCTTGGCCTGCTGGCCGGCGACCTTGCGTTCCATGGCGTCCACGCCCCGCGCGGTGTCGATCTGCGCCACGAGGAAATGCGCGTCGTCGCCGAAGGCCTGTGCGAAGCGCCGGAAGTACTCCTCGCCGCGGTAGGCGAAATGGCGGCGCTCGGCGGTGTCCTGTTCGATGCGGGCGAAGGTGTCGAGCTCGTCGAGGCCGATGCTGCGCACTTCGACGCCCATGGACTTCGCGCGCTTGACGCTCCACTGGGTGCGTTTGCTGAAGGACTTGAGCAGCTGCGTGCCGTCTGCGATGCCGTCGAGGTCCTTGACGAACCGCCAGCGCGGCACCGCGGTGTAGCCGCGCGTGAAGCCCTGGTGTTCCATGCGTGCGGCCGCCAGGTTGTCCATCATCGCCTGGTCGGGGTCGCCGTCCGTGGCCTCGCCGTCGCCGTCGCGCAGCCGGTAGGGCTGTTCGGGGGTGACGTCGAGGTGCACGGCGCCGCGCTGCTTCCGGGCGAAGGCGGCGAGCGCGTCCATCAGGTAGACGGTCAGCTCGCGGTCGTCAAGGTCGCATAACGGCCCGTCGTAGACGGCGCTGAAGGCGGAGACGGCGGACTTGACGGTGCACAGGAGCGCGGCGGCGACGAGCCGGCCGCGCTCGCGCACGCCGATGTAGTCGACCTGGGTGCCGTCGCCGGCGCGCAGGTCGCCCATCATGGTCGTCTGCTGGAAGTTACCGTGGGGTGCCCGGGCTGCGAAGGCCGCGAATTCCTCGGCGGTCAGGAGGGTGCAGGAGAACTGTCGCATGCGTGCCGATGTCCGTTCGCTCACAGGATCGCCTCGACGGCGGGCATGAGCGCGCGCAGCGCCTTGCCGCGGTGGGAGATGGCGTTCTTCTCTTCGGGCGTCATTTCGGCCGAGGTGAGCAGTTCGCCGTCGGCTTGCGCGCGTTCGGGCTGGTCGTCGGGCATGAAGATCGGGTCGTAGCCGAAGCCGTTGGCGCCGTGGGGCGCGTGCACGATCTGGCCAGCCATTTCGCCGACGGCGACGGTTTCGTGGAATTCGCCGAGGCCGTCGCCGTCGTCGGTGACGGGCACGACGAGCGCGGCGGCGCAGCGGAAGCGTGCGGTGCGCGCGTCGTCGGGGATGTCGGCGATCTGGGCGAGCAGGAGGCGGTTGTTGGCGGCGTCGTCGCCGTGGGTGCCGCTCCAGCGGGCGGAGAGGATGCCGGGCGCGTTGCCCATGACGTCGACGATGAGGCCGGAGTCGTCGGCGATGGCGGGCAGGTCGGTCTGCGCGGCGACGAAACGCGCCTTGAGCAGCGCGTTGTCCTGGAAGGTGGTGCCGTCCTCGACGGGGTCGGGCAGGCCGAGCTGGCCGGCGGACACCAGTTCGATGCCCTCGGCGCGGCCGCCGAGCTGTTCGGCGAGGATGTTGCGGATTTCGGTGAGTTTGCCTTCGTTGTGGGTGGCGACGACGATCTTCATGCGTGCTCCTTGTGTGGGGTCGGTGACGTGCGGCGGGCGGGTCAGCTGGCGGCGCCGGCGAGCGCGGTGCGCTGGATGGCCTGGAGTTCCCTGTTGCCCTTGGTCGCCAGGTCGAGCAGCACGTTGAGTTCGTCGCGGGAGAAGGGGCGATGTTCGGCGGTACCCTGGATCTCGATGAACTCGCCGGAGCCGGTCATGGCGACGTTCATGTCGGTCATGGCCTGGCTGTCCTCGATGTACGGCAGGTCGAGCATGGGGTGGCCGTTGATGATGCCGACGGAGACGGCGGAGACGCTGTCCTTGAGCACGCGTTCGGCGCTGCGGATCCTGCGCTGCTTCTCGGCCCAGCGCAACGCCTCGACGAGGGCGACGTAGGCGCCGGTGATGGAGGCGGTGCGGGTGCCGCCGTCGGCCTGGAGCACGTCGCAGTCGAGCTGGATCTGGTTCTCGCCCAGCGCCTTCATGTCGACCACGCCGCGCAGGCAGCGGCCGATGAGGCGGCTGATCTCGTGGGTGCGGCCGCCGACCTTGCCGCGGACGGATTCGCGGTCGGTGCGTTCGGCGGTGGCGCGCGGCAGCATGGAGTATTCGGCGGTGACCCATCCCAGGCCGCTGTCCTTGCGCCAGCGCGGCACGCCCGGAGTGAAGGTGGCGGTGCACATGACGCGCGTGTTGCCGCATTCGATGAGCACGGAGCCTTCGGGGATGTCGGTGAAGCTGCGCGTGATCTTCACGGGGCGCAGTTCGTCCACGGCACGCCCGTCGGGGCGGATGACGGTCTTCTCGGTCAGCAGATCCTTGATTTCCACGGTTCTTCCTTAGCTTCGTTCCGTTCGCTACCCATAGATAGTAGGCGCACAGGCCGCCCTTCCGCCCTCAGCGCGCCAAGCGGGGAGCGGAAGGGTGCAACAGCGGCCCACGGAAAGGCGGGAAAGGCGAGATTGGCTTCGGAGAGTCGTTTTCGCCGGAAAACGGCCCTCAGGCGGCGCCCAGCACGGGCCGTTCGGGCATCGCACGGTCCAGGAGGCACAACACCGCCCCCAGGGCGAGGGTGGCGGCCGCCACCTTGAGGCAGGACACCCCGAACTGGGACCATCCCAGCAGCGTGGGGTCGAGGAAGGCCATCGGGTAGGAGCTGCCGCCCATGCCGGGGCCCGCATGCGGCATCCACGTGCCGCGGACGAGCAGGAATCCCACGTAGGCAGCCGGGTAGATGAGCCAGACGAGCACGTCCAGGGCCTTGAGGCGGTGGTGCGGGTCGAAGAGCAGGAAGTCAAGAATCACCATGCCCGGCACCACCCAGTGCATGAGCGCCGGCACGCCCAGTCCCACCAGGCGCATGACCGGCACGGACGCCACGTCCAGCGGCGCCGAGGGGATCACGGTCAGGGAGCCGACCACGAGCAGCAGCGCGTAGACGGTCACGCCGCCCTTGAGCCACGCCGGCGGCTGCTGGCCATGGATGAGGCTCGCCGCCGAGGACCACAGCATCACGAAGACGATGAGCACGGTGCACTGCACGTTCACGTACGTCCACACATGGGGCAGTCCCCACACCGTCTTCAATGCCCAGATGCCGAGCGCGGCCGTCAGCAGCCGCCAGATTCCCGCAACAAAACGCATGGCACCAGCATACCGGGTGGCGGGGTGCCTCCGCCATGCCACGCCCGGGCGCAATGGCCCACGGACCGACTACGCTTGGACGAAACACGCGACATGCCCATGCCCGCCGCATCCCAACGAAGGAGACAGACCGTGCTCGACTACAACGCGCCGCTGATGACCGACATGTACGAATACACGATGCTCGACGCCACCCTGCAGGACGGCACCGCGAACCGCGACTGCGTCTTCGAGGTCTTCACCCGCCACCTGCCCCAGAACCGGCGCTACGGCGTGCTCGCCGGCACCGGCCGCCTCCTCGAGGCGCTCAAGGACTTCCATTTCGCCGAGGACGACCTGCGCTTCCTGGCGGACCGCCACATCGTGAACAAGTCCACCATCGACTACCTCGAGCGTTTCGAGTTCACGGGCACGATCCGCGGCTACCGCGAGGGCGAGGTCTACTTCCCCGACTCCCCCGTCCTGCAGGTCGAGGGCAAGTTCGGCGAGTGCACGCTCCTGGAAACGCTCATCCTGTCCATCCTCAACTACGACTCCGCGGTCGCCGCCGCCGCCAGCCGCATGACCAGCGCCGCCAAGGGCCGCCCCTGCATGGACATGGGCGGCCGGCGCACCAACGAGTGGGCGGCCGTGGCGGCGGCGCGCGCCTCCATCGTCGGCGGCTTCCGCGGCACCGCGAACCTGCTGGCGGCGAAACTCTACGACCTGCTGGCCATCGGCACCGCCGCGCACGCCTTCACGCTCGTGCACGACTCGGAGCGCGCCGCCTTCGAGTCGCAGATCGCCGCGCTCGGCCGCAACACCACGCTGCTGGTCGACACCTACGACATCGAGCAGGCGGTCAAGCTGGCCGTGGAAGTCGCCGGCCCGGAGCTCGGCGGCGTGCGCATCGACTCCGGCGACCTGGCGTCGCTGGCGCAGCGCGTGCGCAACCAGTTGGACGCGCTGGGCGCCACGAACACGAAGATCACCGTGACCAACGATCTCGACGAGTACGCGATCGCGTCCCTGCAGACCGCGCCCGTCGACTCCTACGGCGTGGGCACGCAGCTGGTCACCGGCTCGGGCTCGCCTACCTGCTCGATGGTGTACAAGCTGGTGGAGCGCACCGGCGACGATGGGCGGATGCAGCCGGTGGCGAAGAAGTCGAAGGACAAGGCGACGGTGCCCGGCCGCAAGCTGGCGTACCGCTCCTACGAGTATTCGCTGGCCGAATGCGAGCACGTGGTCTCCGGCCCCGTCGCCGAGCTGGACTGCTTCGAACCCGGCGACGGCTGGCGCAACCTGCTCGTCGACTTCGTGGACCATGGGCAGATCGACGACGCCTACACCGGCCATGACGCCATCATGGACGCGCAGAAGCACCATGCGGAGGCGCTTGCGGAGCTGCCGATCACCGCGCAGTCGCTCATGAAGGGCGACCCGGTGATCCCCACGCAGATGGTGACGCTGCCTTGGTAGCCCACGCCTACGTCACCTTCCTGACCGCACCGAACGGTATGCTGGAAGCGCCTTTGTGCAACGATGCAAACCTTGATATCACTTACGACCAAACCCAAAGGAACCCCATGATCGAAATCCCCGGAATCTACGTGGCCGACCCGAAGCGCTACGAGCGCATGCAGTACGCGCGCAGCGGCGACAGCGGCCTGCAGCTGCCCCGCATCTCCCTGGGCCTGTGGCACAACTTCGGTGACCTCAACACCTACGATTCGATGAAGGCGACCGTCACCTGCGCCTTCGACCACGGCATCACCCAGTTCGACCTGGCGAACAACTACGGCCCGAAGGCCGGCAGCGCCGAACGCAACTTCGGCCGCATGATGCGCGAGTTCCTCACCCCCTACCGTGACGAGATCATCGTCACCACGAAGGCCGGCTACGACATGTGGCCCGGCCCGTACGGCATCGGCGGCAGCCGCAAGTACCTGCTGGCCAGCCTCGACCAGTCGCTCGAACGCATGGGCCTGGAGTACGTGGACATCTTCTACCACCACTGCATGGACCCGAACACGCCGCTCGAGGAGTCGATGGGCGCGCTCGAGCAGGCCGTGCGCTCCGGCCGCGCCCTCTACGCTGGCCTGTCCAACTACGACGGCCCGACGCTGGAACGCGCCACCGCGATCCTCGACGAGCTGCACGTGCCCTTCATCATCAACCAGAACTGCTACAACATCTTCGACCGCACCGTAGAGCGCAACGGCCTCAAGGACATGGCCAAGAAGCTGGGCAAGGGCCTGATCACCTTCTCCCCGCTCGCCCAGGGCCTGCTCACCAACCGGTACCTCAACGGCGTGCCCGCAGACAGCCGCATCGCCCACGACAACCGCTTCCTCAACGAGAACGCGCTCACCGAGGACCGCCTGCAGCAGATTCGCGACCTCAACGACCTCGCGCAGCAGCGCGGCCAGACCCTCGCCGAGATGTCGCTCGCGTGGCTGCTGCACGACGACGCCGTCACCTCCGTGCTCGTCGGCGCCTCGCGCCCCCAGCAGATCCTCGACGACATCGCCGCCATGGAGAACACCGGGTTCAGCGCCGAGGAGCTCGCCAGGATCGACGAGATCGCGTTGCGCTGACGCGGGCCCCGCCTCGTGCCTTCCGCCGCCCCAGCGCCCTCCTGGATTAAAGCGGGCACCGGGTTGAACGCCTTTCCAGTGTTAAAGCGGGCACCGGGACGGGGGCGTTTCCTGGATTAAAGCGGGCACCCGGTTGAAGAACTCTCGGTTCTTCAACCGGGTGCCCGCTTTAATCCAGGAAACGCCCCCGTCCCGGTGCCCGCTTTAACACTGGAAAGCAACAAAAAGCAATAAAGCGACGCGAATCGGCAACGCACAGGCGCCCGGGACCTAGAACATGGCGCCCGAATACTCCTCGTAGATCTTCTTGCACTCCGGACACACCGGGTAGTCCTTCGGGTTGCGGCGCGGCACCCACACCTTGCCGCACAGGGCCACCACCGGGCGGCCCGTCAGGCGCGACTCCTCGATGCGCTCGCGCGAGACGTAATGCGCGAAACGGTCGGCGTCGCCGCCGTCGTCACGCTTCGCCTGCGTGTCCTCCTGCGGTCGTTCCAGGACCGAGGTGCCCGTCGAGAAATCCGGCTCGGTGCTTGTCTCGAAATCGTCCATGATGTCCTCCCCGTCAGAAGTGTGCTGCCGTTCGCTCCATAATATTAGTCGCAGGGCCATCGCACAATCCGCTGGCTGCGCGATTCGCCGTGTCCAGTCGGTCGATTGCGTAGTCTAGTGCACATGACCATTGCAGTTTGCCCCGGATCCTTCGATCCCGTCACCGACGGCCACATCGACGTCATCCGTCGTTGCGCGCGCCTGTTCAGCACCGTGCACGTCGTCGTCGCGGTCAACGCGGCGAAGACGCCCCTCTTCAGTGAGGAAGAGCGCGTCGACATCATCAGTCACGTCCTCGCCGATGCCGGCGTGACGAACGTCATCGTCAGCTCCACCGACGGACTGATCACCGACTATTGCAAGCACGTCGGCGCCACCGTCATCGTCAAGGGACTGCGGCAGAACGGCGACTACGAGGCGGAGCTGGGCATGGCGCTCGTCAACCGCAAGCTCGGCAACGTCGAGACGCTGTTCCTGCCGGCCGACCCGGTGCTCGAGCACGTCTCCAGTTCGGTGGTCAAGGACGTCGCGCGACACGGCGGCGACATCACCGGCATGGTTCCCGACTATGTCGTGGCAAAATTGATAACGGCATTGCGCGCTGAGCGATAGGAGGGCGAATGGCTGCCGAGGAAGCACGCGAGGAACAGGACGGCGCGACCGCCAAGCGTCGCGCCCTGGAGAACATGCCGGACCTGCGCGAGCACCACGGCGCCGAGGAGACCCCGAGCCAGGCGGAGTTTACGACGGTCTACGACACAATCGACCAGATGGAGGCACGTCTCAACGAGGCGAAGGGTACCATGTTCTCCCCCAGCCAGGTGAAGATCGACCGCGACGAGTTCCTCGAGCAGCTCGAGGCGCTCAAGGCAATGCTGCCGATCCAGCTGGAGCGCGCGTCCGCGCTCATGCGGGCGGCGGAACAGCGACTCGAGAGCGCGCAGTCGCAGGCGAACATGATCATCAGCTCGGCGCAGAGCCGCGCGCAGGACATGATCGCGCAGGCCGACGAGCAGGTGAAGTTCCTCACCGGCCAGGAGAACGTCACGCAGCTGGCGCGCGACCGCGCCCGTTCGATCCTCGACAAGGCGCAGGCCAACGCCGACCGCCTCACGCAGGGCGCCGACCGCTACTGCATCGGCGTGATGAACGACCTCATGGAACAGCTGCACAAGGTGGAACGCAACGTGGACGGCGGCATCAAGGTGCTCCAGGACCGTCAACAGGCCGCCGCGGAGGACCTGCCGCACCTGGACGAGGACGACTACCCGCAGAATTGATGCCTCTCAACGGAAATCCCTGTATGCAGGAAAATCGGGAACGGCCATTTTCCAAGGATTTCGCAATTACCTATGGACGCGGACCGCGTTGGGAGATATCTTTTTCGCAGGTATGCCCGAGCATGGGACCCCGCATGCGCGCACTGCGGCATCGGCGGAACCCGCGGATGCGGGGCATCGAGGAGCTGGAGCTCATCAAGGAACTAAGGATGGATTCATGGCACGAGTGACTTATACGGATTGGACGATTCCCGTCGCGCAGATCGGTTCGCGCGCGGGGCAGTCGATGGAGATCGACCGCGAGTTCCCGGCGCCCGGCGGCATCGGCGACCGGATCGTGGGCGTCGACGAGGGCGCGCCGGTGCGGGTGGACGGCCGCTTCGACTCGATCGTGGACGGGCTGATCTTCACCGGCACCGTCCGTGCGCCCATGCATGCCGTGTGCATCCGCTGCGACATCGACCTGGACCGGGACCTCGAGCAGCAGGTCACCGCCTTCTTCCCCTATGAGGACCCGGCGGTCGGCAAGGGCAACGGCAAGGACGGCAAGTCGCAGGACGAGGAGATCGAAGTGCTTGCCGGCGAGGACGAGGCCGAGGACGTCTACCCGCTCATGGACAACGGCGCCTTCGCGGACATCGAGGCGCTCCTGCGCGACACCTTCGTGGACGCCCTTCCCATGCAGCCCCTGTGCCGCCCCGACTGCAAGGGGCTGTGCCCGCAGTGCGGCGAGGACCTCAACGAGCATCCCGAGCACGCGCACCGGCAGGCCGACATCCGCTTCGCCGGCCTGGAGGCCCTCAAGGCGCAGCTGGAGGCCGAGCAGGGCGCCGAGTGACGCATCCCGGAGGGGATGCACGACGCCCGCGCCTGTGACGGCTTCCCGCCCACCCGGCCACAAGCCGCCCGCGGAAGCGCATGGAGGTTTCCGCATGATGCTTCGTCCGGCGTTCCACGCATGAGTCGCGTGGAACGCCAACCCGCGGGCTGCCCGTCCGGCATGCCTCGCCGGGCACCCCTCGACGGCATATGCGCCCTGTCCCGCCCCTCCGTTAGACTTCTGAACGCTTAAGCTCATATATTGTTCGAACGAAACAGAGGAAACGACTATGGCACTGCCAAAGTACAAGATGTCGCGCGCCAACACCCGTTCGCGTCGTGCGAACTGGAAGGCCCAGGCGGCCCAGACCATCACTTGCCCGAGCTGCGGCGCTCCGGCCCTGCCTCACATGGCTTGCCCGAGCTGCGGCGCCTACCGCGGTCGCATGTACCGCGAGGCCGTGCGTTCTTCGCACACCCGCTAAGGTGATGCTTTTCAAGGCATGAACATGGGAACCCTGCCATCGACGGGTGGCAGGGTTCCTTCATATCCGGCGGCAGGCGGCACCGCAGGAGCGCCGAGGCAGGCGCGGGACACCTCCTGATCCGTCGATGGGGATGCCGCCTCGCCGTCATGCACCCCGGGGCGGGCGCGGGGACGCCCAGCCTTGCCCCATCCCATGCTGCCCTGGGCGCTTTCCTCCCCGCAACCCCACTCTCCCGGCCACCTGAGGCACTAGGATGCAAACCATGACATCACGCGAGCACAAGAACGAGCGCAAGAACACGAACAAGACCAGGTCCAGGCGCCACCAAGGCAAGCCGCGGCACGACATCCGCACCGCGGGCGAGGCGCCGCAGGCCGCGACCCAGGAGCTCCTCGACGCCTTGGGCACCACCATCTCCCCCGAGCTGCTGGTGGAGGCCCTCACCCACCGCTCCTTCTCCCATGAGCACCCGGGCGCCCCCAACTACGAGCGCCTGGAGTTCCTCGGCGACGCGGTCCTGGAATTCGTGGTCACGGAGACCCTGTTCCGCGAGCATCCCGACATGACGGAAGGCCAGCTCGCCAAGATACGCGCGAAGGCCGTCTCCGAGGAAGAGCTGAGCCAGGTGGCGCGCGACAAGCTGCACGTGAGTCCCTTCATCCTGCTCGGCCATGGCGAGGCGGCGCAGGGGGGCGCGCAGAAGAGCTCGATCCTGTGCGACATCGTGGAGTCCCTCATCGGCGCCACCTTCCTCGAGCACGGCATCGATGGCGCGCGCGAGTTGATCCACCGGCTCATGGACGGCGCCCTCGACGAAGTGGCCACGGAAGGCCCCGCCCTGGACTGGAAGACCTCGCTGACGGTGAAGGCGCACGAGATGGGCTATGGCGAACCCACCTACCGCATGGCCGTGGGCGGCCCCGACTACGCGCCGGTGTTCACTGCACAGGTCCGGCTCGGCGACTCCCCGGAGATCGTGGGCGTCGGCTCCGGTTCGAGCAAGCGCAAGGCGCAGCTTGCCGCCGCCGAGATGGGCTGGAACCGCCTGGACGAGATCGCGAAGACGGGCATGAAGTAGCGCCAGTTGTCCCCTTCCCCTTGGGTTTAGGGCGGGCACCCGGTCACAGGTGTTTCCTGAATTAGGGCGGGCACCGGGTTGAAGAACAAGAGTTCTTCAACCCGGTGCCCGCCCTAATTCAGGAAACACCTGTGACCGGGTGCCCGCCCTAAACCCAAGGGGAAGGGGACCCACAACCCCAGCGGCACCACCTTCGCTGTCCACGACCGCATTCAGCATGTGGGCACGCACTCGGACTCCCCTGCCGCGTCCAGTAAAGTATGGCAGTACTTTGTGCCGTGCAACCGCACGCACGGCGAGACCAAACAAGACCAAGCGAGAGAGGGATCGAGCAGTGCCACCTACACCCCTTCAAGCATTCAGCGGCGTGAGCAAGGCCACCGCTGACCACCACCGGCCTGTCGAAGGCGAGCGCATGACCGGCGCGCAGGCGCTGGTGCGTTCCCTGGAGGACCTGGGTGTCAAGGACGTCTTCGGCGTACCGGGCGGCGCGATCCTTCCCGTCTACCACGCCATCGACGAGGACACCAAGTTCCGTTTCGTCCTGACCCGCCATGAGCAGGCCGCCGGCCACGCCGCCGAAGGCTACGCGGTGGCGACCGGCGAGGTCGGCGTGTGCATCGTCACCTCCGGCCCGGGCGCGACGAACATGATCACCGCCATCGCCGACGCGAACATGGATTCCATCCCCCTGGTGGTCATCACCGGCCAGGTGGGCGTCGACTCCATCGGCACCGACGCCTTCCAGGAGGCGGACATCGTGGGCGCCACCTACCCCGTGGCGAAGCACTCCTACCTGGTGACCGACGCGCAGGACATCCCGCGCGTGCTCACCGAGGCGCATTACGTGGCGCATTCCGGCCGCCCCGGCCCGGTCGTCGTGGACCTGACGAAGACCGCGCAGAACGGCGAGATGCTGTACAGCTGGCCGCAGCGCATGATCCTACCCGGCTACAACCCCGTGACGCAGGCGCACGGCCGCGTGCTCGAGGACGCCGCGAAGCTCTTCCAGAACTCCTTCCGCCCGGTGCTGTACGTGGGCGGCGGCGCCGTGCGTTCCGACGCCGGCGAACAGATCAAGGCGCTGAGCGAGCTGACGGGCGCGCCGATCGTGATGACGCTGCCCGCGCGCGGCATCGTGCCCGACGACGACCCGGCGGTGCTGGGCATGCTGGGCATGCACGGCACCATCGCCGCGACCGGCGCGGTGCAGCGCTCCGACCTGCTCGTGGCCATCGGCGCACGCTTCGACGACCGCGTCACCGGCAAGCTCGACGCCTTCGCCCCCGGCGCGCGCGTCATCCACATCGACATCGACCCCGCGGAGATCGGCAAGAATCGCCACGCCGACGTGCCGATCGTCGGCGACGTCAAGACGGTCCTCAAGGCACTGCTGCCGAAGATCGAAAAGCAGCATGCGCAGTTCGGCAAGCCGAACCTGACCACCTGGTGGCAGCTACTCAACGGCTGGAAGGAGCAGTATCCGATCCGCTACGAGCAGCCGGACGACGGGTCGCTGGCGCCGCAGTGGGTAGTGCAGGAACTGTCGAAGCAGGCGAGCGACGACACGATCTGGGTATCCGGCGTCGGCCAGCACCAGATGTGGGCGACCCAGCTCATCGAGTTCCACAAGCCCCACCAGTGGATTTCCTCCGGCGGCCTGGGCACGATGGGCTTCGGGCTGCCCGCGGCCATCGGCGCGTCCGTCGGCTCGCAGCGGTATTTCGACGGCAGGAAGCCGGTGTGGCTCATCGACGGCGACGGCTCCTTCCAGATGACCAGTGAGGAGCTCGCCACCGCCTTCCTCGAGGGATGCCCCATCAAGATCGCGCTGCTCAACAACTCCGTCTACGGCATGGTGCGCCAGTGGCAGACGCTGTTCTACGACCGGCATTATTCCGCCACCATCCTGCACGAGGAGGAAAAGACGGGCCTGGTCGGCTGCCCCGACTTCGTCAAGCTCGCCGAGGCCTACGGCTGCGTGGCCATGCGTGCCACCACCGAGGAGGAGGCCATCGAGTGCATCCGCAAGGCGAACGAAATCGACGACCGCCCGGTGCTCATCGACTTCCACGTGTGGAAGGACGCCATGGTGTGGCCGATGGTCGCGGCCGGTGACTCCAACAACAACGTCACCTACATGCCCGGCGTCAAGCCGCTCATGAATGCCGATGCCGGCGCGCCGACCGCCGCCGAGGTGGCCGAGTCGGTCGAGGAAGCCGTCGCCACCGAGGAACAGAACTGAAAGGAGTGCCGCACATGGCCACCAACTACCCTGCGTCCCAGCCGGGTTCCCAGCGTCACACCCTGTCGGTGCTCGTGGAGAACCGCCCCGGCGTGCTCGCGCGCATCGCCGGCCTCTTCGCCCGGCGCGCGTTCAACATCAACTCGCTGTCCGTCTCCCCCACCGAGCGCCCGGACATCTCGCGCGTCACCGTGACCGCGGACGTCGACGAGGTGCCGCTCGAGCAGATCATCAAGCAGCTCAACAAGCTGCTGCATGTGCTCAAGATCGTCGACCTCGACCCGTCGACCACCGTGGAGCGCGAACTGGTGCTCATCAAGGTCGCCGCGAACGAGGAGACGCGCTCCGACGTGCTCGAGATCGTGAACCTGTTCCGCGTGCGCGTCGTGGACGTGAACACGGAGTCGCTGACCATCGAGGCGACCGGCGCCAGCGGCAAGCTGGACGCGCTGCTCGGGCTGCTGGAACATTATGGCATCATCGAGCTGGTGCGTTCCGGTGCCGTCGCCATGACGCGTGGACCGCGTGCCCTGAGCGAGAAGGTGATCGGCTCGGAGATCACCGGACGCTGATTTTCACTTCCGGTGCCGTTGCGGGCCGGGCGCAGGGCTGTGATGGCCCTGTGCCCGGCCCGCGGGTTTATGGTACATGGGTGTGGGTGGGTGGTTGTGCGGTATGACCGGGTCACAACCCAGCGGATATCCGCCTGACATGCAGCCGAAATGGCTCTATCTCGCGGTTATGCGGTATGCCACGGTCACGACTCACATCCGACGGATACGGTGCATGCACGGTGAATCACGAGGAATGCCACCTGCCCGGCACCACTCTTGAAGTGTGCCGGGCCCGGGCTAAGTCGCACCCATTGGCACAATGGTGGGTATGAGCAAACCCGAAGTCCTCATTCTCCAGCATGCAGATTGGGAGAAGCCGGGCCGCATCCAGGCCGAACTCGAAGAGATCGACATGCCCATGCAGGTCCTGCGCATCGCCGACGTCAAGAAACCCGATCTGCCGGACTTCGACGAAGTGGCCGGGTTGGTGCTCATGGGCGGCCCGATGGGCGCCACCGACTTCGACCGCTACCCGGGCCTCAAGGCGGAGGCCAAGCTGGTGCGGGCCTCGATCAGCGTGGGCAAGCCCGTGCTGGGCGTGTGCCTGGGACACCAGATCATCGCGACCGCCCTGGGCGCGAAGCTCAAGCACGGTGAGCCGGAGATCGGCGTCGTGCCGATCAAGCGCGTCGACCGGCACGACTACTTCTCCATGTGGAACAAGGAACTCGACGTCCTGCAGTGGCACAGCGACTGCGTGGGCCTGCCCGAGGGCGCCCAGCTGCTCGCCCGTTCGTCCGCGGCGAAGGTGCAGGCCTTCCGCTTCGGTTCCGCCCTGGGGCTCCAGTTCCATCTCGAGGTGACGCCGCAGCTGCTGGAGGAATGGCTGGAGGAACCGACCATGGTCAGGCAGCTCAAGGACGCCGGCGGCTCGAAATCGCAGCTGCGCGAGCAATACGCCGCCACGCAGCTGCAGCCCCTGGCCGAGCAGGTCTTCTCCGGCTTCGCCGCCCGCTGCCAGTCCTACGCCCGCAGCCTGATGCGGTAGTGTGCTTCCGTATAGAAATTGTTCAGAAAAATGAACAATTTCTATACGGAAGCACCCCACGTCATGCCCGCCACTAGACTTGGACCCCATGCCGACTTATGACATGGGACTGGAGCACGTCTCCCTCGAATTCGCCACCAAGACCATCTTCACCGACGTCACCCAGGGCGTCTTCGAAGGCGACCGCATCGGCATCGTCGGCCGCAACGGCGACGGCAAGTCCACCCTCCTCAGGCTCTTCGACGGCGCGCAGCAGCCGGACAGCGGCAAGGTCCAGCGCCGGGGCGGCCTGACCTTCGGCATCCTCACCCAGCGCGACGAACTCGACGACGACGCCACCCTGCGCCAGGCCGCCCTGGAGGGGCGCGCCGACTACGAGTGGGCCTCCGACCAGACCTCCCGCGAGATCGTCGAGGCGCTCCTGGGCGGCATGAACCTCGACGCCAAGGTCGGCACCCTGTCCGGCGGCCAGCGTCGCCGCGCCGACCTCGCACGCCTCCTGCTCAAGGACTGGGACATCCTCGCCCTCGACGAACCCACCAACCACCTCGACGTCATCACCATCCACTGGCTCGCCGAGCACCTCAAGCACCGCTGGGCCAAGGGCACGGGCGCGCTGTTGCTCGTCACCCACGACCGCTGGTTCCTCGACGAGGTCTGCGAGTCGATGTGGGAGGTCCACGACGGCCAGATCGAGCCCTTCGAGGGCGGCTACTCCGCGTACATGCTCCAGCGCGTCGAACGCGACCGCCAGGCCGACGTGCGCGAGACGAAGCGCCGCAACCTGGCGCGCAAGGAGCTCGCATGGCTCTCCCGCGGCGCCCGCGCACGCTCCACCAAGCAGAAGTTCCACGTCAAGGCCGCGCGCGAGCTCATCGCCGACGTCCCACCGCTGCGCAACAGCGTCGAGCTGAAGCAGATGGCGACGAGTCGCCTGGGCAAGCAGGTCATCGACCTCGTCGACGTCACGCAGATCTACGACCGCGAGCTCGGCAGGACCGCCGACCTCGACCCCGACGTCGACGACCCGCGCCTGGCCTCCGCCTTCGGCGAGGCAGCCGAGGAAATCGCCGCGCAGCACGGACTCGTTTCACGTGAAACAGCCGAGCAGGACGGCCGCACGACCACCGCTGCGCACATCACCGTCTCCGGCCGCGAGATCCTCGACGACGTCACCTGGCTGATCGGCCCCGGCGACCGCTTCGGCATCGTCGGCGCGAACGGCGCCGGCAAGTCGACGCTGCTCAAGATCCTCGACGGCTCGCTCGCCCCCACCCAGGGCCACGTGAACATCGGCAAGACCGTGAAGTTCGCCGTGCTCACCCAGCGGCTCGACGAGCTCGAGAAGCTGGGCAAGTACAAGGTCAAGGAAGTGCTCAGCCGCTACAAGCCGAGCTACGTCGTCGACGGCAAGGAAGTCACGCCCGGCCAGCTCATGGAGCGCCTCGGCTTCTCCGCGGCGCAGCTCATGACGCCGATCCGCGACCTGTCCGGCGGGCAGAAGCGGCGCATGCAGCTGCTGCTGATCCTGCTCGATGAGCCGAACGTGCTCATCCTCGACGAGCCGGGCAACGACCTGGACACCGACATGCTCGCCGTGATGGAGGACCTGCTGGACACCTGGCCGGGCACGCTGATCGTGGTCAGCCACGACCGTTACCTGCTCGAGCGCGTCACCGACCAGCAGTTCGCGCTCATCGCCGGCCAGGTGCGCCACCTGCCCGGCGGCGTGCAGGACTACCTGGACATGGTCGACGAGCTCAAGCGCGGCGGCAACCCGCTGGGAGAGGCGGCCGGCGCGACGGCCGGCGTCGACGCGGCCAGCGGCGAACCGACCGTGTCCGCCGGCGCTGCCGACGACGAGGGCGGCAAGGACGAACCGGTGCGACTGACCGGCAAGGCGTACGCCGATGCCGGCCGCCGCGTCTCCGCGATCGAACGCAAGCTGGCGAAGCTGGGCGACGAGAAGCAGCTGCTCGAGGAGCAGATGGCCGCGCACGACCCCAGCGATTTCGTGGGATTGGCGGACCTGAGCCGTCAGGTGCAGGACATCGACCAAGAGAGCGCCGACCTCGAGGAGGAATGGCTGCTGCTCAGCGAGCAGATGGGCGAGTAAGAAGCGGGTTGCATGCCTCGAGGGCGGCCCCGGGACGCTCTAGAGGCGTCCCGGGCTTATGAGGGGTAGGTTAACGGCACATGGGCCCGAGACCACCCTTGACATTCCGCGGTTTCCAAGCCCCTCTACCCACCCTGTCCCGCTTAACCCACCCCTCATAAGGCGATCGGCCCGCATATGGGCTCCTTCTTCTGACCTTCCGTGCATGAGTTGCCCGAAAGGTCAGGAATGTATCGCCCCTGGCCTGGCATTTCGCGCAACTCATGCATGGAATGCCAGAAGAAGCGCATCCAAACACCGGCCCACCCGCACTGCCCCGCCGTGTCCGCCAATCGCCCTACGCTCGAACCATGACACAGCAGGAAGAAACCCAGTTCCAGGAGACGCTCATGGCCGGCGACGGCGGTGTGCAGAACGCGGCCACGGGCCTGAGGCTCTACGACACCGCCTCGCACGAGGTGTCCCGCTTCGAGCCCGTGCAGCCCGGCAAGGTGGGCATGTACGTGTGCGGCGCGACGGTGCAGAGCTCCCCGCACATCGGCCACATCCGTGCGGGCGTCGCCTTCGACATCATCCGCCGCTGGTTCCTGCGCCTGGGCTACGACGTCACCTTCGTGCGCAACGTGACGGACATCGACGACAAGATCCTCGACAAGGCGTGCGCCGATGGCGAGCAGTGGTGGGCCCGCGCCTACAGGTACGAGCGCGAGTTCACCGAGGCCTACGACGAGCTGGGCGTGATGCCGCCGACCGTCGAGCCGCGCGCGACCGGCCACATCCTCGACATGATCCACCTGGTCGAGCGGATCGTGGACAACGGCCATGCCTACGTGGTGCGCGACGAGGCCGGCGAGCTCACCGGCGACGTCTACTTCGACGTGGCCAGCTGGCCGCACTACGGCGAACTGACCCACCAGAAGCAGGGCTCCGGGGATTCCACGGACGAGGCGGCCGCGGTGGCCGACGCGATGGGACCGAGCGTGGACGCGGCCGGCGAGGACAAGTACAACCCGGTCGACCCCGCGGACCTGAGCGAAGCCAAGCGCGACCCGCGCGATTTCGCTCTGTGGAAGCGTCCCAAGGACACCGACCCGCTCGACGCGCGCTGGATCACGCCCTTCGGCCCCGGACGTCCCGGCTGGCACATCGAATGCTCCGCGATGAGCTACCGCTACCTCGACGGCATGTTCGACATCCACGGCGGCGGCCTGGACCTGCGCTTCCCCCACCATGAGAACGAGATGGCGCAGACGCGTGCCGCCGGCTACGAGACCGCGCGCCGCTGGATGCATTCCGCCTGGGTGACCGACAAGGGCGAGAAGATGAGCAAGTCGCTGGGCAACGGCCTGTCCGTGCCGGCCGTGCTCGCCGACCACTCTGCCTGGGTGGTGCGTTATGCCCTAGGCAGCGTGCAGTACCGCTCGATGCTTGAGTGGAGCGACCAGACACTCGCCGAGGCGCAGGCCGCCTACGAGCGCATCGTCAACTTCATCTCCCACGCCGCCGAGACGCTCGGCGAGCAGCCCGACCGCGAGGAAATCGCCGCCGTGATGGCCGATGCCCTGCCCGTCGACTTCGTGGCCGCCATGAACGAGGACATCAACGTGTCGCGCGCCCTGGCCGCCGTGTTCACGCAGGTGCGCGCCGGCAACACGCTGATGGCGCAGCCCGTGCCCGACGACGACGCGCGTGCCCGGCTGCGTGGATCCCTGGTGGCCGTGCGCGCGATGCTCGACACCCTGGGACTCGACCCGCTTGCCGATCCGTGGGTTGACGGCGGCGACGACCGCGGTGGCGAGGCCGCCGAGCATAAGGCCCTGTCCGTGCTGGTCGACGCCCAGCTGGCCGCCCGCGCCGAGGCCCGCAAGGAGAGGGACTTCACCGCTGCCGACGCAATCCGCGACGAACTGGCTGCCGCCGGCATCACGATCGAGGACACCCCGGCGGGCAGTACGTGGAGCGTGGCGTAGTCGTTGGGGTCTTTCCCGAATTAAAGCGGGCACTCGGACGGGGGTGAAACGCGAATTAAAGCGGGCACCGGGTTGAAGAACCGCGAGTTCTTCAACCCGGTGCCCGCTTTAATTCACGGTTCGCGCCCGACCGGGTGCCCGCTTTAAGTGCGGAACCGACCGCATCCGGGTGCCCGCTTTACGCACGAAAGACACACGAAACGAACACGACCTAGGAAAAGGTCACACAATCTTCGGCATCGGGGTCGTCAGGCTCGTGGTCAGGTTCACATGCACCAGCCCGGCGCCGGAATGCACGTCCACCTTCTTCAAGGTCACGGTGCGCTCGTCGGCCGGTGCGGTGTCGTCGTCGGTCATCGTCGCCGGGGACTTCACGGCCACCAGCGCGAGGTCGTCGAGGTCCATGCCGGCGTCGGCGGCCAGCTGGCGCGCTGCGGCCAGCGACTCCTCGAAGCCCGCCTTGGCGACCACGCGCTCGGCGGGCACGCCGTAGGCGTTCTCGCACACCCAGCGCACGGTCTCCAGCAGGTCGTCGCCCTTGTGGGAGGCGGGCTGGGTGGGCAGTCCCTCGGCGGACACGGCGTCGACGAAGGCGTCGAGCTGGGGCACCAGCGCGTCGCCGCCGTCGCGGAACAGGTTGCCGACGATCGGCTCGCGGAAGCCCAGCTCCTTGGCCGTCTCGCGCAGTGCCGGCACCTGGTCGTCCTCGCCCTCCCACAGGTTGATCAGCGGGAAGGTCGGGATGCCCAGGCCCTCCAGGCGCTCGACATGGAAGGGGTAGCGCCACTGCAGTGCCGGGTCGTCGCGCCAGGTGGAGGCGCGCGTCACCACGACCGCCGCGCTCGGCCACTGCGCGCCGTACTCGCGGCAGGCGATGTCGAGCCACTTCTGCGCACCCGCGTCGGCGCCGTAGCCGGCCTCGACGATGACCACGTCATGCTCGGCGCAGGCCATCTCCACGGACACCAGCGAGGGGATGCCGATGGACACGTTCGCGAAGGGGCCGCCGTGCACGTACACGGGCGAACCGTTCACCGTCTCGGTGCGCGCCGGCTTGACGGCGTCCGCGAGGATGTTCGTGATGCGCCACAGGTCGATGAACTCGCCGAAGGTCACGGCCTTGCCGTCCTTCGTGCCGGCGATCATCTTCGCCACGCGCTCGCCGATCTCGTCCATGGAGCGCGACAGCACCACGATCTGCATGAGCTCGCAGGTCGGGGTGAGCACGGTCTTCTCGCGCACGTCGTTCTTGCCGGCGTCCACCACCACGGAACGCAGGGAGCGGCTCGGCACTTCGGAGACGCGTGGCACGAGCACCTCGTCGAGCAGGCCGTCGTCCACCGCCTTCTCGGCGAAGGAGGCGAGCAGGTTCTGCGCGGCCTCGATGGAGCCCATCTCTCCGCACAGGCCCCAGTCGATCAGCTCGGGGTGGGTCAGGGACGCCTTGCCGCCGCCGGAGGCGCCGCCCTTGGAACCTGCCGCGGTGATGCCCATGCTCGGTTGGCGCAGCACGGCCGCCGCGTCGATGCCGCGCGCGTTGAGCGCGTCGATGAGCGCGATGGTGGTGGTGGTCTTGCCTTCGCCGCGCGACGCCTTGAGCGGCGTGTCCGCGGTGACGAGCACGACCTTGCCTGCCTTGCGCGGCCGGTTCGGGTTCTGCTTCAACTGCTCGAGATATCCGAAGGCGTCGATCTTGTCGACGAGTCCGTACGGCTTGGTGAATTCCTCGATTGAGCTCACTGGATGGGGTCCTTCCATGGAGGGGATGATGCAACAGTTATGAACTTAGCAGCCGCCATAGCGCCACAACAGCGCATGTACCAAATCCCGCACATTGCCAATCAAACTTGACAATCGTTTAATTATCATTATATATTTGTCAAGACGAAAGGAGCAAGATGACCGGACACACTCTTACGTTAGGGAAAAGAATCAGAAAGCTCATGACCGAACAAGGACGTACCCAAAAGCAAATTGCGGAACTTGTGGATATCACAGAAGCTACGATGTCGCGATACGTCAACGACGAGCGCATGCCGAGCGCCGACATCCTAGCCGACATTGCCACCGCCCTCCACACAAACAGCGATGCTCTTCTGGGACGGACACGCGATACTAATCTGTCCCTACCCGAAGCAGTAACCTTAGTTGCGCGCAATGCATCTTATCTCACCAACGAGCAAAAGCGCGCAGTCATTACCGCATTACTCGGCATTGAACACCAACAAGCAGAACAAGAAGAAGGGAGCAAGCATGAGCCGTGACGTAAATAAAGTGTTGCCTTCCTGGCGATATCAAGAGTTGGAAGAATCTGCCGTTGATCTTTTGGAAAGTGTACCCATATTGCATCTGCCCATCAGCGGCTTCGAGATGGCACAAAGAATGGGTGTAGCAGTAATTCCCTATAGCGAGTGCGGCCACAAGAAGATGAAGTATATGTTCGCCTGCAGTCACGATGCCTTTCTGTTGACCGATGCAACAGAAACGTCCACTATCTACTACAACGATTCCATGCCTTACGAACGCGTAAACTTCAGTTTACTACACGAACTATGCCACTATTGGCTCAAGCATCAGGAACATTCGCGACTGTCGGAACTGGAAGCCAACTTCATGACTGGCTACCTTCAGGCCCCTCCTTTGTTTATCGAACTGGTCTCCCCGATTTCAGTGCCGACGCTTGCTTCTCTGTGCCAGATCAGCGAAGAAGCTGCAAGACACCGGATAGAACGCCATGAGAAATGGAGAAAGCATTTATTACGGAACCAAATGGGACTGGCACCCCACGAAAAACGTCTACTCGCTTTGCTCGTCAAGCAAGCATAAAACAAAGAGGGAGATCCCGAAACACTGGTCGTGTATCAAAATCTCCCATCCGGAGGATGCGAGACATCCTACCTAGTCGCATTTGTATTATGAATCGACCTCCGGATAACGCGAATTCAGAAGCAACCACACTACTTCCTTGAAGGAGGTCTTAATGACATTATCACCGCAGTCCATGCGCGCAGGTTGGCGCGACGTATTCCATGCCCGGCTCTTGTCAGGCGCCCAATATGCAAGCTCCCACGAACTCCCATGGGTCGAACCTTCCACCATGGTGCCGAAACGACTTATCCCCTACTCACAGGCGAAGCACACCGATGATTTCAACCAATGGGTGTGTTTCTATGAGGATGACCATAAATTCATCGCCGACGTATGGAGAAATCCCTCGCGAGCACTGCAGATAGTGAGACGCTTTGAAGGCGCCATCTCACCAGACTTTTCCATGTATCGCGATATGCCACTCATTCTACAAGAATATGCTGTATTCATGAACCGGGCAACGGAATATTATTGGCAAAAGAATGGCGTTCAGGTGATTCCTAATGTCAGATGGGGCGATCAACGGACACACGAAATTGCCTGTGCCGGCATTCCTCGATGCTCGACGATAGCAATAGGCTCTTACGGGGCGCTCCGCGATCGTTCCAATCGGCAATACCTTCTCGCTGGCGTCTCATATGTTGCCAAGACGCTGCAACCCGAGAAGGTAATCGTATATGGAGGAACTCCACCAGCCATGGTCGAATCTTTTACCAGCGTTGGCGCACAAATAGTACGTATCGCCACCGCTGCGGAGAATGCGCATAAAAAGGCGGCATGACATGGGGCAGGGACATTCAGGAGCTTTCCAAGGTACATCTGGCGCTGAAGAGAATCCTACGGAAACGAGCGTCGACGCAAATGCAATGCGCATGGCTGCTACTTATCCTCTTTCTCCAGGAGGTTATTTCGGAAGGAAAGGAACCGGCCGCGTACGTGTCATAGATTGCGATGATGTCTATGCCGCATCCGCTTCATTCTTCACGTCCATAGCTAGGGGCGGTCTCTCTCAACAATTCACCAATGCAAAGAACCAGGTAGTGAAACGTGCCATTTTATCAGATGGCACACGAATCATTTACCGAACCATTACCAGTAGCGCCAACAGCCCAGCTGTGGAGATTACGGTGTCCTCGCCGTCAAGGGTGAGGACACAAAAAATACATTTTGTGCGGAAGGACACATTATGGTAAACATCCAACTGACAGACACGAGCTTAGAGGCTCTTGATTCCCTGATAGGGGATACGTTCGTTTCCTTCGAATGTGAGGGTCTCCACCAAGACGGTACCTACGGATACCTGCTGCTTCAAACCAATCGTCACCGCCTTCAGATCTCAAACATTCAGCAGGAACTGCCGGGTTTTGATATGTTCGGAGACTTTCCGCTCCTAACATGCAACATGTTGAAAGACCATGAGTCATTTGCACCGTTCAAGGAACAACCCCTAAAGAAATATCCTTTATACGGCACCATTACCGATGTCGATGTCATCAATGACCACATTCAAGTACCCGACACGCCTCAGCCCATCTGTCGAACGGAAGCAATTGACTTTCACACCGATGACGGTTCCGTAATCGTGAGGGTAGGTCCATTGTTCAGCGAAGACCTTTTCATCACAATCAATGATGACGGCACGTCGATTCCCACCCCCACGACAATTGCAGATGAGTGGAAAGAGTATCCAAGGGACCAAGTCAAAGTCCAGCGTGTCACCAGCTCCATAAGCAGTGTGACCGACAGCAAGAAAGCGTGATTCTCCAGTTGCACACCGAAGTGGGTTTGAGATCGGCCCTCATGCCTTCTCCTGATTGGCGTGAGGGCCGGTCCATAGTCCAGGGGGAGACCATGCCACCTGGACAGAAAGTGTGTCCGAAAACCACTTCAAGCCATTGGAACCATTGGCCTATAACCCGAGATTTCTCACGTGGAAGCAATCACACAAGAAAGCCTCGCCCCCGCCCACGTGGAAGTAACCACACGGGAAAACCTCCCGAAAACCACACGCATCAGTGATCCGAACGGTTGAAACCGTTCCTCATACCCATGCTGGCGGTGAACAGCACCTCGTCGAGCAGCTTGTCGGTGGCGCACTTGAGGCGGTGGGCCATGCGCTCGTTGGCGCTTGCCAGCGCCTTCCTCACGGCGGGCACATGCATCGCCTGGACGATCTGCGCGGGTTCCATGGGCTGCACGTCCGCGGGCACCTCGCCGAACTCGTCCTCCGGCACCTCCTCCAGCTCGACGAGCGTATCCACGAAGGCGTCGGTCTCGTGCACCATGCGGTGGCCCATGGATCCGACCTTCTCCTGGTAGCGTTCCACGGCGTTGGCGGTATCGCCGAAGTGCGCGTCGCACAGCGCGGCGATGATGCGGTTCTCCCAGTAGAAGTTCTCGCTGGTGACGCGGGTCGTGGTGTCACGCAGGTAGGTGGGGGTGTCGTCGACGTTCACGTAGAAGGGCATCAGGGCGTTGAAGGGGTTGGAGCCGTAGGCCATCCACTGCAGGGTACGTGCGCACTGCGGGCGGTAGGGGCGGATCTGGATGACCGCCAGCTGGCTCTGGCGGTTGATGCCGATGGGACGGAACATGCGGCGCGTCTCCTCGGTGCCGAGCTGGCCGTACGGGTCGTAGGGCGTGCCCTGGTAGTGCGAGCTGAGCACGTACTTGACGTCCTCGATGGTGATCTTGCGCTCGGGCTGGCGCGCCCACGGGATGTCGTCGCCGGTGGGCTTGTGGTCGGCGTCGGGGCCGTCCCACACCTCGTCGTAAGGGTTGAGGAAACGCTGCATGACCCAGGCGCGCGGCGTGTTGTACACGTGGTCGGAGTCGGAGTGCGAACCGAAGGCGGACCGCGGATCGAAGGCGCTCAGGCCTTCCACGGACAGGTCGAGGTGGTTCTCCGCGATGAACGCCGGCAGGTCCGGCGAGCACATGTGGTCGATCTGGTCGTTCATGGCGTCGTCGAGGTCGAACTCGTCGATGCCCAGCTGGTTGGGCATGGTCACGTAGGAGTCGTCGGGCACGCGGCGCGCGATCCAGTGGTGGCCGCCGACGGTCTCCAGCCACCAGATCTCGTTGACGTCGGAGAACGCGATGCCGTTCATCTCGTAGGTGCCGTACTCCTCGAGCAGGGCACCCAGGCGCTGCACGCCCTCGCGTGCGGTGCGCACGTACGGCAGCACGATGGTGACCATGTCCTCCTCGCCGATGCCGCCGGCATGTTCGGCCACGTAGCAGGGGTCGCCCTCCTTGCCATGCGCCGGCACGTACTCCACGAGCGGGTCGGCGCCGAGGACGCGTTCGTTGCTGGTGAGGGTCTCCGTGGCGCTCATCGCCACGTTCGCCTCGTTGACGCCGGCCTCTCCCCAGATGCCTTCCTTGAGGTCGGCGTTGGGCACCGCGGTGTACTGCATGGGATCGTCCGGCAGTTCGATGGTCAGGTGGCTCAGGACGCTGGTGTAGGTGCGCGGCTGCTCCTCCGGCTTGACGACGACGAAGCGTTTGGGGCAGAACTCGCCGTTCGCGCTGTCCTCGTTGCGGGCGATGATGGTCGACCCGTCGTAACTGGCGTCCTTGCCGACGAGGATGGTGGTGCAGGTCATATGGTCGTCCTCCTGGTGCCGGAAATGTGTACAGACCGTGAAGATTACCAAAACTCTAGGCCATGTCCCGCGCCTCGGCGTCCGGCGGACCATGATGCGGAACATGGCGGCTCGCCCTTTGGTCAGCCGCGTGGGACGGCACGCGAAGCGGGGGTGGCGACACGACTGCCGCCACCCCCGCTTCGGACCTGCGGCCCATCTGTCAGAAGTCGGCCATGCTGAAGGCGTTCTTCATGTTGACGCTCGTGGCCTGCAGCGCGTTGGCAATCATCGTCTGGGTCTGCGCCTTGAGCTCGTCGGCCATCCGCTGGTTCGCCGCGGCCAGCGTCGCGCGCGCCTCGGCGTTGCGCGTCGCGCGGGTCACGTCGGCGGGAGCCATCGGCTCGACATCGCCCTGGACATCGTCGGACGCCTCGCCGGCCAGCTGCCGGTCGGTGCGGAATAGGTTCTCGTGGCCCAGCGCGGCCACGGCCTGCTTGTAGCCGGCGGTGGCCTCGTGCGTGCCGGCGTAGTCGGAGTCGCCGAGCACGGCGAGCAGTCGGCTCGCCCAGTAGTAGCTGTCGAGCGTGACCTCGGAAGTGGTGTCGCTCACATAGTGCGGCATGGCGTCCACGTTCGCGAAGAACGGCACGGCGGCGTTGAAGGGCGTCGAGGCGAAGGTGATCCAGTGGACCGAGCGGCACGCCTGCGGCGCGTAGGGGCGAATCTGCATGATGGAACGCTCGCAGGTGCGGTTGATGCCGATCGGGCGGAACAGGTGACGCGTGGCGTCGGTGCCGAGCTTGCCGTAGGGGTCGTACTCCGTGCCCTGGTAGTGCAGGGCGAGGATGTAGTCGACTTCCTCGATGGTGATCTTCTCGTCGGGCTGGCGGCACCACGGGATGTCGTCGTCGTGCGGGGTGACATCGGCGTCCGGGCCATCCCAGATCTCGTCGCGCGGGTTGAGCGTGCGCTGCATCATCCAGGCGCGCGGCGTGTTGTACACGTGGTCCATGTCGGAGTGGGAGCCGAAGGCGTGGCGCGGGTTGAACTCGTCCTCGGACTGCCAGTCGAGGTCGAGGTGGTGCAGGCGCATCCAGTCGCGCAGGTCGGCGGAGCACATGTAGTCCTTCCGCTCGCCGTAGGCGTCCTTGAAGTCGAACAGGTCAATGCCCAAGCGGTTCGGGTTGGTCACGTAGCAGTCGTCGGGCACGCGGCGGGCGATCCAGTGGTGGCCGCCGACGGTCTCGAGCCACCAGACCTCGTTGACGTCGGAGAAGCCGATGCCGTTGGATTCGTAGGTGCCGTACTCCTCGAGCAGGTGCCCGAGGCGCTCGACGCCCTCGCGGGCGGAGCGGATGTAGGGCAGCACGATGGTGACGAGGTCCTCCTCGCCGATGCCGCCGGCGCGCTCGGCCACGTAGCCGGCTTCGCCTTCCGTGCCCTTGGCCGGCTGGTACGGCACCAGCGGGTCGGCGCCGAGCACGCGCGCGTTCGTGGTGATGGTCTCCGTGGCGGTCATCGCCACGTTGGCCTCGTTCATGCCGGCCTCGCCCCACACGCCGTCGCTCGTGAAGGAGTTCGGCGTCTCGGAGTACTGCAGCGGGTCGTCGGGCAGCTGGATGGTCAGGTGCCCGTTGACGCTCGTGTACGTACGCGGCTGTTCCTCCGGCTTGACGATGATGAGTTTCTTGTTGTTGAACGAGCCGGGTTCGTCGTCCTCGTTGCGGGCGATGATGGTGGATCCGTCGTAGCTGGCTCCCCTACCGACCAGAATTGTGGTGCATGCCATGTGAGGCCTCTTCCTTATCGATGAGGCGTGCGGCAACGGCCGCGCGCTACTTCAGTGTTCTACCGCAGCGCGCGGCGAAGAGACCCCGAGGAACGTGAATTACTCCACGAGGAAAACGGAAGCGTCCCGGCTCAGGCCTTGCCGATGACGGCCAGGCCACCCGCGTCGCGCACGTCGTGGCAGGCGTCGAGGCGGTGCAGCAGTTCATTGAGCCAGAAGCCCTGCCCTAGGTCGGGCAGCGGCTTGGAGGTGCCCCACACCTGCAGCACATATTCGTGGTCCTTGTCCGGCGGCTGCGGCCCGTTGTAGCGGGCGATGAGCTGCGGATCGTCGGAACGGCCCACGAACTGCGAGGCGGAGGAGTTGCGGCCCTGCAGCGCCTCGGGGATCATCGCGGGCAGCTTGCGCGAGAAGTCAACGGGGATGGACAGCGCGTTCGGGTCTGCGGGATCGAACATGACGGCGTCCACCGGCAGGTTCGCCACGGTCCAGTGGATCCATTCGAAACCGCACACGGGGATGGAGTCGGGGTCGGTGAACTGCCAGTGCAGGTACTTGACCTGCGGGTCGAGCCGTTCGATGGTGAAGGGGAAGGAGATGCAGGGCACGCCGTCGACGCGCGCATCCGCGGGCGCGAGCTTGGCGTATTCGTCGGGAACGACGGAGAAATCAGCGGTAACTAGCATGCTCCCAGTATGGCACAGCATCCATAGGAGAAATTGTTCATTTTTCTGAACAAAAACTTGGGGACGCTGTCCGCATGGGACTGCCTGTCCGGTCCGGCAACGCCATTGCCGGCGTTGCCGGACCGGACAGGCAGTCCCATGCGGACAGCGTCCCCAAGTTTTTGTTCAGAAAAATGAACAATTTCTCCTATGGGCAGCTCAGTCCTCGGTCCAGAACGGCGGCTTGTAGAAGTCGCCGTCGAGAGCCTTGGCGGCCAGCTCCCTGGCCTCCTCCATGGTGTGGGAGGCAAGCTCGGCACGCACGTCGTCCAGTGCGACCGGCGTCATGGACAGCGAGTTGACGCCCAGGCCGGCCAGCACGACGGCCAGGTCCGGGTCGGCGGCGGCCTCGCCGCACACGCCCACCGGCATGCCGTGCTCACGGCCGGCGTCACAGATCATCTTGATCACGCGCAGCACCGCCGGGTGCCAGGCGGTCTGGTAGTTGGACACGGAGCCGAGCGTACGGTCGGCGGCCAGCGTGTACTGGGTCAGGTCGTTCGTGCCGATGGACACGAAGTCGGTGACCTGCGCCACCTTGTCGGCCATCACGGCGATGGACGGCACCTCGGCCATGGACCCCACGAACTTCAGGCCGAAGCTCTTGCCGAGCTTGGTGAAGTACTCGGCCTCCCACTCGTCGGCGACCATCGGCGCCATGACCCACAGGTCGGCGTCGGTCTGGGCGTCGGCGTCCGCGAGCGCCTTGAGCTGGCCTTCGAGGACCTCCTTGTGCTGGGCGAGGGTGCGCAGGCCGCGCAGGCCGAGCGCCGGGTTCGGCTCGTCCTCCGGGGTGGAGGAAGGGCAGCGGCTTGTCGGCGCCGGCGTCGAGCAGGCGGATGACGACCTTCTTCCCGGGGAACTGGGACAGCAGCTCAGCGTAGGCCTTGGTCTGCTCCTCGACGCTCGGCGGCTGTTCGTTGCCGATGAAGAGGAATTCGGTACGGAACAGGCCGACGCCCTCGGCGCCGTACTCGTGTGCGACCTTGGCATCGGACGGCTTGCCGACGTTCGCGAGCAGCGGAATGCGGGTGCCATCGGCGAGCTGGCCGGGCTGGCCGCGCAGTTCCTTCGCCTTGTCGGCCTTCGCCTTGGCCTCATGCGCCTCCTCGACCTGCTCGGCGGTCGGCTCGGTGACGACCTCGCCCTTGGCGGCGTTGACGATGACCTGCTCGCCGTCCTTGAGGTCGATGGCCTCGGCGGCGGACACGACGGCCACGATGCCGCGGGCGCGGCACAGGATGGCGGTGTGCGAGGTGGGGCCGCCTTCGGAGGTGACGATGGCGAGGGTCTTCTTCAGGTCGAGCGCCGTGGTGTCGGCGGGCGACAGGTCCTTGGCGACGAGCACGAAGGGCTCGTCGGACTCGGGCACGCCGGGGGCCGGCAGGCCCATGAGGTTCGCGATGACGCGCTGGCCGACGTCGTGCAGGTCGGCGGCGCGCTCGCCCTGGTAGCCGCCGATGGCACGGAACATGTCCTCGACCTGGCCGAAGCCGTCGAGTACGGCGCGCTCGCCGGTGGCGCCGGCGTCGACCTTGGCCTTGATGTTCGCCGCGAGCGAGGGGTCGGCGGCGAACATGGCGACCGCCTGGAGGATCTCGGCGGCCTGCTTCTGGCCGTCGTCGCCGTTGGCGGCTTCCTCGGCGCGCTTGTTGAGGTCGGCGTTGACGGCGTTGAGCGCCGCGGTGACGCGCTCGTTCTCGGCCTCGGCGGTGATGGACGCGTCACGCGGCTCGTCCTTCGGCTCCGGAAGCGGCTCGGCCATACGCAGCACAGGGCCGACGGCCACGCCGCGCCCGATACCAACACCCTTGAGGATCATTGGAACTCCTTGTTCTGTTTTGCTCTCCGTTTGACGGGATCTCCGGCGGCACTCCTCCCATCCTGCGGTGTTCGTGCGTGACGTCAGCAGCTCCCTTTTTCGTGTTTCCCAGTCTAGTCACAAGGCATGCCGGGCACCTGCCCTTTTTCTGACATGAGCTGACTGACGGTCATCCATGGTATCGTGTGTTTCACTGTCACCGGTGCGCGCCCCTGCATCCGCGCCGCGCCACCATCCATTTTCAAAGGAGCACATCATGGCAACCGCTACCCGTAGCACCGTCATCAACGATCCCGTCGGCATCCACGCCCGCCCGGCCGCGCAGTTCGCGCAGGCCGCCGGCGCCTCCGGCTGCACCGTCACCATCGCCAAGGAAGGTGGCAACGCCGTCGCCGCCGACTCCATCCTGTCCGTGATGGGCCTGGGCGTCAAGCAGGGCGACACCGTCGAGATCACCGTCGAAGGCGACAACGCCGAGGCCGTGGCCGACGAGCTGATCAACACGCTGCTGGCGGTCTGATTCACTATAAGAAATTGTTCGTTTCGCTGAACAAAATCCAGGGGAGGTGCCGGGCGCCTCCCCTGGATTTTGTTCAGCGAAACGAACAATTTCTTATGTCATCCCGCAGAACAGCGCCTCCAGCACCAGCTGCGGGTTGCCGTTGCCGGCCAGGCGCCTCCTGGCGGTCTCCACCTCGTCCAGGGCGTCGATCACCTGCCGGCGCGACAGCCTGGCGGACAGGTCTGTGATGGCTTCGGCATTCTCCAGGTTCACCAGGCCGACCGAGTCCACGGCGTCGTTCTGCAGTACCGCGACGTCGCGGTACACGCTCGCCACGGTGTTGAGCGCACGGTCGAGCACATCGCGCTGCCGGCGCGTGGTCTGGCGGCGTACGTCGTCCTTCTTGCCGATCTGGTTGTAGACGGGCCTGAGGGACGGGGGCACGCGGTCCTTGGGCCCCAGGCCGTTGAGCTGGCGGAAGGCGCGTTCCTCGCGGGCCACGGCCGCCTCCACGGACTGCTTCGCCTGCGCCTTGGCACTTTCCATGAGCTTCTCGGCGAGCAGGATCGCCTGCGACGCCTTGCGCAGGCCCACCAGGCCGACGACGAGCTCGTCACGGTCCCTCAGCACGTCCGAGTTGCCCGCGTACAGCGTCGCGATGCCGATGTGTCCCTCGGCGAGCCGCGCGGCGCGCATCGCGAGCGCATGGTCGGGCCGTACCGGCTGTCCGTCGGCGCCGAGCAGGGAGTTGCCGTCAGCGTCCTCGAGCGTGACGTGTTCCTCGAGATGGCGCGCGACCTGCGCGTCGGAGGGCACGCCCAGCGAGACGATGCGGGTGCGCGAACGGATGGTGGGCAGCACGTCCTCGGCACTCGGTGCGCACAGCAGCCAGATGGTGCGCGGGCTGGGCTCCTCGATTTCCTTGAGCAGCACGTTGGTGGTGCGTTCGAGCATGCGGTCGACGTCCTCGATGATGATGATCCGCCACGGCGCGGTGGTGGGCATCTGCTCGGCGGAGACGATGAGGTCGCGCACGGCGTCGATGCCGATGGTCACCTTGTCGGTGGCGAGAGTCATGACGTCCGGGTGGGTGCCGGCGAGCACCTGGCGGGTGACCCTGGTGGGTTCGTCGCCCAGCCCGTGGTCGGGGCTTTGCAGGGCGGCCGCGAAGGCGCGCGCCACGTTCGACCGGCCGGAGCCGGGAGGCCCGCAGATGAGCCATGACTGGGCGATGGCGGCGCCGTCGCCCGTGCTGACGGCGCGCAGCTGGTCGATGACCTGCTGCTGGCCGACGATGGAATCCCACACACTCATGGGGTTCAGCCAACCAGATTCGCGCTGTCTTCGCAAATCGCGCGGAACAGTCCGGCTGCGGGCAGCGTGGCGTCGAGGGTGAGGAAGCGGGCCGGTTCGCGCTCGGCGAGCGCCAGGAAGGCGGCGCGTGTACGTTCCTGGAAGACCAGGCCTTCGCGTTCCATGCGGTCTGGGCCGCCGTCCATGCGTGCGGCGGCGATGCGCGGGTCGAGGTCGAGCAGGTAGGTGCGCACCGGCCACAGGTCCTGCACGGCCCACACGCTCAGGTTCCGGATCTCGTCGGCGGTCAGTTCGCGGCCGCCCGCCTGGTAGGCCAGGGAGGAGTCGATGTAGCGGTCGGTGATGACGACGGCGCCGCGTTCGAGGGCCGGGACGATGACCTCGGCGGCATGCTGGGCGCGGTCGGCGGCGAACAGCAGTGCCTCGGCGCGCGCATCGATCGGCACATCCGCGTCGGCTCCGAGCAGCAGTGCGCGCAGGCGCGTGCCGAGCGCGGTGCCGCCCGGCTCGCGCGTCACGACGACCTCGCGACCGCGTGCACGCCACCAGTCGGCGAGCAACCCGACCTGCGTGGTCTTGCCGGCGCCGTCGACGCCCTCGAAGGAGATGAAGGTGCCTTGCATGCGCTCCCCCGTTCAGCGCGCCGGGATGACCGGCGGACGGTCGTAGTGGTCGTGTTCGGCCAGGTAGTCGAGATCCTTCTTGACGGTGGCCGCGGTGGTGCCCAGTTCCTTGGCGATGCGCGTGTTCGCCCACCCCTGGTCGGCGAGCGCGCGCACCTTGCCGCGCCGTTCGGTGCGGGCGGCCTCGGCGGCGCTCGGCTTCCTGGCGGCCGTCTTCTTCGCTGGCGACTTCGCCGACTTGGCCGACTTCGCGCCGCCCTTCGCCGCCGCCTTGCGCCCGCGCTTCTTCGCGGGGCCGGCTGCGCGCTTCTCGGCGAGCAGACGGTAGGCGTCCTCGGCGGAGACGGTCTTCGGGTCGTACTGCTTGGGCAGCGAGCGGTTGGTCTCGCCGTCGGTGATGTACGGGCCGTAGAAGCCTTCCTTGATGGTCACGGGCTTGCCGGAGGTCGGGTCCTGGCCCAGTTCGCGCAGCGGCGGCTTGGCGGCGCCGCGGCGGCGGCCGTACTTGGGCTGTGCGAACAGGTCGCGCGCCTGCGCCTCGGTGACGGTGAAGATCTCGTCCTCGCTGCCCAGGGAACGCGTGTCGGTGGAGCCGTCGGCACCGGTCTTGGTCAGGTACGGGCCGTAGCGGCCGTTGTTGGCGCTCACGGTGACTTCGCGCATTTCGCCGGTCTTCGCGTCGGTCTCCTCGTAGCGGCACACTTCGCGCGGCAGCGCCAGCAGTTTCAGGGCATCGTCGAGCGTGAGGGTCTCGGGTTTCATCGACTTGAACAGCGACGCCATCTTCGGCTTCTCGCCGTCCTGGCCGTCCTGGCCGGGCAGCACGAGCGCCACGTAGGGTCCGAAACGGCCGGAGCGCACCTCGACGGTGCCGCCGGTGGCCGGTTCGGTGCCCAGCACGCGCGGGCCGCCGGCGTTGGATGCGATCAGCTCGCGCGCCTTGTCCACGGTCAGCTCGTCCGGGGCGACCGTATCAGGCACGGAGGCGCGCTTGGGGTTGCCTTCGGCGTCCAGGTGCGCGGTGTCCTCCAGGTAGGGCCCGTAGCGGCCGACGCGCACGTTGATGCCATCGCCGATCTCGATGGTGTTGATGGCGCGCGCGTCGATCTCGCCGAGCTGCGCCACCTGCTGCTGCAGGCCCTCGTGCACGTCCTGCTCGTCGCGGGCGGCGTCCTTGCCGGTGCCGAAGTAGAAGGCGGTGAGCCATTCCTTGCCGGTCTCCCGGCCGTGGGCGATCAGGTCGAGGCCGTGTTCCATGTCCGCGGTGAACTGGTAGTCGACGAGCTTGGGGAACTTCGTCTCGAGTAGCTTGGTGACGGCGAAGGCCAGCCAGGAGGGGATGAGCGCGCGTCCCCGCTCGTACACGTAGCCGCGGTCGATGATCGTGGAGATGATGCTCGCGTAGGTGGAGGGGCGGCCGATCTCCTTGGCTTCCAGCGTCTTGACGAGGGATGCCTCGGTGTAGCGGGCCGGCGGCTGCGTCTCGTGGCCGTCCGCCTGCACCTGCGTGGCCGCCAGCTCCTGGCCGTTGGTCAGCGGCGGCAGTGCGTTGTCGTCGTCGCGTTTGGCGTCCCGGTGGTCGCCGAAGACGCGCAGGAAGCCAGGGAACTCGATCACGGTGCCGGAGGTCTGGAAGACGGCCTCGCCCTGCGAGCTGGGGGCGGCGAAGCGCGCCGTGGCGGTCGAACCGGTGGCGTCCGCCATCTGCGAGGCGAGGGTGCGCTGCCAGATGAGCGTGTACAGCTTGAGCTGGTCCGGCGGCAGCGCCGACGCCACCTGCGCGGGGTCGCGGAAATGCGCGCCTGCGGGGCGGATGCACTCGTGGGCCTCCTGGGCGCCCGCCGTCTTCGTCGCGTACTGCCTGGGGCCGTCGGACAGGTACTGGCGGCCGAATTCGCGCTCCACGCTGTCGCGGGCCGCGGCGATGGCCTCGTGGCTCAGGGTGACCGAGTCGGTGCGCATGTAGGTGATGTAGCCGTTCTCGTACAGGCTCTGCGCGGCGCGCATCGTCTGGCGCGAGCTCATGCCCAGGCGGTTGCCGGCGGCCTGCTGCAGCGTCGACGTGGTGAAGGGCGGCAGCGGGCGGCGACGGTACGGCTTCGTCTCCAGGGACGCCACGGTGAAGGTGACGTCGGACAGCTCATCGGCGAGCCGGTCGGCGCCGGCGGCGTCCAGCCGGGCTACGCCGTCGCGCCGCGCAGCGTCGGTGAGCCGGCCGTCGTCGGCGAAGTCCTTGGAACCGGCCACGCGGTGGCCGTCGAGCGAGACCAGGCGCGCCTCGAAGCCCGCCAGCGCCCCCAGCGCGTCAGGTGCCTGCAAGGTGGCGACGACATCCCAGTACGGGGCGCGCACGAAGGCCATGCGTTCGCGTTCGCGCTCCACGATCAGGCGGGTGGCGACGGACTGCACGCGGCCCGCGGACAGGCCGGGGCCCACCTTGCGCCACAGCACCGGGCTGAGCTCATAGCCGTAGAGGCGGTCGAGCACGCGGCGCGTCTCCTGCGCGTCGACCATGTTGCCGTCCACCTGGCGGGTGTGTTCGAGGGAGGCGCGGATCGCCTCGGGCGTGATCTCGTGGAAGACCATGCGCTTGACGGGCACCTTCGGCTTGAGCGTCTGCACCAGGTGCCAGGCGATGGCCTCGCCCTCGCGGTCCTCATCGGTCGCGAGGAAGAGCTCGTCAGCATCCTTGAGTGCGCTGCGCAGCTCCGAGACGGTCTTCCTCTTGTCGGCGCCCACGATGTAGTAGGGGGTGAAGCCGTCGTTGACGTCCACGCCGAACTTGCCGAACTGCGCCTTCTTGTCCGCCGGCACCTGGCTGGGCTGCGCCAGGTCGCGGATATGACCCACCGAGGCGAGCACCCGGTACTCCTTGCCCAGGTACCCACCGATCTTCTTCGCCTTGGCCGGTGACTCGACGATGACGAGCTTGCTGCCGGTAGCCATGTTCCGCTCCTTACCCTTGGTTACGACGTCATCATACTCAGGCCGTTCTCAAAGCTTCGCGGACGGCCCACCACCCCATGGCCATGAGTCGGCGGGCTCCCGCTCGACACGCTTCCCGCGGACCTCTCTGCCTACCCTGCCTATGAAGGGTGGGTTAACACGGAAAGGCCAAGTATGCCCCTTGGCATTCCAACCTTTTCGTCATCTCCTACCCAACCTGTCCGCGCTAACCCACCCCGCATAGGCCCATATAAGCCCATCCTGGGGGTTATGACCGGGTCACAACACACAGCCACCGGATACACCATGCTGCACAGTGCCACGCATCTCCATATGCCCATATGCGTCAAGGCGACGTGCAACGTGCCGTCAGTCTGCGGCATCCCCCACGCGGATCGCACCGAGATTCTGTCGCGACGTCTCTCCGCATTGGTTCAGGACTTCACCGGCGGGGCGGGCGGAGCGCCGATCAGCCCCAGGCGCGTCAGCGGCGCCGCGGTCAGCTGGCGCATCATGAGCACCATGCCGTTGACTAGCGCCGCCGAACCGAAGACCATCGCGGTGCTGGCGGCGCAACTGCCCGAGATCGCCCAGGCGGAGGCGAACAGCAGGCCGTCGGACACCTGCCAGAGCACGTAGGCGCCGTAGGCGAAGGCGCAGATGCCGAGCGTGATCAGGCACGTCGCGCAGATCTGCACGCTCGGCGAGGACACCCGGTCGCCGGTGCGGTCCATGCCGCTGCGCCGCGTGCACGCCAGGGCCGCCATCATGAGCGCGCCGGCCAGGAAGACCGCCATGACCACGTCGCAGGGCCGGTGCCAACGGCCGGCGATCACGGAGCAGCCGACGACGACGGTGAAGAGCGTGGAGACGAGCGTGCCGACCGCGCGCCAGGCGTGCGGTAGCGCGCACAGGAGCGCCAGGCCGGCGGCCGCCGCGAGCATGGTGTGGCCGGAGGGCGCCGAGTTGGCGGCGTTGGAGTCGACGTGGACGAGCAGCGGGCGCGGCAAGACCGGCTTGAGGATGCGGCTGGCGAGGAAGGCGAGGGCGGCGAAGGCGGCGAGCTGGCCGAGCAGCCACCAGCGGCGGCGCACGGCGGCCACCACGGCCCCGACGGCCCCGAGTGCCAGGGAGACGGCGACGACGGCCACGGACCGGATGCCGGCCAGCGGCAGCCAGGAGGGCAGCGTGGACGCGTAGTTCATGATGGCCAGGTCCTCGAAGCTCTGGCCGGCGGCGGTGCGCACGCCGAGCCAGTAGGCGGCCGCGGCGATTGCGGCGAAGGCCAGCGTGAAGAGGATGCACAGCACGATGCTCGAGGTGCGCGGGCGGCGCTCCAGCGGATCCGGTGCGCGCAGGCCGTGCTCGGTGCCGTCCTCATCCGCCTCGTCGACGGTGACGGTCGGCGTCGGCGTGTGCGGCGCGGGTTGCTCCAGGACGTCCCACGTCGGCGTGTCGGGGCTCTCGGGTGTTGCTGGATTCGGTGATGCTTGCTGGTCGCTCATGCCTACGACTGTACGGGGAACGCTGAACGAACGCAGGTATGGAAAAACCTCCGCGCACCCACCAGAGGCCACTTACCCTTGCTGCATTCCTGCCCTGGGGGGATTGGGTGACGTAGTGCCACGCGGAGGCGAGTACCCAGTATACACGGGTGGGGGACCAAGTGTAGCGGCTGCTGTAGCCCCGTGAGAAATTGTTCATTTTTTTGAACAATTTCTCACGGAAGTCCCACGGAAGCTCATGGAAGCAGGCGTGGGGGCGCTGCCCTCAGGCCTTCCACACGTCCTTGCCGTCGGCCTTGGCCTTGGCGACGTCGGCGTCGAGCTGCTCCTCGTTCGCCTCGACGTTGCCGGCGATGAACTCCTCGACGAGCTGGCGGGCCTCGTTGTCCTCGTGCTGCACTGCCGGGGACTTCATGAAGTAGGAGGACGGTGCCAGGATCGGGCCGGCCAAGCCACGGTCGAGGGCGATCTTCGCGGCGCGCAGGGCGTCGATCACGATGCCGGCGGAGTTCGGGGAATCCCACACCTCGAGCTTGTACTCCAGGTTCAGCGGGACGTCGCCGAAGGTCGTGCCCTCGAGGCGCACGAAGGCGAACTTGCGGTCGTCGAGCCATGCCACGTAGTCGGACGGGCCGATGTGCACGTTGTAGGGGTCCATGTCGTGCGGCACCACGGAGGTGACGGCGCGGGTCTTGGAGATCTTCTTGGATTCCAGGCGGGAGCGCTGCAGCATGTTCATGAAGTCCATGTTGCCGCCCACGTTGAGCTGGTAGGTGCGGTCGAGGCGCACGCCGCGGTCCTCGAAGAGGCGGGCCATCACGCGGTGGGTGATGGTGGCGCCCACCTGGGACTTGATGTCGTCGCCCACGATCGGCACGCCGGCGTCACGGAACTTCTGCGCCCATTCCGGGTCGGAGGCGATGAACACCGGCAGGCAGTTGACGAAGGCGACGCCCGCGTCCATGGCGGCCTGGGCGTATGCCTTGTCGGCCTCCTCGGAGCCCACGGGCAGGTAGGAGATGAGCACGTCGACCTTCTTGTCGCGCAACACCTGTGCCACGTCGACCGGCTCGGCGTCGGACTCCTCGATCATCTGGCGGTAGTACTCGCCCAGGCCGTCGTAGGTCGGGCCACGCAGCACCTCGACGCCCAGCTCGGGCACGTCGGCGAACTTGATGGTGTTGTTCTGGGATGCGCCGATGGCCTCGGACAGGTCCTTGCCGACCTTGGCGGCGTCCACGTCGAAGGCGGTCACGAACTCGATGTCGCCGACGCGGTACCCACCGAAGTTGTTGTGCATCAGGCCCGGGATCTTGTCATCGTCCGCGGTGTCCTTGTAATATTCCACGCCCTGCACCAGCGACGAGGCACAGTTACCCACGCCGGCGATGGCCACACGAATGCTCATGATTGAAACGACTCCTCTGAATTGCGTGCGTGTATCCGCCTATAAGCATACCGTCACGTCCAACGAACAGAAGCTACGGCAGTTCTCCAACATAGCGCAAGAGTCGGAAAACCTACGATACCGTCGGTTGGGCATGTTCCGCGGCGCCGACGGTTTGCCCAGAGAAAAACCGCATGAGGCTTGACGGCAAGCGCCGGGCGGGGTATCGCGCGCGTGCGTCCGCGCTTTTCTCAGGACAAACGGTTACCGTTGTATGCATGGCTTCACAAACACGTACAGCGTCTTCGACCACGCGCCGCCGCCACGCGAGCCCGGCCCCCGGCACCCGCAAGGGCGGCAACGGCAGCAAGGGGAACCCCGGCAAAAGCGGCAAGAACGGCAAGAAGCAGCACAAGGGCCTGTGGTGGAAGATCCTCCTGGGCGTCATCGGCACCATCCTGGTGATCGGCATCGGCCTGTTCGCCTACCTCTACGCCACCACGGAAATCCCGCAGCCCGAGAAGGTCGCCGTCGCGGAGAAGACGACGATCTACTACAGCGACGGCACCACGCCGATCGGCACCATCGCCGAGCAGAACCGCGAGATCATCGACTGCTCGGTGCTGCCACAGTACGTGGGCAACGCGATCGTCGCCTCCGAGGACCGCTCCTTCTATACCAACAAAGGCATCGACATCACCGGCATGGCGCGCGCGCTGATCAACAACCTGACCAAGGGCACGCGCCAGGGCGGTTCGACGATCACGCAGCAGTATGCGGAGCGCTATTACCTCGGCGAGACCACCTCCTACGCCGGCAAGGCGCGCGAAGCGATCCTGGCCATGAAGATCGCGGCCACGCAGGACAAGCAGCAGGTGCTGTGCAACTACATGAACACGATCTACCTGGGCCGCGGCGCCTACGGCATCCAGGCGGCCGCGCAGGCGTACTTCGGCAAGGATGCCAAGGACCTGACCGTGTCCGAGGCGGCCATGATTGCCGGCATCATCCCCGCCCCCAGCAGCTGGGACCCGGAGACCAACCCGGACCAGGCCAAGCAGCGCTTCGAGCGCGTGATCAACATCATGAAGGAGGACGGCTACATCACCGAGCAACAGGCCGAGGAAGCGAAGTTCCCGGAAGTCAAGGCCTACACGCTGAGCAATGACTTCGCCGGCCCCAACGGCTACCTGATGACCACGGTGGAGAACGAGCTCATCGACTCGAAGGCCTTCACCAAGGACGACCTCGAGTCGGGCGGCTACCAGGTGGTCACCACCCTCGACGCCACGATGCAGAAGGAGGTGCAGGAAGTGGGCGACGAGCGGCCGGAGGGCATGCCCGAGACCCTGCAGGTGGGCGGCATCGCCGTGGACCAGTCGACGGGTGCCGTCAAGGCCATGTACGGCGGCAGCGACTACCTGGACAAGCAGCTCAACAACGCCACCCAGGCCACCTTCCAGCCGGGTTCGACCATGAAGCCCTTCGGCCTGATCGGCGCCGCGCAGGACGACGTGAGCTTCAACACCCTCTTCAACGGCAATTCGCCGGTGGAGTTCGAGACCACCCCGGGCGTGTACGCGGAAGTGCCGAACGCACTGAACATCAGCTGGGGCAACATCAACCTCAACCAGGCGACGGCGAACTCCGTGAACACGGTGTTCATGAACGTCAACGAGCACCTGACCCCGGAACGCTACGCGCAGATCGCGCATGACGCCGGCATCAGCGGCGACATCCAGACGGACACCCTGTACAACATCCTGGGCATCAACTCGCTGACCGTGTGGGACCTGGCGCAGGGCCACTCGACCATCGCCAACTCGGGCACGAAGAACACCCTGCACGTGGTGGACCGCGTGACCAAGGACGGCCAGGACATGTACACGCCGAACCTGGAAACCACGAAGGTGTTCGAGGAGAACGACTGCGCACTGACCATCAACGCCATGCTGGGCACCACCGTCAACGGCACCGCGGCGGGCACCTCCGCCACGCTGGGACGCCCCGTGGCCGGCAAGTCCGGCACCGCGAACGACGAGACCGCCGCTTCCTTCGTGGGCTACACCCCGCAGCTCATGAGCGTGTGGGCCATCTGGAACCCGGGCGAGAACGGCGAGAACCAGGTGGTGCCCGAGTTCGCCGGCTACGGCGTGAGCTCCACCGGCTACCCGGCCCACCTGTTCACCGAGTTCATGTCCCGTGCCATGGAAGGCCAGCCCGTGGAGCAGTTCCCGACCGCCACGGACGACGGCAAAATCGGCGGCCCGGACGGCGACTGGGGCCTGGGCGGCACGAAGGTGACCTCCACCCCGAGGGCCCAGCCAAGCCAGTCCGCCGAACCTTCCGAATCCCCCTCGGCCAGCGCCTCCCCCAGCGAGACCGCCACCGACAAGCAGCCCAGCCCCGCGCCGACCACGAGCGAACCCACCGAGGAACCGTCGCAGACCGCCGAACCGACGGGCGACGCCAACGGGCACCCCGACGGAACCGACCGACGAACCCACGCAGCAACAGCAGCCGAGTGCGCCGGCTACGCCGTGAGAGGCTGTGCCCACCTGAGAAATTGTTCGTTTTTTGAACAAAAACTTGGGGCCGGACGTCCCCGGGACCCATCAGGAGGCGCCGATCGGGTTGTGTGCCGATTGTTGGTGTGTGGGTATGGGAAAGGGTCATCGCCTAGAATTCCGTAAAAGCATACATTCAAGATTCCAGGGAGATGACCCCTGATGGACAGGGTAGTCGATAGCGATGTCATGACCTTCGAGCAGATGCCGTTGGACGCGGACGGCTGCGTGGATTCCAGCCGTCCGGCAGTGCGCCCGGTACAGGACTGTTCGTGGCAGCGGTGCGTGGTGCACCTGGAACGTGACGTGATGGGCAGGATCCGTGGCCGCAAGGACGACATGCGACAGGCGAGGCAGATCATCGAGCAAGCCATCCGGCAGGCCGCCTGAACGATACAATCAAGACGATGCCCCGACCCAACCTGCACCAACATTTGAAACACCATCCCGAAATCTCTCAGGGGGAAGCCTGACGGAGGAAAACATGCAGGAAAACTACCGGGAGCCCTACGCCTGCGGCACCCTCGTGGACTCCCTCACCACCAAAGTGGAAGGCACCTGGCGGTACTCCCTGTGCGTGACGGGGTCCTCCTGGCCGTCGGTGCCCGCGAAGAGGCGCTCGCCCGACTGGACGCCGTCGATGCGGTCCTTGAGCGTGCGCACCGCCAGGCGCGCCACCTCGTCCAGGCCCGGCGAGATCGAGGTGAGCGCCGGCGAGAGGTACTTGGAGTCATCGGAGTTGTCGAAACCGATGACGGCGATGTCCCCGGGAATGCGGTAGCCGTGCATCTGGATGGAGTGCATGACGCCGGAAGCGAGCATGTCGTTGAGCGCCACCACGCCGTCGGGCACGATGCCGGAGTCGAAGAGCGTGTCCATGGCCGCCTCGCCGTCCACGCGGTGCCACATGCGCGACGGCACCACGAGCCGCTCGTCATAGTCGATGCCCGCATCGAGCAACGCCTCGCAGTAGCCTTGGAAGCGCAACGCCGCCGAACCGACGCGCTCGCCCGGATGGGTGCCGATGACCGCAATGCTGCGGCACCCCGTCTCCAGCAGGTAGGTGGTCGCCTTCTTGGCACCCTCCACGTTCTCCGTGGCGATGTGGTCGACCTCGTTCGTGAAGACGCGTTCGCCGAGCAGCACGAGCGGATAGTCCACCCGGAACTCCGCGATGTCCTCCTGGCCGAGCTCCAGCGGGCTGAAGATGAGACCGTCGACCATCGTGGACTGCAGGCCGTGCAGCACGTTGAGCTCCTCCTCGCGCGAGTAGAGCGTCGGCTCCACCAGCACGCGCAGTCCCAGCTTCTTCGCCTCCTCGATCACCAGCGACGACAGCTGCGCGAAGTACGGCATCTGCAGGTCGGGGATCGCCAGGGCGATAAGGTTCGCCTGGCCAGTGCGCAGCGAGCGCGCGGAGACGTTGACGGAGTAGCCCAGCCGGTCGATGGCCGCCTGCACCTTGGCGCGCGTGGCGTCGGACACGAACTCGTAGTCGTTGATGACGTTCGACACCGTCTTGATGGACACCCCGGCCTCCCGGGCCACGTCACGCATGGTGACCGCACGTTCGCCTGCCTGCCTGGCCATGGTCGTACCCCATTCCCTGATCCTTCGCGCCGGCCGCCCCGGCCGCGCACCGCTGCATGTTGCCTTCGACGATACCACCGTCCGGGCGCCGGGCAGTGCCCGGACGCCCGCAAATCAGCGCACGACGATGGACATCGTCACCTGCCGGCACGCCGGGTCGAGCTCCTCGTCGGCCTGCATGTCCATTACAGGCATGCCGTCCGCCGCCCAGTGCACGCGGCGCACCTGCACGTCACGCCCGCCGTACCGGCCGTTCTCGTATTCGGCGGCGTGGAAGACGTAGATGAGGTTGCCGTCCTCGTCGTGCACCTGTGTGTTCGGGCCTTCGGCGATGAGGTTGTCCCAAGCGAACTCCGGCACGACCAGCTGCACCGGCTGCGCGGCATCGTCGCGCATGAGAAATCTCTCGTTTTTCCGTGACTTTTCTCGGGGCTCCTGAAAATCAAAGCGGATACCCGGTCGGGGCCAATCCCGACCGGGTATCCGCTTTGATTTTCAGGAGCCCCGAGAAAAGTCACGGAAAAACGAGAGATTTCTCATGGGGCGCACGCAGCGCCTACCGCGCCGAACGGTTCACGGCGGAGATGATCGCCTTCAGGGAGCTCGTGATCGTCGAGGAGTCGATGCCGACGCCCCAGACCATGCGCTTCTCCTCGTCCTCCATGCCGACTTCGCACTGCACGTAGGAGGCGGCCTTCGCGTCGCTGCCCACGGGCATCGTGTGCTCGGCGTAGTCGAGGACGGTGGCCTCCACGCCGAAGCTCTTCACGGCGTTGAGGAAGGCGTCGATCGGGCCGTTGCCGCGGCCTTCGATGTGGCGGGTCACCTCGGGTTCGGCGCCCACGTTGATGCCGCGGTCGAGCACGGTCGCGGTCAGCTGGGTGTCGGAGCCGTCCTCGCCGGAGGACATGCTCACCTTGAGCAGCTTGAGGCGTCCCCACTGGTCGAGGCTCTCGTCCGGGTGGTCGCTGGCCGCCGCACCCGCGTCGGTCGCGCCGGACTCGCCCACCGGCAGGTACTCGTCCTTGAAGAGGCGCCAGATGTCCTCGTCCTTGACTTCCTTCTTCGTGGCGTCGGCGTGCTGCTGCACCACGTGCTCGAACTCCACCTGCAGCTTCTTGGGCAGGTCGAGGTTGTGGTTCGTCTTGAGCAGGTAGGCCATGCCGCCCTTGCCGGACTGCGAGTTGACGCGGATGATCGCCTCGTAGGAGCGGCCGATGTCCTTCGGGTCGATCGGCAGGTAGGGCACGAGCCACACGAAGTCCTCCAGCTTGACGCCCTGCATGTCCGCGGCGACCTCGCGCGCCTCCAGGCCCTTCTTGATGGCGTCCTGGTGGGAACCGGAGAAGGCGGTGAACACGAAGTTGCCCGCGTAGGGGTGTCGCTCGGACACCTTGAGCTGGTTGCAGTACTCCACGGTGCGGCGGATCGTGGGCATGTCCGACAGGTCGAGCTGCGGGTCGATGCCCTGGGTGAGCAGGTTCAGGCCGATCGTCACCAGGTCCACGTTGCCGGTGCGCTCGCCATTGCCCAGCAGGCAGCCCTCGATGCGGTCCGCGCCGGCGAGCATGCCGAGCTCGGCGGCGGCCACGCCCATGCCCTCGTCGTTGTGCGGGTGCAGGGAGAGGACGACGGCGTCGCGGTCCTGCAGGTTGTCGGAGACGTACTCCACTTGGTCGGCGAAGACGTTCGGCGTGGTCATCTCCACGGTCGCCGGCAGGTTGATGATCATCGGGTGGTCGACGGTCGGCCTGATCACGTCGATCACCGCGTTGCACACCTCCACAGCGTAGTCGGGTTCGGTGCCGGTGAAGGACTCCGGGGAGTACTCGTAGTACATGTCGATGCCCTCGGCGTCGCCCTCCAGCTCCTTGCACAGCTTCGCCGCGTCGGTGGCGAGCTGCTTGATGCCCTCGCGGTCCTTGCGGAACACGACCTCGCGCTGGAGTACGGACACGGAGTTGTAGAAGTGCACGATGGCGCGCTTGCAGCCCTTGAGGCACTCGTAGGTCTTGCGGATGAGGTGCTCGCGGGCCTGGGTGAGCACCACGATGGTCACGTCGTCCGGGATGAGCTCACGTTCGATGAGCATGCGGATGAAGTCGTAGTCGGTTTCCGAGGCGCTGGGGAAGCCGACCTCGATCTCCTTGAAGCCCATCTCGACGAGCATGTTCCAGAACCGCAGCTTGCGCTCGGAGTCCATGGGGTTGACGAGGGCCTGGTTGCCGTCGCGCAGGTCCACGGAGCACCAGCGCGGCGCGCGCGCCAGGCGCCTGTCCGGCCAGGTACGCTGCGGATAGTCGAAGGGCACCTGCTTGTCGTAGGCCACGTACTTGTGGTAGGGCATGGCGCTGGGCTTCTGCGGGGCGCCGATGAACCGTGCCGGAGGCAGCAGCGGGTCGTTGTTCCCTCCGTTGGACGCCGCAGCCGCGGCAGCGAGATCAAACACCGATGATTGATCCTGACCCATCACTCCTCCTTCTGTCTGTATGTCGACTCTTGTGGTTGGCGCGCATGGTCATGCGCAAGGGTCTACGTTATACAGCCTAGCGAAGGAAGCCCCGCGAAACGTCCGTATCCTGAGCAATTCGCACAGGTGTTTTACAAACCTCGTGTATAGGGGCGTACGCGACAGTGCGGCCGGCAGGGTCAGTTGATGAGGTTGACGCCGCGGCGCGCCATGCAGTAGGCGTTGCCGAGCCAGGTGTGCCGCGAGTTGGGCCACACGGCACCCAGGCGCGGGGCGTTCTGGCTCATCCAGATGCTGGGCACGCGGCCGTCGGCGCTGCGCGAGCCGAGCAGGTTGAAGCCGTTCTTCTCGAGCAGCCATTCGGGGTGCTGCGTGGCGATGGCGAGTCCCTCCTCCAGGGTCAGGGGGATGCGCTCGTCGGATTCGATGAGCTTGCGTGCCACGTCCGGCTCGCGGTTGACGTAGCAGGTGCCGGTGTGCGGTTCGACGACCAGGTAGAAGGGGCCTTCCGGCGGTTCGAAGCCGTCGGTGGGCAGGAAGCTGACGATGTCACGCGGCGGCATGGTGGTGAAGCCGGCCATGCGGTTGATGCTGGTACGGGCGATGAGCGACTCTGGGGTGACCAGCTCGCGCGTGGGCACCAGGAGGATGTCCTCACCCAGGTCGGAGTCCTCGAGTGCGTTGATGAGCGGCTGTGCCAGCGCGCGGAAGGAATCCGCGCCCATGTCCGCCACGTCCGGGTACCCGAGGGCCACGATGCGGTCCAGCTGCTTGCGTGCTTCAATCGATGCCGTTGACATGGTGCCCAGTGTACGCGCCTACTGGAAATCTGTCGTTGTTCCGTGGCCGTTCCCGGGACTCCTGTAATTAAATAATTAAAGCGGGCACCCGGTCGGCGGCGATTTCTGAATTAAAGCGGGCACCCGGTCGAAGAACATTTTTTGTTCTTCGACTGGGCGCCCGCTTTAATTCAGAAAACGCTTCCGACTGGGTGCCCGCTTTAATTCGTGAAGTGTCCCCGACTGGGTGCCCGCTTTAAGTGCGGAAACCCCCGGAAACAGCCACCGGACAACGGGAAATTCCCCTGTCAGGTCCATGTCAGAACGGCGTGGACGCCATGAGGTACGAACCCTCTGGGGCGGCCTCCCCGCCGGCGACGGGCTCCACGTGGGCCCAGCCATCGCTCGCGGGCACGAAGACCGCGTCGCCTTGCCGCAGGATGCGTTCGTCGCGCTCGCTTACGCAGCGGACCGCACCCTGCGTGCACACCACCACGCGCGGGCCACGGTGGGGGAAGTACCCGTGCCCCGTCACCTGCTGGACGAGCCGGTCGTAGCGGCGCGCCAGGCGCGACACCAGCGGCCATGGGCCGTGCGCCGCATCCACATGCCCGTAGGCGAGCACATATTCGCTCACGCCGGGCCGGTAGAAGACCACGTCGCCGGCCAGGAAGGCGGCCAGCCGCGAATCCGAGGGGTCCACCGGCGAGGACGGCTTGCAATCCACGCAGTGCAGCAGATTCGGGATGTCCTTGTACTTGACGGTCATGCCGGCGCGCAGCACGTTGTCCGAATTCGTCATGATCTCGGCACCCATGCCATGGATGTAGGCATGGGGCACGCCGGTGGGCAGGAACACGGACTCGCCTTCCTCCAGTTGCACCGGGTTCATCATGAGCAGCGCCAGGACGCTCGGGTCGCCCGGGAATGCGTCCGCGGCCTGCAGGGTGAAATCGCAGGCGAGACGGGTGCGCTCATGGTCGGCCGTCCGCATGGAACACAGCAGGTCGTCGCGCAACTCGCCGGAATCCAGGCAACCCGCGGTCACCGCCGTGTGGAAGGCGCGGAACACCCGCTTGCGGTGCTCGGGCCAGACAATGGCGTCCACCGGAAGCATGCGGTCGGCGGCGTCGAATTCCCCTTCCGCCCCGTTGCCCTGCAATGCGCGAATCATCCGCTGCGCCACGGGCGAGCGCAACCCCTCCAAGTTGCGCAGGGCGAAGGAGCGGCCGGCAAAGCCCACGCTGGCCTGGAAGGGTTCGAGCGCGACGACCATCTCGCTTTTGGCGTTCATGTCCTTGAAGGATCGTTCGGGCGCGTCGAGGGGCACGTGGCGCAGGTTCTCGGCATTGTAGCCGGCCCTGGCCTGGAATCCCACGGGGTGCACCTGCAGGGACAGGGGCCGCTGGGCGCAGATCAGCTTGAGCAGGAAGGGCAGCTGGGGGCCGAACTGCGTGACGCCCCGGGTTCCGACCATGCCGTCTGGGTCCTCGCCGATGGCATGAGTGAGGGGCACCGCCCGACCGTCGATCTCCACCGTGGAGGGCGACTGGGGGTGCCCGCTGTACCACATTTCCGCCAACGGCTTCTCCCGGGCGACTTCGGGGAGGTGGAACAGCCGCTGCAGGTGTTCGTTCGATCCCCACGCATACTGCTTGGGTACAGGGAGGATCGTGTACACGCTGGTTTCCTTTCGCTGGCGGCATGGCGGGGACGGTCCCGTCCACTCGGGCTCATTGTACGCGAAACGCCCCATGCGTCCCAGTCCGCGCCGTGAATATCAGCCTCGGGGATGAGCGACGGGCGGTCTGGCGATGCGTTAGGGTTATGGGTATGAAATTTGCCCCGATCCTTGATCCCCATGTGCGTCGCCCCTCCCCCAAGCCGATGCAAGTGGATTTGCGCAAGGCGTTCCTGTTGGGCATCCTGCTGTGGTCCATCGCCTTGGTCGGTTCGCTCTGCCTATGGCTGTTGGGGCACATCCAATGGTTCGAGAGGGCGTCGATCATCTGCGGCTTCGGCATCGTCCTCGGTCTGGCCATGCTCGTCTGGGAGCATTTCGACCGCTGGGACTACCGGCGCTCGGCAAGTGAGTCACCCAGCGGCAGCACGAGGCTGAAGGTGCTGCCCTGCCCCGGCCTGCTCCACACGTTCACGCCGCATGGTGGGTGAGCGCCACGTGCTTGACGATGGCCAGGCCCAGGCCGACGCCCTCGCCCGTCCTCTCGTTCTGCCGCGAACCGCGGTAGAAGCGTTCGAAGATGCGGTCCTGTTCGCGTTCGGGGATGCCGGTGCCCCGGTCGATGACCCGGACGACGGCGTCGTGGCCATCGGGCGACCTGCCGACCGTCACGCTGACCGTCGCCCCCTGCGGCGAATAGTCGAGCGCATTCTCCAGCAGCTTGCCGATGGCCGCGCGGATCTGCGACGCGTCACCGTGGACGGTCAGCGACGTGTCGCCGCTGACCTTCACCTGCTGGCCGTGCGCCGACGCCCGCTCCTGCACGAGGCCTGCCGCCGACTCGACCTCGGCAAGCAGCGCCAACTGGTTGTCGCCGCTGGGCACGACCTGCTCCTGGGCCTTGATCAGCAGGAGCAGGTCGCGCACCATGTGGTTGACGTAGCCGATGGTGCGCCGCACGTTGCGCGCGTCCTGGCGGACCTGCGCGGCGTCGCCGTGTTCCAGGCGTTCCGCCAGGTGCGCGAGTTCCTCGCTGGGCCGCAGCAGCTGTTCGGAGACGTTCGTGATGAAGTCGTCGCGCACCTGGTTGAAACGCACCGTCTCGCTGACGTCGGCGAGCAGGACGACCACCAGATGCGCGTTGATGCGGCCGACGGTGACCTTGACCCAGTTCGGCCTGCTCACCGCCACGCCTTCGTCGTGGGCGAAGGCGGGCGGCGTGGCGGTGGTGATGTCGAGGTGCTGCCGGCCGCCGTGTTCCTGCACAGCGCGTACGGCGGCGGCCACGCGGTCGTCGGTGATGGTGTCGTCGTTGACGATGCCCAGGCGCGCCGCCTCCGGGCTGGCACGCAGCACCTCGCCGGTGGAGTCGACGACGATGGGGGCGTCGGAGATCATGGCCAGCAGTGCGGCGGCCTCGTCGTCGAGGTCGTCGTCCTCGTCGTCCTCGTCGTCACGGTCGTCGGCGTGTCGGTGAGGCAGGCGGTCGGACAGCCAGTCGCGCCAGTCGACGCCGCGCGTGATCCGCGACAGCAGCGGCGCGATGGTGTCGCCGAGCATGACCAGGACGCCCAGGACGACGGCGATGGCGACGAGCACGAATGCGACGACGATGACGGTCAGGGTGAAATCATGCGGCATGCTTCCCATTGTGGCATGTCCCGTGCCGTGCACGTGGTTTTCCGCTGCCGCTGGAGTTCGGCGGCTGCATCCTCTACACTGAAGGCACCGATGGGGTCCATTCCCGAATCCGTACGGAACTGATGTGAAAGGCGGGCAGATGCGCGTTATCTTCAATGAAAGCCTTAAGGCGGTCGCCGACGACCTCGACCGCATGGCATGCAATGTACGCGATGCGATCCGTGGCGCCGGCAAGGCCCTGCTCGACCAGGACATCGATGCCGCGCAGGCGGTGATCGACCATGACGCCGAGGTCGATGCGCTCTCCACCAGCATCGTGGACAAGTGCGTGGAGCTCCTCGCACGCCAGAACCCGGTGGCGACGGACCTGCGCGTGATCGTGTCCACCATGCGCCTGTCCATCACCTTCGAACGCATGGGCGACCTGGCACGGCACATCGCGGAGGCGGCGCGGCGCACCTACCCGGAGTCCCCTCTGCCGGCCGATGCCGTGGACACCTTCCGCAGGATGCAGCAGTTCCTGGAGATGACCGCCGACCGCCTCGTGCAGATGCTCGCCGACCGTGACACGCACGTGGCCGACCAGATTATCCGCGACGACGACCAACTTGACGAACTGCACCTCAAGACCATGCGGATGGCACAGTCCGAGGACTTCGTGGGCACCAACCAGCAGCTCATCGACGTGGTGCTCATCGGCCGCTTCATGGAGCGCCTGGGCGACCACGCCGTCTCCGCCGCCCGCCGCGTGGTCTTCATCGTCTCCGGCTTCGACCCGAGCAAGGAGCCGGCACGCGACGAGGGCACGGACATCGACTGACATTCCCCTTGGAAACCTCTCGTTTTTCCGTGACTTTTCTCGGGGATTCCGAAATTAAAGCGGGCACCCGGACGGGGGTGAATCCCGACTTAAAGCGGGCACCGGGTCAAAGAACTCAAAAGTTCTTTGACCCGGTGCCCGCTT
>NZ_JGYV01000010.1 GCF_000741575.1 Bifidobacterium cuniculi
CGGCGCCGGACGGCGCGGACAGGAAGGCGGCGCGCCGCGGCGAGGGACGAACGGGAGGAGTGATGTCCAATGGCTTCTAACACGACGTACGGCGACTACATGCGCGACATGCCCGGCGGCCTGCGCAACATCGGCATGCCGCTGACGATCGCCGCGATCGCGATCCTCGTGGTCGGCATCTTCGTGATGATGGCGAACCCGCTCGTCGCGCTGGCGATCCTGGCGGTGGGCGAGGGGACGGTCGCGGTCCTGGCGGTGCGCGACCGCGCCCACCGCAACATCGCCGACCGGCAGCTGGAACGGGCCGCGTACCGCCGCCAGATCCGCTCGCGCGCCGCCCTGTACCGCTCCGGGATGCTCGCGCCGGTCGAATCCGGCGTGTGCGCGCTGCCGGGCATCTGCTCCGAGGTGACGCTCGTGGAGGCATCCGACCCGTTCGGCCACCGGTTCACGCTCGTGTCGCACGGGCACACGGGCGAGTACGCGCTGCTCATGGCGTGCCAGCCGCAGGGCACCGCGATGGCCGACGACCACGTCGAGGACGCGTACGTGGCGGCCTGGGCGCACGTGCTCGAATCGCTGGCCGACGAGGACGGCGTGGCCCAGCTCGCGGTCACGGTCGACACGGCGCCCGACTCGGGCGTGCGCTTCCGCCGATCCCTGACCCGGCACATGGTCGACGACGCGCCGGACCTGGCCGCCCGCTGCATGCGCCAGGTCATGGACTCGTACGCCCAGGGCGGCGCGTCGAGCGACACGATCCTCACGCTGACGTTCCGCTACCGCGACCGCAAGGGCAAATGGCTCGACCGTCAGGAGGCCGCGCGCCGCATCGGCCAGCTGATCCCGTCGCTGACGGGCAGGATCACGGACGCGGGCGGCGGCACGCCGCGGTGCATGACGTCCGACGAGATCGCGCGCCTGGTCGCCCAGGCGTACGATCCGCGCGCCCAGGAGACGATCGAGGAGCGCGACGAGGCGCCGTACGTCGACTGGCGCGACGCCGGCCCCGTCGCCGCGGAGGCGCGCTGGGACTACTACCGGCACGATTCGGGCCTGTCCAGGACCTGGCAGATGTGCGACCCGCCGGCCAGCAACGTCACGAGCGGCACGCTGGCCGCGCTGCTGGGGCCGCTGCGCGACGTCGACCGCAAACGCGTCACCCTGATCTTCCACGCGGTGCCCTCCGACCGCACCGCGTTCATGGTCGAGCAGAACCGGCAGAAGGCCGTCAACCAGATCAGCCAGGAGAAACGCCCCTCCATGAAGGCGTCGAAACAGATGGCCATGTCGAACCGGCAGGCCGAGGAGGCCGCGGACGGCGCGGTCCTGGTGTACTTCGGCCTGCTGGTGACCGCGACGGTGCGCGCGGGCGAGCAGGAGGAGGCACGTCTGGAGGCCGCCAGCCACGCGGTCGAATCCGCGGCCGGCGCCGCGAAGATCAACCTGCGTCCCTGCTACGCGGCGCAGGACACCGGCTTCGCCGCATGCCTGCCGCTCGGCTTCGACGTGCGCAGCTACAAGCCGTCGACGCTGACCGGATTCATCGGATAGGAAAGTCGGATAGGAAAGGAGGACGCCATGGCATGGCGGCGACACGGCGGGGACATGGACGAGGACGCGTTCAGCGCGGGCGCGCTGGAGGAGCCCGTGAGCGCCGACCGGTCCCACGCGGCCGCGCGCACGACATGGGCCGGCCGGGCCGGCGTCGGGGGCGGGCGCGCCGCCCTGATGCCGAGCGTCGACGAGTTCTACGGCGCGTCGACGCAGGTGTGCGGCGGTTTCTGGCCGTTCTCCACGGACATGGCGCTGCCCGTCGACGGCGTGCCGGTCGGCCGGTCCCTGGCGACGGGCGCGGCCGTGTGCTGCGACCCGATCAGCTGGTTCAAAGCGGGGATCATCGAGCAGCCCTCCATGTTCGTCATGGGGCTGCCCGCGATCGGCAAGAGCACGTTCGTGCGCCGCCAGGTGTGGGGGCTGGCCGCCCTGGGCATGCACGCGATCATCCCGGGCGACCTCAAACCCGACTACGCGCCGCTCACGCGCATGCTCGGCGGCCAGGTCATCCGGCTGGGCGCCGGCGTGGGCTCGATCAACATCATGGACCCCGGCGACGTGCATGCGGCGCTGCGCCATGTGACGGGCGACGCGCGCGCGGACATGCTCGCCGACTGGCACGAGAGGCGCAAGACGCTGCTCGAGATCGTGCTCACCATCTCGCGTTCGGGCCGCGCCGACGGCGCGCGCACCGTCTCGGACGTGGAATCCAACATCCTGTCCACCAGCCTGCAGATCCTGCACGAGCATACGGGCGGCGACGCGGTGCCCCCGGTCGTCGCCGACCTGCGCGACCTCATCCAGGCGGGCCCCGACGCGGTGCGCGCCGCAGCCGTGTTCGACGCCCCCGACGACGACGAACGCTACCGGCGGGCCACCCGGGACCTGATCGCCAGCCTGCACGGCATCGCCAACCCGCGCGGCCGGTACGGGCGGCTGTTCTGCGAGCAGACCACCGAGCACGTCGACCTGACGCGTCCGGTGGACTGGGACATCAGCGCGCTGGCCCAGGGCGGCGACGACGTGGTCGCGGCCACCCTCGCCGCGACCTGGACGAGCGCGTTCGCCGCCAAGAACAAGGCGGACGTGCTCGCCGACGCGGGCCTCGCCCCGGCGCGCAACCACGTGATCATCCTTGATGAGATGCACCGCGCGCTGCGCGCCAGCCCGCTCATGGTCGACTCGCTCGACCTGCTCACCCGCCTTAATAGACAGTGGGGCGTCGGGCAGATCATGATCACGCACACGTTCGCCGACCTCATGTGCCTGGACACCGCCGCCCAGAACGCCAAGGCGCGCGGATTCGTGGAACGCTCGAAGATCAAGGTCCTCGGCGCCCTGAGCCGCACCGAAGTGTCGCGCTTCCTGCGCTCCGAGAGCGGCCTGCCGGTGTCGGCGCGCGAGGAGGACCTGCTCGACGACTGGGCCACGCCGACCAACTTCCGCGCCCACGCCGCCCTCAAGGGCATGGGCAAGTTCCTGATCAAGCTCGGAGGGCTGCCCGGCATCCCCATCTCGCTGGAGCTGTGCGACCTGGAACGCGGCGGATTCAACGACACGAACGCCAAATGGCACTGACAAGGAGGAGACGCGATGCACGAGGACGGCTACGAGGAGATGGGCGCCGTATGCGAGGCCCTGGAACGCGCGGGCGCCGACCCGCGCGGCCTGCGGCGCGTCGAGTTCGACCTGCCCGGCCGCACCCTGCACGGCTGGGCGCTCGACGACGGGCGCCTGCCGCAGTCCGTGCGCACGGCGCTGCCGCACGGATGGGGCGTGCGCCCCGCCGCGCAGGGCGACGACGAGACGCTGTCGGCGGGCCATGGGCGCCTGGTCGGCCACCGCATGGACATCGTCGCCCCGCCGGCCCTGGCCGAGGCCATCGACACGGGGGCCCGTGGCCGCCGTCGACGGCGACGACTGGGGGTTCACGGACATGCGCACGCTCGCCGGCGACGCCGGATGGGGATACCCCAATCCCGCCTGCGCGTGCGGGGCGGAGCCCGGCGCGCCCGGGGCGAGGCGATGAGACTGACGCCCCCGTCGGGAGGCGACCTGCGCGCCCGGACCCGGCACGCGGCCGCACGCTACCTGTTCGAGGGCAGCACGCGCGGCGGCTTCGACCCGCATGTGCGCGCCCGCTGGGCCGAGGCCGCGCGCACGGCCTGGACGCGCACCCTGCAGGGCCGCGGCTGCATGGACGACACGGCCCTCGTATCGGTGGGGCTGCGCTACCAGCGCGAGGACCTCATGCGCGCCCTGCTGTCCATGACGCTCGCCCCGGACGGCGCGCCGGGCATGGACCGCGACGCGGTGCTGCGCGCGGCCTGCGCGCCGCGCGGCGCCGACATGCGGCTGACGCGCGCGATCCGCGCCGTCGGGGCGATCGGCGCCACCTGCGACGACCCGGCGCAGCGCACGGCCATGGGCGCGATGCTGTGCGTGCTCGACCTGGCCGCGGGCCGGCCCGGGGACGCGCTCGTCGACGCGCTCGACGTGCTGGACGGCGACGACGCGCACCCGTGGGCGCGCGGCGTGCTCGCCGTGCTGCCCGACCCGCCGTGCGCATGTGGTCCGCGGGACGCGCGCACGGATGCGAGCATGTGATGGAGACGGCGCGCCGGCGACGGACCGGCGCGGCCGCACCCTCGCGGAAGGAGACATGATGCAGGCGATGCAGACAGTGCGCGGCAACCTAGCCGCCAACCCGGTGTTCTGGCCCGAGAAACCCGACGACCGTGGCGTCATGCTGCCGGCCAGATGGTCGGCGACCGTGCTGGAGAGCCGCCGCGTGCGCGGCGCCGACGGCGAATGGCGCGATGACCCGCGCGGACCGGTCGCGGTCGCGGTCAACGTGTACGGGGCCGCGGCGATGACGCTCGCGCGATGCGACATGCACCGCGGCGACCCGGTCGTCGCGATCGGCGAGCAGGTGCGCGTCGACTCCTACATGACGCGTGAGGGGGAGCCGGCCGCCCGGTTCGAGCTGACCGCGGCCGCCGTGTGCTTCGACACGATCCTGCTGCGCCGGCGCGCCGAGCACGCCGCGGACCGCAGCCGCCCGTACGCCGAACGCGAGGCCGCGCCGGACGCGGCCGGCACGGAGGCGTGAGCATGGACGTCAACCCGCACCTGCAGACCAACCGCATCGCCGACCTGGGCTCCACGGTGCGCCCCAGCCGCAGGATCGCGCTCGTGTGCATCCTGTGCGCCGTGGGCGTGCTCGCCGCGTTCGCCGCGGCGGCGATGGGCGAGGGCCGCGCGTTCGACCTGTTCGCCATGCTCGCCGTGTCCGCCGGCCGGTGGCGGCCCGAGGCGGCCACATGGTGGCGGTTCGCCGCGATCATGGCCGCGGCGGGCGCGGCAGCCCTGGCCGCGTCCCTCGCCTGGAGGCGTCGTCCGGGCCGCGCGGCGGGACGCGGCGAGACGCGCGTCGACGTGTACGCGGCGGCCATGGGATACGGCGAGGCGACGCGCAAACTGTCTCGCGAGCACGCGCAGGACATGGCGCGCCGCCTGGTCGCCGACTGGGACGCGGCGACGATGGAGCCCGGATACCCGTTGGGCGTCAACCTCAAGGACCGGCGCCCGATCAGCACCAGCTGGGAGGACATGGTCGTCGTGTTCGCCGGCCCGCGCTCGGGAAAATCCCTGTGCTACGCGATCCCCGCGGTCAACTCCGCGCCCGGGCCGTGCCTGGCGACCAGCAACAAGGGCGACATCATCGACAACACGCGCGCCGTGCGCGAACACCGCTTCCCCGACGGGCGCATCTGGGTGTTCGACCCCGAACGCATCGCCGACCCCGGGCGCGGTCGCGCGAACTTCGTATGGGACCTGGTGGGCGCGATCCGCACCCTGGCCGACGCCAAACGCGTCGCCGACTGCTGGCGGTACGCGTCCGGCCAGCCCCAGACCGGCGGCGACGACTTCTTCCCGGGCACCGCCGCCCAGCAGCTCGCCGACTACCTGTTCGCCGCGCATCTGGGCGGACGGCCGATCAGCGACGTGTTCCGATGGGCCAGCAACGAGCGCGACGACGAGGCCGCCCAGATCCTGCGCCGCCACGGCGGCTACGACAACATCGCCGCCCGCGTCGCCTCCGTGATCGCGCTGACGCCCGAGACCCGCTCGGGCGTGTTCGGCTCCCTGCAGACCATGGTCGCGTTCCTGGCCGACCCCGACCTGCTCGACTGGGTCGAACCGCGCGAGGGCGACCCCCGGCCCGTGTTCGACGCGCGCGAGTTCGCGCTGGGCCACGACACGCTCTACCTGCTGAGCGCGCAAGGCAGGCCGAGCACCGCGCTGACGGCCGCGTTCACCGCGATGACCGCGTTCACTGCGTTCAACATCGCCCAGGGCGAATGCGCGTCCAACAACCGGCGCCTGCCCGTGCCGCTGTGCCTCGTGCTCGACGAGGCCGCGAACATCTGCCGCTGGCCCGAACTGGCCGACGTGTACAGCTACTTCGGATCGGCCGGCATCCCGATCATGACGATCTGGCAGAACCCCGACCAGGGCAAGGCCGCGTTCGGCGAGACCAACTTCGGCTCGCTGTTCAACAACGCCAACACCCTGGTGTACATCGGCGGCATCAAGGACGCGAAATGGCTGGCCGACATCTCCGGCCTGGTCGGCCAGCGCGACATCGTGCGCGGCTCGGTCAACGTCGACTCGCGCGGATCCAGGAGCGTGAACCGCTCCATCCAACGCGAGAACATCCTCGACGTGTCCGACCTGGCCGAATGGCCCGTCGGACGCGCGCTGGTCCTCGCCTCGCAATGCCGCGCGCAGATCGCGCGCACCGTGCCATGGACCGAGCACCGCCAATGGGCCGACCTCGTCAACGCGGCCCGGCACACGAAGGAGGCGGCATGAGCGAGAACAACGCTGTCCAGTTCTTCGGCCGGTTCCGCCGTCCCGGCGCATCCGAACCGGCCGCCGCCGCGCAGCCCGCACGGCGGCAGACGGCCCCGGAGGCGCCGGATCCGGGCGACGGCGCCGAACAGGCGCCCATGCCGGCGCCCGCCCCCATGGGACCGCCGCCCGCGCCGACCACCACGCAGCTGCAGGAGGCCGCGCGCCTGATCGTGCGCGCCGAGGGGCACTCCCTGGCGACCCTGCTGTTCGGCGCGATGATCGAGGAGAGCATCGACGCGTCGGGCCACGACGCCACCGACATACGGCCCCGGAGTCACACGCCGGCACACGCCGCAGACGCCGACCCGGCCGCCGAGACGCGCGACGGCCACGACGACACCGATACCGGACGGGGCGGCCCCGCCGCCGACGCGCCGCAGGACGGGCCGGACGCGGCGCAGGAGGACATGGACGCGCCCGGGCCGGCCGAAGACGAGGCAGAGCCGGACGCGAACGCGCCCGAGGTGGCCGACTACCGCGTCATCGGACAGTTCGGCGAACGCGCGCGCGACCTGTACTACCGCAACCTGCCGGCGTTCGTCGAGGGCTTCGTCGCGCACGTGCTCGCCTTCCAGCAGAACACGTCCTCGCCGTACCGGTGGGTCGAGGACTGGTGGCGCTGGCCCCAGATCGTGTTCCCCCTGGACGCGTTGTGGCGCGGCTACGAGGCCGCCCGCAAACAGCCGGCCGGCATGATGGTCTGGTACATGCAGCTGTACGGGGTCCTCGACCGCGTGTTCAACCCGGACCGCGGCATCGTCGCCTCGCTGCCCGCCGTGCAGACCTACACCGACCGGGGACAGCCCTTGCCGTGCGCGCCGCCGCCCGCCGACTGGCGGCAGCGCATCACCGCCACGCTCGCCGTCGGACACGACGAACCCCTGCCGGCAGGCGGGCGCGAGGACACGGGACGCGCGCCGCGCGGCCCACGATACGCAGAAAGGACGCAATGATGGGCGGACAGGACGCGGAGGACGGCCTCGACCAGCTGCTCTCCAATATGAACACCCAATGCGCGCAGACCCTCAGCCGGCTGCACGTGTGGATCGACCGCAAGAACCACGAGCTCAAAGCCAGATATGAGCAGCGCCAACGCGAGGCGCGCCAGGAGACGCTGCACGAGCGGCGCGAGCAGGAGGCCGAGGCCAGACGCCTGGAGGCGCAGCGCGCAGCCCTGCACCAATGGGAGACGGCCAACCGCGCCCGGCTCAACGAGGGGTTCGAGTACACGCTCGAGCAGAGCGTCCTGTCGGGCCGCGCCGGCGAACTCGACGACCGCAGCCTGCTGCGCGCATGGATCGTCGGCGAGCAGCTCGAGGGCGCGGACCCCGGATGGGCGGCGAAACTCGAGCGCGCGCAACGCGTCATGCGCGACGAATGGACACGGCGCCACGGCGAGGGGGACATCGCCGCCGTCGCCTGCCAGCACACGAACCGGGCCGTCATCACCTACGCGACGCACGGCGCCGACCTGGACGCCACGCTCGACGCGCTGCGCAAGGGAGGCATCCCCGTGCGCCTGCAACGCGCCGACGACCCGCAGGGGTTCCTGGCCGACCACCCGGCGGGCTTCCGCGTGCAGACCCGGTGGGGAGGCCAATGGTACGGGTGGGACGAAACGCGCATCCACGACGCCGTCATGCGCGCCGCCAACGAGGACATCGACTCCGACGGCGTCGACGACGCCATCGCCTACCTCAAGGACCTCGACCTCGACGAATCCGCGCCCGCCGACCGCACCGCCGCCGGCATCGAACCGGCCGAGACCAGCGAGATCGAACGCGGCGAACTGCGCGACGCCGCGCCCGACGGGGCGACGGAGACGACCACGGCCGACTTCGAACAGGACGCGGCCGACATGGACGCCCGCGGCATGTTCGACATGACGCAGACGCAGACCGGCGGCGACGACGTATTCGGCATGTGGTCGGTCGTCGACGAAAGCGACATGGCCGCATCCTCGGACGAGCCCGGCCCCGCACCCGTCCTCGACCCGCGCGGCTTCGAACGGCGCGCGGCCGAGGCCGCCGCCATCTGACGGAGGGGGCGTCATGGACCAGCCGCAGGACCTGCGATACCGGATCGAACGCTACGAGGACGGCACGCTGTGCGTGACCGCGACATGCCCGCCCGACCCCGACGACGTGCGCATGGCGGCCGACCTGGGATGGGACGGGCCCGCGCGCGGCGACTGGCAGACGATCACCGTCGCCGCGCCCACGCTGCCCGCCGGCGGCGACCGCATCGCCGTGGGCGCCTACCGGATCGACGGCGAACTGACACGCCGCGCCTTCGCCGACCTCGGCCTCGAGGAGCGCGCAAGCATACGGATCGGGCCGCACCGGGCGCGGGTCGTCATCGCGGACCTGCCCGCCGACTGGCGCGACAACCCGTTGGTCGACACCGACATCCCCGGCCCCATGCCGGACCCCGGCCCGCCGGCCGCGCACGCATTCACCCGCTGAGCGCATGGAGGAAGGAACGACGATGAGCGAAGACAGAATGGAGCGGATCGACAGCCTGCTCGACCCCCACCGGCGCATCAGCACGGAACGCCGCGCCATGCAGCCCGACCTGGGATGGGACCCCACCGAGACCGTGGGACGCAAGATCACCCGCCTGTCCTACCATCTGGGCGCCCAATGGCTCGACACGGTCCGCGACGCGCACGACAGCTGCGCCGCTCGGGACATCCTCGCCGAAGCCGTGCTCATCCACCTGCCCGACGCCTACACGTCCACGGCGCAGGCCGACCCCGACCCGGCCGGCCGCGTGCGCATCATGGGCGCGGACGAGCCGCCCGACTGGGCGCGGCGCACACTCGAGAAAGGCGGGTACCCGTCGCGGCACGTGCACGCCGTCATGGACCTCGGCCAGGTCGACATGGACAGGCTCGGATCGTTCCGCGGGGTGCGCCGGCGCGAGGGGACGACGATGTCCGTCCTGCTCGCCGACGGCGTACGCCACACCGCACGCAGCATGTTCTCCAAGACGGCCGACCACCCATACCTCGACGACCGGGCCTGCAGCTGGGGCCTTCCCCGGCCGGACGTGTTCGCGTTCCGTGAGCGCATCGCCAGCCGGCCCGACATCGTGGGCCGCCTCGACGTGGAGATGCTGCTGGGGCACATCAGGCTGCGCGCCGCCCTGAGCGAGCTCACCGGCATCGACATCAGCAAGCGGCGCGACGAACTCGCCCTGTGGGCGCGGCCGACACCCGAACGCGACCGGCGCCGCGCCGACGTGCTGGATGCACTGTCCGGGGCGCTCGACCGCATCGCCATGAGCGAGGACGCGCACCGGCTCCAGGCCCTCAACATCAAGGACCGGCGCACCGGATCGATCGCCGGCGCGTTCGACGACAAGATCGTCGTATCCCGCCAGGTCGCCGATCTGGCCGCGCGCAGCCCCCTCAACGCGCTGGTCGGCCACGTCGAATACGACGAGGACATCGACCGGACCAAAATACACCAGATGGAGCAGGAGATCATCACGGCGATGCGCCACCTGCCCCAAAGCGGCCGTGGCCTGGACGCGCTGCGCGTGCGCAAGCTCGGGCGATACCGGGGCAACACCATGGGCGTGTACTCGCCGCTGCACGTCGCGATCGCGCTCGACGACGGCAAAGCCACCAGGAACGGCTACAGCGGCATGAGCAGCTTCCTGCACGAATGGGCCCACCACCTCGACCACACCAGCGTCGAAGGCACGCAACTGAGCATGGGCGCAGACTTCCGGCCCATGCTCCAGGCCGTCGTCGACGACGTCGACACGCGCGCCGAACAGTATTCGCGCGACTTCAGGGACTACCTCAAGACCCCCACCGAGGCGTTCGCCAGGTCCTTCGAATACTGGGCGAGCGAAATCGTCGGGGTCGAATCGAGCCTGCTGGCCGACCACGACACCTACCGCACCAACAACCGCTACGCCGCTCAGCGCGCCCACGAGGGCCTGCTCGACCGCACCATGCGGGGATTCTTCCCCGACTTCCGGCCCTTCGACACGCTCGACCCGGCCCAATGGGAGCGCAGGCGCGATGAGGCCGACGAGACCGCCGTGGAGGACGACCCGTACGCCGCGGCGCCGATCGACCCGTTCGACTACTCGAACGCCGTGCAACCCGACATCTTCGACCTGCTCGCCATGGACCAGACGTCCACGGCGCACGTCCGATGACCTCGGGCACGAGACAGGCGCGCCGACAATGGGGGTTCCTGTTCAATGGAGACGAGCTCAGGTACATGGGGCGCGCACGTCTACGATTGCGGGTCGTCGTTGTTCGTGTGCACGTCCCTGGGGGCATGCGGCGGCGTCTCGACAATCCCGGCGAGGCCATCGAAAGGAACCTGCGGATACCGAACATGATGTTGAGCGTCGCGGGCTGGCGCCAAAGCTATCTGGGATTCCTGCAATCGCCGCAGGCATATGGTTTCCGTCAGGAACTGGTCGGCATGTGGGACAGGATAGGCGCCGACGTCACCGATGTGGTCATCGACGCGGCGCCGGGGATTGACGATGTCAGACGCGAGTTCTTCCGCGCGACGCTGGCCTTTTGCCGCGAGTATATCCTGCTTCCCGCATGCGAACAGGGATTGGAGGAGCGTGGGCTCGCCCTCGGTGCCGGGGATGTGATGTCGTCGCGCATATGGGGCGGCGACGTTCCTGGGCGCGCCTCCCGTTAGCGCCGCTGCCCCTTACGGGGTCTGGCGTTCGGCGCCTTCGCCCCAGTGCCGTTCGACTGCTCGGTCGGCGCGCGAACCCGGTATCTTCGACCTTTCCGCCATGGACGGCGGCCCGAGCGCGGGGCGCTCATCGGGCCCGCCCCGTCTCCTGGGCGAAGCCGGTTGCGGGACCCATGCGGTTCTGCGTATGCGTGATGTACTCGCCATAGAGCGTTTCGAGCTCGTCCGCGATGGCGCGCCTCCACGCCTCGTCGCCGACGGTGGGGCCGATCGCCGCCGGTTCGATGAACCGGGCCAGTTCGTCGCGGAAGGCGCGTGATCGCAGGGCCGCGGGTATGCTGCGGTCCCCGGACAGTCTGGAGGCCCAGTCCGGCCGTTCCGAATAATCGTCCTGTTTCCTGTCGAGCACGTCCCATACGTTCGACCTGTCCGACAGACGCTTCGCACCGATCCAGCCCATGTCCCACAGGTCCCTGTAGCGCAGGTGGTTTGCGGCCACGTACGAGAGCATCTTGTCCGCCATGATCTCGTCAAGGCTCTCCACGGTGATCGGGATACGGTCGAACAGCCCATACAGCCGCCTGTAGTTGACCTCGACGGTCGCGGGTACGGGATCGTACGCGGGGACGGCCGCGACCTCGAGCTTGATGATCTGGCTGGGCATGTCCTTCGTGTGCAGCGCGGTGCGGATGCGGATGCGCCACCGGCTGACCATGCCCTCGGGCTTGGGGGTGCGGATCGCGATGCTGGAGCCGGGGGAGAGCGACGCCAGTCTGCGTTCGATCGCCTCGCCCATCGCGGTGAACGACTCCAGCGAGAAATCCCGGCCGCCGGCGAAGTCCAGATCCTCGCTGTAGCGGGGCGATCCGTGGCATAGGCGCAGGCTGGTGCCTCCCTGGAAGACGAGCCGGTCGAGATAGCCCTCCTCGCGCATCGTGCTGAGGATGGCGTAGTGGTAGAGCTCCTTGGTGATGACCGGGATCAGCGCCTGCATGCCCTCCTCGCGCGCGATGATCCGCGCCATCTGCTCGGGTGTCCCCTCATTCGTCCTCATCCCAGTACAGCTCCTCCTCGTCGACCAGGTGCAGGTTCCTGCCCACATCCTTGAGATTGCGGTATGCGAACATCTTAGCCGCGATGGGTAGCCGGCCGCGGCGCATGACCAGGCCTGGCAGGATCGCGGCGGCGGACAGCTTGCTGTGCGTCAGCTCCGCGGTGCCGAACCTGGTGGGGAAGAGGCCGCTGCGTCCGGTGGTCATGTAGGTGACGCGCCCCATCGGGATCTGGCTGATCACGCCATACTGGCTCAATGCGCTTTCCAGGCTCTCCCAGGTGATGCGGCCCGGCCGCAGGCAGCGCGCGACCTCATCGAGCGTGCCCTCGCCGATGCGCTCCGAATACGTGTACACATACACCCCGTGCGCCGCGCGTTCCAGGATGCCCGCCGAACACAGGGACGTGACTGTCCGGGTCAACGCCGCCCCATGCTCGCCGAACGGCACCGACAGGTCGGCCTTGCGGTACACGTACAATCGCAGCCGGCGGTCCATGTCCGACAGCTTGCTCAGCGCCAGGTCACGTCTCATGATCAAGAGTATACTGAATTTACTACAAAAATAGAAATTTACGTATACCGGACCGTGATGGATGGGACGGCGGCGGGCCCGGTGGAAAGGATGACGGATGAGCAAGAGGAAAGCCCGTGGATATTCACGTATGAAGCATGGGAGTCTGCAGGTATACCGCTGGGGAAGCCAGTTGGCGTTCATGTCCATGGCCTTCGTCCTCCCTCCTTATCTGGCGTTGCTGCGATGGATCCTTGGCAGACCGGGGCCGGTCGGCGCCGAAGCGTGGGAATCGTGGGTGCGCGCGGTTGAGGAAGTCTATCCATGCACCGCGGAAGATCCCTTCTCGGTGCTGCTCTCTATGTATTCGCTGCTGGCGACATTGGCCGTCGGCGTGGCCCTGTTCGATGGCAAGGCAAGATCCTTCCATCAGCTCGGACGGTTCTCCTATTGGTGTGCCGTCGCCTCCTGCACGGTCGTCGCGTTCCTGATTCCATCGATGTGTCAGAAGCTTCATTTGTTCGCCGGTTCCCTGGCGCTGGCCGGATCGTTGGCCCTGTCATACGGCCTGGGGAGATTCTGCGTGACCGTCGCGGACCGCGAGATCTACGCCCAGGCCAAATCCATGTTGCAGGCGCGGAGGCGCCGCGTCATGAAGAAGAGGGGCCAGTATGAAAGGAGGATCGCGGCGCAGCCCCCACGGAGCCGAAGGACCGCATGGTCGATGGTCGTGCTCATATTCCTTCTGGTGACGGCGATACAGTGGGGTACGAATGCGATGGGCCTCCACCAGCTGCGGCATGGAGGCGAGTGGTCGGCAGGGTCGGTCGCCGCCTTTCTCATTTTCCCCACGCTGTTGATCCTTGCCTTCTTCACCTTGGAGATCTCCTTCTCATGGGATGAGACGCATAACAAGGCGTCCTTCACGCTGTCCGGCGTGACTGTGCTGTTCGTGCTGGCGCTGGCCGCATTGCCGGCCATGTTGGCGACGGGCTGGCGGCGGTGGGCCATATGGGCCCTCTCGGTCCTTTCGGCGTCCCTGTTCGCTGTGCCGTCGATCTGCTCGTGGCGTCTTGACAAGGGCCGTGGATGTTGGGCCTGCCGCCTGATGTTCCCCGCCATACTTTCGTATCGTCTCAGGCGGTATCAGAATGAGCTCGACTCGATCAAACGCTCCATCGCCGAGGTGCAGAACCATATGAAGAAGCCGGGGAATCGCCCCCGCTAGCCACACGGCACCGCACGCCGGCCCCAAGTCAATGCACGACGCGAACACGGCAGGCGCGGGTTGTCTCCGGGCTTTGGCCGGCCGTACGATGGCGGGGCCCGGACGCCGTGCCATATCGAAACCGCCGGCCAGGGACCGGTTTGCTCAGCTCTTTCTTCCCGCCGTGTCCGTGCCGGGCAGGCGTATGGGCGCCCCGTCGATTATGGAGGGCGGGGCGCCGTATCGGTCGCGCATCCGGTCGAACGCGCGGATGCCGTCGAGGATGATCCCGCGCAGTTCGTCCGGGTCGGCGTCGCGCATGCGCATGGCCTGCCGGAACGCGGTGTCGATCATCGTCTGCAGGTCGTGGACGCTGAGGTTCTCGGGGTGTTTCTCCGCCCCGTCCTCGATGGCGGGCGGCCTGTTCTCCATGGCGGCCTTCCACTCGAGCACGGCGAGGGCGTCCTCGTGCGGGTCGTGCCTCCAGTGCGCGCGCAGGGTCTTGAGGCGGAACCCGTCGCCGAGGTCCTTGGTGTTGAACCGTTCGGTCCAGCCGTTCGAGCTGCGCCAGGTGATGCGGTATCCGGTGACCTGGCCGGGGGAGCGGAAGTCGTCCCGGCCGGTTCCTTTCCTGAGGAACGGGTCGATCTGCAGGCCTTCGCGCCGCACGCGGCGGATGAACTCGTCCTCGGTGTCGCTGGCGATGGCGCACGCCTCGACGAGGCGCGCGACGTGCATGCGCGGCATCGTCGAGGCGGCGATGTAGTTGATCCTGCGCCGTCGCACGGGTTCGGGCTGCGCGTCCCATGCGCGGATCATCCGCTCGCGCCCGTCCTCGTCGAGGTCGTCCCAAGGGACGCCGTGTTCCTCGATCCAGTCGTAGCGGGCCTTCCATTCGGCCCATCGGCGCCATTGCGCGTACTGGTAGGACACGTCGTCGAGCGGGCGGCGCCGCGTGATTTGTTCGAGGTTCGCGTCCGTTTTCTCGAGGTGGCGGCATGCGCGTTGCGCGCGCTTCCAGTCCTCGTACGGGTTGATCCATCCGTCGTCACGGGCGAGCTGGACGACGATGTGCACGTGGTCGTTGCCGTTGGCGCTCAACCCGTGGCGCACGGCGATCCAGCTGGCGGCCTCGTCGTCCGGCCCGTCGATGATGCCCATCCGCGTGAGGTAGTCGACGACGATCTTCTCCCATTGGGCGTCCGAAAGCGCGCCGTGCGCGGCGGGGATGGACAGGGAGCAGTGCCAGACCCGGTCCTTGCCGTCCTCCCGTTCGGGGTTGTACTTGCCGCCCGGGCTGCGGTCGGGCGGGCAGCTCCTGCCGTCGCGGCACAGGCGCTGGTAGCGGCGGTCGAAGAGACGGCCGACCCGTTCATAGGTGGCCGTGGGCCGGCCGGACAGATCGAACATGTCGAGCATGTCGCCGCTGGCGCCTACCAGATGCTGGTCGCGGTGCTCGTTCTTCCTGCCGGGGCCGAACAGGTAGCGGATGAGTCCGGCGGGGTTGCTGCCGCGCCTGATGTTGGGGATCATGCGCACCATCATCGCCCTCCTGCACGGGTCCCGCGTCCCACGCGCGCGGCCGCGCCGCCGCCCGCCGTCGGCCGGGCGCGCCCCGTTTCTCATGCGCCGCGCCCGGCCGTTCATCGCATGGTGGCGCTTCCGTTTTCCGGGCGCATCGTCGCGCCCGTGTCCGCGGCCCGTGACGGCTCGCCGTATCTGATGCCTTCGATGATCGCGGCGATGTTCCCCTGTTCCTGGCTGATGCAGTCCGTGATCAGCGAGAGGAACGGCGCGGCGTCGTCGTACGCCTGCCATCGCTCCAATGAGCGTCCGTAGGCGCGTCCGGCGTCATGTTCGATGCCTATCGGCTGGTAGCCGGATTCCATGAGCATGAGATTGAGCAGTTGCCTGCCGGTGCGTCCGTTGCCGTCAGCGAAGGGGTGCACGTTCTCGAACAGCATGTGGAAGGCGGCGGTCTTCAGAATCGGATGCGCGTCCGAGCGCCGGGTGGAGGCGATGAGTTTTTCGAGATCGTCCCATATCTCCAACGCGTCGGCGGTCTTGATCCGGGCGCCGACGATACGTGCCGTATAGCCATAGGGGCGGAAGGCTCCACGCATGACGGGTCGCACGTCCAGGACGGTCATCGCGTGTATGGTGCGGATCAGGTCGATGTCCACGCGGCGGCCTTCCATGGCCCAACGGCGTACGCAGTCCATGCCGTCGGCGACGCCCTTGGCGGCGAAGATGTAGCGTGCGGGCCCGTCGAGGGGGACGAATTCGCCTTCGAGGATGAGTTCGGTGTCCGCCAGGCTAAGGGTTGAACCCTCGATCGCGTTGGAATCGTAGACGTATCGGCCAAGCCATTCGCGCCTGTAGCCGTCAAGCGCGGATTCCCCCACGCCATCGAGTCCTTGAAGGTCGTTCAGGCGTGCGCCGCCCGCATCGGCGCGGTCGAGCATGTCCCGCACGTCCTTTCGGGACTGTATCGGCATGAGTTCCTCTGGCAGGTTTTCGATTCTGCTCGTGAGCGCCGGATTGGGCATGGCGTGCTCCTTTCTCGCCGTCGGCGCCCATTGTAGACGGTGAAGGGCCGTCCGTCTCTCCATGCGCGAGGCCCCGTTCCGGGGCGCCCCGGCCGCACCGGATGCGCGTATGGTCCGCCGGCGGCGGCGCAGGCGGCCGGATCCGTCATCGCCGGCCACGGCGTCAAGCATGCGTCCGGCTGGACCGCCGGATTGGGAGGCGCGTCCCTTCTCCGGGTGCCGTTCCCGTGGCGGCGCGGGGCATCTTCTTCGGTGGATCCCCGCTCGTGCAGTCGGCCGGCGTCAGGGGGAGGCGCGGCCCGATTTGATGAGGGCCGCGCCCGGTTTTCAGGTCAGCGGCTGGTGAACCACCTCCTCAGTTGATCGCCGATGACGATCGTGAAGAGCAGCACCGTGATCCAGTTCTTGTCTGCGTACGAGGCAAACACAACCAGAGCGATGATCGTGATGGTGTCGTCCTTTGCCGGACCTGGTTCTTTTCGTGAAGCCATGGTGGCCTCCTGATTGGTCTGCGGCCGGACCGGTTGGCCCGGTCGGTCGCAGATGCATTTTGATTCCCGGTTCAGGGGAATCGGTCGTGCATCAGCGGCATGACCATGATAGCGGGATGCGCAGGGTGTCGTGGAAATCCGGAGTCTCGTCCCTCTCCCGTATGCGCTATACTGGGTGTGTCGGATCGGGAATCGGTTCACTTCGGAAAAATTGCAGGCCCGCATTTGAAGCTTCATTCCGTTGGATTCCCGGTTCGGTGAGATGTTTTATCTTTTCGGCATCTCATTGGTCTGCGGCCGGCCGTCGCATTCTCTTCGGAGATTGCGACGGTGGTTGCTTTCTCTTGTTCTTATGGTTCATCCCCGACGGGATTCTCTTTTCATTCATGCATGCGACGGATGATTTCGTCGGCCTGCGCCAGCAGTTTTTGGCAGTCGCGCACCGCGTTCACGGCGGCCGCCTCGTCGGCTTGCGTGGCGTTCATGTCCCGGTTCGTGTTGCGCGCGATCTGGTTGATGTTGTGGCCGATCCTCCAGATCTGCGTGCGGATCGCCTTCAGTTCGCGCACCTGCGGCGATTCGCGTTCCTCACGGTCGCGTTCCTGGACGCCCTCGGCCCGGCGGAACAGCGTCACGGTGGCGTGGGCGACCGTCATGCCCATGCGTTCGGAGACGCGGCGCATCATGCGGATGTCCTCGTCGGATGCGCGCAGGTGCATCTGCCTGTCCCGTGTCGTGCCGTCCTGGCGGCGTTGTTTTCTGCGTGTCATCATCCGCTCCTTGGCGGCACGCCCCCTCCGTGCGCGGAGGGGGGCGTCCTTGGTTTTCGGCGTGGGCATGCGCTGATCCCGCCGTGGGCTGGGCGCCGTTTTCCGGGAGGCCGGCCCGTGTTTTCCGCCGTGCGCCGTCCCGTTTTCCCGGATGCCGGCCCCCGGTTTTCCGGGGATGGCGCGCCCGGGGACCGGTGCGCCGTCCCCGCCGCCGCCGGGCGGCGTCGGATTCCCGCGCGCCCGTCGCGCGCCAGGCCTTCGGCACTCGGGTTCGTTCCTTGCGCCGCCGTCGGGCGGCGCAAGGGGGAGATACGGATTGTGTACACAATCCGTATAGCTTGCTGCCCTTCGTATGTATGCTCTGTTCATGAACTGTATAACTACAATGGTTATATAATAGTTATATTGTAGTTATACAGTTGTCATATAATATAACAATAATGGTTAGATACTGATTATAGACTAGTTGCAGAATTGTTGAATTACGTGCCCATGTTTCATGCTTTCTGTGTGCTTTGAGGAGGTGGCGGGGTCGGCCGGTCCGGTGCGGCGGGGGCGTGCAGCGCGTCGAGCAGGTCGCGCGCGCTGGCCTCGAGTTCCTTGAGGGCCGGGATGCGCAGGGTCGGGTCGTCGCGCAGCGCGTCGAGCGCGAGGGCGGCCTGGTCGCGCATGACCTGGGGCAGCGAGCTGCGGGCCTTGGACGCGACGCGGCGGGCGACCTCCATCATCTCGTCGCTGAGCGTGAGCGACACGCAGCGGGTCTCGCCGCGCGTGACGTGCTCGTCGGACCAGGCGTGCGGGGGATGGGCGGGGATGAAGTCGTCGGACGCGTCCATGAACCGGACGCTGGCCGGCAGCACGCAGAAGCGCAGGAAGTGCGACTTGCTCACGCCCAGGCGCCTGCACGTCTCGTCGATCGCGTTCCATGTGTCCGTGTCCATGACGACGGTGACGCGATGGGGGTAGCGGAGCATCATTCCTCTCCTTCCGGCGTCTGGGTGCGGTTCGCTCCCGGCGCGTGCGCGCCTCCACGCGCACGCGGCTCGTCGTCGAACACGAGGCGCGCGCCGCGCCGCGCGTCGATCGCGACCTTCGCGTCGAACCGGCGTCCCGTCCTTTTGGACGTGAACCCCTTGCGCGCCACCTGCCCGCCGGCGAGCAGGCGGCGCACGTTCGCGTCGGTCAGCCTCACGCCGCACAGCGTCGGCCACAGCCGCCACCCGCATCCCTCGACGTCGCGCCACGACCCGTCCCCGTCGCGTTCGGAGCGGTTCGTCGAGCACGTCCACACGCCGCCGCGTTCGACGACCGGCGCGCCGCACCGGGGGCACGGGCCCCACTGCCGGGCGAGCGTGACGCCCACGTCGCGGGACTCGGCCGCCAGCGACGGTATCTCGACCGCCCACGCGCGGAACGCCTCCATCACCTCGGCCGGGTCCGCGCCGCCGCGTTCGACCTGCGCCAGCGCCTGCTCCATGTCGGCGGTCAACGCGACGTCCCTGAGCCGGGCGTCCACGACGCGCACCAGGTCGCGTCCCGCCTGCGTCGACACCAGCGCGCCGCCTCGCCGCCGCTCCAGGTATCCGCAGCGCAGCAGCTTCTCGATCACGTCCGCGCGCGTCGCCGGCGTGCCGATGCCCCCCGAATGCGACGTGTCGTCGTCGAGCGCGGCCTTCAGGCCCGGATCGTCGACGAACCTGCTCGCATGCTCCATCGCCGCCAGCAGCGTCGCCTCCGTGAACCGTTTCGGCGGCGACGTGCGTCCCTCGTGTACGCCGGTCGGCCCGACCGGGGCGAGCGTGACGCCCTCGCGCAGGTTCGCCGGGATCCGCTCGCGCGCCACGCGCCGCGCATCATCGCCGTCGGTGTCGGTGTCGGCGTCGGTGTCGGCGCGGGGCGGTTCGACGACGCTCCATCCCGCCTGCAGCGTCTCGTCGCTCGACGCGTCGAACCCGAACACGTCCGTCCCGTGTCCGGCGCGCGCATGGGCGTGCACGAGCATGCGGACGCGGTCGTCGCCGACCGCCTCGAACATGCGGCGCACCACACGCGTGAGCACGAGACGCCCGTCCTCGTCCAGACGGGCGGGGTCCGCGTGCGCCGCGCGGGCCGTCGGCAGGATCGCCGTATGACCCGCGACCCGGCCGTCCGAGACCGTCAGCTCGGGGCGCATGCGCATGCCGCGCGCCGCGGGCGCGTACACGTCGGCGAGCGGCGCGCAGGCGAGCAACGCCTCGAGCGTGGGCAGGTCGTCGTGCGTGATGAAGCGCGAATCGGTGCGCGGGTACGTCGCGAGCCCCGCCTCGTACAGGCCCTGCAGCGCGGCGAGCGTGCGCGCCGCGCTCATCCGGTGCATCCGGTTCATGTCCTTCTGCAGCCCCGTCAGGTCGTACAGGCGCGGCGGCCGGTCATGGACCTCGCGCCGCTCCACCTTCGTGACCGCCAGCCCGCGCGCCGCGAGGTCCGCGGCGAGACGCGCACGCGCCTGGTCCTGTTCGCGCCCGGACATGAACGTGAACCCTCCCATCGGCGCGACGGCCTGCCAGAACGGGACCGGCCTGTGCGACTCGACCTCACCGTCGCGTCCGACGACCATGGCGAGCGTGGGCGTCTGCACGCGCCCGACGCTCACACGCGCGTCATGCACCAGACCGTACGCGCGCGACGCGTTCATGCCGATCAGCCAATCGGCCTTCGCGCGGATGTCCGCCGCGTCGCGCAGCCCCCGGTACTCCACACCGGGACGCATCGTCTCCCAGGCCGCGCGGATCGCGTCCTCCTCGAGACTCGCCACCCACAGGCGCAGCACCGGCAGGCGCACGCCCAGATACCGCACGATCCGGTCGAAGATCGCCTCGCCCTCACGGTCCGGATCGCACGCGTTGACGAGCACGTCCACGCCGTCGCGCCCGACGGCCGCGCGGATCGCGTCCAGACGCGCGCGGGCCTCACCGCCTTCCACGCGCCACCGCCATTCGCCTGGGTCGATCGGCAGCGACTCCATGCTCCACCGCCCCCAGCCGCGACCCGGATAGTCGCCGGGCTCGGCGAGGTCCACCAGATGCCCCGCGGCCCACGTCACCACGACGTCGCCGCACTCGATGCCCCCGGCACGCTCGACGCCGCCGCCAAGCGCCGCGGCGACCGCCCGCGCCACACTGCGCTTCTCCGCAATGACCACCTTCGTCATGTGTTCTCCTTTCGCACGAAGGCCAATGAAAAAAGGCCGGACGCGCACGCCCGACCCCCGCGCGCTCCCGTCAGACGGCCGCGCCCGTGAACAGCGGCCAGAAGACCGCGGCCACGCACACCAGCGCGTACAGGCACAGCAGCACGCCCACGATCCAGGCCAGGGCCATGACGGCGGTCTTGACCGCCGTGCCCATGCCCGTCTCGTCGATCGTCGGACGCGCCAGCCGTCGCGCCACGATCATGCACGCCCCGCCGGCGACGAACGCCGCCAGCGTGACCGGCACCTGCCACACGCCCAGATTGAGCGTGGCCCGCCACACCATATTGATGAACTCCATAACCGTCTCCGATCCGTTCTGTCGTCGATTGAGGACCGTCCCATCATCGCCCCGGCGCCCCCGCGGCGCGGACCACGTGGTCCGCGCCCCGCGCGCGCACGGCCCATACTGGACGGCGACGACCACACGACAAGGAGGAAGACGTGACAGCAAACACGAAACGCGCCGTGCTCGGCGAGATCCGCGGCAAACGCGCCGCACGCGAGAACGCGCTGGGCGACTACGTCGACGCGCTCCTCGCGGTGCACACGGCCGAACTCGACCTGGCAGCGGCCAAGCAACGCCGCGACCAGGCGCGCGCCGAGGCGCGCGACCGGGGCAACACCGCCGCCGAACTCGACGAGGCCGCACGCATCGTGCGCGCCAGGATCGCCGACGACGACCACGACGACGACCACGAGGACACGCACGGGGACGGCGCCGACGGCGTGTCCGCGGACGGGCAGCCCGGGCAGGAGGCGCACCCATGGTGAACCGCCGCGCCAAGGAGCCCCGCGTGCGCGCATGGGGCCGCATGAGACGGCTGGCCGTCTGGGCCGTCGCCGTCATCCTCGTATGCGCGTTCGGCGCCATCGTCACCCACCACGGGCGCACCGACGCGCAGCCGGCGACCGACGAGACCGGCCGCGCCGCGGCGCGAGACGGAGACGCCGGGAGCGAAGGGGACGCATGGAAGGGGCTGCGCGCCGCGGGCATCCCCACGCCGGGCGAATGGAGCCGTCCGGAATACACCGTCCAGCTCGTGCGCGACGGAGCCCTCACGGACAAGCTGGCGAAAACGGACGGCAAGGCGAAGACGGCCAGGATGCCGGCGGGCACCGGAGCCGTCGACGCGGCCCTGGCCACCATGGACGCGCTGCTCGACGCCACGACGGACGACAAGACCTGGGCGGCGCGCGTCGCCGACACCATGGGCGCCGACGGCGCCGGCGTGACCTACGCGCTGCCCAACTTCCCCCGCCATTGGGCGCTCGACCGCCGCTTCGACCCCGACACGCTGTGCACCGGGGACATCCGCATCATGCGCTCGTGGACGAGCTACTGCAAAGCGGGAGAATACCAGGGCGACGACCACGGCGCGCTCGGCGCCGCCGGCCGCTACCAGAAAGGCGAGACCCGCTTCGCCGTGCCCGCGGGGTTCTCCTACGACTCACGCACCGACCCGCAGGAGATCCTCGCCCGCCAGTACGACACGGTCGTCATCCCCATGGACGACGGCCCATGGCACATCACCGTGTACTGCCCGGCGCGCACCGACGACTGGCGGCACGTCGTCACCGACCTCGACGGCGACGAGACCGACCCGGCTCGCATCGGCGACGGCGAGGTCGTCAGATCGGCGGGCGGCACCGGGTTCGGCACCCGGCAGCACCCATGCAGGACCATCGACGTGAGCGTCGGCGGCCAGACGCCGTACTGGTACGTGGGGGAGGGCGCGTGACGCGCCCCGCGGCCCGTGCCCGGGCGCGGCGCGCATGCGCGCTGCTCGCCGTCGCGTGCATGACGGCGGCCATGCCCGGATGCAGCGTGCGCAGCGTCATCGACGTCATGCAGGGCTGCAAATACGCGGACACGACGCAATCCGCCCCCGCCGTCGTCGTCGCCGCGGCGAACGCGGCCAACCCCGCCGCGGGCACGGGCACGCTCGGCACGCTCAGGGACGCCACCGGCGGCGACGCATGGGAGAACATGACCACCACCGAGACGATGAACCGATACAACGGCGGCACCGACGAGTCCGTATGCTCGCGATACGCGGACGGGCAATGCACCTGGTGGGCATGCATGCGCGGCCGCCGGCTCGGCATCGACGTCGGTTCCTACTGGGGCAACGGCGGCGACTGGGCCGCCTCCGGGCGCGCCGCCGGATACCGCACCACCAGCGACCAACCCGTCGCCGGCGCCCTGGTCAGCTACCCTCCCGGCGTGCAAGGCGCGGACCGTACCTACGGACACGTCGCCGTCGTCGAGGCGGTCGACTCCAAGGCCGGCAGCGTGCTCATCAGCGAGATGAACGTGAAGGGCCCCATCGCCACCAGCCGCGTGCTGCCCATCAACGGCGGCGCCGTCTACATCCTGCCCGACAAGACGTCGTCCGCCTCCAAGCACGACAAGACGACGAAGACGGACGGCGCGGACACGAAGACGGCCGGCACGGGCACGAAGACGGCGTCCGGGCCCGCGACGGCCGCCACGACGCGCGACCCGCGCTCCAGGACGCCCGACCCGCAGATCGAGGCCGCCTGGACATGCTCGTCGACCGCCGCCGCCCCGGCGGACACGTCCGGCGCGCAGATCGAACTCGCCGACTACAAGGGCGACGGCAGGCACGCCACACCCGACCAGGCGAAGGCGATCGCCATGAAGATGCTCAAGGAGCACTACACGCATTGGGACACGCAGAAGGAATACGAGGCGCTCGAATGGGTGTGGGAACACGAGTCGGGATGGCGCTGGGACGCCGAGAACCGCTCATCGGGGGCATACGGCATCCCCCAATCGCTGCCCGGCGACAAGATGGCCACCAAAGGCGACGACTGGAGCGACAACGCCGCCACGCAGATCGCCTGGGGGCTCGAATACATCGAGCAGCGCTACAAGACGCCCACCGGCGCCAAGCAATGGTGGCTCTCGCACAACTGGTACTGACGCGTGGGCCGACCCCCTCGCGCGCACGGCCCATACTGGACGGCACGGCACGCGAAGGAGGCGCCATGGACACGCTCGAGGACATCTGGCCGCCGTTCGCCATGGACCACGTCATCAACGGACGGGACGAACGGCTGGCACGCTACACGGTCCGATACGGCGACAGGGTGCGCGACGGCGTATGCGTGGCGACGCGCCGCCCCGACGGCGGCGTGAACCTGCTCATCGGGGAGACGGCGCGCCGCATCCGCTACCTGCGCATGACCCTGCCCGACTCCGACCGCATCGTGCGCGCATGGACCGGGCTCGTACCCGCCCCCGGCGGCCTCGACGGGCCCCTGTCCGTCAACTACCGGCTGCCGGGCCGCGTCATCGACGCGCGCCTGATCGACGCGGACGAGGCGACGCTGCCGGACGCGCCGCACACCATCGCCAGGCAGGACGACGCGGGAAGCGCCCGCACGCCGGCGCCGGCCGGACCGGCCGCACGCGCCGGGCAAAGGCGGCCGCGCTGGCCGCGCGCCGACTTCCCCAACGCGGCCGTGCACCCATACACGCACACGGGCCGCGACGGGCGGCGTTGGGACATGATGGGCGTGACCATCCCCGAAGGCGTGCGCCTGCAGGACGTCGACCTGGGCGGATGGCGGCTCAGCGCGTTCGCCGACCGGCGCAGCAGCGCGGACAAGGCCAACGGAGGGCCCGTCACGATCAGCTTCCGGCCCGACAAGCCCGTCGACCTGTACCGCGGCCGCGGCCCGCAACGCGAGACCATGCGCATCGACGACCCCTGGGACCTGTGCTGCGCCGTCAAGGCCGGACAGGGCCAACGAGCCGCCGCGCCCGCCCCGCCGCGCACGCCGGCGGACGACATGTTCGCGGACTACGGATGGCACGACGGCATCGACATCATGCGCGGCGAGCACTACACCATCCCCGACCCCGGCATGGCCGCGGCCGTCCCGCCCGCGCACGACGCGACCCGCTGACCGACACCCGACCGAGGTGGCGCCTTGACACCATGGTGCCAAGGCACCACCTCCCGTCGCGCCGAGCGCGGAAAGCATCCCCCGACCCGGCCGCAGCGCCGCGCGGACGCCTACGCGTGTGCCGCGTAATGCGTCACCGGCGGCGACAATGAACAGAGGTTCCTCCCATGGCGAAGCGCGTCGGCGCGATGCGATGCGCGAACGCACCGGCATCGACGCCCCGGGGGACAAGAAGGAAAGGAACGAACATGGGCAAAGACCTGATACGGCGCATGTGCTCGGCGGCAGCGGCCCTGACCGCGACGGCGATGCTCTTCGGCGCCGCCTGCATCGCGGACACCGCGACCGCGGCGGACGAATGGCGCGAAGGCGGCGGCCTGGCCTATCCGCTGGACCGCGACCTGGCCGAGATCGTGGATGACGGGGCCGCCACGTATGTGGGCGGCAACCTCAACATCATGGACGACCGCACCGATCCCGACCATTCAGGGACGCTCGTCGTCCCGTCGCGCGCCGCGGAGGCCGAAGGGCTGACCGTCGTGGATGGCTGGGTCCAGCTGGGCAGCCAGCATGACGGCGGATGGGACTGGAACAACCGCAGTTTCCGTTTCGGCGCCGCCGGACTGGGATCGGGCCACGGGCCCGCGCGCGGCGACGTCGTGCTCGCCGTCGGATCCGCGGCATGCGGCAATTCCATCTGGAACTACTACCAGTCCACCGCGTTCGTCGCCGCGTCCCGTTCGGACGATGCGGAATACCGCGCGAAGCTCGCCGTGGGACCGGGCGGTTCATGCGGCGCCGGCCGCACGGAGGACGTCCTGGCCGCGAACGCGGACGGGACGCGCGCCGATTGGATCGAACAGACAGACGACCCGTTGGCGGACGTCAACGGCGTGGACTACCGCGCCCACCGCCAGTCGATCCAGCAGCGGTCCGCGCAACTGGCCGCCATGAAGGACACCGGCGCCGTGGCGTATGGCGTCGCCCCCGCCGACGCGGACTATTGGAGGACGAACTGGCAGGCCGAGAACGTGAGCTATAAGTTCATCTTCGAAGGCGAGGACGGCGAACACCGGTTCGCGGAACGCCTGGTCACGTTCACGGGCGACGGCAAATCCGCCGTGCAGGTGTTCACCATGGACGCCGCACAGCTCGTCACGGAAGGCTGGCATGGCGTGTCGTGGCGGTTCGACGCCATCCCCGAGGACGCGGCCGTCGTGGTCAACGTGCGCGGCGCCGCGCAAGACGTCGTCTTCGACAACGGATGGCGGTTCTGGTGGAACGGCGTCGAGATCGGCAACGCGTGGGGCAAGGACGCGCCCGCGGACACCGTCGCGGCGTTCAGGGAGGCCGCCTCGTCGATCATGTGGAATTTCAAGGACGCGTCCAGCGTGCGCATCCAGGGCGGCAGGCTGAACAACGGCGACGGGCGGGACACGATCCTCACGCCCGGATCCGGCAGCGCCCGCGACCGCTGGGGGGACCCGGCGGCCGAGTTCATCGGCTCGATCCTCGTGCCGGATGGCGCGTTGACGACCGAGGCGTCCACGAACGGGCGCGTGATGACCGGAGGGGACTACACGATGGCGTCCGGCACCATAAGGAACGACGGCAGCACGTCGAATCCCTCGTGGAACACCCGGGCCAGCGTGCTGGGCATGGAGCAGGAGCGCCACAACTTCCCGTGGATCGGCCTGATGCATCTGGACGGCAGGGAGGTGTCGTGGCGCAAAAGCGACACGGAGGGCAACCTGCTGCCGGGCTCGCGGTGGCAGGTGTACGCCACCCTGGCCGACGCCAAGGCCCGCACGAACGCGCTGCTGTCCGTCACCGACAACGACGCCCTCGACCTGGACGGCCAGGACGGCGTGATCGCGGTGGGCAACCTCAAAGGGGGCCACGACTACTTCATCCGTGAGACGGCCGCCCCCAGCGGCTACGACATCAACGAGGGCATCTGGGCGGCCGACGCGGACACGGGCGCGCTGAGCGGCGTGGACGGCGCCGCGGACGCCGCCCTGGGCGCGGACAACACAATCGTGAACCAGCGGTCCACACAGGTGTCGTGGGTCAAGTACGACGCCTCCAGGCCCGCGGGCGACACGGAAGGCGTGCTGGCCGGATCGCAGTGGACGGTCACGCCCGACGGCGCGGAGCAGGGCACGCCGGTCGCGGACGCGACGGTGAGCGCCGAATCGGTGGAGGTGACCCGCCAGGGCGGCCGCGTGACCGCGCTGACCCTGTTCCAGGGCGAGTCGGCGCAGCTGTATGCGGAGGTGGCGCCCGCCGACGCGCCGCGCACCGTGCGGTGGACCAGCGCGGACCCGGCGGTGGCGAGCGTGGACGGCGGCCTGGTGACCGCAGGCAAGCCGGGCACCACCACGATCGACGTGGCCAGCGGCGCCGACCCGGCGGTCAAGGCCACGCTCGAGGTGCGCGTCACCGGCGATTTCACGCTGGTGAACGCCGGCACCGCATACGAGCCGGGCGGCGCATACGCGGTCGTGGCCGGCGAGCATCCGCTGACGCTGAGCGTGGACTCGGACCGCCTGCCGCATGTCACCAGCTCCGACACCAACGTCGCACGCGTGCGCGACGGCAAGCTCATCGCGGGCAACCCGGGCACGGCGCGCCTGTCGTACACCGTGGCCGGCCAGGCGCGCGAGTTCACGCTCACAGTGGTGCCCGAGGGCGTGACGGCCGTGTTCTTCGCCACCCGTCACGGCGACAACATCTACAAGACGACGCCGGACGGGCCCACGGGCGAGATCATCTGCCACGACGAGCGCAAACCGGTATGCACGCCCGAACTGACCGACGTCAGGTACGAGGACAACATCCTCAAAGCCCAGAAGACGGCGAACGACGCGGACTGGAGCGTGGTGTACGTGCCCAACGAGAACCTGGACGCGTTCGACTACGTGGTGGGCGCCAACGTGGGCCGGTACTCGTGGACGACCAACGGCGCGCCCATGCAGTCCGTGGAGATCAAGGCCATGCGCGGGCCGGACTACTCGAACTTCCACGCGCCGGCCGGACAGATCGCGGTGTGGATGGAGAACTGGGACAGCTCCGGCACGGGCGTGCCCGGACAGATGAAACCGTCCCGCACCGGCGACGTGCGCATCACGGACGACAAGGGCGACCACATCGAATCCGGCGGCATACAGGCGATGGACACCGGCTCCACGCTCAAACTGACGGCCCGCGTCGTGCAGGGCACCGGCGATACGGACGGCCGCGTCTACTGGAAGAGCTCGAACACGGACGTGGCGGCCGTCAGCGACGAAGGCGCCATCGAGGCGCGCAGTCCGGGCATCGCGGACGTCTACGCGATCGCGCCCACCGGATCGAGCCAATGGGTGCAGGTCCATGTCGTCGACCCCGGCGACATCGCCCTGTACATGTACACCTCCCAGCTGGACGGCCTGTGCGGTGAGGACGACCCATGCGCCATCCGCGAGAGCGACATCCGATACCGACAGTGGACGTATTACGACAACGACCGCATGCTGATCGGCGCCGACCAGTGGGATTCCCGAGATAAGACAGTGATCTCCCACGCGTACGACACGGCCCACGCAGACGGCGCATCCTCCACTCCGATCACCCGGTTGGACATCCCTCGCGACGCCATCCCCGGCAAATACGTCTATCTGACCAGCCGCAAGACCCAGACGGTCCAATGCTCGGTGCTGCAGGACGCCTCCCTGCGCGCCCGCTGCACCGACGAGACCGGCGGCTCATTCGTATCCGAATGGGGCATGGGCCCCTATGGGTTCACCTCGACATTCGGCCGGCACCGTTTCGTGCATCTCGACTACGTCGACGTCTCATCAGCCCGGATCCTCCAGCTCGGCGGGGAAGTGGCGTTCGTCCCATCCGTCGCGTTCCGCCCCGGCGATGCGATGCCCGGCCTTACCGACGAGGAGAAAGCCAGCATCGAAACCCCCGACGACGGCATGACGGACACACTGCAGACCCAGCCCAAGCAGGTGAACCCCGCATGGGAGGACATGGACACTCGCGCCGGCCATTTCCACATCGCGGCCGTCCAGGACGGCACGTACCGGCTGGAGGAAACGGCCGCCCCGACCGGGTATGCCAGACTCGAGGCCCCGCTCCGGTTCGAAGTGCGCGACGGACAGGTGTTCTGGCCCGAGGGGCTGCCCGTGATCGAATCGACCGCATGGATCGCGAACACGCGCGCCGGCACTCCACCCGACATCCCGGCCGATTCGCCGGATACCTCCGGCGAATCGGGGCCCTCCGGCGCGACGGGGACCCCGTCCGGCAAAGACGATCCCAAGGAGCCCGGCGGCCGGCCGCAGGTCAGCGCGGACGACATCTCCGGGATCACCTCGCTCGCCGCCACGGGTATGGAAGTGAGCGTGGCCGGTGTGGTGGCGGTGCTGTCGGCCGCATTGGCGATCGCGGTATTGTCCGTGCGTGAACGGCTGCGGCCGCACGGACGTCATGCCGGCGAGCCCCGGGCCTAGTCGCCGTCGGACCGGCCCATGCGGGACGGTCCGGCGGCCGGGTGAGGCGATGCCGGTGCGGTCGGGATTTCCCGGTCGCACCGGCATCGCGGTTTCAGACGGCAATCCTCGCAGCGGTATCACGGAACCGCCGCCGGCGGCAGCGCCGGGGACCGGGTATGATGGGGTGACGCGTTTCAACGAACGGAGGCGGAGGCATGGGACTGGACACGAAACAGTTGGCGGGGCTGCTGTACTCCATGGGGCACACGTTCGACAACCTGTCGTCGACCTACATCGCCACGGAGGAGTTCCTGCGTACGAACAATCCGAGGGTGATCGGCTCCCGCGCCGACCTCGCGTTGCTGGAGGACCTCAGGGACGCGTCGTCGTATGCGCTGCATGAGCCGGCGCCATTGGACGCGGCGTTCGTGAAGGGCGTCAACGCGAGGCTGAGCCGTACTGCGGCGCTCGAACCGGGCGTGCTGCGCACGGACCGCAACATCATGGTGCGCACATCCATCGGCGACTACATCCCCGAAGTGCCCGACGAGGAGGGGATGGAATCGGTTCTAGCCGAAGCACGACACGGAGATGGGGGCCTGTTCGGTGCGGCGCAACTGTTCGCCCGGCTCGCCCGGATGCAGCCGTTCGGTGACGGCAACAAACGCACTGCGCTGCTCGTCGCCAACCGGCTGCTGCTGGACCATGGCACGGGTCGCACGCTGATCGTGCCCACCCAGGATCCGGACCGCCGCACGTTCAACGATCTGATGGGCCTGTGGTACGTGCGGGAGGACGTGCGCGTCATGCGATGGCTCGCCGACTACAACGAGGACATCGCGGGCCTCGACGAATACGGCCGCCCCATCACGCGTGCCGGCTGCATGCCGCGGCCGTGCGGTGCGATGGGGCGTGACGGATCGCGGGAGGGCGAAGACGGATGAACGTATCCGGGGGAGCACGGTTGTGCGAATGGTTGCGCAGGGAACGCGACGAGCATATTTCGGGTGGATTGTTCGAGACCACCCAGGTGCTGTTCGCGTTCAACTCGAACCATATGGAAGGATCGACGCTCAGCGTTGAACAGACCTCCGACCTGTACACGACGGGAAGCATGTCGCCGGCGGACGGCATGGACGCGATCAGGCTGGACGACGCGATCGAGACGCGCAACCATTTCCACGCGTTCAACTGGATGCTGGACAGGGTCGACCGGCCGGTGGACGACGCCATGATCTGCAGCATGCATGCCATCCTCAAACGCGGCACATCACAGGAGCAGGACCCGGACAACAATGTGGGCGCGTATAAGGCCCGTCCCAATGTCATCGGCGGCCTTCTGCAGGAGCATACCGTCCTGCCCGCCGACGTCCCCGCCGCCATGCGGGAGGTGATCGCGGCGCATCGGGAGCTGAAGGACGACCCCTTCTCCATCGCCTTCGCGCATTGGCTCTTCGAGACGACGCACCCGTTCTTCGACGGCAACGGCAGGGTCGGCAGGCTGCTGCTGTTCAAGGAGCTGCTGCGCATCGACGCGATGCCCATGGTGATCCAGGACCGCAACAGGGGCCTGTACGTCCGCGGTCTGCGTGAGTTCGGCCGCACGCCCGGATATCTCATCGACACGCTGCTCGCGGAACGGGACGTATACCGCGGCATCGTGGAGACCATGGCTCCAGATCGCACATCCTACACCTACCACGATGCGTGGGACGGCGTCGTCGCAAGAAGAATCGAGAACCCGTACCTCAAGCATGCATGGGACGAGCTGGACATATTCGGCGCCTGCGGGGACGGCGCCGTCCCCGGTCCGCCGATGCGGGGCGACGTCCGGGGCCGCGCATAGGGGGAGGCAGATGTCCTGCTTGTGGCCGGCCACGTCCCGACGGGAGCGTGACCGACGTCGTTGCGTCAGACGAGCCCGGCCCATCCCGACCGTGAGGGCAGCGCGGCGCTGTGCGTGGCCTGCCATGGTGTGGTCGTGGACTCGACGATGGCGGTCAGATCGGCGTCGATCAGGCCGATGTAGCGCATCGTGGTCTTCGAGTCGGCGTGGCCGAGCAGGCGCGCCACCGCGAGGATGTCGTGGCTGTTGGCGTAGGCGACGGTCGCGAAGCGCCGGCGCAGTGTGTGGGGCGGCCAGCCGCTGCCGCGTTTGATGAGCGTGTCCACGTAGTCGACGCTGCATTGCGGGTGGATCCGGCCCGGGATTAGGTACGGGCAGCCGTTCTGGGCGGCGGCGAGGGATTGGATCTCGAGGCGCAGGCGCATGGGCACGGGCAGGTCGCGTCGGCGCCTGCCCTTGCCGTCGACGTGCAGGACGGTCTCGGCCCCGCGGGTCTCCATGTCGGCGGGGTGCAGGCGGCTGATCTCGATGCGGCGCAGGCCGAGCCATCCGGCGAGCATGCACACGACCCTGACGCGCGGCTCCTGGTGCGTGACGGCGCGCGCCAGCGCGTCCTCGGGGCAGATGAGGCCGCCTCCCGGCGCGTCCGGCATGGGCGGTACGGCCCGGGCGGGGTTGGCGTGCACGTCCCGGACGGCCTCGATGTCGATGACCCACTGGTAGAAGCCCTGGATCGCGGCGCGCAGCCCTTTCCTGGCGCTCAGGCCGAGGTTCGGGTTGGATACGGCGTCGACGACGTCCATGCTGGTGACGCGTTCGATGGGTTTGCCGACCATGCGGCTGAAGCGGCTGATCTGGTACCATCTGGTGCGGATGGTCTCGCGGGTGCGCCCTATCGCCTCCAAATACCGGCACCATGATTCCAATGCGCCGTCCCAGTCGTCGCGCGCACGCACATGGTCGACCGCATAGGTCCCCTTGTACTCGTTCCAGCTCATATTGCTATTCCTTTCCGTCGATGATGGAGGACGGCGGGATCGCCGTTTCCGCTCCCCATTGACGGGCATGCGCCGGATACGCGCCGCATATACGTAGACCCGTATTCCTTTACGCGATTACGTAAGGAAATACGGGCCTATGGGCGATGCGGACGACAGGGTATGATGGGGGATATCAGGAGCCGTCGGCACACGGTCGATGGAGTGCACATGGGGTCGCGAAAGGAGGCGTGGGCATGCGTTACGTGTCCGGTCTGCCGGCGCTCAACCTGGGCGACCGCAGCGTCACGCCGGGCGACTGGCATCATAGCTCCATGGACTGGGAGCGGCCCTTCATGCTGGACACCTCGGCTTCGCCGTACGGGTGTTGGGGGATTGGCGACGAGCCAGTGCCCGGCCATGGTCCGATGCCCGTCGCGAACCATATCCGCGCGTGCCTGGACATGATCGTTCTGGGGTGTTTCGGCGATGTGCAGGGGATGCGTGAGTATTTCCTCGCGAACCCGGCCACCGACGGCGTCGTCATGCGGCAGGTGTGGAAGCTGCGCGGCAGCCGAAACTGGCCGTCCATCGACGCGTTCATGGGCCGTGAGTACTCGACGCGATGGCTCGACTACAAACAACGGCAGATGCAAACGAACAGGGGCGAGACAGTATGAGTGCGCAAGAGAACGGATACAGGCCTGAGCATCGTGCCGCCATCGAGACCATCATGCGTGACATGAACAGGTCGGAGGACAACCCCTACATACTCAAAGGGGGTACGGCGCTCATGCTGTGCTACGGCCTGTCACGCTTCTCCGAGGACATCGACCTGGACGCGCAACGGGCCGCGGTGCCGGCGGCGCGGTTCTTCAGGTTCATCGAGCATACATGCCGCGAACACGGGTACGATTGGCGCGAGGGGAAGAACACCCCGACCGTGCAGCGCGCATTCGTCAACTACGGCCGTGAGGACACGCCCTTGAAGATCGAAGTGTCCCACAGGATCAAAGTGGTGGACCCCGATGCCATCACCCATGTCGACGGCATCAAGACCTACACCATCAGCGAGCTGTGCGAGTTGAAGGCGTCCGCCTATCAGAACAGGGACAAGATCCGTGACCTGTACGATCTGACCTTTATCATCGAGCATTATTACGACGAACTGTCCAAATCCGCCAGGAAGGCGGCACAGCGGGCGTTGGAATACAAGGATGTGGAGCAGTTCGACTACCTGACCCGCACGCAGCATGATCCGCTCATAGACGTCGACCGTCTCGCGGACAGCTTCCTCAACGCCCTTGACATGGTCGGACTCACCACGGACGCCGGCACGGCCGGGGAAGAACCGGTCGATGACGGTGAGATCGACGTCCTCATGGAACGCTTCTCGGGCAGCTACGGCATGGACGACAACACCTCTGGCCACACTCGGTGAATCCCGGCCGCAGAGACGCACGGTAGTGGTCTTTACGCATTACAGGGAGTTTTGGTGCATGAGCCATTTACTTCTAAGAGGTCATGCGGGAAGATCACCGGTGTTGTCCTCGATCCATTCACAGACCAGATCGATCATGGCCGTATCATGGATCAGCGCATGGTACTTGAGACGACGGTGCAGCTCGACCGGGATGCTGAACGTGGTCTTGACGACTTCACGGGATTTCGGAATGGTATCGGTTTCCATGGTTGTCCTTCCTACGAGCGTTTCGGCCCATAAGCCCTTAACCACGGCTCAACGGGGATACGGGGATAAGGGTCTATGGGAGAAGATCACCGGCTATAGGCGGTTGGCGTCTCCCAGACGTTCGGCTGTGGTCCGAAGGCGCGTTCCCATGGCTCGTCGAGCTTCGCCCGCAGCCGCTCGACGGTCGAGGACAGGTCCTCCGTGTCCATCTGCACCGACATCGACGATTCGTCGTGGATCGTCACGATCCACTGGTTCTCGGCGACGGCCTCTATGCTGAAGCCGGGTGCGCGACGCTCGTACAATTCGGGATGCTCCTGCTCGGGATATTTGTCGTTGTGCCAATCAGGGATATTCGGCACGTCCTCGCCTCTGAGGCGCGCGTCGGCGAGATCGACCAGATTCTCCAGATCGATGTCCCAAAGATTGCGGGACCATTGCATTGATCCGGCCGACACCTGCAGCCTGAACGCGGATCCCCGGTAATCCCTCTCGACAAACTCGCATGTGATATCCGTCATCGTTCAGCCCTCCACCGCGTCGTCTCGAACGATGCCGGCCTGTACAATGGAAGACAGCGCCATCAAGGCGATCATCAGGGCCGCTGGGGCTGACCAGAGATCGGACGGTCGCTGGTTCAAGCCCAGCCGCAGGAGCCATGGATCCCCGGGCCGTCGCCCGGGGATTTTTCGTATCACATCGGCAATCCCGGGAAAGGCGACGTCGTGAGTGCCAACAGTGAGAACCGTGCCGCCCTGTCCCGTCTGGACGAGGAACCCCTTGACGAGCAGGTGAGCTATTACCGCAAGCCGTTCATGGTGCTCTGGGCGGCTGTGCAGGAGTCCTCCCTGGAAGTGGAGGAGGATTTCGGCCTGTCGGGTGACCTGGCGCAGCTTTGGGTGGCGGAGCGGTTGCGTCAAGTGTGCGATTCGCTTGTGGACAGGCTGGCCGAGAAGGCGCTGGCACATGGGGCCAGCAAGTCGAATATCGCCCGCGCCGCAGGCGCCGACCCCACCAACGCCGACCGTCGTTTCCCCCGACTGGCCATCCACGGCGCCAAGGGACGCCTTCCCCTGGACGACGTGCTGGATTCCTTGGACTGACCGGCGCGACACGCGCGGGCCGGGGCGTCCGACCACATTGCCCGAGCCGGCTTGCCCCGGCATGCCGCTTCCATCCATAGTGGTGCCATCGGCACGACGGGAAAGGAGACGGCCATGCGACGGCACGACACGCACAGGGCTCGGAGACGATGGTGGCAGATGCAACAGTGTCGGCAGATGCGGCAGGCGGCAGCTGCCGTCATGCTCGTGCTGCTTGCCATGACGGTGGGATGCGTGTGCGTTGCACAGCAGGTCGGCTGTGCGGCCGAAAACGACAGGCCCGGATGCCAGGCCCGCATGGTCGCTCCTATCCGTGATGGAGTCGTCATCCGCGCCTTCGACGAGCCGGCAGAACCCTGGTTGGCCGGCCACCGTGGCGTAGACCTGGCAGCCGGGGAAGGAGATGACATCGTCGCCCCCATCGACGGCACCATCAGCTTCAGGGGGAAGGTCGGTGGCAAATCGGTGGTGAGCATGGTCCATGCTGGGTGGACGCTGACCTTCGAACCGGCCGTCACCGACCTGTCCGTGGGGGCATCACTGCGGCGCGGCCAGCCCCTCGGCATGGTGGGGCATGGCAGCGACCATTGCGACGGCAGCTGCCTGCATTGGGGCATACGGCTCGACGGCCGACGGTACCGCGATCCGGAGAGCTTCCTGACGGCCATGCGGATCCGCCTGCTGCCCGTCCGGTAGCGACTTACAGTCCTGCGTCGGCGAGGGTGACATAGCCGGGGTCGATGAGCGTCTCCTTGAGGTTGCCGGCACTGACGGCGGTCAGGGGGACATGCACGGCGCCCTGCGCGGTGTTGTCCGCCTGTTCCAGGTACTCCACCTCCAGGGACGTGCCTGCATTGAGCCGGACACACACATCGGCGACGGCATGCGCATTGGCATCCATGTCCACCAGGCCCGTCATCCACTGCTTGCCGTTGACGATGTCGGGCATGTTGCTGATGTATGCGCCGAAGCCCGTGACGATTGGCCATTGCGAGGAGGAGCCATCCCGGGACGATTCGTCCGGGACGGCCGGCGCACGGGTGGGGTCGGGTACCTGCTGCTTGTGTACGTCCTGACGGCCGGTGATGCTGCCGACCACGTCCCCGATGGAGATCGAAGGATTGATGTCGGCTGCCGAACCGGTGTACTTCAGGTCCGACAACGTGTCACAGACATCCTTGGCCACGCTGTCATCCATGGAGATGATCCCGTCGATGCGTACATGGGTGGTGTGGGATGCCGGCGTACCCAACCGTTGGCGCAGCTCGGCATCCACGTCGGCGGCACTGTCCGCCGGGAAGGCCACCTGCTCCCAGTCATCCTCGCCGGTGGCGGCAGTGACACGCAACGATGGACTGATCACCTTGCCCGAACGGAAGTAGCCGGCAAGCACGGACCAGACCCCGGCAAACGCCTCCTGCGCGAACTGCAGGGACTGCTCCTCCTCACCGACGTACGGCACCAGGATCTCCACATACTTGGGATTGCCGCGGCTGACACTGTCCAACCGCAGCTTGCTGACGAGCTGCTCGGCCTGCATCTGGCCGATCTGCCGCGCACTGACGAGAGGGACCTGCACGTCGGGGGTGAACCCTTCCACCGCGTTACCCAGCAGCACCACGCGCATGCCTGCCTCCCGTGCCAAGGTGAGGGTATCCGCCATGCGGTCAAGGGCTTCGGCATCCTCCTGTGACGTCGCCGCGGTCACATAGTCGCCGTAATACCTGCTCAGGTCATGATGCGCCACGGCAGGCGCCAGCACCAAGGTCGTGGCACCGGACCGCCCCTCCGCGGAACCCCGGACGTCCCCGGTCCGGTCGGACACGTAATCCTGCAGCGCCTCGTTCTGGCTGTCCAGGTCGCTGTCGGTATGCACCTCGACATGGTCGCCATCGATGCCCTGCCCGTCCAGCTCCTCCCGGAGGGCATCCACCAGACGATGCCACGTGTTCAACGGCACGTCTCGGGCAAGCGTGAACCCGTCGTCAGGAGTGAAGATGGCCACATCGCCCGTATCGGCAGCGGCAGGGGAGTGCTGCTTCGCCTGGCCGCATCCGCACGTTGCCATGATGATGAGGACGCCCGTCAGGGCGGCAAGGACCCGACGCGGCAAGGTGGAAGTGACCATGCTGCTCCTGTCATGATGGTGAAAGACTGCTGCCGGTACGGCACCACCCATGGTAGACACCCACATGCACAAGGGGCCGGACGGATCGGATCCGTCCGGCCCCTTGCGTCACGCAGGCAACCCCGTCAGTCGCGCCCATGCAGGGCACGCTGCAGATTCGTGTCGAGCGCATCCATGAACCCGTCGGTATCAAGCCACTCATGGTCCGGGGCGATGAGCATCGCCAGGTCCTTGGTCATCTGGCCGCCCTCGACCGTGGACAGGATGACTTCCTCCAGGGTCCTGGCGAAATGCGCCACGTCAGGCGTGTCGTCAAGCTTGGCACGATGCTTGAGACCGCCGGTCCACGCATAGATGGAAGCGATGGGATTGGTGGAAGTGCGCTCGCCCTGCTGCCAGCGACGGTAGTGTCGCGTAACGGTGCCATGCGCCGCCTCCGCCTCGACGGTCTGGCCGTCCGGAGTCATGAGGACGGAGGTCATCAGGCCCAGGGACCCGAAGCCCTGGGCGACGGTGTCGGACTGGACGTCGCCGTCGTAGTTCTTGCAGGCCCACACATAGCCGCCATGCCATTTGAGGGAGCTGGCCACCATGTCGTCGATCAGGCGATGCTCGTAGGTCAGGCCCTCCTGGGCGAAGCGTTCCCGGTACTCCGTTTCGAAGACCTCCGCGAAGATGTCCTTGAACTGGCCGTCGTATGCCTTGAGGATCGTGTTCTTCGTGGACAGGTAGACAGGGTAGCCCCGCAGCAGGCCGTAGTTGAAGCAGGCGCGCGCGAATCCGCGGATGGAATCGTCGAGGTTGTACTGGACCTGGGCGACGCCGGGGCCGGGATAGTCGAACACGAGGTGCTCGATGGGGTCGGAGCCGTCCTGAGGGGTGAAGGTCACGGTCAGCGCGCCGGGGCCCGGCACCTTGAAGTCGGTAGCCTTGTACTGGTCGCCGAAGGCGTGGCGGGCCACCACGATCGGCTTGGTCCAGCCGGGCACCAGGCGTGGGATGTTCGAGATGACGATCGGCTCGCGGAAGATCGTGCCGCCCAGGATGTTGCGGATCGTACCGTTGGGGGACTTCCACATCTTCTTGAGGCCGAACTCCTCGACACGTGCCTCGTCGGGCGTGATCGTGGCGCATTTGACGCCGACATGCTCGCGTTTGATGGCTTCGGCCGCATCGATGGTCACCTGGTCGTCCGTGGCGTCACGGTTCTCGATGCCCAGGTCGTAGTATTCCAGGTCGACGTCAAGATAGGGCAGTATCAGCCGGTCCTTGATCTCCTTCCAGATGACGCGGGTCATCTCGTCGCCGTCGAGTTCGACGACCTTGCCCTCTACCTTGATCTTGCTCATGGTTGCACGTCCTCCAAGCGGTTCGTGGGAATCATTGCCAACCTCCATGCATAATGCATGCATGTTTCCCGTGCCCGGATTTGTCCAAAAACGTCGGTGACGGGCATACCCCGCATGCCAGGCCACTGTCAGTGCTGGACATTAGCCTTGGAGGCATGTCTCAGGAAATTGAAATCGGTCTCGGCAAGAAAGGCCGTGTCGCCTACGGACTCGATGACATCGCCATCGTGCCGTCCCGCAGGACCCGCGATCCGCAGGACGTCTCCACCACCTGGCAAGTCGACGCCTACGAGTTCGCCATCCCGGTCATCGGCGCCCCCATGGACTCCGTCACCAGTCCCGCCACCGCCGTCGCCATGGGCAAGCTCGGCACCGTCGGTGTCCTTGACCTCGAAGGGTTGTGGACCCGCTACGACGACCCCGCGCCCATCCTCGAACGCATCGCCACGCTGCCCGAAGCCGACGCCACCGTCTCCATGCAGCAGGCATACGCCGAACCGATCAAACCGGAACTGATCACCCGGCGGCTCCACGAGATCCGCGCCGCCGGGGTCACCGTCGCCGGCGCACTCTCGCCCCAACGCACCCAACAGTACTATTCCACCGTCGTAGACGCAGGCGTCGACCTCTTCGTGATCCGCGGCTCCTCCGTCTCCGCCGAACACGTCTCCACCGACCACGAACCGCTCAACCTCAAGAAATTCATCTACGACCTCGACGTGCCGGTCATCGTCGGCGGCGCCGCCAACTACACCGCCGCACTGCACCTCATGCGCGCCGGCGCCGCAGGCGTCCTCGTCGGCTTCGGCGGCACCGCCGTCACCTCCAACCGCGCCACCATCGGCATCAACGTCCCCCTCGCCACTGCCATCTCCGACGTCGCCGAAGCACGCCGCGACTACATGGACGAATCAGGCGGCCGCTACGTCCAGGTCATCGCCGACGGCGGCATGGGCGACTCCGGCAGCTTCGTCACCGCACTCGCCATGGGCGCCGACGCAGCCATGCTCGGCGCACCACTCGCCCGCGCCGCCGAAGCACCCGGACACGGCACCCACTGGGGCGCGGAGGCACGCCACCACAGCCTGCCACGCGGCAGACGCACCACCGTCGGCACCGTCGGCACCCTCCAGGAGATCCTCTACGGACCAAGCCACCTCGCCGACGGCAAGACCAACTTCATCGGTGCACTGCGCCGCGCCATGGCATCCACCGGATACGTGGACGTCAAGAACTTCCAGAAATGCGACGTCGTCGTCGCACCCACCGCACAACGCTGACCGACGACCACACCACGGGGCATGCCGCCGCACCACGGCGACATGCCCCGAACCATATCCGCCACGGAACAAACGTTTGCCCCCTACCCACACCCGGGAACAAACGTTTTCGTGAAGGAAACGACGCCACACATCCGCAGGAATCCAGTAATACCGCCACCTCCCGGACATGCACTGCTCCACATCTGTGACCATGTCGCACACATCCGCGACAAGGCATTCCCCCACGCCAGGACACCTGCCACAATGACCCAAGGCCGGCCACCACGCCGACCACCGCCGCGAAACCGCGGCGCGAAGTGACCGCCGACACCACGAACAAGGGGAACACACCAATGGTGCACATGACTGACCAAGAGAAGGCATTCTGCGAATTCTGGCGCAAGGAACGCACACCACGCCCGCCCTACGAGGGACGCATCGCCATGGGCTCGCGCGACGAACCCATCCGCTACCGCATCGGTACCTGCATCGACAGCCCATACAGCCACCAGGACATCGACAAACTGGCATTCCGCGCCAGCAGACTCACCTGCCTGGTCATCGACGTCATCCGCGACCGCCTGCCAGCAGCCCTCCTCGGCGACGTCCTCCACCCGGACTGCATCCCCAAGCTCGCCACCATGCGCTTCCACCTCGGCGACCGCCTCAACCACGGACACGACCAATACGCCCGCATCGTCTACCCGCCAGCCGAACCGCAATTCATCAACGGCATGCTCCTCTCCGAAACACGCATCGAAATGAGCATCGGATTGCACGTGGGCGGCAGGCAATTCTGCGGCAGCATCATCTTCGAACGCACGGGCGCCAAATGGATCTGCGTGTACATCGACATCGGCTGAGCGCAAGGAAGCCCACCGGCGCCGCCCACGTGACTTATAGTTGAACCATGCTCAGAGAATACGGAGTCGACAACATCTATGCGACCACACAGGACGACACGATCTACTCATTGCTCTCGCGGCGGGCGCTCGCCGACCCCGGCGACCTGATCGCGCAGTGGAAGGACGAGCGTACACGGCAGTGGAATGACGTCATGGCCGGCGAGATGCTCGCCCAGGTGCGCAGCGTGGCGAAGGGCCTGATGGCACTGGGGGTCCGGCAAGGCAACATGGTGGTGATCTACTCGGCCACCTGCTACGAATGGGGCGTGCTGGATTTCGCCTGCGCGGCCATCGGCGCGGTGAGCGTGCCCATCTACGAGACGGATTCGCAGATGCAGGCCCAGTCCATCGTGGAGGAGGTCAGTCCCGTGGTCGCCTTCGGCGGCGACGAGGCACACACCCAGGCGCTGGAACGCATCGCCCATGGGCAGGACGGACTCCGGCACGTGTTCAACATGGACAACGGCGCCCTTGATGCCCTCATCGATTACGGCGAATCCGTCGACGAGGATGCCCTGGATGAGGCCATCGGCAGGGTACGCGCCGACGACCTGCTCACCGTCGTGTATACCTCCGGTTCCACGGGCAGGCCCAAGGGTGCCATGCTGTCCCACCGCAATTTCACGCACATCGTGCTCAACGGCTATGAGATCCTGCCGCAGATGTTGTACGAACCCAACCGGCTGCTGCTGTTCCTGCCCCTGGCGCATTGCTTTGCACGGTACATCCAGTACACGGCAATCGGCGGTCACGGGGTGGTCGGATACGTGCCTGGCGCCAAGCACCTGCTGGCGGACCTGCGCAGTTTCAAGCCGACGTACCTGCTGGGTGTGCCGCGTGTGTTCGAAAAGGTCTACAATGCCGCCTCGCAGAAGGCAGGGTCCGGCGTCAGGGGTCGCGTCTTCGCGAAGGCGGTGGACCATTTCGTCGAGTGGTCCAAGCGCGAGACCGAGCACCGGCAGCCCACCTGGGCGATGCGGATGAGCCATTCGTTCTACATGACGACCGTGGCGTCATCGTTCCGCTCCGCCCTAGGGCCCAACCTGAGGTACCTGGCCTGTGGCGGTGCCCCCATCAGCACCGACCTGGTGCATTTCTTCAACGGGATGGACGACATCACCTTCATCCAGGGGTACGGCATGACGGAAACGGCCGCCCCCATGATGGTCAACTGGCAGAAGGCGAACCGCCCCGGCTCGGTGGGACGTCCCGGTCCGGGCATGGCCGTGCGCACCGCCGAGGACGGGGAGATCGAGGTCAAGGGGCCGAATGTGTTCCTCGGATACTACAAGAACCCGGAGCGTACGAACGAAGTGCTGCGTCCCAGCGGCTGGCTGCGCACTGGCGACCTGGGCACGATCGACGACGACGGGTTCCTGTTCATCACCGGCCGCAAGAAGGACATCATCATCACCGCCGGCGGCAAGAACGTCTCCCCGGCACCCATGGAAAGCGCCATCTGCGAGTGCCCGATCGTGGCCCATGCCGTGGTGGTCGGCGACAACAAGCCGTTCATTGGCGCGCTGGTCACCCTCGATGCCGAGATGGTGGGGTCGTGGCTTGCCGACCAGGGACTCGACCCCGCCATCCCCCTGTCGGATCTGGCCCATAGCGACGCGGTGCGCGCCTACATCCAGCAATACGTCGACCTGGGCAACGCGTCGGTGTCTCGGGCGGAGTCGGTGCGCAAGTTCGTCGTGCTGCCCGAGGACTTCAACATCGAGGACGGCACGATGACCGCGAGCATGAAGGTGATCCGTCCCAAGGTGTTCAAGCGTTACGAGGAAGTCATCGAAGGCGAACTCTATGCGCCGGTCGCGTCCGCCCGTCCTGTCCCGGCCGCCATCCAGTTGCTGGAGAACACCACCGAAACGGTCAAGAAGGCGGGGGAGTCGGTCATGGCCGTCTCCGCCACCATGACGCCGCGCGTACGCCAGGCGTTCGACAACGTACAGGAACGTCTGGAGGAATGGCGACCGGAACGTGGTGATGCTACCATGCAACACGATGGCGCCGCCGACGAGGCGGCCACCGAGACGAGCGAGGAGACGAAGTAGCCGTGGCAATCCGTGAGATTCGTGTAGTTCCCGATCCGGTCCTGCGCACCAAATGCGATTCGATAGGGGAGATCACCCCGGCGGTGCGCCGCCTGGTGCAGGACCTGCTGGACACCGTGGACGACCCGGGACGTGCGGGCCTGTCCGCCAACCAGATCGGCGTGAGCCTGCGGGCGTTCTCCTACAACATCGACGGCAAGATAGGCTACGTACTCAACCCGGTGCTCGAGGAAACCCGCGGTGAGCAGTATGGCGACGAGGGGTGCCTGTCCGTGCCCGGGTTGTGGTACAAGACCAAGCGCGCCGACTATGCGCGGGTGCGTGGCATCGACTTGGACGGCAAGGAGGTCGTGCTCGAGGGGGACGGCATCTTCGGGCGGATGCTCCAGCACGAGACCGACCACCTGGACGGCCATGTATACCTCGACCGGCTGGAGAAGGACGAACGGCGTGCCGCCATGCGCCGTATGCGTGGTGCCAGGTCCTAGCGGCACCGTGACGGACACGTGCTCCCCGCCATGCCATCCGTGGTGGGGAGCACGTGTTATCATGATTCTTTGCGTGCCAATCGGAGCATGACCCTGTCGCGGGGAAGTGGTCCACCCCATCATCGTCAACCGGTACGCACCCAATTCGCGCCATGCACGCGACGGTCCGTGTCGGTCGGCCATTCCCGGATGGGAGGCTGCACGCGGATGCGCATGGCCAGGCAAGAACCGACAGAAAGGTAGCGATACCATGGCTCAAATCACCATGAGCGACATGCTGAAGGCTGGTCTGCAGTTCGGACACCAGACCCGTCGTTGGAACCCGAAGATGAAGCAGTACATCCTCACGGAGCGCAACGGCATCTACATCATCGACCTGTTCAAGACCCTCGACCTGATCGATGCCGCGTACGACTTCATCAAGACCACGGTCGCCCACAACGGCACCGTGCTTTTCGTGGGCACCAAGAAGCAGGCACAGGAAGCCATCAAGGCACAGGCCACGCGCGTGAACATGCCGTACGTGTGCGAGCGCTGGCTGGGCGGCATGCTCACCAACTTCCAGACCGTCTCCAAGCGCGTCAACCGCCTCAAGGAACTTGAGGAGATGGACTTCACCGACGTGCACGGCTCCGGCCTGACGAAGAAGGAGCTGCTGCTCCTCGAGCGCGAGAAGGACAAGCTGGAGAAGCAGCTGGGCGGTATCCGCAACATGAACCGCACTCCTTCCGCCATGTTCGTCGTGGACATCAACAAGGAGGCCCTGGCGGTTTCCGAGGCCCACAAGCTGGGTATCCCGGTCGTTGCCATCGTCGACACCAATGCCGACCCCGAGGCCGTCGAGTACCCGATCCCGGCAAACGATGACGCCATCCGCGGCATCGATCTGCTGACCACGCTGTTCGCCGACGCCGTCGCCGATGGTCTGCTGGCACGCTCCGGCAACGCCGCCAAGGCTTCCGACAACGCCGGCCAGGCGAGCGACCAGCCGATGGCCGAGTGGGAGAAGGACCTGCTCACGGAGAACGCCCACACCGTCTCCGTGGACGTGCGTGAGGACGCCGAGCGCCGCGGTCCCAAGGACGCGAAGGACGCTTCTGAGAACCTCGACGCCAACTCCGAGCAGGCGCGTGCCGCCGGCGAGTACGCAGCCGAGCAGGCTGCCGCCGACGTGAAGGCCGGCAATGCGGACGAGACCCCGGTCCTCAAGGAGGAAGAGGCCGCGTCCATCGCCGATCACGACGCTTCCCAGAACTGAGCCCGGAGGGGTCGACGGGACCGGTGCGGAACCGACGGAATAATTCCGCGCCGGTCCTGTTGACTCCCATGGACGCACCGGGCGGCGCCGCCGCCCTCCCTTCCCCGACGGGAAGGGGCAACGAAAACGCTTCGTATTGTCATACTGAGGAGAAATCAATGGCAGCAATCACCGCAGCTTTGATCAAGCAGGTCCGCGAGGAGACCGGCGCAGGCATGATGGATGTCAAGAAGGCATTGACGGAGGCCGACGGCGACGTCGCCCGCGCCAAGGAGATCATCCGCGCCAAGGGCATCCAGGCCGCCGGCAAGCGCGAAGGCCGCAAGGCCCAGGAAGGCACCATCGCCTCCACCGTCGTGGACGGCGACAACGGCCAGGTCGGCTACGCCGTCGAGCTCAACTCGGAGACCGACTTCGTGGCCAAGACCCCGAAGTTCGTGGACTTCGCCGACACCGTGCTCGCCGACGCCGTCAAGGCCGACGCCAACGGCATCGACGACGTCCTGGCGGCTCCGGCCGAGGACGGCACCGTCAAGGAGTACATCGAGCAGGAGGCCGCCCTCTTCGGCGAGCACGTCAAGATCGGCCAGTTCGGCAAGATCAGCGGTCCGCATGTCGAGGTCTACGCACACAAGAAGTCCGCCGAGATGCCCCCGAGCATCGTCGCGATGATCGCCACCGACGAGGCCGGCGCCGCCGTGGCCCACGAGGCCGCCCTGCAGATCTCCGCCATGGGTGCGCAGTGGCTCACCCGCGAGGATGTGCCCGCCGACGTCGTCGAGTCCGAGCGTCGCGTGGCCACGGAGAAGTCCCTGGCCGAGGGCAAGCCCGAGAAGATCGTCCCGAAGATCGTGGAAGGCCGCATCAACGCCTTCTTCAAGGAGCACGTGCTGCTGGAGCAGGCCTACGTCAAGGATCCGTCCAAGACCATCGGCGACCTGTTCAAGGAAGTCGGCGGCCAGGCCCTTGCCTTCGCCCGCCTGGAGGTCGGCAAGGCTCCCGAGGCCGACGTCGAGTAAGCACCGTTCCGGGCGCCCGTCGAGGACATGACGTCCCTGCGTCCGTCCATGACGTCACCGAGCCGCCCACGCCCCACCGGGCGTGGGCGGCTCACGTCGTTCCGGGGCACCGACCGTGTCGTACCGCACCGTTACCCTTGGGAGACGAACCGGAATGGACCTCTTATGCTGAAAGGCTTGCGGATGGCATTGGAACAGGCAGGGGACTCCCCGCGCAGGGTATTGCTGAAACTATCGGGCGAGGCCTTCGGCGGCGGCTCGGTCGGAATCGACACCGGCGTGGTGCGTCGGATTGCCGAGGAGATCGTTCCCGCAGTGCAGCAGGGCGTGCAGGTGGCCATCGTCACCGGTGGCGGCAATTTCTTCCGCGGCGCGGAACTCCAGCAGGCGGGCATCGACCGCTCGCGCGGCGACTACATGGGCATGCTGGGTACGGTCATGAACTGCCTGGCATTGCAGGACTTCCTGGAACAGGAGGGACAGGCCACCCGCGTGCAGACCGCCATCACCATGGGCCAGGTCGCCGAACCCTACATCCCCCTCAAGGCGATCCGTCACCTGGAGAAGGGGCGCGTGGTCATCTTCGGCGCCGGTGCGGGCATGCCGTACTTCTCCACGGACACGGTCTCGATCCAACGCTCGTTGGAGATCCACTGCGACGAGGTGCTCATGGGCAAGAACGGCGTGGACGGCGTATACACCGCCGACCCCCGCAAGGATGACCACGCCAAGCGCTTCTCCCGCCTGAGCTACAAGCGCGCCCTCGTGGACAACCTGGCAGTCATGGACGCATCGGCCATGGCCATGGCGCGTGACAACGACCAGCACATCCGCGTCTTCGGCCTCGAAGAGCCGGGCAACGTCACCCGCGCGCTCCTCGGCGAATCCGTCGGCACCTTGGTGTCCAACGGCGAATCCGAGCTGGCCTAGGCAAGTCGACGCCATCAAACGAACGGGCGTGCAACGAAGGCACCCCGTGCAACAGAAGGAGAACAACCCATGGCAAACGCAGTAGAGCAGGCGAAGGCCCAGATGGAGAAGTCGGTGGATTCCACCAAGGAGAACTTCTCCGGCATCCGTACCGGCCGTGCCAATCCGGCCCTGCTCAACGGCATCACGGTGGACTACTATGGCGCTCCGACGCCGTTGAAGTCCATGGCGACCATCGGCGTGCCCGAGCCGCGCACGCTGTCCATCACCCCCTTCGACCCCTCGCAGGCGAATGCAGTGGAGAAGGCCCTGCGCGACTCCGACCTGGGGGCCAGCCCGCGGCGCAACGGCGCGGTCATCCTGCTGACCATGCCGGAGCTGACCGAGGAACGCCGCAAGGAATACGTCAAGCTCGCCAAGACCAAGGCCGAGGAAGGCAAGGTCGCGGTGCGCAACATCCGCCGCAAGACCAAGGAAAGTCTCGACAAGGCCGTCAAGGACGGCGAGCTCGGCGAGGACGAAGGCGAGCGCCTGCTCAAGGAACTCGACAAGGTGACCAAGCAGGTCACCGACCAGCTGGATGCCTTGCTGGAGGGCAAGCAGAAGGAAATCATGGAGGTCTGACTTCCATGGTTGGCGGATGCGCGCGGCGGGCCTTGACCGGTTCGTGGCGCGCATCCGCGTTATGGTTTTGGATGCGCGCCAGTGCGCGTCCTTGGTTTGGAAGAGGAAGCTGCATGAAGGCGAAGACGCGGGTCGACAAGGATGCCGACGAGACGATTCGGTCAATCAATTCGAAGACCGGTCGCAACATGCCGCAGGCAGTGGGCACTGCCGTGGTGCTGGTGGTACTGATCGTGGCGTGCCTGTTGATCAGTCCGGTCCTGTTCATGCTGCTCGTGGTGATCTTCATGATCCTGGGCCTGTGGGAGCTGAGGGTGGATTTTGCGGTGCGCAACATCCATATTCCGCTGGTCACGCTCTGGATCTGCTCCACGGTCACCTTGGTGTCCGTGTATTTCAGCACCCATCACGTGGTGGCGATGGGACTATGCGTCATGGTGACCCTGTTGGCGGCCGTGGTCATGGGTTCGCGTCGCATCAGGACGTCCGACCGCACGGACCGGGTCTCGTCGGACAAGCGTGTGGACGATGGTGCCGCCGTGGAGCGGCACAGTCGGCTCACCCAGGCGGCCGTGTCCGCATTCACCGTGCTGTATATTCCGCTGCTGGCCTCCTGCATCGTCATGCCGTTGACCTTCAATGGGCACCCGGTGGCCCACGCCGTCATGATCGTGTTCATGCCGGCCTTGGGCGACACCGGGGGCCTGTTCGCCGGCGCCTGGCTCGGCAGGCACAAGCTGTGCCCCTCGATCTCCCCGAAGAAATCCGTGGAGGGCCTGTGCGGCTCCATCCTGTTCGCAGTCGCGGGCGTCTATGCGGTGTTCGCGTGCACGTATGACGCAGCCACGTGGGCGACGCGTTGGTGGTTCCCGCTGGTGGCCGGCGTGATGATCGGCGTGGTGGGCACCTTCGGTGACCTGTGTGCTTCCCTGATCAAGCGCAACCTGGGCATCAAGGACATGGGGCACATGCTGAAGGGCCATGGCGGCGTGCTGGACCGCGTGGACTCCATCCTGCTGACGGCCCCGTTCCTGTGCGTGGCGCTGTGGCTGGCGGGACTGTGAGTTTTCCCTGCATATTCGGATGGCTATGGAAACGACAAGGACGAGGATGAGCGACCAGGATACGACGGACATGCCCGAGACGGGCATCACCCCTGGAGGCACGACCGGCACGTTCCGGGACGTATTGGCGAAGGGGCATGCGCGCCGCGGCAAGCCGCCGCTGCATTTCGCGGACATGGACGCCGACGAGCGCATCGAAGCGGCCAGGGAGCTCGGCCTCCCCAGGTTCCGTGTCAAGCAGTTGGCGAACCATTACTACGGGCATTTCGACGTGGAGGCCAGCGAGTTCACCGATTTTCCGGCTTCCGCCCGGCAAGCCGCGCAGGAGCGGTTCTTCCCGCCGCTCATCACGGAGGTGACCCGGCAGGTCGCCGACGGCGGCATGACGGTCAAGACCCTGTGGAACCTGTTCGACGATGCGAAGATCGAGTCGGTGCTCATGCGGTACCCGAACCGTACGACCCTGTGCATCTCCAGCCAGGTCGGTTGCGGCATGGGCTGCCCGTTCTGCGCGACCGGCAAGCTGGGATTGATGCGCAACATGTCCGCGGGTGAGATCCTCGAACAGGTACGCGTGGCGGCGCGCATGATGGAACGGGGCGAAGTGGCCGGCGGGCCGGGACGCCTGAGCAACGTGGTGTTCATGGGCATGGGCGAGCCGATGGGCAATTACCGGGCGATCATGGGCGCGGTGCGCCAGATCAGCGCCCTGCCCCCGGAAGGCTTCGGCATATCCGCGCGCAACATCACCGTGTCCACCGTGGGCGTCGTGCCCGGCATCCGCAAGCTGGCCCAGGAAGGCATCCCGGTGCGCCTTGCCGTGTCTCTGCATGCGCCGAGCAATGAGCTGCGGGACGAATTGGTTCCGATGAACCGCCGGTTCAACGTCGAGCAGGTGCTGGACGCAGCCCATGACTACTACCTGGCCAGCAAGCGCCGCGTGAGCATCGAGTATGCACTGATGCGCGGCATTAACGACCAGGAAGAGCATGCACGGCTGCTGGCCAGGCGACTCAACCACTACGGCGACGACTGGGCCCACGTCAACCCAATTCCGCTCAACCCCATCGAGGGGTCACGGTGGACGGCGTCCAAGCCGGAGGACGAACGGCGTTTCTGCGAGGTGCTGCATGAAGCCGGCATCACGGCCACCTTGCGCGACACGCGCGGTCAGGACATCGACGGCGCCTGCGGGCAGCTGGCCGCCAAGGTCCGCGACCAACGGGGTTCCATCGCATAGTCCCGTCCGTCTCCTTCCCTACGATGCGTGCGACGCTTTTCGTTTGTCCGCACCTGTTAAGGTAACACGTGTTATCTAACAGAAAGGCGGTCTCTCATGCCCCCACGTAAACGACACAACGCGCAGGACATCCTCGACGGAGCCCTGTCCATCGTGCGCGAATCCGGCCCCGACGCACTCACGGCACGTTCCCTGGCCCAGCGGCTGGGATGCTCGGTCAAGCCCATCTTCGATGCCTTCGGTTCCATGGAGGGCGTGCACCATGCCGTCTGGAAGCGTGCGCAGGAACTCTATGCCGGCCGTGTGCGGCAAGCCGTGGAAAGCGGCGCATACCCTCCCTACCAGGCCAGCGGCATGGCCTACATCGGCTTCGCACACGACGAACCGCAGCTGTTCCGCATGCGCTTCATGCGGCCGATCACCCAAGAGGAACGCCGCACCCAGGCGCATGACCTCGAACCGGTCATCGACGTACTGGCCGACCAACTGGGCATCGACCACGAGGAAGCCGAACGGTTCCACCTCGAGGTGTGGGTCGGCGTCCACGGCCTGGCAAGCATGATCGCCACCGGCTACCTCGACCTCGACCAAGCATTCGTCAACCGCAGTGTCGATGACCTGTACCTCGCCCTGCGCGACTACCACATCAAGGAGGGGCACCGTGGCTGAACCGGCCATCGCCGCCAAGGGACTGACGAAGCGCTATGGGAGCCTCGTGGCAGTCGACGGACTCGACCTCACGGTCACGAAGGGGGAGACCTTCGCCCTGCTCGGCACCAACGGCGCAGGGAAATCCACCACCATCGACATGCTCACCGGAGTGAGCCGCCCCACCCTCGGGGACGCATCCGTCATGGGGGCATGCAGCGTCGCCTGAGCATCGCCATGGCCATGATCACGGATCCGCAGGTGCTGTTCCTTGACGAGCCCACCGTCGGACTGGACGTGTACGCCAGGCATGAACTGTGGGACGTGATCGGATCCGTCAAGGGCAAGGTCACCATCATGCTGACCACCCACTATCTCGAGGAGGTCGAGGCCCTGGCGGACCGTGTCGGCATCATGGTGGACGGCAAGGTCGTCTCCGTGGGCACGCCCGCCCAGCTCAAGGAGGACACCCATGCCGACTCGCTGGAGGATGCCTTCATCGCATTGACGAAAGGAGCACGGCAATGATCCGTCGCACCTGTACCTTCGCGGACCGCATCATGAGGGAAGTGCTGCGCGATCCCGTCAACCTCTTCTTCGCCATCGCCTTCCCTGTCATCCTGCTGTGGATGCTGCACGCCATCAACGCCTCGATGGGCAGCGCGGGCAACCCGGGCTTCGCGATCGATGCGCTCGCACCGGGCATCGCCACCTTCGCACCGGTGTTCATGGCCCTCTTCTGCGGCATGCTCCTGGCACGTGACCGTACCGGTGCCTTCCTGGTACGACTCTTCGCCTCACCCATGACGGCTGCCGACTTCCTGACAGGATACACGCTGCCCATGCTCCTGATCGCCATGGCGCAGGCGCTGGTCACCTTCCTGGCGGCCATGCTCCTTGGATTCCGCTTCACCTGGGGCACGCTGGCGGCAGTCGTCCTCGTCGTCCCCATCGCCCTGCTGTGCGGCAGCGTGATGAGCGACAGCGCCGTCGGCGGCGTGTGCGGTGCGCTCCTGACCGTCCTCGCCAGCTGGTTCGCGGGAATCTGGTTCCCCATCGACGTCATGGGGGAGGGTTTCAAGGCGGTCTGTGACGTCCTGCCCTTCTACCATGCCTCCCAACTGGCCGACGCCTGCGTCCATGGACGCTGGGGCGAACTGTGGCCCGACCTGTGGCCGGTACTCGCCTGGGCGGCAGCCCTCTACGCCGTCGCCGTCGCAGTCTTCGCGTGGCGCAAACGCGACCGATGACGTCCGGTCCCGGCGAAACGGCGGGTCGCCCATGGCCCATGCCCACGGCAGTCACCGTGCGGGGACGTGGCGACCGTCCGTTTCGCATGCGGAGACGTTGGCGTCGCTTGTAACAGCCGACCGATAGGCTGTACTGCGTTTCCCATGCAAACGAGGCCCCGAGAAGGAGTGTGCAGGATGTCGTTGGCGGTGCGTGTGATCCCGTGTCTGGACGTGGATGCCGGCAGGGTGGTGAAAGGCGTCCATTTCGAGAACCTGCGCGATGCCGGCGACCCGGTGGAACTTGCCGCCGAATACTACCGTCAGGGCGCCGATGAACTGACCTTCCTCGATGTGACCGCCTCCAGCGGCCATCGCAGGACCATGGTGGACGTGGTGTCCGCCACCGCGGAGCAGGTGTTCATTCCGCTGACCGTCGGCGGCGGCGTGCGCACGCCGGAGGACGTCGACTCCCTGCTGCGCTGCGGCGCCGACAAGGTCGGCGTGAATACGGCGGCCATCAACGATCCGTCCCTGATCAGCCGCGTGGCCGAGCGCTTCGGCAACCAGGTGCTGGTCCTGTCCGTGGACGCCCGGCGTGAACGCGGCGAGCAGCACACCCGGTCCGGCTTCGAGGTGACCACCATGGGCGGCCGCAAGCCCACCGGCATCGACGCCGTATGGTGGGCCAAGCGGGCCCAGGACCTCGGCGCAGGGGAGATCCTGCTCAACTCCATGGATGCGGACGGCACCCAGTCCGGCTTCGACCTGGAGATGATCGAGGCGGTGCGCCGCGAGGTGCACATCCCGATCATTGCCTCCGGCGGCGCCGGCAAGGCGGCGGACTTCCCGCCGGCCATCGCCGCCGGCGCCGACGCGGTGCTTGCCGCGTCGATCTTCCACTACGGCAAGGTCACGATCGGCGAAGTCAAGGACGAACTGCGCCGTGCCGGCTACACGGTGCGCTGACCTTCCCGACGCCCCCTTTACAACACGCACGAAATCAGGCAGACTCTTCCCATGACGAACAATGAGACATACGACAACTCCGTGATCCTCGACCCGCGCCTCAAGGTGCGCCTCAAATACGACGACCATGGCCTGGTGGCCGCGGTCGTGCAGCAATACGACACCCATGAGGTGCTCATGGTCGGGTACATGGACGACGAGGCGCTGCGCCGCACCCTCACCCAGGGACGCGTGACCTTCTGGTCGCGTTCCCGCCGGGAATACTGGCGCAAGGGGGACACGTCCGGCCATGTCCAATACGTCAAGGGCGTATCCCTGGACTGTGACGGGGACGCCCTGCTGGTCGAGGTCGACCAGGTGGGTGCGGCGTGCCATACGGGCAAGCGCAGCTGTTTCGACGAAGGCGGACCGTTGCCGGTCGTCATCGGTGAACGCGCAGCGGGGGAGGAGTGACGTCAATGACGGCAAACAGTGTCAAGAACCTCGCGTGGGGGCAGACCTGGCCGGGGCGTGACCGGTTCCATGACCTGGCGGACGAGGGATACCGCATCATTCCCGTCGTGCGCCGCCTGCTGGCCGATTCACTGACGCCGGTCGGTTTCTACGAGCGTCTCGCGTCTGGACGTTCCGGCACGTTCATCCTGGAATCCGCCGAGTACGGCGGCAGCTGGAGCCGTTACAGCTTCATCGGCGTCGATTCGATGGCCCAGCTGCGTTCCGACAACGGACGGGCGAACTGGCTGGGCACCGTCCCCGCGGGGATCCCGACGGACGGCGATGTCATGGACGTGGCGCGGGCCGCCCTGGCCGCCTTGCGTGCGCCGCAGGTCGATGGCCTGCCGAACCTGACCAGTGGCCTGGTGGGCACGGTCGGCTGGGATGCGATCCGGCACTGGGAACCCACCCTGCGAGCGCAGGCCCCTGACGAGACCGGCCAGCCGGAACTGGTGCTCGCCCTGGCCACCGACATGGCCGTCGTGGATCACGTGGACGGTTCGGTGTGGCTCATCGCAAATGCGGTGAACACGGATGACAGGCCGACACGTGCCGATGGGGCATACGACGAGGCGGTGGCGCGCCTGGACCGCATGCAGCGCATGGTGGCCACCCCCGTGGACGGCGAATTCCGCATGGATGTGCTTGACCCGTCCAGGCCGCGGCCCGAGCTGCGTTTCCGTACCGCCAAGGAGGTGTATGAGCGTGCCGTGGAAAGGTCCCGGCAGCACATCATCGACGGCGACGTCTTCCAGGTGGTCATTTCGCAGCGTGTCGACATCGATTCGCCGGCCGACCCCTTCGACGTGTACCGGGTGCTGCGTACGCTCAATCCCAGCCCCTACATGTATTTCATGGCGCTTACGGATGCGCAGGGACGGGATTTCAACGTGATCGGTTCGAGTCCGGAAACGCTCATCAAGGTCGACCATGGGCATGCGATGACCTTCCCGATTGCCGGTTCCCGTCCGCGTGGCGCCACGCCGGAGGAGGACGAGCGGCTCGGCAGGGAGCTCCTTGCCGATCCCAAGGAGACCAGCGAACACATCATGCTTGTCGACCTGAGCCGCAACGACCTGAGCCGTGTCTGCCTGCCGCACACTGTCGAGGTGGTGTCCCTCATGGACATCAAGCGTTTCTCGCACATCATGCATATCTGTTCGACCGTGGTGGGCGAGGTCGACCCGTCGCTGGGCGTCTTCGACGTGTTCCGGTCCGCCTTCCCTGCAGGCACCCTGTCCGGGGCACCCAAGCCGCGTGCCGTGGAGATCATCGACGAGTTGGAGCCCGCCGACCGTGGCATCTACGGCGGCACCATCGGCTATTTCGATTTCTCCGGCAACATGGACATGGCCATTGCCATCCGCACCGCCTTCATCCGCGACCACCAGGCGAGCGTCCAGGCGGGTGCGGGACTGGTGCTCGACTCGGTACCCGCTACGGAGTGGCAGGAAACCCGCAACAAGGCGGGCGCCAGTGTCGAGGCCATCCAGCTGGCCGCCCAGTTGGAACGCCTGGAAGGTCACGGCCGCTAGCCGATGGCGTGGCGTGTACGGCAGGGCCCGGCGACATATGATGTCGCCGGGCCCTGCCGTACACGCCACGCTCAGCCGAGATACTCGAGCTTCCAGGCTTCGAATTCCTCCAGGAGCGCCGCCTTGCGTCCCTGGTCCAGGAAGGACGCCTGGATCGACATCTCCCCAAGACGCGCCAGGTCGTAGAGCGTGCATCCGGCCTGTACGAGCGCAAGGTAATTGTCCGTCAGGTAGCCGCCGAAGTAGGCCGGGTCGTCGGAGTTGACCGTGGTGATGACGCCGGCGTCGAGGAAGTCGCGGATGCGCAGCCCCTCGGCGTCCTTCACCACGTGCAGCCGGATGTTCGACAGGGGGCAGCGGGTCACCGGCACGCGCTCCTCGGCAAGGCGGCGCATCATCGCAGCGTCGTCCAACGCGTGTGCGCCGTGGTCGATGCGTTCGACATGCAGCAGGTCCAGCGCCTGCTGCATGTAGTCGATGCCGGCCTCCTCGCCGGCATGCGCCACGCGGTGCCAACCCAAGTCGCCCGCACGTTCGAACACATGTTCGAATAGTTTCGGCGGGTGGCCGACTTCAGCGGAATCCAGGCCGATGCCCAGCACCTCATCCGCCCTGGGGACGGCAAGGTCAAGCATGCGTTCCGCATCCTGCAGCGGCAGGTCGCGCACGATGCACAGGATCAGTGCGCCTGACACCCCGTACCGTTCCTCACCTTCGCGCAAGCCGGCATGCAACCCGTCGAGCACGGTGTCGTAGGGGATGCCGTTGGCCAGATGCACCTGCGGGTCGAAGAAGATCTCCGCATGGCGTACGCCGTCCTGGGCGGCCCGTCTGAGATAGGAGAGCATGAGGTCGTGGAAGTCCTGCGCATGCCGCAAGGTGCCCATCAGCCGGTAGTAGAGGTCCAGGAACGACTGCAGGTCCGTGAACTCGTACTGTGCACTGAGTGCGTCCAACGACGTCCACGGCAGCTCGACGTCGTTGCGTGCCGCGAACTGCAAGGCCAGCCCGGGTTCCAGCGTCCCCTCGATATGCACGTGCAGCTCGGTCTTCGGCATTGCCTGCACCGCAGCGGCAAGTCGACCGTCAGCCATGGTGGCTCCTTCCTGTAGGGAAACAAGTTGCATCCAGTGCGCGGCCCGGGGGGGGGGGCGCATGCCGGCGTCGCAATCTATGGGGAGGCCGCACCAATGGCACGGGCCCGTACCGGCCAATGGCTGGTACGGGCCCGTGCCGGGAGCGAGGTCGATCACTCGGCCTTGCGCTCCTCATGGTCCTTCTTGAGCTCGTCAAGCTTGGCCTCGGCCTTGCCTTTGAGCTCGCCGGCCTTCTCCTTGACCTCGTCCGCCTTGACTTCGGCCTTGCCCTTGAGTTCGCCGAGCTTTTCCGCCATATCAGTCATGATTGGCTCCTTTCGTACTATCCGTACTTGTTGTGTGACTCCATTAGACCATGCCGGGGCTTGCCGCAAAGACGATTCCACGTCCGGAAGAATCAGCAAACTTTCAGCAGCGTCCACTACACGCTCGCCGCATCCTGCGAACATGGAGGGGCCCATACGCACGGAAATGCGTACGGGCCCGAAAACACCTACCGGTCACACTCGGGCAACCGACGTCAGGCAATCAGCCAAGCTGGGTGCCGAAACGCTCGTTGAGCTTGACCTGATCCTCGGTGGCCTGCTCCTCACGATCGGCGGCCTTGCCCTCGGCCTTGTCCTTCTTGTCGGTGGCCTTCTCCTCGACCTTCTCGCGCTTCTTGGCGGGATCGTCGGCAGCCTCGCGGATCTTGTTGTCCTCCTTGGCGATCTCCTTGGCGGCATGCTCCTCGGCACGCTCGGCCTTCTTCTCGTCGCGCTCGGCCTTGTGGACCTCGTGCTTCTCCTCCATGTGGTCCTTGAACTCTTCGAACTTTTCCTTGATCTCAGCCATGACAGGCTCCTTCGATTCACGAGACGTGTATTGACACACCCATTAGAACACGGCAGGACACGGCATGTGCAGCTCTTTCTCCGTCAGGAAAATAAAAGGGGAGGCGGACCAAGCCAACCGGCCGGTCACGCCTCCCGCACCGACAGGAAGGAAACGTCACTTCTTGAGATCATCCAGCTTGTCCTGAGCCTTCTGAATGGTCTCCTGCGCCTTGTCCTGCGCCTCCTTGACCTTGTCCTGCGCCTTGTCCTTGATCTCGTCGGCCTTCTTGGCGGCAGCCGCAGTGGCCTCGTTGAGCCTGGCCGACGCCTCGTCGCGAATCGCCTGCGCCTTCGACGCGGCCTTCTCCATCTTGTCGTCCTGACGCTCGGCCTTGCGCTCCTCATGGTCGGCCTTGACCTCATCGATCTTCGCCTCGACCTTGTCCTTGAGCTCGTCGAACGTTTCCTTGATATCAGCCATCATCGGCTCCTTTCACGAAGGGAATTTACCCTCCCATTAGACCATGGCCGCCAACGCCGCCACCACGATTCGCCGACAAGCCGAAACACCCCATCAAACGACTCGCCATCAGCCCATTCCTCGCGCTCCTCATGCTCGCCATGGCAGCCGCAACCATCCTCCACCTCACCGGCACCCACTGAACAAGACCACCCACGCCTCCCATGACCACAATCCGCCCACAACATGAAACAATGCTCGACCCTCACGCACACCATCCCCTACAGTGAGCCATGGCGACCACAAACGCCACCAACACAAGGAGGACCATGTCGGTACTGGACGAACTGGTAGCCGGCGCACAACACGACCAACGCGCCCGCGAACAAGCCACCACACTCGCACAACTCAAGGAACAGGCAGCCACCATGCCTGCCCCACTGGACGCGACACGATGGCTCAAGCGCCCAGACGCCATCCCCGTCATCGCCGAAATCAAACGCGCATCCCCCTCCAAAGGCCACCTCGCCGACATCCCCGACCCAGGCGCACTCGCCGCCCAATACGCCGCAGGAGGAGCCAGCGCAATCTCCGTACTCACCGAAGAACAGCGCTTCCACGGATCACTCGACGACCTGGACGCAGTACGCGCCAACGTCGACATCCCGGTACTGCGCAAGGACTTTATCACCACCGACTACCAAGTCTGGGAAGCACGCGCACACGGAGCCGACCTCATACTCCTCATCGTCGCCGCGCTCGCCGACGACGACCTGCGACGGCTGCTCGACCTTACCCATGACCTGGGCATGACGGCGTTGGTGGAGACCCACACCGTCGAGGAGATCGACCGCGCACGGGCTGCCGGCGCCAAGGTCATCGGCATCAATGCGCGCAACCTCAAGGACCTGCGCGTGGACGTCGGCAAGTACCGCGAGCTGGCGGACGGGCTGCCGGACGACGTGGTCAAGGTCGCCGAATCCGGCGTGTTCGGCAGCGTGGAACTGGAAGACTATGCACGGGCCGGTGCCGACGCGGTACTGGTGGGCGAGGGCGTCGCCACCGCGGACGACCACGTCCTGGCCGTGCAACGACTCGTGAAGGCAGGAGCAACAGTGAAGGCATCCGAACAGACACCATTGAGCGAACATGAGGGACCGTATTTCGGACAGTACGGCGGACGTTTCGTTCCCGAGGCCCTCGTCAGCGCGCTCGACGAACTCGAACGCGTCTATGAGGACGCGAAGCGCGACCCGGAGTTCCACCGGGAGCTGGCACGTCTCAACCAGCAGTATGTTGGACGGCCTTCACCACTGACCGAGGCACCGCGGTTCGCCGCGCGCCTCAAGGAGAAGACAGGGGTCGAGGCACGCGTCTTCCTCAAGCGCGAGGACCTCAACCATACCGGGGCACACAAAATCAACAACGCCATCGGACAGGCATTGCTGGTCAAGCGCATGGGCAAGACGCGCGTCATCGCGGAGACCGGTGCGGGCCAGCACGGCGTCGCCACTGCCACGGTATGCGCCATGATGGGGCTCAAGTGCCGCATCTACATGGGACAGGTCGATGCCCGGCGCCAGGCCCTCAACGTGGCACGCATGCGCATGCTCGGCGCCGAAGTGGTCGAGGTCACCCTCGGCGACCGCATCCTCAAGGATGCCATCAACGAGGCACTGCGCGACTGGGTGACCAACGTGGAGGACACCCACTACCTCCTCGGCACCGTCGCCGGTCCACATCCCTTCCCCGCCATGGTACGCGATTTCCAGAAGATCATCGGCGAGGAAGCCAAGCAGCAGCTCAACGACTGGTACGGCATCGACCATCCGGATGCGGTCGTGGCCTGCGTGGGCGGCGGTTCCAACGCCATCGGCGTCATGAATGCATTCCTCGACGACGAGCGCGTGAACCTCTATGGCTACGAGGCCGGCGGTGACGGCCCCGAGTCGGGCCGCCACGCCATCCGTTTCGCACCAGGCACAGGCGAGCTGGGCATGTTCCAAGGAGCCAAGAGCTACCTGTTGGAGAATTCCGAAGGCCAGACCCTGGACACCTACTCCATCTCCGCCGGCCTCGATTACGCATCCGTAGGACCCGAACATGCATGGCTCAAGGACATCGGACGCGTGCGCTATTCCTGGGCTACCGACGGCGAGGCCATGGCAGCCTTCAAGGACCTGTGCGAAACCGAGGGCATCATCCCGGCCATCGAAAGCTCCCATGCGGTCGCAGGCGCCTACAAGGCCGCCCTTGACCTCAAGGAGCGAGGCGTTGAGCATCCGGTGATGATCGTGAACATCTCCGGTCGCGGCGACAAGGACATGAACACCGCCGGCAAGTGGTTCGGGTACCTCACCGACGAACAAAGCAAGGCACTCGAGGCGAATGGAGCACAAGGCAACAATGCGTGAACAGCAGGAGGAACCAATCATGGACGTCGACACCGTACCCGCCAACGGGACACCAACCGGACAGCCGCTGGGCATCGCACACGCCCCGAGTCCATGCCGCACCTTGTTCGACCGCTTCAAGGCACAGGACAAGCCCGCCTTCATCGGCTACCTGCCCTTCGGATTCCCGACCATGGACCTCAGCCTCGAAGCCTTCCGCACAATGGTCGACAACGGATGCGACATCGTGGAAATCGGCCTGCCATACTCCGATCCCGTCATGGACGGTCCCGTCATCCAGGCAGCCAGCCAGATCGCGCTGCGCAACGGCGAACGCATCCATGACGTGTTCAAGGCGGTCGAGACAGTGGCCGAAGCCGGCGGCGTCCCGCTCATCATGAGCTATTGGAACCTCATCTTCCACTACGGGGTCGAGCGTTTCGCAGCCGACTTCGCCAACGCCGGGGGAGCGGGGCTCATCACCCCCGATCTCATTCCCGACGAGGCAGGTGAATGGATCGAGGCCTCCGACCGCCACGGGCTCGACCGCATATTCCTGGTGTCACCCGACTCCACCGACGAGCGCCTGCGCATCGTGGCCCGCAATGCCCGCGGATTCGTCTACGCGGCATCGCGCATGGGCGTCACCGGCGAACGGGCCACCATCAACGCAAGTCCGCAACGACTGGTGGAACGCACTCGCGCGGCCGACGCGGAGAACGTATGCGTCGGCATCGGCGTCTCCACACCCGAGCAAGGCGCCACCGTGGGCAAGTACGCCGACGGCGTCATCGTCGGATCAGCCTTGGTGCACACCCTGCTGGATACCGACGGCGACGTCAAGGATCCAGTCCAAGGGATGGGAGCGCTCGCCAACACCACGTCCGCCCTGGCCGACGCCATCCACGGCTGCAGGCGCTGAAGCCCGTCCTTGCCGTCACATCCAAGGCGCCGCCCTGTCAACCAAGCGACGGGGCGGCGCCTTGCCGTACGTAGGCCGCATCGTCCAGACGGCCACGGCAAGGCCATGTGAAAAACATGACGAATACGATGCATCTGCATGCAGGGGATGCGCCTTGGGCGGCAATGTCTCCGGACCAAGTGACGCAAGCGGTACCATGGGGCATGAAGGACATATGCGACCCGCAACGCAGCGGTACCGCACCTGCAACACGAACGACTGACACGCCGAGCCATTGCCACGCTGCCTACGCAGACGGCAAGCCAACACGTACCCACACGAAGCATATGCCGACAGGCGGGATGGCGTGCCCGGGGAGGAACACACCATGACCGTCCTGAACCATGACAGCGATCCGTTGACCATCATCCCTGTGCGCGGGCGCGCCCTGCGCCACCGCATCGCCACCACCGCACTTGCCTGTACGATGTGCCTGGTGCCGCTTGCCGCATGCGGTACCTCCGGAACATAGGGCCACATCTACTACCTCAACAGCAAACCCGAAGTCGTCAGCCAGCTTGACCGGCTGGCCACCCTCTATGCCGAACGTACCGGCATCACGGTCGACGTCCTCACCGCCACATCCGGCGACTACAACACGACCCTGCGATCGGAACTGGGGAAAAGCCGCGCCCCCGACATGTTCGCCATCACCGGATACGACACCTTTGCCGCCTTCCGCAAGCACCTCGAACCCTTCAGGACACCGATGCCTACAAGAGGCTCGACGACGACGGCAAGCGCAATGCCTACCAGCTTGACGGCAACGTCTATACGCTGCCCTATGCAGCCGAATGGTATGGCATCATCGCCAACCGTGCCATACTCGAACGCTATGTGGCCAAGGACTATGCCGTCATCGACTCTCCCGACGACATCACGGATTACGACACGCTCGAACGTGTCACCCAATCCATCGACGAACACCGGGAGGACCTCGGCGTCGACGCTGCCTTCAGCACCCCGGCCTCGAATCCTCCGACACTACCGCTTCACCTCGCACATGTCGCGACTGCCGCTGTTCTACGAATACCGCGACCGCAACACCACCCTCAGCCCGCGCATCGACGGCAAGTACCTGGACGTCTACCGGACCATGTTCGATTTGAGCTGCACCATTGCGCCACGGTCCCCAGCATGGTCGCCGGACGCAACTACGAGCAGGTCACCGCGGAATTTGCCCGCGGCAAGGCCGTCTGCTACCCCAATGGCGTCTGGTCCTACACCCAGATCAAGGACGATGCCGTCAAGGACGATGACCTCATGATGCTGCCCTACTACATGGGCATCGAGGGGGAGGAACACTATGGCCCTGCTGGAATCTACGACGCCAGCTGGGCCGTCAATCGCAATGCTTCCACCAAGGACAAGGAAGCTACCCTTGCCTTCATCTCCTGGCTCGTCACGGATGACCAGGCGAGGACGATCCTTTCCAAGGACATGGGCTTCGCCGTCCCCTTCACCACGTTCGACGACGACTACCAGCCGGACAACCCCTCATTGCGCGAGCCCGCGCCTACACCGCCCACGGCGTGCCCGAAGTGCGCAGCTTCACGCTGCCCGACTCGAAATGGCAGGATGACCTCACCGACGCCCTGACCGAATATGCACAGGGTACCGGCGGATGGGAAGCCGTCCGCCGCTCCTACGTGGACGGATGGACCCGTGAGTGGGAGGAACAGGCGGACATCCTCGGCATGCTGCCGCAATCCACGCAATTCGCCGAGGCCTAGCGCGCGTGACATATCGCTTCAATCGGCTACCATCGACACCATGAATCTCGCGTACATCCCATCGCCGTCGATCTCCACTTTCCAGATCGGGCCGTTGACCATCCATTTCTATGCCATCACCATGTTGCTCGGCATCGTGGCAGCCGTGTGGATCACGTCGGTCCGCTGGAAGCGTTACGGCGGTACCTTCGACCAGGTGCTCGACACTGCGCTGGTCGCCGTTCCCTGCGGCATCGTCGGTGCACGCCTCTACCACGTCGTCACCACTCCCGAACGGTTCTTCGGTCCTTCCGGTGACTGGGTGGAGATATTCCGCATCTGGAACGGGGGCCTGGGCATCTGGGGTGCCATACTGCTCGGAGCGCTCGGCGCATGGGCGTGGATGCGCCACAAGCATTACCCGATGGCATTGCTGGCCGATGCCATCGCACCGGCCCTGCTGGTCGCCCAGGCCATCGGGCGGCTGGGCAACTGGTTCAACCAGGAACTCTACGGCAAGCCGACCACGCTGCCTTGGGGCCTGAAGCTCAACGATACCGGCACGGCCATCGGCAATGTCGAACAGTGCTACGACGGGGCGAGCTGCCCGACGGGCACCCTGTTCCATCCCACCTTCCTCTACGAGATGATTTGGAATCTCGTCGGGGCGGCACTGCTGGTCTGGATTGGGCACCACCTGGCCCGCAAGCTCAAGGCGGGTTCGCTCTTCGCGCTGTATGTCATGTGGTATACGCTCGGCCGGACCTGGATCGAGATGCTGCGCATCGATTTCTCGCATACCATCCTCGGATTGCGTGTCAACGTCTGGGTGTCGATCTGCGTGTTCGTGGCTGCGGCAGTGGCGTTCATCATCATCCAGAAGGCAGGCAAGCCTACGGCATTGCTTGCGGAGAAGCTGCGCACGCTTACGGAACTGGAGGCACGCACCGAACGCGAACGGGAGGAACGGGCGAAGCGGACGAAGTGAACGATGGACGGTTCGTCGCTTGTCCTACCTAGAATGGGCAACCATGGAGATTCAAATCGCACCGAGCATCCTTTCCGCCGACTTCTGCAACCTCGAGCGGGATCTTGACCGTATCGCCAACGCCGACATGGTACACGTCGATGTCATGGACCATCACTTCGTGCCCAACCTGACCATCGGCGAGCCGGTGGTCAAGCGCATCTGCGAGGTCACCGACCTGCCGGTCGACGTGCATCTCATGATCGAGGACCCGGACCGGTGGGCCCCCGGGTACGCCGAGCTCGGTGCGCATTCCGTCACCTTCCACGCCGGTGCGACGCATGCACCCGTGCGCCTGGCACGCCAGCTGCACGACATGGGCTGCGAAGCATGGTTCGCGCTGCGTCCCGCCGAACCCGTGGAGCCGCTCTACGATATCCTCGAGGAGTTCGACACGATTCTCATCATGACCGTCGAACCCGGTTTCGGCGGACAGAAGTTCCTGGCCAACCAGATGCCGAAGGTGCGTCGCCTGCGTGACGAGATTACGCGCCGCGGACTCAAGACGAACATCCAGGTCGACGGCGGCGTCAGCCCCTCGACTGCGGCCACCGTGGCACAGGCCGGCGCCAACATCCTCGTGGCCGGTTCGGCCGTGTACGGGGCCGCCGATCCGGCCAAGGCCATCAATGAAATCCGCGACGCGGCCGCTGCCGCATACCGCGACTGACCACACCACCGAGAGGACACACCACACCATGAAGACCTTCGAATCGCTGTTCGCGGAACTCACGGACAAGGCTGCCGCGCGTCCCGAGGGGTCGCTGACCGTCGAGGAGCTCGACAAGGGTACGCACTTCATCGGCAAGAAGATCGTCGAGGAAGCGGGGGAGACCTGGATTGCCGCCGAATACGAAGGCGCGGACCGCACCGCCGAAGAGATGAGCCAGCTGATCTACCACCTGCAGGTCATGATGATCGACCGCGGGTTGACCCTTGAGGACGTCTACCGTTACCTGTGAACGGGTTCCCCGGGCCTTACCCGGGAACAGTCCGATCACGACAGACCGACAATCTTTCTGGAGGATGAATGCTGCGCATCGCGGTACCCAACAAAGGCATGCTTTCCGAACCGGCGTGGAACATGCTGGCCGAAGCCGGCTACCAGCTGAGGAGCAATCCGCGACAGTTGGTGGTGGAAGACCCCGACAACGACGTGGAACTGTTCTACCTGCGGCCGCTCGACATAGCGGTGTATGTGGGGAGGGGCACCATCGACGTCGGCATCACCGGCCATGACCTGCTGCTCAATTCGGGGACGGACGCGCAAGAAGTCATGGACCTGGGATTCGGTGCGTCCACCTTCCGTTTCGCGGCCCCGCAGGATTCCCCCATCACCAGCCTGCAGGACATCGAAGGCAAGCGCGTGGCCACCTCCTTCGACAAGCTGGTGCATGACTACTTGGTCGAACAGGGCATCCATGCCGAGACCATCCACCTCGACGGAGCCGTGGAGTCCTCCGTGCAGCTCGGGGTTGCCGACCTGATCGCGGACGTGGTGTCCACCGGCACTACGTTGCGCAACGCCGGCCTGCGCATCTTCGGTGACCCCATCGTGCATTCCGAGGCGGTGCTCATCCGTTCTCCGCGCCTGGGGAAGGATGACGAACGCCTGACACGCCTGACGCGCCGCCTCCAGGGCGTCCTGACCGCCAAGCGGTACGTGCTCATGGATTTCGACATCCCGGTGGAGAAGGTGTCGACGGCCGTTCAGGTCACCCCGGGCTTCGAAAGTCCCACCATCTCGCCTTTGCACGACAAGCAATGGTCGGCAGTGCGCGTCATGGTGCCCAAGGCCAAGGTCAACCAGCTGATGGACCAACTTTACGAGGTGGGCGCGCGGGGCATCATCGTCACCGCCATTCAGGCATCCCGCATGTGAGGGGGCCGATGCTCCTATGGCAGTGGATGACAAGTATAGTCCCGAGGCACGCGACCTCGTCTTCACGGTGCCGAACATCATCAGCGTGTTGCGCATCATCTCGATACCGTTCATCGCATGGCTCATTGCGCGCCATGATATGATCTGGGCATTGTTGGTCCTGGCGGTTTCCTCGGCTTCCGACGGACTTGACGGACTCATTGCCCGCAGGTTCAACCAGGTGAGCAAGATCGGCCAGTTGCTCGATCCCATCGCGGACCGTCTGCTGATTTTCTGCAGCATCCTGGCCCTTGCCGTCAGCGGCGTACTGCCTTGGTGGATGCTGGTGCTCGTGGCGCTGCGTGACGTGGTCATGGCGATCCTGACCCTGATGCTCGCCCAGCATGACTACGGTCCGCTTCCCGTCCATTTCGTCGGAAAGACGGGCACGGCAATCCTCCTGCTCTCCATCGTGGGTCTCATGGTCGCGGACATCAGGCCGGCCATGGCGGCCTCCCAGTGGCTGCATCTCGCAGCCGTCGCTTGCGCGATCTGGGGAATCGGCCTGTACTGGTTGGCCGGCGTGCTGTACCTGCGGCAGGGCATCGGGTTGTTGCGGAAGGAATGACATAGGCATTGGATAACGAGAGGCAGATTCCACCGGTATACCCGGTGTCCGGTGATACGGCCCCGCTGCGGCGCCGGGCGGTCTTCTCATGCTCATATGCCGGTATCTCGTCGCACCACGCGGATCCCCCCTCAGGGTCCAGGACCGACCGTCGGCGCCATGGCTCCAACGGCTCGCTGCAGCTCATCGACGACCTGATCAACCGGCCGCTCGACCAGATGTACAACGACTCACGGTTGGTGAGCAAACCCGACTCCAAGATGGCATATTGGGCGACACGCATCGTGGTGTTCCTCATCTGCATCGCCGTCGGTTTCGAGGGAAGCCAGTTCGTGCGGCAGCTCAACACCGATCCCCGCAAGCAGGTCAGGGAGCAGTTGGCCAGCCAACTGGTCGAGAACGACGATCACGTGGCCACGCTGGAGCAGGATATCGCCGACCTGCGCAAGAGCATCGACGAGCAATCCGAGTCGATACAGCAGTCGCCCATCGAACGGCTGGTCCGGCAGAACGATGCAGCCGCCGGCATGACGGCCATGGAAGGGGAGGGGATCGTCATGACCATTGCCGATCCGCTGGCAGCCTCCACCGACGAGGCCAACGGATCCGTGCCGAGGGAATCCGCCGGCAGCAAGCTGCGTGTGGTGACCGACTACGACCTGCAGGAGCTGGTGTGCCTCATGTGGCAGCATGGTGCCGAGGCAATCGCCGTCAACGGCAACCGGCTTGGCGTGCAGACCTCGATTCGCATGGCGGGCAACAACATACTCATCGGCACGGCCGCCATCGAAAGCCCCTACGTCATCCAGGCCATCGGCAACCGGACCGAATTGGCGAAGGCCATGGGCAAGGATGCATTGCCCACCTTGTATGCCGACTTCCAGAAGGCCGGCATGCATCCGAAGATAAGCGAGGAACGTTCCCTACGCCTGGAGGCCGCCACGGCGGGCCAGGTCACCTATGCAAGGAGGATCAGCTGATGGCAGCGGTATTGGGACTTATTGTCGGCGTGGTCGTGGGGTTGTTCGTGCGACCGGACATCCCCGTCTTCCTGCAGCCCTACCTGCCGATCATGGTGGTGGCCGCACTGGATGCGCTGCTCGGCGCCGCACGTTCCTATTTCGAACGCAGCTTCTCCGACAAGGTCTTCGTCATCTCCTTCCTGTCCAATGTCGTCACCGCCACCTTGCTGGTCCTCCTGGGAAACCAGCTGGGCGTCGGATCGCAACTGTCGACCGCCGTCATCGTGGTGCTCGGCATCCGTATCTTCTCCAACGTCTCGGCGATACGCCGCTTCATCTTCCAGGGGTGAGCCATGGTCGATCCGGAACACGAAGGGACGCAGGGCGACGGCAGCGAACAATCCGACCTGCTCAAGCGCATCGTCTCACGGGACCGTAAGGACAGGATCAACGATGACACCACCACCGGCGCCTTCCCGGTGGTGCGCAAGCGCAAGCCGGCGAAAGCCATCTCTTCCAGGCGAACATCCTCGCTCAAGCGGCGACTCGCCACGGGAACGCTGGTCGCCGTACTGTGCGCCATGCTTTCCTATGGGTATGTCATCCAGATCAACAACAAGGACCTGACGTACGAGACCCTTACGGAGACGGAGCTGACACGCCTGATCAGCGAGACAAGCAACCAGGCGGATCGCCTTGAACAGCGCAAGGCCGAGCTCGACCGCCAGCTGCGGTCCCTGGAGGCTGCAGCGGACAAGGAGAAGGAAGCCGAGAACATCGCCAAGGAGAACGAGGAGACCAGCGGCATCCTGTCGGGCCGTCTGCCTGCCGAGGGCAAAGGAATCATCGTGCGCATTTCCAAGGGCAGCAAGGAGCCAGTGAATGCCTCCACCATGTTCAACCTCATCGAGGAGCTACGCAATGGGGGAGCCGAGGTCATGGCCATCAATGATGTGCGCGTGGTCACCTCCACCTACGTGAGCGACTCTTCGAACGGGTTGGTCTGTGACGGGCAGATCATGGAGCCGCCTTATGTGGTGCGTGCCATAGGCGACCCGACCAACCTGCAGAATGCAGTGAATATGGCCGGTGGTGTAGGCTCGCGACTGAAGGTGAAATTTGGTGCTAAAGTGACCGTAGATGTTTCCGACGAGGTCCGGATCACCCAGACCAAGGCGGTGCAGGAATACAAGTACGCAAAGATTGTAGAATGACAAGCATGACTGAACCAATTCCAAGTGCAGGGGAGACCACCATCATCGGCCTTCCCGCCATCCAGTTCCCCGTGACGTCGGCAGGGGATCGTCCGCTGACCCAGGAAGACCTGGAGACCATCACCCGTCTTTCCGACAACACCGCACTGCTCATCTCCACCCGCGGCGCCCTGTCCGGATCGCGATACCTGCTTGACGAGGACCAGGTCACGGTGGGTCGCGACCCACGTTCGGACATCCTCCTGGATGATTCCACCGTCTCGCGTGCCCATGCCGTGTTCCGCCGGGTCAACGGTCGCTATGAAGTGGTGGATGCCGGCAGCCTCAATGGAACCTATGTCAACCGGCAGCGGGTGGACCAGGCAGTGCTCAACAATGGCGACGAGATCATGATCGGCAAGTTCCGCCTCGTCTACTTCACGAAGTCAGCCATCCGTGCCCAATGAGGACGACGGCCCGCAATCGGCGTGACAATGGGGAAGTCCCGGCCATGTATGGCTATGTCGACGTTCCCCTGATTGCCGGTGACGACACCATGGTACAGGGGGAGCTCTTTCCCCTGACTGACATCGTGGAGCCGGTGCGCGGCTATCGGGGCACCGTGGCGTGCCGTGTGGCGGGGATCACCTATCGTCAGCTTGACTATTGGGCGCGCAAACGCATCGTGGTGCCTTCCATCAAGCCGTCCAACGGGTCGGGTTCCCGCCGGCTGTATTCCTTCAGGGATATCGTCACCCTTGCCGTGTCCAAGAAGCTCCTCGATATCGGGGTCCATCTGCAGCACGTGACCAACGCGGTGGAATACCTCATGGCGCAGCCGGACCACCGACTGTCCCACATGACCATCGTCTATGATGGCCAGGAAATCCATGAAGGAAACGTGGGGGAGGAGATGGCAAGGATGCTCAGCGAGGGAGACGCGGTTTTTGCGGTGTCGGTTGCTGCCATATGGGATGCTCTGGCCGTGCGGTGCAGCCACGAGGACCATGTGGAGCTCACCGATGGAATCGGCGTCCGGGGACATTCTCCGGACGGCCCGGCCGTGGGACGCAGGAGACCGGCGCCGAGGATGAGCCGCCTTGGCCGTGGGATGCAGGAGGCCGGCCACGAGGAAGGCGCCATGCAACCTGCCATGATCGGCAACGAATACCAAGGAGCGGATGAATGAACGCACTTCCGGCGATTCTCTGGGTCATCGGGGTGGCCGGCGCACTGATGGTGTGCGGCATCACACTGTGGCAAAGCCATTATTTCGACGGTCATGCCGGCCAGGTCCGCCCAGTGGCATGGTCCATGATCGGTGCCCATTTCGTCACTTTGGTCATGGTGGCGCTGCCATACCCGATCTACCTGGCCAACAAGGATGCCATCAGTGCACATTCACGCGCCCTGTACGAGCGCCTGGGCTGGCCGTCGGCCATCATCGCGGTCGTGCTGATCCTGGGAGAACTGGCACTGATGTACATGCAGGCACGCCGCGCCATGACGGCGCAGGAGCACCGTGGGCACCAGGATGCCGTTGCCGATGAATCCACGGGCGACAAGTGACGGGCCCAAAGACACCTGGGGAGTGTCCGCAGCGTCAAATCTGACATAACGTACATTATCGGATTATAGTGTACAGGGGCATCATTGTTGGAGAGGACCCGGAAGCCAAGGTTTCCGGGTCCTCTCCAACATGGTCCTCGGTGGCTCATGCAGCGAAGTATTCGTTTACTGCGGCATCCAATTCGCCGACGTGGTCGATGACACGATAGGCGCCATGCTCCACCAATTCGTTCGGCTCGGCATAGCCCCAGCCGCACCCAAGGCAATCCAGCCCGCAGGCCTTGGCGCCGTCGACATCCGTCCAACGATCACCGACCATGAGCGCTCGGTCGCCTTGCTCCGGGTCGAAGCCGATGCGATCGAAGGCGTACCGGATGACCGATTCCTTGTCCACCCGGGAGTTGTCCTCACTGGCACCGTACACGCCATCCACCAGTTCCGTCAGATGGAAATGGTCGCATACCGGCTTGGCCTGGTATTCAGGCTTGCACGTGGCCACTGCCAGGTAATATCCCTGCTTGCGGAGTTCTCCCAATTGTTCGGGAATGCCGGCATACAGCGTGTTGTACAGGCGTCCGGGAACCTTCTGGCCCGGATTGTTCGGGTCGTCGAACACCGCGGCGTCCCCGTAGTAATGGCGGTATACGTGTACCGCTTCCTCGAGCTTGTCCTCCGGAATATGGTTGAGCCGCATGGACTCGAAGATGGCGGGCCCGATGAAGCGCTGGAGCGCCGCGTCGTCCGGTACCGGCACGCCGACGGCCTCGAATGCCTTGATGACACACGCGATGATGCCCGGATCGGACTTGGTCAACGTGCCGTCAAGGTCCAGTAGCATCACGCGTTGGGGATGTTCCAAAGTCATGGGATCCTCTTCCCTATCGTCGGATCGTTCAAATCACTCGTAGTCCGGGAACCAGCCGTCACGATGCATCTGCAGACGCTTGTCCAGCAGCGTTTTGAGCTCATCCTCCGTGCGGCGTTCCATGAGCATGTCCCAATGGGTGCGTGTCGGCTTGGTGATCTCGTCAGTGCCGCCCTCGGCGTCGTTCTCCCGATGTGCGGTGGCGCCACAGCGGCATTCCCACTCGTTCGGGATCTCCGCCCCTTCCGCGAAAGGCAGGATGGTGCGGTGGTTCTTCGGACAGATGTAGGCGACTTCCGTGCGTGCCGCAAGATCGACATTGTTGTCGGATTCCAGAGATTTTGCGCCAATGCTCATGCCGCGCAGGCTACGTTCGGCCATGGTGTATGCCTCCCTTAAAACAAGAACTCTTCCAAGCTACAAAACAGTTCGGACGTGACGTTTATTCCGTGCGGATCGGTCAGTCGACTCCCGAATACGCCACGATGCCGCGGTTCACGCTGAGGAAGGCCTCATGGGCCCGCGCCGCCAGGCTGTCATGTCCAGCTCCCAGATAGGGTTCGGCGACTGCGATCTGCTGGAGGACATCGGCGAGACGCTTGGCGTTGCGGACGAAGTCGCCGCCCGTCATGTCGCTATGTTCGAGCACTTCGGCCAGTGAATCGCCATTTGTCCAGTCATGGATGACGTCGACGATGCCGAAATCGAGGGGCTGCAGCAGGCTGGTGATGCCAGAGGATTCACACAGCGCACGGATGTCCTCGTCCAGCTCCTGCATCTCCCGGGCCCGTTGCGCCAGTATGCCGTGCGGGCCGCCGGGATAGCGCCGGGGGGAACCCCCCTCGCCGCGTCGTGCCTCATAGAGCAACGATGAGATCAAGGCTGCGAGCTGTGCGGCGTCGAGATCGTCGAGAATGCCCATGGTGATTGCCTGGGCCAGCACCAGGTCACGTTCGCTGTACAGCCGGCGCAGGAGCTGGCCGTGCTCGGTCAGACGATAATCGAGCATGCCGTGGGTGTCATCCCTGACCAGGTAATCCAGCCGTTCGAGCACGCCGCAGATGCGGTCGAACTGGCGTGCAACCGAACCGGTCCTTGAATCCACACGCTCACGCAGGCGTTGGAGCTCCTTGGTCTCCCGGATCCAGCGATGTCCCCACTTCATGTGCTGCGCATAATCCGGACAGGACTTGGCAGGATGGTCGTGCTCCAAGGCCTTGAGCTTGGCGATACGGGCATCGAGTCGGCGGAATGCCCGTGACTTGTCCTCATTGGAAGCGAAATTCTCATGCTTGAGGCGCCTTCGCTCATTCTTCTGCAAATCGGACAATTCCATGCGGATGCGCAACAGCTCCGTGAAATCGCCATACTCGCAGTCCATGGCCTCCTCATAGCCTGCAATGGCCTTCTGCAGCGATTGGATACGCGCCTCGATCTGCCACATGGATTCGTTCGCCTCCCATTGGGCGAACGAATGGTCAAGCGTGGTGCGTGCCACCTCGTAGTCGCTGGTGCTCAACAAGTTGACGGCCATGTTGAAGGTCGGCTTGAAGCTGGAATGCAATGGGTAGACACGTCTGCTGGAAAGGGCGACTGCCGTGGTCGGCTTGAATCCCCGATGGTCCACGACGATGGCATTGCCGATGGTGTCGATGCCGCGTCGGCCGGCCCTGCCGGTCAATTGGGTGTACTCCCCCGGCGTCAGCGGCACTATGCCGGTACCGTCGTATTTCTCGAGCTTCTCGATGACCACGCTGCGTGCCGGCATGTTGATGCCCAAGGCCAGGGTCTCCGTGGCAAAGACCACCTTGACCAACCCCTCTTCGAACAGTCGTTCCACGATTTGCTTGAAGAGGGCGATCATGCCGGCGTGGTGGGCCGCGAATCCTTCCTCGAGTGCGTGGCGGAACTGGGTGAAGCGCAAGGTGTGCAGGTCATCGTGCGTCAGTTGTCCCGCGACCATGTCGTCCACGATCTGGCGGACGCGCAGGGCTTCGTCCTCCGTGGTAAGCCTCAGTCCGGCATCCAGGCATTGGTCGACCGCGTCATCACAGCCAGTCCGGGAGAAGATGAAATAGATGGCGGGAAGCATGTGCAGGAAGTTGAGCTCGTCGACCACCGCCCAGCGCTTGGGCAGGTATCGTTCCACACGGCGCGCTCCCCTGTCTGGCTGGCGGCCACGTCCATGACCTTGGTGACGTTTGCCGGATCGGCGCATCGCCGCATGGTCGAATTCCTCGAGGCGTGCGCCGAGGCGGGCGTTGGGTTTGCCGGTGGCCTGGCCATAGTCGTCATGGCGGTACAGCTCGAAGAGTTCGGGTTCGGTCCGCGGGTCCTTCTGCACCATGACGTACTGTTCCAGCGGCACGGGACGATGTTCCGACACGACCAGCCGTGTGTCGCCTCGCACCGAGCCGATCCATTCGGCGAAATCCTCCACGTTCGATACGGTTGCAGACAATCCGACGATCTTCACGGTCTTCGGCAGGTGGATGATGACCTCCTCCCAGACCGGCCCACGAAAACGGTCAGCCAGGTAATGCACCTCGTCGAGGACCACGTAACGCAGGGCCTCCAGGGTGCTTGAATGCTCATAAAGCATGTTGCGCAGCACCTCGGTGGTCATGACCACGATATCGGCTTCGGAGTTGATGGAGGTATCGCCGGTGAGCAGCCCTACCTTGTCGGGGCCATACAATTCCACCAAGTCATGGTATTTCTGGTTGCTCAGCGCCTTGATCGGCGTGGTGTAGAAGGCCTTTGCATCCTGCTGTTGCGCCAGATAGACCGCGAAGTCCGCCACGACGGTCTTGCCGGCGCCGGTCGGCGCGGCAACGAGTACGTTGGACCCGGACTCCAGTGCCTCGTTGGCCTCTTGCTGGAATGTATCGAGTTCGAAGGGAAGCGTCTGGGCGAACTTGGCCGCGATGGAGGAACGCCTCCGCTTGAGGCGTTCGAAATCGGCATAGCGCTGCGCGGGGGAACGCTGCTCGTTCTCCTCCCCCGCAGTCTTCGGGGCATGCTTGCGATGTCGTGTCATGTTGGTTTCTACCTTGTTCCTGCGGCTTGCCGCCGCTGATATGGAAAGTGGTTGGCCCCGTCCGGGCCAACCACTTTCGCGTTTACTCGTTGAAGTGCGACCAGTGCGCCCATTGTCGCGCATACCGGTCCTGGCGGCGTTCCCTCCGTTCCACCACCACGGCGTGTGCATCCGCATAGCGGTCGGCGGCGACACGCAGGGGCTCGGTGAAGATGGCCCGTTGCGTGTCCGAATCCGTCGGATAGTCACTGTGGGACATGGCATCGAGCCGCTCGGATATCCGGCGCCCGACCGGAGAGACGGTCTTCATGGCACGGATGCCGTGCAGGACGGCATAGACAACGCCGGCAACGAACATGGCAAGCATGAACAATGCCAAAACCAGCCAAACCCACCAGGGCATGGAATCACTCCCTTTCTTGGCGCAGGATCAGTCCTGCGGTTCCTCGCGGCCGACCGTCAGCTCGGAAACACTCAGTTCACGTTCCGCACGGGCCACCACCATGCTCCGCAGGGTCTCGGGAGCCACTGCCAGGATATGCCGCGCATGGGCGATGCAGAAGGCAACGAACCACGAGTCGGACTGTACGTACAGGTGCACCTTCTCCCCCTCGCCACAGGGTTCGACGTCCGCGTCGGGCAGCGTGCGGATGAACTGCAGGTGAGGCTGGTCCGTGATGAACACGGCGGGCGTGGCGGTGTCGATGACCCACTTGCGCAGTTCGCTGACAGACACGTCGGGAATGTCCAATGGCTTCACGGGACTGACGATGTCGGCCTTCTCGATGCGGGCGATACGGATGTTCTGCCAGATGCGCGGCTCGCCGGTCGCCTTGTTGAGCGTGGTATCCTTGTGCACGAATTCCTGCAGCTCCTCGGGGGCATACTCTGCGACGTCCGTCCACATGGCGGCATAATACACACCTTCGTCCGCATAGATCTTGGACGGTGCGACCAACCGGTGGAGCACACGTCCGGAACCATCCCGGTACTCCATGTTGAGCAACGCATGGTCGCTGATGGCCTTCTTGACGGTAGGCATGGAGTGCGGTTCAAGCTCGTATCCAGTCAAGCTCACCCATGGGGTCTCCCCCGGTGCCACATGCTTCACCAGACGCTGGTACAGGTCCTGTGCCTGCATACGCTGCTCCAACGGCAGAATCGAGGCGTGGGCCAGGTAGTTCACCGATGCGGTCAGCATGCTCATGTATTGCGGCGAGATGCCGGCCAAGCGCTCCAAGCCGAGCGAGTTCGTGGCGGACACGATCCCTTCGGCGTCGAGCAGTGACCAGTCAATGTCGAAGAATTGGCTTCCTGCCATTTCCCCGTCATCGGAGACGGTGGTGAGGGTGTTGATGTCCTTGTGGATGGTGGAGACATGCTTCTTCATCTCATCATCGTTCTTCGGCTTGCCGATGAAACGGGTCGCCAATTCAGGCAACGAATACTCCTCACCGAGATGTGCAGAGAGGAACAGCATGAGTCGCAGGCGGCGATCCACCTCGCTGCCTGTCTGGAAGGAGCTTTTCTTCTGGTGCCCCTTGCCGGACATCTCCTCATCTTCCTCGTCATCGGACTCAAGCGAGGTGGCAGCGACCTTCGCGGTCATCGGATTGAGTGAATCGTCGGCCAGCTGGAACTGCGTCGCGGCATGGAGGCGCCTGCGGAATGCGTCGACGGCTTCCGGCGGACTGACGATGGAGGAGTTCGGGTGCTCCAGGACGAACATGGCCAGGTCGTCGGCATCGCTGTAGGCGACATTGATGTGTTCGCCATCATCCACTGCGACGGTCGCAGCGAAACGGCGCGAATCCACTTCCCTGACCAGGTTCTCGGGGATGTGCTGCGTTCCCAGTCCCGGGGCAATCGAGTCAAGCCCTAGGCCCGGGATGGGCGTCTGGGGGACCCTCGGCGCAGTGCGTGAGATGTGCTGGGGCTGGGCGGGGGCCGAGGAAATCGACATGGAGCGGGCCAGGTAGTTCGCCGCCGCCAGTACGGGCATGTCCTCGGGGCGGAACCTCAGACGGATGCGAGGCTCGTCACCGAGCTGCAGACGATAGGAAGCGAAGTCCTGTCCCTCTGATTTCGAGGAATACTCGGGCTGGCGGGATTCGATGGCAATGCCCATGGCGGCGAGCTTGGCGCGGTCACGCTGGAATTGCTTCGCGAAAGCGGCCTTGGCCGCCTGGTCTGCAAGCTCCCCGTACGAGTCGGCGTACGCCTTGACACGTTGGGCGATCTGTCGCGATGTGAGCCATTGCGGAAAAGCGGACGACAATACTGCCAGCACATCGAGTTCATGCTTGCCCCACTTGTCCGAAAAGCGGCGCCTTCCGTTACTACCCTCTGCCATTAGTCCTCACGGTTCAATATCGTTGGTCCTAGGTGTGCATGGAGGCTCTCCCTGCACAGTTCATTGTTCCATGATAGATGGTTTTTGCGCGGTACATTGCCAAAAATCAAAAAAAATCTGATTTTCCCTGAACCGCGAACAACCTACATCCACTCGTCAGGCTCGATGCCTTGTGGTCCCACGTACTCTCCGTTCGGCACGTAATTCGGCTTTCCGGTGTCCTCCAGGACGGCGTGGCCGAACAGTGAGACATTGCGTCCGAAGGTCCAGTCCCCGGCCACGGTGAAGGAAGCGGCTGCCGCAATCGAAGGGACGCCATAGGGGAACCGCTCGTCGAAGTCGTGGATGTTCTTGTAGAAACGCTCATCCAGGGTAACTGTCGGGAAATGGTAGTCACCGTCCTCCATCTCGTAGGAATCGGTCAGGTGGAAACGATCCGAACGCATGATGAACAGGTCGTCGGTGGTTTTCACCGGCAGGAACCTCATGCGGTCGACCTCCACGCAGATGGCACCGTTGAACAGGCTCACGGCGGAACCCATGGCGGTCTCCAGTTGCAGGACCGGCGTCGAGGCCGGGTCGGTCGGGTCGACCGTCTTGTGGTTGCGGATCACCGGCAAGGGCAGGACCCCGTGGAAATCCTCGAGTTTCCTGCGCAATGCGTCGATGCGCACCCAGATGTTGTTGGTGTTGAAATACGGGTGTGCATGGATGTCCATGGCCGCCGCCCGGTCGTTGGGATGGACCTGCGTCATCTCACGCAGCATGAGGCGCCCGGTGGACTTGTCGCGGACGATATGGCCGCCCTTGCGGTCAGCCTCGGTGCGTTGGGCCACTTCGATCATGAACGGGGCGCCGGTGTTCTCGAAATGTTGCGCCAAGGTGCGCGAAGGACGCGCACCGAGATTGTCCGAATTGGAGATGAACAGATACTTGAACCCATGCTCCTCCAGGATGTCAAGCAGTCCCGATTCGTACAACGTGGAATACAGGTCGCCATGGCCCGGCGGACACCATTCGAGGGACGGGTCCTGCGGCCAGCTGACCGGTTCTCCGGTGGCCTCGTCAATCTTGGGTTCGACATGCTGGATGATCTCGACGGGGATGTCATCCTGAATGAAATGACGGTTCTTGGCCAGCACGGCCATGGTGTCCTGCGCTGTGCGGAAGGAATTCATGAGGGTCAGGGGAAGCGCGACCCCGAGCCTTTCCCGTGTGGTGATGACCTGGCCGAGGATGATGTCGATGAAACGCATCGGCTTGGCCTTGTGGCGCCGTACCGGCAGCAACGACTTGGCGCAGTCGAGGCCCATGGAGGTGCCCAGGCCCCCGTTGAGCTTGAGGAAGGCGGTCTTGGAGAAGGCGTCCACGGCCTTGTCGTGGTTGATGGTTTCGTAGACATCGTGGAAACTGGGGATGTCGGTGATGGGCTCCACGTCCTCCTCACGGACCCAGCTCGTGTCGTCCTCGTTGCGCCACACGTCGTACAGATGCCTGAATTGCGCAATGGCGGTGTCGCTCATGCCGGCGTCGCGCATCTTGTGCGCGGAACGCTCAAATTCGTCAGCCATGCGGATGTGTCCCTTTCTCATATGAGGCTTCATGCCGTAACCCAGTGTACGCCGTCCCGGGGCATGGCAGTGCGCAAACGGGACCGGCAAGTCCCCCATCGTGGGTCGGTTGCGTCGCCACGCCCCTGGATGAGGGACGAGAAATGGCGGAAACATACCGATTTTCGGCGCGACACGACGAGAGGATGCATTTTTCCCGGCCATCTGCTATATTCTTTTCTCGGTGTGAAAACACCGTTCGGACCATAGCGCAGTTTGGTAGCGCACTTGACTGGGGGTCAAGGGGTCGCGGGTTCAAATCCCGCTGGTCCGACCACAGGGAAATCGGGCTTCCCCGCCAAGGCGGGGAAGCCCGATTCATTATGCCAATGAATCACTTCCGCTTTTTCTTCTCCCGAACATTCACCGAGATCTGGATCGGAGAACCTTCGAAACCGAACTCCTCGCGCAGGGAACGCTCCAGGAAGCGCCTGTACCCATGCTCCAGGAAGCCGGTCGCGAAGATGACGAATCGCGGTGGCCGGCTCGATGCCTGGGTCGCGAAGAGGATCCGCGGTTGCTTGCCGCCACGCAAGGGGTGCGGGTGCGCGGCCTGGATCTTGCCCAGGAAGGCGTTGAGCTTGCCGGTCGGGATACGCGTGTCCCACGACTGCAAGGCAGTCTCCATCGCCTTGGCAAGGCGGTTCGTGTGCCAGCCGGTCTTGGCCGACAGGTTCACCCGCTGGGCCCAGGTCACCCGATCGAACTCGGTCTTCCACAGCCGTTCCATGCGTTGGCGATCGAACTCATCCATCAGGTCCCACTTGTTGAACACCAGTACCACGGCACGTCCTGCATCCACGGCCGTGCTCATCACCTTGAGATCCTGATCCGAAATCGGTACCGACGCATCGAACAGCACCAGGGCCAGTTCGGCGCGTTCGATGGCTGCCTGCGTGCGCAGGGACGAATAGTATTCCGCACCTGACAGCTTGTGCTGCCGACGTTTGATGCCTGCGGTATCGATGAACAGGTAATCCTGGCCATCGATGTCCACGATTTCGTCGACGGGATCACGCGTCGTGCCGGCCAGGTCATTGACCACTGCACGCTCCGCATGCGCCAGTTGATTGAGCAGCGAGGACTTGCCCACGTTCGGACGGCCCACCAAGGCCACACGACGCAAGCCATCCGGCGTCATGAACCCCGAGGTGTGCTCCGCATGCTCCAAGGCGTCCACGGCCGCGTCGAGCAGATCCCCCACGCCCCTGCCATGGAGAGCCGAAATCGGGTACGGCTCCCCCAGCCCCAGTTTCCAGAATTCGGAAGCCATGTACTCGCCAGCCTGGTCATCCGACTTGTTCACCGCCAGGACCACCGGTTTGCCGGCGGAACGCAGCATGCGTACGATGCGTTCGTCAGTGGCGGTCAGGCCTACCTGCCCATCCACCACGAACACCACCCCATCCGCCAGCTGCACCGCTATCTGGGCCTGCGAGGCGATGGCCGAGTCGATGCCTTCGACGTCTGCCTCCCAACCCCCGGTATCGACCAGCTTGAAATCCACGCCTGCCCATTCAGCATCGTAGCTCACCCGGTCGCGGGTGACGCCTGGAGTGTCCTCCACCACGGCTGCACGGCGTCCCAAGATACGGTTCACCAGAGTCGACTTGCCCACGTTCGGTCGTCCCACCACGGCCAGGACGCCGACCTGCTTGGGACCGGACAGACGCTCGGCATCCTGGAAAGAGGAGCCGTCGATCAGGGCCTCATCGGCCTCGTCCAGTTCATAGCCCTCGAGATTCGCGGCATATTCGGCATATTCTTTTTCCTCGATGGCGTCGTCCACCAATCCGATCATCACGTCGAGCGTCTGCTCGAACGTGAGCTCCGAGTTGTCGATCGTGGCCACACCGTCAGGAGCAACCATGAAATTGGTGACCTTCGCATCCAAGGCATCCCGCGCGGAGACATCCTCCGCGCCGGCCCTGCCTGCCTTCGCCTGACGCTCACGGCGTGCCTGGCGCACATCGTCACGGGCGGTCAGCAGGATGCGCACCTCGGCATTCGGGGCGACCACGTCCGTGATGTCACGCCCCTCCGCCACGATGCCCCTGCCTTCGGAGAAGGAATGCTCGGCGCACTCCTCGGCGATATATGCACGCTGCGCGGCAATCAACAGGTGCCGTACCGGGATGATTGATGAGACCACCGACACGTGCGAACTCACCTCACTCGAACGGATCGCCTCACTGATGTTCTCGTTGTCGCAGAACACGCGCTCGCTGTCCGGGGCGCCCGGATCGGTGTTGATGTCGAAATGCCCCTGCGTGAACAACTCGGCCACGGTCTCAGTGATGAGCCTTTCGTCGGGTTGTCCGGCATCCAGGTCGATGCCGCGGTGCATGCACCACCAGGTCGCGGCACGGTACATCGCGCCGGTGTCGAGGTATGCCAGTTCATAATACCGGGCCAGTGCCTTGGCCGTGGAGGACTTGCCCACGCCGGCGGGGCCGTCGATGGCGATGCGAATCACAGTCCCACCGCCTTCGACAGGGAACGGACCTCGGCCTGGGAAAGCACGCGGTAGGACCCCGGCTTGATGTCCCCCAGCTTGATGGGGCCGATCTGCGTACGGACCAGGCGCTTCACCGGGAACCCGATGGCGCCGAAGATGCGGCGCACGATGCGGTTCTTGCCGGAATGCAGGGTGACCTTGACGATGGTGGTGTCCCGGTTGGAATCGATGATCGAGCAGTGGTCGAGCTTGATCCATCCGTCGTCGAGCTGTACGCCGGTACGGATCAGGCGCCGGCACACTGTTCCGCTCATCTTGCCTTGCAAGGTGACGATGTAGGTCTTCTCCACTTCGTACCTCGGATGCATGACGTGCTGTGAGAGCTCCCCGTCATTGGTCATGAGGATCAGGCCCTCCGATTCATAGTCGAGTCGCCCCATGTGGAAGATGCGCTCGTACTTGTCGCCGACGATGTCCCGGAGGGTGAACCTCCCCTTGGGATCCTCCATGGCGGAGAGCACCTTGCGGGGCTTGTTGAGTGCCAACGTGACATGGTTCGGGTTCAGGCGGATGCGCGAACCGTCCACACGCACCTCCTGGGTCTTGGGATCGACTCGTGTGCCGAGGGTGGTGACCAATTCGCCATTGACCTCCACACGGCCGTCCGTGATCATTTCCTCGCATTTGCGGCGGGAACCGAATCCCGCCTGCGCCAGCAGTTTCTGCAGGCGGATTCCTTCGTCAGACGTCTCGTGCGTCTTCTTGGCTTGGCTGTATGCGTGTGGCATCGTTCTCCCAACGTGGCCGTAGTGATGTATCCAAAACGGGGACACATGCCCGTGCCGCTGCCGCCTGGCAGTGGCACGGGCATGTGACCACTTCCTAGTATTGTACAGCGTGACCGTCGAACATGCGGTCCTCCATGGGGTGACCCGTGGGAATACGAGGACAAGTCAAAGGAAAAACATGACTGCTGTTGAGACCAACGCAACGCCGTCCACCAAGCCGGCGCACGGCTTGTGGGCGCGCCTGGGGGCCGAATTCGTGGGAAGCCTGTTCATCTGCTTCGCCATCTACATCATGAGCACCTTCGGAACGCTCTTCTTTTCCGTGAACCTCGCCTATCTTGCGCTGGGCGCAGGTGTGGTGTACGCGGCCGTGACGGCCATCTTCGGCAAGATCTCGGGCGGACAGTTCAACCCGGCCGTGACCGTGGCCGCCATGCTCACTTCCAAGACCAAGGTGCTGGAGGGCTTTGGCTACATCGTGGCCCAGGTGCTTGGCGCGATCTGCGCCGGCGGCCTGCTGTCCTTCATGTTGCCGACCGCTGACGCGGTGCCTTCCAGCCAATGGTACATGCTCGCCGTCAATGGCTTCGATCAGGGCTCCCTGTCGTACATGTACCTCAACCAGTACGGCATGACCTATGGCATCGCCATGGCCATCATCATCGAGCTCATCGCCTCCGCGATCGTGGTCGCTGCGGCACTGCAGTCGATGAAGGGAGACGGGTCCCCCACCCGTTCACATACGGTGACCATGGGCCTTGCCTATGCGGCCGCCACGGCCATGGCCTTCCCGGTGACCAATGGTGCGGTCAACCCTATCCGTGCGACCGGCATTGCGATCTTCGCCCAGGGCAAGGGGCTGGAGGTCGAGCCGCTCGCCCAGCTCTGGGTGTTCTGGGTGAGCTCCATCCTGGCTGCTGCACTGGTCGCCTTGGTGATCATCGTGGCACAGCTGCTCGCCTCCAACAAGGACGAGGGCGAGACGAGCGATGTGGCCGAGGCCGCCATGCTGGAAGACGGCATGGACGGCCGGGACGTCCCGGATGGCAATGAGACCCTGATGGCCGTGGAATACAGCGATGGTTCCTCGCACTCAGTGGTCGAGCAGGAGGATGCCGACGTAGAGCATCAGGAGTAGGACGCCGATTCCGATGCCGCATGCGGCATCGAATGCGCACGACCTGACCTTCCAGGGGCTTGCGTCCTTCAGGACAATCCGGATTGCCCCGCTGCCGATGGCCGCCACAGCCAACATGACCGTGGCGGCCATCGTGCATCCAAGGAAGGCGATGAGCGCACTGGCGGCGGTGACGGCCGCAACGGTCCACTCGAACCAAGGTCTTCCCTCCCGACGCTCGGACACGAATGGGTGACGGTTCGACATGGCTGCTCCTTGGTTCGGCATGGTCAGCAGGCGAATCCCACTGAGTCCTTTTCCCAGCATAGGACGGGGGCTCCCTCCCGCCAACCATATCATATGGTTGGCGGGAGGGAGCCCCCGTCCTATGCTGGGAAAAGGACTCAGTGGAAGAAATGGCGTGTGCCGGTCACGTACATGGTGACGTTGGCCTTGCGGGCTGCCTCGAACACTTCCTCGTCACGGATGGAACCGCCGGGCTGGACGATGGCCTTCACCCCGGCATCAATCAGGATTTCCGCGCCATCCGCGAAGGGGAAGAAGGCGTCGGAGGCAGCCACGGCACCTTCGGTGCGGTTCCTGCAGTCATCGAGCGTGTTGGCCCGCTCCACTGCAAGGTTCGCGGAGTCTACGCGATTGACCTGCCCCATGCCGATGCCGACAGTCGCCATGTCGCGTGCCAGGAGGATGGCATTGGATTTCACGCAACGGATGGCACGCCAGGCGAACTCCAATTCCCTGAGCGTGTCCTCATCGGCGGCCTCGCCTGCCACGAGCTGCCACGCAGACGGACTATCCCCCGGTGCATCGATCAGGTCAGTGGACTGTACCAGCAAGCCTCCATTGATCTGGCGCAGTTGCATCCTGCTGTGGGGCGGTTCGTTCACCTTGAGGATACGCAGGTTCTTCTTGTGTGCCTTGAGAAAGTCCACGGCTTCCGGCTCATAGTCGGGCGCCACGATGACTTCCGTGAAGATGTGATGGATGTTCTGCGCCAGTTCGAGGGTCACGGTGTCGTTAGAGGCGATGACACCACCGTACGCACTGACCGGGTCGCAGGCATGTGCCTTGCGGTGGGCTTCGGCCACGGTGGCCCCGACCGCAAGGCCGCAGGGATTGTTGTGCTTGACGACGGCCACCGCAATCTGCGGGGCGAAATCCCAGACCGCGCGCCATGCGGCATCCGCATCGACATAGTTGTTGTAGCTCATCGGCTTGCCGCCCAGCTGCTCCGCATTGGCGAATCCATAGGCGTCCAACGGGTCGACGTAGAGCGCGGCGTCCTGATGGGGGTTCTCGCCGTAACGCAGTACGTTGCCACGGTTCCAGGTACGGGTGAGAACGTTCGGGAATGCCGTCCCAGGAGCGTCCCCGGCGTCCCGGGCGATGGAGTCCGGTCTGGCCCAGTGTGCCGCCGTCCATTCGCCGATGGTGGCGTCGTAGGCTGCGGTGTGGGCAAAGGCCTTGCCGGCAAGCCAGCGGCGTTCCTCGAGCGAGAATCCCGTGCCGTCTTCGATGCGCCGTGCAACCAGGGCATAGTCGTCGGGGTCGGTGATGACGGCGACGGTGGAGCTGTTCTTGGCGGCGCCACGCACCATGGAGGGTCCCCCGATGTCGATCTTCTCGATCACTGCATCCTCGTCGGCCCCCGAACGCACCGTGTCGGCGAAGGGATACAGGTTCACGACCACCAGGTCGAAGGGTTCGATGCCAAACTCCTTGAGCTGACGTGCATGGTCGGGATTGGCCATATCGGCGAGGATTCCGGCATGGATGTGCGGGTCGAGCGTCTTGACACGGCCATCGAGGCATTCCGGGAAGCCAGTCACTTGGGATACTTCCGTGACTTTGACACCGAGTTTCGCCAGCCTGGCAGCCGTCGAACCGGTGGACACCACTTCGGTACCGGCAGCGATGAATGCATCAGCGAGGGTTTCGATGCCTTCTTTATGGAAGACGGACACCAAGGCCCGTCGTATGGGTCGATTCGTCGTCACCTTGCTTCTCCTTTGGTTGTGGGGTGGAATTCACCGTTCGTGGGGTGAACCCCTGCTTCTCTTCCTGGTTCGCATCCGTATGGATGGCGGATGCGGACGACTCTTGGGCATGGCGGTGCGTGGCCTGCCGTATGGCATAGATGGCCACGGCAAGCACCAGCACGATGCCCCAGGCGACGCACAATCCCAGTGCGCTTGGCCGTGATACGACGTTGGATGCGGCGGCGACATCGACGCCCACGGATGCAAGGCGCCCCTGCCCCAGGTCGCCGTCCGAGCAGAGGAAGAGCAGGGTCATGATGACGGACAACACCGCCGATGCGATGCAGAACGCGCCGGCAGGGTAGGTGAATTTCAGGAGAAGGGTGCGCCAGCTCAAGGTGTCAGTATCCCAAGGTCGCAGTCCGAAGCCTCGTTTGCGCAACAATGAGACCATGCCGGTCAGGAGACCCATCGCGAAGGGAATGACCATGAGCATGGAGGCGATTCGCACGTCGACGGTGTCGTGCGGGAACACCTCCAGGATGGGAAGGGACGGAAGCGCATGGCGCTGCACCGCCACGAGGGAATAGGAGGCTGCCTGCCCTATGTGGAAGGTGCCTCCGAAAAGCCATGCCATGCCCCACAGGACAAGGTTCGGCAACCATGCCAGGGATATGATGACCATGACGGCGACCGATCCGTGTTGCATGTGCAGCGTGGCACACATGTCAGCGACCTGCCGATGGTTCGCAATCACCCACGAGATGACCGCCCCCAGACCGCAGCACGACAGGACGGCCGCCAGCCACATCGCCATGCGCACGCCGCAGGTGCAGGCATGGAAGACAGGGACCGATACGTGATGATGAAGGTATTCCACCGCTTCGTCGTACCATGATGCGTGGCGGACCGTCGCCCACAGGAAGCCCAGCGTAAAGACCGCTGCAGCCTTGATCAGGACGACATGGGTGTCATCTTGCAGCTGCATGCCGTTCGCATGCAGACACAGGGCATTCAATGCCACCCAGACCAACACGGCCAGCGGGTAGGTGCGTCCCCGTACCCTGAACCTTACGCAAATGGCCCGGATGAGCATGACGAGCAACATGGTCAGCAACAGGGGCGTAATGGTCACGGTGACCGAACCTGACCGGAACCCGGCCCCTTGACTCAGGAGCACCAGGGACTCGGTCAGGGGCACCGCCAGGCCGGTGGATATGGCGCCACCCTCTTCCATGGCCACCACCAGCAGCACCAAGGCCATGAACAAACCGAGGGGTACTGCGAAGATGCACATCGCGACCGCAGGGGCCGCGGCTCCCTTGGCCCATAGGATGAGACGACGATCCATTGCAATCCCGGCTACAGTGTCGACAAGGTCTCACGCATGAACCGGGCAGCCTCCGACGGTGTTCTTCCGACGCGGATACCCACCGCCTCGAGGGCTTCCTTCTTGTCCCGGGCGGTTCCCTTGCCTCCCGAGACGATGGCCCCGGCGTGGCCCATCTGCTTGCCTTCGGGCGCCGTGAAGCCCGCGATGTAGGCCACGACGGGCTTGGTCATGTGCTCGGCGGCCCAACGGGCAGCGTCCTGCTCGGCACTTCCGCCGATCTCACCGATCATCATGACGGCCTTGGTGTGCGGGTCTGCCTCGAAGACCTCCAACGCATCCTGCAGGGTGGTGCCCACGATGGGATCGCCGCCCGCGCCGAGACATGCAGTGAAGCCGATGTCAGCCAGCTCGCCCATGAGCTGATAGGTCAGGGTACCCGACTTCGAGACCAGTCCCAAGGGACCACGCGAAACGATGCCGTCGGGGATGATGCCGAGATTGCAGCCGCGGGAATGGCCTTCATCGGGCAACGTCATCAAGCCGGGGCAGTTCGGACCCACGATGCGCACGTGGTGTCGTTGGGCCAATTCCACGAAATAGGCGCTGTCTGCCACGGGAATGCCTTCCGTGATGACCACGACCAAGCCGAGGCCGGAGTCAACGGCCTCCACCACGGCATCCTTCGCGAAGCGCGGTGGAACGAACACCACGCTGGCCACCGCGCCGGTTGTCGCCACTGCGTCCTGGCATGTCGCGAATACGGGAACATCCACCGTCTGGCCATCCACCTCGAAGGCCACTTGCGTACCGGCCTTGCGCGGGTTGACGCCGCCTACGATGTTGGTGCCTGCCCTGAGCATGCGTGCAGTATGCGTCATGCCCTGGTGTCCGGTCATGCCCTGGACGATGACCGGAGCACCGTCCTCGATGAATGCACTCACTTGCTCGACTCCTTATCTTGAGCGGCGAGCCGGGCGGCCTGGGCCGCCGCCTGCTCCATGGTCCGTGCCATGTGGATGTTGGAACGATGTGCCTCTTCGAGGATGCGCAGCCCCTCGGGAGCGGCATTGCCGTCGAACCTCACGACGATGGGCTTGTCGATGCCCAGTTCGTCCATGGCCTCGAGGATTCCCAATGCCACCTGCTCGCAGGAGGTGATGCCTCCATACACATTGATGAAGACCGAGGCCACCTGCGGGTCGGACAGCACGATTTCCAGGCTGCGGCACATCGCTTCGGCATCGGCACCACCGCCGATGTCGAGGAAATTGGCTGGCTGGATGCCGGTCCCCTGGTCCTGGCCGGCAAAGGAGACTGCGTCGAGCGAGCTCATGACGAGTCCTGCACCATTGCCGATGACACCGACCTGACCGTTGAGGTGGACATAATGCAATCCCAATTCGCGGGCTTTTACCTCATAGGGATCCGCATCACGCGCGGTCGCGAACCTTTTCCACCCATCATGTCGGTATGCGGCATTGTCGTCGAGGGAGATCTTCGCATCGAGTGCACACAGGGACTTAGATCCCTCATCATCGGGGTCGCCGACCTTGGCCAGCGGATTGATCTCCACGAGCGTCGCATCGTTCTCCTTGAAGCAGCGCCACATGCGCAACAGGATCTGTGCGGCCTGGTCGACGTCGGCGTGGTAGAAGCCGATGCTCCGTGCCATTCGGGTGGCGGCCTCAAGGTCGAAGTCCTCGAGTGCGCCGATGTGCAGGCGCTTGACGGATTCTGGATGCTCCCTTGCGATTTCCTCGACCTCGGTACCCCCGGAGGCCGTGGCAAGCACGTCGAAGTCCCGGGATGCCCTGTCCACGGAAATGGAGACGTAGTACTCATGGAGGATGTTGCGTGCCTCGGCGACCAGGACACCATTGACACGGTGGCCGTGGATCGTCATGGGCAGGATATCCGCCGCCGCGGTCACGGCAGCATTCCGGTCCTGGGCGATTCGCACCCCTCCGGCCTGTCCGCGATGGCCGATCTTCACCTGCGCCTTGACGACCACGGGCATCCCTATGGTCTCGGCTGCCTGGGCCACCTGTCCCTCATCCTCCACGAACAGTGCCCTTGGCGTATCGATTCCCTGCTCTTCAAGCAGTTCCCGGGCCTGATACTCGTATAGATCCATGAATCCCTCTCCATCAATGCTTGTATTCGAAGGCTCCCAAGGCGTGCCGGGGCTATGCCGGCATGGTGAGCAAGGCGGACGCCGGATAGCCGCCGAGCTTGGCGATGCCGGCAAGACCTTCGAGTTCCATCACAAAACTAAAGCCTGCAACCTTGCCGCCGCATGCGATGACCAAATCGCGGGCAGCACTGGCCGAGCCGCCGGTGGCGATGAGGTCGTCGACGACCAGGACGCGCTCTCCTACGCGGATGGCCGATTCCTCGATTTCCACCGTCGCCGTGCCGTATTCGAGCGCATAGCTCTGCGAACGGACGGGAGGCGGCAACTTGCCGGCCTTGCGGACTGCAATGAATCCCTTGTCCAGGCGGTTGGCCAAGGTGGGGCCGAAAAGGAAGCCCCGTGCCTCGAGGCCTGCGACTGCATCGAAATCGTCAGGGGCGACGGGAAGGGAAGCCACCAGGGCATCCATGAGGATGGACAATCCACGCTGGTCGGCGAACACCGGCATGATGTCCCGGAAATTGATTCCCTTTTCGGGGAAGCCGGCGATGGTACGGATGCGTGAGATGAGATAGCGGGCGTCCTCGGGATCGATGAGATCCGCCTTGGACAGGGATATGTCGTTATGCTCGGTCATGGGTGGATCGGTCCGTTCCTGTGTCTCAGCGCTGCTGGTCTTCGGACGCTGCCGTCTGGTCCGCCGGGTCGACCGGTTCCTCTTGGTCTACGGCAGGAATCCGGGCCGGGGAATCCTGGTCGAGCGAATTGCCCTGCTCGTCCACCTCGTCGTCATGCACATAGGCGGGGCGTACATACTCCTTGCTGATGGAGCGGAACGCCAGGCGCATGGGGGTGCCTTCGGTCTCGATGACGATCTCCTCGTACTCTTCGTCCACCTGCACGACCTTGCCGATGATGCCGCCGATGGTGATGACCTCGGTGCCGGGCTGGAGGTTGGTCCAGAAATTGCGGCGCTCCTCCTGCTGCTTCTTGGCCTTCTTGCTGGAAGTGAACATCATGATGATCATGAAGACGAGCAGGACGATGAGCAGAATGTACTCCAATGTGGGGCTCCTTGGATTAAGAGGCGCAAAGACGCGCGAACTGGTGGAACTACAAAGTCTAGGGCAGCTTGCTGACATCCATGGACTGGGCATCGGGGGAAACCAGGCCGAGATGTTCCCAGGCCTTGGCCGTGGCCACGCGTCCTTTCGGGGTCCGCATCATGAAGCCTTCCCTCACCAGATAAGGTTCGCAGACCGTTTCCACGGTTTCCGCCTCCTCCCCCACCATGGCTGAGAGATTGTTCAATCCCACGGGGCCTCCGTTGAAGTTGCGGGTGATGGCCTGCAGGACGGCCATGTCCAGGCGGTCCAATCCTTCGGTGTCGATCTGGTACAGTGCCAGGGCCTCCTTGACGTCATCGGGACTGACGGTGGCAAGGTCATGGACGATTGCCCAATCCCTCACGCGTCGCAGCAGCCGGTTGGCGATGCGCGGCGTTCCCCGTGAACGTCGCGCCAGTTGGTTGGCTGCCCCCTCGTCGAGGGACAGTCCCAGCACCGCCGCGGAACGTTCGATCAGTTTCTCGAGTTCACCGTGCGGGTAGAAGTCGAGGTGCGCGGTGAAGCCGAAACGTGCCCTCAGGGGCGAGGGCAGCATGCCTTCCCGGGTGGTGGCGCCGATGACGGTGAACCGCGGCAGTGTCAGGGGGATGGAAGAAGCCCCGGGGCCCTTGCCCACCATGACATCGACGCGGAAATCCTCCATGGCGATGTACAGCAGTTCCTCGGCAGCTCGCGGGAGACGATGGATCTCGTCGATGAACAGCACTTCGCCTGCGTCGAGCGAACTGAGGATGGATGCCAGGTCGCCGGCATGCTGGATGGCCGGACCCGATGTGACGCGGATGGGGACCCCCAGTTCGTTGGCCACGATCATGGCCAACGTGGTCTTCCCCAGCCCGGGAGGTCCGGCCAGGAGGATATGGTCCGGCGGGACCTCCCGTTTGCGTGCGGCATCCAGGAACAGCTGGAGCTGCGCCTTGAGACGCGGCTGTCCTATGAAGCCGTCAAGGACATGGGGGCGGAGCTCCTCGTCACTGACCGGCTCTCCCCCGATGGGAGTCGCGGAAACCATGCGCAGAGACTCCTCGTTCGCATCTGCATTGCCGCCTTCGTATGCCGTGTATTCCGTCCATTCCATGGGCTACCTCCCCCGATCGAACGATGCCAGTGCCAGACGAAGCACCTGGGGGACATCGTCATGCTGCAGGGGCGTGGCGAAGGAGCCCTCGTCGATGACCCGACCCACGGCCTCCTGTGCGTCCTGGTGCTTCCATCCCAGGGAAACCAGGCCCTCGATCACTTGCAGCATGCCGAGGTCCTCGGGCGGACGGGATGTTGCCGTGGGTGCCGTGTCGGGGGCGGATGCGGACAGGTCGATCGATCCCTTCAGCTCCAGGATGATCTTCTGCGCTCCCTTCTTGCCCAGCCCCGGCGCCTTCGCCAATGCGGAAGCATCCTCATGGCGGATGGCATCGGCCAGCTGGTCAGGCGGCAGGGTGGAGAGGAGGGAAAGCGCCACCTTGGGACCGATGCCGCTGACCTTCTGCAGTTGCAGGAACATGCGCTTGGCTTGCTGCGACTTGAATCCGAACAGGGTCATGGCATCCTGGGAAACGCTGAGCACGGTGTGCGCCAGGAGCGCGTCGCCGACGTGCACCGTAGACAGTTCCCCCTGAGGCATGCGTACCTCGAACCCGACGCCTTGGACGTCGAAGATGGCCATGGTGCCGTCCACGGCGCGTATGACGCCATTGAGCGTGCCGATCATGCGGAATCCTCCTCTTGGAATTCGAACAGGTGTTCGATAGTCTACATGCCTCTCTTGACGCCACGCCCATGATTGGCTCGTTGGGCAGCCTGGGCCCATTGACGCTGCGCTGGGGTCAAGTGCTGTTCCCGTTCACCGCCTTCGAGCGCACCGGCAGGCCGCAGTGCATGGCAGATCGCGATGGCCAGTGCGTCGGCCGCATCGGCCGGAGTTGGCAGCGTATTGAGGTTGAGCAGGCGCGCCACCATGCGTTCCATCTGGATCTTCCCGGCCTTGCCGTTGCCGGTGATGGCCATCTTGGATTCGGTCGGTGTATGCAGGGCCACCGGGATGTTGCGCTGCGCAGCTGCCAACATTGCCATGCCGGCCGCCTGCGCGGTACCGAGGACGGTGTTGCGGTTCTCCTGCGCGAAGACACGCTCGATGGAGACCGTGTCGGGAGCGAATTCCTCGATTTTGGCCGCCAGTCCGTTGTATATGGCCAATAGGCGCAGGTCCTGCGACATATGCGGATCCGAGCGGACGACATCGACATGGATAAACGAAAGCCGGCGGTTTGCGCCGGCTTCGATTACGCCGACCCCGCACCGTGTCAGACCGGGATCGACGCCGAGGATCATCACGTGGGGCTACTCCTCGGCGAGCTGGGCCATGACCTCGTCGGAAGCGGTCCAGTTGCTGTAGATGTTCTGCACGTCGTCCAGGTCGTCGAGTGCATCAATGAGCGTAGCGACCTTGCGTGCATCGTCGAGGGTGAGTTCCACCTCGGACTTGGGCATCATGACCATGTCCGCCGAGTCGTAATCGATGCCGGCATCCTGCAGGGCCTGACGAACGGTCGGCGTATCCGAGGGATCCGTGATGACGGTATAGGCATCGCCGTCGTCGGTCACGTCCTCGGCACCTGCTTCGGCGGCCTTCTCGAACAGGTCATCGAAATCGACGCCCTCGGAAGGCACCACGATGGCACCCTTGCGCTCGAAATTGAAGCTCACGGAACCGGACGTGGCCAAGGAACCGCCGCGCTTGGTCAGCGTGGAACGGACTTCGGCCGCCGCACGGTTGCGGTTGTCGGTCAGGCATTCGATGATCAGGCCGACACCGGCCGGGGCGTAGCCTTCGTACACGATGTCCTCGTAGTCGGCGCCGCCTGCTTCCTCACCGGAGCCACGCTTGACCGCGCGCTTGATGTTGTCGGCGGGCATGGATGCTTTCTTTGCCTTGTAAATGGCATCATAGAGCGCGGGATTGCCATCGGGGTCGCCGCCGCCCTGACGGGCCGCGATCTCGATGTTCTTGATGAGCTTGGCGAACAGCTTGCCGCGCTTCGCGTCGATGGCGGCCTTCTTGTGCTTCGTGGTCGCCCATTTGGAATGTCCGGACATGAATATGCTCCTGGAAGTCTTGGGATACTTGACAACTCTACCGATTCTATGGCGCTTCTACGACAAGGCCCGGGCATATACCTCCAGCACCTGGTCGACCACCGTGGACCAATCGAAGTCGTGCGAGCGTTCCTTTCCCGCATGGCACAAGGCCTCCCGTGCCTCGGCGTCATCAAGCAGGCCCAGTACGCCCTGGGCCAACGCACCCGCGTCACGGTTCGCGAACAGACAGGCACTGGTGCCGTGTTCGGTCACGTCGTCGAAGGCCGGCAGGTCGGAAGCCACGATGGGGCAGCCTGCGGCCATGGCCTCCGCCAGGACAATGCCGAAGCTCTCGCCACCTGTCTGGGGTGCGACGTACACCGTCAGCGAGGAATAGAACGAGGCCTTCTCCTCGTCACTGATGCGTCCCAGGAACTCCACGTGTCCCAACACGGCTTCCGGGTCCCGGCATTCCTCGGAGGCAATGCGGCGCCCATTGTCCGCACCGTCGCCGGCCACCAGGAACCTGGCATGCGGATAGCGTCCCAGTATCGTCTCGGCGGCCTTGATGTAAACCGCGAATCCCTTGCGTTCCTCGGCCATGCGTCCCAGGAACCCGATCGTCGGCGCGTCCTCGCTCCCCTGCCAGTGAGGATTGGGCGTCGCCATGTCGAACATCGTGCGGTTGATGCCGTTGGGAATCACCTGGCGGGGCAACGGTTCGGAAAGGTAATGCTCTGCCGTGCGCTGCGCTGCCGGCGATACGAAGATCGCCTCGCGCAAGGGGGCGAGATAGCGTTCCAGATAATGTCCGAAGAGACGCAGGGCTTTCGGGTATGGCTCGATGGACGCGTGGAAGGTGGCGACCATCGGCGGCGCGTCGCGCATGGTCAACGGCTTGTGGCTCACCGATGGCGTCTCCGGCTCATGCAGGTGCAGGATGTCGAACTGCCCTTGACTGACCCAACGACGGGTCTGCAGGCCGGCGGCAAGGAAGTAGCTCAGGTGCGCCCATGAACCGTTGTATGGGATGGCGAAGGATGAGCCATTGGTATGCACCCACAGCGGCATGTCCTTGGTCCGTCGTCCTGGGGCGAACACGGAAACATGGTGCCCGCGTGCGATCAGTTCCTCGGCGAAGTCCCGGACATGGTTCTGCACACCGCCTGGGGTCTCGAAGGAATAGGGGCAGATGATGCCGATTCGCAAGGGACGGTCAATGGGAGACACAACATGGGAAGCCATACCATGGAATCTTTCATGACCCACTCGACTTTGCCGCCGGCCATGGCCTCATGCGTGCTCCTGCTCCCAGCGGCGGCGCACTTCCTCAGGGACGGCGTGCAGACGGGAAAGATCCAGGTCCGCGAGGAACAAGGGCTGCAGCATATGCCAATCCTGCGGCGCATCCGCGATGCCTCGCGCCCAGGTGTCCACCCAAGCCTGGGTGATGGCATGGATGCCTGCCTCGCGTTCCAGGCCACGGAACCGGTCGATGTCCAGCGGTCCGCTGATCCGACAGACATACCCATGCGCCGATCCGGCGCGTTTGCGGCGCTCGCCGTGCAATCGCTCGCGGTAGGTGTTCGCCACGTAGAGGGGCAGTCCCGTGTCATATGCCAAGGTCGCCGGTCCGCGTGCCACGCGGATGGTGGATCCGAAAGCATCGACGAATTCCCCGTTGCGGCCCAGGTCGCGGTCTGCCAGCAGGGGCACCACCGTATGCGGACGGCCAAGTGCCTCCTCCAGCCTCTCGGTCAGATGCGGCGTTCCGGTGAGCAGGATGTTGATGCCAAGCGATTCCCGGATATCCACGAACATGCGCAGGGTCCGCTCGTCGGCAAGGCGTTCCGCCACAGTGGTGACAGGCGCCACCTCCAGACGCGCCCAGAAGCCGTCGTAGTCCCAGTTGCCTTGGTGCCCCATGGCAACCGGGGCACTGCCGTGTCCGGTCTGCGCCTTGAGGGATGCCAATCCGTCACCGGTGCCGCGTATGCGTGCCGTAAGCTGCTCCCGGGTGCGTCCCTTCACGGTCAGGGCCTCCGAGAAATAGGTGAAATAGGAGCGCATGCCGCGGCGGGACATCGCACGTAGCCGGCGGCGGCTGATGACGTCGACATCCGCCTCTCCCCCGGTGCATTGTGCATCACGCCACGCCAGTACGTGGGCAAGATTGCGTTCAAGTTGGCGTACGCTGCCTACACGGAGCAGCCAGGCGACATCCGCTGCGGCAAGGAATCCGGCACGTACCAGGGGTTCCGGAACGAGATGTGCATGGGACGCCACCCAGGGCATGAGTCCATTGGTCATGGTGCCGTCCTTCGGCGGTTCGGAGATGATGGTCGTAAGAAAAACGGGTCCCGCAGGACCCGGTGGAAGCGCATGGCGCGGTGGCTACCGGTTGCCGTGCGCGGGGTCGTCCTCCTCGATCAGCCCGTGGGCCTCGTGGAGGCGCTGGATGACGGTGATGGTCCCCAGTACTGCCAGGATGGCCATGGCTGCCATGAGCCATGCGTCCTGGCGGGTCAGCCCGCTGAGCGCCATTCCGACGAGGATGATGGTCAGGCGGTCCGACCGTGTGGCGATGCCGCCCTTGGCCTCCCCTCCCATGGCCTGCGCCCTGGCACGCGCATAGGAGGTCACGAAGGAGGTCATGACGGCGTAGAGCGCACACCACATGCCGACTTGGGCCACCCAGTTGCCGTATTGGTTTCCGGTGGCCTGCACCTGGTCCACGATCCGCTCGAAGAAATATATGACGACGCCCAGGAGCACTGCCCAGTCGGCGACCCGATCCAAGGTGGAATCCAGGAAGGCCCCGAAACGGGTTCCGCCGTTGGTCAGGGCCGCCACTGAACCGTCGAGGGAGTCGAAGACGACCAGGACGGTCAGGACCAGTGCACCCCAGAACAGCCATCCTGTCAGGCCGGTGACGATACCGACGATGGTGGTGCCGACGGCGCCGATCACGGTGACGGCATTGGCGCTCAGGCCGCATGCGACCAGACCCTTGGCGATGGGATTGATGAGACGCTTGAATGCGGGACGCAGCTTTTCCAGCATGATGCTTGGTTTTCCTTGGAAGATTGTCGTATGCGATGGGATGCGGCATGCAGGGGTCGGTCCTGCATGCCGCATGCGAAGCCGGAGGGCTTGCAGGACCGACCCCTGCAAGCCGCATCCCGGTCAGTCGGCGATGGCCGCCTCGTAGTCGTCCTTGGAATTGACCTGGACGCGTCCGGCGATGGCCTTGAGGATGCCGCGCTTGGCCTCCTCGACCGGTACGCCATTGAGCTGGCTACCGTCCCTGAACCGGAAGCTCACGGCATCGTTGTTCATGTCCTCTTCGCCCACGATGATGATGAAGGGCACCTTCGACTTGGAGGCATTGCGGATCTTCTTGCCGAAGCGGTCATCGGAATTGTCCATCTCAACGCGCACGAGCTCCTCCTCCAGGGAGTCCATGAACCGTTGCAGGTGCGGGGCGAACTCGTCGGCCACCGGCACGCCGAGCGCCTGGACCGGTGCGATCCATGCGGGGAACGCGCCGGCATAATGCTCGAGCAGGATGGCGAAGAACCGTTCGATGGAACCGAACAACGCGCGGTGGATCATCACCGGACGCTGGTGGGTGCCATCGGGTGCGATGTATTCGAGACCGAAACGTTCCGGCAGGTTGAAATCGAGCTGGATGGTCGACACCTGCCAGGTGCGGCCGATGGCATCGCGTGCCTGCACGGAGATCTTCGGGCCGTAGAATGCGGCACCGCCCGGATCCGCCACAAGGTCGAGTCCCGACTCCTCGGCGACTTCGGCCAAGGTGTTGGTGGCCTCCTCCCAGATTTCGTCGGAGCCGACGAACTTATGCTCGTCCTTGGTGGAGAGCTCCAGGTAGAAGTCGTTCAGTCCGTAGTCCTTGAGGAGGTTGAGGACGAAGTTGAGCAGGTTCTTGAGCTCGTCGCGCATCTGCTCACGGGTGCAATAGATGTGTGAATCGTCCTGGGTCAGGCCACGCACACGGGTCAGGCCATGCACGACGCCCGACTTCTCGTAACGGTAGACCGTGCCGAACTCGAACAGGCGCAACGGCAGCTCGCGGTATGAACGCTGGCGGGACTTGAAGATGAGGTTATGCATGGGGCAGTTCATCGGCTTGAGGTAGTAGTCGAATCCCTGCTTGACGATGTTGCCGTCCGCGTCCTTCTCCTCGTCGAGGTGCATCGGGGGATACATGCCGTCCTTGTACCACTGCAGGTGTCCCGAGGTCTCGTACAGGCCGCCCTTGGTGATGTGCGGGGTCTGCACGAAGCTGTAATGGTGCTTGCGGTGCATCTCGCGCGAGTAGTCCTCCATGGCGTTGATGATGGCCGCGCCCTTGGGATGGAACACGGCAAGGCCCGGTCCGATCTCGTCCGGGAAGGAGAACAGGTCCATCTCCTGGCCGAGCTTGCGGTGGTCGCGCTTCGCGGCCTCCTCGAGCCTGGCCTGATACGCCTTGAGCTCGTCCTTGGTGGGGAAGGCCACGCCATAGATGCGCTGGAGCATCGGGTTCGCCTCGGAGCCCCTCCAGTAGGCAGCGGCCGCACGTTCGAGCTTGAACGCCTTGATGAAGCGGGTGTTGGGCAGGTGCGGCCCGCGGCACAGGTCCGTCCACACCACATTGCCGTCGCGGTCCACGTTGTCGTACATACTCAGCTCTTTGTCGCTGATCTCCACGGATGCCTCGGTATCCAAGGCATCTTCCTTGTCGCGGATGAGCTCGAGCTTGTAGGGCTGGTCGGCTTCCTCCTCCAACGCCTCCTGTTCGGTGACGACGCGGCGCTGGAAGCGCTGGGCGGACTTGATGATCCGCTGCATGTGCTTCTCGACCTGCTTGAGGTCGTCCGGGGTGAAGGGTTCGGCCACGTCGAAGTCGTAGTAGAAGCCGTTCTCGATGACCGGTCCGATGCCAAGCTTCGCGTCGGGCCTGATCTCCTGCACCGCCTGTGCCATGACGTGGGTGGCGGAGTGGCGCATGATGGCGATGCCGTCCTCGGAGTCCAAAGCGATGGATTCGACCACGTCGCCGTCCTGGAGCGGCGTGTACAGGTCACGGGGTTCGCCGTTGAGGCGCACGGCGATGATGTCCTTGTCGTCCGAGAAGAGCTGGACACCAGTCTGGTCTGCATTCACCTCCTTGGGTTCGCCGTCGACGGTGATGGAGATGGTTGCGTCAGCCATAACGATGTCCTTTGCTATCTGGGCCCGCGTTACTAATGGGCAGGCCGGGACTTTCACATTGCACTGCCAACTTAGAGGCCAGCGCAGACAAAGACGGGGGCGGGCAGCATGCGCCGGCAGCCGTCTCTCTCAACGCTGGTAGGTGCCCGCCGACCTCCGTATCCGTATGCCTTCCAGGCCCAGGGGTTCGAGCAGGAGCGCCAGGTCGGACTCATCTGCACGGCACCGTGGCCCGATCACGATCTCGCGCAGGATGGTACGCATGTCCATGCCCAAGTCCACGACCGGTACAAGCCGGTCGCCTCTTGCAAGCACCCGGAACGTTGCCGACCGCAGCCAAGGGGACCCCTCCTTGCAGAGTGATGCGGACAGGGCAGCCTGGCGTGGCGTCACGCGGGAGCGGGGCCCCCACAGGGCAAGGCGCCATTCGCGTTCCTCCCGGAAGAACCTTTTCTTGCAGAACGCCGTATGTGTCACGAACAGGAGGGTGGCTTCCAGCAGGGCGTCGCGAGCCAGGGGTCCTTCCTCCGCCATGCAGTGACGCAACCGTTCGACGCGGACGCGGATATCGTCGGCAAGGCCGTCGAAGAGGGCGGCAGTACGGTCCTTGCCGTACACGATGGGCTCATACAGTACCATCGCGTGCTGTTCGAGGGGACCACCGGACCGGTCGCCCATGCCGATCGTCGGAGGCATGGATTCCATGGCGGACAGGTCGAAGCCGAGGGCCACTCCCCTGCCGTCGTCCCCATAAGCCCGCCATTGGCTCAGCAAGTCGTGGTGTTCGGAGAAGCAGATGGCATAGCAGAGACGGTTCGGCGGCTGTGTACGGTTGGTGATGGCGTCGGCCAGCATGGTGCGGTAGTCAGGTCGCAACAGTCCGATCCAGTCCTCGAGGAAATGCACCCGGGAACCTTCCTCCCTCACCAGGCCGCATCGTATGAGGCTGCGTATGGCCGCCGCATAGCCGTAGGCTATCTCCGACGAGTCGTTCGACTTGGTGATGTCGCTCAGGCGCAGGGAACCTGTCCCCAGGATGGCGCATGCCGTATCCAAGGAGCAATAGTGATAGCTGACGGGAACGTTCATGGGTGCACTCCGACCGTGACGGGATGGTGATTGTTAGTCGATGATATGAGATGTGCGCCGAACGTATCGGCAGGACGCATGAGAGCGGACAACGGGACTCGAACCCGCGGTCTCGACCTTGGCAAGGTCGCGCTTTACCAACTAAGCTATGTCCGCAAGGATGCCGGGGTGTGTCTGCCACGCCCCGGTCCGTGGGTGATATAGGAATCGAACCTATGACCCCTTCCGTGTGAAGGAAGTGCGCTAGCCGCTGCGCCAATCACCCGTTCTTTGGTTATCCGCCGGCCAAGCCGGCTGCGTGGGCGATACAAGATTCGAACTTGTGACCCCTTCCGTGTCAGGGAAGTGCGCTACCACTGCGCCAACCGCCCGATCTTCAGTTGTGGAGGTGGGTACGAGAGTCGAACTCGTCTATACGGCTTTGCAGGCCGCTGCCTAACCGCTTGGCTAACCCACCGTAAAGGTCGTCGCACTCCTCGGACCTTAGAGCGGACAACGGGACTCGAACCCGCGGTCTCGACCTTGGCAAGGTCGCGCTTTACCAACTAAGCTATGTCCGCACAGGCGTCCTTCGGTGCATGTCGTGCCCGAAGCACGGGGCACTACTATAGCGGAAACCCCGGAATGTGCAAAACCGGCGTGTCGCACCGGTCCTTGCCGGACGCATCGGCGTGGCGCCTGCAGGACGGCCTGATGCCGCCGGGCTACAGCAGGAAGGCGCCGCTGCCGAAGGCGAAGACCGTGAAGACGAGGTTCAGGCAGAAACCGACCAACGCGCCGATGCCCGCCATCTTGGCGCATTTCGGCTTCGTGGTGTGCCAGACCAGGAACAGGACGAGGCCGACGATCGGAATCAGGAAACCCAGGACCGCCCAGCCGAACGAGCCGGAGTCGTTCTGGCTCGGGTACGGCTGGTACTGCTGGCCGCCCGACGTACCTTGATATTGGTATTGGTAGGGCTGCTGGGGACCCGTGGCACCTGGCTGGCCGTACTGGGGTTGCGTATAGGGATTCTGTCCATACTGCCCATACCGGGGCTGTTGCCCGTAAGCGGGCTGGGCCTGCTGCGGCTGGTCCTCGGCGGCGCCGAAGGGATACTGCGGCTCCCCCGTCTGCCCGTATGGCAGCTGTCCTTGCCCGGGGTTGCCGTATGGGTCCGTGCCGTAGGGGGACGGCGTGTTGTCGCTCATGTGTATGTCTCCTTCATGGGAACGTGCGTGGATTGCCACACTATACCAGAGGAGACGGGTGCAGGGAAGCACCGGTGCGATGGGCGGGACCGTCGGCGGCATAACGAAAAGGCATGCATCCGATGGATGCATGCCTGCCATGGTGGGTGATATAGGAATCGAAACCCACACCTCACAAACCCTGTAACCGCAACAAAAAACATTCGACAGGAAATGAGTAGTAGCTCATAGGTAACACTAACATCACCGTTGCCCTCACCCATGGTCATATCTTCATGCCCCGTTTGTCGCATCAGTGGAGGCATGGCACACATCACGCATCGGTATCCCCGCACCCATCGAGTCAACGAAGCGGCTCGCCTGCTCAACATGAGCGAACGCAACATCTACAACCTGCGGTTGAAAAAACTCCACCCGTCGAAACGGTTGACGTTGATCACCACGCACAGCCTCAACCGGTACCTGACCGAACCATTGGCCGACCACATCACACTCGACCACAAACCCACACTGCGGGAAGCATGCCAGTTGCTGCACTGCACCAGAAGCCACATCTATGCCTTGGAAACGCAGGGACGGTTGTCCCTTGACCGGACCAACCCCAAGTTGATCCGCGTGGACCCCACACCCCTCATCACACTGCTAGGCGGACCGGTCCCCCATCCCACATTGCACAGCCACACCCTCAACTGATCCGCGCCCAACGCCCCGTGATGGTGAACAACAGTTTGCGCAACGCCTCCTCCGCGGTGAACGACCAGTCAAACGCATCCACCCCATACCATGCGGCACGATGGTTGTGTTCCGCACGGCAACGCACCGCACCCAACTCACGCGCCTTGCCATCGAACACAATCTGCTCCGCGGTCCACTCCCCGGCGAACACGCGATAGCGCACCGCGCCCCACATCGGTGCATACCGCACAATCGTCACCCCATGCCACCATTGCACACTCATCGCATCCAACCGGGCACGCACCCGACGTTCCACCACACCCAACCCAGCCGGGTCAGACGACATGATCCGTTCACGCACCTCACGGCCCACCGCCGCCATCCCACACGCCAAACCATCCATACCCACTGCACCTCGCATGCCGCAACCAACAGAACATGCACACCAATGCGTCCCCCACCCGCCCCACCGGGCGGCCCGCCACCTTGGCGCCAGCCCCAACCACACGCCAAACCCGGAAAACACGAAAAACAAAAAGCCAAAGCAAAAAGAAAAACCACCACCCAACAAACCCATTCGCCACCAAACACCCCTGTCAATCCCACATCAGACACGCACAACCAAACCAACACAACAAAAGAAAGAACACCACAACCAAACAACAAACAGCCGGCAATGAAGAACAGGAACCATGCACCATCACACCATCAACGAATACGACGAATGCTCATAGGGAGGGCATGAAACGAATCAAGGCGAAAAACACGGGGATATGCAGGGGCGCAACCCATGGGTTGACCGTGGGTTGCGCCCCTGTTGGAACCATAGGCCCGGTCAGCACCCGTCACGGAACATGGACGCCACCCATTGCACGGCCCCATCCACGGTGTCGAACACCTCCGTACGGACATGATTGTGACCGTCCCGCGCCTGCACATTCAGGCGTGCGCCATCCACACCGGTGGTTTCGGGCACAAGGATGCGGACCTGCCACGGGCTTGGCGCACCGTTGCGGGTGGCCCGCACCGTGTACTCACCCGTGCCGATCTCACTGGTTTCCATTCCGGTGTCATCGAACGCAGCTACTTGCCAACCGGGTTGCATATCCGCCAACGCGTCCTCGATGGCGGCGGCGAAATCCACGTCGTATGGGTATTGTTCCGCCACCATGTCGTTCAACGTATCCACCATGATGTCCACCGCTTGGCTGGCATCGTCGAACTCGTCGTACACGCCGCTGCCGTCTGTGTCGTAATGCCACATCTGGTAGCGGCCGTTGGTATGCATCAACGTGTGGCGGGTATGCATCGGCATGGTTCCCTGGTCGCCGTTCTTGATGACCAGGCCATGGTCAATGCCGTTGGCGGCTGGTGCGATGGTGAGGAACCGGCTGGTGGTGTACCCTTGTGTGGCCGGGTGGTGTTGCAGTTCGTCCCACAATGCCGCGTTGGTCATGTCCATGAATCGTCCTTTCGTTTGCACCCCTGTTCGCATGGTCATACGAACTATGCCGTATCGGTTGGGTGTGTCGCTCACGGTCCATTATCACACCAACCGTCCCAGGTCCGGCATTCGTTGTCGCCGAACGTGGGGCGGTTGGTGTGCTGTCTTGTTTGGTTCACCGGCGGCTGGTGCGCGCCAGGATGATGATCCCGCCGATCATGGTGGTCAGGGAGATGCCGAGCAGGAGGATCAGTATCAGGCCTTGCCCTGTGGTGGGCATGGTGTGTTTGACGGGGATGCGTTGGTCGGTACGGGTGATGGTGTCCATGGTGATGTGCTCCACCCCATGCCACCCGTCCGGTTTGAGACCGGTTGGCGCCTCGCACGCTTTCAACGCGAACTCGTATGGCGTACTGTCCAGGTTGTAATCGACGGGTGCTTGCGTTTCGGTGAGCCGGTACGCGGTGCCGCACTCCAGTTTGTCCACCACACTCGCCGCCGTGCTGCTGGTGGTGATGGTCCGGTCGTGCACATACTGCGTGCCATCCCATCGTTGCAGGTCGAACACCGCGTCCGGCAGGAGCAGGGTCGGGTCCGTGCTGTCTGTTTTCTTCAAATACACGCCTTGGATCTTCGCGACCGCGGCGCTTTTGTAGATGGGGAACGTGTTCGTTGTGGTGGCGGTGCTGACGCCTTCTACCGGTTCGCCGTCTACGGTGAGCATGGCCGTGCTCCTCGCATTCGTGATCTGCGTGTTGACGCTGTTGTAGACGAGCGCGTATTCCACCCAGATGCGCGCGTTGTCGGGCAATCCGTCCACGGTGAGCGTGTTGGTGGCGGCATCCCAACCGGCGGTGTACATGTCCGGATCAAGGGTTTTCGCATCCGATGGCGGAGTGGAGGGGATGTTGCTGTACGTGTACCAGTAACCATATCCGGAGTTGTAGTAGGAGTGGTGCAACGGTCCAGGAGCTTTCCAAGTGCCGTTATAGGAAGATTGCGTATAGAGGCTTTGTGGTTGTGGTTCGTTCAGGTATTTTACCACTACACTGCCGGGCATGAGGACCACGGTGTCCTTGTCCGTCAACCCTGTCACCGTGTCGGTCAGGCTTACGATGGCGCCGTCCGGGTTCAGATCGGAGGCGTTCGGGTTGAACCCGGTACTATATGTGACTTTCGTGCCGCTTGCGCCTTCCGGCGTGTGGGAGTTTTTCGTCTTGGCGGCGGTGACAGACCCGTTGTCGTAATGGTAGTGATACCAGTAATCGGATGCGGTCAGGTCCATGACGCCGTTTTCCACCACTGCACGTACGGTGTTGCGTCCGCCGATGGAGTGTTCGATACGACCGTTCCGGTCCACATCCTTCCATGCGTCTTTGTCGAAGTCTTTGTTTTGGTAGACGACATAGAACAGGATGCTCGACCAATAATTCGCGTTTTGGTTGGGTGTGTGGAAGGTGATGTCCCACTCCCCTTCCCCGGTTTTGGTGACGGTGATGGTGGTGTTGCCGTTGTTCACGGTTTTCGACACTTGCTGCCCGATGGTGGTAGGAGCCTCAACGCCCCAGCAGGTGGCGTTGTTGGTGCCGTTGGGGGTGCAGGACCGGTTCGTGCTGCCTACGAGGGTGAAGCCCTTGGGGATGTCGTTCGACCTGTTCTCGTAAGCGGTCATGGTTTCGTGGAACGTGACTGGTTTGCCACGGTCGGCGGGTGCAAGATCGGCTTTAATGCCGCATGAGCCCAATTCGGCTGTTTTGGTGTCCTGTTCGGTTTCCAATCCCAGCCACCAGCGTTTGCCATCATAGGAGCCGGTGCTGTAAGTTTGGCCATCGCCATAATACCCGCCGCAGCTTTTGCGCAACTGTTGGATGGTGCGCACGTTCGACGTGTACGTACCCGGATAGCATACCCAGTTGTTGTTGGTCCATGAGCATGCCTGTGCCGCATTGTAATACTGGCGTTCACCGGTATACCCGTATCCTTGGGCTGTGGAGTTGTATTCGATGCTGATCTTCCCGCCGGCTTTCAGCACGGTGTTGATACGTAGTTTCGCACCCACCACACTACGGGATGCGTACAATCCGTCCAAATCGTTCAGGTCGGTCACATTATGCCAGCCGTTCGCTGGAGTGGGCGTCGCCTCGACGGCGCAGGTTTCCACCGCGTCCAATTCAGCATCGAACCCTTGCTCTTTAAGGTTGTCGATCATCTGCTGAATGTCCTCAGCACGGAACCACGAATACTTCCCGTCGGGTGAGCACGGGCTGGCGCTGATGCCACTGCGGTTGAGCTGGTCCACAACCTGCCACGGAGGCTGCTGGTCGCCATCACCGGCGTTCTCGATGACGGTGTTCCATGTGGATTGCATCAAGCACCCGTCCTCACCTTCGAGACAGTCGCCAATGGGTTTCGTGGACCCGTATGATTTCGTGGTCTTCAGATACGGGGTGCCGGCACCTTTGTCTGGCATTGTGTATTGCGCGGTGTCCGACAGGATGTCCGGATAGTATTTCGTGTTCGGGTGGAAGATGACCCTGTTGGTGACGTGATCATACTCGTCGCTCCATGGGCTGTGCGACGTGTACTCATACACGATGGTGTCACCCGCTTTGAGGGTGTCCATCGTCCACATCTCGGAATGATAGTAAAAGTCGCCCAGCTGGTTTAGAGACATTGCTGAACTATTGGAATATGGCTTGTTCAATGTTGCTTCATAGGATCCGTTGGACCCCATGAAGAACCAATATTGTGTCCCAATCCGCACATGATAGGATCCCGGCCTATACCCCGTGATTGCAGGTTGCACAAGGGAAGAGGGGTAGCTTTGCGAACAGGTGTTCCCTGTCTTGGTGGATAAGGCGCATGCGAATCCGCCTGATGCTATGGAGCCACGATTGTCGCGGATGCTTGCCGGCGCATCGTTCTTGTACATGGTGTCCGCCAATTTCCACCCTGCCGGCAGGTCCATGCTGCCGTCGTTGGCAACGGTGACCTTCCATCGTTGTTCCACCAATCCGGTCTTGGGATTGTAGGCGGGCTCCCCAACAGCTTCCTTGTCCAGTGTGGCGTGCATGCCTTGCACGGTCAGGCGCATGGTATGGCCCCCAATACCTACGGTGGGGGTGGCGCCATCTCCACCAAGCCAGTAGGCATCCTGATCGAACCTGAGGGTGCCGTCGTTGATGGGCATGGTCTGGTTGCGGTTGATGAACTCTTGGTTGAATGTGAACCGGATGCGGATACGGTACTGGTACAGATTGTCCTTCACCGGCGGATAATACCCCGAACTCACCTCATAATCATTGCCTTCGCGGGTTGGGTTGAGGATGCGGATCTGGTATTCGCCGGCCTGTTCGCCATTGACCATGATCGTACCGATCCACGTGCCATACAAACCGGGTTGCAGGTTCAGCCAATTGTCACGGCTCCCATCCAGTTCCAGATAGGTTTGCAATGTGGGGTTTGTTTCGTTCAATGTGCCGGCGGGCACGTTGAACCCCAACTGCCAACGGATCGTGTCATACACGGATACAGTGCCGCCGTCCGCCAGATCCTCGAATTGGCCTGCCTCCATGTCAGCGTGGTGGATGGTCGCGGTAAGGCTGTCGATCATATTGTCGCTCATCGTCAGGTTCGCCGCCTGCGCCTCGGGTGCGGGCATGGTCACGCCCATGCCTAGCAGCCCGGTGAGCAGGCTGATGACAAGCAGGATGATGCCGATGCGGTGGGTGTGGTGTGGTGTGGTGTTCGGGTTCATGTCAGGCTCGTTTCTCCCTCAAGTGTGATGATGGGGATTTCCTGTGTGATGGGTTTCGGTTCGTGCGCCGGGCGCCTCATGCGGCGGGTGTGTGGATTGCGGCGGTTCAACGCGATGGTGATGACCGCGATCACGAGCAGCCAGACCACGGCGATCGGCACCCATACCCATAGCCATGTGTGGTCCTCGGGCGCGTCCTGTGGCAGTGGGGCTTGTCCGGGCATGGCGGCGCGTTCCCCGGTGACGAGGAGGCGTTTGTTGTTCACGCCGTATGGGGTGCAGGTCAATAGGGTGGCCAGATCGCGGTGTGGTTGGATGCGCAATGCATCGAACCCATCCGGTGCCACCACCTGGATGTCCACGACCCTGTACGCCAACGTCTGGTTGAGGGTGTTCAGGTAGAACACATCCCCCACGCGGGCCTGGCCGCCCAATGAGTGCAGCTTGTCGAACATGAGCGTGTCCGCCAACCCCGTGTGCGCGGATAGCACTGTGTGCGTGTTCTCACCGCCGACGGGCAGGCTGGTGCCGTACATGTGGCCCGCGCCACGCTCCAACACCTCGGGTGTGGTGCCATGGCGCACGGGCAGGTCGATGCCCAAGCGTGGATAGGTGACGGTCGCCATGATCCCATCGGCTGGCAGATCCAACTCATGCAGATACTCTGTGTCGTACGTGGGCTGGTCGCCGTTGAACGGGTCCGGGTTGTCGCCCAACACGGGTTGCCCGCTGCCGGCCAGCCGCCGGTTGTAGCGGGCAGCGTCCGTGAGTTCCCGCTCACGGGTCTTCGTGTCCATGATGGCCGTGGCGTTGGCATGGCCGGCGTTGACGGCGGCGAGCTCACCTTGGTTCGCGTGCTGCAAGGCGAACGGGATGGTGGCGCATGTGGCGGAGACGATCAGCAGCAGGCAGCCCGCCACAAGGCTGCGCCACCGTCCGCGTGCTTGTTGGTCACCATGTTTGCACATGCGCCACCATCCTTTCCACGGCCTCAGTGGCGGGCCGTGCGGGAACGGGCGAGCAGCAGCACACCCGCCAACGCGGCCAACACACACCCCGACGCCCAGACCAGGAGCCATGCGGCGCCCGTCTTGGGCATCTCCAGCAAGGTGCGCGCGTTCCGCACAACGACCGTCCCATCGGTGACGTCGATCATCTGGTGCACATCCCCGTCGCCTTCCGTGGTGGTGATGGCGCCGGTCTTGTCGTCCACGGCCACAGTGACCCCGGCCTGCGGCAGCAACGGGTTGCTGTAGGGGGATTTCGTTTCCTTCAACACGTACGCACCATCGGTGCCGTTGACGCTTACATGGCCGTTGGTGTCCGTGGCCAAGATCAAGGTCGTGCCACTCTCCCCGGGTTCGGCCAAACGGTAGGCGCCGTCCCCGGTTTTGATGACCTCACGTGCTGTGTCGCCGTCAAAAAGCTGGAATTCGGCGCCCGCCAACGGTTGCCCGTTCATGTCGGTCTTGGACACGGTGGTCTTGCCGGTGTGCACGCTCACCGTGTCACCCTGCTTGGTTTCATGGTCCGTCCAGGTGTTCGGGTTGTGTGAGTACTCCACGTTCACACTGTTCGTGTCCTTGGTGCCTGCGACCGCGTCCTTGTCGAGCATCATCCGGTACTCGACCGTGATGGGAGCGCCCACAGGGAACATGGTTTTGTTGGGGATGAGATCCCCGTCCGTGGTGCCGAACCTGAGTGTGAATGCACCGTCCTTGGCGCCGGTGACATGCCAGTATTGCGCGTCCAACGGTTCGCCGTCCACACCCACCGTCATGGCCGCGGTCGCGGGATCGAAGGACAGGCCTTGGGAATACGTGTCGTTCAACGCGAGATAGTACTTGTCGTATCCGGTCCAGTTCGGCACGGTGGTGGTCAGGCGCATCGACACCATGCGCCCCTGTTCCGTGTCCGCTGACAACCCGTCTGTGTTCACATCGCCCTTGTCCTCGTCCTCGACGGCCGTGATGCGTTTGCTTACGGCGATGTCGTGGACCTTGTATTCGACCTCACCGAGTGTGAACGTGCCCGCATCAGTCGCAAGCCGGGTCTTGCCGTTGATGCCGGTGCCGTTCAACCCGGCGATCGCCGCACGGCCCGTAGTGGTGCGGTCCAACACCATATACACGCCGGGCGTCACCTGCGCCGATTGGCGGTTCGTGTCGCCCTCCACGGGATGCAGCCGGGTGCCGGCGGTGTCTTTGACCGCCTGTTCGTTCTTCAACGCGTCCAGGAAAGCGCGCAATTGCCCCGACCATGGGGAGGTTTGCGAGTCCAACAGGTTCTGCACGACCCACAGCATCGGATCATTCTTGTCGTATCCGGTGGCGCCGGCCGCCGTCAACGCCGCACCGATCGCCTCGGTGAGGCTGGCATTGGTGGCCAGGTCGTATCCGGTGATATCCGTGCCGTCCGTGGTCGCGTACGTGTAGGCGGCCAATGGGATCGCATCAAAGGTGTTGGCGGTGATGTCGGTGGTGGCGGTCACGGTGATTGGTTGGGTTTTGGCCAATTCGGCCGCGGGGATGCGGCTGGTGTCGGCGTATGCCGTGCCAACGCCGGTAATGGCCATGACGGTCAGGTAGCCGGTGATGGCGGCCATGGTGTGTTTCCATGGGTTGTTCATGGGTGTTCCTTTGCTCTCTTCGTGTCCTTGGTACGCAAAGGGACGCGCGCCGGCGTGTGTGAAGCAATCCTCCTGTCTGCATCCTCTCTTTGTGTGCGCTCTCTGCGGTACGCACGGGTGGGCCGGCGCCGTCCCCGCGGCCGCAACCGGATGGCGGTGCCCCACGCTGGTGTGGCGTCGCCGGCCGGTTGCGGCCGGTCCACCCATCTATGCGTCAAACATGCAAAACGCCACACCGGAGCACGGTGTGGCGTTTCCTTGCATGGCAATGGGACCGGTCAGGCGGTGGGGCCAGACAGCATGGAGATGACCCATTGGGGTATGGGTTTGTCCATGGAATGGGTCCGTTCCACCCGCCTCAACAACGCGGCCGGGTCGACCATGGCGATCCCGTCCGCATCGTGGCGCAATGGGGGGAACGGATTGGTGTGCCCGTGCGGGTCGCACACCACGTACAACCATTCGATCTCCCATGGCATGGCTCGCAACGGGTTGGGTTGGCCCATGATCCGGTGGAACGCGACGCGCGCGTCCCCCAACCCGCCGATGCGGAGATAGGCGTTGTTGGTGCCCTCGTCGAGTAGGAAGCCATGGTTGCGGATGGAACGGACGAACAGGTTGTCGGTGACTTGGTTCAACACGCAGTGGTTGCACGAGTCGCATTCGTGAATGGAGCATATCCAGGCGCGCATCACCCCATCCGCGCCTTGGCCCAGGAGGATCCCGTTGCCGGGCAGGTTGGGGAACATGGCGGTGTGCCAGATGGCGGTGATGCGGGGTTCGTGCATGGCGATGGTGCGCGCCATGATCATCTCCCCCGCTGTGTGCGGTTGCCCGTACAGGTGGCCTGTGGCGCGTGCGTCGTCCAGATTGGTGCATAGGGCGGGGCCGGTGATCTCGTCCGTGCTGCCATCGTCCTGATGCCAGTACGAGGCGTAGCCGACCAAGGACAACGCTCCCGGCAATGCTGTTGGCAGGTCGTTGCGGGACGCGATGTTGTGGATCCGTTGTGTTGCATCCATAGTTGCACCCTCCTTGTCATAGGTGGCCGTGGCATGCGTCCTTTGCACTACTGGCGATTGGGACCGTTGCGGGTGGCGTCCGGGACGCATAGGGGGGGCCATGCACGTTTACACCACGGATCGCGGCGCCGTCACGGCCGCGCACACCCCCATGCCCACCGACACCAATGATGATACCCCCGTGGGCGAACTCGAGTTCGACCGGATCGTCTCACGGTGGTCCAACCCGAAGATCGCGGGCACCCCCGCGTGGCGGCTCAACGGGATGATCCACCAACCCGACGTCGCCAGCGAACTGGTGCGCACGGCGATCACCGTGAAGACCGTGGAGGCGTTGCGCGACCCGTCCAAAACGCTCACGCGCCGGTACGCGCATTATCTGTGCTCGCGGGTGAGCATTGAGAAGATCCTCAACGACCAGTACGGGATGGCGCCCACCTTGGTGCGACAGGCCAGCAAATACGAAACGTTGCGTTTGAAACTGCGTGGCGGTGACGGGCGCGGCCACCGGGAACTGACGGATGAGGACATCTGGGACATCGCCGCCCGTGAGGAAGCGGACCGGCAGATGGCCGCGTACGCACGCGGGGAACGCAAATGGATGCGTTGGCCCCCGTTGCATGACGGGATGAGCACGAACCCGGCCGCGCACCGCCGTCTCAAATGCGGCGGTCTGGACCGGTGGCGCGAGTTGACCCAAGCGGCCGCGTTGGACGGCAACCGTCCCCACCGCAACATCGATGATGGTTTGCAGATCGGTGACATGCGGGTCGATGTCGCCGATGAGGCCCTCGGTCTGGTGGACGGGTCCGGTGGCATTGACCGTCAATGGTTGGCGGACCATCACATCACCTCCTCCATGATCAACGAGTTGAGTGACGAACGGTTGCTGGCCATGGGGTTGGACCCGCAGGAGCTGCGTGCCGCTGCGGCCTCCTTGGACGCCTCCGACGCCACTGTTGCGTGCCCTGTTGATGCGTCCGCCCCCCGCAGGTTGGAGGATCTGCCGTTGCCGCCGTTGGATGCGAAACACCGGCGTGCGGCCGAACGCATGGGTGATGTGGTCGACGATCCCGTGCTGTGCCTGTGGTTGGTGGCGGGCTACCATGGGCGCGCCCTGCAGCCGGATGCGGTGTTGTCCCATTACGGGTTCCCGGTGCGTTTGGCCCGTACCGCCCTGCGCGCCAAACGCCTGCCCATGGACGGCAAAACCGTGGTGGATGTGTGGAGTGAGGCGTGCGGGCAGCTCAATGCGTTGGCCCGTCCCCGTGGCGCCACACCCGGCCCGGCGGGATACGCGGAGTTCCAGCGGACGGTCGAACGGTTCCGTGTGCAGATGCGCACCCAGATCATGTGCCGGTTGACCGGGCGGCGCAAGGTGGCGCACCCCACGCAACCGCAGCCTGCGGCGCCACACCCCGTCGAATGCCATTGATGGTCAGTCGGCGGACGCGGTGGTGTGTTTGAGTTCGCCCATCACCGCGTCCGCCAACACGGCCCGTCCGCTCAACACATCGAGTTTGCGTTCGTCGACGCTGTCACGGGTGACGATCCGGTGGATCTGCACGATACGGGTCTGCCCCTGCCGGTCCAACCGTGCGTTCGCCTGCGCCCAATCCTCCAAACTCCACGTCAGATTGAGCCACACGATGATGTGGCCCGCATGCTGGAGGTTCAACCCGAACTTCGCCTGGGCGGGGTGCGCCGCCAACACCGGCACCTCCCCATGGTTCCACGCGTCCACGATGCCGGGCTCGTCCACGGTGCGCACCCGTTTTCCGTACTTGGCGCGCAACCGTTCCAACTCGTCCCTCAACTGGTAGAACACGAGGATCTGTTCGCCTTGCGACTCCGCCATGATCCTGTCGAACACGTCGAGTTTGGCCGCATCGTAATGGATGACACGCCCGTCCACGCTGTCCTCGTCCGGGTACAAACATCCGGAGGTGAATTGGACGAGTTTGCCCGCCAGGACGCCGGCGTTGACGGCGGTGACCTGACGGCCGGCCAATTCCAGCCACCGTTCGTGTTTGAACCGTTCGTACTCACGGCGGGTCTGTTCGGGCATCTCGACCCAATGGTCGATGATGAGGGGTTTGTCCGGCAACCCTTGGAGTTGTTCGCGTGCGAGCATCGTCAAACAGAACGGTTCGATCCGGCGCATGATCCGGTCGAACGCGCCGGGACGGGCCCGCCACTCGTACACCACATGCCCGTTGCGCCGCCCGGGCGTGAAATACGTTTCCCGGTACCGGGTCAACGTGGTCTCCAACGCGCCAGTCGTGTCCAACAGGCGGCATTGCGCCCACAAGTCCATCAACCCTTTCGCAGCCGGTGTGCCCGTCAACCCCAACACCCATTGCACCGGGCGCCCATGCCCCGGGTGTTTGGGCGCGTGCGTGCGGTCCTGTCGGCGGCGTTTGAGGATGCGGAACCGGTTGGAGGACGGGTCCTTGTACCCGGACAGTTCATCCAATACGATCCCGTCCCATGGCCATTGGGCCAGTTCCCGGTCCAACCACCCCAGGTTCTCCTGGTTGATGATCGTCACCGTCGCCTGTTGGGCCAATGCTTCACGTCGTTGCTTGGCGTTGGATTTCACCCCGCATGCGACCGCCCAGTCCAACGTGTGCGCCTGGCGCCATTTGGCCAGTTCCGTCGGCCAGGTGTTGACCGCCACGGTTTTGGGCGCGACGATCAGGAACCGCCAGTCGGGGTGGAGGCGGTGCATGACGTCCAAAATGGCGATGGTCGTCAATGTCTTGCCCAACCCCATGTCCAAAAACAGGCCGGCGCCCCCGTGCGTATGGAACGCTTGGAGGGCGAACAGGACGGCTTGTTTCTGGTATGCGTGCAATTCCACCATGCCCGCTTGTGATGCGTCACACGGTGGGCGCATAGATGGCGGGCATGAGGACGCAACCACGCAAACCCAAAGGCGCGCCCAATGGTACGGGCGGCCAATACGACCATCTCCCCCATGGGCATGACACGTTGCCGGATCTGGCGCAGGATGTGCCCGATGAGGGCACGCTCCAATCGCACCGGGCACGCCGGGAGTATTACCAGGCCCGTGACCGGGCGCAACAGGGATGGATGTACATGGACCAGTTCCTCAAGGCGAGCGAACCGGCCGGCGATGGGCATGATTGGACAAGCCAACCGGTGTGTTCCATGGCGCGTGAAATGGAACTGGTGGAACGGGCCATCGGCCCCGAGGGCCGGCCCGGTCCGGTGGCCCGCAAGTTCCTCACAGTGACCGACTCCCCCAGCCAAGCGCAGGATCTGGCACGCACTTGGGTGGATGGCACCCTGTTGGCGTTGCGCCGTTCCTGCGCGTTGGATCCCACCCGCTGCTATTCGGAACCGTTGGTGCGTGCCATGTTGGCGCCCGGCACGGTCAAACTCGAACGGATCCTCGCGAAACCCCCGTACTGTTTGTCCGCGCACCGGTCGCGGATAGGCAACCGGTACCGGGAACGGTTGGACGCGTACAAACGGGAGCATGGCCGTGTCGATGACCGGATCCGTGACCGGGTGTGGGATGAGACGTTGGCGGATTATGTCGAGGAGAAGATGGCGTCAGGGGCGAGCATGGGCGGCGGCCTGTACTATTCCAACGGCCAGGACGCGAACCCTAGGCATGCGCATGTGCGCCGGGCCATGGAACAGGGGTTGCCCGTACCGGTGCGGCGCAACCCGGATGGTTCGGTGTTCAACGGGCGTGCCGATTATGAGCGGATCCTCGCTGATTTCCGTTCCCAGTTGCACCAGCATTCCCTGGAGGCGGACCGGGAGTCGTTCGGGTTCGACCCGGCGACCGATGCGGGACGGGTGGATACGACCGGGGTGGATCTGGTCAAAGTGTTCCAACAGGCCGCTAGGCAAGGCCATGATTTGGACGTGCTGGCGGATACACTGCACTTGGATGATGCCATGCGCCAACGGGTAATGGCGGCCGCGTGCACCTGACCGGGGCGGGACGCATGGCGTGTGCGATATTATTACGGGTACGGCAGGGGGTGGGACGCCCCCTGCCGCTCTTATGGCATGGAAAGGCAGGGGCGTCATGAAAGAACCGCGGTGGAATCCGTTCGTCGCGTTGGGCAAACTCCTCTTCGCCTTGGTGCTGATCGGTGTGGTCCTTGCGTTCATGGCCGGGGCGGTGCTGTGGGGCATCATCAAAGCGATATGGCCGTTCCTGGTCGTGGCCGGCGTCGTGGGGGCCATCATGTTCCTGGTCGACGTGGACCGGGAGAAGAAACAGCGGATGATGGCTGAACAGGCCGCACGGCAAGCGGCATGGGAGGCGGAACAGGCCCGGTTGGCGGCGTTGCCCAAACCACCCGCGCCCGGGGTGCCTCCCACGGGGCAAAGCGAGGGACGGTGGACGGTGGATTACTGGCCGCCATTGACCCAATCCACACCAATGCGCCCCTTACCGGTGGCGGCCGACAGTGTGGCGGCACCGGTGGTGATGCCGCCAACCAGGTCACCATCCCATTGATGCGAACGCGTCCGCCGGATCCGTTGGGGGTGGTGTGGGTGCCGTTGGGGTGGCGTCCACCACTTGCACCGGTGTGCTCCCCTCCTCCCCCGGTTCGCCAGAGGTGTCGGTGTCGGTGATGCCCAACAGGTGTTGGGCGAACCCGATGGCGCCATGGGAGGTGAACAGTTCATCAACCGCGTCCTCATCCAAACTGGCCGCAACCTGCGCTTTGCGTGGCGGGGTGTATTTCACGCCCGGCGGCAGCACGCCATGCAACTGTGTTTCCACCAGCACACGCAACCAGCCGTCCGTGACCAGCTCAGGGTCGGCCACCGGCAGCGTCAACGTCATATCCACATGCCCATGCTCCTGCAACCATTCACCCAACGCCACGGTGTCCGACACACTGTAACGGCCATGTTGGCCGCCACGGCTCAACGACACGCGCCCTATGCGTTGGCCATTTACCATGATGTCCTCGGGCTGGCCGGCGGTGAGACGGTCCTCCTGCGCGGCCTTGCAGGCCCGCTCCACCATGTCCCACCGTTCCTTGTACGCCTTGGCCACACCGATGGCGGCCCGCAACTGCGCGTCCGACAAGCCGCTCACATCCATCACACGATCCATGACGCCCGCTCCTTTCCCATACGCCTCATGGCACGCACCCCACGTATAGGGCGCGCCAGCGTATCATGCGTCCGCATCAACGTTTCACTCCCCCTACTCCATGGGCAGGCGGGTGCCGGCCGGCCCCAAGTGTTGCTCGGAGTACGCGTCCACCAACCCAGTCAGATCATTGCCGCCATGCATGGAGTCCACGACCATGCGGCACATGCGCACACGCATCATGTCCCCCATGAGCCATGCGAGGAACATGCGCAACGACCAGGCGCCCGCGGACCGGTCGAACCGGGCGAGCTGCCCGTCCAACATGGCCAGATCCACACCGGGCCGCCAACCGGGAGTGAAACACGCGAATCCGTCACCCGCGCCATGCACCATGTCCAGCATGCCAGCCATGCCCACCTGTGGTTGGGTGACGCTCACCGCGGCGGCGTACACGAACGCGGGATCGGAGAACGCGGTGTCCAACACCCCTATGGTCCACGGGTTGGGCGCCAAATCGGGCGCGTGCAGCACCCGCACCCATTCGGCCGCCATCATGTCCCCGGTGACGGTGTCCTCACGCAACGCCATGCACACCATGCGCGGCGCATGCGCCTCCACCGGCATACCGGCCGGTTCCTCTACATGTGCCGGTTCCACAGTTGGTGTGGTGGTGGAGGCGGGTTCGTGGGCTGTAACAACCCCATCATCATGTTTGTTGAACAATCTCATGCCCACCGGTGATGCGTCACAATTCAGATCAGATCCTGGCTGATGCGCACCTCCACGGGGATCGCGGACCCGTCCACACCCATGTAGTAACAGATCGTGCCACGCAGCAAGCGTCCATCGGCCGGGTCGAACAACGCATACAACGACTGCCAGTCGGGCGCCTCCGACTCCGTGTCCAACACGCGCGCATGCATCATACGCTCATGCAGGCGCCCGTCCTCGGGCTGGTTGAACAAACGGCACACCGCCTGCGCCTGGCTTTCGCCGGTCGAACCACCCTCGTTCCTCACGCCCATGCCCAACGCCAAACCACGGCCCACGAAATCCTCCAGGCCCGCGTCCACGAACTCATCGACCTTCTGGCTGGCGAACACCGGCAGATAATGCTGGGCGCGCGCCAAACGGCCCATGCGGGTCACCAACCCCACACCGAACTCATCACCCAACAGGCTCCACGCCTCATCGACGATCAGCACCCCGTTGCGGCCCATGATCGCGGCCGTCGCACCCAACGCGGCCATACGCACCACCCACCGTTGGATATCCGACACGGCGGACGAACCGGTCTTGTCGGAAATGATGTTCAACGTGCCCGCGCTCAACAAGGTCAACCCCTGGCTGATCGCCAGACTGCGCCCGCCATGACGGGTGCCATAGATCAGCTGGAACATCGGGTCGGAACGCACCACACGGCGCAACACGGGCGTGATCTGCTCGACCAACGGGTCGATGCGTTCCGCATCCGAACCCCGGGCCATGTACGCCTCATACGCCATGTCGACCGCCTCACCCAAACAGTCGGCGCCATGCGCCGTCCCATACGAGATGATCGTCGTCAACGCCAGTTCACGGGCCCGGTCGCCGTGTTTGCCGCCGGTGATCTGCGAGAGCATCTCCACGGCCGTCTGCACCCTGTCCGTGCGCATCCGGTCAGGGATGCAACGCAACGGGTCGAGGATCCCGTTCGCATCCGGACTGTCCAACCGCACGATCGTGCCGTGGCGTTTGCGCACGAACCCGGTGAAATCATCCGAATTGGGTTTCGGGTCCAAAAACACGATGGGGATATGCGGCCTATCCTCCGCCACATGCGGTGCGTACGGGACCATGCGCGGATGCTGGACGCCGTCCTTGGTGGTGTACGGGTCGGGCAACTGCGCCAATTGGGCCGCGATGTGCAACAGCACACGGGTCTTGCCTGAACCCGTGGCGCCCGTCACCAGCAGACACGGCGGATCATGCTTCTCACGCGACTCGAACGGGGACACGTACACCGGTTGCAGATCTGCCTCCGTGAACCCAAGCAGGGCGCCCGGCAGGTCACTGGCCGCGCCCCGGCCCATGTCGTCGCCGGCGACCGAACGGCCCGCCAGGCCCGCGTATGCGAGGATCGGCACGGGCCAATACACGGGGCTGGGGTTGAAGGCCACGGGGCTGCCGATCATCATGTCCTGGAACGCGGCCTCCTGCCGGTCCGGGTTCAACGACACCTCCCCCGGGTACAGCACCTGCGTGGGCCGGTCGATGATCTGCGGAATCGCGGCGTGCACCCGCGCGTCGATCAACGTGGGCCATGGCCGCTCCCCCGTCTGGTACACGTCATTGACGGCGGCGAGCTCACCGGCCACACGCACGTTGCGTTTGTGCCCATCCATGGCCTGCTGCATCGCCTTGTCGTACACATTCTCCTTGTCCTTGTCGATCTGTTCACGGCTCATGTCGCCGGGTTCCAACAGGCCACGCACCGACAGGCACAACGCGCCCTGTCCGCCGCCACGGCCCTGCGCCAACAGGCTCGCCGCCCAATCCGAGTCCTGCACCTCGCGTTCGTCCTGCCCCTCGAACGGCAACGCGCCCAGGGAGACGATAGTCATGGGATAGGAATACGGGTTGTGGTCGCGCCATGTGCGGCAATCCCCGCCCAGGTCGAAGAAGCGGGCGGCACGGCGGCATGACTCGTAGTCGGGGAACGTGTGCATGTGCTCGTGTTCGACCATGACGGGCACGATTTCGGGTTTGCGGTCCGTGCGCCACCATGCCAGGGCACGCCGCATCATCGCGTTGGACGGTATGGTGCAGCCCGCGTCCTGGAACAGTTGCGCGATCGTGTCCCGGTCATGGTCGAATGCGGAGTCCTCCACGATGCCCAACGCGTCCAAACTTGTTATCGTGTTCAACGCGCCCAGCATGCGCCGCCACACGCTGCGCCGTTCCTTGCCTCCCCCGGTGGACAGGCGCACGCCGATGAGGGTGAACCGGTCGTGGACGGCGGTGTTGTCGTACTCGCGTTGCAACCGGATGCGGCTGGCCATGTCCAGTTTGCCGCTGGGGACGAATGGTTCGGGGGTGCTGACCGCAAGGATGTGGATCTCCCTATAGAACCCTTTCATCGCTTTGCGGCCGGCGAATGGGATGTGCGGGGTGAGTTCCGCGATGCGTGGCAGCAGGGTCAACAGTGGGCGCGCGTTGCGTTCCCGGTCCGTCCAGTTGGCGGCGTCCCGGACGGGTGGTTGTGCGGGCAGTTGCGCGTACAACCATGCGGCGCCGTCCACGGTGCGTACGAACCCGTTGCCCAGATGGCGGGCGCTGGTGCCCGCGTTGCGTATCGTTTCGCTCATGCCCTGCGCCTATGCGCACACCCCGGTCCCCACCCCCGACTGTTTGAAAACAATGGGATCGTTTTTGCCTGCCGCACACCATGGTTTTTATCCCACGGGCCATACGGGATCGGGTGGATGGCCTGTGGGTGTGCTTCGGTGACCGCAAAGGGGTCTTCACCGACGCAGTGATGTCGGTGAAGACCACTCAACCTTACTGCCGATTGGTGTTCGAGGCCCTGAAACCATGTTTCTTCACCGACGCAGTGGCCTTATAAAGGAACCCTTGAAATCGGCTCCCCTATACAAAGACCTTAAAAGTCGGTGCGTCACCGAAGAAACTTGGCAAACCTCAATCGGCAGTAGGCTAGGAGCCTTCAGTGACATTCGAATGTCGGTGAAGAAACTTACCTTTCTTCACCGACATCGCTTGTGCGGTCGGTGAAGAAACCTGCATGTCGGTGAAGAAACCTGTGATGTCACTGCGTCGCCGATCCACCCGGGAAACAAAAAACGAACCATTGCGTACCATATTGTTTTCGGCCGTGGGGAGTGAAAAACCGCCCCCCGACCGGGGGCGGCGCGTGGGTGTTGGCTTTCATTCGGCGGCGCATTGGGCGAGGAACGTGACCGTCTGCTGTTTCTCACGGGCGGTCATACTCAACGCCCAATCGTGTTTGATCCGCGCCCGGTGCGCCATGTAGTCGCATTGGTACGCGGTGTTGTCCGGCAGCCAGATGTCGGGCGCCACCGTGTTCGACGCGCTGCGGTAGCGGGCGGTGCCGTTGAAATCCACCCCCACACCCTTCGCCATGTTCGCCGGCCCGTCCGACGCCACCAACACATCCGCACTATTCGCATATGCCACCCGTTTGGCTTGCGGCCAGTCGCGCGCGCCGGACGCGTACGCGTCCAACAGGGCGACCACATGGTCTATCTGCACCTTGGCGCTGGTCGTGCGCCCCCTGGTGAACGTGATGTCACGGCCGGTGTACGGGTCATGGAGCATGCCGGCGGTGACCCGGCACTGCCGGTCACGCGCCACCCCCGTCAGATCGCGCGCGAGAATGGCGTCACGGGTCGTGGCCTGCCCGCACCCGGTGGGCTGCCACCCGCCGAACTGGGTTTCCCGGTCATAGCCGCCCGGGCGGGCCTTGGCCACCGGGACTGTGTCCAACAGGTTCAACGCCTGGCGGTACACCGCCTTGTCCCCCGATGGTTGCCGCGGTTGCGTCTGCGATGGTTCGGGCGTGGGCTCGGATGGTGTGGCGGGCGTGGCGGGCCGGTCGGGTGCGGGTGTGCTGGCGGACGGGGCCGGGGTGGGTATGATGACCGCATCCGGGTTGTGTTCCAACCGTTCATGTTGGGGCCACAAATCCGACAGGCCGGCATTCGGGTCGCCTATCCCGGTGGTTTCGCTGAATGTGCGCCATGCAGGTGTGGCCACCAGCAGGATGGCGCACATGAGGATGAGCAAACAGACGACAACGCCGTCCATGATGGGGTGTTTGGGACCGGTGCCACGCGCCATGATCGCAATGCTCCTTGTTATTCGGGGATGATGAACGGGGCCTGCACCAGGTCAAGCAGCCAGTTGCCCAGCGGCGCCAACCCGTGCAGGGAGATGCCCAACGCGCCCAACAGCCCGTAGATAAGGATGAACACCATGACGGCGCTGATGGCGCGCAGGGCTGCACGCATCGCGCTCATGGTGCGGGCCATGGCGAACCCGGCGAGCAGGGCGATGATGAGGACGAGGGCGAAGAGCATGAGGCTGCCGGGGTTGAGGATGTTCGCCCAGAACATGCGCCATGCGTGGGTGAGAAGATCGAGAAGGCTCATCAAAGCACCGCCTTTACCGGAAATTGCAGGGGTATCGCCATGCGGCTATGCGCCCACCCGCCCAACACCACCCCCCATGTCGAAACAATACGGTGGGTATTGCAGGAATCCGGATGCGGTTTTTCCACGGATCGGCCAGCGCCGATGGGTATGGTTGTTTTCTTCGTTTGCACCGGCCACAGGGGTGTCTTCACCGACGCGGTGATGTCGGTGAAGAGTGGCTAACCCTACTGCCGATTGGTATTGATGGCTTCAAAACCATGTTTCTTCACCGACGCAGTGGCCTTATAAAGGAACCCTTGAAATCGGCTCCTCTATAGAAAGACCTTAAAAGTCGGTGCGTCACCGAAGAAACTTCATAAACCTCAATTAGCAGTAGGGTTAGGAGCCTTCAGTGACATTCGAATGTCGGTGAAGAAACTTACCTTTCTTCACCGACATCGCTTGTGCGGTCGGTGAAGAAACCTGCATGTCGGTGAAGAAACCTGTGATGTCACTGCGTCGACGATCGCCGTGCAAACGAAAAAACAATGGATTGCAATACGTATTGTTTTCGGTGGTTGCAAGAAAAAACGGGCGATGCGTATGTGGGTCAGGTCCCGTGACGCATAGGGGTCGTGTGAGGGCCATGGCCGTGGGTGAACGGACAATCCCACCCGTGCGACCGTGGATCATGGCGGAAACGTGCAAACGGCCCCACTGCACCCCAAGGGGTTTTACCCTTCTCACCCTTGGGGTGGCATGGGCCGCGCCACCCCCACGCCACCCACCACCCATGGCCCTTATCTTCCCCCTAATCACAGGCGGAAGGGTGTCAACGCCACCCCGGCGCGGTTGTCTACTTGCCGCACCGGGGAACGATGGGAGGGGCAGGCCGGCAACCTTCTAACCACCGGCCGCCACCGACCCCACTCAGCACCCTCCGCCTGTTTCCTCTTTCCCAACGTCGGGGACGCATTACGCATGGCAGCACAACCACACAACAAGAGGGGCCTGTCATGAACACACCACGCACCACGGATTGGCAACTGGCCGGATGGCGCATCCTGCCCGCACTGCTCAGCATCCCCGGGTTCACCGACGCCACCCCGTGGCCCGTGACCGTATGCTGCATGGCCATCTTCACCCTCGCCACCACCGAAGCGGGCATCACCCTGCTCAGCGGCAATGAAGAAAGGAACGAACGGTGAACACGGGACAATACGCACACGGATACGCATGGCTGCTCACCCACCACACCGACGCCATCCGCGCCATCCGGCAGGCGCACCATTTGCGACACCTCATCATGCCCACCATCCAATCCAACACCCCCCACCGCCAATGGCTCCACCGTTTGCGCACGCTCAACACCGCATGCGAACAACACATCACCCAGTTGCGCGCCCTGCAAACCACGTTGCAAGTCCGGGCCCGATGGTCCCCGGCCGCCCATGACGCGGTCCATGTCATCACCCACGAAATCAACCAATTGGACCAATGCCGCACACCCCTGGCCGCACTCTTGGACCGGCACACCATCGAAAGGACGGCATGATGATCATCGCGAAGACATTGTACCGAGGGCATACCCTCACCTACCAATACACATTCACCTGTGACATCTGCCATAGGCAACACCCCAGCTGGGCTCCCACATGGCAGGCCGCCATCACCCACGCCCGCAACAACGGGTGGATGGTGGACACCACCATGAACCCATGGGCCAGCCTGTGTCCCACGCACCACGGAAAGGATGCCCGATGATCACACACCTCATGCACACCCTCCTGCTGCTCGCCGGCTGCTGGATGGCCACCGGTCCCGCAATGGCGGGTGCGCTCGCCGTCGCCGCCATCATCAACCATGGCCGCCAACGCACCCAACACAGCCTGCTGGGTGGCGGCGCATGTTGGATGCTGTTCGCTGCGTTCTGGATCCCATGGGCCATGCTTGCCGCATGGTGGGCGGTCAACCTGTAAAGAAGGGAGGCTCCTATGTGATTCGTGATCGTGTTGTGGCACCTGCTTCTGGCGGCCTGTGCAAGCCACAACCAGCGGCAATACTTCATGCTCCCGTCGTGGCGGCGCGACTACGGGCTGCCACGACGGGAGCCGTTGCCACCGGAGTGCACATGCGGGCATTGGCTGTTGGTGGACATCACCACCGGCCACACCCTGCACCCCATCATCCCAACCACCATCGAACCAACGGAGGACACCATATGAGAACACAGAACATCACGGTAACGAAAATCCGCCGTGAGTATTGGGACCGTATCCAACAGGGCGGCAAACGGTTCGAGATCCGCAACGAGCCCATTCCCGACATGTCCACCATGATCGTGTTCGAAGACGCGGACACAGGGGAACATTTGGGCAATGCGCGTGTTCTGGAACACCACCGGTTCGGCCCTGATGCCACCCCATGGTCATGGGCGTTGCTCGCCCAACTGGCTGACGTGACCGTGGACGAGCTGCGGGAACTGTTCCCCGGGACGTCCGCTCTGGATGTGTTCTATGTGTACCGGGTCGAACCGGTGGACGATGACGGGTTCTTCACCGGTCTCATCGCGGCCCGGTGAGAGGGACGCATATTGCCCGACATGAACGATAGGAATGGTATGAACCGCCACCGGGCGCGGATGGTGGATGGGGTGGACCGTGCGGCGTTCGCGCTCATGTGCGCGATGACGAACTGGGCGCAACCCAACCCCACCGAACAGGAGCAACAGAACCATTGGTGGGGGTTGAGCCCCGAACTGCGCGGGCAATACCGCAAGTGGGCGCATGCCGTACTGGACGCCCACCATTGCGCATGCGCGCATGACATGTGCCCCACCGGATTGGATGGCATCGTGTTGCAGCATGCCCGTCTGCTGGACCGGTTGGAGAGGTCACGCGCCCATGGCGTCGCGTACTGGAACGTCCTGTCGGCATTGCGGTACGCCCTGATCGACGACCGGCCGGAGGGGTGCAGTCCGGATGCCGCCACCGTGCACCTGGACGGGGATGCCCCATGCATCACCTGCCCGCACGGCGCGTTTGGGTCATGGGAGGCGTGGGTGAACCATGCCATCCGGTATAGGGAGGAGTCATGACGGATAAGCGTGCTTGCGGTTCACCGGCGACGCCAGTGAGCAACTGCTTATCCCATGGGGTGTGCCGGGGCGGCCGGTCACCATCCTGAACCGCACCGGTTGGCGTATCCGCCATGACCCCTCCACGGGCGTCCGCCGCCACCAATGCAGCCGGCATAAGACGCTAGCACGCATGGGCCAGGCAATGCGCATATCACAGGAAGCGAGGAATAAGCGATGACGAGCTGGCATATCGAACAACAGGATGGCAAACCATACTACATGCCGCAATGCGAGGTGTGCGGCTTGCGGTACGACGAGTATGGGTTGTATGCGGACAAAGAGCAGGCCGCGGCCGATGCGGTTGACGATGGGTGGCAGGCATGGCCGGATTTGTATCACACCGACTGGGACTGCCGCTGCCCCCAGCATTGGAGTGTTCGGTGTGAGACATGCAAACGCTATGTGGCGCAGGCCGACCGGACCGAATTCAAAGGGTGGCTGTTCGACCGTGACGATGATGACATGCGTGTGGGTGTATGCGACCAATGCTTGGCCCGCATGGACACGTTGCCTACATTGGAGTTGGGCGCATGGCCCATCTTCCACCCCTCGCACCAGCGTATCGACAAGTGGCAGGCATTGAAGGTGTTGGAGGAGGCGGCCGAGGTCGTGGAAGCCGCGAGGGGAAGCATCCGGTCCGTCACGGTTCTTGACGGACGGACCCTTGTCAACCGTGCCCGTCTTGTCAATGAGATCGCTGATTTGTTGCAGACCACCACCAATCTGTGCGCCGCGTTCGGCATCACGAGTGTCGATCTGGGGTTCGCCCGCACCGAGTGCACCATCAAAAGCCTCAAACGTGGCATGTTCGATGAGGGGCCACGCACCCGCATGCACCGCGAACCGGATGATACGTGACATTTCACGCGCGCAGTGACATTTTCGGGGTGGTGGGGACATGTCCGTTGGCATGTCCCCACCACCCCGCCAAACGGTGCGCGCGTGGACGCATGTGATGGGGTGTCAACGCAAAACACCAAGAGTCAAGGAGACCGCCATGGATACCACGCCGATGATCGCCGCCATTGACCATATGCTCGAGGAACGCGCCACGCTGGACACCACGGATATCAGCCTCGTCACCGCGCAGATCGCGGAACTCGAACAGGCGCTCGACAAGCTCACCAGCACCATCGAACAGGAGGGACGTGAGGAAACCGCTCGGGAGGCCGCGGTGATCGCGGAGGCGGAAAACGAGCTCGACAGACTCAACGATTGCCAAGAGGCATTGGACGAGTAACCAACCACCAAGGTTCCCGTCCGGGCGTTATAGGCGTGGGGTGGGATACGGGAGACCGTATCCCACCCCACGCCTCATTCGTTGGCGGATCGGACAGGAGGTGTGTTACTGGATTGGGGGCGAATCGGGCGCGCGCGGGAGGCTTCGATGGCGGCATCAAGACGGCGGCGTTCCTGCTTGTACAGTTGCGTCATTTGCGGGTCGGTGAGCTGTTCATCCAACAGGTCGTCGAAACTGGTGAGAGGCATGGTTGTGTTCCGTCGTTTGTGCTCTTCGGTTCACCCTAGTTTCACTTGGCGGCCGTCCGGGAGGGTGCCGATGACGTCGAGCCGTCCGCCGAGCGCTTCCATGTATTTGCGGAGCGTGTCCACCATGGCGTGTGACCCGCCGTTGTGTTCGATTGCGGATACACGTTTCTGGTTGACTCCCATGCGTTCGGCAAGTTGGGCTTGTGTCAACCCGTTTTCCCTGCGGGCCTCTCGCAGTTCGTACAGGCGCATGTCCCGGCGTAGTTGGGCGACGGCTTGTGCGTTTTCCTCAGGGGTGATGTTGTGGTCGCGTGCGAAGTCTTCGATGGTGTAGTTCATTGTTGTTCCTTTCCTTGTTGTTCCAGCCATTCGATGTAGTTGGCTTCCGCTTGGCGTATTGCCTGGGGGTACCATTTGTTCCATTTGCGTTGTTTGTCTCCTCCGACGAGCATGATGGCGTTTCTTTTCGGGTCGAAGGTGAATAGGATGCGTATTTCGCTTCGTCCGTGGGAGCCGGGCCGTAGTTCCTTGAGGTTTTTGATGGTGGATGAGCCTTCGATCTTGCCGACCAGGGGGCGTTTGAGGTTGGGGCCTTCCTCTTGGAGGATGGTGATGGCCGCGAGGATCTGCCGTGCGGAGTCGTCGTCGATCCGGCGGAGCCAGTCGGCGATGGGGTCGAGTATCACATTCCACATGATTACTATAATACCATAGTTTTATGGTTTTTCCAACGGTGCCACACGGTATGGCACCACGAGAGAAAGAGAGCCCATCATGGCACGTACCAACCGCATCCTCGCACAGGCGGTCCTCCGGATCCTGCTGCCCGCACGCGGCTACACCGATATCCGCTTCACCGCGGACGACAAACTCACGGCCATCATGCCGGACGGCACCGAAATGGCCGCCGTCGTCACCTCCCGCATCATCGGCGAGCACACCCGTGAAAGCGATGTGATCAGCATCGCCCCCACGAAATACACCACCTACGACCGCTACTTCACCATGGGCGCGCCGGCCGACGCCGCCAAACGGCTCGTGTTCATCGTGGACATCGATGCGGACCTGAACCGCGCCCGTGCCATCGCCCTGGAATACTCCGACCCTGAAATCATGGCAGTCGCAAGCGATGCGGTCAAACTGAAAACCAACGGCGGCTTGGCCATCAACTTCAACCGCTACAGCGAGCTGAAAGCGGATAGCATCGTGTCGGGCACGGTCACCATCGGCGACTGACACCCGCCACACGGGGCCGCTCCCCCAACGGGATACAAGTGGGGCCGGGTTGCAAACCAGAGGATTGCAACCCGGCCCCATCCTCGTTCCTGTGGCGGTCAGCTGCGGCGCTTGGCGGCAACCATCACGCCCGCACCCATGAGCATGGCCATCACACCGGCCACAGCCAGAGCCGTCACGTCCGAACCGGTGGACGCCAGTTGCGCGGCACGCTCCACGGCCTGCACGCTCTCCGGCACACCGGCCACCGTGTTGTCCGCAACAGTGGTGCCAGTGGCGCCGCCGGTCTTGTCAACCGCGCCGATCACGGTGGCCCCACCATGCACACCACCAACCGTGCCGGTCGAACCATTGGCGCCGGTCGAACCATTGGCGCCGGTCGAACCATTGGTGGCACCATTGTGGTTCTGGCCGTCCAGCAACGCCGCCAATGCAGCCTTCGCCGCCGCGACCTCCCGCTCACGCTGCGACACGGCCTCGCCGGCCTCACGGTACGCGTCCTGCGCGTCCTTGAGCATGGCCTTGGCCTCATCCAGCGCCTTATTGGCCTCGTCCAGCTTGGCCTGCGCGGCCTTCACCTCCGGCGTGTCCCACGCGGCCTTCTTCGCCGCGTCCAGCGCGGCCTGCGCGTCCGCCACCTGCCGTTCGGCCTCCGTCTTCGCCGTTTGCGCCGCTTCCACGGCCGCCTTGGCCTGCGCGGCATCACGGTCCGCGCCGGCCAATGTCTGTTCGGCTTGGGTGAGCTTGGCGCGGGCGTCCTTGAGATCCTGCTCACGGTCCGCCAGCGTGGCCTTCGCCTCACCCAACCGGGTGACCAGCGCGTTGGCGTCCTCCACCCGCTGCGTGGCCCCGGCCAGCTCATCGGCGGCCTCATCAGCCGCCTGCTTCGCCTGCTGTGCACGCTGCGCCATCTCGTCGGCCTCCTGTTTGGCCGCCTTGTACGCCTCTTGTGCACGGGTGAGGTTCGCCGCCGCATCCTGCATGGCCGCATACTCGGCCGCGGCCTTGTCCGCCGCCAGTTTGGCCTGCTCCGCATCCGCCGTGGCGTCCTGCGCGGCCGCAGTGGCCTTGTCCGCCGCCTGCTTCGCCGTGGCATACTCACCCTTGGCCGCATCGAACGCGGCCTGCGCGGCTGTCACGCGCCCATTGGCGTCCGACAACGCCCGGTTGGCCTGCTTCGCCTCCGTATCCGCCGCCGCCAGGGCGCTCTGGGCCGTCTCATCGGCCTGCTGCGCCTTGGTGTGCTCGGCCACAGCCTGCGACTGCGCGGCCTGCGCGTCCGTTAGATCCTTGTCCGCGGCCTGCTTGGCCACGTTCGTGGCCTGCACACGCGCATTGGCCTCGTCCAGCAACGCCTGCGCGTCCGACACGGCCTTGCGGGCCGCCTCCAGTTTCGCCTTCGCTGTCTGCAACCCATTCACATACGCCTCGGCCTGCGCCAGATACTCATCCGCATCCGTGTACGGGCCCGTTTCCTTCATCGCCCGCAGCTGTTCGGTGCGCGCGTCACGGAACCCGTTCGAGGTGTGGGTGAAGAACTCCTGCGCCGCGGTCGGCGGCGCGTACGGCAGATCACGGTGGACCTGCGTGATGGCCGCGCCGGTCGCGTACGACTGGTCACGCAGATTGATGTAATGGCCCACCTTCTGCCACAGGTCCGGGTACGTGGTCTGGATGCCAAGCGCCTCCATGTTCTCCAACCCCGGATAGTTGCCGGAGGCGACCGCCTCATCGTACGTTTCCTTCTCCGCGGTCCACCAACGCTCATACGGGGTGTCCGTGCCCCACGCCAGATTCTCCGAGGAGTAGAAATTGCCGGAATGGCCCAGGAGCACGGTCGCGTAGTTCGCGTTCACCATCGCCTGCGCCATGGCGAAATCGGACACAGGCAACGGGTCCAACCCCATGGTGGCACGCAGCCGGTTGGTCTCCTGCACCATCTTGATGCCCGCGATCAGATTCGGCAGGCTCGTCGCATCACCCTCTGCGCCGATATGCGTGTAATCAAGGACACCGTCCATGTAGTACGCGTCCGGGTTGGTGAGCGCCTCCTGTGCGATGAGGCTGCCGCGATGCTGGAACCAGCCCAATGCGCCGAGCTTCTCCTGCTGTTCGGCGGCCAGACCGGCCGGTTCCGCCTCAGCGAGCACACGGTTCGCCTCCGCCAGTTTCTCCTGCGCGGCCCGTTGCGCTTTGGTTGCCTCATCCAATTGCGCCTGCGCCGTGTCGGCGGCCGACTGGGCTGCCTCCACCTTCGCGTCGGCCGCTGTCTTGGCCTGTGCGGTCGCGGCCGCATCCGCGGCTGTGCGTTGTGCCGCCTGCCGGGCCGCGGCAAGTTCACGGTCCGCCTTGTCCGCCGCCGTCTTGGCCTGCGTGGCGGTATCGGTGGCCTTATCGAGGTCGGTTTGCGCCTTGTCGACATTCGTCTGCGCCGTGGCAAGCGCCTTGTCAGCCGCCTGTTTGTTGGCATTGGCATTGTCGGCGGCCTTGGCGGTGGCGTCCGCGATGGTTTTCAGATCGTCGGCCTTGTCCTGCGCCGCCTGCATCTTCGCCGGGTCCTTCGCGTCCCCCGCCAGCTGCTCCGCCTTCGCAACATCCTGTTGCGCGGCATCCGCTTTCTGCGCCGCATCCGTGGCCTCACGGTCCGCCTGCGCCGATTGCGCCGCCGTCTTGTCGGCCGCAGCCTGCTTCGCCGCCTGTTCGCCCTGCAACGCATCCATGTCCGTGTGGTCGACCTGTTCCTGCAACCCGTCGACCACCGTCTGCTGGCCGGCCACGGCCTGTGCAGCCGCATCCGCGTCCTGCTGCGCCGCCTGCTGCGCCTGCTGCGCCGTCGCCTGCTGCGCCTGCGCGGCCTGCTGGGCCGCCACCGCATCGTCCAGCCTGTCGGCGGCGTTGCCCAGATGCGTGTTCGCCTCAGCCAGTGCATCCTGTGCGGCGTTCGTGGCGGGATCCGCGTTGACGGCCGCGTCCACATTGTCTTTGGCCGCCTGCACCTCGTTGGTGGCGGCCTGCACGCCCGCCTGCGCCCCGTCCACCGTGGACTGGGCCTGCTGCATGTCCTGCCGTGCCGCGTCCAGCCCGTCCTGTGCGGCCGTCACGGCCTGCTGCGCCTGCTCGATTGGGTTGGCCGCATTCGTGGCCTGCACTTGCGGTTGGGTGGCGTCCGGCGTGGCGTCCGCTTCACTGGCCATGGCGATGCCCGGTGAGGCAAGCATGCCCGCCATGGTCACCCCCGCCACAAGACCGAGCCCCGCCTTGTGTCCAACGCCTTGTGTGCGTGTGGTGTGTGTCGCGTGTCCTCCCTTGGACATCTCCGCTCCCTTCGTCCCTTCGGTTGATGCCATGTCCATTGTATGCGCACCAATCATGTGTTTGTGTCCATTCGTTCCCATTGCCGCGTCCTTTCCGCATATGCCGATGTGGGTGGTTAGCAGGGCCACACATGCGTCCGCACCCTATGCGCCACGGGCGTATGGCCGTGGATGGTGACGCATATGCCCGGTCGCCAATGGCATAGCCGTTGGGGACACAACCGGTATCCCCTCGTCATATCCCCTCTTTGCGGGGGCATGGGTGAGGGGGCAGGGAAAGGGTGATGATGGTGGACATGGACACGAGGCAACTGGAGGACCTGTTCGACATTTTGCATGCGAACGGGTTGATGACGCGCAGCGAACCGGGTGACATCAGCCACCGGGACCTGATGGACTTGCGTGACCAATTGGCACGCGAGGACGGATTGGTGGATCTGACGGAAACACTGTGGAATGCGTACCAGACAGCACACGCCCTGCTGCGCAACCCGCAGGACTGAACACCCACCATGCAGCCGGGACCGAAACCTGCGGGGTATGGCGGGCCCTGCTGCATGATGGTCAGGCGCGGACGGGTGGCAATGGTGGTTCATCACCGGTCAGGCCGGTGATGATGTCACGCGCCTCCTGTTCGCTGATATGCAGCAATCTGGTGATGTCCTCCATCGGCACACCCTTGGAATGCCACATGAGTGCCAAATCACGCCGTTGTTCACTGGTCACCGGTCCGAACCTCCTCGAAGTCGCACAACACACAACCGGCACGGGACCACACCCGTGCCGGTTGTGCACTATGCGCCCGGCCAACACCGCCCCCCCCACCAATTGGTATTGACCACAACGGAACCGTCCTGTACCATTGCCGGTGCGCATCAATCCCGGTTGGGTGACCGGCCGGTCTTCATTCAGGGATGTTCCAGTGGACATCGGGCATATGCATGATGCGCGGTTCCCAGCCGGGGCAAACGGCCGGGACTTCATTTGAAGCGGGGCGCCACACCCACCGGGACATGGCGCCCCGCTCGCACACCCAACCCCATGTGATCGGATGCGCATGGGGTATGACGCATAGCGGCGGCATATGAGCCAACCTCCCTATATCCCCTCGTTTAACACGGTCATGCGCAGCGCACACCGCCACTACCTGCGGCGTGAACGGCAACGGCGCACCAAACGCCGTATTCTCACCATCCTCACCGTCCTTCTCATCCTCGCGGCCACAACAACGGCCTGGTTCATGCTGTCAACGCGGGGACACACGCCCATGGTGCGCGCCCAACTGGTGGCGCAATGCCAAACGGCGCACACCGACACGATGGACGCGTACAACAACGCCGTACGGGCCCGCAACGGGTTCCTGCACCGCTTCGAACAAGGACAAGTGCCGGATGGGCCGGACACGGGAGACCTGTTGGGGTTGGAACCGGCCAAACCAACCACCATGGATTGCAACGCCGATACGCAGCACGCGTTGGACGCCTACCAACGGCAGACGGCCCAATTGAACACGGTGGCGCAACGGTTCACCAATGTGTAACCGTCAGCGGGCCATAGGATTGGGGGGCGGTGTTGGCGGCCGGTGGGACGGGCGTGTACGGGGCCGCCACCGGTGTGGCCGCATGCGGCATGCTTTGGTACATGCCTTGGTTGACGAGAAGATCGCTGTTCTCCGCGATGATTGTGACATTGGCGAGGATCTGCGCCAACACCAACAGGAACACGCCCATGATCACGATGAGCAACCCGACCGCCCAACTGACGGGCCCGGCGAACATGGTGCCCCAACCCGGCTCCAACCCGTCGTAAATGGACACACCCGCCTGAACACCACCAACCATGAGCAGGATCGCAATGACGCGGGTGGCGGTGACCCATGGTTTGCCATACTGGTGCGTGCGGTACGGCGGCTGCTGGACCGGTTGCTGCATTGGTATTGGTGTTGGTGTTGGTGTTGGTGTTGATGTGGGCATGATGCCCCTCCCCTCTTATTGTCATACCCCGATTGGGTATTGCCTGACAGGATAGCGCGCAACAGTCCATGCACCCAACCTCAAGCGTGTCGGCACCACACCAACAACAAGGGGCGCCGTGCCGGGTGTGAACCCAACACGGCGCCCCTTGTTCACCTAGGCCATCCGGCCCTTGGCGTGGCGGGTTTATGCCATGTGCCGCGGTACGCCGCTGGTACGGCGCTTGAGGGACAACAGCATGCCCGCGCCACCCATCAGCACGGCGGCCAACACACCAAGCACCGCGACCGTGGCACCCGTATGCGCCAACGGAGGCGTAACGGTCGCGTTCCAATCATCCGTGTTCGACACAACCCGGCCGGAACCGCACATCTTCACGCCGTCAATGTCCACTGCGCCTTCGGGCACGTTCGCATCGTCCTTGCCGTCGAACGGGGTGTCATCATTCACCACGCATTCGGTGAGCGGGATGCCGGACACGGACGCACGATCCGTGTGATCACCCTTGACACCCTTGAGGGTGCCCTTGACGTCCACCGACTGGCCGGGCTTGAGGATCAGCGTATCCCAGTTGTCGGGGTACTTGAGGTCCACCACACGGCCATCACCGAGGATGGTGTGATCGGTGAGCTTCAAATCCTTGGCGCGGAACACCGCGCCCTTGCCCGCCTTGTCGGTGCGGCTCGTGTTCGTGATGGTGAACACGATGGTGTCGCCATCCTTCGCGTCCTTCAACGCCTGGGCGCGCGTGTCACGGTCACCGTTGGGCCAACCGCTCTTCTCGTCCCACTTCTCCAAGTGGATGCTGGGGGTCAGGTCGGGCGTGCTGGTCCATACGGTGTTGGACACGAGTTCCTTGTCGTTGAACGTTTCGGTGAACGTGTTCTCCACCCGCTCGCTGGTGGCGATGCGCTGCACGCTGACGAACAGGCTCCATGCCTGCTCATGGGCGGTGTCCGCGGACACGAGCTTGAGGAACAGGTCGGTCGCGTTCGCGGTGATCGTACCGTCCTTGTAGTCCACGGTGAACAACTGTTCGCCGGTGGGCTGGGCGGCATCATCCGTGCCGGACTCGTCCCTGTTGGCGGTGTCGCCGGTGATGGCGGCGAGCAGTTCCGTGTTGTCGAACCCGGTGCCTGCGAGCACGTCGCCGGTCTTGGCGACCGGCTTGCCGTCCTTGTACAGGTCACGGTTGGCGCGCACCTGCCAAGCACCCAGGTACTTGTCATGCTGGGTGTCGAGCTTGTCGGTGATGCCCCACTGGGTGACCTGCGGATAAGCGCGGTTCGCGGGGATGACCGAGCTGTCGAGACGGTAGAGGAACTTCTGCGTGAGCGGAATCTCCCGGCCGTTGACCGAATCGCCGTTGACCTTGAGCACCACGTCCTTGACGGGGTTGATTGGCTTGAGCGGGTTCGCCACCGTGTTCGTGCTCTTCTTCACGTCGTTGACGATCTGCGTGGCGGTGTTCTTCACCACATACCCGTCCGTCACCTTCGTGACCGTCATCGGCAACACAACCGTGTACTCCTGGCCCAACAGCGACTGGTCAATGGCGGGATCCTTGAGCGGATCCAGCTTGGCCTGGCTGTACGCCTTGAGATCCTTGGGTTGCGGATCACCCTTGACGGTCTCACCCGTCGCGGGGACCTTCGTGTCCGCGGTCTTGGCGAACACATACGCCACACCATCACGGAACTGCACGTTGAACTTGGCGGTCACATCCTCGCCCTTGGCGTTGAGGACCTCCACGTTCCGCTCGTCAGCGGTCAGATACTCGTCGTCGTAATCGTCGACGATGCCGGCGCGCATCACATTGTACGCGGTGCCCTTGCGGTCAAGGTTCTTCAAATCAAGGTGCACACGGTAGTACAACACGTCACCCAGCAACGCGGTCTTGCCGTCAATGCTGATGGACGGATCCTTCTGTGTGTCCTCCTTGACCGGGTTGAACTCCGGCGGCGTGTTGAACACCTGGTTGGACGGCGTGATCGAGTTGTTGAGGGTGAGCATCCACTGGTTGTCCACCCGGGTGTCGGTCGGCGCGTCCTTGCTGACGGTGCCCTCGAAACGGATCAGCAGGCGTGGATTCTGGCCCTTGCCCCAGTTCGCCTTGACGTACGCATCGTCGAAGGCCAGTTGGAACAAATGCTTCGTATCATCCCACTTGGTCGTGTACTGCGCCTTGGGGATGATCTTGCCGTTGCCCAGATCGGTGACCTCCACCGTCTGCTTGTCCGGAACCAGGTACTGGTCGTACTGGTCGGTGACCACAACGTTCTTCACATCGTAGGCGAGCTGGCCGGGCAGCTTCGGCGTGGTGGTCAGCTGGTATTCGACCTTCTGGCCGGGGAACACGACCTTGCCGTCCACGCTTTCCTGCGCGCCACCTTGGGAGGCTTCGCCGATGACGTCCTTCTTGACCGGCGGCACATACCCGCAGATCCACGGTTCGTTCGTCGGTTCCCGGTCGCCGTTCACGGTCTGCGCGCCGCTGTTGGTCAGCTTCGCGCCCGAACCGGTCCCGTTGGCGGGGGTTTCGCAGAACGTGAGCTCGTCACCGGGCTGCTTGCCGAAATCCTTACGGACCTGGGCGGCGCCCTTGCCGTTCGCCATGTTCACTACACCGGGGATCAGCAGCGTGTACTGGCGGTGGTTCTTCAACCCCTTGAGGGTTTTGAGCGCATCCGCCTTCATGCTCACGGTAGCCTTCGTGCCCGCCGCCGTGATGTCGAACTGGCCGGTCACATCCGTGCCCTTGTTCACGATGTCATACACACTGGAAGCGGTGTTGGACTGCGCGTCCATCATGTACACCTTGATGCCCTTCATGTCCGCGTCGAACAGGTAGTCCGCCTTCGTCCAATCATCCTCCAACGTGAACGTGGTGGGCGCGTCGATCAGGTTCGCGGAGATGACGCCGTTGACCACAGATGCGACCTTGTCACCGTCCAAGAACACGTTCTGGTCGGCGCCCGTGTTGTTGGTGTGCTCCGGGTCGATGACCGCGGCCCACTTGCCTGACGCGTCCTGCTTGATCCAGCTCTTGTCCGGGTTCGGGTTCCACGTCGGGAACTCCTTTTGGTCGGTGTCCTGGCTGGTGTCGTTCCACAACACCGTGCCCTTATCGGTCACCTTGTTGATGTCCGGCTTGGCCACCGTCACGTCCAGGTGGAACGCGTACGTGTGGTTGAGTGGCATCATCGTGGTGGTGTCCTTGCGTATCGCGGTGACGGTGTTCGCGTTCTTGTCCCAGTTGATCGTGAACTGATCCGAAATGTCCTTGTCGTTGTCGGTCTCGTCGAGCACCTTCATGTTCGACACCGAATAGTTGACCCCATTCGGGGTGATCGTGTCCGTGAACCGCATCGCGTAACCGCCACGGCCCGTATCCGAACGGATCACCGTATGGTTCACCATCGCATCCGCGCTCACGCCCTGTTCGATCTCCTTGACCGGGGCGGCCGGCGGCACATCCACAATACGGAACGATTCGCTCGCCTCACGGTCGGCGGTATCCACCGCGGCCTTCATGTGGCCCTGCTTGGGTACCTGCACATCGAACCAGTACGTGCCGGCCGGCCACGCCTTCCAACCGAAATCAGCTGGCGCGAACTCCGGGCTGCGCGTGTCGCCCTTCGTGGTGATCTTCACGCTCTTCGTCACGTTCTTCGCGCCCACGTACTTGTTGCCGTCATAATGCATGATGACGTTCGCGTTCACCTGCTGCGCGTCCCCTCGGGATTGGGAGGCGTGGATGGTGTCGCTCACCTTGCCGGTGCTGCCTGTTTTCAGATCCTGGGGCGCGTTCACATTCGTGGTGACCGTCAGATCATAATCCACCACCGGCGGCGCCGGTTGGTACTTGTCAAGCACGATCACCGCGATGGACGTGTCCGGGTGGACGTTGCGTTCCATGATCTTGTTCACACTGTCCGACGGGTTGTCCCAGAAGGGAGTGGACGTGTGATACTTGGTGACGCCAGCATAGTTGTATTCCACTGGTGCGACGTACTTGTTCCAGTTGTCGATCCACGTCTGGCGCGCCACGATGCCGGAGCCATTCCAGCCGTTCGTGCCTTGCGCCTGCGAACCGGCGACCGCACCTACGGCGACGACACGGCAGTTCGCCTGCCCCGCCTCGGACGGGTGACGCTGGTTGAACCCGCGCTCGCATTCCGTACGCGCCTGATCCAACGCGGCCTGCGCCTTGGCCGGACCATTGTACGAACCGCCCTCATCGAGCATCGTCACATTCGCGGCCTTCATGGCCTTGCGCACCGAGTCGAGACTGGTGGCCGGACCCCACGACCCGTCCGGGCCATCACGGTACTGCCAGAACTGCGCGGCGTCCAACCCGCCGCCACCCGTACCGGGCTGGTTGCCGCCGCCGCCCGCGGCGAGTGCGGCCGGCGCGCCAAGCGTGAGCAGCGTCGCACCGGCGGCCACACCGGCGACCGCTGCCCTGATTGAATGTTTGAAACGACCCATAAGGGGTTGCTCCTTCCAATATTGGTTTGCAACTTGCCGGATACCCTATGCGCGCAACCGGCAACACTCCCCTATGCGTCCAACACCACCCCGCCAACACAACAAAAAAAGGGGCGGGCAACACCCTAGGTTTTAGGTGTTCCCCGCCCCCCCGCAGCAACCATGCTCTGCGGTTGCCATCTACCTCGGGATGTATCCAAGGTCGGGGGTGCTGCTGCAGTTACCCTCATTGCATCCGTGTCCGCCGCTGACGGGCCCGCTGCCTGTGTTGGGTTTGGACGGTTGTGCGGGCTGCGCCGGCTGTACAGGCGCCGTCTGCTGCGGCGCCGTATACTGCGGAACCGACGGTGCCGTATACTGTGGCGCGGCAGGTGCCGTATACGTGGGGGTATACGACTGTTGCGGCGCCGTATACGACTGTTGCGCCTGACTGCTCGCCTGCGCCTGGGCTGCGGCCGCCGCTTCGGCCTCCTTGCGAGCCTTCTCCTCCGCCGCCTTCCTATCGGCCTCGCTCTTGGCCTTCACGCTCCCGTTGACCTGTTTCATGGCCTTATCCAACCCGGCCTGCGCATCCTTGATCTTCTGCACATCCTTGCCGTCCTTGGCGTTGCCGGCCGCATCCAGTTGCTTCTTCAACGCGTCACGGGTCTTGTTGTCCTTGACCTTGTCCTTGGAGGCATCGTACAGTTTCTTCGCGTCCGTGATCTTCTTGCCCAACGCGGTTTGCGCGTCCTTCAACGTTTTCGCATCACGCGACTCCATGACGCCCCTCACGTCCGCGTCCAGGGTCTTCGTGTGGGTCTCGTACCAGGACGTGTTCTTGTCGATCAGGGCCGCATTGTGTTCGAGCGCGGACTTGCCGTCCACATTGCACGCCACCATCGCAGGGGTCCGTTCCTGACTGTCCTTGGCCAGAACGGCGACCGTCTCACTGTCCTCGACCTGTTTGTCCGTGACCTGCACCGCCGTCTTGTACTCGTCCCCGTTGATCAACGCATTATAGTTGTTCTGCGCCACACGCAACCGGTCGGCCGCCTGCGCGCACGACTCCTGCGCCTGCGCCAACTGGGTGGTCTGATGCGAGGCGACGGCCCACCAGACGCCACCTGCCGCCAACACTGCGACGGCGACACCGGCGGCGATGATGGCTCCCGTATGCTTTTTATGGCGCTCCGGCCCGTCAGGCGTGTCGCCCGACCCGTCCAACTGGATACGCTGCGTATCCTCCACCTGTCCCATGATCCCGATTTCTCCTTCACTGTTCCCATGCCCAACCCCCTTGTACGGGGCCAAGCGTGCCGGTATGGTCACCCGGCCAATGCGTCCATACCCGCCCATCCTATCCGCCCACACTCCACCCCACCACTCCAACACAAAACAATACACATGTTTTTACCGATGCAGGGAATGGTTATTTCCTGCGGACGGCGCTAGACGGGCACCCGAGCCGCTCATGCGCCCTTCACCGCCCCTACAGGAGTCTTCACCGACGCAGCAATGTCGGTGAAGACTCCTCAACCCTACTGCCGACTGGGGTTAGAGGCTCCAAAACCAAGTTTCTTCACTGACGCAGTGACCTTATAAAGGAACCCTTGAAATCGGCTCCCCTATAGAAAGACCTTAAAAGTCGGTGCGTCACCGAAGAAACTTACACAAACCCATATGGCAGTAGGTTTATGAGCCTTCACCGACATTCGAAAGTCGGTGAAGAAACTCATGTTTCTTCGGTGACTTATGTCAGAAGTCGGTGAAGAAAGTTGCGGGTCGGTGAAGATTGTGGCGATGTCACCGCGTCGCCAATCCACCAAAATACAAAAACACAAGCATTGTCAAATATATTGTTTTTGTCGATTATCAACAAAAACATAGTGCAAGGATTCGCCCAGAGGAAGATGGCCTGCTCGTTTTTATCTTGGCGCGAGAAGTCCAAGCCACCCATGACACGTCGGGTTCGACACCACCAACTAAGCACCACCTCGGATACCCACCGCATCCGAGGTGCCCCATGCGCCGATGCGGCGGGCATCTGCCCGTGGCAGAATATGTATTCTGCCAAGAATTCTTTTCCCCGGGGCAATCACATGTGTTTCATTCGCTGAAATGCCCTCGTCTCAATAATCCATATGCATTTGACGTGAGCTTCAACACACGCCAGATACATGCCGCCAGATGCGCCATTACACCAATGAACATCGCTGACACAATACGTTGCAATACGTTGCACAGCATGCCATACCAGCCATAGGAGGAAGCCAACGCGGTCAACATAGTGACCAACAACGACAATGCAGATGAGTAGACAACCCCAGAGAACATGTCGTCAATCAGCATCGGCACTGTTAGATTCTCCCCATCCGCATCACCCCGCTTCAACCGTTCCCCTATGACATGCATATAGTTCATTCGCAGATCGAACACGAAAATCGCATGGGCGAACAACAGACCGCCGAGCACACCAAGCGCGGACACGATGATATCCGCATTCGACACGCGTATGTTGAAGATGAACCCGACACTAGCGACGACAATGGGAACGAACACCTCCCAGAACACATATCGTCCATGGTCTTTGAAAAGGACATCGGCATATTGGCGCAGAATCGATGCACGATCAGGCTGCCGTCCCCTGTTCGTCATGTGAATCGCCTCCATTCGGCTGCTGCCATTCGATCTCCTCATCATGCGTCAGTTTTTTGATTTTGTCACCCTTATCCCATTCCGATGTGAGTTTGATCTGATATTCCGCGTATTTCGACCTGATTTCCCCGCTTGCCCTCATACGGAAAACATTGTTATCCAATCGTGGCTGCCCTGAAAAGGTCAACTGTTCCAATAGCCGAGGTCCTTTCTCATCACCGAGGAGGAAGGTTTTCCTGCGTTGATCTGGGCCCTGCACTTGAATGGAAATGCCATCCGTGTCGATACGGTCGCCTTCTACACCTGCAATGGTAAGCAGACCTGGAGTATCGGCTGGGTTCTTCCCCCGGAGTTTGGCGAAGAAACCGGAATTTAACATGTTCTGTCCCGTTTCGGGGGTGATGACTATTTTCAAACGTCCCGCCGCCTGTGATACTGGCTGCGCCGACTCCGCATCGGTGAGGGTGAGGGGTGCGGAAATAGATTTCAAGGGCACGCTCATTTTCTCCACCACGGCCTGATCCAGCCATGCAGCCTTCTCCATGATGTGACTGTATGGCATATTGATGTTGAATATGGCTCTCATTTGTTTTAAGAATTCGGCGAGCACATAGGATCCATTCATCCCTTCCACGTATTCGATGGCATACATGGCATATTCCACCTCCGTGATGTTGGGGCAGGCCACAAGCATACGAAGCTCTCGGACTGGTGTCTCATCATCCGGTATGTACCGCGTCCTTCCGTTTTGCATATTCATGAGCATGCTTTCCTCCCCATATCTGCCGGCGAATGCCGTGATGAGGATTGTGCTTCCATGTGTTTGAAAATCGGAAATGCAGTAGATGCGCTCCGTGTGGGAATCCTTGAGCATCGTACCTTTGAAATGTTTGAGAAACGAGTGAAGTGCGGTCAGTATGCCGTATCCCGTACCCAAATCGAGCACTGTTGCCCTTGGGTCTGTTTTCCGTTTGTTTTTGACGCAAAACATGCCGTATCCTGCAGCGCTTTTTACCATGAGTTGTCCTTTTCGTCAGTGGGAATGATCGGGTTCCATCGCGTTTAATACTTCTCTGCATGAAGATGTGTTTGGACATGCGCCAGACAGGAATTCCCCCCTGTCTCGGTAGAACCATATTCCATAATGTTGGATTAGACCGTATGTATGATTCGATGGTTTGGTGTGATCAGTAAAACGATAGGCATGTTTTCTGACATGCGTTGGTATTTCCGGTATTCACATGCTCTGCTTCTCCGCAATCATTACATATGCTTTCGCCTCCTGTGTGCATCGGCGTGCCGCACTTGCTTAATGCGATACTGCCTGGAAACGTGTTCTCGGGGGCCAGTATATCCATTGTTGCCGGCAGTGACGAACCCGACGTGTCATAGGCGGGTTCCTGTATCTGGTTTTTGTTATCAAGCGACTGAAACAATAAATTATCAATTCTTGTGTTTTTTGTCTTTCCGTGGATCAGCGACGCAGTGACATGGCAGGTTTCTTCACCGACATGCGGGTTTCTTCACTGACCGTGCGGGCGATGTCGGTGAAGAAAACCAACTTTCTTCACCGACATTCGAAAGTCGGTGAAGGCTCCCATCCCTACTGCCATATGGGTTTTATGAAGTTTCTTCGGTGACGCACCGACTTTTAGGGTCGTTCTATAGGGGAGCCGATTCCAAGGGTTCCTTTATAAGGTCGCTGCGTCGGTGAAGAAAGGTGTTTTTGAAGCCCCTGATACCAATCGGCAGTAGGGTTGAGGAGTCTTCACCGACATCGCTGCGTCGGTGAAGACTCCTGTAGTGTCACTGAAGCGTACATGTGCCGCATGGCCGGCCGCCATCCTGCCGCTCCGGTAATTATTCCATGCCGCCCGTGTGTATTGTTGTGTGCATTGTTTGGGCTGGTCGGGGACGCATGGCAAAAGCAAGCAAACCGTCACACCTCGTGGAAAGGAACCGGCGATGAAAGCGTATGTGTACGATGCCACAACCCAACAGGCGCATGTGGAGGAGTTCGAACCGGAGGGCGCGTTGCGCATGCTGCAAACCGCGGTCGGTGGATGTGTGGAGTGCTGCACGCCGGACATGCTGCGCGTCCGCAACATTGACATGTGGGTCAATGAGGAATGCCTCCTGTTGGACGATGCGCCGTTCGCGTTCACGGTGCTTGTGAACAACCATCCTGTGCCCGTGTTCGGCAATGCGGTGTTCACCCGCGTGGACGAGCAAGGCGACACGGTGGGGTTGACGGATGGTGATCTGGCGGTGTTGGAGCACATGCTGGCCTGAACCCCCGCGCATAGGAGCCCATACCAGTGTGCCCCATGGAAAGGAGCCAATGATCATGGTCCAGTCGCGACGGCCCAAAGGAAGTCCCAACGGCACGGGCGGCCAATTCGCCCCCGATGCCACCGGCCCCATGGGCACCCCGCCCACGCTCACCTCCCCCACACCTGCCGTATGGCCCGAACATGGCGAGGGTGTGGTGTCCCGAACGGATTTGCGGGATATGACGGCGCGGGAGGTGTTGGCGTTGGACTGGTCGAACATCAATATGCACCAAGGCGATCTGCGGGGCACCGGCGTCACCCCATTGGATCTGCCTTACGACCCGGAGGACGGGGAACGGCCGGGACCGGTGTTCTCCAACACTTTCTTCGGTGACACCCACGGCCAATACGCCTGTTACACGCGTTATGCGGACGGTGATGTGGTGGCCACGCTCACCCAACCCCATGCCTCTGGCACGGATCCGGCGTGGGATGGGCAACTGGTGGTGTGCGACAAGCACGACATGCCCGTCTTGTACGACGAACATGGTGACGGCGCCCGCCGGTCGTACAGTGCGGCGGATCTGGCGTGGGAGGTCGACCAGTGGCGCGCCCATGAACGCACGTTGGGCCATGAGGTGCGTGAACGGGATGCGGCACGGCTCACCGATGCGCTTGACCGGTTCCTGGACGGGGAGCATGGCGTGTGGCGCAACACGGATATTCCCGCGAACATGGACACGGTGGCGCCCACTTGGCTCGATGAGTTCCAAACCACCTGTGTTGCGCACGCATAGTTGTCTTCTATCACATTGGGTTGAGCATGGGAAAGGGCGGCATGTGATGGTCCAGCCACGTAAACCAAAAGGGAGCCCGAACGGCACGGGCGGCCAATACGACGTGTCGCCCCATGGCGTGGATGGTCTGCCACCCATACTGGAGGCGGCCCGCACCTCACCGGATGAGAGGGCGGTGCGGGAGTTGTACCGGCGGTTCATGGATACGTTGAACACGTACCCCGAGTGGGTGTCCCCCGACTTGTCGTGTGATTTCACCCAAGGGACCATCACCATCAACGGGAGCACCCGCATCGGGTTCGATGTGGATGATACGGGCATGACCGTGGCGACCGTCACCGGCCCGGACAGTGCCGCCTGCACGATGCCGGTGGTGGATGCCGGGGAGCTTGGCCGCGTGTATGCCATGGCGATCCGGGCCGCGTACCCGGATGCGGCACCCATGCCGCAATCGGGTGTATGGGTTGATGAGTACCGGCAGTACATCCGCGATCACACGTTGACACCCACCATGGCCACGGGGGTGGAACCGGGCTCTTGGCCCGACCCGGACCCGGACCAGGTGCCCCATGTGGAGGAAGGTGGGGTGCAAGTGCAATGGGATGGGACGGTCACCATCAACGGGGTGGCCCATGAATTGTCGGTGGCGGACCGGTACCGGTTGGCGCGAGACGGACAATATGAACCGGAGGGCGCCCCTGTCGCATTCCAGGGCGCCACCATCCGCATTGCCCCCGACCCGCGGGACCTGTCACGCCGTATCGTCTCGTTTCCCGATGGGACGGGTGCGAGCATACCGGCACCCGTCTGCCGGTTCGGCATTGGTGTGGGTTGCCCCACGGATCCACAGGCCGCGAGTGTACGGTGGCGGTGGGATGAGCCGGGTGAACAGCAATGCAAACGTGACGCGTATCTGGCCCGCAAACAGTTGGATCCGCAGGCGTTGCCGGATGATCTGCCGGCCGCCACACGGCGCACGCTCGCCCGGTATGGTGAACGGGTCGAGGTGGAAAACCAACAGCGGCATGCGCGGTTGCGCCGTGACCTGGACGGGTTGCGGCAGGCCCGGTTGGAACGGGATATGGCCGCGCACCGGGCGTTGGTGGCGCAGGGTATGGAGGGGGTCGCCGACCGGTTGGCGTCCCGGTTGTGCACGGCCCGCACGTACGGGGATGTGCGCGCCGTGATCGCCGACACTGCGCAAGGTGTGGACGGCGCCCTGTTGCGCCAGGCGGCCGGCCGGGTGATGCCCTTAATACGTGAGGCGCCGGATATGGTGCGGGTGGATGCGCACCATGTGGATGTGGACGCGGTGCGGTCCATGGTGGCGGCCTGGTTCATTGAGGCGGCCAACCGCACCTGGAACTGATCAATGGTTGTGGCTGTGGGCGCAGTCGTGGCACACATGGTGGGTGCGGGCGAACATGTGGAACGTGTCCGCCCGGCATGCGGCGCACACGAACCGGTGGCATGCTTGGCATTGGTGCAACCGGTCGGCCCTCATGGGCCGGTGGCACCGGGCGCATTGGTAATGATGGTCCAACAACATGGGTGGCCCCCTGACATATCCGTGAACAATTGGGTGGTACCCCACCGGTGATGCGTCACCGCCCCAAGGGGTGACGCATCACCAGTGGGCGCGGAACCATATGGGAAAGGAGCCGGGAATGGGTCAGACGGAACGCCGGATGCAATGGTTGCAACAGCATGGATATGTGCGCAGGGACGAGCAAGGCAATGTGTTCTATCCGCCCATATCCATGGCGTTGCTGGGTGGGGTCGACCCGCAACGGGTGCAGGACGCGTGCACCCGCGCCATGCGGGATGGTGCGCATACCGAGGATGGGATGCTGGTGTGCACGTTGCCGGATGAGCTGATGCGGGATATGAAACGTGGCGCCAACGGATTGCAGGCGCAATACAACACCACCGACGCGGCGCTCATTTTGTACATGGAGGCGCAACGCTACGAACGTGCGCAAAAGGCGCGCCGGACGCGGTAAGCCATACGGTGTGTGGTGTCAAGACGCATGCGGCGGATAGTATGGGCATCATCATCGTTTGGAAAGGCGCGGCCCCATGGCGGAGAGCATCGAACAGCTGCACGAGTTACGCAACCAGAAAAACGCGCAATTGGCGTGGGCGAAACGCGGGTATGACGACAACGGGCACCCGTTCACGTCCATCACGTTGCGTCGTATGGCGATCGCACGCCTGGAACAGGAAGTCAACGAGATCGACGAACAATTATGGGACCTGGAACAACCCGGCCAACATTGACTGCGCCTCCTGAAGGGGCGATGGTATCAGGTGTGACATGCGCGGACACGGATCGTGTACGGTGCCACGCAAGGGGAATCGGGTTGAAGAAGTGCCGTTGCGGATCGGGACACGCTGGTTGGCAACGGTTGGTGTGATCATCGCCAACCGGGCGTGCAACACTGACAATACCGCTTCCGCCTCCCCCGGGTCGCCAAGGTATGCGGCCGCTTGGTGTGCGGCTCCCATGAGCCCATCGGTGCCCATGCCCCATTGGGCGTACCGGGCCAGTATCCGGCACAATGTCACCCAATCGGACACAACGGTCAAGGGCTGGTCGCATTGGTTGCAATCCACGCATGGTTCACTGATCAACGCCTGTTGCCGGGCCCAATCCCCCTCCATTGGTTCCACATACACCGTGCGGAGGAGATGATCCCACACGACCATCAACGGGCGGGTGAACCCGTCATGCATGTGTGGTTCCTCTACTGGGTGTTGAGTGTGTTCCATGCCTCTATCGCCTCCTTGAAACCGCCCGGATGGTACATGCTGGCGAATACGGGCGCGTCCGCATGCCGGTCGCACCGGTCGCAGTCGATGAACCAGTGCGCCCATGCGCGCCCCGAATCGGTGAGCCGCACCATGGGTGGCTGTCCACATCGCACGCACACCCCAATCGCAGGATATTTGCGTAACATGTTGATGGCATCGGCCGGCCACTGTCGGCGTGTGAACCCTTGGACCACGACCGTCCTCCTTGCTTATTGGTGTGTTCGTTCCATTGTTGTGGCACAGGTTCCATGCGGCGACGAACCCTGTCTGACACACCTATGCCATGGCTACCGTTTGGTGGCTGCAACCGTTGCCAAATGACACATGACGGGCATGGCATACCGGTCAACACTGGCAGCCATATGCCGCCGGATCGGGCCGGCGCTTTGATACCCGACCGCCATCTCCTCCGACAAACCACTGATCCTGTGGTACGCGTCCAACGCCATGCAACTCAATACGCGGGTATCCTCAAGATTAGAGTGGACATCAAACGCAGTGAGGACACGACGCCCGTACCGTATGGCCTCCGCCAACCGTGGATTGTCGCATTGCAACCATATGCGGGTGAGACATTCCATGAAGGCTCCTTCCATGTCGCTAGTCATTGTTTTCCGTGTTGTTATGGCGTAGGAAACTCCAGCATTGCTGTCCGAAGTTTTACGGGTGCGTGCTGCTTATAGATGGTGTTTGGTCAGATACGAATTGTTGATGATCTTGAAGCACAGGTTGTCTCCCAACTCGCCGCGTACCGTATCGGGGATGGGCTGGTCCGGGTTGAGATGCCAGACGATGCCCTCGTCCAGCACGTTCGGTGTGATCCGGCCACGCATGCCGTCCACGGCACTGATCAACGTGTCCATGCTGTCGGCGAGCGGGTACTCCCACGGGTTGATTTCAGGGGCCGCGTGCGCAAGGAACGAGCCCTCCCATTCGTCACGCGGCAGTTTCTCCCCGTCCTGCCAGACGGCGAACACGAACAGGTCACGCTTGGCTAGCTTCTGCCGGTTGCCGTTGATGCCGGGCCCGGCGTATTCGGCCTGCACACACATGCCCATGCCGATGTCGAACACGCTCAACCCGCCGATACGTGAGGTGAAATAACGGTGCGCGAGCTCGCATGCGTCCCGCCAATCCGGGTGTGTGGGATCGACCTCATAGTTGCGGGTGAACATGCGCAACTCGCTGCCGTCGAAGAAGAACGTCAGGCTCATCCCGTCCACTTTCACCGTAGGCACCGCCTCCAGTTTGCATAGTTCATGCCAGATGCCGGTGAGGGTCTGGGCACGTGGGGCATCCGACTTGGAGCATGGCGCGTTGAACTCGCCAATGATGCCTTGCGCTGCACGCTGCAATGCCTTGTCCTGACGGTTGGCGCCACGGCCGGTGAACACGGGCGGCTCATACTTGATGACATGGCACGCTTCGGTGATGTCCGAGCCCACCGGCAGCGAGGGATCCAGCCCCAATTCAGGCAACGGCATGATCAGGCCCTGCGAGTAGACGCCACGCATCTTCATCGTGCGCAGCACATGGCCCGACACCTCCATGGTCTCACCCGTATCCGGATCAGTGAAGGCCATGTGGCGCACCCCACGCGGCATGAACTGGCTGTAGCGCGGATCGGTTTCGGGCAATAGGCTGTCGGTCTCGAAATACGCGACCCGGTCGCCCACAGCAAGGCCCATGTCTTTGCTGATGATGACCTTCCACCCAAGCACATGGGCGAGCACAATCCGGTCCGCTCCCGCAATCGGGTCGATCCGGGTGATGGTCTGGACACTGACAAGCGTACGGATGCTCATAGGCACCGCCTTTCTCGATTACATGCAAAAAGAATGGATTCGCCTACCGGTATGGGTTGTGGATGCCTATGCGTCCTGTTCATTTCGTTTCCTTGTCGCCGGTGGCATTGGACGATGGGAGGCCGGCTGTTCGTGGCCACCGGCGCCGGCTCAAATGCCATAGCCGCCTGATCGGCAGCATGAAGGCGACCGCGCACAGGTCGATGAGTACCGCCAGCCAATTGGGGTTGGATTGGCACAGTTCGAGGACGATTGCGCCGATCTCTGCGGCCATCGCAGCCGCGAACAGCCGGAAGACCATGGCGTCCGCCAATACGGGACGGTGTTGGCGTTGCGGATGCCATATGCGGATGGTGATGCATACTGCAAGTCCAATGGTCAACCCGTTGCAACATGTCGCCCACATGGTCGCCGCCTTTCCTGTTCACTGGGTCTGCCGTTGTTGTGCGGCCAAGCGGCGGACGGTGTTGGTGTGCAACCGGTTGCCCCTGCATGTGGAACAATCGCGTCCGACCGGGCATTGGTAGAGGCGGTGGCGCAATCGGGGTGTGTGGCGCAGGTAGGTTTCCGTGTCCGGGTAGCCGTGCGCCAGGGCTTTGCGTTCCAATGCGTTGTAGCGGATGGTGGTGTAGGTGCGGCTCATGGCGGACGCCTTTCTACTGGATGTAGGTGTATTGGTTGGCGTTCGCAAGGGTGCGGTTGGAGATGACACCCAATCCTTGCGCGTTGCTTTCCGAGATCGTGATGCTGCCGTCCCCGTGGACCTGTTCGACGATGGCGACATGCCCATAGGTCAGGTCGGCGCCGGCTTGTCCGGGTTGGAACACGATGATGGCACCCACCGTGGGCCCATGGGTGACCGTGTACCCCAAGCGCGCGGCCGAAGCGGCCCATGCCTGCCCGTTGCCGAAATACGATCCGACCGGCAACCCCAGTTGGTGGCGGCGCACGTACGCCCACCATGTGCACTGCCCCCACGGGTACATGTTGCCACTATCCCCCGTGGCGGCCGGGGTGCTGACGGTCGTATCGGCTGGTATGTCGGTGTCGTTGAGCAGGTCCACGGTCTGTTCCGTGGCTTTCGCATGATGCAGGTCAGTGGGTTCGGGTGTGGCGCGGGTGAGCCGCTCCACGTCGATACGGTCATTGCCCATGGTCCATGTGCCGGTGGAATCCACACTCACCGCCTCCACGCCATCAGCCAACGCCTCACGGGTGGAGGTGCGGGACACGGTGGGCCCGTCCACACTGCGGGTGATGGCGGGGGTCGGGCTGCGGTCGGGCACACCGAGCGCGGTGGGGGTGCCGGGCATGGTGAGCGCGCACATGGTGGCGCCACCTAACAACAACAGGGACATGACGCCGGCCGTCCATTTGCCGATACGGTTCCGTTGTCGCAGTTGGCGTCGGGTCAATGGTTTCGCATGCGCACCGCTCATACTCTGTGTCCTTTCTACTCGTCGTCACGCAATTGCCGGACGTAGGCGACGGACCCCAACCCGTCGGTGAAATCAAAACCAGGACGGGGCAGGTCGGCGGCCGTGACGGTTCGGTGCGGGTGTGGCGTGAACCGTTCGAGGCGTTCCACCCGCATGACGCACTGCCTCCCGTCATGGGTGATCAACCCGTACGCGTCCACGACACTGCCTTTGCCCAATCCGTGTGCCATCGTGGCGAGCCGGTCGGGGAAGAGCGCATGCACGGTCATGCCGTCCCGGTCGGCCATATCGAAACTGTGCGCGTACATGCGGGTGACCACGCCGTGCACACGCCTATATGACCGTCGTGTCCTATGGTTGTTTGCAATCATGCTTGTCCTCCGATATGCCGATGCCATCCCACCATTGCCTGGCGCATATCACTCAACGCGATACTCCCCCCATTGGCTAGTTGAGTTGTTGTTGGAGCACACGGCCCACCGTGTGCAGTTCCGCGACCAGTGTCGCCTCCCACTCGTCCGCAAGCTCCCCATGCCCGTCGGCACGCAACCGGGCGCACACCTCGTTGAGACTGTCCACGGTCTCCCGCAAATGCCGCAACGCCATACCCAGATGGAACCCGGTACGGTAATCCAACCGCACCACCCCAAGATCAGTAGGCTCATTCAATGCACTCATGCCCCACCCCTATGCGTCCGACCAGTCCCGCACGAACCCCAAAACACGACCGAACGCATATTCCACGGTCACATCCAAAGGGAAGTCGAACACCACGCACCCGTCCTCCACACAACCGCCATGACGGGCCGCAACACTCGCCAACCGTGTCTGGGACACGCCCGCGCATACCGCGTCGAACAGGAACCATCCATCATCACTGACACGCACCCGCCCGGCTTGCACCTGCACATACACCCGTACCAGATCGCCTTTGGCGTCCATGAGCGGCAACACCACCGGAAGCATCACACCCCCATCCGATCTGTCCGACCGTCGTGCACTGTGGTTGGCTGTGATCATGCTTCGTCCTCCCATGTGTCATTGTCATCCCACCATTGCGCCGCCCGTGCGCACAAGCGCGCCGCCAATTCACCCACGGACCACTTGTCCACCTGCGGGCAGTATCGCAAGGCGGCTTGTTTGGCGATGCCGGTCAGCTCGTCACTGGCCCACCCGTCACCGGCCAACGCCATGAGCTCCAGGTCAAGCTCCCCCCAAGTGCGACAGGTGGCGACCACCGTGTCGCTGTCGCCGCATTGGCCGCATACAGTCTCGATCCGACGCCGCTGCCGTTCCGCGTCGGTTTGCATGGGTGTGGCCAGCAGGCCCCCCATATGGGTGGCGACGATGAGGATCGGCGGAACCAATAACAGGGAGGCGCCGGTGGCATCGGCTGGGTTGTGGTTCGCGCTCATGACCGTTGTCCTTTCACATGTGGGGTCAGGCGAACAATGCGTCCATGGGGTCGGGGTGTTCGCAGGCTGGTGGAACAGGGGTGGTGTCGGCCGGGGCGGTCAGGATGCCACGGATGGTGTCCGCGCACACCCCGGTGATCAGGTGGATGTCCGCGTCGCATCCCCCTATGATGCGCCCCCGTCGATGGTGAGCATATGATGGGTCGCGGCAAGGGCCATGCGCCACAGGCCAGGCACCGCACCTGCCAATGGTCCGGACACCGGTGGTGGTGATGGTCGAGCATGTCCACGAAATGCTGCCAAGGCCGCTTGTCCCGACCGCGGGTTTTGCCGCACAGGTCGCATGGGCAATCCAGTCGCATGCTCACTCCTCACCAGGCACGGGCATGACCTCGATGCCGCCCAACAACCCGTCCGTGCCGGCCATGGCCTGCCGGATACGTTCGAGAACATGGCCGGGAACACCGTTCGCCTCGTACTCCAACAGCAGCATCTCGTTGTGTTGGGTGCGGGCCTTGTCCATGAGCGCGTCCGTCTGGTCGATTACGGCCGTCAGGTGTTCACGTTGTTTGGCTGCCCATGTGTCCGGCAGCCGCCCTGCGATCAGGTACGCTTCCATCTTGTCGACCCCGTGTTCGATCAGTTGGCGGATGGTGCGCGCGGTGGCGAACACGTCCTCGTCGAACCCGTCCGCCAACCGTACGGCCAACTGTTGGTATGCGCCAACCAACAGCATGGTGTCATGCAACAGGCCGTGTGCATGCCATGCGCATTGCGTGCGTCGTATCCATGTGACGTTCATTGCGTGGTTCCTTCCGGTTCCGGTTGTTCGCTGAGGATCATGTCGAGTTCCTCCGCGCTGATCTCCAACAGGCGGGTGATGTCCGACACGGGCACATGGCATTTCGTCCATGTGCGGGCCATCTCCTTGCGTTGTTCACTGGTCAACTGGTCTGTTCCTTACATATGGTTTGGTGATGGGTCAGGGTTTCCACATGCCGTTGTCGAGGCGTGTGCAGTACGCATCGACGGCCGTCAACGCATCCAAGTACCCGTCGGTGTATGGGTCGGTGTATGGGTCGGCGTTCGCATGCCCAATCCCCATCACCTGTTCTGCCCGGCTGGTGCGTTCCTGTTCCAACCGTGCGCATTCGGCGATGATGCCATGCAGCAGGGCGCGTTGCTGCGACACGTTGATCATGCCGCCTCCTTGTTGAGCATGGTGAGCGCAATGCGTTGCGCCCGCAACCGTGCGGCCGGAACGGACGGGTCGCATTGCCGGCTGACGCGTTCCAATGCGGCGATCAGCAACGGCAGGGCGCTGGTGTCCCCAGTCCGGTCGGTGAGCTGCTGTTTCGCGTCCATGATCTCCTGTCCGATCAGACGGTGCAGGCGCGTGTCCTCGGCCAGAATCATGTCCGTCAGGGTTTGCGCGTCAATCAAACTGTGCGTATCGGTCACCTTGTGCTCTCCTTGTCTTCTTGCAGTTGCCGGATGATGCCGGGCGCCTGTCTCCAATCACGCATGGTGATGCCTTCACTGTCACGGCAGTACGGGTGGTCCGGGTGGATAACGGTGACGCCCTTGTCGGTAAGCGCGGCAATGGTGCACGGATCGTCCTCGAAGGCGACGTCCACATCCACGAGACTCTTGTCGCCGAAATGGAACGCGACATCGTATTCGGTCGGGCCGTGCGCGGGATCGAACCAGTGGCGGTCGAACCATGCGAACGTCTGCCTGAACCGCTCATCGTCCGTGCGGCTGGTGGCGATGAGCAGATCATGGCCGTCCTCAACCAACCGCCACAGGGCGCGCATCGCATGCGGATAGGGATGTTCCGCCAGATACAACCCGTCCATCACCGCACTACGGTGGGCGTCCGCATACGCCTCATATGAGGCGAACGGCCATGACGGGTCACGCCACAACCCGTACTCGCACGGGTCGGCCATCGCATACCCGTCCAACGGGTCATACACATGGCCGCTCCTCAAGTGGTGCCGCAACGCGCCTGTGTAATCCGCCAACGTGTTGTCCAGGTCAACCATGATGCGCACGACGCGTCCTCCCCTCCTGCACCATGCGCCACCGGCGCGTCAACACGACACGTTCCGCGGGGGTTTTACCACCCCACACGCCATACGACTCATGCTCCTCGACCGCATGCTGCAAACACCGGTCACGCACCGGGCACTTGTCACACACCCGGCAGGCGAGCTCCTCACGCAACGCGTCGAAGAACATGTCCGGGTCATACGCGCCGGACGCGCACAACCCACGGCGCATCCACTCACGGCCAGACACCATGATGGCCACCATCCTTTCCTCCCATCACCGGTCCAACCCGTCCAACCGGGGCCGGGCCGGGTGCAACCAATGGTCCACACGCAACGCCACTTGAAGTGCATACCCCAACAGCATCACCAACACATCCATAATCCGATCACGCATGCGGCCTACACCTCCCCCACATCGGGAAACTCCAACAACGACGCCATGGCGCACATCCGGCACGCGTCCCGCTCCGGTTCGTCATTGGGGAATGTGAGCGGACCGGACGGCAACGTACGTTCCACCGTCCACAATCCCGGGCCCCCACGGCCCGACCCATCAATCCGGAACACGGTGTCTGTCCCATCGGCGTGCACATGGAACACGCCGTCAGGGTCCACGCACACATACCGCACACGGATCCGGGTGCGTGCACCCGACCCGTCGACCACATCCAACGTGTCACTCACCTGCGGTGCGGCCACCATCCTGCCATCATGTTTGTTCATGACCCGCCCTATGCGTCACACACCACCGCACCCGCATCAGGACCCAATGCGCACCACCCCATGTATCGCATCCAATGGAACCGCCGCCGGTAGCGCCACGCAAATCCGCACCCTGCGCGCCCCTGTGGCGCACGGCACCGTCCGCAGCGCAAGCGCACACTTTTCCGACGGACCGCAAAAAGGGAACACCAAAAAGGGAACACCAAAAACAGAACGAACACAACCACCATCATCCCAACACCCGCTTTTTCCACACACACAAACCACACCAACCAATCGCACCAATCCCCCAGCCACACCACCATCACTGCCATGCACCCATCAACCAACACAACGCACATCATGCAACCACAGAACAGACAGACACACCATCACGCAATCAACGCAACACAACCACCAGCCGCACCACCACACCGATCATGCTTTTCTTTAGGGAGGGCACGCACCACGAACCATGCAAAACACGGGGGAATACGCCCGTTCGCCCCATGGCAGACCATGGGCGTCGACCGTGGCCGCCTTGCGTGGCGAACCGAAACGAGCAGTGGACGCATTGATGGGGCCATGATGAGTTTCCCGTTGGGTTCCCTGATATGGGACGGCACGCAGGATCCGATGGTGCGCACGCTGGATGCCGCATGGCGGTTGCACCACGCCATCGGACAGGAGGCACCCGTGTGGGTGGATGACACGGACGGCGTGCACACCCATGCGTTGGCCGAATCGTTGCGGACCGGACGGGCGCCGTACCTGTTCCTGCCCGAAGTGGAGGAATGGGAGCATGGCGGCATGGACGATTGGCAATGGTTGCACACACCAGGCTGTGAGCGCCTGCTCATGGCGCCCATCCCCCACGGGGACACACCACGACAGGCGGCGGACCGGTTGGTGCGGGACACCGGGGAGGACCCGGTGCGCGCGGCGGCGCGCATGGGTGTGCTCATGCATTGCGCCCACATAGCCCGCCACCATCCACGGGTGTGGGCGTTGGCCGTGTTGCAGACACGCACTACGCAATACGTGTCGGACGGCCGGTGGGATCCGGTGTGCGAGGACGTGGCCCACGGGTTCGAGTCCATGCTGGCGGTGCCCGGTTGGCTCTACCCCGGGTCTGGTCCGCACACCGTGTTCGCGCTCGCCCAATGCACGGCCCGTCCGGATAGGCCAGGCCGATGGGGTGCGCGTGAGGCGGTGGTGTTCGGCCGGCGTGTGGTGTTGCCCGGCGAATGTTGGGACCGGTTGGACGTGTTGGGGTTGCGTGGGTTGTTCGAGCCGGTGGACGAACCGGAGTTCTAGCGCCGTTTCCGTCTGTGGTCATGCGCATAGGGGTTGGGCATGAAGGTTTTCCAATTCAAGTTCCCCACCATGGTTGTGGACAAGGCGAGCGGCGAACGGGTCATGTTCGACCCCGCATCGAACGCGGACCATCGCCGCAAACTCGACGAGAACATCGACCAATGGCGCCGGCAGCACCCCGAGGCGCATGACGCGCAATTGGACAGCATCGACATGGACGCGCATGTGGCCGTGCTGATCGACCATGGCGTCACCAGCGTCAACCGTGAGGGCTCCCAACAGATCGTCAACCTGCGTCCCGCGGATCAGAAACCCGCCGCCGGGGAACGGATCGCACGCATTTGGGAGGCGCGTCTGGGCATGAAGATGGTCCGCTTCGAACCGTACGAGGGGCGTGCGGTGTTCGAGGCGTTGGACAAAGACCGGGTGTCGGCCCGTGGGATCCTGGCGAACGCGTTGGGGGTCAAACCCTGGGAGGTGATGGTCGAACCACGCGCCGATGGCGGCTGGCGCTGCCGGTTGGCGCGCACGATCATCTGGCAGCCGTCGAAGATGGCGGCCAGGACGCAGGAGGCGTGCGAACAGATCGGCCATGTGGGTTGGACGTACACGGCGGACGCGAAAACGGGGATCATCGACATCATCCCCGGTGAACCGCCGGTGTTTTTGAAAACGCATCCGTTCCCGTTCGACCGGTTGGGTTCGCCTGCGGATAGGGATCGCACGCCGTTCGGGGTGAAACTGCCGGCGCGTGGCGGTGCGGATGTGGTGTATGAGCCGGTGGAGATGGATTGGCGTGAATCGTCGTTCCTGTTGATTGGTGGTGAGGGTGGTTCCGGCAAGAGCGTCCTGGCGAACAACCTGCTCGCGTCGATCGTGGCGCAACAACCGTTGTTGAGCGTGGTGGATCTGGCGAACAAGGCGACGGATTACTACTGGTTGCGCCCGTGGGTGACCGCCGGGTATTGGGGGTGTGAGAGCGTGGTGCAGGCGGCGGGCGTGTTGAACATGCTGGTCGATGAGATCGAGCATGGGGAGCGTGCGCGCGCGTGGAAGGAGAACGCGTGGCAGAACTGGTTGGACATCCCCCGGTGGGCGAAGGAGAAGTACCCGTTGCATTACATCGTGGTCGACGAGTACTCCTCCCTGGTCGATGAGGCGCAGTTGGTCAAACGCATCCCGAAGGCGGATAGTGTGTTGCCGGCGGTGTGGGCGCAGATGTTCACCGGTCAGGCGGAGAACGACATCCGTTCGCGTGTGCTGCGCCTGTTGCGTACGGCGCGCGCGCAGGGCTACCGGTTGATCCTCATTTCGCAGACCGTCAACGAACGTTCCGGATTGGGGCCGACGACGCGTGACCTGTTCGGCCAACGTATTGTGATGGGGCCCAATCCCAGTGAGGCGTTGGTGCGTGGCGTGTTCCATGATGTGGCGTCGATGCCGGTGGTGCCGGAGCACTTGACCGCATTGGGGGTGACGAAGGGTGTGGGGCGTGCCGAGTTCACCGGGCAGGCGTCGGTGGTGTTCAAGACCACGTATGCGGGCACCCAGGATCGGTCGGACACGTATATGTTGGCCCAAGCGTTGGTGGACCGCATCGGGGTGCCGGACGGGGTCGATGCGGCACGGTTTTTGCGTACGTTGGAGCCGCATGGTGAGGACGATCCGGTCGATGCGGAGTACATGCGCTGGTTGACGGACCGGGTCAGCATGCCGTATGCGCGTGCGTTGGCCACGGACCCGGTGCTGTCGGCGATCAAGGGCGCGTGGGATGAGAGCCGCATTGCGTTGGGCGAACGCCCTGACCCCATCCCCGGCATGGGTGCGGACACGGACGGCGCTGATGCGGGCGATGGTGATGCGGACGGGGATGGTGGTGCGGGTTTGCCGGCCGCCTCACCGGGCACGGATGCGCAACCGTCGGGCCCGGTGATGGACGCGCATGAGTTGGCGAGGCTGATGCGCGCATGAGCGGTGCGTACGCGGTCGAGTTCATGGTCTCCGGCATGAACTGGTTGACCACGGTCGGTGATGAGGACAGTGATCGGCGGGCGCGCACCCGCGCCCGGTTGCGCGCGTACGGGCGTGGCGTGTGGGCGCGCGCCAAACAGCATGGCGCGCACCCGGTATGCACCTACATGCTGTTGGTGTTGGTCGGTGGCCGTGCCGAGTCTCCGGTGTTGGCGGCGGAAACGTTGAAACCGTTGATCGATGCGGGCACTGATGAGGGCATGTGGCCCGATGATGACCCGGCGCATCGGGTGATGACCTTGTACGCGCCCGATCCACGACGGTTGGCGGCGGGTGTGGCCAGCATCCACATGCTTGTCGTTCCCGTCCCCCACTCGTGGGGCGGGTGGAGTGCGTTGGACTGGTTGTTGGACACGGTGCACGCCGGCATGGGCGCCATGCGCATGCTGGCGATAGGGGATGCGGATTGGTTGACGAGCAACATGCGCCTGCCGCAGGCGCAACGCAAGGCGCGTCAGACGCGTGTGATGCGCCAAGCGCGTCCCGTATGGTCCGATGGGGTGCGGTTGGGGGCGCAGGTTGGGGTGGTGTGCGCCGTCTCCTACCCCGACACGCGCTATTATGGCGATCCGGACAACACCGCGGAGACGGCGACCGCGTTGTATGGGGCGGGGGTCGCGTTGGGGGCCGCTCCCCCCATACCGCGTGTGTTCGCGTTCATATTGGATCCCGAACAGTGCGCGGGCCATACGCATGTGATGCGCCTGTTGTGCTTCGCCATGCCCCAGAGTGTGGATGTGGTGGACCGGGTGGTGGGGTGCGCGCCGGACGTGTGACCCACCACCCGGGGTGTCATTGGTTGGGTTCGCCACGGCGCGCGTATTGGCGGGCGAGCTGCTCTTGGTATTGGCTGGTTGGGGTGAGCCATTGGCCGGTCAACTGGTTATCGTTGCCACTGGCCAACGTCAGATCCTTGTCACGGATCAACGTACGGTCACGGCCATGCAGTTCGGCCGCGTGCTCGTGTTCCCATTGCGCCAACCGTTGCGGATCGTCCGCCGATCGGGCCATGTCCACCAACGCCGGGTCGGGACCATGGTCGAACTTGCCCAACCGGATGGGTGGGATCGTGGCGTCCGCGTCCCGGACCGTGGGCAGGGTGTTGTATGCGCTCGTGTACGCCTGCGCCAGCCGTCGCACCTGCGGGTCCTGGTGGTGGCTGTAATCATCCATCATGTCCGCATACAAGCCACGCATCGTACTGGTGAAGTGTTCGTCCATCATGGAGTCGACACGGGGGTTCGCCAACGGTTCCATCCCCTCATCGACCAGATCATGGGTGCGCATGTACCGGTACGCGGTCATCATCGCATACTGGGCTTGGATGGGGGTGTCCGCCAACCGCATGCGGGTGAACAGGCCACGTCCAACGGTGCTGAACGGAGGGTGGGGTGCGTGCCGTAGCGCGTACAGGGCGCCCAGATGCCGTCCCCCGTCGGACAGGTCCACCAGGTAGTTCTCCACATCCTGACGGTCCTCATCGGTGTCGATGTGCCGGCCCATCCCGTACGTCCACAACGCCATGCCGCGTGCGACGCTGGCCGCACGGCCCGGCTGGTGCTCGAACCGGGTATACAACCCCTCCTCCGTGTCCATGTCCACATCCCAGTTGCGGCTGACCTGTGTGTACAGGGGGCTGTCGGCGATGTTGTATTGGTCCAATACCGGCGCCACCTGTTCGATTTCGGTGCGCGTGTACGGGCTGGTTTCACTAGGCTGCCAATCCCGGTCGGGCGTCATGGTGCGCATGGCGGTCACGAGCCGGTGCGTGTCCGGCCGTGGTCCCGGTTCCTGTGGTGTCGTGTCCGGCATGGGCGGCAACCCCATGCCGGTGGTAGTGGCGGTGGTGTCGAATTGGCCGCCGGTGCTGTTGGGGCTGCCTTTGGGTTTGCGTGGCTGGCTCATGTCCTGCTCCCTTGTTGTGGACGGTTACGCCAGCACACTATGCGCCGTTATAGCGGGTTCGCGGCCCTCCACTCCCACGGGAGCATGCGCAACGGTGGCATGTGCGCCAAACGCCACGCCAGCTCGTACCCGGGGTCATGGCGCCAGGGGATGTCATAGACCACACGGTCTTCGGCGCCGCGTTTGCGGGTGTGGACGAAGGTTTCCAGGATGAAGCAGGCGAGCATCGCCTGGGCCAGTTCCGTCGGGTCCATGGTGTGCAGCGTGGTGTCGATCGTGTATTGCTTGCCGGCCCTGTGCGTGGAGGCGGTCACGATACGCTGTTCACCTCCCGTCGCGTCGACCCGGGTGATGCTCCAGTCGCTGTCGTTGCGCAACGTCAACGGCCCGGTGTCCGCTTGCATGTGCGCATCCTGATCCATGCCCAGGGCGATGAGCGGGACGGTGACGCGCAACTGGTCTGCGATGGTGTGCAGCACGTCCCACAATTGGCCTGACAAGGGGCGTGGCATTTGGGGGTCGAACAGCACGTCCATCGCGTCATGGACGATCCATTGGCCGTCATGGCCGACGGTCGCCAAAGGCTGGTCGCACCACCGGTCCACTTCGGCGCTGTCAAGGATGGCGCGGTGGTACCGGTTGGATACAACCTGCCCGTCCGTGCCGGTGATGTGCGCGCGTACGGTCCAATACTGCATGTTGGTGATGTCATCGCTCATGTCAACCTCGCTTTCCGAATCCGGTACCCGGCGCATGCGTCCAACGCGCATAGCCATGGTCTCATGGTACCGATGAGGCGTGTTGATATGGGTGGGGTGGTGTGATGCGCGGACGTGGCATGTGGACGGCTGTGGTGATGGCGGCGGCCATGCTGGCGGTGGTGGTGATGGTCGCCGCCACCGTGTCCGTGGGGGTGTTCACCACCACGGTGTCCGGCATGGCCAACACCATCCATAATGATGGTGATGTGGTGTCGGCCACGGATTGCGATGACCTGTCGGGGGCCGCGTTGGGCGGTGAGGCGGCGCCCATGGGGTCGGGCCCGGCGGCGTTCGTGGACCGGTTCGCCCCTTTGGCGTACCGGACGGGCAAACGGTACGGGTTGCCGCCGGAGGCGATCCTGGCGCAGGCGGCGTTCGAGTCGGGGTGGGCGATGAGCGCACCGCAACACAATTATTTCGGCATCAAGGTGTGGGCCGGGTGCACGGGTGGGGCGACGACGGGCACGCAGGAGGACACGGGCTCCGGCATGGTGGCGACCACGGCGACATGGTGCGGGTATCCCAGTGCGCAAGCGGCCTATGACGGGTATGGCGCATTCATCCGCTCCAACCACCGCTACGATGCGGCGTTGCAATACCAACGGGACCCGTACAAGTACCTGGAGGCGATCTGGCGGGCGGGGTATGCGACCGATGGGGCGTACATGGCCAAGATAGGCCCGATTGTGCACCAGATCACCGAACGGATCAAAGCCACGGACATCATCCCCACCTCCGATAGGATCCAATTCGATGCGAAGGCGCCCGGTGAGAGTGGTGCGGAAGGGTCGGGTGGCACGGTGGTGGACGCGTGCTCCACCCAAGCCGCCACTGCCGTGGCGGCCGGCAAGGTGGGTGGCGCCCCGGAGAACGCGCATGATTACAGTTGGATGTGTTCCACGACGGGCGTGTGCCGTGACGGCGACGGGTTCTCAGGAGACCGGATCAAATACCCGCATAATGTGGGCCGCTACCAGTGCGTGTGGTATGCGTGGAACCGGCTTGGCATGATCCATGGTCTGGACGGTTGGGATTGGGTGTTGGGCAACGGTGGTGACATCGCCCGCAACCTGTCCGGCAAGCCCGGTTGGACGGTGGACGCCACACCCCATGCGGGCGACGGGATCAGCCAGGTCGGTGGCGCGTTGGGTGGCGCTCCCCCCTATGGGCATGTCGCCGTCGTCGAGGAGGTGCAGACCGGGGCGGACGGGTGGCGCATCCGCATCAGTGAGGGCAATTACGGCACCGGCGGCAACGGCGCGTGGACGGGCTACAACAGCCGGTGGCTGACCCAATCCCAGTTCACCGGCGCCGGCAACGTGTTCTTCCGGTACAACGGTTGGAAAAAATAACGCCGGTCAGTGTTCCCGCCCGTCGGGGGACACGGTGAACCCCTGCTGTTGGTCGCCGCAGGACGCCATGCACATCCCCTCCCATAGGCTCCAATCGACCTTGCCGTCCAGATCGGCCTGGGTGGCGGGGGCGCGCATGATCGGTTGGGTGGGGTTGATGTCCATCACCGGTTGGCCTTGCACGGGGATCGCCACACGGCGCCCGTTGGCCATGATCCGGTTCATGTTCGTGTCCCACAATTGGTTCCATGGCGACACCCACCACGGGGACAGTTGATTCGAACTGACCTCGCTCACCTTGCCATCCGTGTCGAACGTCAACTCGTCCGACACGGGGTAATCCTGCCATGATGGGGTCAACGCGTACGTGTCGGTGGAATGGAAGGTGTCCCCGGGTTCGACAAGGATGGCGCGCACCACACCCGTCACCGTTGCGGTGTGCTCCCCGGTGTGTTCCACCGTGGGCCCCTCGATCCACCGTGAGCCGCTGCCCCATGCCTGTTGCACCCACCATTCGCCGACCGTGGGGTACGCCATGCATGAAAAACTGTTGGTCGTCCCCTGGCATGCGGGGTTCTGTCCCGTGGGACCATAGTCGCTGTTGCGTTGGATCGTGGACACGGCCGACCAGTCCGGGGGCGTGTAGTCGGTGACACGCAGTTGTTTGAGGACATCACCGGCCGGGCGGTGCGCGAATTCTTTGGGGTCGATGGTGGAGTCCGCCCCATACGTGCGCCACAATTGTTCGAAGCGGACCGCGTTGGCCTCCCTCACCTCCCGTGCCGACACGGGCGCGGTGGCATCCGGCGCATCAGCACTGGCGCCGGCGCTGGCGGTGGCGGATGCCGTGGGCGCCGCCGTGGAGGGCGCGCCAGTGTGGCCGCGTATGGCGAACCATACCACCACGGCCAAGAGGACGATGGCGAGAATGAACAGGCCGATGTGCAGCCAAGTGCGGGAACGGTGCGGTGTGGTGCTCATACCCCCAACTATGCCATAGGCCCTGGTGCGCGCATAGACGGCGCATGTCCGATTGTCCGCACTATGGAAAAGAGCCCCAATGACACACCCAACCCCACACGTTCCACGTACCGGCGTCCTCCTGCTCGCCCTCCTGCTCACCGTCCCCCTATCCGGGTGCGCCGCCGGGCACCATGATGGCCCGGCGGGCACGGACGGGACCGTGGTCATGGAATCCCACCACACACCCAATCATGGGATGGATGGTCAGATCTCCCAATCCTGACCGCTTTCATCGACCACCACCGGATCGGCCACCGGGGCCACCACACCGGTCTGGTCCGCCAACCCCGTCAACTCCGGTTCGGGCGGCATGTACCGGGACAGATCCACCGGCGTGACCGGGTGCAACCGGCTTGTCAACGCCTCCAACCCCCCGTCGCCCTTGCCCGGCCAGAAACACTGCACCATATCCACACCACGGCCCAGGTTCTCGAACAAACCACGGCCCTTGGGCATGCCGCCGGTACGGGCCGCCTGCGCATGCAACCGGTTCGCCTCACGCTCATTGGCCTGCGACACATTGCCCTGCGTGTTGCCGATACCCAAAAACACACGCGCCAACATCCCCTTCGCCGTACCCGCATTCGGCAACAGATCCAAGTCTCCCGCGTTCAACTGCTGCGCGCCCAACACCACCGTGATGCCGGCGCTGCGCGCCTGCGTGAGCAGGTTCGACGCGTATAAGCCGATGCTGGAACGCAACCCGTTGCGCCAATCCGCCAACGCATTCGCATTATCCACATCCGGATCATCATTCGCATTCGCGATATTCGACCGCTCCTTTTGCAACAGGCTGTTGAACTCGTCACAGAACACCAACAGGCGAGGCGGACGGACATCGTCAGGCAACGTGGACCAATCGCCACCACCATGCTCACCGATCAGCCGCACCCGCCGGCGCATCTCCTCATGCGCATACCGGAACAACGCATAACACCCCGGCAACGACGGTTCAAACGCATCCACATACGGGGCCAACGGTTTGAAATCATTCGCCCCCTTGCTCGGATCCGTCACCAACACACGCCACCCCGACAACAACGCCATGCCCACCAGGGTCACCGACACACTCGACTTGCCCGAACCGGTCGTGCCGGACGCCAACAGGTGCGGCGACTGGGACGGGTCGAACACCGCCAACGCGCCATCATCCAACACCCCGAACGGCAACACGCTTGCCCCCGGGCTGGCCAGCGACCAGTCCACTGGCGCCCGGTCAGGCAACGGGGTCGACTCGCACACCAGCAACACCAGCTCATCCGCGTTCTGTCCCGGCACCAATTTCGAATAGGCGTACCCGGCGGCCGTGCAGAACCCATCCAACCGGGAAATCACCATGTCCCGCCCCAATCCCGGCGGGATGCGGAACACGCACCGGGTCAACCGCCCCTTGGCGGGTTGCACTGACAGGGTGGTCACGCTCACCCCATCACGGTTCACCGCCTTCGCGCTCGCCCATGCCTCATCCAACCGCAACCGTTGCGCATGCTCGAACTCCACGGCGCGCGCCCACTCGTCCTGGTCGGTGCCGCACCCGTTGCCGGCCCATAGGATCAGATGGCCCGCGTCCTCATACTCCCACAGCACCGTGTCCGCACCCATCAATGCCTGCAACCTGGGTTGGTTCTTGCGTGTGTCAGCGGCGGTGACTCCACCGGTCAACGTGATCCGGGTACGCCACAACGTCCACCCCATCCCGTTGCGTGCGCACTGGGTGGCGGGCCCCACATACGCCGCATGCTTCAACGTCTGCGCGAACGCACGGCTGATGATGACCTGCGCGAGCAACCGTTCCGCCGGCCCATCGCCCATAAGGTCACGCAACTGGACGGGTGTGTTGGGACTGTTCGCCGGCGCTGTTTGCACGAACCGCATGTAGCGGGTGAACCATTTGCCGTTCGCGCTCATGCCGATCAGATCCGCCACCGTGCTGTCCCCGAACGCGGGGCGTACATCCACCCGCATGTAATCCGCGGCCTGGTAGCCGCCTTTGGTGGGGATGCTCATGGGGGTGTCCTCCAACGCCCACCGTCCATCCTGTGCGGTCAACCGGTCCGCGCCCACACGCCGGTCGTACAGGATCTGCATGGGTGCGGGCAGTTTCGCCCCCGCCAACGCGTCCTCCCACAGGTTCATGTCATCCTGCGCCCGCACCGCCAGTTTCAGGTAGGCGGCCGTGTCGCCCATCGTGTTCGCGGAGAACGATTGGGTGTGCTCCCGGCCGGCCTTGTCCTCATCGAACCCGATCGTGTCCAACTCGCCCGTGTACAGCCATGCATGGTCCAACCCCGGGTCGACGATCATGGTGACGCCGATGAGGGTGCCCCAGTCACCCAGTTCGCCCGCAGTGCTGCCACGCAGCCAGTCACGGCGGATCATCTCCCAATCGGAGTTCGCCGTCCCCCCGTTCATCCGCCACACCCAACACGCCGGCCGGCCGTCGCGCTCGCCCACTTGTTTGAGTTTGCTGTCGCCCACGTACGCGTTGTAGTTGAAGCCCAGGCGGGCGGTTTCCATGTTCGCCCGGCACCGCAACCCCGTTTCGTCCGCGATCAGCTCATCCGGTGGGCAGGTTTCCAATGGGGCTAGATTGCAGATGACGTGCAATGTGTCGTCCCCGTCCAACACGAACGCCACATCCATGTTGCTTTGGTTCGCCTGGGCGCGCAACAGGTCACGGACCTGCTTGTCCTGCCACGGTTGGGCACGGCTCACCGCCAACCGGCACACGATCTCCCCGTGTTCGCCGTGCACGGTGTTGTCCAAGCGGTACGGGGGTTGGTCCACGACCGCCTTGTCCAACGCCAACAGCCAACCGGTCAGCATGGCGGCCGCCTCCCGGTCGTGTTTCGCTTGCCGGCGTACCGCCAGCCATGCGCGCCGCATCGGCAACGGCGCCAACAGGCATGGCATGGCGGGGATGAACCATGGGTTGTCCGTGACCATCCACAACGCCAACCCGGCCAGCAGGCCGGTCAGCATGCACATGGCGATGGCAGCCAGGTGTTTCTTCGCCCATGTCACCGGGCGTTGCCCTGTGGCGATGAGCCGTGCGGGACGTGTGGGCCGCGCCCCTATCAGGATGAGCGTGCTCACCATGTTCGCCCATGCCCACCATGCACCGCAGCGCGCCCACACGAGCGCGCCCATCAGGCACGCCACACCCACGGCGAACGTGGCCATGGGGTTGCGCGGGTCAAGGTTGCGGGACAGGTGGCGGAACCAGGAGCGCATCCACTTGTAGGACGTGTCCCGGCGTTGCTCCGCCGGTGTGTTCGCACACGTACGCTTCCACGGATCCGTACCCGTCAATTGAGGCGCCCTGGCCGCCAACCACGCCACCGTGACGGCGGCGAGCAGCACGGGCATGCCGGGCAACCCGAAACACGACAAGCCCATCGCCACCAGCACGCCGACCGTCAGGATCGGGGTGTGCGGGGAGGTGACCATGGGCGCGTTCTTGGCGCCACGCGAACGGGACCGGTTACGGGAACGGGAATAAGCCATACAACACGCCTATGCCCGAAACCACCCGCGCCCACCCGCCTGAACACCGCAGATGGGCAACGGATACCGTTACCGTGAACGCAAAAACGCTAGATACTGGTGATACTTGCGGAGCATCATATTCTTCGCATACTGCTCCATATACTCGTAATCCGGTTCACCTGAATCAGTGATGGGGAGCATAACTTTATCGCCGGCAAGATGTTCTTTATTTCGCTTATAACCATGACTGTATTTATGTTCAATCATGTCTTGCGCCGTAACAAAAAACAGGCCGGTGTATTTGTTGACCCAATTAGCGTAGCCGTACAAAACATCACTTGTGGAGATGAATCGTTCGGCTTTGTATATCGCAAAACCGGCTGAACCATCTCCGTTCTTGATGAACCCGATGCAGTTGCCATCAAGGATCATGGAACGGGAATACTCATCTTCCTTGACACGGCACAGCACTCCATTGTTGCGATTGGTTGCGCCTATGTAATTCACTCCCCCGTTGTCGGTCTTGTTCAGATGGTTCAGGCCTTTGCCTTTTCCGGGCACGATTGAAGTAAATAAATCCACGATCGGGAAAGGCTCCCATTTCTTCTCGGCTAGTGTTGGGAGCTCAACAAGGGTTCCAAGCTCCGCGATACAGTTTTGGAGGTAGGCGCAATACTTCGACAGCATGGCTTCGCGCTTTTGCTGCATGTATTCTGCCATGAACTCGTAATCCGGCTCGCCAGAGTCGGTAACGGGAAGCATGATGGAAAGGCGCTTCATTCGGCCCAATGTTGCACCATTTCCTCCCCAGTTAAACTTAGCCGTCATCTGCTGGCGCAGTATGGGCACTAAAAACTGAGCGATGTCTTCGCTCATGTTTTTGGCTGTAATAACCTGTACGTTTTGTCCCGTGACAAACTTGTGTGGTTGATAAAACGCCGTCTGTGTATCCAAGCCAACGGTTATGCAACCACCCTGATCGCTACCGAACTCATAGTTCTTAGCGCTTACAAAACGAGCTAATCCATTATTTGCGTCAGATCGCGTAATGTAGGGGACCGATTTCTCGTCGTCATCTATTAACCGAATGCCGTCAATGCTGCTGTTGGTTGTTTCGATATGCAGTGGGGCGTCATCCTCAAATGCCGATAGTTGCTCCCATGTCTTCTCATTTAGATTCTGCATCTTCGTCATCTCCCTTGAACAGGTATTCACGGTTCTGCATCACCATGGAGAACTCGAAGGTTAGATAGTCGCCGATGGCTTTTTCGAAGTCGGCGTCTGTGGGTATCTCGTCGTTGAAGTAGTAGAACGAGTGCAGCCATTCATCCTCCGGCTTGACCGTGGATTCGACACAGAACTTCGATGCCGCCTCAGTGCGCCCGAACCATACATCCAATAGATGTTGTTTCTTGTCTTTCGCGGAATCGCCTTCGACAAGTCCGACATGTGCGCGCACCTCGTATCCGTCGTCGCGGAAGTCGATAAACTTCGCCACATGCGCGGGGTCATGTGGCTCATGCGCGGTGAACACAGCGATGACCGGATTCGTGCCCACACCATAGAACGTGTCCGTATTGCAGGTGATGACACCTTCCAGCGTGTGGTGCTTCATAATGCTCGCCTTGAACACCTGTTCGGCTTTCGATTTGCCGGTCATGGAGGACTGCGGCACAATGACCGCCGCCCGAGCCCCGACCGTCAGGGAATCCAACAGATGTTCGATGAAGGAAAGCTCGTACTGGTCCGGGTCGGCTTTCGTGCCTTGTGAGTACGGGGGGTTCATCAAGCCGCTGCTCGCCAGGCTAAATCACACCGTATACGCCAACGTCTAAACCGTTGTATTCCAACGGTTCATGAGCTTTATGCCACACAAGAAAACAGGCAACAAAAAATAAGTGGCACCCTTATGGCACCTTAAAATACAGGGCGACTCAATCTAAACAAAACGACACGCCGAAGAAAACAAAACAGGGGCCGCACCCGACGGTACGACCCCGAAGACTCCGGTCACACCAGTGACTGAGCTTGGGCGGGGGAATACCCCCGCCGACTTGGTATCTCCACGGCCACCCCCGTGGGGTAGCCAACCCCCACCATTGAGATAGGGGCGGAAACCGTAAGACACGGCCGTTAACCGGCCATGACCCGCCACGTATGCACACGCACAGTGACTTGCCCGGAATCCCTTACCGGGCAAGTCCTAATAATACCAAAAAAGAGGGGCCCCAGCAAACGCTGAAGCCCCAAAAATCCCCGCTCACGCGGGGCACCGAGTCAAACTAGCAAATGACTTCGCTAGATCACCGGGTCATCCCCGCAACTGCGGGGCACAAACTTCAAAGGTGAAGTAACCTCAGTGTAGCATCATTTCGCGTCCTTGACAAGTACGCCGAACGCGGGCAGGTCCTTCTTCGCCACGTCACCGTAGCCGGAACGGCCCGGCTTGCCGTTGACGCACTGCGCCCAGCTCTTCACCGTCGCCCCGGCCTTCTGCAACACGTACTTGCGAGTGTTCAACTGGTCCATGTTGCCCATCTTCTGGTAGGTGCCCGCCTGCACGTTCGCAATGTAGATCGCCAACGAACCGGATTCACCAAAGATAATGTGTGTGGTTGCCATGTTCTTCTCCTTCTGCACCACCTGTGCGGCACTCTGTGTGCCGTTGTACTTCTGCCTGACCAAAGCGACGAACTTGTCCCAGCTGTACCCCCACCTCGCGAAATAGGGGGTAGGGTCCGTATGGTCGCTACCGCCATACGTCTGACTGAACCAGATGTGAGGATGGATGCGGTCCACGCCCCACCCCATCTGCTTGAGCACTTGGGCGACAGTCTCCGCCGCAATCACGATGCCCTTGTTGAAATCCGTAGAATTGGTGGCCTCGCAAATCTCGATACCGATACAGGTCGTGTTGCCGTTGCCTACCTGCCAAGCGAGACGGTTGAACTCCATGCACTGGATGCTCTCCTTCCAGTCGGAGGTGAGATGCACCGCGTAATCGTAGCCGCGACTCCACAAATCCCTATGGTTCCTGGCCGTCGCGCCCGGATTCGCCGTCGAATGGATGGCGAACAGGCTGGGCGCCAGGAACCCATGGCCCGAATTGACGATTTCCTTCTTGATCGTGACCATAGGCATTCACTCCTGCGCATCCTCGGCCGTCGGGTCAATCGGAATCGTCACCGACTCACCGTCATCTACGGGGGTCATCGGGTCCCCCTCCACGGTCACCGGCGCATACCCGTCTTCCACGTCAAAAGCGTCGTCGTCCTCGTCCACATGGTCATAGCTGACCGGCTCAGGCCGGTCCGGCATGTCCACCGCGTTCCCAGTCTGCTGCGCCAACTTGATGGAGCGGGTCACCACGGAACCTTCCAGTCCGGCATGCGTAAGATTCTGGTCCTTCCACCACGCATAGATCACTGCGATGACGGAAATCACCGAAAACACGCCCGCCGACACCTGGTCGGTGGTGAACGGCAACGGGTTCAACCCCGCCAACGCGCACCCGGCCGACACCATCGAATACAAGGACACGACCAGCGTGGCAATCGCCTGAGCCCTCTCCTTGCCAATGCTCGTGGTGTTCGTTTCCTTTGCGTGCTCTGCCATGATACTTTCTCCTAACTGTCGTTTCCTTCTGCTTCCTCGTCCGAATAGTCCGGGTCGGAAGCACCGTTTTCGTTGGGCGGGTAGGACGGCAGCTTCTGAATGTCCTTGAGCAAGGCCGTCCCTACCCCGTTGCCGCCGATGGAGTGGTAGGCCTCGTAGAGTCGCGTACAGATGCGCTTCTCGTTCGGGTGTGCCCAACCACGCCGCTTGTACCTGTGATGCCGTTCCGCCAGTCTCATGTAGGCCAGTTCGTTAACCGCCTCCTTGAGCGCATCGAACTCGGTTCGCGTAATGCCCGCCTGTTTGTCGTGCCGGTCCAACAGCGTCTTTGCGATACCCCAAATGGCTCCAATCAGACCGATGAGAATGGCACCAACGTCAGTAACATCGACATCCACGCCCCCTCCCTCTCGTATTCGAATATGGGAAGAGCCACCCCTTGGGGTGGCTCTTGGAAATGGTTACGCCCGTGGTTTCAGGCGGCGTACAGTGGCGGCAGCCTATGCTCTGCGGTTGCGTCTCCGGGCGGGTACCACGCCGGGCTGGGCAGGCGTCCCGTCTCGTAGAGCGTCCTGACATGCTGCCAGTCGTCGGGCGAGTACAGGGCCGAATATAACACATCCACGGTCGTGTCCGGTGGCGTCACTAGCCATAGTTCGTTTGAACCACTCACGTCAGTGAACAGTAGCTAGTTTTGTACCAAAGCATGGTATTTGCTAGTTCCGTCCGTCTCCCCGTTGGCTGTTGCGGTTCGATGGGCGCCCGGAGCGCCTGTAACGTCCGGGACCGCGCCTTCCATCGGCCTGTTCCAACGGTGTTGGAAGCGTTGGTCGAGTAGTTGGCGGGTGTTGGTGCGCGTCCTTGGGGCCCATGTTGTCCGGTTGCTGCCACGAACGTCGTGATTGGATGACACGGGCCGCGTTGATGTCGGCGTGCATGGTTTTGCCGCAGAAACGGCAAGCATATCTGGCTCGGCTGGGCCTGTTGCGTTTACTGGTGTAGCCGCAGCCGGAGCATTCCTGTGACGTGTATTGTGCGGGTACCTGTTCGACTTGGATGCCCGCGCTTTCCTGTATGGATTCGAGTTTGCGCTTCAAGACGGCGCGCCCGGTGCGGGTGAT
>NZ_JGYV01000011.1 GCF_000741575.1 Bifidobacterium cuniculi
TTCGAGCTGCTGCTCGCGCGTGGGCTCGACCGGCTTCGTTCACCGACCCCCTTACGGCCGTCCCCGGGGCTTGGCGCGCAACCGCATCGTCCCCGCCTTGCTTCCACGCGGCCCGCCACCGGGCCAGCACGCTCCTGGACGCGATATGCAACCCGGCCATCACCTGGCGCGGCGACTCACCCGCCTCCAGACGGCGTACCGCCTCGAGCTTGGTCTCGTACGCGTACGAACGATGCGTGCTTCCCATATCCAGCAAAGCCTCCTTGCCACAAGCCTCGTACAGGTCCTGCCAAGCACGTGCCACGCCCTGGCCTATGCCCAGTTTCGAGGAAACCGCACCATACTTGAACCCGTACTCGAACAGGACCAACGCCTGCTCACGTACCTCACGACGATACACAACCAAAAGAACCGTCCTCCTATTTCCTGTGTCCAGAAAACGGGGGACGGATCAAAAAACGAGAGATTTCTCAAACACCCACGGACACAGCAGCCAGTCACCACAACCGCTCCTCGACATCATCGCCGATGAATGCCGTGAGATGGCCATTGGACGCCAAGCAAGAACGCGCCTTCATGTCACGGATGTCAAAAGAATAGTCGTCCTCCTCGCCGCGTGCCGACTCCTCGGCAAAGGATGACGCAGTGTAGTCCGCCGCAACCAGGTTTTCACGATGCAGGCAGTCCACAACGGCTTCGTCGGCGTCCTCGTACAGGTTTGGGTTGCCGGCAAGCATCGCATATGCAGCCTGCACGTATTCCACATGTTCCGCCGTGCACTGCGCCCGGTCTTCTTCGTATTTCGATTCCTGTCGGGCCGTTCCCGCAAGATGCAGAGCCTCGATATACAGGCCACTTGGGTACTTCTGCAGCTTGATTTCCCGGTATCCTAGATCCGTCATACACTGGCGATACTGGGCCCAGCTCTGCTCATAGTCGAGGGACTCCATATCGCCGGTAGCAGCCACACGCTCGAGAACGGCGCGCTGGGCAGCCGGAACATCCGGATCCTCCAGCCAGTCCTTCATCACATCCGCCACGGAAGCGCCGATCTTGGCACCATTTTCGGGAATGTATTCACTGGATTGGTCATTGCCGTCGCAGCCCGCCCCAAAACATGCAACGCCCAAACAGAGAACCGACAGAAATGCCCGGACTGCAATGGATTGACCTTTACTCACCCTTAGCCCCATACACTAGCCGAATCGTTATGGTTAGATGCCTTTCCGAAGATGGACACACTCATGTACTGAGTCTTTTTGCTGGTACTTGATTGCAATACACGACCGTCCTGCACCGCCCGAGCCGTGCCAATATACGATGCTTTTTCGCCTGAACGGAAGCTTTCGAAAGTGTCCAGCTGTAATTCCATGACCCCGCAATACGAGTATTGTCGACATATCCAGAAGCCGCACTGGCAGATGGCACAAATACGCCAACAAAAGCCAAAGCAACAATGGTAACGGCAGCCGTACGCTTAAATCTACGCATGAGAAAACCCTTCTATGCCTTCTCCATTAAAGCATATGCCGCATCGGGCAAAAACCAGACAAGCATGATTTTTGCCCCCCTCATATGCTTCGTCTCATATATCAAGACAAGGCGGATTGGTATCTTGCATAATTGGCTCTTCGTGTTTGGGTGTGTAGGCATGTCCCCGAGTCTGCGTTCCGTACTCCAGGACTTCCCGCGAGGGCCCGTACCACGAGTACCGAGCGGAGAACGCAGGTTCAACCCGACTTTTCCACTCGGTGTCCAGGCGCGGTGGTGCATGGTCCCAGAGCTGGCAGGGATCCCTGACAGGCTCCTACACAACCAAATGCGAAGAGCCGTATAATTCACTGCATCGATCAACCACCTTGTCTCCAATAAGGTATCCCCGTCATACCTTGAGCGAATCCAGGCGGATACTGCTGCGGTCGGCGAGCGCGGGATAGTCGGGGCCCAGCCACAGGTCGGCTTCGTCGGGACGCACGATCAGCGGCATGCGGGGGTGCACCGGCGCCATGTCGGCGTTCGCGTCGGTCGTCACCATGGAGAATTCGGCGCCGCGGCGCACGCAGCCGATGAGCATGACGGGCGTGCCGGGCACACGGAAGGCGTAGCGCTGCTTGACCGGCCGGCCGGTGCGTTCGCTCACGGTCGTCTCGGTGCGGTGCGTCTCATAGAACCAGCGGCAGGCGACCAGGCAGCGGCTGTGTTCCATTGCGGCGCGCCACATCGGCTTGTCGGCGCTTTCGATGCGCGTGTTGAAGACGACGTCCTTCGTCCAGGCCGGCGTGAAGCCCCACTGCAGTGGCTGCGCCGTCAGCGTGCCCGCCGCCAGCTCGGGCACGCCGACGGCGGTGTCGAAGTCGGGCACGATGACCGGCGTCGCGCTCTTTGGGAAGACGTCGACGCCGCTCGGCGGCAGTTCGAGCTCAAGCTGCGTCGCCGCGTCGCCGTCCGCCGTCTTCGGTGTCATCAGTTCGTGGATGGCCTGCTCCGCCTGTTCGGCGGTCAATCCGACATAATGTGCGCACATGCCTTCGATGGTACCGGCAGTGTGGCAACCATATCGGCATTCCCGCCATGTGTGGCCGCCGTGCCCCGGTTCCGGGGCATCGCAGGCTGCAGGCATTATCCCACCGGCACAATCCCGGACTTCTCCCCGCTTGGCTCCGTATAGTCACAGGCATGACTACTAAGAACAGCAGCAAAGCACATTCCCAGCTCGAGGTCGTGTCGGCGCCCTACGACTCCGGCGATGGGGCGCCGGCGCCGGCCGGCACGGCGATGACCGTGACCGCCGACCCGCAGGCCGCCCAGCTCCAGTCGATGCAGCTCGACCACCTCAAGGAGGAACTGGCCGGCCTGCGTCAGGAACAGGCGCTGCAGGGCAAGCGCATGGACGACGTCCGTCGCCAGATCAAGGAACTCGAGAAGATGCAGGAGGCGGCCGGCATCCCGCCGCACTCCCGCGCCTGGAACATCACCGACACCGCGCTCTCGTGGACGCTCATCGGCTGCGCCGCGGGCACGCTCATTCCGATCTTCCTGGTGCTCTTCGGCATCATCGGCGCCAATGAACAGCCGATTCGCTGGGTGTCCTTCGGACTGGCGGGCCTGGCGGTGGCCGGTGCCGTCTTCAGCTGGATGTTCGCCCGCAAGCTGCCCAAGTCGAAAGCCGCCTCAATCGTGATGCTCGGCGCCGTCCTCATGCTCGGCTTCGCGTGGCTGATCTGAGGGGCTCGACTGCCGACTTTCGTCTGACAAAGCGTGTATGGGTGACACGGAATGTCAGACGAAGAGGCGCTTTCGTCTGACAAAACGTGTAACTCATACACGTTTTGTCAGAGAAAACAGCGATGATGCTGAAATCAGCCGCGGATTGCGCACGGCTCCCGCTGAGGATGCATGGAGGCGCCGTAAGGCAACGGTACGGCACAAATACTGCATCCCGCATCTTAAAAACAAGAAAACCGTTGGAATTCCAACGGTTTTTCAAGAGCGGATGACGGGAGTCGAACCCGCCTTTAAAGCTTGGGAAGCTTTCGTTCTACCGATGAACTACATCCGCGGGCGTGCTTGCACGCGCACGCTCAGCCACTATACCACATGGGCGGCCGGATGCAACCACGCTCAGTCCATCACTTGCGGCAGCAGGGCGGCGATGTCACCCTGCGGTCCGATGCCTTCCGGCACTGCCGGCGACACCTCGGCGCTGTCATAGTTCATGCGGACCAGGGGCGAGCCGGTCACCTCGGCCAGCCGCTCGAAGGGCCAGCGGATCCAGGTCGGCGTATTATAAGCAGCACGGTCGGATGGTCCGCGATGCCCTGCGCGAACTCGAAATAGCGGCGCTGCGCCGCATACCAGTCGTCATCCTGCACGAAGTCGCCGTCCACGCGCAAGTGCATGGCCATGGGGCCGCCGCAGGTCGGGCACATCGGAATGAGCGACGGATCCGAGATGCGCGTGCGCTCGCCGTGGCCGGTATCCTCCTTGATCGAGGCGAAGATCTCGCGCACATCGTAGCCGTTCGCACACTGGATGTGCGCGTAGTCGCCCTGCGGCGTGAACAGGCGGTCCGGCGAGAAGCCGGCCTTGAGGAACTGGCCGTCCGCATTCGTGGTGATCACGAAACAGTCGCGATCCTTCGCCCACGCATACAGTTCCTCGTACAGCGGCAGCACCGGCTGCCCCAGGTTGTTCACGGTGGCGTGGTGCGCCCAGTAGGCCCAGCGGTCCGCGTCATCGGCGAAGGGGTAGAAGCCGGCGGAGTACATGTCCGTCATGCCGTACCGCTCGATGAACGCGTGCATGTGCCTGCGGAACCGCTCGCCGCCGTAGTTCAGTCCCGCACCTGCACCGATCAGCACGCGCTTGGCGCCCTTGAGCTCCTCGCGCGCACGGTCGATCAACGCCTTCGCATCCTGTTTGTCCATCGTCTGGCCTATGGTCCGCTCCCCCTCGACTCGTCGTATCTTTACATGATTCTTTACGTCGGCTTGCCCCGTCGGAGGCATCGCCGACGGGGCGTCCCGCATCTACCCGAGCAGCCTGCGGTAGATTGCCTCGTCCTCGTCCGAGAACACGTCGAACACCACCTGCCGCAGCGGCTTGTCCGCGTCGTCGGCGTGCGCGTCGACCAATGCCAACCTATCCCTGGATTCGTTCACGATACCGCCTTTCCTGCTTGTGGTTCCGACGGCACAACTACTGCTGCCATCCCACGAGATTTTGTTCAGAAAAATGAACAATTTCTCGTGGGATGGCACTGCGTGCCTTACTTGCGCACGACGCTCAGGTGCTCGCGGATGTGGGCATCCGGAGTGCCCGTACGTTCGGCTTCGTCGACCATCGCGAGGGCGTAGTCGGCGTAGCTGATGACGGACTCGTCACGGTCGTTGGTGGTCAGCTCGTCGCCGGCGAGGATGCACTCGCCGGTGCGCTCGCCGTCGGCCTGGAAGTCGGCCGCCGGGGAGATGTAGGTCCACTCCACCTCGTCGCCGTTCTTCTCGAGCTCGTCGAACTGCGCGACCTGTGCGGAGGCGAGCGGCTTGAACTCGTCCGGGAAGTCCGGGGTGTCCACCAGGCGCATCTTGCGCTCCGAGTCGACGTACAGGGAGCCGGCGCCGCCCACCACGAGCAGGCGCACATCGGCACCCTTGAGGATGTCGACCAGGTGCATGAGCGACTTGACGTGCAACGGCAGGGCTTCCGGGGCCCAAGCGCCGAAGGCGTCGATGACCACGTCGAAGTCCTTGAGGTCGTCGGTCGTCAGGTCGAAGAGGTCCTTCTTGACGACGTGCTGGGCGACCGTGTCGTTGGCGTCCTCGCGGACGAAGGCAGTGACGTCGTTGCCGCGGTCCACCGCCTCCTTGACGACGAGGCGACCGACACGACCGTTTGCTGCCACGACTGCAATCTTCATTGGTGTTCTCCTTGGTGCACGCTGGGCGTGCCTTGGTTTAGCTGTCTGTCTTTGTTGTAACCTTTCGTGTTACAACTTGTGGTTACACCATAGCACACCAGGCGACGGCACGGAGAAAACGCTGCCGCCCTTCATTGTAATATCAACAGTTACATCTGCGTGTCGAACAGCTCACGCTCACGCGTCCACGGCCGCCACCAGCGCCTCGACGAGCGGCACCAGCAGGTCGTTGCGGCCGCACGCGTCGGACAGCACGGTCACGACGACGCCGCTCGGCCGACCGTCGAGTCGCTCGAGGGCGTCGTCGCCGGACAGCACGATGCCGCCGTCGTTGAGCGCATAGAAGCCGCCCTCGCCGTAGATCCAGCCGCCCTTGGAATAGACGAGGCGCTCCGGTTCGGCTTCGGAGATGACGGAGTTGAGCGAGTCGATCATCTGGTCGGCGAGCCAGCCGCGCGCGCTGGCGTCGGCGGTCGCGCCGCGCATCGGCTTGGCGGCGAACAGATAGTCGGCCGTCATCGTCCACATGCGCGCCAAGTCGAGCGCCGTGAGGTCGCCGTAGTAGCCGATCTGCGTGTCCGCGATGCCGCTGTCGGCCGCCCATTGGAGGAAGGGCATCCGCCCGTAGGTGGTGTAGAGGGTGTCGTAGGCGTCGTTGTCGGAGACGTGCAGCGTGTTGGCGATGAGATTCGCGAGCATCAGGTTGTTGCCGCTGGCCACGGTGCCGAGGTCGATGGTGCCCGTCTGCGCCAGGGAGACGATGTACGGCGCCTTGATGGAGGACGCGGAGTAGCGCTCGACGTTGCCCTCGGCGCTGAGCACGCCGCCGGTGGACAGGTCGACCATGACGAAGGAGACGCCGTACCCTTGGTCGGTGATGGCTTGGACGGCCGCCTCGATCTGCGCGTTGGCTTCGTCGGACAGCTCGAGGCCGAGGGTGGCGAACTCGCTGTTGCCGTCGACGGCGTCGAGATTCTCCAGCGCGAGCTCGGTGACGCCGTTGAGCGTGAGCTGCGTCGGCGACGGCGACGGGGTCGGCGACGCACTGGCGGTCGCGGCGCTGTGCAGCATGGTGGGGTCCTGCTCCTGCCCGGACGCCGGCTCGGCGACGATCTGCGAGGCTGCGTAGTGCGGGAAGAGGATGGCGCCGCCGACGACGAGCGCGCTGACCACCAGGACCATGACGACGGCCATGAGGACGGTCTTCCAGTGGCGGATGGCCCGTTCCTGTGCGGCGATGGCCGCGTCCAGCTGTCGGTCGCTCATGGCTGGCAGCTGCGCCTGTTGCCGACAATGCCCAAGACGCACGATTCACCTGCATTCCGTACGCCACCGGGAGACGTGGCGACTGGTACCTATACGAAAAAAGGGGAGGCTGCGCACACCTTTGCAGCCTCCCTTATCCTAGCAGCGCCACCGACTTCGCTGCCGGCGCGACGACCTATTCGCCGCGCGCGAGACGGCGGAAGTCGTCGGGTTCGATGACCTTCTTGTGTTCGCGGCCCTCCTTGGCGCCCTCGGCGCGCTCGTAGGCGTCGATGCGCTTCCAACCGGCGAAGTCGATCGGGCGGATGCCACGCTCGGCCAGCAGGCGGTCGATGGACTCGGGGTCGCGGTCAGGGGCCAGGCGCGCGTTCTCCTTGTTGGCGGCGAGGTCCTCGAGCATGGCGGTCACAATCATGAGCGCGTCGGACTTGGTGGAGCCGATGAGGCCGACGGGGCCGCGCTTGGCCCAGCCGGTGGCGTAGAGGCGCTCGCGCACTTCGCCGTTGTCATGGGTCTCGGTGATGCGGCCGTCGCCGTTCGCGTTGGCCAGGTGGGCGCCGCGCTCGTCGTAGGCGATGCCGGGCACGCTTTCCGGCTGGTAGCCGATGGCGTGGTAGACGGCCTGCACCGGGTAGTCGGTGAATTCGCCGGTGCGGTGCATGACGCCGTCGGCGCCGGTCTCGGTGCGTTCCACGCGGATCGCGGCGACCTTGCCGTCCTCGCCGAGGATCTCGGTGGGTGCGCTGTTGAAGTGGATGTAGTACTTGCGGTCGGCGGGGTTGCCCTCGAAGTCGACGTCGCCGTCGTCCTCCATGTCGAGTGCCATGTCCTGGATGGCGAAGAGCTCCTCCACCATCTGGCGGGTGAGCTTGTCCTTGCCGGCTTCCTCCACGGTGTCCTCGTCGAGGTCGAAGTCGTCCTCGTCGATGACGAGCTGCACGCCGGGCAGTTTCTCCATCTCGCGCAGTTCCTGCACGGAGAACTTCGCCTGGGCGACGCCACGGCGGATGAACAGGTGCAGTTCCTTCGCCTTGTTTTTCCCGATGCCCTCGTAGACGTTGTCGGGGATGTCGGTCTTGGCCTTGAGGTCGTCGGCGTTGCGCATGAGCTCGCGGGCGACGTCCATGGCCACGTTGCCGCCGCCGATGACGGCGACCTGTTCCGCCTCGAGCGGCCATTCGCGCGCGCCCGTGGGGTAGCCGTCGTACCATTCGACGAACTTGGCGGCGCCGTACACGCCGTCGAGGTCGGCGCCGGGGATGCGCAGCGGCTTGTCCTTGACGGCGCCGGTGGCGAAGAGCACCGCGTCGTAGCGCTCCAGCAGGTCCTCGAGCTGGACGTCCTTACCGAACTCCACGTCGCAGTAGAGGTGGATGTTCGGGTTGTCGAGCGTCTTCTCCAGGGCGGAGGCGATGAACTTGATGGACGGGTGGTCGGGCGCCACGCCGTAGCGCACCAGGCCGAAGGGGACAGGCAGGCGCTCGAAGAGGTCGATGCGCGCCTCGGTGCCCAGGCCCAGTTCCTCGCCGAGCTTGGCCAGCTGGCGCAGGAAGATGTCGGAGGAGTAGACGCCGGCCGGACCGGCGCCGATCACTGCAATACGAAGTTGGGATTCATCAGTCACCCCAACAGGGTACCGCATTCCGTTGGAAATATACAGGTTCACCACGCGTATTGCCGCCAATGGGACGCATCCGGGATCGCTCGTACACGTCTGCTGACCACCGCGACAAGCAAGGCCGCCAGCAATGCGCACAGAAACAGCAGCAAGCTCCGGGAAAACCCTGCGGAGGGAATCAGGAACCCCACAATGGCACTCGTGAACATGGACAGGAACTGAGACGGTATTCCCACGGCGGTGGAAACACGCCCCTGCAGATCGATAGGCGTCTTGGCGAAGATGAATCCCATCGCCATCGCGTTGAACAGGGGAAATGCAATGAACGCAAACGCCGAACAGGACAACAACACCAGGTAGGACTGCGACCACAGCATCGGCACCATGGATACCCCATAGCAACACAGTGATGCGACCAAGACGCGTCCGACCCTGGCGGTCTTGGACAGACGCGTGGCAATCAGAGAACCGATAATGAGCACCACGCCGGTGGCCGTGTCCACGTAACCGATGCGCAAGGCGGATACGCCTTCGCTCATCAATTGCATCTGCACGCAGTACTGCATGCCTGACGATGCGAAGCTCATCAGGCAGGCAACGGCAACCAACAACAAAAGGGTCCGTTGGTGCACGACCCAGATCCAGCCTTCCTTGAAGTCCTGCCAGAATCCCTGACGGGACGGCTTCTCCTGGGTACCGTCTTCCCTGCAAGCCCGGCTGGCAGGGAAGACGGTGACACCGCTGAGCAGGAAGCAAGCAGCCATCACCATGAAGGGAAGCCAAGGGGTGAAACCATAGAGCAGACCGCCCAGGGGCGAACCTGCCACGACAATGGTCGCGTCCCTTCCTTCATTGACGCTTCTCGCCTGGGCATAACGACTTTGTGCAACAATGGAGCGCAACATCGCATCCGTGGCTTTCCCCAACAATCCATTGGCACTGGCGAGCACGCACACCACCATCGCAAACAACGGGAACGTCAGGCGCGCAATCCCAGCAGGACGGCAATGGCTCCGTAGCCGATCATGCCAATCACACCGTTGAGCGCCACCAACATCCCGCGTCGATGACGATCAATCACGGTACCGCCGAAGATTGCACAAACCTGCTGCAAGACCAAGGACATCGTGCCCAATGTTCCTGCAGCGGCCAGCGAACCGGACAGAGCGTATCCCGCCAAGGGAACCACCAAGCCCTTTGCCGCCAGACCGACCGCTGCAGCGGTATCCGACGTAAACCACCAGCGATATGCCGCATTCCTCAATAGACTGGGATATGCCCTGCTCGCGCCTTGCATATCTCCTTGGTGTTCTTGCACCGCCTCTTCTTCGATTTCCATCATCAATCACCTTGCTTCTTAGGGCAACCACGGGAAAGTTTGCATAATCAGGGCAACATGCCGTCTGCCGCTCGAATCGGAGCGACCTTGCGCAATATGCCGCCAGCGTTGCATCACCGCATCAAGTTCCGCATTCATGGCGGTGAGCTCTTCAACGGTGAGGCACACGGTGCAATCCTCGTTCATGGACGCCTCACGCCATTGGGCAGGCTCCGTATCACGCACAGCCAAGTACCGTCCGTACACTTCCCGGTAAGTATTGGACACTGCCTCAAGGTATTCTCCGACCGCTGCGGTATCCTCCTGAGCTGCCTGCGGCGGCGACATGGCCTGCCCCACGGCTTCCCACCAACTGGTACGGCCATCCTCGGGATGTTGCACTTTCCTGACCAATCCGGCCGATTCCAGTAGCCGCAAGTGATAGCTGACGGAGCCGGAGGCCAGATTCAACGACTTGCATATATTCCCGACACTCATTTCCCCTCGTACGCGCAATGTGGCCAGAATACGCATGCGCGACGGATTGGCAAGCGCCTGCATGGTGGAGGCGTCATGGAGGACAACCACGTCATCCTTGTCGTCGTTCATGTCATCCGTCTGCACGTGCGGCGACGTACTCGCATCCTGCATATCCTGTCCGTTCATGTGTCGCATAAGTTGAAGGCTAACATCCGAATGACAAGTTGTGCATTTTTTCCGCAAGCGAATTTGCAAAATTATCATTGCAAAAGTATTTTTGCAGATATCCGGACCGCCCGGATCTTCACCGAAAGGATTCCCATGAACAACAGTCATGAAAAGCATGAACCCATCGAACTGACTATGCCGGCCTCTGACCTGCTTGACCAGATCTTCGACATCAACGGTATCTGCTGAGCAAGCATACATATCTTCACAAGGGTAAGGCTGTCAGATTGCTGTATTTTACCCTTCGTCCCTCTCTTCTCCTTATCCCCGCAACTGACGCGCAAGCATTGCTTTCCACTGCCTTCAGCCCAGCGCAGGATAATTACGATACTTATGAAGAAATGGGCCTGCTCACTTCTCTCACTGCCCAACAGGAACTGCAACAAATTATTCATCAGTTCAAACAGGGGACGCCAGGGACGAGAATTTTCGCTCTCATGCCCACCTCCTTGTGCAATATGTGCTGCTCATACTGCGGCCAAAACAACTGCGCACTTCGATTTTCCGCAAATACCGCAGCATCAATCCAAGAGAGAATCAAGGTCGCCCTATCACAGCCCAATCTTGAGGCCATTGAAACACGTTGGTACGGGGGAGAACCCCTGATGGCGTACCACGAAATACTTCGCCTTTCGCATGAGATCATTCCCGCTGCAAGAAAGCATGAACTGAAATATCGCGCCACAATGTCTACTAATGGTTCTCTCATGACGTACAAACGACTCCGTTGTTTGTACGATGAAGCATTGCTACGTAGCTTGGTAGTTACCATTGATGGTTATGGCAATTATCATGACACCAGCCGCGTCATGAGAAGCGGACGCCCTACATATGAATGGATTACCCGGGACTGCCCCATGCTACCCGTTTGCGGGGGATCATGCCCAAAACGTTGGCACGAAGGAGTCGGTAATTGTCCAGCATACGCCAGGCAGCTGCAACTACGGTTGGACCTTCTGGCACAGTCCTATGGATTGGAGAGGGCTGACTAACCATGTAACTCCACGACAACGGCAGGCAATACTGCCAATCGGTCATCAGCAGATTCGATTCCACCCGTATAATTCTCTGCGGCCGCCACATCGTCACTCAGTGCATGAACCCCTTCGCCAGGCGCTTCTTCTCCGCGGTGAAGGGCGGATAGCGGAAGTCGGGGTCGACGAAGGCGGCGTGGTCCATCACGCCCTTGTAGTGCGTGAAGGCATCGAAGCCGACCTTGCCATGGTAGGCACCCATGCCGGAGTTGCCCACGCCGCCGAAGCCCATCTGGTCGTTGGACAGCTGCACGCAGCAGTCGTTGACGGCGCCGCCGCCGAACTGCAGCTCGCCGATCACGCGCCGCTTGACCTCCTTGGATGCGGTGTACACGTAACAGGCCAGCGGATGCTCGAAACGGCGGATCGTCGCGAAGGCATCGTCCAGGTCACTGTAGGTGAGCACGGGCAGGACGGGGCCGAAGATCTCCTCGCCCATCACCGGGTCGTCGAGCGTCACGCCGGTCATGATCGTCGGCTCGATGCGCAGCGTGTCCGGGTCGCCGTGGCCGCCGACGGCCACGCGCGCAGCCGGGTTGTGCTGCTCGATGAGCCCCATCACGCGCTTGTAGTGCTTCATGCTGACCATGTGCGGCCAGATGGGGCTGTGCAGCGCGTCGCCGTCGTACCATTCATTCCAGGTGTCGGCGATGGCGGCAAGCAGGTCGTCGGCCACGTCCTCCTGCACGAGCAGGTAGTCGGGGGCCACGCAGGTCTGGCCGCTGTTGACGGTCTTGCCCCAGGCGATGCGCTTGGCGGCCACCTTGAGGTCGGCGTCGGAATGCACGATGCACGGGCTCTTGCCGCCCAGTTCGAGCGTGACCGGCGTGAGGAACTGCGCGGCGGCGGCCATCACGACCTTGCCCACGCGCGGGCTGCCGGTGAACATGATGGAGTCCCAGCGGGTGGCGAGCACCCAGTCGTTGATGTGCGGGCCGCCGGGGATGGCGCACACGAAGGTCGGGTCGAAGACCTCGCGCGCCATGCGGAACATGATCGCCGCGGTCGCCGGCGCTTCGCGCGCCGGCTTGAAGGCGACGCAGTTGCCGGCGGCGATGGCGTCGACCATGGGCACGAGCGTCAGCTGCAACGGGTAGTTCCACGGGGCGAGCACGAGCACCACGCCGTAGGGGTCGTGGTAGACGGTGGAGATCGACTTGAACATGCTCACGGGCGACGGCACGCGCTCCGGTGTGGCCCAGGCGTCCACCTTCTTGAGGCACAGGTCGATTTCGCCGTACACCATGCCGAGTTCGGTGATGTACCCCTCGTAGGCCACCTTGCCGAGGTCCTGCCACAGCGCCTTGAGCACGTTCGTCTCGTGTTCCTTGAGCCACGACTTCATGTCGCGCAACGCCTGCTTGCGATGGGCGATGTCGCGCGTGGCGCCCGTGAGGAAGTACGCGCGCATGGCCTCGGCCTGCGCCTGGATGGCCTCCAGCGAGGTGAAGGTGCCGGGCTGGTCGGTGGAGGTCGGGGCGCCCTCCCCCGCTGCCGGCTGGTTGGATGCCGGTTGCCTGCTCGGTTGTTGGGTGGTCGGCTGCGTACCGGCCGTGGTGGCGTGCGTCGACGACGATGTGCTCACGATGCCTCGATTCCTTCGATGACCTGTCGATGCGGCGGCCGAAGCCGCCATCTGGCAGTCATTGTAAGGAGGAATCGCCGGGAATGGCCGTCCGCTAGGCCACTGGCACAACGCCTCTCTCCCGGCAGGGAAATCCCTCATTGTTCCACGAATTCTTGGAACCTCTACGCGAGGAACGACCATGGAAGCGCCGGCCGAACCGGCCTCAGTCCCGGTCGAACATCGCCGTCAGCGCCCACAGGATCGACACGACGTCAATCGCCTCCTGCAGGAACGCGCCTACGACCACGGGAATGAGGTTGAACGCCGCGCATACCATGCCGATGATCGCCAGCGTCAGGCCCGTCACCACCGCCTGCAGCATGATCCGCTTGGTGCGCCGCGCGATGGCCACGGCCTTGGGCACGCATGCGATGTCGTCGTCCATGATCACGACCTGCGCGCTTTCCGAGGCGGCGGTGGAGGTGCCGTCGGTCATGGCGACGCCGATGTCCGCGACGGCCAGCACGGGCGCGTCGTTGACGCCGTCGCCGACCATCATCGTCACCGGCCGGTGCATGGATTCGCCGAGCAGTTTCGTCATCACGCGGTCCCACCACGGGTCGGGACCGGCCGCCGCCTCCCGGGACGCCTGCTCGACGGCGCTGACCTTGTCCTCGGGCAGCAGCCCGTAGCGTACGTCGGTGATGCCCACTTCATTGGCGACGATCATGGCGGAGGCCTGCTTGTCGCCGGTGAGCATCGTCAGGTCGTCGATGCCCATGTCGTGCAGCCGGCTTATCGACTTGCGCGCGTTGGCGCGGGGGATGTCGCGCAGCACGATGCGCGCGACGAGCGTGCCGTCGATGGCGATGTACGTGGCCATTTCGTCGGGCGCGAGCTGCGTGGGCCACAGCTTGGCGGCGTCGCGGTCCGCCTGTGCCATGGCCTTCTCGTTGGCCTCGGCTTCCTTGGCGTTGTGCGCGGTGGCGGAAGCGATGGCCTGGCCGGTCACGTAGGCGTAGCGGCCGACAGTGATGCGGCGGCCGTCGACAGTGCCGGAGACGCCCTTGCCGGCGTCCTCGACGATGTTGCCGACGACCGGATAGTCGACGCCCGGGTCGGGCAGCTGGCGGCCGGCGGTCTGCGGGTTGCGTCGGCCGGGCTGTGCGGACTGCGGCATGCGGTGCAGCCGCACCATGGCCTCGCGGCCGGCTTCGGTGATGCCCTTGGCGAGCACGTGCACGGAGTAGCTCTCCACGACGCCTGCCATGAGCAGGATCTCGTCCTCGCTCAGGTTCGCGGGCGCGGACTTGGCTTTCTGCACGCCGACGACGCGCGGCTGCTTAACGGTGAGCGTGCCCGTCTTGTCGAAGAAGATGTGGGTGACGCGGCCGAGGTTCTCGAGCACGTCCTGCGCCTTGATGAGGATGTTCGCCTTGGCGAGCCTGCCGGTGCCGGCGACGTAGGCGACGGGCGCAGCGATGAGCAGAGGGCAGGGGGTGGCGAGCACGAGCACCTGGGCGAAGCGCAGGGGCGTGCCGGAGGCCGCCCATGCGATGCCGGCGATGAGGAAGGAGATGACGGTGAAGGGCACGGCGAGCATGTCCGCGGTGCGCACGACGGCGGCGCGCGACTGCTGCGCCGAGCTGACGAGCTTCATGATCTGCTGGTACTGCGAGTCCGCGGCCAGCGAGGTCGCGCGGATCATCATCGTCGTCGACCCGTTGATGGAACCGGAGAGCACGTGCGCGCCGGAGAAGACGGTGCGCGGCACGGGCTCGCCGTTGATGTTGCTCAGGTCGAGGGTGGCGGAGCCGGACAGCAGGGTGCCGTCGACCGGCACGATCTCGCCGGGCAGCACGATGAGCACAGAGCCGAGCTTGACGTCGGCGACGGGCACGGTGACGAAGTGTCCGTTGCCCGCGTCGATGTGCTCGCCGCCGGCCGCGGCTTCCTCGATCTGCTGCTGGACTTCGCGGAAGCCGTCCTCGTCGGGCTGGCCGTGGTCGCCGTTGACGCCGGGCAGCGTGATGACGTGCGCCTGCTGCGGGGCGCCCTTGATGAGCGCGGTGAGGTTGCTGCTCGCCTTGGACTGCGCATAGGATTCGATGGCGTCACCCGAAGCGACCATGAGCGTGACCGCCCACGCCGCCCAGTACTGCTGGACGAGCACGGTGGAGGCGAGTGCGACCACGGCGAGCAGGTCGACGCCGACGTGGCCTTCCTTGATGCTGGCGACCATCTCGCGGATGGAGTCGACGATGGTCCAGGCGACGAGCGCGATGACGATCCATTCGCCTACGCCGGGGTCGAAGGCGCCGGGGATGTGGCCCCAGGGACGCCATGTGGGGATGAGTGCCAGGGGGATCACCGCCACGAGGACGATGGGCAGCAATGGCACTTGCCTGCAAAGATCGATGATTTTCCTCATCGCATCTCCTTACGGTCGGTATCGTAACCGCGCATTGGCATGCGCGGGTGCAATTCACGCCTTGTTTTTAGGGTCCCACCGTTGCGATCCGCGGAGCGGATTGCACTCGATACACGGCGTAAAAAGATTGCTTGCTGTATTCAGTTATGCCCGGCCCAGGGGTCGGACGGACTCTACGGTAGCATCCGCATGGGAAATCGGGGCGAGGGGTGGCCCGAGGGGTTCCCATGCGGAAGGGGGATGGATTCCTCAAGGGCTTATAGAAATCTCTCGTTTTTTCGTGACATTTCTAGGACGCGGGCCGCTTGGGCGGCTCGCCCTAGAAATGTCACGAAAAAACGAGAGATTTCTCAGGGTTCAGGTGGGTCCGGGTGGCCCGGACCGTTTTGGACTAGCGGTTCTGCTGCTGCTCCAGCCACTCGCGGAACTGCTGGTAGTAGTCCTGCTGGTCCTGTTCCTGCTCTTCCTCGCTGCGGTTGGTGCCGTTGACCTGCGCCTCGGCCTGGTCAAGCTTGACGTCGACTTCCATGGTCTTGCCGTCGCGCACGATGGTCAGCTTGGCGGTGGAGTCCATGGCGGCGGCGCGCACGAAGCCGAGCAGCGAGTAGTTGTTCTCCACGGAGACGCCGTTGAAGCCGATGATGGCGTCACCCTTGCGGATGCCCGCCTTGGCGGCGGGGCTGTTGTCGTTCACGGACTGGACGATCACGGCGTCGCGGGTGGCGCCGTCCACGCTCACCTGGCCGGTCGTGATGGTCACGCCGAGGGCCACGTGCTCGACCTTGCCGTTCTGGATGATCTCCTGGGCGACGCGCTTGGCGAGGCTGGAGGGGATGGCGAAACCGATGCCGATGGAACCGGCGGTGTCGGAGCTGGTGGCGGTGGTGGCGATGGAGGAGTTGATGCCGATCACCTGGCCGGCCGCATTGAAGGTCGGGCCACCGGAGTTGCCCGGGTTGATGGCGGCGTCGATCTGCACGGCGTTGGTCACCACGGTGCTCTGGTCGTCGCTCATCACACTCACCGGGCGGTTGAGTGCGGAGACGATGCCGGTGGTGGTGGTGCCGGTGTAGCCCAGCGGGTTGCCGATGGCCATGATCGGCTCACCGACCGCCAGGTCGTCGGAGTCGGCGAACTCGGCCACGTTCAGGTCGGACGGCGCGTTCTCGATCTTGAGCACGGCCAGGTCGGTGGTCGCGTCGGTGCCCTTGACGGTGGCCTTGTAGATGTCGCCGTTGCTCAGCGTCACGGTGATCGACTGGCCGCCGGAGACCACGTGGTTGTTGGTCAGCACGTAGCCTTCCTTGTTGATGATCACGCCGGAACCGTCGGCCTCGCCGTCGGCGAGCGTGGTCTGGATGGACACCACGGAGGAGGAGACCTTCTTGGAGACGGCGACCCAGTCCGGGGACTCGGAGCCGTCGACCACGGCGGTGCCGTTCGAGTCGGAGCCCGAGGACGTCAGGCTGGAGGAGCTGCCGGCCCTGGGGATGTTCACCCAGCCGCTGGTCAGCGCCATGTAACCCAGGCCCAGGCACAGCGCGGCGGTGACGATCGCGGAGACGACGCCGACGAGCACGCCGTTGGCCTGGCGCGGTTCCGGCGTCTTCCCGGAGTCGCCGTGGTCGCCGTAGGGCGGCCAGTTCGGCACCTGTCCGCCGGTGGGAGGCACCTGGCCGGTCGACTGCTGCGGACGCGCGCCGGCAGGCATCTGCTGATGCTGTCCCTGGTTCTGGTTCTGGAAAGGCAAGCCGAAGAGCGGCGGCTGCTGGCTCTGGTTCTGCGGCGGGACCGGCGGCTGCGATGCGGCGCGCTGCTGTTCGCGCACCTGCTCGGGCACCGGGCCGTACGCGCCGTACTGCGGCGCCGGGCGGTACGGGCCGTCGGGAGACTCCGCGCTGTCCTCGCTGGTGTCGTAGGCGGGATCGACGTCCTGGCCCCCGGTCGCGTGCGACTGCACCGCGGTGTCGGACAGCGGCGGCAGTGCCTGGGTGGGGGCCGTCGGGCGGGTGGCGCCTTCGGTCGAACGTGCGGTGCCGTCAGTCGGCTCGTTGTCGTGCGTCGGGTGCAGGACATCCGTCGGGTACACGTCATTCGTCGACGGCGCGTCGTCCGCAGGCTGCTGCCTCTGCGGATCGGACTGCCATGAAGTCTTGTTTTCGTCGGTCACGGTCTCTCCATTCAAAGAGGTACGGTTCATGTCCTTCTGCTCCCAGTATGGGCGCGCCGCGCGGTCGAGGTACGCGCGTGTATGCCATCGGAGGAAGCGCTGGGACCTAGTTAAGGAAACTTTTCTGGAGGTTTCCTGAACGTTTGCAGAAAGATGATGGCGAATTTTCCGGTGGCACCGCCAGTGTTTCAGTCTATGATTCGCCCCATGCTCCATCCACCGATGCGCACCCATGCCCTTGCTTCCGTGTTTCATCCACCCATTCGCCCCCGCCCTGCCTCATCCACTGGTTCATCCATGCCGGCCCATCCGGGAACCATCCGTTTGCGCGGCATTCCGTCTGCCGGATAGACGGCGGTCGACATTCATGGCATTCATGAGTCGTGACCGGGTCACAACTCAGAACTCACGACTCACAACCGCCAACCATCGGGCGGGGACGGCACTGGCCTAGAGTGGGGGACCATGACCAGTCTTCTCGAGCATCCACGCGGAGCGGCACCCGGACAGCCGGGCGACCGCAGCGCCTTCTCCTTCGAACAGCACGTCCGGCTGCCCGACTCCCCCACCGGCAAGGGCCGGGGCGGGGCGCGCTATGGGCGTACCGGCATCATCCACACGCCCCACGGCGACATCAAGACGCCCGCCTTCGTGCCCGTCGCCACACAGGCCGCCATGAAGGCGGTGCTGCCCGAGCAGATGACGCAACTCGGCGCGCAGTGCCTGCTGTCCAACGCCTTCCACCTCTTCGAACGCCCCGGCCCCGACGTCCTCGACAAAGCCGGCGGCCTGGCGAAGTTCATGAACTGGGACGGCCCGACCTTCACGGACTCCGGCGGATTCCAGGTCATGTCGCTGGGCGTCGGCTTCAAGAAGACCCTCGCCATGGACGTCACCGGCATGAAGTCGGACGACGTGATCGCCAAGGGCCACGACCGCCTCGCCTTCGTGGACGAGGACGGCGTCACCTTCAAGTCGCCGCTCAACGGCAGCCTGCACCGCTTCTCCGCGGAGATCTCCATGGGCATCCAGCACCAGCTCGGCGCGGACATCATGTTCGCCTTCGACGAGCTGACCACGCTCATGAACACGCGTCGCTACCAGGAGGAGTCGGTCGAGCGCACCTTCCGCTGGGCCAAGCGGTGCGTCGCCGAGCACCAGCGGCTCACCGCCGGGCGCCTCGGCAGGCCGTACCAGGCGCTCTACGGCGTCGTGCAGGGCGCCAACTACGAGGACCTTCGCCGCCGCGCCTCCGCGCAGATCAGCTCGCTCGACTTCGACGGTGTCGGCATCGGCGGCGCCATGGAGAAGCGCATCATCGGCGACATCTGCGCCTGGATCTGCGACGAGATGCCGGAGGAGCGGCCCCGCCACGTACTCGGCATCGCCGCGGTGGACGACATCTTCGCCTGTGCGGAGAACGGGGGCGACACCTTCGACTGCGTCGCCCCCGCGCGCTGCGGCCGCAACGGCGCCATCTTCACGCGCGACGGCCGCTACAACATCAAGCGGGCCGCCAACAAGTACGACTTCGGCCCCCTCGAGGAAGGCTGCACCTGCTACACCTGCACGCACTACTCGCGTGCCTACGTGGACCATCTGCTGCGCTCCCACGAGATGAACGGCTTCACCCTCGCCACGATCCACAACGAGCACTTCTTCGTCACGCTGCTCGACGAGATCCGCGCCTCCATCGACGGCGGGTACTTCGACGAGTACCGCGGCGAGACTCTCGCGCGTTTCTACGCGAACGGCTCGAGGGGTTGAGACCGGCTTCTTCCGGCATTCCGCGCATGAGTTGCCCGGAATGCCAGGCAAGGGGCGCGGCCGGCGCCCCATAGGTGTAATATATTCAATTACAACGATCCCCACCGACCGCCGGCCAACCCGAAAGGAACCCCATGCGCGTGTCCTCACGCTTCCCCATCGCCGTACATACCCTGCTGTGCATTACCCAGTTCGAGCATGAGAGGAAGGTCACGTCCACCTTCATCGCCGACAGCGTGAACGTCAACCCGGTGATCATCCGCAAAACGCTCGGCGAGCTCAAGGCGGCCGGGCTGGCACGCGTGGACGCGGGCGTCGGCGGCGCCCACCTGGCACGCCCGCTGTCCGACATCACCCTGCTCGACATCCTCCGGGCAGTCGAAGGCCCGGACGCAAAGCTCTTCGGCTTCCACGACAATCCCAACCCCGCCTGCCCGGTCGGCCACAACATCCACGCCGTGCTCGACGGCCACCTCAACGCCACCCGGCACGCCTTCGAACGCGAGCTGGCCGGCACCACCCTGGCGGACCTCAAGCAGCGCCTGAGCGAACTGACCGCCTGACCGCGACACGCCCGGATTGCACCATAGGCGTTTATGGTGTAAGTTTGTCGCTTGTCTGCGAGCGTGGCGGAATGGTAGACGCGCTGTCTTCAGGTGGCAGTGAGCGTATGCTCGTGCGGGTTCAAGTCCCGCCGCTCGCACCACGAAAAAGGGCTGGATTCCAATGGTTTCCAGCCCTTTTCCATATCCGGGCCACGGCCACGCGGACCGTCGGCTCCCCTTCGCGGCGCGCACACGCCGCATTTCGCCTCTCCACACCCCTCCTCCACGTCCTCCACGAGCGGAACAGTCCCAGGGACCCCATCGCATTGGACAGCCGCACCCTCCCGTTTCCAAATAATCCGCCAATCGTATCGGTAATTGTACGATTCGATAGAAATATTTCTCTCTCAAAGTATCTTCCAATGGCAAAAAATCCGTTTCAGCGGTAAACCAGCCTCGTACACTGTGGTCAATCCTTGGGCTCCGGGCAACGGAACCCTTGGAGATATTGGGTTTTCGCAACCGATGTCGTACCGTCCGGCAGGCCATGAGGGACTGTCGGGCATTACACTCACCCCTTCGCGCGGGGCGAGTGCCGGCAGCCGCCGACACGCATCCCGTGCCACTACGGAAAGGATGACCATCATGGGTTGGATTTGGACGCTCATCGTAGGAGCAATCATCGGCGCCGTCGCAGGTGCCATCACCAATAACGGACATTCCATGGGCTGGATCGCCAACATCGTCGCAGGCCTCGCCGGCTCCGCCTTGGGCCAGGCGCTCTTCGGCAACTGGGGCTGGCACCTGGGCGGCATGGCCGTCATCCCGGCCCTGCTCGGCGCCATCATCGTCGTGGCCGTCGTGGCCTTCATCATGACGAAGGTCTTCAACAAGGCGTGACCCGATTCGCCACGCACTGCGACATCGCATAGACGAACACCCATCCCGTAGCCAAAGAGGGGCGTGGTCCCGGCATCCGCCGGAGCCACGCCCCTCGCCAATGGTGCCATCGTCACCGGTACGTTCGCCGCTGTCGTCGTGGCGGTACCAACACCCGGCCGGGCACTCCGCCCCATGCCGCCTGCCGGGCGTTGACGACGGCGCGGCCGTAGCAGGTGCGGATGGGAAGGGCCTGAATTTTCCGTCCGCATCCCTTAAGGGCGCAATCGCGCGGGACCTTGCCGGTTCCCGTACTGTCAAAGGTATTGGTTCATCGATCAACTGAAAGGATGAACACCATGTTTTGGATTTGGACACTTATCGCAGGGGCAATCATCGGAGTCGTGGCGGGCGCCATCACCCACAACGAGGGATCCATGGGCTGGATCGCCAACATCGTCGCAGGCCTGACAGGCTCTGCGCTCGGACAGGCGCTCTTTGGCGCCTGGGGACCGAGCCTCGGCGGCATGGCGGTCATCCCCTCCATCCTCGGCGCCATCATCGTGGTCGCCATCGTCTCCCTGGTCCTCACGCACATGAGGAGCACCAACCGGACCCGCACCAGGGGCTGATTCCCGGCCCGCGCCCATCACCAGCGACGGAACGCCACTCGCAAGCCCCGCCCGGCACCGCACACGCCGGCCGGGGCTTGCTTCGTCTGACATTTCGTGCATGAGGTACACGGAAAGCCAGAGGAAGCCCTCTCTTCCTCTGGCTTTCCGTGTACCTCATGCACGAAATGTCAGAGGAGGAGGCGGAAACGTCGACCACGGAACCCTGAGAGATGGAGATCCCATGCGCCCGCAAAACCGCCATGGCACGTAGCGACAATCCGCTGCGGCAGCGGGACTCCTACGCGCGCACGCGGCCGATCAGCACCTCCGCCTCGATCGTCAGCTCATGCACCTGCGCCAGGTCCACCTTCCCCAAGTCCGCGTGGAAGAGCAGCGGGGTCATGCGCGCAAAAGACTGCACGTCCTCGGGCGGCATCGCGACGGTGCGCGAGACCAGCCGCCGGTCCACCACGTCGAATCCCTGGGCGAAGCCGGCGAGCACGTCGTCGTTCGCGTAGTCGGCGTGCCGCAGCTGGTCGCGGGCGGCCTCGCGCAGCTGGATGTCGTGCCTCGCGCCGGGCACAGCCTTGACGACCAGGCCGCCGGGCGCGAGCACACGCGTGAACTCGGCGTGGTTGGCGGGCGAGAAGATGTCGAGCACGCAGTCGATCGACCTGTCGGCCAGCGGCAGCTGCGCGAGGTTGCCCACGAACCAGCGGATCGCGTTGGACGTGTCCTCGCGCGCGGCGAGCTGCACGCAGTCGCGCGAGATGTCGAAGGCGAGCACGTCGCGCGACGGGTCCGCCGCCTGCACGGCCCGCGCATAGAACCCCTCCCCGCAGCCGGCGTCGAGCACTCGGCGTGCGCCGCTCTCCCCCACCGCCTCGAGCACGGCGTCGCGGATATGGTCGTAGTAGCCGGCGCGCAGGATCGCGCCGCGCGCCAGGAAGGACCCGCGGTCGTAGTACGCGGACTGCCGCGCGCCCGGCGCGAGGTTGACGTAGCCCTGGCGGGCGATGTCGAAGGTGTGCCGGTTCGCGCACCGCAGGCTGGTGCCGTCGAGGGACAGCAGCTCGCCGCAGACTGGGCAACGGAAATAACGGTCGGCGTCGGCGAAGCGCGCCAGCTTGGCAGGACTCATGCGCCCGATTCTAGCGGCTCAGCGCACCAGGAAGGTCATGATGAGCAGCAGCGCGAATCCGGCGAGGTCGGTGGGCACGAAGACGGCGCCGGTCCACCACACCGCGGTGATGGTGGCCATGACCGGTTCGATGGTGCCCAGCATGGTCGCGCGCATGGAGCCGATGCGCACCACGCCCGCCATGAACAGCCAGAAGGCGAGGAAGGTGCCGGCGACGATGGTGAAGGCGAGCAGCGCCCAGCCGCGCGCGTCGAGGACCGGCCAGGAGCGCCACGGCTGCACGAAGCCGAGCAGCAGCAACCCGGAGAGCAGGAAGGTGATGCCGCTGACCACGAAGTTGCCGTACCGTGCGATCAGCGCGACGGGGATGATGGCCAGGCACGCGCAGGAGAAGGCGTCGGCCAGTCCCCACAGCAGTCCCGGCAGCGGCAGGGACAGCGACAGGCGGCCGCCGGTGGCAATGAGCCACACGCCGACGAAGGCGAGAGTGACGCCGACCACCTCGCGCATGCTCGGATGGCGGCGTCCGCGCACGCACACGTATGCGAGCACCATGAGCAGGTTGACGGTCTGCAGCACCGTGGCCGTGCCCGCGTTCGTCCAGTGGATGGAGAAGAGGTAGGCGACCTGGACGAGCGTGACACAGGTGAGCGCCGTCCACAGGTAGCGCGGCCAGTCGCGCACGCTGGTGACGGCGTCGCGCAGCACGTTCGGGGTGCGGATGGCCGCGCAGGCCAGGAAGATGAGCCCGGCGACGATCTCGCGCACGCAGGCCAGCCACAGCGGCGCGATGGCATAGTCCTCCATGAGGATCTTGGAAACCGACCCGTTGGCGCCCCACAGGGAGCCGCCGACGAGCACGCAGGCGATGCCGACGGCCATGCGGCGCGGCGTCTGCTCGACCTCGCTCATGGCAGCACGCTCACGCTTTCGTCGGACTGCAGGAACTGGAAGACTTGCCGCAGGTAGGGCGCCATCGTGCGGTTGGGCATGGAGAAGACCTCGTGCAGGCTGTCGGCGATGCGCACGGTGCGCAGGTGGCCACCCGCCTGGTTGACGCGCTGGGCGAAGCGGTCCTGGGCGCCGTTGCGCACCCAGGTGTCACGGCCTGCCTGGAAGAGCAGGGTCGGCGTGGCCATGTGCGCGCAGTCGTCCTTGCGCAGGACGGCGTGCGACAGGCGCACCGCCTGGCGCACCCACTCGTCGGTGGCCGCGCAGGTGCGGTAGTGCGTGTCCGCGTTGCGCAGTTTCTGGAACCATTCGAGGCGTGCGGCGCTGGCGCCCCGTTCGCGCGACCAGTCGACGACGGGGCTGAAGGGACGCTGTCCCGGCGCCATCGCCTTGGGGTGGCCGAAGTCGCAGGACAGGCCGCAGACGGTGGCCGCCAGCCAGTTCGGCGCGCCTGTGTTCGCCCTGATCATGGGCGAGGAGAGTACCGCGCGATCCACGATGCCCGGGTAGCGTTCGAGCATGGCCGCCGCGATGCCGCCGCCCATGGAGTGCGCGAAGAGGTACAACGGTCCGTCGCTGGCCTGTGCGCGGCCGATCTCCTGCGTGAAGGTGGCGAAATCGGCCACGTAGCGGCGCCAGTCGTCGACGTACACCAGCTGGGGGTCCGCGCAGTCGCGCTGCGAGTAGCCGTGGCCGCGATGCTCGAGGATGCACACGGAGAAGCCGGCGAGCAGGAAGTACCAGACGAGTTCGGCGTATTTCGCGGCGAACTCGGAGAAGCCGTGGGAAATGACGACGGTGCCGTGGTCGTGACGGGAGGCGCCAGGCACCTCCAGCCCCTGGAAGCGTGCCACGTCGTAGGTCACCCAGTGCAGCCTGCCCAATGGCTCGATCCGTCGCAGCGGCCGGCCCCGCCAATCGCGGGTGGCCGGCTCCATGAAGCCTTCGGTGCGGCAGGTGCGGATGGCGGGCAGGATCCAGGTCGCCATGGCGTGCTGGAAGTACCCTTCGTCGATCATCGCGATTTCCATGTGCCCCAGTGTATCCGGCGCACGGCCCCTCAGCCATCTGCGGGTTGTGCACTCATAATCGGGCAGATGCCCCTGCACCATGCACAAGTTGCAGGAACATCTGGCCGGTTATGAGCGCACAACTGCAAGATAGGCCGCTATCCTGCAGTTATGCGTTGTGACCGGGTCACGACTCCGGGGATAGGCAATGAAAATGGCCTATGGGAGCAAACAGTTCGTGGTTGTGTGTTATGCCCCGGTCACAACGCACAACCACGGAAGGCCACAGGCATCAGCGTGTCAGGGCGCTGGCCAGGAAGTCGCGTTGCAGCATGAGCAGGTTGCGGGCGACCACCGGGTCGTTGGTCATGTGCGTGATGCCGCTCAGGGGCAGGAAGGTGTGCGACTTCCCCACGGCCATGAGCGCGGAGCTCAGGCGCAGGGAATGCGCGACGGTCACGTTGTCGTCGGCGAAACCGTGGATGAGCATGAGCGGGCGGCGCAGCCCGGCCGCGTCGCCGAGGATGCCATTGGCCTCGTACACTGCCGGGTCGAGGTCGAGGTACCGCTCGGTGTAGCACGTGTCGTACAGCGTCCAGTCGGTGGGCGGTGCGCCGGCGCAGGCCGCGGCGAACACGTCGGGGGCGTCCAGCACGGCCGCGGCGGACAGGAAACCGCCGTAGGACCAGCCGATCATCGCCACCCGCTCCAGGTCCGGCTCGGGCAGCTCCACGCCCTCCCCGCGCAGCGCGGCAATCGCATCGGGCAGCGCGCGTACGGCGCCGACCTGGTCCTCCAGGCTCACGTCCTTCATCCTCAGGTGCATCTCGCGGTCCCAGCGCGGCCCGCGGCCCGTGGTGCCGCGGCCGTCGGCGACGACCACCAAGTAGCCCTGCTCAGCCCACCACTGCGCGTCCCAGTACGCGGACTGCGCCATGGTGACCTCCTGGAAGCCGGGACCGCCATACGGGTGCATGAGCACCGGCAGCGTGCGCCCGCGCAGCGCGGGGTCGGTGGGCGCGACGATGGCGGCGTGCAGGCCGCGCTCGCCCAGTCGCGCGAAGTGCACGTCCATGGCCAGTCCGGGCACGGCGGCGTCGTTGCGGATCTCCACGCAACGGCCGTCGTAGTGGTGTTCCATGCGCAGGCGCGCGTCGTCCATGGTGCGGCCCCACACGACCATGCCGCGGCCGGCACGGCGGGCGTTCCACACGCCCGCCTCGCGCGTCACGAGCCGCAGCGACCCGTCGTAGCCGATTTGCACGACGTCGTGGCTGCGCGCGTCATGGCCATCCGCATCCGCGGGCGACGCGCCGGCGAGCGCCGGCGTGCGCTGCGCCACGCACAACACGCCGTGGCCGTCGACGTCGAGCACGTCGCGCACCTGCCAGCCGACGGGGGTGAAGGCGACGCCGTCGAGCGCCAGCCGGTTGGTGTCCGCATCGAGGTCGTTGACGAAGGTCAGCAGACGGCCGTCGGGAGTATAGGCGGGCACGCCGCCGATGACGTCGAGCCAGCAGTCGTCATGCGCCTCGGACAGCACGGTGACGGGCGCCGACCACGATCCGTCGGCGGGCAGATCGACGCGCAGCACGCGGCTGTCCGTCTGGAGACGGTCGAGCACGAGCAGCAGCGGCGCGCGGCCGTCCTGCCAGCACACCGTCGCCAGGTATTCGAAGGCGTCGCCGTCCCACTCGACGCGCGCCGTGGCCACCGCGTGCAGGCGGTCGTCGCCCAGGCGCACGGCGACCAGCTCGACGCGGGCGTTGTGCGTGAGCGCCCGCGGATAGCGGCGGCGCACGCCCGCAGCGGCAGGGTCGGCCGGGTCGCTGATCGTCCACAGCGGTTCGTCGGCTTCGTCGTAGCGTTCCACCAGCAGGGCAGAGCCGTCGGGGGACCACCAGAAGCCGTCGTAGCGGTCCAGTTCCTCCGCGGCGGCGAACTCCGCGATCCCAGCGTGCACGGTCCCGCCGCGCGGCACCTCGAACACGACGGACGCCTCGCCGGAGTCCGCGTCCGCCACGACGACCGCCTCGCCGGTCGCATACGCCACGCGCGAGCCGTCCGGGCTCAGGCGCGCGTTGAGGATCGGCGAGGACGCCCACGCCTCGCCCTCGGCGAAGGACAATTCCAGGCGGCGCACGCGTCGCGTCGCCAGGTCCGCCACATACAGGCCGCCGCCCAGGGTGAAGGCGGCGCGGCGGCCGGCGGCGTCCACGCAGTAGCCGACGATGCCCGAGCCGGATTCGCGCGCACGCTCGCGGCGCGCACGCTCCTCCACCGGTACCTCGGCGCCGTCCGCGTCCGCCAGCAGGTCGCGCGGGTCGGCCAGGCGCACTTCTCCCTCAGGTGAACTCATCCACAGGGAGGTCTGCACGTCGTCGCCGGCGTCCGACCGCAGGAACAGCATCCGCTCGCCGTCGCCCAGCAGCCGCGGGCTGCGCGGGGCGCCGCAACCGAAGCGCACCGTGCGCGCCTTCGCTTCGGGGTAGCGTTCGACGGCATCGGCATCATGGTCAGGGAAATTCAAGGCATGCAAGGTATCCATGGCACAGTACACTACCCGTGGCGGTGTCGATGCGGGCCGCCCGGAGGCGCCGGATGCGGAGAAGATGTCCGGATTGCTTGCCACGGTGGGGCATCCGGCGTATAGACTGCACATATAGGCTTGTACAACAATGGACTTCAAGGAATCATCCCCGCCTTGCCCGGGCGCGGGCATGAGCCGGCCACGGTTCGCATGACGGCGTACCATGGGACAGGATAGAAAGGGACTTGTCATGAGCGTTCTCGACCGTTTTGAGAAAAGCGTGGAAGGCGCGGTCAACGGAGTCTTCGCGAAATTCGGCTCCAAGGACCTGCAGCCGGTGGACCTCTCCAGCGCCCTCGAGCGCGAGATCGACGCCGAGGCCATGCCGGTCGGCCGCGACCGCACCGTCGCACCCAACGAATACCGCTTCAAGCTGAGCACCGCCGACTTCGACCGTATCGAACAGTGGGGCTCCGAGGCACTCGCCAACGAACTGGCGGACAACCTCACCCAGTACGCGAAGAGCCAGCACTACGCCTTCGTCGGTCCCGTCGTGGTCATCTTCGAGGAGGACCTCGACCTCTCCAAGGGCAACTTCAAGCTCGCCAGCGAGTCCGTGCAGGGCAACGCGGTGCCCGTCACCACGGACTCGCAGACCCAGGACTGCCCCATGCTCGAGGTCAACAACAGCCAGTACCTGCTGACCAAGGACAAGACGATCCTGGGCCGCGGCTCCGGCTGCGACATCGTCATCGACGACCCCGGCATCTCGCGCAAGCACCTCGAGATCGACATCACCGACAACGGCGTCATCGCCCGCGACCTCGGCTCCACCAACGGCACCTACGTGGAGGGCCACCAGGTGCCCGCCGCGACGCTGCTCGACGGCAACACCATCACCATCGGTCGCACCCGCATCCTCTACTGGGCATCGTCGCAGGACCAGGAGTGAGTGCCCCAGGAGATTTCCCCTTATGTTTACCGAACTGACCTTCACGGTACTCAAGTACGCGTTCCTCATCCTGCTGTGGTTGTTCGTGTGCCTGATCGCGCGCTCGCTGTACCGCGACGTGGCGTCCTTCAGCCCGCGCAAGTCGCGTTCGCGCCGGCGCAAGGACCGCCAGGCCCGGCGCAAGGCCGAGGCGCCCACGCCCGCGGCCCAGCCCATGCGCGTGCCCGCGACCGGCTCCCTGCCGGCGCAGCGCGCCACGGCACCGTCCGCGCCGACGCCCACGCCCGCCGGCGGCGCACAGCCCACGCTGCTGGTAATCATCGACGGCCCGCTGGCCGGCACGTCGATCCCGCTGGGCGACGACGTGATCACCCTGGGCCGTGCCGCCTCGAACAGCGTGGTGCTCGACGATGAGTTCGTCTCCTCGCACCATGCCCGCGTCTACCACGACGCCAGCGGACCGTGGGCCATCGAGGACCTGCGCTCCACCAACGGTACCGTGGTCAACCAGCAGCGCATCGACTCGCCCACCATCCTCGCCCCCCGCGTCCCGGTGCGCATCGGCGCCACCACCTTCGAGCTGAGGTGAGCCCATGTCCGTTGCTTCCCCCAATCCCAACCCAGCCGCCGACCGGCCGGCACCCCTGTACATGTACTCGACCACGGTCTCCGACGTGGGCACCGTGCGCTCCAACAACCAGGACTCCTCCTTCGCCGGCGAACACCTCGTGGCCATCTGCGACGGCATGGGCGGCCACGCGGGCGGCGACACCGCCTCCACAATCGCGATCCGCTCGCTGACGCATATCGAAAGCGACTCCATCAACGGCGATGTGGCGCGTGCAACGACGATCCTCGAGACCTCGACCCTGGCCGCCCACGACGCGATCGTGGGCAAAGCGAAGCGCGAGCGCAAGCTCGCCGGCATGGGCACCACGATCACCGCGATCGCCCTGGTAGGCGACTGGTGGGTGCTGGCGCACATCGGCGACTCGCGCGCCTACCTGCTGCGCGACGGCCACCTCATGCGGCTGACCAGCGACCACAGCTACGTGCAGCACCTGATCGACACCAAGCGCATCTCCGAGGCAGAGGCACGCAACCACCCGCAGCGCAACGTGGTGATGCGCGTGCTGGGCGACTTCGACATCGACGCCCGGCCCGACATCTCCATCCGCCGCGCCCAGGCCGGCGACCGGCTGCTGCTGTGCTCGGACGGCCTGTGCGGCGTGCTGGAGGACTCCACCATCGAGGAGACGATGCTGCACTTCACCGACCGTGAGGAGTGCGCGCAGTTCCTGGTGTCGATGGCCCTCAAGGCCGGTTCGACCGACAACGTGACCGCCGTCATCGCCGACGCGACCCTGGCCCTGGACGCCGAGGCCTTCGACGTTCCCCACCAGACGCCGGTGGTGGGCGGCGCAGCCAGTGCGAACCTCAACTCCCTGGCGGACATCCTGCACGAACCGGTGCTCTCCGCGCCGCCGTTGGTCGGCAAGTCGTCGCCTGCCGAGCGCGCGGCCGCCCTCGTCCAGCAGGACAGCGCGCCGCGTGAACCGTCCGCCGCACAGACCGTGGCCCAGCCCTCCGAGGTGCGCGAGGACTACGGCGAGATCAAGGACACCGACACCGGCGAGATTCCCGTGGTGCACAAGAGCGACGGCCGCTACAGCGCCGACCCCAACGACCCGGAGGTCGCCGCGCAGATTCGCGAGGCCGAGATCGCACAGGACGAGCGCGCCCATTCGCGCCGCTTCCGCGGCCGCGTGGCCGCGATCTGCACCACCGTGGTGGTGCTCGCCCTGGTCGCCCTGGGCATCTGGGGCGGCTACGCCTGGAGCCAGAACCGCTACTACGTGGGCGTCGCCGACGGCCAGGTGGCCCTCTACCAGGGCATGCCCACCGACATCTTCGGCCAGCCGCTCTCCCACGTGGTGCAGACCTACCCCGACCTGGACGTCTCCAAGCTGCCCAGCACCAGCCAGAACCACGCCACCACCAAGGACGAGGCGGAGGACACCATCGAGGCCCTGCGCGAACAGCAACGCCAGGACGAGGCACGCCAGCAAGCCGAGGAGGAGGCCAAGGAGCAGGCCAGGAAGGAAGCCGAGGAGCAGGCCAAGAAGCAGCAGGAGGCCACCGACAAGCCGTCGGCGACCAAGAGCCCGGAAGCCAAGGAGTGAACATGACAGCGAAACACACGCGCTATCTGGTCCAGCTCCTGCTGGCCCTGGCCATCAGCGGCCTGGGCTTCTTCCAGCTCGCCTACCGTTCCCCCGACCCGCTCGGCCGGCCCCTCCTCGTCCTCATGGCGGTCGTCACGGTGCTTTTCCTGGTCATGTGGGGTCTTGCCTGCAAGTTCCAGCCCTACGCCAACCAGTCGATCATGGCGTGCGTGGCCATGCTCACCGGCATCGGCACGCTCATGATCGCCCTGCTGGACAACGAGAACGGCACCGCCGTGGCCACCCGCCAGATGCTGTGGCTGTGCATCGCCCTGGTGTGCTGTTGCGTGCTCTTCGCCTTCATGCACGACTACCGCGTGCTGCGGCGCTTCTCCTACGTGAGCATGGTCGTCGGTCTGGCGCTCCTGCTCTCCCCGCTCGTGCCCGGCCTGGGCCGCGAAATCGGCGGCGCGCGCATCTGGATTGGCGTCGGCTCCTACCAGGTCCAGCCGGGCGAGTTCGCCAAGCTCTTCCTCGCCTTCTTCTTCGCCTCCTACCTGTTCACCCACCGCGACCAGCTGGCCGTCGGCGGCAAGAAGGTGCTCGGGCTACAGCTGCCCCGCCTGAAGGACCTCGGCCCCATCATCATCGTATGGGTCGTCTCCATGGGCGTGCTCGTCCTGCAGCACGACCTGGGCACCTCCCTCATGTTCTTCGCCATGTTCGTCGCCATGCTCTACGTGGCCACCGGCCGCGTCAGCTGGATCGTCATCGGCGCCCTCGCCTTCGCCGCGGGCGGCCTGATCGCTGCAAAGGTCTTCGCCCACGTCGGCTACCGCTTCGACGTATGGCTGCACCCTTTCGACCAGACCATCTACAACCGCACCTACGGCAGCTCCTACCAGGTCGTGCAGGGCCTGTTCGGCATGGCCGCAGGCGGCGTGCTCGGCACCGGCATCTCCGGCGGCAACCCCAGTCTCACACCCCTGGCCAACTCCGACTTCATCTACGCCACCACCGCCGAGGAACTCGGCCTGGCCGGCGTCTTCGCGGTCCTCATGCTCTACCTGCTCATCGTGGCGGCCGGCATGATCGTCGCCATGAAGATCAAGGACGGCTTCGGCAAGCTGCTCGCCTCCGGCCTCGTCTTCACCATGGCCTTCCAGGTGTTCGTGGTCGTCGGCGGCATCACCCTCGTCATCCCCCTCACCGGCCTCACCCTGCCGTACATGGCGGCCGGCGGCTCCTCGCTCATCGCCAACTACGTGCTCGCCGCGCTCCTCGTGGTCATCTCCAACGCCGCGAACAAGCCGGAGGACGACACCATGAGCGACACCTTCCGCATGGAGGCCGTGCAGGCGCTGCGCCGCCGCTCCGTACACGGCGGCTCGCACGTGAACACCGGCACGCCGCCCGCACAGGCCGACGACGGCGTGCTGGACGACACCCAGGACGGAGGTGCCCGCGTTGAATAAGACCCTGCGCCAGCTTTTCACCGCCGTCCTCGTGCTCTTCGTGGTCCTGGGCATCTCCTCGTCCGTCATCATGAGCGTACAGGCCAGCGCACTCGGCCACGACCCGCGCAACCTGCGCTCGCTCTACCGGCTCAACAGCGTCTCGCGCGGCGAGATCCTCGCCTCCGACGGCACGGTGCTCGCGCGGTCGGAACCCAGCAACGACGAGTTCAAGTACCAGCGCGTCTACCCCGAAGGCAGCCTGTATGCGCCGGTGACCGGCTACTTCTCCATCGCGCAGAACGCCGACCGCGGCATCGAGGCGTCGGACAGCTCGCTGCTGACCGGCGAGTCCAACGCCATGTTCTGGCAGCGGCTCAAGGCGATGTTCACCGGCGAGGAGAACAAGGGCGCCACCATCGAGACGTCGATCGACACGAAGCTGCAGACGGTCGCCGCACAGCAGCTGGGCGACCAGGACGGCGCCGTCGTGGCCATCGAGCCGAGTACCGGCCGCATCCTGGCGATGGTCAGCTCGCCCGGCTACGACCCCAACCAACTGACCTCGCACAACGGCGAAACCGCCAACGCGAACTACGCGGCCATCATCAACGCCGCCGACAACCCCATGCTCAACCGCACCACCAGCGAGCTGTACCCGCCGGGGTCCACCTTCAAGACGGTGGTGGCCGCCGCGGCGCTGGAAAGCGGCAAATACCAGCTGGACACGCAGATCCCGGCGGGCGCCACCTACCGGCTGCCCGGCACCGAGACGGATCTGCCGAACTCGTCGGCGCTCGGCGCGGGCACCGACGGCAAGATCACGCTCAAGGACGCCTTGGCGTACTCGTCGAACACCGCCTTCGCGCAGCTCGGCGTGGCCCTGGGCGACGAAGCGGTGTCCGACATGGCGCGCAAACTCGGATACGACTCGACCATCACCATCGACGGCAGCGACGAGACCGGGCTGCCCATGACGGCGGTGGCGTCGAAGTTCCCGCAGAACGTGAGCGACGACGCGCTGGCGCTGGCGTCGATCGGGCAGGGCACGAACGTGATCACCCCCTTGCAGAACGCGATGATCGCGGCCGCGGTGGCGAACAAGGGCAAGGTCATGAGCCCCACCATCGTGGACCGGGTGCGCATGAGCGACCTGTCGACGATTTCCGAGACCAGGCCGCACGTGATGAGCACCGCGTTCAGCGAGGACACCGCCAAGAAGCTCACCGAGGCCATGGAGGCCGTGGTGACGGAGGGCAACCCCAACCTGGAGATTCCCGGCATCAGCGTGGCCGCCAAGACCGGTACCGCGCAGATCGGCGCGGACAACAGCTCCATCGACGGATGGACGATCGGCTTCGCGCCTGCCGACGACCCGAAGATCGCCGTCGCCGTGGTGGTGCACAACGTGGACCTGTACGGGTCGTTCGCCGCCGGACCGATCATGACGGCGGTCATGAAGGAGGCTTTGCAGTAACCATGCGACTCATTGAAGGACAGCTGATCCACCGACGCTACCGCCTGGACGCACGCCTGGCCCAGGGCGGCATGGGCGAGGTGTGGAAAGGCTACGACATTCAACTGGGGCGCCCCGTGGCCATCAAGGCCCTACGGGCCGACACCACCAACCAGGAGTCGAAGCTGCGGCGGCTGCGTGCCGAGGCGCGCAACTCCGCGAACCTCGCGCACCCGAACATCGCCGCGCTCTTCGAGTACTACGAGCACGACGGCATCGGCTTCCTGATCATGGAGTACGTGCCCAGCAAGTCGCTGGCCGACCTCTTCCACGAGCTCAACGGGCCGATGGACCCCACGCAGCTGCTGCCGATCCTCGTGCAGGTGGCGCGCGGCCTGTTCGTGGCGCACTCCCACGGCATCGTCCACCGCGACGTCAAGCCGGCGAACATCATGGTCTCCGACAATGGCGAGGTGAAGATCACCGACTTCGGCGTCTCCTACTCCACCAACCAGGAGCAGATCACGCAGGACGGCATGGTGGTGGGCACCGCACAGTACATCTCCCCCGAGCAGGCGCAGGGACAGCACGCCACCGCGCAGTCGGACATCTACTCGCTGGGCGTGGTGGCCTACGAGGGCCTGTGCGGACACCGGCCCTTCACCGGCGCCACCCCCGTGGACATCGCGGCCGCGCACGTGAACAACCCCGTGCCGCCGCTGCCGGAGGGCGTCGACCTGCAGTTGTGCCAGTTCGTCATGTCCATGCTGTCCAAGGACCCGCTCGACCGGCCGGCGGACGCCCTGACCGTGGCGAGGATCCTCTCGCGCATCGAGCGCCGTCTCCTGGACCAGCAGACCAAGGCGGTGGACGCCACCATGGTCACCAACGGACGCATGCCCCGCAGGGTGGCCAGCGCCCCGCACCACGACCCTGCCGTGAACTTCGCCGCGTTGAACGCGCACCGTGACCCCACCGGAATGTCCCATGACATGGATGCCACGCGGCTGGACATGTCAGACAGCGAGGAGCAGCTATGAGCACCCAGATGCCCACCACCCTGGATAACGGCCGGTACCAGCTCGGACAGCTGATCGGCCGCGGCGGCATGGCCCAGGTGTATGTCGCCGTCGACACCCGACTCGGCCGCACCGTGGCGGTCAAGATCATGCGCGCCGACCTGGCGCACGACGAGATCTTCCTGACGCGCTTCCGCCGCGAGGCGCACTCGGTCGCGCAGATGAACAACCCGAACATCGTGAACATCTACGATTCGGGCGAGGAGGTCGTCACCCTCGAAAACGGCCAGACCGAACACCTGCCGTACTTGGTGATGGAGTACGTGCAGGGCCAGACCCTGCGCGACATCATCCGCGCGAACGGCCCCCTGAGCCAGCGCGACGCCGAGCACGTGATGCTCGGCCTGCTCTCCGCCCTGGAGTATTCGCACCGCATGGGCATCATCCACCGCGACATCAAGCCGGGCAACATCATGATTTCCGAGCAGGGCGTGGTCAAGGTGATGGACTTCGGCATCGCCCGCGCGCTCGACGACTCGGCCACGACCATGACGAAGTCGCAGGGCGTGGTGGGCACCGCGCAGTACCTCTCCCCGGAGCAGGCGCGCGGCATGAGCGTGGACATGCGCTCCGACCTGTATTCGGCGGGCTGCGTGCTCTACGAGATGCTCACCGGGCGGCCGCCCTTCACCGGCGACTCCGCGGTGGCGATCGCCTACCAGCATGTCTCCGAGGTGGCTACCCGGCCGAGCGCGATCGTGCCCGGCCTGCCGACGATGTGGGACTCGATCTGCGCGAAGGCGATGGCGAAGGACCGCCAGAACCGCTACGCGACGGCCACCGAGTTCAAGAACGACATCCTCGCCTACATGAACGGCGGCATGCCGGTGGCGGCCACCTTCAACCCGCTGACGGACCTGACCGCCACGAAGGCGGAGAAGCAGGCGCATGACACGGCCAACACCGTGCCCTACACGTCGCCGGTCACCGAGCCGGGAGCTCCCACGCAGACCTTCAACCCGGTCACCGGCCAGTTCGAGCAGGTGCCCGGCACCGGCACGCAGACCGCAATCCCCACGCGCGCCCAGCAGCGCGCCGCGCTGGCGAAGAAGAAGCACAAGCGACGCATGATCGCCATCTGGGTGAGCGTCGCCGTCCTGGCGATCGCCTGCGCAATCGGCGGCGTCATCTGGTGGAACGTGCAGCGCAACGCGCCGAAGTACGTGACGGTGCCCACCTTCTCGGAGAGCACCACCGAGGCGCGTGCACGCAAGCAGCTGACCGACCTGGGCCTCAAGGCCGACATCAAGCAGGACACCGACTCCACCAAGCCGGAGGGCATGTTCACCAAGCAGAGCCCCGCCGGCGGCAAACGCGTGGAGGAAGGCAGCACCGTGGAGGTGTGGTTCTCCACCGGCCCGAAGTCCGTCACCGTGCCCGACGTGACCGGCGACACCCAGGAGGCGGCACGCGAGGAACTCGAGGCGGCAGGATTCGTGGTGAACACGACCGTGCTCACCGAGGACAGCAGCACCATCCAGCAGGACCACGTGACGCGCACCGACCCCGTCGCGGGTACCTCGCAGCTCAAGGGCAGCACGATCAGCATGTGGGTGTCCTCCGGCAAGACGCAGGTCCCCACGGACTTGGTGGGCAAGACCAAGGACGAGGCGATTGAGGAACTCGGCAAGCAGCGCTTCTCCGTGAGCGTGCAGGAGGAAGCCAGCGCCGACGTGGCAGAAGGCTCCGTGATCCGCACCGACCCGGAGGGCGGCACCTCCGTGGACCAGGGCGCGATGATCACGATCTGGGTTTCCACCGGCAAGCCGAAGACCAACGTGCCGCCCGTCACCGCGGGCATGACCCTGGCCGAGGCGAAGCGCGAGCTGGAGGCCGCCAACCTCACCGTGAACGTGGACGGCGACGGCAGCGACGACTCCATCGTGGAGTCGATCAGCCCGGCCGCCGGCACCGAGGTGGACGAAGGCAGCTCGGTCACCGTGAAGACCAAGAAGCCCGAGTCGACCCCCAGCCCGAGCCCCAGCAACAGCGACGGATCGAGCAGCCCGAGCCCCAGCAACAGCTCAAGCGGCAACTGATGGCGCTGCTGTCCGTTGAGATTTTGTTCAAAAAATGAACAATTTCTCAACGGACAGCAGCGCCATCCGCCACCTTCGGCTGCAATCCCTCGCCCAGCGCCACAGCGCTTTCCTGGCCGCAGAAGGCCAGCCAGTTGGCCAGGAGGCGGTAGCCGTCCTGGGTCATCACGGATTCGGGGTGGAACTGCACGGCGAACAGCGGCAGCTCACGGTGGCGGATCGCCTGCACGGTACCGTCGTCCACGGTGCGGGCGGTCACTTCCAGCTCGTCGGGCACCGAAGCTGGCTCGACGGCCAGGGAATGGTAGCGGGTGGCGACCATCGGGTTGGCGACGCCCGCGAAGATCTCGTCGTCGGCATGCTCCACGAGGCTCGTCTTGCCGTGCATGATCGTGGGCGCGTGGCTCACCGTGCAGCCGTAGACCTCCGCCAGGGCCTGCATCCCCAGGCAGACGCCGAACATGGGCACGCCGTCGGCGGCGCAGCGGCGGATCATGTCCTCGCTGGCGCCAGAGTCGGCGGGCGCGCCGGGGCCTGGCGAGATCAGCACGCCGTCGTAGCCGTCGAGCACGTGCGGGTCGGCGGCGTCGACGGCGTCGTTGCGCACCACGTCGACGGTGGCGCCCAGCGTCTTCAGGTAGCCGACGATGGTGTAGACGAACGAATCGTAGTTGTCCACCACGAGAATCCGGGCCGAATCGGTCATGGCACTCCTCACTTACGGATCCCTCACGGATCGATTGGGTTGTCACAGCTCATGCAAAAACGAAGATGCCCGCCACTCTACCAGCGACGGGCACTTCAGGGAACACCTAGCTCACGGACACGTAGTTCGACATCGCCCTCAGGAAGGGGATCTCGCCCGCCGCCCAGGGGAAGCCCCACTGGAACAGCGCGGCGACGGCGGCCAGGAGGAGCAGCAGCACGAGCACCCAGCGCATCGCCGCCGGCCCAGGCTGGTGGCGCCACAGCCACGCGTAGAAGTCGACGTCGGGCTGCGGGCGGCGTCCCTCGCGGATCGCGCGCAGCGCCGGCCAGCGCCGCCACAGCGCGCAGATCACGAACAGCACGGCGTAGGCGACAAGCGAGCCGACCACGACCGGCGCCAGTGAGCCCAGCTTCGTGAACACCGAAGTCTTGCCGTTGTTGATGAACTGTACGGCGCCGTCGGCGTCGACGTGCGCCAGCTCGCTGGGCACGCCGTCCGCCACCTTCGCCCAATACTTGAGTTCGCCGAAGCTGATCCAGCGGTGCGTCGGCGTCGTGTACTTCGGCTCGCAGGTCGTCATGGTGATCATGCGCTTGGTCGGCGCCTGACCCGGGTCGAGCGGGTTGGGGCCGATCACGGAGCCGTCGTCGGGTGTGACGATCGTGTACTGCGTGTACTGGTAGACGTACCAGTAGTCCTTGGTGCGGATGACGATGGCGTCGCCTGCCTCGAGCTTGTCGACGTCGCCGAGTGGCTGGCCGTAGCCGTTGCGGTGGCCGGCGATGGCGAAGTTGCCCAGCTCGCCGGGCATCTGCGAGATCACGTAATGGCCCAGACCGTGCAGGTTGAGCTCGGCGAGCGACGTGCCCTGCACGAGCGTGCGCTCCCACTGGTCGCCGAACCGAGGGATGTAAACGCGCGCCATGAGCTCGCCTTCGGCGGCGCTTTCCGGCTGCACCGGCGGCTCGCCGTCCTGCGGCTGGGCGATCGTGAGCGTGCCGCCGCCGTCGGGCTGCGTCCAGTCGACGGACTGCACCGACTGTTCCTGCACATGTGCGGACTGCACGCCCGTCCACCACTGCATCCAGCCGACGTAGAGCCCGCAGATCGCCGCGGCGGTGAGCAGGATCTCCGCGATGATGGTGACGATGGAGCGGCCGACGCGCGAGCCGCCTGCACTTGCTGTTTGGGCATGTTTCATGAGATTCCGTGTCCCCGTTCTGCGCGCCTGCGTGCGCGAGTCGACAATGTTCCGGCAATGCTGAAAGCGATTATGCGTCGAATGCGCGCTGCCAGTCAAGCGGCCGCGCACCGCAGCGGACTGTCATTGCAGGACCTTCGCATACTGCAGCGGCTGCAGGCTCATCGGGGCCGCTGCGAACTCGAGGTGCGCCTCCTGTTCGACCTCATAGCCCAGTCCGAAGGCGTCGACGTACTGCTTGTAGATGCGGATCGCCTCGGAGTCGTCGAGCGCGTCGAGCATGGACTGCGTGGGGCCAATCGCGGAGATGACGTAGGGCGGCGAGTACTTGCGGCCCTGCAACAGCAGCAGCGTGCCCGAGCAGATCACTGCCGAGGTGGGCAGCACGCGCTGGTCCATGATCTGCATCGACTCGGCGCCGCCCGCCCACAGCGCGTCGACAACCGCCTCGATGTCGCCCTGGTGCACCACGTACTTGTCGATGTCCGCGGAGCTGCCGGACGAGTCGACCGCGCTCTCCCACATGCTCGAGTCGTTGAGCGTGACCGTGACTCCCGGCCCCTCCACCGCGGGCAGCATGGTGCTCGAACCGGAGTCCTCGGCGTCGGCGTCGCCGTTCGCGGTCACCTGTTTGGAGAGGCTGTCGACCTGCGCGGCGAGGTCGTTGACCTCCGCCTGTAGGCCGTCGACGCGCTGCACCTGGTGTTCGACCAGCTCGGCGGCGTCCGACGAGACGATGGCGGTGCGGTTGACGCGCATGTTGGTGACGATGAGGAAGCCGACGAAAGCGATGACGATGACCACGGAGATGCTGCCGAGCACGGACGTGCGGGCATTGGCGGCGTGCTTGCCGGCAACGCGCCCGCCCTTGCCTGTCATGGCCCCCGCGGCTTTCTTGGCCATTTTGTCCACCTTGCCCATGGACGCCTCCGAAATATGGTGATTCTGGTCAGAATGGCATCTGTCCCTCGCTCTTTCGAGTGTAGCCATTATGATAAACCAGTAGCCGAAAGCGTAAGGAATGCACAAGGGACCGGCAAGGGACCAATAAGGAGAAGTTTTCATGGCTGACGACAAGGTGAAGGAGACGCCGCAGGAGGCGCAGACCGACGACGCCAACGAGGTCGAGGCCGTCGAGTCGGCGACCGAGGTCGTAGCGGAGTCCGACGGTCAGGGCGACGGCGTGGTCGAGGGTGTCGAGGAGGTCGACACCACGGCGGACGACGGTGGCGAGGAGGCCGAAGACGGCAAGGCTGCCCAAGGGCCCACGGAAGCGGACGAGGAGACCAAGGCGGCCGCCCGCAAGGCGCGCGGCGACGAGGATGACGAGCCGGCCGACAAGCGCTTTACCGACGACGGCAACCCCACCCTCGAGGAGGCCGCCACCTACGCCGAAGACGATGAGATCCCGATGGGCAAGATCCAGGACGTGCTCAACGCCACCCTGGACAGCAAGGACATGAGCCCGCAGATGCGTCGCCTCATGCAGCGCCAGGCGGACAACACCAAGCGCGTGCAGGAAAGCATCAAGGGCACCAAGGCCAACCCGAGCTGGTACGTGCCGCTGTTCTGCGTACTCATGGTGATCGGCCTGGTGTGGGCCGTGGTGTTCTACCTGACCGGCAACCAGTACCCGATCCCCGGCATCGGCTTCTGGAACCTGCTGATTGCCTTCGCCTTCATCCTGGCCGGCTTCATCATGACGGTGTGGTGGAAGTAGAGGGTTGTTCAGGATGAGGTAGTTGCGGTTCCTGCCGCAGCCGCGTCGTAACACTGGCCCAGCTGTCGGCCGGGGGTTGCGCGCTTCCTTTTACCCTGAACAGTTGCCGTCGCCATGCCGCTTGACGGGGTTGGTGCCGTCCGCTCCGTATGGAAGGATACCGGCCCCTTGCCGGTTCCTGACAATGCTTCATGTGCGGCACCCGAGTGCCGCTTCTGTATCAGTTTGGGGCGCTTCGGCGTGGGGCGTCCCTTCTTCGGGGTCGGCCGTACGTGCTTGTGGCCGAGATAGGCGCATCCGCGTTTGGCGATGTTGATGGCCGAACCGTAGTCGCGCGGCACGGTGCGATGGCATCGTGGGCATTCGTATTCGCGGTTCCTGCCCAGATTGCCGATACGCGTGTTGCACCATGGGCACGTGTCGGACGTGTGCGCGGGATTGACCTTGACGACGCGCTGGCCGCGTTTGGCCGCCACGTGGTCGAGCTTGTCGAGCTGGCTGCCGTGACGGAACTCGTAGCGGCCCGCGTTGTCGAACGGGTCGAGTCTCTCGACCGCGACCAGTTCGCCCGGCTTGGCGTGGTCGAGCATGTCATGCGCGTAGCGCCAGTCCAAGATTTCCTTGATACGGTACATCTTGTCGCGCAACGCGAGTGACTGGACGTAGAGGTTCGCCCACTTGGGATGCGCGGCCACGTCCGCCGGATTGTCCGGGTCGGATGCGCGCTGCCATGGCATGAGCCGGTCGAGCCTGTCCAAGCAGCGCCGGTATTGCACGTAGATGCGTTCGAGCTTGTCCTGCTGGCGCTTCGTGTTCCTACTGACCACGAGGGGACGACTGACGTGTCCGTTGCAGGATAGGCGCGTGCCGCTGATGCCGCCATGCCAGTCCGCGTTCAGGTCGAACCCGACCGCATGCGCACTCTTGGACACGTCCTGCATGAGTGGACGCAGCACGAATACAACCACATCGAATACGATATTGCCCGTGGAATCCTTGCGCATGTCGGGACGGGATACGCGCACCGCGTCGGGGTAACGGGCCGTGAACTGCGCGATGCGTAGCGTGATGTCCACAAACCTGTCGGCCACGGCCATGCGCCGGTACGTGACCACGCCCGTATCCGCGTCGAGCTCTCCCCGGCGGCATGAGTTGTCGTTCGACTGGTCGTAGCAGAACCGCGTGTGCCCGACTACGGGCACCGTGAAATGCCCCTCGTGGTCGAGCACGTTGGTGAACAGGTTGCGGTCGACGTCCTCGCCCAGTTCCTCGCACACGTTCCCGTAGGTCGCCTTCAACCATCCCACACGGTCGATGCGTCGGCGACACGTTCGCGTGCCTGCCAAGCGGCCACGATGCGCGCCCCTCGCACTGATTGACACGGTTCTGGTGCGACAGGTTACGGAAAACGTCAGGCAAGGATACGAGACGCACGTTCCTGCGTGCCCACTCGTTACCGAACCCACCCGTCTTGGACGGCAAGTCGAGATTGGCGTGAATCATCGCGTTCTGGCATGTGCGCGCATGGTCCATATGGTTCCAGAACAACGCTTCCATCTCCCACGGCAGCAGTTCGACGCCCGTGGCCGTATCCACTGCCGACAGTAGAACCAGTCCCGGCACGCCGCATCCGATTCCGTCACGCCCGACCATCGCCAGCCCCTCTCGCAGGCGACGTGTCCTTGCCGTCAAGACGCTCGGACGCGCGGTCGAGCAGCAGCTTCTGGTGCTCGATGGAACGCAGCTTGTAGAAGCGACCCGAGAACGAGGCGAGCAACGCCATGAAATCATCCATCAGCTCGGTGCTCATGCCCTTGTCGCGTTCACCGTCGAGCACGACCAGTTCCACGCCCACGAACCGCAGGTGACGTTCCAAGTAGGAGGCGCCGAACCGGCTGAACCGGTCACGGGCCGTGACGGCCACCCGGTCGAACATGCCATGCTCCGCATCATCCAACAGGCGAGCCAACCCCTTGCGCCGCTCGTTCAAGCCGCTGGCACGGTCACGATACACCCTCATCGGGGCGCCGTAAGCGGCTTTCAGCCGTTCCTCCTGCGTGCGCATGCGCGCGGTATTGCCCTCCGAGTCACGCACGTAGAACACGAGCTCACCGGCGGGCGGCTGCTTGCCTTGTTCCTCGGCAATGAAACGGTCAATCTCCTGCGGCGCGTACACTTTCTGGCCGCCCGGTGTCAGTTCGTACCTGATGCGGCCCGCAGCCACGAGCAGCTTGAACGTGGACACGGAAATATGCAGCCGGTCAGCCGCCTCGGCACGGCGAAGATAGGTACGAGCCATGGGCATCTCCTTCCGTTCCTTCCGTAATCCACATGCTAACATCATTATACACAAATACCACAATTATCCGCAATCAAGCTAACAGTAAATCAGGCTCTGTCACCTCATAGGCCCATAGGCCGCATGAGCCTCATAAGAAATTGTTCATTTTTTGAACAAAATCTAGGAGCGGGGCTTCTGCCGCGCTATAAGGTGCGTCGGCATATCCGCACTGCGCCGTCCGGCGCCGGGCGCACACTGGCAAGCATGATCAACGCATTGGCCGTGGCCGGCAACATGGTGCTGGGCCTGGGCGCGTATTGCAGGGCACGGTGTGTGAGGTTCGGGGAGCGTGGGTCGGAAAACCGCCAATGAGGGAATGGTGCGAGCGAAAGCGTCGGCATTACCGTGCTGCCCGCTCCCGGGGCAACCCGGAGCGCTTCACCTGATACTTCATGCATGAGTTGCGTGCTTTGCCAGATGAAGCAGCTGCCCCTCCGACGCTCCACACACGAGCTGCCTGTTTTGCCCACATCGTCCGCCAGTCAAGCCGCACCTTGACGACTCCACCCCGCACTTTGCTACGATGCTCCTACCGACGGCAACCGAGGAGGGCTTGCCACCGTGAGAAGGACCGCGAGAAGGAGGGGCCATGGATATCGCCGTGCAATGCATCCATGGCGTCGCACCTCGTACCGTCACCGCCAGGGAAGTGGCCGAATCATACACCGGGAAGGCGCCGACGGCCATCCACTTCGAATGTCCCTACTGTTCACGCCCCGTGACCATCTGTGCCGACGACCTTCCCGACGACAACCGCCGTTTCGGCCCGGACCGCCTTGCGCGAAGCACCAACTCCCCGTCTCCGTATTTCCGCCACTGGCGCGCCGACCCCTTCACGCACGACTGCCCGTACTACCGCCATGGCAAAGGCGGCGACGCAGAACCGCAGCCACCGGCGATCCCGATGTTCCTGCGCAGGGTCGGCACCACCGAACGCTTCCGACTGGAGTTCGGCATACGCCGGCGCGGCCGCGGCCTTGCAGCGCGGCTCGATGACGCACATGCCGAACTGACCGTGGATGGACGGCCGACCAGCCTGGCTGAGCTGGTGCGCGGCCACACGACCATCCCCCTTGCAGACCCCGACCTCCAGCCGTCGCGGCACATCCGCATACCCGCCGAGTGGACGTTCTTCGTCGGCCGTCCCGAAGACGGCAACGGCGCCTTCCTGTTCACCGACGACTACGGCTCCAACGGCGGCCGCCGCATCGCGAACGGCGGCGCCGTGCATCCCGACTTCGACTATTACGCCGTCATCGGCCAGTCCGGCGTACGCACCTTGCAGACCGTCTTCGACCAGGCAGAGCGCGTCGGCACCGTCGACTCACCGCGCACCAGACTCGCCGTCGTGCGACTGCGGGTGCACTGGTCCTCCCCCAAACGTGACACCGCCGACCGATGGCCGTCCGGCCACGGGTTCCGACTGACCAACTTCAGGACGGAAGCCACGCCCGTCTGGCCGCCGCAACTGCGGGCGAACGGCATCGACGAGCCACTGTTCCGCACTGCCATGCAGATATACCAAGCACCTTATATCCGGTCGGATGACGTCATGGATGCCACCATCGAACCGCACACCCTGACATCCCGCCGTCGTCCTCATGGCCTGCGGGAGGTGGGACTGCTCGGTTTCGGTCAGCGTCGCCGCCAGCTGCCGACACAGCTGGAGGAGTACTGCTGTTTCCTCAAGACCAGCCAGTACCTGCCCTGGAGCGGCTTCATGGCGGCGCAGACCTATCCGAGCGGACTGCAGTTGGCGGATGTGCCGGATAATAACGCCTTCACCGAGAATTCCTCCCAAGCGCACCTTCACATACCGCCACCAACGTCTCTGGATTTGCGCACCGACCTGCGCAGACGTGGCAACCCGCACCTCGACCTTGCCTACGCACGTGTCGGCGCCCCCAGACAGTCACTGATCCCACCGACCCGCATCCTCGCCCGCCACCGTACCGGAATCCATACCGAGAGAGGGAACGAACCATGAGCAACCCGATCTTCACCAGCGAAAGCGCACGTGCGTCATGGTGCATCTATGAGTGGAACCGTGACGGCAATGACGGCCACTTCCTTCGCCTGCTGGACCAAGTCACCGATGGTGCCGGGCATACACGCTTCATCTGGGTTGCCGACTATCCGCGCATCCGCCCGGGCAATGGCGGCAACCCACTGCAACCACCGCAGCTCTACCACCCACGATGCGTCGATCTTGCCCGCAGTGCCAACTCCGATTTCGCACTGCTCCGGTGGATACCAAACACCGCAGATCCGTACCGCCCGCGAGTGCTCCTACCGCCCTACGGCATCCATTCACAGGCAGCTCCGCTCTACGAGATCATCGACTGCCCGAACGTCGACAATGACACTGGCCTGCGCAACGCCTTGGCCCGCGGCGTCCCCTACCATGGCCAACCTACGGACCGCATACTGCTGCTCTTTGCCGAGACTTCCGGCACCCTCGAAGCAGCACTGCTGGAACGCAAAGACCTCTCCATCAGCAACAACACACTCCGCCTCGCCAAGACCGCACCATGGTGTGTCCCACAGATCACCTTGCAGAACGATGACATCCGACGGCTTCCCACCGGACACGGCAATCTTTCCGACCGTCTGGTCTACATCAAACCGACCTTGCCGTCAGCCACGCGCAAGGTGGTCATACGCCCCTTCAGCGCCTATGCACACGATTACGTGCAATGGTTCTTCCGAACCCAGGCGGCGCTCTCCAAAAGTACCACGACGGACGATATGGTCGCCCTGTTGCAGCTCCTGTTGGAATCACCTGACACTCTGGAGGAATTCCTCGGGACACCACCGCCCTCCCGGGACCTCTCGCATTTCCACCAGGCAATCAAGGCCTGCGTCGAACCGGCAAAGCAGCAGGCGTCGGGCTTCATCTACGAACTGCTCAAACGCGACTCCAAGCTCATGGCGGAGTTCAAGCGGCAGGCACGGCGAGATATCGCCAAAGTCACCGAGCAGGAAGTCGAACGACGTACCAAACACCTCGAAGACCTCGACAGACAGTGCGCCAGCAAGGAGCAGGCACTGCACAAACTCGAGCAGCAGGAGTCCCAGGCAAGCGGCCAACTCGTGCGTCGTCGGCAGGAACTCGAAGAAGCCAAGCGCACGCTCGCCCAACAGGAGGAGCGTCAGCGCGAAGCACTGCAGCAGCTTGAGGAGAACGTCGCCCTCAAGCTCGGGCTGCGCGCACTCGCCAAGCAGACGACGCCCACCGCTGCAGCCAGCCCGGCATCTTCGCTTCAGTGCACTCCCCTCGCAGCGAAGATGGCCACACGGACGGGGCAGGATCTCACCAGCGCCATCGCACACAATCTCCGGATGCTCGGCATGGCATCGACCGATGCGACCGGCGACGTCTATCGCCAGCAAACCGAGGCCATGGCCTCGCACTTGCGCCGCACGCTGATCGCCACTCGCACCCTCTGTGTCGACGGCACCTTGGCCGGCACCGTGGCCAACGCACTGGCCTACGCATTGGGAGGTCAACCCGCACACCATACCGGACTCGCCCCGGATTGGCATGACACGAGCGGGCTGGAACACCTGCTGTCCTCTTGCGATGCTTCCGTGGTCATGCTGGACAATGTGTTCGACACGGTCAACGAGGCCGCCCTGTTCGCATTGGGTCGGCGGGATGCGCGAACACCCGTGGTCGTCATACCGCTGGGTAGCTATGCCAATATCCGTCTGGCCGCACCGGAAATCTGGAACCGTATCTTCTTCGTGCCCACGGACGGCTTCGTGGCGCTTCCTGTCGGCAACGGCGTGCCGGAACATGTCAATCATTCGAGTATCAGCGCTCCGCCGATCAGCCAGAACGTACTCGCCCAGCTTGCCGACCTGCACAAGCGCACATCGCTGGCGGCGAGCGCCCTGACGATGCCGGCCACGATCATGGCCGCACACGCCGGTTCACCGGATGCGTTGCAGTGGATATTGCCGCATCTGTGCATCGAAACCTACGCTGCCCACGGCAGCGAGGCGGCACATGAGCTGATCGACCGCCTGCATGCGCCGGCCCTGACGGCGCAACTGACTGCACTGCTCGAAAGGATCTGCCATGGCAACCACCTTGCTTGACGTCATGGCCGTCGACCTGCGCCTGATGCGCGCACCGCGGGAAGGAGATGGCGATTTCGCCTGCCGACTCGCCTACTCGGCACTGCGGTTCTGGATGCAGGCACACTGCATCGACGACGGCTACGGCGGCGCACTCGGCATCGCACAGGAGGCGGTGGAGCGCAAGGCGCTGCAGTGGGTGCGGTCCGTGGGGATGGCGTACCCGGAAGTGACCGCGCGGCTCGTGCCGCGGCTGGTACATGACTACTGCAATGCGCTGGTGGCCGTGGGAGACCTGGCGGTCACCGACGACGGCCTGCTGCGCTGCACGGTGCCGCACGACGTGACGATCGTGCCGGGCGTGACGACGACGCTGGGGCTGGTGGATCCGTCACAGGAGGATGGCGTGTTGTGCGGGGCGATGGTGGTGCGGGGAAAGGTCGGGAACCTGAATCGGCTCGGTGGGACGTGGAGGATGCTGTGCGGGTGGGATACAGTGTCACACTGCTGACGTCACTGCTGATAGCAGTGTGGTTAGCAGTGTGACAGTATTGTCTTCGAGACTTGGGACGTCTTCCCTGATTTCAGAATTCCTGAAAAGATTTCTGAATTCCTGATATTTCCGGATAAATCCTGAAAAGACGAAGCTACCACACTTCACCCCTATTCCGAACACGCCTCAAAACACTCGAATTCCAGGAATCTGCTTATAATTTCAGAATCAGGAAAAATTTCAGAATTCCTGATATTTCCAGATAAATCCTGGTTCCGAAAGGAATGCACATGACTGGCTCCTACGGTAAGGAAGCCTTAGAGCTCGAATTTAAAAGCGACCGAGACTGCTTGGGCGACACCGAGCTCCTGGAAGCAATCGTAGGGCTTGCGAATTCAAACGGAGGACGCCTCTACTTAGGAGTGGAAGACGACGGGACTCCCACGGGACTGCACCCCAAGCATGCGAACACGGACGGCCTTGCCGCCTTCATTGCGAACAACACCAGGCCATCACTTCGGGTCACAGTACGGAAAACGGGCAATCCTGAAGTAATAGAGATAACCGTCCCCAAGGCAAGCACCATTGTTTCCACGGAAAGCGGCCGAGCACTACGCCGTAGAATCAAGCATGACGGCACACCCGAGGCAGTGCCACTTTACCCTTATGAAATGATGGACGCGTGGAGCGACTTACGTACTTTGGATTTCTCCGCACAGGCAGTCCCCGAGGCAACGCGAGACGATTTTGACCCTCTGGAACGAGAGCACCTGCGCAAAATCATTGCGCAAAACCCCCAAAGCGACAGGGCCCTACTGGAATTATCCGACGAAGAGCTCGAGCATGCCCTAGGACTGGTAAGTGCAGCCGATAATGCGAACACACCGACGTTGACAGGATTACTGCTCTTGGGGAAAGAAGATTCCCTCAGAAGACTTATCCCCACGCACGCAGCCTCGTTCCAGGTTTTGGAGGGAAGCACCATCAAGGTCAACCGCGATTTTCACGGACCCCTTCTGCAAGTAATCGAACAGATGGGCGAGATGCTGGAGCCATGGAACACGGGCACGGAACTGACAATCGGACTTTTCTCCAAAATCGTACCCGACTTCAACAGGAGGGCTTTTCGCGAAGCAATCGTAAACGCATTCGGCCATCGAGATTATTCCGTGATGGGCCGCGTCGTAGTGAAGCTAGACGATTGGGGCTTGGAGATATCAAGCCGGGGCAGCTTCATCGAGGGGATCAGCATCGACAATCTCTTGACCGCCGATCCTCACGGAAGAAACACCATCCTCATGGACGCATTGAAACGTAGCGGACTGGCAGAACGAACCGGGCGTGGTATAGACCGTATTTTCGCAGGGTCCCTCAATTACGGACGACCATTGCCCGACTACTCAAATTCGAATTCTCAACGAGTGTCGGTATTCATCCCCCGAAGCGCACCTGACCCGTTATTCGTCGAGATAATCGAGGAAGAACGGGAACGCACGGGAAAGGAATTGCCCATAGAGAGCCTTCTCATCCTCAACAAACTCAAAGCGGAAGGCAACGCCACTTACATGGATATGGCCGACACTTTGGACATTCTCCCCGCAAAACTGAAGGTCGTGTTAAAGGGCCTTACTGACTCCGGTCTCATTGAAGCATCAGGGTCTGGAGAAACACGGTCCTACATGTTGGGATCCAAGGTATACCGTAAAAGCGGGAAAAGCGTGGAATATGTGCGCCAGTCCGCTATCGACCGCATCCGTTATCCGGAATTGATCTTGAAACTTGCCACCGAACAGGGACAACTGACCACCACAGACGTGGAAAGACTGTTGGGCGTCTCACACAACCAAGCGTATTATCAAATCAACAAATTGGTTGCGGCAGGCACACTGAGGAAGATCGGTTCCAGAAGGAGCGCACATTACGTGAAAGCCTGATGCCGCCGCTGGAGCTTCCCCAGAACTACGCCGGCACTCTCACCGCCCAGCCAACCATGCCTCCACCGCGGACTTCGCATAGAGTTTCGCATGCTCGGTCATGATGACCGGCTTGGGGAACGACTTGCTGCGAACCAGCTGCCCCACGCGCTGCCGCGTGACACCGGCCATCCGCGCAATCTCGGCATTGCTGACCACCGGCGGGTACAGCGGTTCATGCACCATGCGATCGAACTCGTCCTGCGTGAACACCTGTGCCGAGAGCACCGTCAGCTGCATGCCGGGCATGGCGTCCTCGACTGCCGACCGTGCGGAGACTAGTGCTTCCACCACGCTGGGCGCATTCAGCCCGAGCACCACGCTTCCCTTGGTGCCACCGATATCGAAGGCCGTCACCGCCCCGTACTCGCCAAGCCGTTCCATGACGTCAAACGCCAGGTCTTCGCTCAGGGATGCGTCACTGGTGAAGTCCAGCACCACGTCCCATTGTTCCTGTTGTTCCTGTTCCACTCATGTACCTCGTTTCGTGATGACAGAGCGGGTGACGTTTTGACCGCAACGTCACCCAGACCCGCTCACTCCCGGAAGCCACCACGTCGGAGAAGCACCAAACAGTGTCTGTACCAGTTGACGTCCGAAGGCGTCTTATGGATGGACACTGGAGGGACAGTCCGATCCGGCGGGTAGCACATCCAGCCCTTTTTACTGGCTTGGATACGCCACCCTTGTTCCCGAAGCTGGTCAAGGAGCGGGGGCGATCTGTTTATCTTTGATGAAATAAACCTTTCGCTCTGTCATTGTCGGTTTGCGCCGACAATCCAAGAATACGACGCTTGCTTTACTTTGTAAAGTAAGCGTGTCGTTCATGAAAGACGTACTCAAGAGCCTCAAAGGGTTCCACGTGAAACAGCTGCAATCAACAACAAACCCAACACCGCCACCACCCCAACATCCCGCCCCCGCCGTACCCTGAAATATCCGGCACCCGCAACCGGCAACCCGAGACACCACAAGGAGAAGAGGGCATGGCGCTCGCAGCTTCCCGCACCACCGGCGCATTCGGCATGGAGAATCGCCAGGACACCCGATACCGCCTCTCCTTCACCGCCGGCGCACTGCTGCTCCCCCACGGCCGCGCACTGGCCTCCTACTTCCTCGAACACGCCCCCGCAGAGGTCCTCGACCAAGCACGGCAAACCCCGGAACTCGGCAGCACCGTCGCCATCATCCGCGCGCAGGCCATCGCCGGCAACGTCCTGGCCATCCAGTCCGAAACCGCCAACGCCCGCTACGTGCGCGAGACCCTCAAACGGCTCAGCGCGCTGACCTTCGATGAGCTGACCATCCTCACCGGCGACGACGCCATGCCTTCCGACCGTCGCCTGATCATGTGGCTGGCGATGTGCCGCTACTACGCTTTCGTCGGCGACTTCGCCACCGACGTACTACGAGAGCGTTTCCTGCTGGGCGAACCGACCGTCACCTTCGACGACTACGCGCGCTTCGTACGCAACAAGACCCTGTGGCATCCCGAACTGGAAACGCTCACCGACGCCACCGCCAAGAAGCTGCGTTCCTGCCTGTTCGCCGCAATGGCCGAGGCGGAACTGCTCACCCGCACGGACCATGCGGTGATGCAAGCCCCGCCCACAGCGCTGCTTGCGCATATACTTGAGGTCAGGCCGGAGTCCTTGGAGTTCCTGCCCATGAGGAAAACGACCTTGCAGTGACAGGAGCTGACGGAAGCAAGGAGAAGGGAGCGCGATGGCGAATGCACCCGAGCAGGTCCGCGCACAGGCGCGCGGACGCTCCATCGACGGGGAGTTCCGGCAACTGTTCACGATCATGAGCACACGGTCGTTCCGGCACGGCACGAGCACCGGCGGCGAGCAACCCTATTACATCTACGACTATCCACCGGCGGAGGAGCTCGACGTACGCCAGCACATCGAGAACCTCATCCGCGACCTGCAGCAGATCACGCCCGCCGATGCCGACGACTACGCGCCGAGGATCCTGCATCTCGACCTCTACGCCGACGTGGCGCTTCCCATCCTGGAGCAGCGTCATGTCCTGGACCGCCTCCTGGAGCGCGAAGACAACATGCATGGGACGGTTTCCGCGAATCCGCAGACCGACCGTTTCCTCAATGTGCTGATCGGCGCCTTGACCGGCGACAGCGACGTGACCGCACGTTTCATCGCCGACCGGGTCAACGAGGCGCGCGCCGCGCATGAGGCGGACATCGTGTTCCTGACGGGCATCGGCGCCGTCTACCCATACATGCGCGCCCACCTGCTCCTGGAGAACCTGCAGGGGTACGTGGACGACTGCCCGCTCGTACTGTTCTACCCGGGCACCTACACGCAAGGCTCGGCGTCCGGTTCGAGCCTGAAGCTGTTCGACGCCTTGGAGAACAACAACTACTACCGGGCACGGCGACTGCTGAACATGCCCGTTGACGACTAGGAACACCAAGGAACCAGGGAGGGGAAGGACAAATGGAAGATTCCATGACCATGCCGATGCAGGACATCTTCGCCAGGGGCATCGACCAGCAGTTCAACGGGGTCATCAAGGCCAACGACGAGAAGGACCTGACCAACGAGGTCAACGACTACGTGCTGACCGCGGAGCTGCAATCCAACCTGGAGAAGTTCCTGGACCTGTACAACGATCCAGGCAATCACCAGATCAACGGCGTGTGGATCTCCGGCTTCTACGGATCCGGCAAGTCGCACCTGCTCAAGATGATCTCGCACATCATCGGCGACGTGCCCCGCGGCGTGGTCAACCACGGCACCGAATCCTCCGCCATGAGCCGCAAGGATGTGGTGGAGGCATTCAGGCACAAGGCAACGGAGCAGGGCAATCACTTCTTGGAGGGACAGATTGCGCGCACCTTGACCATTCCGACCACGTCCATCCTGTTCAACATCGGCCAGAAGACCAACCAGAACAGTTCCGAAACCGTCATGGACGCCTTCGTGCGCGTCTTCAACGAGACCCGCGGCTATGCTGGGTCCCAGCCTGCCATCGCCCTGTTCGAACGCGACCTGGACAGGCGGGGATGGCTGGATGACTTCCGGAAGGCCTTCGAGGAAGAGGCCCCCGAACCTTGGCAGACGGCCCGCAACACGTATGGACTGTGGGATTACGAAATCCGCACCGCCTATGCGAAGGTGACGGGCAAGCCCGTCGAGAACGACCTCGTCGGGCAATACGACGCCCAGTACCGCCACTACACGGTCGAGGACTTCACCAACGACGTGATGGCATGGCTCGACCGTCAGGCACCCACCCAGCGGGTGGTCTTCCTGGTGGACGAAATCGGCCAGTTCATCGGGGATCACACCGAACGCATGCTTGAACTGCAGTCCATCGTGGAAGGCCTGGCCGTCAAGTCCAACGGCCGCGCCTGGATGGTCGTCACCTCCCAGGAGGACATGGACGCCATGGTCGGCGACCGCACCAAGCAGCAGAGCTACGACTTCTCCAAGATCGAGGCACGCTTCAGGTGCAAGCTCAAGCTCAACAGCACCGACGTGATCGAGGTGATCCAGAAGCGTCTCCTGACCAAGACCGCGCAAGGCGAACAGGCCGTGGGGCAGCTGTGGGACGAACAGCACGAGAACCTGCGCACCCTCTTCGACTTCGACGACGCCGGCAAGTCGTACAACCACATGAACCATTACGACAGCGAGCAGGCCTTCGCCGCCAGCTACCCCTTCGTGGACTACCAGTTCCCGCTGCTCCAGAACTCCCTGCGCAAGCTCAGCGAATACAACATGTTCAGCGGCGAATACCAGTCCGTGGGCGAACGCTCCATGATCTCGGCCATCAACGACGTCCTGCACACCTGCAAGGGCAGCACCGTGGGTGACCTCATGCCTTTCGACCGCCTGTACGAAGGCATCAGCGACGCCCTCCAGAGCACCGCCACCTACCGCATCCGCGACGCGAAGAAGCAACTGGACCCGCAGTACCGTGACCTGGGCGTCCGAATCCTCAAGGTGCTCTTGCTCCTCAAGCACGTGGATGGCATGAAGGGCACCGTCCGCAACCTGCGCGTCCTGCTCACCGACCGCTTCAACGAAGACGTGCTGAATCTCGAGGAACGCATCAAGGAGACCTTGCAGGAGCTCGAGAAGGGCACCTACATCGAGCGCGTCAGTGACGGATACTCCTACCTGACCAACGATGAGAAGGACATCGAGCAGGAGATCAAGAACGTCGAGGTCGACCACGCCGACGTGATCAAGCCCTTCCTGGACATCGTGACCAATGACGTTCTCAAGTCCTCCGGCAAGGTGGTGTTCGGCCCGCAGCGCAAAGCCTTCAGGTTCGGCCTGGAAATCGACGGAGCACCCCAAAGCACCGGCAAGCCGGATGTCTGGCTCAACCTGGTCACCTCCACCGACGAGGCCGACCGTGCACAGGCTGTTCGTCTCAGCTACGGGCGCGAGGACGAACTGGTGGGCCTGCTGGGTGCCGACGACCCCACGCTCTTCGATGACTTCCGCATGTACCAGAAGACCAACATCTATACCATGCGCACGGATACGAGCGCCCAGTCGGAAATCCGCCGTTCCATCATCACGGGCAAGATCAGCACCAACCGCCAGCTCTACGCCGAACTCAAGAAGCGGGTTGCACGGGCGCTCACCGACACCGCCTTCTACCGTAATGGCACGGAGATCCAGATCAAGGCCAACGATCCCCGTACACGTGTGGACGAAGCCTTGCAGGACATCCTGCGCAAGCTCTATTCCAACTACATGCTCATCGGCGACGCCTCCTACTCGGAAAATCAACTGGCACAGGTCATCGCCGATGCCGCTGCAGACGGTGACGGCACCTTGGAAGGCACGGATGCCACCAAGCAGCTCCTGGACGCCCCATCGGAGGAGATCCTCGCTTGGGTGACACGCAGATATTCGAAGAACGTGACCACCACCGTGCAGGAGATCGTGACGACGTTCGACGCCCGCCCCTACGGCTGGCCCGTCGCTGCCACGCTCACCTGCCTGGCATACCTGTATGGCACAGGACGCATCACGTTGGAGTTCGACGGCAAGCCCGTGGCCCGGACCGAAGCGGCGCGGCTGTTGCGCGATACGCGCCGTCGGGATGCCGTACTCGTGTCCATTCCCAAGGTGTACGACCAGCAGAAGGTGCAGCGGCTACGGTCCTTTGCCCGCGATTACCTGCCTTCGACCAACCAGGCAAGCAGCGAAACCAGCCCAGCGGACCTTGCCGCACAGGTCAAGGCCGGACTGCAGCAGCGCTTGCAGGAACTAAAGACGATCAAGGACACCCAACAGGCAAAGTTCCCCTTCGTGGACCAGCTTGCAGATCCCATCGATCGACTTGAGCAGGTAGCCAGCAAGAACGAAACATGGCTGATCGAGGAATTCACCGACCCCCAGACCGTTTCCAACATGGAAATCCTGCTGGACGACGATGTGGATACCGTGGCCCCCATCACCGGGTTCATCCGCAATCGTCAGGGCCAGCTTTATGCAGAGGGCATGGCGTGGCTCCTCGACAACCACGAGAACATCGATGCCTCTCCAAGCGATGTACGGCAACTTCGGGACCAAGCACTCGAACTGGCCCATAACCCGAACATCTACCGGGGCTCCCTGGTACGGCAATTCAACGAGCTGGTCGAGAACATCAGGAAGCAAATCGAGACTGCCCTCGACCAGGAACGGACCGCCGCGCTCGGCACCGTACAGGCAATCCGCACCCAGATTGAAGAATCCGATGCCTACCAGGCAGCTCCGCAGGCTGCCCAGCACCAGGCCGACCGTACATTGGATGACGCCCAACACGACATTGAGCATCAATCCACCATCCTGGGCATTCGCGACCGTGCCAACCGCCTGCGTGATGTGGTGCGTCCAGATATCATCAATGCGCTCAACGCCGCACTGCCTCCCGAGCCGGCCCCCGAAGCGTCCACCGGCCAGCAGCCGGCCCATGCCGAACCGGTGGCAGCACCTGCACCGCCCCGCAAGGCGGTCTCCTTGCAAGCCATACCCATTCCGCGGAGCAAGGACAGTCTGAAGACCAAAGATGACGTGGACGAATTCCTCGACGCCTACCGCCGCACCCTCATCACCGCCATCGAGAACGGGGAGCAGATCCTGCTATGACGGAAAACGATAGATAAACAAAGCCCCGGGGGCTTGGTCAGAAACCAGAGGCCTACCCGGGGCGTCCATCTATAGGATAACACGGACTATAGCGTTTACCTAAACACAATGATCAGATGCGCGATATATCAAGTCACTTGCATAGGAAGGAAGAGCGATGACAGTAGCCGAACACATTACCGCCGTTCGCTTGGCAGAATATCTCAATGAAGTCGATGGTGACCCTTCCCGCGCGTTGGAACTTTATATGTGGAATAGTCGCATGTCGGCGGAGTGTTTCATTCTCATAGGTCACCTTGAAATACTCCTTCGTAATTCCATAGACGAAGTGCTACAGCTGTACTATCACGATAAGGAACGCGGGATTCCCTGGTTCTTGCAGCTTGGCACTGATTTAAGTACTGAGGACAGAGAATCCATCCAACGAGTTAGGGAGGAACTCCGCAAACGTCGAAAGCCTGATTCTCGCGATCGAATCATTGCCGGACTGACCTTTGGATTTTGGTCCCACATGTTCAATACCCAGCATGATGAACTCTGGAAACTTTGCCTTTACCGGGTGTTCCGCAATGGCGAGAATCCTAAGATAACGCGTAAGGAAGTCGCCGCACTTGTTGAACAGTTACGTCTTACCAGAAATCGAGTAGCCCATCACAACTATTTGAAGCAATTCGATGTGCCAAACTCTATCGCCAGCATTTTTCAGCTTGCTCGGCTAATCTCCCCCGAGTACGCAACTTGGATGGAAAACAACAGTACATGGCGTGAAATATATGAGAACTCGTGCCCGGCAATCGATACTGATACCGTGATTATCCCCGGACGCGTCGCTTGGGATATCTACCAGCATCAACCCATTTATGTATGCCGAAAGGGGCGCTTCTTCCGAGATATGCGATATCTCGGATTCTACGAAGATAAGTACATACGTAACCAGATTCCGCGGATTAAGCACGTCTTTGACGATGTTGAATGGACCCCTGAAAGAGCTCAGGAACTTTGCGAATCGAATGATCACGACGAACGAACACTTGGAAAGGCCATGCAATGGGCATTGAGTGAGGAAGGAACCGAGGTTGCACATGGATGGAAGCATGCCAAAGAGGGATACAAAGTATTCTTGCTGACACCATACCGAGAACAGCAGCAAGGAGACGATGGGCACCATGTACTTCCTAATGGCGACTTGCCACATGAATCCTCCGTCGCCTATGTACGCAACCACCGTTACACATCGCTGCACAGACTTCTTTCAGCCCGAACTACAGATGATTTATCCGTGGCCCGGACAGTGGACTGAGCATACTATCTGAGGTAAAGAACAATGAACACCACACAACTGCAACGATTCGCTTCACAGGCGCGTACGCGGCTCATGGCCGCGGTGCGGGCACGGCTTGACCGGGCGCTGGCCCCCAATTCGGACGTGCAGGTCAACATGAGTAAGGCCTTCCGGGAATTGCAGCACCAGCTGGCAGAGCAGGGCGAAGATGCCTTGGTGGAGCAGTATGCCTACCGGTGGTTCAACCGCATCATCGCTTTCCGCTACATGGATGTGATGGGCTTCACTGCCATGCCGGTGGTCTCGCCCATGGACCTCACCGACGCCAACGGCGTGCCCGCCGTGCTGGCCGCCGCCAAACGCGGCGAATATGACCAGGATGTGTTCACGGTTCCCGGTACCGGCAATGCGCAGCTGCACCGCCAGATCGAGGCCCTGTTCAACGGCGAGACCGCCAGCAGCAACGCCCAGGAGGATGCCTACGGGCTGATCCTGCAGGCCGAATGCCGCTACTGGCACCGGTTCATGTCCTTCATGTTCCCGGACACGAACGCGCCCGCCGGCCGCGTGGACGAACTGCTCATGCCGCCCGACCTGCTGGCGGAAGGCTCCGTGCTGCGCAACGCCATCGAGGTGATGACCCCGGAAGCCTGCGGCGTGGACGAGCCCGGCGGCAACGTGGAGATCATCGGTTGGCTGTACCAGTTCTACATTGCCGAACGCAAGGACGAGGTGATGGCAGGCTTCAAGAAGAAGCTCAAGGGCGACGCCGATACCATCCCCGCAGCCACGCAGCTGTTCACCCCGGACTGGATCGTGCGCTACCTGGTACAGAACTCCGTGGGGCGCCTGTGGATGCAGAATCATCCCGAATCTGCGCTCGCCGACGGTTGGGAGTACTACATCCAACCCACCGAGGCTGCTGACGGTGACGTGCTTCGCATCGACTCGCCAGAGGATCTCACGGTGTGTGACCCGGCCTGCGGTTCGGGCCACATGCTCACCTACGCCTTCGACCTACTCACCGAGATCTACGAGGAACAGGGCTATGCGCCCAGCGAGATTCCCGGCCTCATCCTCGAACATAACCTCTTCGGCATGGAAATCGACGAACGCGCCGCCGACCTGGCCGCCTTCGCCCTGACCATGAAAGCCCGCGCCCACTCCAGGCGCTTCTTCCGCCGACAGGTCATGCCGCATATCTGCCAGATCAGGAAGGAAGAGTTCACGGCCGACGAGGTCAACCAGCTCAACGACATCTTCGGTATGCCACTCAGCGAGGAATCCTGGAACACTTACGCCCAGGCCGACGTGACCGGCTCCCTCATCCAGCCGGATGCCGAGCTGGCCACCTTGGCGGACAATGTTCCTGATTCCCAGGACAACGAACCTAGGCTCGACGATGATTTGCGCGAGCGAGGCGACCGGGTACTCAAACAGACCCGCTACCTCGACCGCCAATACGCCACCGTCGTGGCCAACCCTCCCTACATGGGCAGCAAGAACATGGGCAAGGTGCTCAAGAAGTATGTGCAGGAGTACTATCCGGATGGCAAGAGCGACTTGTTCGCGGCGTTTATGTTGCGCTGCCTGCAGTTTGTTCCCAACCGAGGCTACCTAGGATTCATGTCACCATATGTGTGGATGTTCATTTCCTCCTATGAAGCGTTACGCCAACGCTTTATCACTAAGGAACACATAGAATCCCTGATCCAATTGGAGTATTCAGGATTCGAGGGTGCCACGGTTCCTATCTGCACTTTCGTATTGCAGAAAGGCACAAGCTCGTTGCCCGGACACTATGTGCGCCTTGCAGATTTTGTAGGTGCTCAAGTGCAAGGGCCACGTGCACTGGAAATCATCCAAGCCCATAATGCGCTTGCATCTGATCAGGTTGCATTGCACCCTGATATGGCAACGCACTTCTACACCGTGGACCAGCAGGAGTTCAAGCAGATTCCCGGCTCCCCCATCGTCTACTGGTTACCGAAGGTCCTCATACAGGCTTTTAATATTAAAATCGCTAAAGGCGTCAGTGGTGAAGCCTTGAGCGACATCGCAGATGTCGCTCAAGGCTTCACCACTGGCAACAACGCCCGTTTCCTACGAAACTGGTGGGAAAACTCTTATACCTCTATCCAATTCGATAGATCCGCTCTGAAAGAAAAGCAACAAGGAAAGTGGGTTCCTTGCGACAAAGGAGGAGATTTTAGAAAATGGTTTGGAAATAATACATATGTTATTGATTGGTCTCAAAATGGTAATGCCATTTTTTCGTTCCATGGCGCTACACCTCGGAATCGCGATGTAACGTTCAAACAAGCACTAACATGCTCAAAAATCACATCAGGGGAACCTTCATTTAGGTATCATCATGGGGGCTTCGTTTTTAGCGATGCTGCCGTAGCGGTTTGCGACATGAGTGCATGGCAGCAAATTAGCTGCTTCTTGAATTCAACGACCTGTTTGCAAATGATGCAGGCATTGTCCCCGACATTGAATTTTGAAGTGGGACAAATTCGAGCGCTTCCCCTCCGTCTTGGGAATACCAGACCTCTTTCCACCCTCAGTGATTCCCTACTGTTCATATCTAGATCCGACTGGAACTCCTACGAAACCTCATGGGATTTCGGCCCCTTCCCTCTGCTCTCCATGGACACCACCCTCCCCCTGGCGCAGCTCATCACCGAGTTCCGCACCCACTGGGACCAGGTCTCCGAGGAGCAGCGCCAGCGCGAGATCCGCAATAACGAGATCGTGGCGGATGCCTACGGCGTGCGTGACGACGTGCCCTGCAACGTGCCCATCGAACGCGTCTCCCTCAAGCGCAACAAGGCCTTCGCCTACCCGAAGGACACCGAGGAGGAGCGTAACCGTAAGTTCGTGGTGGACACAGTCAAGGAACTCATCTCCTACGCGGTAGGTTGCATGTTCGGCCGCTATTCGTTCGACAAGCCCGGCCTCATCCTCGCCTCGCAGGGCGAGACCCTGGAGGATTACCACCGTCAGGTGCCGGAGCCGTCCTTCGAGCCGGATGCGGACAACATCATCCCCGTGTGCGCGGATGACTATTTCGAGGATGACATCGTGGCGCGCTTCCGCACCTTCCTACGCGTCGCCTTCGGCGAGCCCAACTTCACGCGCAACCTGGCCTTCATCGAGGAGACCCTGGGCGAGTCGATCCGTGACTACTTCGTCAAGGATTTCTACGACGACCACCTGCGCATGTACTCGAACCGTCCGATCTACTGGCAGTATTCGAGCCGTACCGACAAGAAGGGTGCCTTCAAGGCCCTCATGTACCTGCATCGCTATACACCGACCACCACGAATGCCGCCCTGGGCGTGCTGCGTGACTTCACCGGCCGCATTGCCGACGTGGCGGACATGCTGGAGCAATCCGAGCGTGCCGCGGACAAGCGCCAGGCCGAGAAGCTGCGCAAGGCCGTGATCGAGTGCCGTGCCTACGAGGACAACGTCCTCTACCCCCTGGCTGCCACCAACATGCCCATGGACCTCGACGACGGCGTCCTCGTGAACTACCTGCGCATGGGTGCCGCCCTGCGCAAGGTGGACAGCATCGAGAAGAAGCGCAAGGACGTCACGGACTGGACCTGGCCTCACTATCCGTTGGAGCAGCATTGATGATGCATCCGGCCTCGATAATAATGCCGGATACTGGCCGAATAGTGCCGGATACTTATGCAGGGTGCCGGATACCGGCACGATTCCGGCTGTGTCTTACCATGGCTGAATCACGAGGAGGATGCCGATGAGTGAACTTGGCAAGGTTTCGCAGCTGCTGGCCGCTCGTTTCGAACAGGAGGGCGAGCGCGGCCGCATTGTCTTCTGGGAGGATGTGAAAAGCCAATATGCGGACAGTGTGGCCACCTTGGTCGGCGAGGATGCTTCCGAGCCGGTACTCAAGGGCGTGCAACTCGTGGAGATCGGCCATGTGCCCTTCTCCCTACGCCACAGGATGATGGTGGAGGAGCCGGACACGAAGTTCCTGGTCTACATGCCCGGCGAGCAGCCCGATCCGAAGGACGACTGGCTGCTCGACCTCAAGTTGGCATATGGTCCAAGCTTCTCGGCGGACAAACTCACCATGATCGCCAACGAGGTGCTCCCCGACGCTTCCGCAGATACCAAGGCCACGTGGCTTGCGGTGATGCGCAGCATGCCGACGTTCTTCGAGAGCTCCGAACGTGTGGAACGCCTGCGCCGCCGTCTGACCCCGGAAGACGACGCCACCGATTTCCAGGCGAAGATGGTGGCGTCCCTCCTCAAGCTGCCGATCGGGGATCACAGCATGCAGGACATCTGGCGCACCTTGCTGGAGCAGTATGCCCAAAGCGACGAATCCGGCATGGAGAACATCACGGCCATGGGACTTGCCGACTTCCACTGGCAAGGCACCAAGGGCATCTACCACTATGACCTTCCCGAGCATGGCACCCCCACGGTCAAGGGCTTCATGCTATGGCTGTTCGACCTGGCGTGGCACGGCTTCGCCACCAAAGAACACACGATGGAGTATTACGGGAACATCCGCCGCGACTACATGCAGTGGAGCATGACCGACACGTCCCGCGACATCATGCGGCAGCTGGCAAACATGGCCGAACCGGATCTGGACGTGGACGCCGCCATTGCCGGGATGGATCTCGATGCCTTGGCCGATCACGGTGTCTTCCGCAGCGTGGACGAGACCATCATCGCCAAGCTCACGGAACAGTTGGCCGCCCACGGCATCGATGATCGGCAGGTACGGGACATCATCGCCAAGCGTCGGTCACACCTGTGGTTCGGAGAATACGACCAGCGGTACCAGGCAGTCAGCGCCGCCAGCACGCTTCAGCACGAACTCACCGAGGCAGTCCCCCTCATCGACGCCATCGACTCCCCCGCCAAGGGCATCGAAATATACAGCTCGAGCCTATACCGGGTCGACCAGGCATACCGGCATTTCGTGGACGCATGGCATGTCATGGAGCTTGAGGACGTCCCCGTCAAGCAACTCCTGGAAAACGACTACAGCCAGTTCCAGCGCACCCTCGGCCGGGCATGGCAGCGGCAGGTCGATACCTTGGACCGCTGGGCCATCCCCGGCTTCGACAAGGAACAGTGGCGGTTCTACGAGAACAACGTCGCCGAACGCACCAGGAACGGCCACAAGATCGCGGTCATCGTCTCGGATGCGCTGCGCTATGAGGTAGCGGAGGAACTGAGCCGCAACATCAATGCCGAAAGCCGCTTCCATGCGCAGATCGAGGCCAACGTGGGCGTGCTGCCGTCCTACACGCAACTCGGCATGGCGGCTCTGCTGCCGCACCGCACGCTGGAACTCAACCCGAAGGACCACTACGGCATCCTGGCGGACGGCAAATCCACGACCGGTACCGACGCACGCGACCATATCCTGGCATCAGTCGGCGGCAAGGCCATTCCCGCCAAGGACCTCATGCTCCTGAATGGCACCGGCGCACGGGAACTCATGAAATCATGTGATGTGCTGTACGTGTACCACGACACCATCGATGACCAAGGAGACAGGAGCGAAAACGGCGAATTGAAGACGTTCACGGCTTGCAGGACGGCATTGCATGAGCTCCAGACCATCGTCAAGAAACTGGCGAACGCGAACGTCACCAACATGATCGTCACCGCCGACCACGGTTTCCTCTACCAGGACCACGACCTGGAACCCGCCGACTTCGTCAGCAAACAGCCACAGGGCGAGGATCGTTGTTTCACCAAGAAGCGCTTTTCCATCGGATGCCGTCTCGTGCCCGATGACGCCTTGGTCACGTTCGATGCACATCAGCTCGGCCTGGCGAACCCGCCCGAGGAAGGCGTCACCGTGCAGGTGCCGAACTCCATCCTGCGGTTCCACACCAGGAATGCCGGCACGCGCTTCGCGCACGGCGGTGCAGCACTGCAGGAAATAGTCGTCCCCGTCGTCCACATCAACAAGGGACGGACTGCATCCGGCGACACACGGCCGGTCACGGTCCGCATCCTGCAGAAGGGCGAGCGCATCACCAGCGGGCAGATCACCGTCGAGTTCCTGCAGGAGGAGCCGGTCGGCGGCAAGGTACAGGCGCGTACGCTCTACGCAGCGCTGTGGGGCGGCGATGGCGACAATTCCGTGCAGATCTCCAACGAGGTGCGACTTGTCTTCCAGTCAGAGGACCCGAAGATCGAGAACCGGCATGTCTTCGCCACGCTCGTGCTCACCAGCGATGCCGCGGCCTTCAACGGAGCCACCGTGGAACTGCGGCTGCGCGAACCGGTTCCGAAGGCCGAGGGCCGCTTCACGACGCTGCCCGAACGCGCGCACTACCAGCTGCGTCGCGGCCTGGTGGCGGATGACGGATTCGATTTCTAGGAGGGAATGATCATGGCAGAGCCGACATTGAATGCACTGGACCGCAAGATCACGGACGTCTTTCCGGGCTACACCGTGCGCAAGGACCTGGTGAGCGCCGTCAAGGGCGGTGCCCTGGTACCCACCTATGTGCTGGAGTACCTGTTGAGCAAGTACGCCACCACCACGGACGAGGCGAGCATCGAGTCAGGCGTGGAGCGCGTGCGCAGCATCCTCGCGGACAACTACGTACACCGCGAGGAAGCGAACCTCATCCAGTCGAAGATCCGCGAGAAGGGGCGCTACACGGTCATCGACCGCGTCCAGGTGTTCCTCAACGAGAAGACGGACCAGTACGAGGCGACCTACTCCAACCTGGGCATCAGCCGGGTCATCGTGGATCCGCAGACCGTGAAGGACAACCCCAAGCTGCTGGTGACAGGCATCTGGTGCATGAGCACACTCGTCTATGCCTTCGACGAGGGAAGCGGCGAAGTGCCGTGGCGGCTGCAGCGGCTCATGCCGGTGCAGATGTCACACGATGACCGAGAAAACTACGTTGCGGGAAGGGAGCAGTTCTCTGACGGCGAGTGGATCGACGTGCTCATGCAGTCCATGGGCTTCAACCCCGACCAGTTCAGCGAGCGCGCGAAAATGCTGCACCTGGTGCGCATGATTCCCTTCGTGGAACGCAACTACAACCTGGTGGAGCTGGGGCCGAAGGGTACCGGCAAGTCGCACATCTACTCGGAGTTCTCCCCGCACGGCATGCTCATCTCCGGCGGGGAGGTAACGGTGGCCAAGCTGTTCGTGAACAACTCCACGGGACGTATCGGCCTGGTGGGCTTCTGGGACACGGTCGCGTTCGACGAGTTCGCCGGCAAGGCGAAGAAGGCCGGCAAGGACCTCGTGGACATCATGAAGAACTACATGGCCAACAAGAGCTTCTCGCGCGGCGTGGAGACCTTGCAGGGCGAGGCGAGCATGGTGTTCGTAGGCAACACGTCTCACACGGTGCCCTACATGCTCAAGAACTCCGACCTGTTCGAGGAGCTGCCCACCCAGTACCATGACCCTGCGTTCCTGGACCGCATTCACTTCTACGTGCCCGGCTGGGAGTTCGACCAGATCCGTTCCGAGATGTTCACCGATGGATACGGCTTCGTGGTGGACTACCTGGCGGAGATCCTGCACAACCTGCGCGACATCGACTACGGGACGAAGTACTCGGAGTATTTCGAGCTCTCCCCCACACTCTCGACGCGCGACAAGGACGGCATCAACAAGACCTTCTCCGGCCTCATGAAGCTGCTGTACCCCAACGGCCAGGCGTCCATGGAACAGATGGAGGCGCTGCTTCGCGTTGCCATCGAGGGACGCAAGCGCGTCAAGGACATGCTGTGCCGCATCGACGCCACCATGGATCCGGTCGAGTTCACGTACACGCGTCGCGGAAATGACCGGGCGCTTGCCGTGGAAACCTTGGAAGAGAAGGATTACCCGGAGCTGTATTGGCGAGATCGGGACCTGCAGACCGACGGTGCAGAAGCTGTGGTGGAACCTGAGGAAGTCCGCGGCCATACGGTGACGGCTATTGGACACACAACAGCCGATCGGCCTGATGTGCAAACCCCGGAGCAGTCCGGCAACTCCGAGGACAACGCCGAACCTGCACCCTTCATCGGCCGCAAAGAGTTCAAGGCGGACCAGCGTGGCGTGTCGTACCGGAAACTGTTCGGACCGCACCTGGCCGGGGCTACGGAGATCACGCTGATGGATCCGTATATCCGCAAGCCCCACCAGTTGCGTAACCTCGCCGAGTTCATGGACGTACTGCTGGGTGGCATCACGCCCGGGGACCAGATCCGGTTCCACCTGATCACGTCCCTGGAGAAGGAGCCATACGACGAGCAACAGCTCGAAGGCCTGGAGTACCTGAGAGGGGCCTACGGGGCACTGGGAATCATGTTCACCTGGGAGTTCAGGGACAGCATCCACGACCGCAAGATCGACACCGACACCGGCTGGCAAATCGTATTGGGCCGCGGACTGGATATTTACCAGAAGTTCGACAACAATTGGCTCAATCCACAAACGAAGCACCAGATTCTGAGACGGTTGGTGTCTGATTTCGGTGTGACGTACATATACAACGCGGGAAAATGATTCCTACCGCAGGAGTGCCCCGAGGCAAGGGGAAATTCATTTCCCTTTCCTCTTACCTCCCATTCCAGCCGCTCCCAGCGCTACGGTGGCCACGGCCAAGCCCACCTGTCCTACGGCCTTCAGTTTGTCCTTCATGTCCTGCTTGCATGCCTCACAGCGCTTTCCCCTTGCTCCAGTTGGCAGCTCTGCCCCACACTTCTTGCAGAACTTCGTCTGTACCTCCTCATCGGCAGCTATGTTGGTTGACTCCGGCTCCTCGGCCTCCGGCTTCTCCACCACGGTTCCCTCGATCACCGTCACGTCGTCCTGCATCCAGTCAGGCTGCTCTTTGCCGTCGTCACCATGCCGGAACAGTCCGCGAACATCAACACCCATCAGTCAATCTCCTTCTCATCGCTTGCGTCAGTGTCGTCGCCATCAGTGGTCCCGCCATCGCCCATGTCGATCATCCGCGGGTCAAGCGCGCCGGTCAGCTTCGCCTGGTCGTCCAGTTCCACCACCTGCCGGCCCAGCGTCTCCAGTTGGTCGACCAACTGCGGCTGCTTGTTCGTCGCCTTGATGCGACTGTTGATCTCCAGCAGGGTGTCACGCTCGTCAAGTCGGTTGTGCTGGATGAAGTCGCGGAACTCGGAAAGGCAGTACAGCTGCGCTTCCTGCTCACCCGCCATCGCGTACGCCTGGGTCTCCACGCGCACCATGTTCGTGATGGCCACCAGGTCCTGGAAGGCATCCAGTGCGGCCGCCGAACGGTTCTTGGTCTTCGGGTCCATGAGCGCACGCCACTTCTCGCCGTAGTTGCGCATGAGCACGTGCTTGGCTTCCGCGGTCATCTGCAGCGCTTCGTCGAGCATGCGGTCACGGCGCCTCGAGTCGGTGACGCGCGACGCCTGCATCAGTAGTTGCCATGCCGCATCGGCCTTGGCCAGGCGGTCCTGCTGGAGTTCCACCTGCAGCTGTGCGAGACTGTGTTCCACGTCCTTGATCTCCGCAAGCACCATGGCGATGGCTGCCTGGGTCTGTATGTGCTGGAGTGCGGGCATGACGTCCGGAGTGTATTGGATGTTCTCCAACCGTACTTTTTCCCTGATGGTGTTGTTGGCATCGACGATATTCGGCAGTATGTTGCCCTGCTTGTCGAGCTGGAAACGCAGGATGCCTTGGTCAATAAGTTTCTGTGTGCTCTTCTTGATCGTGGCAACCATGCCGGTTTCCTCGCGATTGACGAACTGGAGTACGAAATCCGCCACGTCAGGGGCTGTCTGCAGGAGCCAGTCCCAGTCGGTCAGCAGTTCGACCAGCCGACGGTTGTCATCGGGAGCAAGCCGCATTGGCGAAGGTTCGTCTGCCTCCCACTTCACCATGTCCACTTGCACGACGGGCACCGGCTCGAACGTGCACTGTTGCGCGATGGGCAGTGCGGGATCCGGCGCCTCGAAGCCGCAGTATGAACAGCGGCGGGCCACGTCGGCAATATGGGTGCCGCAGTTGGGACATTGGATCATGGGCATGGAGACCTCCTTCGTCACTTGTCAGCCCATGGTAACAGGTCAGGGCCGTAGGACTCCCATCATTTTTATCGCCATGCAGATGATTGGCATCTTCGGCTATGGGACGCCCAAGCCGTTCTGGCTTCTGCCATATGACACTCTGGCGTTACACAGATCCCCGACCTCCGGGGATCTCCACTTCGTCGGGGGTGTTCCCCCCGGCATTTTCTTGTCTTGCGGGCAGAACACGCTTGGGAGACATCTTCACAGCAACGGCTGTATGGGATATGGTGCCTCGCCAAAGGCCTTGGAACCCTGGATGAACTCACGCAACGTGCAGGTCCGGACGCCCAGCGCTTGCGCCACGTCCGGTATCTTGGGTTCCTTCTTCCGGGGCTGCTGCGGAGTGGGATGCACAGCTGCCTCGTCCGTGACAATCATGGCACCATATACTTTTCCTGCCGCGATGAGCCACGGATCGGCCTTGGCTTCTTCTTCCCATAAATTGATGGCCTGAGGCCGGTAGCATCCACTCTGTGACAAGTAGTCCTGGACCTCAACATATGCGGCGCCTATCTCATCTGTCTTACGCGAGATCCGATGATTGCCACATATGCTTTCCGTCCAATCGCTCAATATGTCACGACCGGCTTCCTTGTCAGCAGGAACCAACTCGTCATAGACGACGTCCAGCACCAGGTTTTCCCCCTCGCCGATCAAGGTCTCCAGAGTCCGCCAGAACGGATGGAATTATCTTCGTGTTGAACGGATAATGCAAGCGTGCCGATGCAATGAATGCGTTGGAATCCATGAAGACAACATCGCTCATTGTTCCAGCCCCTTTGCGCGAACCACGCCGTCATACGCCTTCAGGCTACGGACGCCAAGCAGTGCAAGTCCGTCAGTGAATGGCAAAGCCCCTCGTTGCACGCTGTCATGTACCATGCCCACATAACGATCGTCAAGACGATACGCATTCGTGAAGTTCTGGTTGCCGCCGCCACTCTCCTGCCGCGGTTCATCGTCATGAATCGCGCGTTGTGTCAGTCTACGGACTTCCTTCACGTCCTGGTCATTCGCCAGCCCCAACTCCTTCGCATGGATGACTAGGGCAAGCGCGCTGAGACCATATCGCCGTGCACATGTCTGCGCAGTATCCCATACGGAGCTTCCGCCCCCTGCCGTGAATTCGTTCCAATGACTACGAAAATCTCCGTCAGAGACCAGTGCATGGACGGCTGCTCGGTTGACGAGTCGTTCCGTGTCGGAATCATGCACAGCCATCTTGTCGTCACCCACATTGAACAGTTCTTCGTTGCCAAGGAGTACATGTCCGATCTCATGCAGCAGAGAAAACAGCATGGCCTTATGGGAGTCGTTGCGGTTGATGAAGATGAGGGGAGCGACGTCGTCCAGAAGAACAAAAGCCCTGAATTCGTTGATATCCAGACGTCTACGCGTGCCACTGACCATGGAATCGACCATGACCATAAGGCCCGCTTCGGACGCTTGCCTACGCACGTAGTTGAACCGTGCCCCGTCATTCTTTCCGAGAATGAATTTGTCCTCCAGATGAAGTGCCATGCGGATAGCCTGTCCCAAGACCCGAGAATCTTTGGTATGGGCCTGAGAAGTTACCAATGCATTCGCTCCCAGCCCATTGGCCATCATCTCGTCACGGGCCCAATCCTGTCGACCGTGCATTACCTGAAGCAAATCTTCCAGGTTCTTGCTCATGGGAGCGTGGTCGTTGTTGACCGTCCTGTACTGGAGCAGCGGTTCGGGATTCTTCGGAGTGACTACCGACTTCACCAAGTAGCCGAATGGCACATGCAGTGCCTTCCCCAGCTGGGAAATCTTGGTGAAGGAAAGAGGGAACGGTTCATTCCGATCAAGCCACTGGGGCAGCTCAGCCAGGTCTTTCCCGGTGGAGGCAATAGCCTTGGGATCTTCCCGGCTGTCAAGCACAGCCTGGCGGAGCGTATGCGGATAAACGGTAATGCTGGCCAAGACCTTTACGCTCCTTTCCCTGATTCCCTGAAGGTTTGTGTACATGCAGGGCAGTATCCCGAATTCTAGCCGTATCGGACATTTCATCCAACGGGCTGCGTCTTGCCGAGTGATTGGTGTTTCAATGTCGGCCTCAAGAATCATCGCCCCAGCGCAGAATCACTATCTATCTTAAGTGCGTGTTTCTGCAATACTTCGGTAGTGCCACTTCTTACAGTACAGAACAATATCCTGCGTCTCACAGTTATGGGTTGTGACCGGGTCACAACCCACCAAACACCTCACCAACTATCCCAAAAATACACCGCATCCCGTAGTCGTGAGTTATGCCCCGGTCACAACCCGCCGAATAACCTCATCTCATCAGGGACCCTTCCAGCGCATCCATTCGTAACGAATCCCTCGAAGCCCACCACTGCACGAACAACACATCGTTTCCGCGACCCTAAATGTCACCGAGAAAAACCGCCACATGGAGCTAACCGTGGCACACGGTGTGGTCGTTGGAACGGATACCGACTGCCTCCGCACACCCAGTCCTGCGTCGACAAAGATACCCGCCCCATACGTTCAGCTTGTCGTTCGCTCGACTTCATTGAACCATCTGCTATATCATGGTCTTAACCTCGCAAAGCCCGCAAAACGGACCATGCCCATGCAATGACGCATGTGACCGACCAACCACCCGTACCTTCTGCACGACTGGGGAAAGCAGTAGGACTGCACCGCGAGAAGAAGAGATATGAAGAGGCATCGAATCATCCACACCACACTCGCCCTTTTAGCCTTCCTTCCGGCACTCTGCACCCCCTCACCGGCCCTCGCCCTCGAGCCCATTCCGCAGGACGTGACGGCATTCCTCGAATCCAGCAAGCCGAGCATCATGGAATTCGAACGCGACCACACCAGCATCATGCTGCCCCTCTCGGAGGAAGCCGCAGAGCCAGACATCAGGGCCGCGCAGAAGACCTACTACGTAAGTTATGACGACGGCGACCGACTGACCATCGTCCCCTCCGACGAATGGACGGCTGCCGTCTATCACGGCACTACGCCGACAGGCACCGCCACGGCTTGGCGCGACGAGGACGGCACGCTGACAGACGGCCAGTCCACTGACGCACAACTGGCCCAGTATCTCACCCAGGCAGAAGACAGCGGCAGCGACTTGGTGCTCATACACGAGGAACATGCCTGGTTCCTGCGCAAGGACGGCATGATGACGCCGCTGAACGAGGCAGCCACCCAACGGTTCCCGACTGCAGTCAGCGAGCAGGACTTCCTGGATACGCTGCAACCCATCTTCGACGAGACCCGCAGACTGACCCGTGAGGCCGAAGCGCGCGGTGAGATATTGGTCGGCGGCGGCTACACCCAGCGTGCCGACCATAAGCAGACCCCCGCGCGTCTGGCAGCCGCCGCAGCCATCCTGCTCCTTCCCTGCGCTGCCGCCATCCTCGTCATTACGATCCGACGAAAGCGACCGCACGGCGGCCCGCGACAATAGCAAGTTCTCTTTTCGCGGATCGTGCCGATAATGGGGAAACACGCCGCGGTCTTCGCTATCTGCCTTAAGTGCGAGTTTTCGGGACCTGTTGGAGGTCTATCTGCCTTAAGTGCGGTACCCACTCAAGTGCCGGACCACCAAGCAGGCAAAGAAAAAGGACAGACAATGCATCGTTAAGCCAATCAATGACAAAATATTTTAAATACAATCACTCTGACAATTTTCGTCGTCAGGTCGAACCGCACTTAAGGAAGATAGACCTCCGACAGGTCCCGAAAACTCGCACTTAAGGCAGATAGATGCCGCAGACAGCAACGAAAGGCACGAGGCAACACTCCGCAGACTCCCGCCCCAACGCACAAGGCCACCAACCCACCAACCAAACCCCCGACACCGCAATAATGCGACATCCCGCCCCATCCGTCCGGTTTATCTGTCCGCCCAACCCGCCAAACCGCTTGCTGTATCATGGGTCTCAACCTCGCAACAACCCAAGAAAACCGGGCCGTGCACACGCAATGATGCATGTGGCCGACTACGCGCAACGGCACTCCCTGCACGACCGGCGAGAACGGCAGGCTGCACCGCGAGGAGACCAGGGACATGAAGAGGACCCATAACCACCCCGCCACGGCGCCCCGCCGCTTCGACCCGATCGGCGAGCGCCTCGAGGAAAGGTTCTCAAGATGAACACCGGAACAACCACTGCACATCCGTTGGAACAGCGCACCGCGGTGATGTCGGGGGCCACCCGCGGCGTCGGCAGGGACGTTGCCCTCGCCCTGGCCGAAGCCGGCATGAACATATGCCTGCTGACCCACAATCCCGTCGACGCCGCACTCACGGTCAAGCTGATCGAGATCGCCGGCGGCAACGTCGTCGCGCTGCCGTGCATGGTCGACGATGACGCGGCGCTGACCGACGCCATGAGCCAGGCGTGCGTGATGTTCGACACCGGCGTCGACCTCATGTTCATCAACATGGGGCTGATGCCCGATGCATACGACTACCCGCAGGCACCCGTCGGCCATATCACGGGCGACCAGTGGAGCGACTACATGGAGAGCTCGTCGCGCGGCGCCTTCGTCAGCACTGCGCGCGCCGCACGGTACATGCAGAACCAGCCGCAGGGCGGCGTGATCATCAACACTGCGTTCCACGGCGGCACGGCACGCCCGGGACTGGCCCTGTATGCCGCGTCGCGCGCAGCGCTCCGTGCGGTGTGCGACACGGTGAACCTGGAGAGCGCAGCCGAGGGACTGCCGGTCCGCGCCCACATGCTCGCCAGCGGCGACACCGAACGGGACCGGGACGCCATCGTGGACACCGTCCTGAAACTGGCATACGCCGTCGGACGCGACCAGGCCCCCACAATCATCGACCTAAGGCGACCCCGCCAAGAGGCTGTTGCCGCGCCGAGCTGGATGACCATACTCACAACGGCTCGATGGATTCGTTGGCCTTCCCAAAACAGGACATGAGCCGATCGAACTCGTCCGCGGTGAACATGTCCAATCCCAGCCGCAACGCCATCGCATCACGCGCACGCCGCTCATCAGGCAACAGGTTCTCCAGGAACGCACCGGGCGCCCCGCTGTCCCAGCCGCCCTCCAACGGCAGGCTCAGACTGACCGGCATGGCCGCATCGGCATCATACGCGAGATTCACCCGACCGTCGCCGTCGCGGAAGAACACCCCAGGTGGGTGCCGTCCTGCCATACGTGCAAGAGGCCGCCGCTCATAGCGAATACGCCACCATCTCACGCGGATAGGTCACCGTCCTGATACCCAGCACCGCGAACACCCTGCGCGCATCCCGCAGATCCGACAACTCCTGCTCCATCAGGCTGCGCACCCAGTACACGTCCACGCCGGCCGCCAAGGCCACCTGGTCCGCGTCCATCCCCAGACGCCCCATCGCCGCCGCCACGCTCCCGGCAACGTCCTGCGGACGCGGGAAGTACTCCAGGCCGGAAGCCGGCGCCAGGGGACGATCGCCGTACGCAGTCACACGGTCATAGGCGGACAGGTCCAGCGTGGCGGCAATCATGGCGACACCTCCGATCCCAATGTATCCACGCTCTTCATGGTACCCGAAAAGAGCCACGTTGCTACCCCAGCCCTCTTGGGCCATGTTGTACAACGCGAACATCCAGCGAACTGCATCGTCGGCCCGTACCGCTCATGCAGCTCAACCATCCGGTCACGTTGCGCCGCCCAACCCTCTCCGCATAGTTCGCGCAACATCACCTCTACGCCCATCGTCACACCCATACCGACCTCCCCCTCCGCCCCACTATGCTGTGCCCCAGACGACCTTGCCGCGCCCGCCACGGCCCACGGCACTGTCGCCCGACACACTCCAACCGGAAGGGGCACCATGTCCACCACGTCAACCACCACCACACCAGCACCCGTCACCACACCGAACCACGGCTTCGTCGCCGTGGCCACCATCTGTCCGGCGAGCGCCGTCGCCGACCCGGTACGCAACGCCGACCTGTGCTACGAACAGCTGCAGCGCGCAGCAAAGCTCGGCGCGAAGGTCGTCGCCTTCCCGGAGGTCACGCTCACCTCGTACATCGCCGACGACCTGCTGTACCACGAGATCCTGCTCGACACCGCAGAGCGCGAACTCGGCCGCCTCGTGGAGCGTACCGCCGACCTCGACGTCCTGTTCTCCGTCGGCATCCCGCTGTGCATCAACGGGAAGATCTACAACACGCTGGCCGTGTGCCACCGCGGCCGCATCCTCGGCGTCGTGCCGAAGACCTTCATCCCCACCTACGGCGTCGACTTCGAGGGCCGCTGGTTCCACCCCGGCCCACAGGACGTCACGGAGATCACCGTGGCCGGCCAGGAGCATGTCCCGTTCGGCTCGCACCAGGTGTTCCGCTGCCGTCAGCTGCCGCAGCTGTGCGTCGGCTACGAGATCTGCGAGGACATCTGGTCGCCAGAACCGCCGTCGATCAAGCTCGCACTGGCCGGCGCGACGGTCATCTGCAACGGCTCCGCCTCGAACGCGTCCCTGTCGAAGCCGTCATACCGCCGTTCCCTCATCGCCGGGCAAAGCGCGCGCCTCCTATGCTGCTACGCGTACTGCAGCTCCGGCCAGGGCGACTCCACCGGCGACGTGACCGTGGGCGGCCAGCTCATCGTCGCGGAAAACGGCGACATCCTCGCACAGGCCGGCCCCTTCGGCGACGACCTGGCCATCGCGGACATCGACGTCGAGTCGCTGTGGGCCGCCCGCCGCTCCATGAGCTCGTTCATCGTGGCGCCGAGCGCGCAGGCTGCCGGCTACCACGAGACACTGTTCGACATGGGCTTCCCTGAACACGACCTCAGGCGGCCCGTTTCCCGTACCCCCTTCGTGCCCGCGCAGGCGGACGACCTGCGCGATAGCTGCAACCTCGTCATCGCCATGCAGGCACACGGGCTACTTGCGCGCATCGCCAGCCAGGACGCCACGCACGTCGCCGTCGACACCACGCAAGGCGCACCGCTGGACTCCGCGCTCGCCATCGTTGCGGCGAGCGCGCTCACGCAGCTCGAGACTGCCGCCTCCCCGGACGTGTACGTGTGCGTGAACGCCGACGAGTCCGACGGGACCGCGCAGATGATGGCCGCGCTCGCGCACGCGCTCGGCCTGCCGACGGCCACGCTGGCCGAGGAGACGAAGCTGCCGGCGAGTGTGGAGGTCGAGCAGCAGCCGCTCGACCCGACGATTTCGCTGTCCGACATCGTCACCGACGCCTCCTGGGTGCTCGTCAACCCGTGCGACATGACGCAGCTCGCGCTCGGACTGGCGGAGTTCCCCTTCGACATCGCGCGCCAGTACGGCGTCAATAGCCAGGTCGCCCGCACGATGGTGCCCGAGATCCTGCGGTTCGTGGAGAACCACTGGCCGCAGGACGGACTGGAGGATGCGCTCGACCCGATCCTCGCGCTCCCCGACGACCTGCGCGTTCCCGAGCATGACGCGGCGGCCGCGAACTTCGGCACGGAGCTGGCGCCCACCGTCGTGCTCGACTTCTACCTCGACGGCTTCCTGCGCGCCGGCTACCGCCCGGCAAAACTGTTTGCGCTGGCCCGGCAGGCGTTCGCCGGCACGTATACGGACCGTCAGCTGATCGACTGGATGGAGTCGTTCTACGGTCGGTTCTTCGCCGCGCAGTTCATGCACCATGCGCTGCCCGACGGTCCGCGCATGGGCAGTGCGGGGCTGGACCTGCGCGACGGCTCGATGATGCCGCCATACGCGCAGCCGTCGCTGTGGCTGGACGAGGTGCGGAGCCTGCGCTAGCTATACGGCCCCTCCTCCGTTGCGGAAACATGCGAACATGTCAGGATGCGTCATCTGCCGGCGAGGCACGGTGCACCACCGCACACTCAGTACACACGCCGGAATTCCTCGCACACCACCGGCATGATCTCGTCGAATGCCAGTCCGGCTTCCTGCAGTTCCTGCGCAAAGAAACGCTCATGCACCTGGCGCCAGTGGCCCAGCGTCCGGTCGCCCTCCCCTTCCCTGTACGCGTGGGATGCCGGTACCTCGCGGAATGGCATCACCGTCACCTTCACGGTCTGCACGATGCACACGGCGTTGCCTTGCGAGTCGAGGACCACGCCGTAGGCGCCCACGCGAGGCAATGGCTCCCCTTCCAGGTCGTAGAGCGGATAGGCCGAACTCGTCGCCGTCTTCACGTCGGCAAGCCAAGCGGGCCAGTTCGTCGGTGTCCGCATCATCCGCGAACCGCCACGCCTCCCAGTCGCCATCCAGGCCGGATCGTTCCCATAGTTCATCTGCCGTCATGCCCATGCCAACCATCATGCCTCATCCCATAGCATCGGCGCAGGATCCGATGCCGTGCCGCACGATGCACGGGCCGCCGACCGATGTCCGTGAGGGCTCTGAACACCCCAGATTGGCTTCGGAGAGTCGTTTTTCGGGGGTATGGCCAGGTATGGGTGTTGGAAAATGGCCATTTTCCAACACCCATACCTGGCCATACCCCCGGAAAACGACTCTCCGAAGCCAATCTGGGGTGTTCAGACCTTCCCGGCATCGAATCGGTCAGCCAACGACTGCCGCCCGTGCATCAGCGGTACTGCATACCGCCGTCGACGATGATCGTCTGGCCGGTCACGTAGTCCGCGTTGTCGCTGGCGAGGAAGGAAACCGCACCGGCCACGTCGCGCGGCACCTCGCAGCGGCCCAGGGCGATGGTATCCACCATGTCCTTGAAGTTCTGTCCGATCGGCTTGCCGTTGATCTTGCTCATCTCTTCGTCGATGTAGTCCCACATCGGGGTGTCGACGATGCCGGGGGCGTAGCCGTTGACGGTGATGTTCTTCGGTGCGAGTTCCTTGGCGGCGGCCTGGGTGAGGGCGCGCACGCCGAACTTGGTGGAGGAGTACGCGGCCAGTATCGGGAAGCCTTCGAAGCCTGCGATGGACGAGGCGGAGATGATCTTGCCCTTCTCCTTGCCGAGTTCCTCGAACTTGGCGGCTGCGGCCTGGATGCCGAAGACCACGCTGAAGAGGTTGATGTGCACGATCTGGTCGAGCTGTTCGGGGGTGATCTCCATGAAGGGGACGACCTGGCAGATGCCGGCATTGTTGACCATGACGTCCAGGGTGCCCAGCTCGGCCACCGTGTCGTCGACCAGGCCGAAGACTTGGTCATGGTCGGAGACGTCGGTCGAGCGGAAGAACGCCTTGCGGCCCAGCGCCTCGATCTCGTCGAGGGTCTTCCGTGCTTCTTCATGCTGTGATTCAAGGTCTGCGACGGCGATGTCGAAACCGTCCTCGGCAAGCTTGACGGCAATGCCGCGGCCGATGCCGCGGGCCGCGCCGGTGACGATGGCTACACGCTGTTCAACCATATCGATACCTACTTTCCCGCGACGCACAACGGGCACCGTTGCCCGTGGGGAATGCGCCGTGCGGTTGGGGTTCATTGTAGCGTAGATGGGGCGGGACGGAAATGGGCAGGTGGGAGTGTTGCGGGCGGGAACGGGGCAACAGGGGCGGCGCCGCTGCGTTACATCCCGACCAGGCCCGCCAAGGCGGTTCGTCCCCGAACATCCCTTGAGCGGGGCGGTTACGGGAGACGCCTTTCACCACGTCCCCCCATCTTCCGCTCATCCTGCTGCCCTCCCTTCCTCGTCCTCTTCGCCATCCAGCCCATGTCCCCATGGACCCAATGAGGCAAGGCCCTCTGCTGAATACATTCACGAAGTATCAGCGAATATATCAAATTCATATATTTGATATGGATCACGCATGGACATAGGCTTGCAAAAAACTTGCGTATGAAAGGAAGTCTGCCATGTCGATACAGGACAAGGTCGTCATCGTCACCGGTGCCTCGAGCGGAATCGGGGCGGCCACCACGCGGATCCTCGCCAGGCAGGGAGCGAAGCTCATCACGGTCGCACGGCGAAGGGATCGCCTCGAGGCAATCAGGAACGAGTTGCCCGATGCCGACATCCGTATCGCCGAAGCCGACGTGACCGACCCCGACGCCATGAAAGAGGTCGCCGTGATGGCCCTGGATGCGCACGGCCGCATCGACGCGCTCTACAACAACGCGGGGATCATGCCCATCAACGCGCTCTCGCAGTTCGCCCACGACGAATGGCGCAGGACGCTTGACGTGAACGTGATGGGCGTGCTCAACGGCATCTCGGCGGTGTTGCCTGCCATGATCGAGCAGAAGAGCGGCCACATCATCGCGACCGATTCCGTGCTCGGCCATGTGGTGGTTCCCGACCTTGCGGTGTATTGCGGCACGAAGTTCGCCATCCGGGCGATCATGGAGGGACTGCGCCAGGAACAGCACGGGAACGGGATCAAGACATCGATCGTGTCCCCCGGCGTCGTGAGGACGGAGATATTCAATTCGACGAGCAACAGCGCGCACCGCCAGGAACAGATCGAAACCGAGGAAGCAATCGGCCTCGACCCCGAACAGGTCGCCCGCGCCGTGGCATTCGCACTCGACGCGCCGGCGGATGTCGACGTGAACGAGATCGTCGTCCGCCCCCTTGCACAGCCCATGTAACCGTCCGAATCGGGAAAGACCGGTGCGTCCGGGTCATGTCACGAGACATGGTCCGGACGCACCGTCGGCCCTCAGCACCGCCTACGCCGGGATGCACGCGCTCGAGTGGTTCCCCGCCCTCATTCCTTGACGCTGAAGGAGACCTTGGCGGAGTCAAGGTCGCCGAAGAAACTGACGTCCCCATCGATATGGCCGATCGGCTGCTGCTCGAAGATCTCGCCGTTCTGCCGGTACAGGAAGACGAGGCTTCCCATCGGCGGCCAATAGGAGATGTCTCCGACCTCATAGCCACGGTCCCGCGCATCGTCCACCGGCAGGGCGCCATGGCCATAGCGATGACACATCTCCCGCGAGTAGAGGTTGTCCATGGTGATGGTGAAGGGCATGCGGGCGATGAGTGCACGCGTGGTGGCGTTGTCCTCAAACGTCGCATTCAATTTCCGCGATTCGTTGACGGTTATTTCGATGTGCGTTGTCTTGTCCACGTCCGCATCTTTCTCTTCCTGTCCATGCCGGATATTCTGGTCATGCTGGGCGGCGCCGTCACCGCTGCCTGGCGTTGCCGCCGTCGGCACATCGGTTCTCCCCGTGCATGAACCGAGGAAAAGCGACATCGCGACGACGACGCTGACAAGCACGGCGGTCACCTTGGTCGGTTTTTCATGTGACGACACCATTCCTCCATTGCCACTCATGCGGCATCCCCGTCGGCCGGGGAACCGTTCCGCCGTTCGATGACGCACTTGCTCCTCGGGTCGTCGACGATCAGTTCGCCGATGCCTTGTGCCTGGATTCGTCCGGAATACGGATTCTTCACGCTGTCGATGGTCGAGAGCACGGTCGCGTCCACATCGGACTTCTCGAAGCACAGGTCGGTGTCTTCCATGACGCAGTCCACGAGCTTGAGGCCCTTGCAGTAGCAGAAGGGCTGCGTGCCCTTGATGGTGCAGTTGACGAGCGTGAGGTTCTCGGAGTACCACGCCAGGTACTCCCCTTCGAGCACGGTGTCGCGCACGGTCACGTCCCGGGAGTGCCAGAACGCGTCCTTGGTGTCCAGTCGCGAGTTCTCGATGGTGCCGCCGTCCACGTACTGGAAGGAGTACTTGCCGCGGAACGTCACGTCGCGCAGCCGTATGTCCGAGGAGCGCATGAGGAAGTATTCGCTTTCCGCCGTGCACGATTCCAGGGAAATGCCGTCCACCGACCAGCCGAACTCGGGGGAGACGATGTCACACCCCCTCAGCCGCACGTCCGCACATTCGCGCAGTGCCTTGATGCCGTTCATCGTGGTGTCGGATATCTCGACGTCCCGGCAGTACCAGAGCGCCGCACGGCACAGGTCGGTCATGTCGCAGTCCTCGATGCGCAGGTGCGTGTTATGCCAGAAGGGGTACCGTAGGTTGAAGCGGCAGCGGATCGCTTCCACGTCCTCGGACTCCTTGAGGGCACTCTCGCCGTCCGCGGGTCCGTCGAAGTCGCAGTCGACGATGCACACGTCGCGGCTTCCATAGAGCGCCCGTTCCTCGTCGAAACGTTCGTGTTCGATGACATCCACCATCCGTTTTGCCTTCCTCGGTCCAATGTTGCCGGTCTCTTCGCGTTCATGTCCATCCAGTTCCTGACTGGGCTATGGCCATTATGATGAGGCAAGGATTCAAGTTCAAATGGTTATATGCAATGATGTTGCATGCAGAATACGCATGCAACCCGAAAGAGAACGGCTCCGACCCAACCCGTTCGGCACCAGCGACGCCGATACCGATGGACCAGTCGACAGGACCCGTTCCATCCGGCTTCCTTACGAATCACGGCCGGCCAGCCATTCCATATTCGTTTTCCGCATAAGTTTCCCTCTAGAATCGGTATTTGTATAGCATTTCCCCCTCCCCTACCATGGGCAATCAAGAGAAGAACAAGACACACGAACGCCGGGGCACACAGTGGCCCCGCCATGGAAAAGAGGCAACCGAACCATGAAGTACCCGATGCTGTCCGAAACATACACACTGAACAACGGCGTGGAGATCCCGCGCCTCGGCCTGGGCACATGGCTGATCCCGGACAACAAGGCAGCCGACGCCGTCACGAGCGCCATCGACCTGGGGTACCGCATGATCGACACCGCACAGGCCTACGGCAACGAGGCCGGTGTGGGCGAAGGCGTACGCTCCAGCGGCATCGCCCGCGACCAGCTTTTCGTCACCACGAAGATCGATGCCAGCCACAAGTCCTATGACAGCGCCGCGCAGTCCATCGACGAATCGCTCCAGCTCGCGAAGTTCGACTACTTCGACATGATCATCATCCACTGCCCGCAACCGTGGGACCAGTTCCGCGGCGAGGACCGCTACTTCGAGCAGAACGTGGAGGTGTGGCGCGCCCTGGAGGACGCCTACCAGGCCGGCAAGGTGCGCGCGATCGGCGTCTCGAACTTCCTCGCGGACGACCTGCAGAACATCCTCGACCACGCCACGGTCAAGCCGGCGGTCAACCAGGTGCTGTGCCACGCCGGCAACGTCCCCTTCGGCCTGATCGACACCTGCAGGCAGGCCGACGTGCTGGTGGAGGCCTATTCGCCGGTGGCCCACGGCGCCGCCCTCGGCAACGGACTGCTCGTCGAGCTTGCGGAGAAGTACGGGGTGAGCGTCGCGCAGCTGTGCATCCGCTATGTGCTGCAGCTCGGCTGCGTGGCCCTGCCGAAGACCGCCAACCCGCAGCACATGGCGCAGAACGCCGACGTGGCCGGCTTCGAGATCAGCCACGAGGACATGGAGCGCATCAAGCGCATGCCTGACCTCGACCAGTACGGCGAGGACGGCTTCTTCCCTGTCTTCGCGAAGTCCGACAGCGCGCGCTGAGCGTCGACTGACGCAGGGCCGTCACGACTGCGGGGCGCCGACCTTATAGCCGGCGTCCCGCAGCACGTCCAGCGCCCGTTCGAAGTCGGCGGCGTGGGTGAGCACATAGTCGGTGTTGTAGGTGGAGATGGCGAAGATGCCGATGCCGGCATCGGCCAGCAGGGCACTGATGCGCGAGAGGATGCCGATAAGCGAGAAGTCGAGTTCGCCGCGGATGCGCATCGCACGCCAGCCGTCGTCGCGTGCCACGGTGTCCGCAGGCACCACGTCGGTCGGGCACACCAGCGAGCGCTCCTCGTCAGTACGTCCGATGAAGCAGAATTCGGTGTCGAGGTCCACGCCGGAGTAGTCCCGCACCTTGCAGACGGACAATGGTACGGATATGGGATCGATGGTCAAGTGGCGCCTCACTTTCCTGCACGCTTGCACGTCACGTCACGGGCGATTCCAATCCATCGTATACCGGTGCTTCACACCCATGCCCTTGCCTTACGCCGGGAGGCGCCCCCATATGTTTCGTCGACGTATTTCATGCCGACATCGGGCAGCTATCTGCCTTAAGTGAGGAAATCCGGCCGTTTTCAGAGGTCTATCTGCCTTAAGTGCGGTTCAGGATCCTGCATCCTCCTTGTGTCAAAGCCGTTTATACAGCAAACAAAGACCTCGGAGCGTGAACAATGAAACCATTTCGAGAAAAACAATTGATTTCATAAAAACATACTGAGGTGAGAACCGCACTTAAGGCAGATAGACTCCCGAGAATGCCCTCAAAACCACACTTAGGCGAGATAGGACGGGCAACCGGGCGAATCCCCGCCTTGGCAGGCACCTACGGGGCGCCCCGGGACAACACGACAGGCCACGACGCAGCAAGAGGGGCCGGCCGCCTGGGCGACCGGCCCCTCCCCGTCATGTCGGCTTACTCGGCCATGCTGCGTCGACGCACCACCAGGAGCGTGACGCCGCCGGCAGCCAAGGCCAGCATCACGGCCACCGCGGTCACGGTCGCAGAACCGGTCACGGCCATGGGCCCGGCGGCAGCGACAGCGCCGTCGTCCGCACCAGCCACCGAATCCGCGCTGTTGCCGTCATTCGCAGCGATGCCTTCACCGGGCTTGGCACCGTCCGTTGTGCCACTGCCAGAAGGCTCGGCATTCACGGAGCCGCCGTCACCGGGCACATCCTCTCCGGGCTCGACAGGCTCGACAGGCTCCGCCTTCGTCGCCGCCACACCGGCCACCAGTGCATCGTGAGCCGCCGCCACGAGCGGCTGCTGCTCGCTGCTGAAGGTGGTGTTCGCCAGGAGCGCCTGCGCGTCCTCCACCGGCGCCGTCAGCTCGTCGTGGCCGTCGGCCACCAGCGCCCCCGCGTCAGCCAGCGGAGCGACCAGCGACGAGACGTCCAACGCCCCGCCGTCCGCGTACATCGCCACATAACCGGGGATGGTCTGCTGCGCCAGCTTGTCGTACATCTTCGAGAAGAGGCGCGGCTGGAAGTTGGTGATGGAGAAGCCCGCGGACTTGAGGTTCATGGTGCGGTACTCGAGGTTGTCCGGGTCGTAGGCGCCCTGTTCGAAGGTCCAGTCGGCGGTAACGGCGGGGTCGGCGCCGCCGCCGGTGCCGGAGGTGTCGAGCGCGGAGCCGGTGGCATAGTCGAAGCGCGTGCCGTCCTTGCCGCTCCAGGCATTGATCACCAGGCTGGTGGAGCGGAAGGGGTTGGACTTGACGCCGGCGTAGTTGTAGCCGGCCACGGGCTTGCCGGAGCTGACGGTCTCGCCGGCCTCGTCGACCGAGTAGATCGGCGCGCCGGTCTCGTCGAGCGGGTAGCCGTCAGGACCCCAGATGTTCGCGGTCGCCGCCGCCATGCCGTCGCGGTCGACATAGCTGCCGATGCGGCTTTCGCGATACCAGGCGTTGCCGGTCGTCGCGGTCGGGTGGACGAGCAGCTCGGCGCCGGACGCCGCATAGTAGCGGCCAAGTTCGGGATAGAAGTGGCCGTCGCGGCAGATGTTGACGCCCACCTTGAGCGGCTTGCCGTCGGAACCGGTGAAGTCGGCCATCTCGAACATCTTGGGCGTGGTGCCGGGCACGGACCAGACGGTCTCCTCGGCGCCGGCGCGGTGCATCTTCCGGTACGACTCGGTGTGGCCGTCAGGGAAGCAGATGGCTGCGGAGTTGTACACCTTGCGCACGCCGCCGTCGACGATGGGGCCGCCGTCGGGCATCTCGGACAGGCCGAAGACGATGGTCATGTGCAGCTCCTTGGCGAGCGCGGCCATCGTCTGCACGGATTCGCCGCGGCTGGTGTCGCCGTCGGCGCCAACGACCTTCTCGGCGAGCACGACCTGCATGTAGTCGTCGGAGGCGGCGAGCAGTTTGTTGGCGTCGGCGCTGGAGGAGTGCGCGTCGGCGGCGCCGGCGGGGTCAGTGCTGTCGTAGCCGGTGAGGATGGTCTCGGGGAAGACGAGCAGGTCGACGCCCTGTTCGGCGGAGTAGCGTGCGTACTGCGTCATCATGGCGGTGTTGGCGGCCTTGTCCGCCCATACGGCGCTCACGTTGGCGACGGCGACGGTGGGCGACGTGTCGCCGCCGTAGCGGTAGCTGAGCTTCTCGCCCGCCTCCTGCTTGTCGGCGAGTTCGCCGTACCACTGGGCGTAGTAGTCGGGGTGGAAGTCGGCGCCGACCTGTGTCGTGCTCGGCACGCGCAGCCGCAGCGCGGTGCCGTTGGTCAGCGCGCCGGCGGTGCCGACGTTGATGCTGCCGTCGGCGTCGAGGCCGGCACTGTAGTTGGCGGAGCCGGAGACGATGACGCTGCCGCCGGGGAAGTCGTAGGGTTGCGCCTTGCCGGGTTCGGCGTAGCCGTCGGGGCCGACGAGGTCGGCGCTGGCGATGACGAGGCCGTCGCGGCTGGCGATGGATTCGAGGCGGTTGCGGTAGTACCATTCCCAGCCGAGGCCGTCCTTGGTGCCGTCGCCGTCGATGTCGGTGTAGCTGCGGGAGGTGGCGGTGGGGTTGATGAGCAGGGAGACGCCTTGGGCGGCGTAGTAGCGTTCGATTTCGGGATTGGCGTAGGTGTCGTAGCAGATGCTCAGGCCCGCCAGTCCCCATTCGGTCTGGAGGATCACGGGCGTGGTGCCGGGCGTGGCCCAGCTGCCTTCGACGGGTGCGATCTTCTGGTAGCTGGTGACGGTGCCGTCGGGGCTGACGGCGAAGGCGGAGTTGTAGGCGTGGGCGGTGTCACCGGGAATGCGTTCGGAGGTGCCGAAGATGGTCCACATGCCGTATTGCTTGGCTGCGGCGGCGATTTCCTGCGTGATGGGGCTGGCGATCGTCTCGGCCTGTGAGACCGCCATGTGATATGCGGGGGATTCAGGGTCGCTGGAGCTGACGTAGCCGGTGAGGGCCATTTCGGGGAAGACGATCATCTTGACGCCGGCCTCGTGGGCCTCGGCCATGTATTCCAGCATGCTGGCCTTGTTGGCCTGCTTGTCACCCCAGGTGGGGGCGAAGTTGACGACGCTGAGGGCGCCGGCGGGGATGGTGCCGCTGGTGACGGCGTCGGCTGCGGTGGCAACCAGGACGCTGGATCGGGTGTCGGCTGCGGCCGTGGTGGCGGTCGCGCCGAAAGTGGCGCAGAGTGCGAGCGCGGCGCAGGCGGCGGCGAGCCTGCTGCGCACGGTGGTGTGTCGGGTCATCCGGTCTCTCTCTTTCCGTGCGATGGGATCGCACGGAAAGAGAAGTTATGGATGTACGGTTTCCGAATGGTGGAGGGTATGTTTCACATGGCGAACACGGTGATGTCGGCTGGGTTACGAGGCGGGGTTTCGTTGCAAGGTGGCAACATGGGGCGGGCGCGGACGTAACGCGGCAGGGGTATTCGCGCGCGAGGCAGTGATTCATCGGTTAGAAATCTTTCGTTTTTTGATCCGTCCCCCGTTTTCTGGACACAGGAAATAGGAGGACGGTTCTTTTGGTTGTGTATCGTCGTGAGGTACGTGAGCAGGCGTTGGTCCTGTTCGAGTACGGGTTCAAGTATGGTGCGGTTTCCTCGAAACTGGGCATAGGCCAGGGCGTGGCACGTGCTTGGCAGGACCTGTACGAGGCTTGTGGCAAGGAGGCTTTGCTGGATATGGGAAGCACGCATCGTTCGTACGCGTACGAGACCAAGCTCGAGGCGGTACGCCGTCTGGAGGCGGGTGAGTCGCCGCGCCAGGTGATGGCCGGGTTGCATATCGCGTCCAGGAGCGTGCTGGCCCGGTGGCGGGCCGCGTGGAAGCAAGGCGGGGACGATGCGTTGCGCGCCAAGCCCCGGGGACGGCC
>NZ_JGYV01000012.1 GCF_000741575.1 Bifidobacterium cuniculi
GGCAGTACCAGCAGCCCGCCTGGGCGCGGGCGTGCGCGCGCATGGGCATCGTGCGCAGCATGTCACGCAAGGGCAACTGCTTGGACAACGCCGCGACCGAGCAGGTGTTCGGTCATCTCAAGGACGAGTTCTTCCGGGGTCGTCAATGGGCTGACTATGAGTCGTTCAAGCGTGACCTGGAGGGCTACATCCGTTACTGGAACTCGACACGCTGCCAGGCAGCGGTCGGGGGCATGAGCCCCGACCGCTATGAGCAGGCGTTACTGGCCCTGGCCGGGTAGGGCCGGGGCATGGTAGACTGAGCACCCACACCATGAGGGTGGGTGACACTCATTAACCCCGTCCAGAAAACGGGGGACAGTTCATTTTTCGTGACATTTCTCACGGAGGGAGGCTTGCGGCAAGGAAGCTTCCGTGCCGGCGCTGCACCGGCGTGCGGGCGAATGGCTTGGAATTATTCGCGGCACGCCGTAACTTAAGCGCTTGACAAACTGGAAATACTGGCTTATATTGACTACCATCACTTATTTAGCAGGCAGGCAGAGGTGCCTGAAGGGTTCACTGAAGAACCCGAGAATAAGGAAGGAACAACCGTCATGACTACCACAACCACATTGCCGGCGGTGGACATGGGACCGGACGACATCCCGTTCAACAAGCACCAGCGCGATTGGCGCAAGATCGGCATCATCTGCCTGTTCTGCCTCATCCCGATCGCCCTGCTCGTGGTCTTCACCTACCTGCCGTTCTTCCAGATGTGCGGCTACAGCTTCTTCAAGATGAAGTACATCGGCACCCCGAAGTACGTGGGCCTGAAGAACTACACCGACATCTTCACCCGTCCCGACCTGCTGGCCACCCTCAAGCTCTCCGTCTACTACATGGTCGGCGCCATCATCCAGGTCGCCCTGGCCCTCTACCTGGCCACCATCCTCGCCTTCAAGGTCCGCGGCGGCGCCTTCTTCAAGGGTGCGATGTTCTTCCCCTACCTGATCAACGGCATCGCCATCGGCTTCATCTTCAAGTTCTTCTACACCCGCGGCTACGTGCTCGACTCCGTGCTCCAGTGGTGCGGCTTCAGCCTGGACAACCTGCCCTACTGGCTGCGTGACCAGAGCGTGAACAACTGGTCCCTGGTCGCATCCTCCGTGTGGCGCTACCTGGGCCAGACGATGATCCTGTTCATCGGCGCGATCATGTCCATCGACGGTTCCCTGTACGAGGCGGCGGAGATCGACGGCGCGAACAAGTGGCAGCAGTTCAAGCACATCATCCTGCCGGGCATCCAGACCATCCTGGTGCTCAACATCATCCTCGCCATCACCGGCTCCCTGTCCGCCTTCGAGGCGCCCTACGTCATCACCTCCGGCGCCAACGGCACCGGCACCTTCTTCGTCCAGATGGACAAGATCGCCCACTCCGACCAGAAGGTCGGCCTCGCCTCCGCCATGGCCGTGGTGCTCTTGGTCATCATCCTCATCTGCGCATTGCTGCAGAAGATCGTCATGAACTTCCTCTTCCGCGACGCCGACGACGGCACCGCCAAGGCCCGCAAGCACGCGCACAAGGTCGAGAAGGCGCGCCGCAAGGCCATGAAGCGCCAGAACAAGGTCGCCGTGGGCAGGACCAGCCTGTTCAAGAACGGCAACTCCCTGAAGGCGGTGGAGTCATGACCGCCGCAGCCACCACCCTGAACAACATCAACAACGAGAAGAAGGAACCTCTCATGCAGGAAGTCGAGAAGGTCAGTCCGCTGTACCACGTACGCCGCGGCGTGCTGGTGTTCCTCAAGTACCTCAGCCTGGTGTTCATCACCTTCTGCATCCTCCTGCCGCTGGTCTCCTGCGTGTGGACCGCCGCCAAGACGGATGCGGAGTACAAGACGGGCAACGTCATGGCCATGCCGTCGAACTGGTTCAACTTCAGCAACTACGTCGACGCCTTCAAGCTGTCCAACATGGCGGTCGCCTTCCGCAACAGCTTCATCGTGCTGGTGTGCGTGTGCTTTATGACCACCATCATCGGCACGCAGCTCGCCTACGTGCTCTCCCGCTTCCAGTTCCCCGGCAACGCCGTCATTCGCGGCGCCTTCACCCTGGCGGCCCTCCTGCCCGGCATCGCCATGCAGGTCGCGGTCTACAAGATCATGGGCTCCCTGGGCATGATCAACTCCCTGTGGGGATACATCATCATGTCGATGGGCACCGACGTCATCTCGATCTACATCTTCATCCAGTACTTCGAGAACCTGCCGATCTCACTGGACGAGGCGGCCATGATCGACGGCGCCAGCTACTTCACCATCTACGGCCGCATCCTGCTGCCGCTGCTCAAGCCCGCCATCGTCACCGCCCTCATCCTCAAGGGCGTCGGCATCTACAACGAGTACTACGCCGCCAACCTCTACTTGCAGGACAAGCAGAAGCTCGGCACCGTGGCCATCTCGCTGTATGCCTTCACCGGCCCGCAGGGCAGCAAGTACAACCTCATCTGCGCCGGCGTGATCGTCACGCTGCTGCCCGCCCTGATCCTCTTCCTGATCTTCCAGAAGCAGATCTACAACGGCGTGGCCGCGGGCGCCGTGAAGGAGTGACCGACCCAAGACTTACCTCTCCCTTTCCTCATCAATCGGGGCCCGGCCGCCGGCCTGCCGACGGGCAGGGCCCCGGTTTCCGATTCACTCAGTTCAACCATCTAACTAAGATGATGGCCGACCGGCACCTCGACGGCGAGCGCACCGCGTGCCATCCCAAGCAGAGGAGTTCACCATGACCCACACCACGAAGACCTTCGCCCCGCTGCACGGCGGTTGGACGCTGACCGCCATGAACCCGCAGGCCGTCCCCGCCGAGCTGCGCGAACGGCTGGTGGCCGGCATCCCCGCCACCGTACCCGGCGAGGCTACGCTGGACCTGCTGGGCGCCGGCCTGATCGACGACCCCTTCGACGGCGACAACGAGACGAAGCAGCAGTGGATCGGTGACGTCGACTGGCGCTTCACCTGCACCTTCGACTGGCACGACGACGGCAACGAGCGCCACGACCTGGTGGCCTACGGCCTGGACACGGTGGCCACCATCGCGCTCAATGGCGACCCCGTCGCGCAGACCGAGAACTGCCACCGCAGCTACCGCTGGGACGTGCGTCAGCTGCTGCGCGACGGCACCAACGAGCTGACCGTCACCTTCATGTCCCCCGTGCGCTACTCCGACATGATGGAGCAGCGACGCGGCTACTACCCGCACACCGAACACCACGCCTTCAACCAGATTCGCAAGCCCAGCTACACCTTCGGCTGGGACTGGGGCATCGACGTGGCCAACGCCGGCATCTGGCGCGAAATCGGCATCGACTCCTGGAGCGGCGTGCGCCTCGCCGAGGTCGTGCCGCTCGTGGACGTCGCCACCGACGGCACCGGCGTGCTCACCGTGCGCGTCGCCGTCGAACGCGCCGGCGAAGGCCGCATCATGAGCCCTGCCGACGCGCACGCCCAGCAGAAGCCCGTGCCCGTACACGTCACCCTCGACGGCTTCGGCGCCATGCTCGAAGCCGACGGTTCCGTGGACGCCGGCCGCAACACCGCGACCGTCACCATCGCCGTGCCCCAGGTCAGGCGCTGGTGGCCGGTCGGCTACGGCGACCAGCCACTCTACGCGCTCACCGTGCAGGCCGGCGCCGAACTCCAGGCCGAGTGGACCGGCCGTGTCGGCTTCCGCACCACGCACGTCGACACCCGCGCCGACGAGACCGGCCGACCTTTCCAGATCTACGTCAACGACGTGCCCGTGCATGCCCGAGGCTACAACTGGATCCCCGACGACGCCTTCATCTCCCGCATTTCGAGGCGCGACTACGAGCGCGGCATCAAGGACCTGGTGGAGTCCAACTCCAACATGGTGCGCATCTGGGGCGGCGGCATCTACGAGGACGACCATTTCTACGACCTGTGCGACGAATACGGCGTGATGGTCTGGCACGACTTCATGCTCGCCTGCGCCGCCTACCCGGAGGACGCCGAGACCAAGGAAGAGGTCGAGGCCGAGGCTCGCGAGCAGATCATCCGCCTGAGCCCGCACCCCAGTCTGGTCGTGTGGAACGGCTCCAACGAGAACTACGTGGCCTACTCCGAGTGGGGTGGCTACAAGCAGGCGCTGCGCGACGACGACCTGCCCGCCAACAAGTACGGCTACGGCGAGAAGCCGTGGGGCGACTACTACTACTCCGAGCTGTTCCCGCAGCTGCTGGCCGACCTCGACCCGACGCGCGTCTACCTGCCCAGCTCACCCATGAGCTTCACCGACTACGTGGACGCGAACGCCAGCGGCGACGGCACCATGCATATCTGGGACGCCTGGAACCGTGCCGACTATACCGTCTACGCCGACTACGTGCCGCGGTTCGCCGACGAGTTCGGCTACCAGGCGCCACCTGCCTGGAGCACCCTGACCGGCGCCGTGCACGACGAGAAGCTGGAGCCCTTCGGCGACCAGATGCTCGTGCACCAGAAGGCCTCCGGCGGCAACTACAAGCTCGCCCGCGGCATGCGCAGCCACATCACTCCCGGCTCCCTGAACGACGTAAGTTTCGGTGGCGTGGTCAACGGCAAGCCGAAGGACGGCCCGCACAGCTGGCTCATCCCCACCGACACCTGGGACGACATCGAGGACTGGCACTGGGCATGCCAGCTGCAGCAGGCACAGGCCATGCGCTTCGGCGTGCAGCACTTCCGCTCCCTGGCGCCCGTCAACGCCGGCGCGCTCATCTGGCAGCTCAACGACGACTGGCCGGTCGTCTCCTGGGCCGCCGTCGACTTCAACGGCCACCGCAAGCCGCTGTGGTACGCGTCCCGCGACTTCTTCGCGCCGCGCCTGGCCACCATTCAGCCGCGCACCAGCGAGGAATACCGCGCCACCCACAGCTGGGAAGGCGTGAAGACCGACACCGACCACCTCGAGCTCATCGTGCTCAACGACACCCGCGAGCCGTGGACCGGCGGCTATGACGTGCGCCGCATGACCCTCGACGGCACTGTGCTCGCCGAACAGCGCATCGACGTTGCCCTCGACGCCGTCGACCACCGCGGCTACCCGCTCGACGACGCCGTCGCCGAGTTCGATGACCCGACCGCCGAGCTCATCGTGGCCACGCCCAGCGACGGCGGGTTCCCGCGCGTCGTGCTCGACGGCGCCGAGATCCTCGACCAGCGGCTCGCCGCGCCGGCCGACGCCTTCGACGCCACCGCCGTGGCGGTCGACGGCGGCGTCGAGCTGACCGTCACCGCGAAGGGCTACGTGCGCGACCTGTTCGTCATGGCGGACAAGGTCGACCCGCAGGCGTGCGTCGACCTGGGCATGGTCAGCCTCCTGCCCGGCGAGTCCGTCACCTTCCGCATCGCGACGGACAGTACCGACGCCGACGCCTTCGCCGGCGCCAGGGTGCTCAGGAGCGCCAACGACCTCAAGCGCCAGTGGTGAACCGGCCGCTGCCCGCCCGCCGGTGCAGGCGGGCAGCGCCGCATTTCGCGAAACACGGCACTTTAGCGTTTCAGTAGCCGATTCGGATTACACTTAAGTCGTTCAGTTATCCAGGCGAAACGCCGACACGCAGCAAGGACCCACGTTGGCGTGGCACATGTAGACGGGGAGCAGAGCAATGGCAGCGCACAAGACGAAAGTCACGATCTTCGACGTCGCAAAGGCATCCGGCGTCTCCAGCAGCGCCGTCTCCTACGCCCTCAACGGCAAGCCGGGCGTCTCCGACGCCACCCGCGCCAAGGTGCTCAAGGTGGCGCGCGAACTGGGCTGGAAGCCGAACGGCGCCGCGCAGGCGCTCGCACAGTCCAAGACGCGGCGCATCGGCCTCGTCCTCGGCTACGATCCGCAGCTGCTCGCCGTCGAACCGTACATGATGAGCCTCATCTCCGGCCTCGGCGCCGAACTCGAGAAGCAGGACTACTCGCTGCTCGTGCGCCTGTCCATGGACGGCGACGAGGAGGAAGGCATCATCCAGGACTGGATCGCCACCGGCAACGTCGACGCGTTGCTGCTGCTCAACCTCGAAATCGGTGACCCGCGCATCGACCTCATGAAACACAACCCGCAGATGCCGACACTCGCCCTGGCCGACGCCTCCCTGACCGCCGGACTGCCCACCCTCACCAGCGATGACGCCGGCGCCGTCGGCATCGCCGTGCAGTACCTCTACGACCTCGGCCACCGCCGCATCGCGCGCGTCGCCGGCCCCGAGGAGCTCGGCCACTCCTACATCCGCGACGCCGCCTTCTCCCAGATAACCACCGAACTGGGCATGCGCTACCGCTGCCTGCACACCGACTACACGCCCGAGGCCGGCGCCGACGCCACCAAGCGCCTGCTGAGCGTGAGTTCCGCACCCACCGCCATCATCTACGACAACGACGTGATGGCCCTGGCCGGCGAGAGCCAGGCCGCCGTACTCGGCGTGAAGGTGCCCGACGAGCTGTCGATCATGAGCTGGGACGATTCCTTCATGTGCGAGGCGGCGCATCCGGGCATCACCGCCTTGCACCGCGACATCGTCGGCTCCGGCAGGATGGCCGCGCAGCTGATGCTCAAGCTGATCAACGGCGAGGAGGTCGGCGTGGAGGAGGAGTCGCCCTACGCGCTCAAGGAGCGTGAGTCCACCGCCCCCGCACCCAAGGGGTAGGGAGCCTGAGGGCCGTCTGGCAACAGGGAGAGTGCCCACCGCCCCTGTGTGGGGCAAGGACCGGGATAATTGTGGGCCGCTGGCCGGAGAGCGTATCCGGTCGACCCTCATGCCTTCTCCTCATTGGCATGAAGGCCAGTTCCGGGCATATTCTTGGCCGGCAGTCCGACACTCTCGCTGTGTCGCGACTTTGGAAGGACGGCCATCAGCGCGGATTGAGGCGAGATTGGCTTCGGAGAGTCGTTTTGGCCTATAACCCGAAAATGGCTATTTTCCAACACCCATACTTGGGGTACCGGCCAAAAACGACTCTCCGAAGCCAATCTCGCTGCCACGGGTGTGGACCGAGCCGCCAGACGCGACCGTCGGCAGCGTTTCCGGGCGCCTGAAGTCTCAGATTGCTTGCCGTGGGACCGGTTTATGTTGAGAGATATCTTTTTCGGGGCACGGTCCGGTATGCACGAAAGGAAAACGGCGGAATGCCAAGCTTTCTGCTAAGTGGATACTTGCCCATACGCCCCAGATTGATATCTCTCAACGAAAATACCTCATGATTCAAGCTTTCTTGATGATCTGCAATATTATGATTGCTGCAATGATGGCCAATGAATAAAGCGCGCAGTAAGGAAGAATGCACCAGGCGCCGGCACTGTTCTCTGCATGGCTGGTGTAGTACTTGTATGCCATATATGTGTGGATGCAGCCGAACCCAATGAGCCCGACTGCGGTGATGACCTGCATGATGGTGAGAAGCCAGCCGTAGCTTGCCCGCAATTCATCCCACGACATGAATTTGACCCCCTCTTCTGCTCGTTGCACCAAGTCTTTAAATATTTGATGTGCTACTGTGCTTCACTCCAAGCATGACAGTGAGAGCGACTGAATGACTTTTGATGTTCAGAAAAACGAACAATTTCTTATTCGCGTGCCTTGAGGTCGAAGGCCTTCACCGTCATGCGCATCTGGGCCCAGAAGGTCACGCCGTAGCCGACGATCACCCATAGCAGCGGCACCCACACCACCGCGCCGGGCACCAGGGCCAGCAGGACCACGGGCAACGCCCACAGTGCCACGATCACCAGCGCCACCAGCGGCTTCATCAGTGCCAGACGGGCGGACTGGCTGATCTGCGCCCACCAGCCGAGCTTGCTGCGGCCGCTCAGGGGCAGCACGAAGGCCAGGGCCATCGCCACAATCACGAAGAGGGCCACGATGACGCCGTAGAACAGCGAGGCGCCGTCGCCCCTCCAGGTCGATACCCACCACAGGTCGAAGGCACATAGCGCCCCCAGCGCCGCGAAGACCAGCGTGAACACGCAGCTGGTGCCGAAGCGACGCTTGAAGGCGCGCCAGAAGCCGCGGAACACGCCCTCGTCGGTGTCCTCCACGATCTCGCGCGCCATCTCGTAGGCGGCACCGGTGGAGGCGCCGATCGTGAAGACGGGGATGCAGCACACCGCCCACGCCATGGACAGCATGGCGAGGTCGCCGATCCTGCCCATGAGGATGTTGTAGGGGTTGTCCTGCCGGAAGATGCGTGAGCTCATCGTGGTGCCTTTCTGCGGTCGCAGGCCGCGTCAGTCGTAGAGATAGTCGAGGAAGGCCTGCGCGGCGGCGGCCTGCCTGGAGTTGGCGGCGATGCCGGCCAGGGCGTCGTCGTCGGTGGCGTAGCGGTGCCAGCCGGCCGCGTCGGCCAGCCACAGGCCGTAGGGCAGCGCCTTGCCCTGGCCGCTGCCGGATTGGTCGACTTCGTCGGTGACATCGGAGTCGTCGAAGCCGGCGAAGTCGCGCGCGTCGCCGCGCAGTGCCTGCCACTGGGCGGCCGGCAGCGCGGTGGCGAGGTCGGCGAGGTAGCCGTAGCCGGAGAGCTGCTCGAAGACGGCGGGCGGCGCGACGATCACGTCCACCTGCTCGCTGGCCAGCAGCGTCTGCAGCTTGGTCAGGCCGTCCTTGGCGGTGTCGAAATAGTCGTCGACGACCACGTCGGCGCCGATCTTCCGCTCGTACGCCTCCTCCAGCTTGGCCGCCTCTCCCAGCGGCAGCGTGCTGTCGACGACGGCCACGTAGAGCGCGGGCTGCTCGTCGCGGTGGGCGATGCGCACGGCCACGAAGACGACCATTGCCAGGGCGACGAGCGCGGCGAGCAGCGGCAGCAGGAAATGTTCGCGGAAGTACGCGGGCTTGTCCTTGGCGGGCAGCTGGCGGAAGATCCGGAACCTCGACTCGCCGGCGTGCGCGGGCGGCTCGGAGAGCGCCTCGACGGCGGCGCGCTGTTCGTCGGTCAGCTGGTGGTCGCTCGCCATGGGTTCCTCCTTGTGTGCCGTCGGCAGATGTTCGGGTGCACATCCTTGTGTCGCGCGTGTCGTGCGCGATGGCCGGTTACTGTGTTCCGGAACGCACATTCACCATGTCACATTTGCCGTACTTAAACGCTTAATATATACTGATGTCTCGCGAAAGTCAAATAATGGCCACGCATGCATGCGACAAAGGAGACGACATGTTCGACCAAGGTAATCATATCGTGATGCGCCGCGACGGCGTCTGCGTCATCCTCAAGATGCCCCGGGACGAGATGCCGCAGGTGGAGTACTGGGGACGCGACTGGGGATTCTCCGACGCCGAAAGCGCGCTCGCGGCCCTCGACGCGATGACGCTCAAGGTCACGCCGCCCGCCGAGAAGCCCGACGCAGCCCTGCGCCCGTCCCTGCTGCCCCAAGGCGCCGAGGCCTTCGCCGGCCGCCCCGGACTGGAGGCCCACCGCGGGTCCGCGCCCGTCTTCGTGCGCTGGACGTCGGTCGAGGCGCGCGGCACTGCCGCGGACGCCGAACCGGGCAGTGAGAACACCCGCGTGACCGTCTCCGCCACCGACGCCACCCACGGCGTCGCCCTCGAACTCGAACTCGAGCTCAAGCCCGGCGGCCTGCTCGTCGAACGCCAGCGCGTCACCAACCAGGGTGCGGCCGCCGCCCGCACTTCGAAGTCCCCTGAACTTAAAGCGGGCAGTGTCACGCAGTGTTTCACGCACGTTATGTCAACCGCCGACCCGGTGCCCGCTTTAAGTGAGGAGAACGACGCAGCCGCCGCGCCGCTCGTCGTCAACTGGCTCGACGCGGTCATGCCGATCCCGCGCCGCGCAGACCACCTCACGCAGTTCACCGGCCGCTGGGCGCAGGAGAAGCAGCCGGCCACCGGGCCGCTGCCCGTCGGCTCCGTCACCCGCGACTGCCGGCGCGGCAAGACCGGCCACGACACCCCATGGCTGTTCATCGCCTCCGACGGCGAGCCGCGCTTCGGCGAGGGCGAACTGTGGGCATGCCACCTCGCCTGGAGCGGCAACCAGACCTATCGTCTCGACAACCTGCCCCAGCACGAGCCTCTGCTCGGCGCCGGCGAACTGCTCGGCCCCGGCGAGATGCGCCTGGCGCCCGGCGAGACTTACGAGGCGCCCGAAGTGTGCTTCTCCTGGTCCGACCGCGGCCTCGACGGCATGGCCGCGCGCTTCCACACCTGGCTGCGCGCGCTGCCCGGCCACGTGAAGGGCGAACGTCCGGTCACGCTCAACACCTGGGAAGCCGTCTACTTCGACCACGACGCGGCGACGCTGCTCAAGCTCGCCGACGTCGCCGCGCGCGTCGGCGTCGAACGCTTCGTGCTCGACGACGGTTGGTTCCACCTGCGCCGCGACGACAGCCGCGGCCTGGGCGACTGGGTCGTCGACCCGGAGGTGTGGCCGGACGGCCTGGACGCCCTGCCTGCGCACGTGCACGGCCTGGGCATGCAGTTCGGCCTGTGGTTCGAGCCGGAGATGGTCAACCTCGACTCCGACCTCGCCCGCGAACACCCCGACTGGATCCTGGCCGAGCCGGCCGCCGTGCCCTGCCGCGAGGACATCTCCTACCGCAACCAGTACGTGCTCGACCTGGCGAACCCGGACGCCTACGCACATGTGCACGACCAGATGGCGGCGCTGGTCGGCAGTCTGGACATCGACTACATCAAGTGGGACCACAACCGCGAGGTCACCGAACCCGTGCACGACGGCCGCTACGGCCTGCACGAGCAGACCGAGGCCGCCTACCGGCTCTTCGACCAGCTCAAGGCGGAGTTCCCCGGCCTGGAGATCGAGAGCTGCTCCTCGGGCGGCGCGCGCACCGACGCCGGCATCCTCCAGCACGCCGACCGCATCTGGGCTTCCGACTCCAACGACCCGCGCGACCGCGTCGACATCCAGCGTTTCACCGAGCTCATCGTGCCGCCGGAGATGATCGGCGCGCACGTCGGCCCGTCGCCGGCGCACTCCACCGGCCGTGCCACCGACCTGAGCTACCGCGCCGCCATCTCCCTGGAAGGCTGCCCCGGCTTCGAGTGGAACCTGCTGGAGTGCTCGGACGAGGAGATCGCGCAGATCACGCGGTTCGTGTCGCTGGTCAAGGAACTGCGCGGGCTGCTGCACTCCGGCGAGGTCCGTCACGCCGACTTCCACGGCGCCGCGCTGCGCGGCCGCGGCGTCGTCAGCGCCGACGGCACGCACGCGGTATGGGTCGTCGCGTCGGTCGCCGCCCTGCAGGACGTGCTCACCGAACGGCTGGTGCCGGCGGGGCTGGACGCCGGGCGCACCTACCGTGTGCGCCTGCGCGAGGAGATTGGCGAGTCCCAGTGGGGCTGGACCAACCCGCAGTGGGTGGCCGCCGCCCGCGGCGACGGCTTCGTCGCCAGCGGGCGCCTGCTGCTCGGCGTCGGCCTGCAGATGCCGCAGCTGTGGCCGATGCAGGCGATGGTCCTGGAGTTCCAGGCTCTGTAGGCGGTGGCTGATGCTTTACACATTTTTCGGCTTTCTGAAATTGTGTAGGGCTGTGGACTGCACAATTCCAAATTGTGCAGTCCACAGCCCTACACAATTTCGTGGCGCCGAAAAATGTGCAGGCGCCACGGCCTGTCGGCTTGCGGCTTAAGCGCTTCAGTGCTATTGTGACAGGCATCTACCGGCTGCCGTGCGCGGCAGTCGGCTCGTCAAGGACGACTACAGACAAATAAGTAAGAAGGACATCATGACCACTGCACCCACCCCGGCCGCAGAACTTGACGCCAAGTACCAGCTGGGCACCGACGACAACCGCGCGTTCCTCGACGCCGCGCGCGACGACCTCATCGAGTTCGGCCGCCGCTTCCCCTCGCCGGACGGCAGCTCCTACTGGCTCGGGGACGACGGCACACCTTGGGCGGACCGCAACCGCGCCACCTGGATCACCTGCCGCATGACGCACGTCTACTCGCTGGCCACGCTGCTGGGCGTCGACGGCGCCGCCGAGCTCGTCGACGCCGGCCTCAAGGGGCTGCGCGGCGCGCTGCACGACGACGAGAACGGCGGCTGGTACCCGGAGATCACCCCCGACGGCGGACACGTCGCCGACAAGCAGGCGTACGCGCACGCCTTCGTGCTGCTCGCCGCGTCCTCCGCGCTCCTCGCCGGCCGTCCCGGCGCCGAGGAGCTGCTCAAGGACGCGCAGGGCGTCTACCTGACCCGCTTCTGGGACGACGAGACCGGCCTGAGCGTGGACACCTGGAACACCGAGTTCACCGAGCTCGACCCCTACCGCGGCCTCAACGCGAACATGCACTCCGTGGAGGCGTGCCTCGCGGTGGCCGACGTCACCGGCGACGACAGCTGGCGTGAGCGTGCCGGCCGCATCATCGACCACGTGATCGGCTGGGCCGAGCAGAACGACTGGCGCATCCCCGAACACTTCGACTCCGACTGGAACGCCGACCTCGAGTTCAATGCGGACAAGCCGGACGACCAGTTCAAGCCCTACGGCGCCACTCCCGGCCACGGCATCGAATGGGCGCGCCTGATCACGCAGTACGCGCTGAGCGTGTACGGGATGGAAGGCGTGCGCGACGGCGAGGGACGGAAGTACCTCGACGCCGCCGAGCAGCTCTTCGCGCGCGCGGTGGCGGATGCCTGGAACGCCGACGGTGCGCCCGGCCTGGCGTACACGACCGACTGGGAAGGCAAGCCGGTGGTGCATGACCGCATGCACTGGACGCTGGCCGAAGGCGTGAACACCGCCGCCACCCTGGCCAAGGTCACCGGCAAGCAGGAGTACGCCGACTGGTACGCCACCTTCCTGGCGTACATCGACGAGTACCTGATGGACCACGAGAACGGCTCCTGGTTCCACCAGCTGGATGCCGAGAATAACGTGATCGGCACGGTGTGGCCGGGCAAGTCGGACCTGTACCACGCCACGCAGGCGATGATGATCCCCTTGCGCGACCCCGCGCTCTCCATCGCGCCGGCGACGAAGGCGCAGGCCGAGTAGTTTCGTTGCATTTGAATTAAAGCGGGCACCCGCTTGCACGGTCTCTCGTCCTTAAAGCGGGCACCCGCCCAGTGCCTTTTCCTGAATTAAAGCGGGCAGTGCCACGCGCTGTTTCACGCACGTTATGTCGGCCTCCGACCCGGTGCCCGCTTTAAGTACGGAATTCACCGCGAGCGGGTGCCCGCTTTAACGCAATGGGGAATCTACGCTGCTCAGGGCAATCTCTTCCGTGCTCAAAATGCAGTTCACACCAGCGGCGTGTGCTCCCACTCGACGGCGCTGGGGATGGTGCGTAGCGGGCGGAAGCGCAGGATGATGACGGCACTGACTGCCATGACCGCGACGAAGATCGCCATGGTCCAACGGTAGCCGACGGCGGGCAGGAAGCTGCCGGCCGCAGCAGAGGAGAAGGCGGAGAGGACCTGTGCAGGCACGCTCAGAGAGACGGTGACGCGACCCTGCATGTCGTCAGGCGTCTTGGCGAAGACGAAGCCGAGCATCAAGGCGTTGACGATGGGGAAGGGCAGGCACGCCACCGCGTTCGCTACGAGCACGACCCAGTAGGCATCCGACCAAACCAAGGGGAGAGCCGCCACGCATACGAAGATGAAGCTGGCACAGACCACTGGGCCGACCGGTGCCCGATCGCTGAGCTTGCCTGCGATGAAGGCGCCGAGGAGCATGGCGACGAAGACGCCGGTGTTGATGAAGCCGATGGCGGTGGCGTCGACCCCGGTGGACATGAGATGCAGCTGGATGCCGTACTGCAGCCCATTGATGCCGAAATTGAGCAACGCCGAGGAAACCATGACCGCCAGCAGCATCCTGCGGCGCAACGACCACGCCCATCCCTGGGAGAAATCACGGGCAAAGGACGTCAGCGCCGTGCGCAGGGAATGCCCGGCTGCTTCCTTGGCGCCGTTGGCTGCGCGATTGGGACGCCTGATGCCGACCGCTGCCACGCCGGCTACCGCATACATGACCGCCGTCGCCAGGAACGGCAGCCACGGCGTGACGCTGAAGAGAAAGCCGCCGACCGGGCTGCCGGCCATGTTGACTGCCGCGTCGCGTCCTTCGTTGAGACTGCGCGCCTTCGGGTAGTTGCGTGCGCTGACGATGGACTTGAGCATAGCGTCCGATGCCGGCCCGAGGAAACCGTTGACTGCCGAACAGGCCACGGCAATGCCCAGCAGGACCGGGTATGTCAGCCTGCCTGCCATGAGCAGTCCGGTGACGCCACCCCAGCATGCCAAGCCGGCCACGGCGTTGACGATGATGAGCAGTTTGCGGTCGTGACGGTCCACGAAGGTGCCGCCGAACACCGCGCACACCTGCTGGGCGATTGCCGCCGCGGAACCGAGCCAACCGGCTGCGGCCGTGGACCCGGACAACGCATAGCCGATGAGGGAGATCGCCAACGACCGCAGCGCCACGCCGACCGCCGTGGCGGTGTCGGCCGTGAACCAAGCGCGATAGGCTGGTGTGTTCCAGAGCCGAGTGCCGGTGTCTGTTGGCTGTGCCGTCTGTGTCATCGCATCCCTCCTCGCCGGATTTACCAGCATCCTATCAACGTGCCGGTTCCAGGCGAGGGATGCGGGGCGCTCCTTGAGCTTTCGGTGAATGGTGCGTCCGATATGTGAACCAGTGACTGCGGTGCCACCACGCCAGTGCCACAATGCGCCGTCGTCCTGTCGCCGCATCGTGGACACCTTTTCCTTGGGGCTATCGCTTCATGTAAGAAACCTGGCGCTTCTGTAAGAAATCCGTGAGCTTCCGTCCTTTAAAGCGGGCACCGGGTCAGGTGCATTTCCTGCGTTAGGGCGGGCACTCGCTCGCGGTATTTCCTGCGTTAAAGCGGGCAGTGTCACGCAGTGTTTCACGCACGTTATGTCAGCCTTCGACCCGGTGCCCGCTTTAAGTACGAAAGACTTCCGGGTCGGTGCCCGCTTTAACGCAGGAGAGCCGAATGGCCGCGCCAAGACGCAAGACCTACGCCTTGCGACTCCTGCGGTCCACCACCGCATACGCGCAGAACAGCACCGCCAGCCAGATCACGCCGGCGACGAGCGCCACGCGGTAGCTGGGGGAGAAGCACATGAGCACGGCGACCAGCGCGAGGAACGCGATGACGAGGTACGGCATCACGCTCGCCCACGGCAGCTTGAACTGGATCTTCCCGATCGCCTCCTGGCCGGTGAGTCCCTTGAGCTCGCCGGGGCCGTCGCCCGCGGCGACGCACCGGCGGAACTTCACCTGCGTGACCATCACCATCGTCCAGTTGATGAGCGCGGAGATCGTGGCGATCGACATGAGGTAGTTGAAGGCGAAGTCGGGCCACACGAACACGACGACCACGGCGATCGCGGTGATCACGGCGCTGGTTAGCACGCCGGCGACCGGCACGCCGCGCCGGCTCAGCTTGCCGAGGAAAGCCGGCGCGTTGTGCTGGCGCGCCAGCGAGTACAGCATGCGCGAGTTCGAGTAGAGACCGGAGTTGTACACGCTCATCACGGCAGTCAGGCACACGAAGTTGAGGATGCCGGCGGCCACGCGCACGCCGACCGAGTCGAAGATCTGCACGAAGGGGCTGACGGTGCCGTCGAGCGTGTTCCACGGCACGACGGCCATGATGATGCCCAGTGCGGCGACGTAGAACACGAGGATGCGCCAGATGACGCCGTTCGTCGCTTTCGGGATGGTGCGGCGCGGGTCGGCGGTCTCGCCGGCGGTGATGCCGATGAGCTCGGTGCCGCCGAAGCTGAACATGACCACGACGAGCGCCATGAGCAGGCCGGTCCACTGGCCGTCGGCGCTGCGCTGCATGAGGCCGTGCGGGAAGAAGCCGCCGCCGACGTCGAACCAGTTGGCGAAGGAGGCGCGCACGCCGCTGGCGGTGGGCACGTTGGCGACGATGACGTAGAGGCCGCCGACGATCATGGCGATGACCGCGACGATCTTGATGAGGGCGAACCAGAACTCGAACTCGCCGAACTCGCTGACGCCGATGAGGTTGAGCGCCATGATGAGCACGAGGAACACCGCCGCAGACACCCACTGCGGGATGTTCGGGAACCAGTAGTTCACGAAGGACCCGACCACGGAGAGCTCGACCATGGAGACGAGGATGTAGTTGAACCAGTAGTTCCAGCCGGAGATGAAGCCGGCGCGCTTGGACCAGTAGCGGGTGGCGTAGTAGCTGAAGGCGCCGGCCTTGGGATCCTCGACCGACATCTCGCCCAGGGCACGTACGATCATGAAGATGGCCAGGCCGCCGATGACGTAGGCCAGGAGGATGGAGGGGCCCGCCAGCGTGATGGACTCGCTCGACCCGTAGAACAGGCCGGTGCCGATGGCACCGCCCAGCGCGATGAGCTGGATGTGCCGGTTCTTCAGGCCCTTCTTGAGGGTGGGCGTGTTCGGATCCGCGCCCTGCGGGTGGAGGACGTCCTTGGTGAAGGGCCGGGATGCACGGCCGGCGGTGCTGCCGCCGGGGGCGTCCGTGGGTGAGTGTGCCATGGGATTCCTTCTTGCTTGCTCGTACTCGCTGTCAACCGCGTGGCCGTCCACGCAACGTTCCGCATTGTAAGTCCCCAACTCTCCCTGATTTGTTACGGCGGCCCATAGGTTCGCGGCAAGCCGGGCGGAAGTCCTGCTCCGCGTCGTGTATGCGGCGAATCCGTGGGGGAATCGACTGGTTTCCGTAAAAATTCGTCGTGGAGAGCGGCTGCGGCGACGAATTCCCTTGGAGTCTGGTCAGTTTCCGTAGGAATTCGCCGCAGGGTCAGGCAATCATCGTCGGTTGCAGGACCATGGGGGAGGGAGCGAGCGGGACTCCGGCGCGCACGAGCTTGCGCTGGAGCGGCACGCGTCGCACGGCCTCCTCGAAGAGGACATGCACGACGGTGTTGACGCCGCAATCACGAAGGAACTCGTCACGGTCAAGCTGTTCTACGGCCACTTTTGCCGGGCTCCTGCCATGGGTCATGGCAGGGTCGACGTACTTGGCGCGGCCGTCGAGCTCAAGCACCACCAGGCGCCCGTCGGGGAGCTCCCAGAGGAAATCGACACGTACCGTCCGTCCTCCGCGGCGGAACTCCACTTGGAGCCGGGGCGCGGCGAAGCCCATCTCCATGATCACGGCACGCACGTAGGACTCGCCGCCGTTCTCGCTGAGCGGATCGCCGCATCGCAGGAGCGCGCGTACATAGCCGTCCAGCCGGCGCAGGAATGCAGCCGTCTCCTCAAGCCGTTCCGTCGACAGTCCCTGACGCAGCGCACTGTCCACCATGGGCAGCGCACTGGTGAAAGGTAGGTGGGGTACGGCGACCATGACGGAGACCTCCGTCGGGGTCATCGGCAGGCCCCTTACCGTGACGATGTCCAGCGACGCCGGCACGCGCATGCGGATGAGCTGCGCGCCGGGACCGGTGTGGCGCTTGGCCGCGTTGCATCCGCGGTCGGTGATGGTCACGATATCCGTGTGCAACTGGCGTCCATGCTCAATGCCTTGGAAATCCTGGGCGGCGATGTCGGTGGCGACCCACTGTGGATGCAGTCGGTGCAGTGTGCGCAACAGCGTGCGCGCCTGCTCGTGCGGATCCTTGGCGCACCATGTGGCGGTGTCGTCATAGAGGCCGCGATAAGGGACGGTCAGCAGGCCCGCCTGCTGATAGCGGCGCACCGAGGGAACGTTCGGCCGGGGTGGTGGGGTGCAGGCATTCGCCCCGGGCATGGACCTCGGTCAGCCATGCCGACAGGGCTGGACTCAATGCGGTGATCATGCCTCGACGGTAGGGGAAGCATGATCACCGGCGCCAGCTGGGAGGGGCATTGTGGTCGGACGGTCATCCCGTCGCGGGAATGTGGATGGCCGTCACCTGGCGTGGAATCCGTCACCACGCCAGGCGCAGTCGGTCACATGGTGACTTCGGCACGTACTTCCTCGGTGCCTTCGGGAGCCATCGGGATGGTGTTGCCGTCTACTGCCCGGCCGTCGACGCCCAGGGTGCGCTCGCCGGTGCGGGTGATGTGGATGACGTACTTCGTGCCGCGGAAGGTGCGCTCCACGGTCAGGTCGGTGAACTGTGCAGGCAGGTGCGGCTCGACCTTGAGGCCGTCGAAGGTGGGCTGGATGCCCAGCAGGTACTGGGAGACGTCCACGAAGGTCCAGGCGGCGGTGCCGGTCAGCCAGGAGTTCTTGCCCTCGCCTGGCTGGGGTGCCTCGGGGCCGGCGACCATCTGGCAGTAGACGTAGGGTTCGGTGCGGTGCACGTCGGAGTGCTCCTCCACATAGGCGGGGCAGGTGCGCGTGTATACGTTGAAGGCCTCGTCGTCGTTGCCGACCTTGGCATTGGCGATGGAGATCCACGGGTTGTTGTGGCAGAAGATGCCGCCGTTCTCCTTGTAGCCGCGCGGGTAGGAGGAGATTTCGCCCAGCTCGATGCGGTAGGTGGAGTAGGCGGGCGCCAGGATGGCGGTGCCCCAGCGGCAGGTGAGCAGGTCCTTGGTGGACTTGAGCGCCTGTTGCGCCTTGCCGTCGTCGGTGCCGATGCCGGCCATGACGCACATGCCCTGCGGCTCGATGTAGATGCGGCCCTCGGTGTCGTCCTTGGTGCCGACGGCATTGCCGTTCGCGTCGTAGGCGCGGCGGAACCATGCGCCGTCCCAGCCGGCCGTGAGCGTCGCCTCGCGCACTTCTTCGATGGCCTGGCGTACGGCGGCCGTCTCTTCCTTGACCTGCTCGTCGCTCATGCCGCAGGCGGTGCCGAAGCGTTCGAGGATCTGCGCGTACTGCTCGCCGTAGAGTACGAACATACCCGCGATGAATACCGACTCGGCGATGCCGGTGTCGTTGTTCTCGACCGTCTGGAAGCTTTCGCCCGGGGTGGAGGAGAAGCAGTTGAGGTTGAGGCAGTCGTTCCAGTCGGCGCGGCCGATGAGCGGCAGGCCGTGCGGACCGCGGTGGCCCATGGTGAAGTTCACGGAGCGACGCAGGTGCTCGAGCAGCGGCTGCTCGGAGCCTTCGGCGTTGTCGAACTGGGTCGGTTCGCGCAGGATGGAGTCGTCGCCCGTCTCGGTCAGGTAGGCGAAGACGCCGGCGACGAGCCACAGCGGGTCGTCGTTGAAGCCGCCGCCGATGTCCGCGTTGCCCTTCTTGGTCAGCGGCTGGTACTGGTGCCATGCCGAGCCGTCGGGCAGCTGGGTGGCGGCGATGTCGAGGATGCGCGCGCGGGCACGTTCCGGGATCATGTGCACGAAGCCGAGCAGGTCCTGGTTGGAATCGCGGAAGCCCATGCCGCGTCCTATGCCGGACTCGTAGTAGGAGGCGGAACGCGAGAGGTTGAAGGTGACCATGCACTGGTACTGGTTCCAGATGTTGACCATGCGGTCGAGCTTCCCGTCGCCCGAGGAGACCTGGAAGCCGCCGAGTAGCCGCTCCCAGTAATCCTGCAGCTCCCGGAAAGCCGCCTTGACCTTCTCGGTGGTGTCGAAGCGCGCGATGAGCTCGTGGGCGGGCGTCTTGTTGATGATGCCCACCTTGGCCGGGTCCGTCGGGTCTTCCCACTTGCGGTCGTCGGGCACTTCGATGTAACCGAGCATGAAGACGAGCGTGCGCTCCTCGCCCGCGGCGAGCTCCAGGCGGACGCGTTCGGCGGCGATCGGGTACCAACCGTGCGCGATGGTGTCGCGTGGCTTGCCGTCGGCAATGACCTGCGGGGTGTCCCAGCCGTTGAACTGGCCGAGGAAGTCGTCGCGGCTCGTGTCGGAACCGACGGTCGGCTCGTTCACCGAGAAGAAGGCGTAGTGGTTGCGGCGTTCCTTGAACTCGGTCTTGTGGTAGATGACGGTATCGTCGTCGGTGCGCTCCACCTCGACCTCGCCGGTGGACAGGTTGCGCTGGAAGTTGCTCGAGTCGTCCACGGCATTCCACAGGCACCATTCCACGCAGCCGGTGGCATCGACCACGATCGGCTCGCCCGTGGTATTGCGCACGGTGAGCAGGTTGATCTCGGCGGCGGTGTGCAGCGGCACGAAGGCGGTCAGTTCGGATTCGACGCCCTGGTAGCCGGCGTGGAAGGTGGTGTAGCCGATGCCGTGGCGGCACTCATAGGAATCGAGCGGGGCCTTCGTGGGCAGGAAGGTCGGCGACCAGGTGGCGATGGGCGTGGCGTCCTCGCCGGCACCGCTCATGAGGCTCAGGTAATAGTTGCGTGCACCGTTGTCCATCGGCACGCCGTTGTAGCGATAGCGGGTGATGCGGCGCAGCTTCGCGTCCTTGTAGAAGGAATAGCCGCCTCCCGTGTTGGAGATGAGGGAGAAGAAGTCCTCGTTGCCCAGATAGTTGATCCACGGCAGGGGAGTGGCGGGGGTCTCGATCACGTATTCGCGGGCTTTGTCGTCGAAGTGTCCGTACTGCACCACGGTGTGTCCTTTCCTTGGCATGCCCTGGCTTGCGTCGGTGAAAGGCCTATGGCATGCGCGTTGTCGATAGGGTTATAGATAAGAGTAGCATCTATATGTTAAATCATCAAACTAATCGGTGGTGTGTGCCTTCCTAGAGATCTCTAGAGACCTGCGTGCTGTTTCGGCATGCTCATGTCGATGATGGTCTGCGCCACTTGCTCGGGGGAGGCCTCCAGGCCGGTGTCGAGCCAGTATTGGATCAGCCCGATGGCGCCGTGGATGGCGAACTGCAGGCGCAGGCGGTTCTCGTTCGGGTCGTTCGATGCCGGCTGCAGCTGCATGATCTCGTCGTCGTGCTGGTAGAGCAGGCCCATGAGCCGTCTTTGGAAATCGAGGTCCGCGCGGCTGCTCATGAGGACCTGCAGGTGGCTGCGGTTGTCCGCGATGTAGGCGCAGATGCGGCGTATCGCGGTCTCGGCGTCCGTGGGGTCGGACTGGGAGAGCAGGTCGTCGAAGGCCGCGGAGACGTGGTCGATGGCCTCGCCCTCCACGTCGTGCAGCAGGTCCTCCAGGCCGTCGTAATGCGCATAGAAGGTTGAGCGGTTGACGTCCGCCTGGGAGCACAGCTCGCTCACCGTGATGTGGGGCATCGACTTCTCGCGCAACAGTTCCACCATGGTGTCCTGCAGCACGCTGCGCGTGTAACGGGTGCGACGGCTCTCCGTCAGTGTCTTGGCCATGGACGCCTCCTTGCCGTACTGTGCTGAAAACAACGACACGCCAACCGACTGTTGGTTGCGAAACCGACAATGTGTTGGTTTACTATGATTCTACATCGAACAAACGTGAGAATGTGTCGGTGTGTCGAGCAGGGAGGCGCCATGGCATACATTGCTTTCGAGGACGTGGTCAAGGAGTATCCGTCCGGCTCCACGTCCATCCGCGCCCTCGACGGCGCGGACTTCAAAGCCGGCGAAGGCGAGCTCTCGGTGATCCTCGGACAGTCCGGCGCCGGCAAGACCACGGCGCTCAACATCCTCGGCGGCATGGACACCGCCACCTCCGGCCACGTGGTGGTGGGCGGCCGCGACATCACGCACCTCGACCGTCACGACCTCATCACCTACCGGCGCAACGACATCGGCTTCGTGTTCCAGTTCTACAACCTCATCCCCAACCTCACGGCCCTGGAGAACGTGGAGCTCGCTTCGCAGATCTGCGCCGACCACTTCGACCCCGCCGAAACCCTGCGCAAGGTCGGCCTCGGCGACCGTCTCGGCAATTTCCCCGCCCAGCTGTCCGGCGGGGAACAGCAACGCGTCTCGATCGCCCGTGCCGTCGCCAAGAAGCCGAAGCTGCTGCTGTGCGACGAGCCCACCGGTGCGCTCGACTACGAGACGGGCCGCGAAGTGCTGCAGCTGCTGCAGGACATCTGCCGCGACGAAGGCATGACCGTGCTCATCGTGACGCACAACGCCGCACTCGCGCCCATGGCGCACAAGGTCATCCGCTTCCGCTCGGGCCGGGTAGGCAGCCAGGACATCAACCCGAACCCCACGCCCATCGCGGACATCGAGTGGTGAGGTGCGGTATGGATGGCATGCGCAGTGTGGTGGGTGGGACAGGGCGACCCATGGAACGAACGGCAGGAGGCAAGGCCGGCATAGGCGGTGTTGCCGGGGCTGCCGTGCCCATGAGCGGCCGTGACCCGGGCAAAGGGCATGGCGGACGTTGGGGCAGGCCGGCGGGCAGTGCCTTCCTGGTTGCCACCTTGCGTTCCTGGCTGCAGTCATGGAAGCCCTTCCTGTCGATCCTCGTAATCTCCATGCTCGGCGTGGCCGTGCTCACCGGCATCTACGCGGGCTGCCGCGACACCTTCCTGGCGGCTGACCGCTTCTTCGACGCTCAAGGACTGCACGACGTGCAGGTGCTCTCCACCATGGGGCTCGACGACGATGACGTGGAGGCACTCAAGCAAGTGCCTGGCGTCCGGGCGGTCCAGGCCGACAGGTCCCAGTCCGTGCTGGTGGAGGTCGACGGCAAGCAGCGCTCCGCCGTCATTCGCGAAATCGGGACGCAAGGCATTGACCGGCCCTCTCTGCAAAGCGGTTCCATGCCCGCCAAGGCGGGCGAGGTGGCCGTGACGGAACGTTTTCTCAAGGATTCCGGACTGCGGATAGGTGACGAGATCGACGTGACCGCGGACGATGGGACAGACGATGCCGAGACCCGGGATGGGACCGCGGATGGTACTGAATCCGTGGGCGGCGGCACGGAAGCCGCGCCGAGCTTCCCTACGCACCTGCGTATCACCGGCGTGGTGTTGGATCCCTCCGACCTGACCAATCCGAACGGCTACTCGAGGTCGTCCTTCCGTTCCTCCGCCTCGGATGACTATGTCCTGTTCGCGCCGTCCGACGGCGTGATAGGCGACGTCTACACGTCGGTTTCCCTGCTCGTGGACGGTGCGGAAGCCCTGGAATCCTTCTCGCAGGACTACAACGACCTGACCTCTTCCGTGGCCAAGCGCATTGAAAGCCAAGTGCAATCGACCCGCGAGCAGGCACGCCTCGACTCGCTCAAGGCCGATGCCCAGGAAGCGCTGGACGATGCCAGGAAGGACACCGACACGCAATTCGACCAGGCGGCGCAGGCCTTGGCGGACCAACAGGCGCAACTGGACGACCAGCGAGCACAACTCGACGCACAACTGACGCAACTTGGCCTGGCCGAAGCCAACGCGCCCCCGCAGCTGCAGGCCGCAATCCAGCAACTGGAGACCGCCCAAACCAAACTGGACGATGCTTCCGAGGATCTCGCAGCGAAGCGGAAGGATGCTGCTGGCGAATTCGCCAAGCAGCAGCAGGAGATCGACGATCTCGCCACGCCACGGTGGTACGTCCAGACGCGTTCGGCCATCGGCGGCTTTAGCTCGCTCAAGTCGGACATCAGCTCGATCGAATCGCTCGGCAAGGCTTTTCCCGTCCTCTTCCTCATCGTGGCCGTCATGATGAGCCTGACCACCATGAGTCGCCTGGTGGAGGAGGACCGCGGACTTGTGGGCACCTACCTCGGCCTCGGCTACGGCCGCGTGACCATCGCGCTGCGATACGTGCTCTTCGCACTGCTCGGCTGTCTGATTGGCGGCGGATTGGGCCTGCTCGTGGGTTTCCTCGGCATCCCCGCCTTCCTGCTCGTGGTGATCAAGGGGCTCTACGTCATTCCCGACCTGCGCTTTGAATACGACTGGCTCGTCGGCTCGCTCGGCGTCCTGCTCTTCGTGGGGGGCGTGGTCGGTGCCACCTTGGTTGCCGTGGTGCGCGAACTGCGCCAGATGCCGGCCTCGCTCATGCGCCCGAAGTCACCCAAGCCGGGGGCGCGTATCCTGCTCGAACACGTCAGGCCGCTCTGGAAGCGCATGACTTTCCTGAACAAGGTGACTGCACGCAACATCTTCCGCTTCAAGTCGCGGCTCATCATGACCGTCGGCGGCGTGGCGGGCTGCACCGCGCTCATCGTGTGCGGATTGGCAATCAACGACACCGTCGCCGTGCTCGGCGAGCAGCAGTTCGGGCAAATCAACCAATACGACATGATGGCCGTCTCCAACGACGGCGACGCGAAAACCATGCGCGAGCGCATCGTCTCCGACGGACAGACCACCGCGATCATGGACGTCCGCGTGGAAAACGGCGAGCTGACGAACGCATCCGGCCATGGCGAAAGCATCCAGCTGGTTGTCGTCCCCGAACGACAGCTGGGAGAACTCGACGAGATGCTGCGCGTCGAAGCGCCCAGGTCGGAAGGGCTGATCGGCTGGGCAGCCTCCTTGTTCGGCAGTGGCAGGCAGGACAAGACCATCGCGCTCGACGACAGCGGCATCATCGTGGCGCAGTCCGCGGCGAAGACGCTCGGCATCGACAGTGGCGACCGCGTCAGTCTCAAGGCGGACGGCTTCGTACCGGCCACCACGCAGGTCCATGCCGTGATGCGCAATCTCCTCGGCAGCCAGGTCTACATCAGCGAGGACCTCTACCGTCAGCTCTTCCCCGACTCGTCGTCCGGCGATGCAGACGCGGATACGTCGGCCATCACCTGGAACGCCGTCTATGCCAAGCTCAAGGGCGACTCCACGCATCAGCGCCACTACGTCGCCCAGCTCGAGGAGGACGGCACGGTCATGACGGCCGTGAGCTGTGCACAACAGATGGAGGACTTCAAGTTCGACCTCATGGGAGCCGTCGTGGCGCTCATCGTGACATTGGCCGGTGCGCTCGCGCTCGTGGTGCTGTTCACCTTGGCGCATACGAACGTGTCCGAGCGCATCCGCGAAATGGCCACGCTCAAGGTATTGGGTTTCTATGACCGCGAGGTGCACCGCTACATCGACCGCGAGATGATGGTGATGACGCTCATGGGCACCGTGATCGGCCTGCCCCTGGGCCGATGGCTGGCCAGCCTGCTCACGGGCGTGCTCAACATGCCCTCGATGTATTTCGAGGTGACGGTATCCCCATGGAGCTACGTGGCGGCCGCCGTCGCCACCCTGGCCTTCGCCGTCCTGGTGCAGCTCTTCGTCAACCCCGTCCTGGACCGCATCGACCCCGTCAGTTCCCTCAAGTCCGTGGAATAGCAACATGCGAAAAGGAGGCTAAGGGGATTAAATAACAGTCGTGCGTATTCCGTTCCTCTCGAGGGCGGAAACATATGCCTTTAGCGTCAAGTTCGCAAATGCTCGGTAGATGCTATTGCCGAAATCAGGCCGATCATTCTGCAGTATAAGACCTTTTATCCCGCGTGACGCAAGATGTTGTAGAAAAAGGTTCCATTGAGCAAGATCTGTTGCGCAAGTATCCAACGTCGATACCTTTGCAAGACGAGTTGCATAGCCGCATATGCTGTCTTGTAAATCGAAAGGTGAATCGAGGTCTTCAGAAGGTAGAGGTCCTTTATGCTCGCAGGCTCGTATGGTACACGTGCGGAAAGCGTCTGTGTACATGCTTGACAGCAAGAACATATGGTACCAACAGGGGCTCGGACCTCGTTCCTTGGTTGTATGCGACATGGTTACCTCTCAAAAAGCCAATTCTGCAAATGTATGCCGAGACTCGGCTGTCTGCAATGCTTTAACGACTGTGCTTAAGCCATGCACATATGCCTCACTCATTGCGACATTTGCCTTGGTAAGTTCTTGTTTAGCTATTTGGAGAGCCATGTGGACCTCCCGGGAATTAATCCGTTCCTCTTCGTAGGGGGCGATCAATATTTCGAACTGCCTGTTGTACTTTTCGAACAAATGAGACTGCAGACAGTCGAACTCTTCTTGGGAAAGGGGAAACATGTCGCACGTGTCATCTGGTCCGATTGGTGCGTCCTCCTGCACGTTTTTGGGAACGAGAATTGTATACATATGAGGAAATGGATCTTTCACTGTGTCATACCTCGTTTCTTGATTCGGTAGTGTGTTGCTCTTTGAAATTCATCCTTGGTTCGTCCGCGTTGTTTTCCATTGACGGTTATGTTGTGGGCGTCTTTTCCATGAATGTCAAGATATTGCGTTCGTCTGGATGATTGCGAAGCTGCTACATCCATGATTCGCAGATATCCGCTGACGTCAACGATGACGCATATGGTTCGGTCATGGTTGTAGTACTTCAACTTTGTCCCCTCGGCAATGGGAGAGGCCCCAGGGGCGAGTTCATTCAATACCTCATTAAGGTCTACCCATTCCCAATTGGATCCATGCCGTTCCACGCGTTCATGGGCCCTACCGATGGCGCGAAGCAGATTGTCATCATGGGATTCCGCTTCAGTATGGCGCTCCCGAGCAAGTTTCGAATAAGTTCCTTTTGCGTCCATGGTTACTTCGCTCCCGTGTCTTTCCGTGCGGCGTGGAAGGAGCGATATCGATATTCGCGATAAACGCGAAAGTCGATGTGTTCTTGTTCCAATACGGCCTGAAATTGCGGGCGAAGTGCACCATAAACAAGTAATGATTTCGGTTGCGTCACTATGAGCTTTTGGCAGAGCAGCGTTATGTTTGTGGAGATATGCCGTCTTGCACATCCCAGCGTTCCAACTGCAAATTGGGTGTCGGCTGGATAGGAGGTAAGTGCTGATAAGGTTTCCTCGCTGCCGATACGCCAATTAGGCACAATTGGCACACCGTGTATCCCCAACCATAATGTAGCGAGCATATTGACCAGAATGTGGAATTGCTGCATTTCGAGGGGCATGTCGGGGCGGGGACTGAAATCGAATCCACTCACGCCCATGAAACGCTTATATTCTGGGAGATCGGAGCTTAAACGGAACAGACGGCGATACAGGGAATCATCATTCATGAACATAGTGATGACTGTGTCCTGTGGGTTTTTGGACTGAAGCCGATTGTTCCAGTCGATCATCTCTGATGGTTTGTCGTGAAGTAGAAGTCCCTCGGGGAACCGTGGATATCCTTCATCGGAGAATTGTATGCCGTGCAAGCGGAGCTCGGAGCCCGTTCGTTCGCACCACTCGAAAAGGGAAGGGTGTCCCATGTAATCGTCCTTTCATGCATGCAAAAGAGATATAGGTAACTTGTCGTGTATTGCATTGCTTGGAAGGAAGAGGATGTGCAATAATGCGTAATGCGGGTGTTGTGCATTATTGTTACAGCATCTTCCTGTGTGGCGGATTACGCCAATAATTCGCCACACTTTTCCAAAAGTCAGCGGGTGTCTGTCCTACGCGTACTCCTCTCTGTAATGTGACTGTTGTCAAGATTGAAGATTATGGCATTGTCCTCAGGGAAATAGTCACCTTCGGTTTTATATCCATTGTCTTCAAGGTTCCATCTCATAAGTCTCTGTAATGTCATTTTGAGGTCGAAATTATTCCATCGCACCCCCGCGCGCGACGACCGGCCTTCCTTGAGAAAAGGACGTGCGTCTGTGGTGTCTTGCGAACACGTCTGAATGGCTAGGCGATGGGCGCTGTCGTCCATGAGGACAAGCACATATTCAGGACGCTTGAGTTTGTCTACGGTTGCCTTGTTGAAGCTTACTCCATCTTTCGTGACAGTCATTGTAGGAATGCCTGTCACAAATTCGAGCGCCCGGAAGGAATCTAATTCGCTCATGGAACCCTCCTTACTGATACTGTTCAAAATCTAATTTCGAAGTATACCATATTGCGCGTTGTTTGCGTCTCTCGTTTGGTTTGATTTGCGTCTTTCGTGCTTCGGCATTTCCTGTGTAAATGTGTTGTATGATAAATCATTTGAGTGTCTTCATTGCGGCGTCGCGTGGCGAGATTGCAATAAGCGTCCTCAACATGCCCTCGATGTATTTCGAGGTGACGGTATCCCCGTGGAGTTACGTGATCGCCGCTGCCGCCACCTTGGCCTTCGCCTTCCTGGTGCAGCTCTTCGTCAACCCCGTCCTGGACCGCATCGACCCCGTCAGTTCCCTCAAGTCCGTGGAATAGCGCCACCTCCTCCTCCGAGAGATCTCTCGGAGGAGGAGGGGGTGGTGGGGCATGCAAACGCACATGGACGCGCATGCGTCCCGCGCGCGTATGCGCACGCATCCATACCCGGGGCGCCGCTGTCGTTCGCCGTACGGGGAAGCGCCCCTTTCGGTTTGCATCCGTAACCTTGGCGTCTATAGAGTCGTTCATATTATGTGTGATATGCAACAATCCGAACAGAGCAAGGACAGGCGCCCATCCGGCACTGCGCCGACGTCGCTGCACAGCCTGGACGAAAACAACGAGATGGAACGCGGCCTGACGAATAAGCACGTGCAGTTCATCGCCATCGGCGGTGCCATCGGCACTGGCCTGTTCCTGGGCGCGGGCAAGTCCATCAACCTGACCGGACCGAGCATCGTGCTCGTCTACATCGCCGTCGGCATCATGATGTTCATCATGATGCGCGGCATCGGCGAACTCATGTACCGCGACCCGAGTCAGCACACCTTCATCAACTTCATCCGCATGTACCTGGGCAACGGCTGGGGCAAGTTCGCCCTGTGGTCCTACTGGATCGTGCTGGTGCTCATCGGCATGACCGAGATCACGGCCGTCGGCCAATACTGCGTCACCTTCTTCGGCACGCTCGGCTTCGACCTCAGTGCCTGGCAGTGGCTCATCGAGCTGTGCTTCCTGGTGGCGCTCGTGGGCATCAACCTCATCGCGGTGAAGGTCTTCGGCGAGGCGGAGTTCTGGTTCTCCATGATCAAGATCACGCTCATCGTGGTCATGATCGTCACTGCCGTCGTCATGCTCATCGCCGGATACAAGTACGGCGCCACGCAGGTGCCGGGCCAGGACCATGTCTCGCCGGCGGGCAGCGTCACCGTGCGCAACATCACCGACGGCTTCCAGCTCGCCCCCAACGGCTGGGTGTCCCTCCTCATGAGCTTCCAGATGGTCTTCTTCGCCTACGAGATGATCGAGTTCGTCGGCGTGACCGTCTCGGAGACGAAGAACCCGCGCAAGGTGCTCCCCAAGGCGGTCAACGGCATCATCGTGCGCGTGCTCATCTTCTACGTCGGCGCGCTGCTCGCCATCATGACCATCGTGCCGTGGCGCAACTTCGCGCCGAACGAGGACGGCTCCTTCACGTCGCCCTTCATCATGGTCTTCGAGTTCGCCGGCCTGCACTGGGCGGCCGCGCTCGTCTTCTTCGTGGTGCTTACCGCCGCGGCCAGCTCGCTCAACTCGCTGCTCTACTCCGCCGGCCGTCACCTCTTCCAGCTGGCCAACGAGTCGGTCTCGCCCACGTTGTCCAAGCTGGGCACCGTCTCGAAGGCGAAGGTGCCGGCGCGCGCCATCATCGCCTCGGGTTGCCTGGTGTTGCTCTCGCCGATCGTCAGCGCGCTGCCCGGCGTCTCCGGCGCCTTCGTGCTGTTCTCCTCGGCGAGCTCCGCGGTGATCATCTTCATCTACATCCTCACGATGGTCGCGCACTACCGCTACCGCAAGTCGCCGGAGTTCATGCCCGACGGTTTCCTCATGCCCGCCTACAAGGTGCTCGACCCGCTGGTCATCGCCTTCTTCGTGTTCATCTACGGTACCCTGTTCATCGCCGCCGACACCCGCTGGCCCGCGATCGCCGGCCTGGGCTGGCTGCTGCTCTTCGGCGGCTACTGCCTGCTCAAGAACCGCCACGAGACGCGCGGGCGGCGCGAGTTTGCCGAGGTGCGTGACGCCGAGCGCCGCAGTGCCGGCATGGCGGACCTCGACGACAGGTGACTGGCTGCTGCGCGACTGACACATTTTCCGGCCGTTGAAAATCGTGTAGGGCTGTGGGCTGCACAACTGACAGTTGTGCAGCCCACAGCCCTACACGATTTTCAACGGCCGGAAAATGTGTCACTGACTGCAATCTTCATGAGGGGGACGACGTCGTGATTCCTGCGCGTTCGAGCGCGAGGTTGAGGGGCTCTTCCTCTTGACTACATAGATTGTAGAGGCGCTGATGACGGCGAGGGAAATGGGGATTGCCCACCATAGGGACGAGGGGGAGTGCGTGATGCTGCCGATGACCATCGCGACGCTGAATACGGTCATCAACAGGTATCCGATGAGTTTGAGGATGTCCTTGACCATGGTGCCCCCGATTCCCGGTATGAGCGGTTGCGTGCCAAAACGGTTTTCACGATATCAGGTCCTTCGCGCGGGTTCTTGAGAAATCTCCCGTTTTCCCGTGACTTTTCCAGGGCGCGGCCCACGCCCTGGAAAAGTCACGGGAAAACGGGAGATTTCTCAAGAACCCGCGCACTGCACAATTTGTCTTACGGTGGAAATAGTTTTGAGTATAAGATAAATTTCCATCCTGGGAATCACGACTGGAAGCGAGGGGCGTGATGGATTACGAAGACGAGGCGATTCGCGAGGTCATGCACGTCATGTGGGGAAGCCGTTCCCGCATGACGCGCTCGCTGGAGCGCGGCGGCCATGGCGAGATGTTCGTGATGCGCGAGCTCATGATGCATGGCGCGCGTACGCCGTCCCAACTGGCCGAGGCCATGCGCGTGACCTCCGGGCGCGTCTCCGCGGTCATCGCCGCGTTGCTGCGCAAGGGCTGGGTGACGCGCGCCGAAGACCCGGAGGACCGCCGTCGCGTGGTCGTCGCGCTCTCCGACGAGGGCCGTGCGGCCATCCACGAACATAGCGAGGGCATGCGTGACAACCTGCGCTGGATCTTCAAGCGCATGGGCGAGCGCCGCACCCGGGAGTTCGTGGACCTCATCTCCGAGTTCCTCACCTACATGTCCCTGCTGCGGCCCGGCGAACCCCGTCCGACCGACGAGCAGATTCACGACGCCTTCGCGCGGCGTAACGACGAGCGCGAGCGGCTGCGCGCCGCTGCCTGCGTGGCGCGCGCCGTCTACGACGACGATCCCTTCCTCGGCGACGACAGCGCCGACCCCGCCGCTGCAAACGGCGTTTCCTGTCCGACTGACCAAGACTGACCGACTATCGCGATTGCGCCCCGCCGCCCGCGGTCCGGCCCCTTCCCGATCCCCAACCGGCGGACGCCCGCCCCACTGACCAAAAGGACCTTACATGTTCCGTATCATGAAATACCTCTCCAAGGCGGAGATGGGCCAGCTGTTCCTGGCCCTCGTGACCATCGTGGGCCAGGTCTACTTCGACCTGCAGCTGCCGACCTACATGTCGCAGATCACCACGCTCGTGGAGACCCCTGGCTCGAAGATGGCCGACATCTGGGCCGAGGGTGGCAAGATGCTGCTCGTTTCCCTCGGCTCGCTGGTGTGCGCCGTCGTCACCGGCTACCTGGCGGCCCGCGTTGCGGCCTCCTTCGGCCAGCGCCTGCGCTCCCTGGAGTTCCGCAAGGTCGAATCCTTCGGGCCTTCCGAGATCAACCGCTTCTCCACCGCGAGCCTCATCACGCGCTCCACCAACGACGTCACGCAGATCCAGATGTTCGTCACCATGGGCCTGCAGATGCTCGTCAAGGCGCCGATCATGGCCGTGTGGGCCGTGTGCAAGATCGCCGGTGGCGGCTTCGAGTGGACCCTGGCCACCGGCATCGCCACCGCCGTCCTGCTCATCGCGGTGGCCATCCTCATGGTGGTCGTCATGCCGAAGTTCAAGGCCATGCAGCAGCTGACCGACAACATCAACCTCGTGGCCCGCGAGAACCTCACCGGCCTGCGCGTCGTGCGCGCCTACAACGCCGACGACTACCAGGAGGCGAAGTTCGACCGCGCCAACGCCGAGCTCACCGGCACCCAGTTGTTCACGAACCGTGCGATGTCCATCATGATGCCGCTCATGAGCACCGTCATGAACGGCCTGTCGCTCGCCATCTACTGGATTGGTGCCTACCTGATCGAGGCCGCCGGCGTCGCCGACAAGCTGCCGCTGTTCTCCGACATGATCGTCTTCTCCAGCTACGCCGTGCAGGTGCTCATGAGCTTCCTGCTCATGAGCATGGTCTTCGTGCTCTGGCCGCGCGCCGACGTCTCCGCGCAGCGCGTCCTGGAGGTCATCAACACGCAGCCGCTCATCGAGTCCGGCAGCCGTGGGCGCGGCCTGACCGTCGCCGAGGCGCGCACCGCCGGCATCGTGACCGACGCCGACGCGCACGACTACGCCGACGACCTCGAGCTTGCCGGCCGCATCGACTTCCGTGACGTGAGCTTCACCTACCCCGACTCGCGCGAGGCGATGCTCGAGCACGTCAGCTTCACCGCCGAGCAGGGCCAGACGGTGGCGATCATCGGCTCGACCGGCTCCGGCAAGTCCTCGCTGATCAACCTCGTGCCGCGTTTCTACGACGTGACCGAGGGACAGGTGCTCGTCGACGGCGTGGACGTGCGCGACTACGACGTGCGCGTGCTGCGCGACAAGATCGGCTACGTGCCCCAGCAGTCCTTCCTGTTCAAGGGAACCGTCGCCTCCAACGTGAGCTACGGCGACCGCCCCGGCGAGGACGGGGACGTGCCGATGGCGGACACGTCCACTGCCGCCGGCCGGCGCATGGAGGAGCAGCTGATCGCCGCCGAGTCCGACCGTCCGCTCACCGCGCAGGAGATGAACCGCGTGGAGGAAGCGTGCGACGTGGCGCAGGCCACCGAGTTCGTCGAGAAGATGAAGGGCGGCTTCGAGGCGTCGATCGCGCAGGGCGGCACCAACGTGTCGGGCGGCCAGAAGCAGCGTCTGTCGATCGCCCGCGCCGTTTACCGCAAGCCGGAGATCCTCATCTTCGACGACTCCTTCTCCGCACTCGACTTCAAGACCGACCGCGTGGTGCGCGACGCCCTCAAGGACTACGCCAAGGATTCCACGAAGATCATCGTCGCCCAGCGCGTGGGCACCATCATGGATGCCGACCGCATCCTCGTGGTCGACGACGGCAGGATCGTCGGCCAGGGCACCCACCGGGAGCTGCTCGAGACCTGCGACGTCTACCGCGAGATCGCCCAGTCCCAGCTCAGCGAGCAGGAACTCGAGGCCTGACCAGGCTGTTCCACGTGGAACATCCTCGCACTGACTTACGCTTCGTTCAGAAAGGACCACACATGCCCGGACCAATGGGACATGGACGCGGCAGGGCCGTGGAAAAGCCGGCTGATTTCGCCGGTTCGATGAAACAGCTCATCCGCTTCAGCAAACGCTACATACCCGCCATCGTCATCGCGCTCATCCTCGGCATCGGCAGCACCGTCTGCCAGATCATCGGGCCCGACTACCTCAAGGACATGACCAACGAGATCGTCGCCGGCCTGCCCGCCCTGGTCGGCGGCAAGCCGGTGCTCAAGTCGATCGACATGGCGGCCGTCACGCGCATCGGCTGGATCCTCGTCGGCCTCTACGTCGGCTATGCGCTCCTCGGCTACGTGCAGAGCTGGATGATGGCCACCGTCACCCAGCGCACCGCCCAGCGGCTGCGCGACGCCATCAGCGTCAAGATCAACAAGCTGCCGCTCAAGTACTTCGACAAGGTCAGCTACGGCGACGTCATGAGCCGCATCACCAACGACGTCGACGCCGTCGGACAGACCCTCGGCCAGTCCCTCGGCTCGCTGCTGACCAGCGTCACGCTCTTCTTCGGCGCACTCATCATGATGTTCGCCAACAACGTCATCCTCACGCTGTGCGCCATCGGTGTGACCATCATCGGCCTCGTGCTCATGCTCTTCGTCATGAAGCGTTCGCAGAAGTACTTCACCGAGCAGCAGGTCGCGCTCGGCGACGTCAACGGCCACGTCGAGGAGATCTACGGCGGCCATCTCATCGTCAAGGCATACAACGGCGAGGCCGACGCCATCCGCCGCTTCGAGCGGTACAACAACGACCTGTACGAGTCGGGCTGGAAGAGCCAGTTCTTCTCCGGCCTCATGATGCCGATGATGAACCTCGTGGGCAACATTGGCTACGTCATCGTGTGCGTCGTCGGCGCGGCGCTCGCCATGAACGGCACCATCGAGTTCGGCGTCATCGTCGCCTTCATGCTCTACATCCGCCTGTTCACGCAGCCCCTCAGCCAGTTCGCGCAGGCCTTCCAGAACCTGCAGCGCTGCGCCGCCGGCGCCGAGCGCGTCTTCGGCTTCCTCGACGAACCCGAACTGCCCGACGAGCGCGACAAGGAGCCGCTGCTCGGCCGTGACGGCAACGGCGAGATCACGCCCGTGGAAGGCCGTGTCTCCTTCAGTCACGTGCGCTTCGGCTACGAGCCGGACCAGCCGGTCATCCACGACTTCTCCGCCGACGTTGCGCCCGGGCAGAAGGTCGCCATCGTCGGGCCGACCGGCGCGGGCAAGACGACCATGGTCAACCTGCTCATGCGCTTCTACGAGATCGACGCCGGCACCATTGCCATCGACGGCATCGACACGAAGTCCGTGCCGCGCTGGAACGTGCACGACCAGTTCTCCATGGTGCTGCAGGACACCTGGATCTTCCGCGGCACGGTGCGCGAGAACATCGTGTACGCGAAGGATGGCGTGAGCGACGAGCAGGTCGTGGCGGCGTGCAAGGCCGTGGGCCTCGACCGCTACATTCGCTCGCTGCCCGACGGCTACGACACCGTGCTCGACGACAAGACCACGCTGTCCCAGGGCCAGAAGCAGCTGCTGACCATCGCACGTGCGATGGTGCAGGACGCGCCGATCCTGATCCTCGACGAGGCGACGAGCTCCGTGGACACCCGCACCGAGGAGCTGGTGCAGAAGGCGATGGACCAGCTGACCGTGGGCCGCACGAGCTTCGTGATCGCCCACCGCCTCTCCACGATCCGCGACGCCGACATGATCCTGGTGATGAAGGACGGCGACATCGTGGAGCGTGGTACGCACGAGGAGCTGCTGGCCCGCAACGGCTTCTACGCCGACATCTACAATGCGCAGTTCACGCTGGCGCAGTAGGTGGGTGGGGGTTGTAGATGTCGGCGTAGAATCGGTTCCGCATAAAGACCGGGATTGCCGATGGCGTTCCGGTAACAACTTATTCATCCGTCATCTGCTCCAGCAGGAGGTCGACGATGCCGGCGACGTCGGTGGCGATGCCATCGAGCTGGGCGCGCACGTGCCGGTCGAGCTCGATGATCTCGTCAGGTGACGGCGGCCGGTCACCTGACGTCACCTGCAGTTCGCGCCGCTGCAGCTGCAGGTCGACTTCGGTGAGGCGGCCGGCGACGGCGTCGTGCATGCCGTGGGCAGAGCGGCGGACCTGTGCGCGCATCTGCCTCATGTGCTCCCGCAGCTGCCGCAACCGGACAAACACATGACGCAGTGCGCAGCTGAGCAGCGCATCCAGGATGAACATGGCTGCGAAGAGGAGCGACTGCGCCATGGAACCGCCGGTCAGGGCCAGCCAGCCACACTGATACGCGGACAGTGCGACGACCGCGCCGGCGGCTGCGGCGTCGCACGTGCGGTAAGCCCACAGGCCGAGCACGGCCATGATGGCGTAGAGCGAATACGCGCTGTAGACGGGGAAGACGGCGTCGCCGACCAGCGCGAGCACGCAGCAAGCGGCGAGCGCGGGGACGGGCCAGCGGTAGGAGGCGGCGAGGAGCAGCACCTGTGCGATGACCAGTGCGGCCAGCAGCAGCGGTGCGGTGTTGAGCGCGAACGTATCCCACAAGAGGACTGCCGACGTCACCGCGATGACGGCGAGGACGCCGGGGTGGGCGATCCGTGCGGTCAGTCGAGGCCGAACATGCGGTTGATGTGGTTCCATTGCACTATTCCTTCGCGCAGGTTGGCGGCGCCGAGCCGGTCGAGGGCATGCTGCCGGTGCTTGCGGACCGTGGCGGGGGAGCAGCCGAGATGGGTGGCGATGGCATCGTCGGTGATGCCGCGGGCGAGGAGATCCATGACCCGGCCTTGGGTCGGCGTAAGCATGGTGAGTGGGTGATGTTGGGTCTGGATGTGGCGAATGGCCTGGGCGGGAGAGTCGAAGCCGTCGCAGGACTCCCCGTGGACGATGGCGTGCAGGGCGTGGGCGATGCCGCGGATGTCGCGCTTGGAACACAGGCCCTGGCCGCCGGCCAGCCGCAGGGCGCCAAAATAGCGGTCGAGCGGCAGGGAGGTCATGCCCAGCACGGGGATGGTGTCGCCGTCGTGGCGCAGCTGCCAGACGACTTTCGGCCCGTCGATGTCGCCCAGGTGCATGTCCATGAGAATCGCGTCCGCTTCTCCCCGATGCCGTGTGCAGTGGTCGACCGTGTCGAAGCCGCCGGTCAGGTGGGCGACGACCTCCAGTCCAGGCAGGTAGGCGGCCAGCAGTTCCCCCACCAGTTCCATGGCCAATGGGTCGTTCTCCACGAGGATGAGGCGCAGGCGTTGCCGGGATGTTGCTGATGCGCCGCTTTCCTCGATATTCGCTGTTCCAACCATGCTTCCCTCCGCCCCTTCTTGGCGCTGACCATGACGTCCGCTCCTTGTCGATGATACCAGCGCATACCGTGGCGATGTTCTGTTGTCTTGTCTTGGATAGGATGGCTGTGAGTGTTTTCATGGAATCTTTCAGTTATTGTGATGAATCGTCATGGCGTGGGATGTCGCAGAAGCGGCTATTTGAATGGCTGCCAGCCTGGGAAACGGACGCTGAGGTCGGAATCGTCACCGTTGGTGACGAAGCATATGACGGATTTGGGATCATGGAAGTCGAAACTATATTTGCTGGCTGCCTCGCCTGTTTCGTCGTAGCGATCCGTGGTGAAGTTCCTGGCGGAGACCTCACGGTAGGCAGCTTGCTCCTCCTCGAACTGGCGTGCCGTATAGCTGGCGGGCACGAGCTTCTCACGGTGTAGGCAGTCGGTGATGGCCACGGGTATTTCCGCGTAAAGATTGGGATTGCCGATGGCTTGCCGGTAGGATTCATCCACGATGAGATACTCCTGGGAGCGGCATTGGCTGTCGTCGTGGGCGAGCTTATCCATCTCCGCCTCGGTACGTCCTACGTCGATGGGCATGAGTGCCGGACTGCGTAGGCCATTGTCGTATACGGGTACTTGTGGCGTGGTGTATCCTTTGTCCACCATGCATTGCTGGTAGTTGCTCCAGGCGCGATCGTAGTCGGCCTTGGAGATGGCGCCCCCGTTTTCCACGGCTTTGCGCAGGATCTCTTTCTGTGCTTCTGACATGGGATAAGTGGCGTTGTCGTCGATGCTCAGGAGGTATTCGATGCGGTCGGGGATAGATGCGGCGATCTTGATTGCGGTTGCCGACGGTTGGCTGCTCGGTTCGGGGGCCACTTCTTCCTGTGGCGCACTCCCGCAAGCCGACAGAGGTACAAGAAGAATGATCATGATTGACGCGAGAACGGCTCTTGTATGATGTTGCCTTTTTGATGCGATCGTAATGGGCATGATAGTGGTTTCCTTGCGGGATGAGTGAATATGGAAAGGGAAGGCACGGTTGCCTTCCCTTTCCATATTCAGTGCTGCCACGGCATAGTCAGAACATGGGCAAAAGCGAGGGACTTTTGCTGGAATTGACGGTTTGCTAACCGACGATGTATTTTGCGTAGTCGCCTGCAGTGGTTGCAGTCCCCGTTTGAGATACGCTGCATGTCTGGCCGAGACCAACCTTCATATATCGCGGGTTGATGTTGCCGCTTTGTTTGGCCTCGCAGTAGGAGGCTTGGTTGACGGAGTACATGCTGATGGCTGAGGAAGTGTAGGTGACGGTACGGCTGCCGCGGAAGTATCCGCCTTCGATTGAGCCGCTGCTGTAGGGGATGTAGGTTGCCGTCGCGGATGCGTAGGCGATGTTGGCGGTGGAGAAAGCAACGCCGAGGGCCAAGCCAACGGCACCGACCTTCTTCCATAGTGACATGTTCCTGCTCATGGGATTGCTCCTTCTTCCGTCTGCGACGGTGCTTCGCTGCGCCGCTGCGGGCCACGATCATCGTGCCTTGTGCACAGTTTCGCGTACGTGGGGTTTCAGAACAAGCGCTTCTACACACAGCGGGTATGTGCAAACATCGAATTTATTCAGTCGTCTCTATCGTCCTGTACCCGTTCCGGCAACAAGTCGATTTGCTCCGTTCGCTCCACTCCAGCGACTTCCAAGCTTCCAGCTCGCCGGCGCGCAGGTTGTCGTTGTTGCCGACCGCGTAGGTGCACATCGTGACTCGCTGAAGTCGAAGCTGAACGCGGCACGTCTCGCCGCAAGGTCCTGTCATCATTCGGTTGGTTGCGGCACGTACGAGCCGTCATGCCGCCATATGCCATTTGCTACCCACTATCAAATAGCCGGTCGGGAGACGTTCTGATGCGTCACAGTGAGTTGGCGACATTCCGCCGTTTTCACTACGCTATTTGAACTGTCCCCCGTTTTCTGGACGGGGTTAATGAGTGTCACCCACCCTCATGGTGTGGGTGCTCAGTCTACCATGCCCCGGCCCTACCCGGCCAGGGCCAGTAACGCCTGCTCATAGCGGTCGGGGCTCATGCCCCCGACCGCTGCCTGGCAGCGTGTCGAGTTCCAGTAACGGATGTAGCCCTCCAGGTCACGCTTGAACGACTCATAGTCAGCCCATTGACGACCCCGGAAGAACTCGTCCTTGAGATGACCGAACACCTGCTCGGTCGCGGCGTTGTCCAAGCAGTTGCCCTTGCGTGACATGCTGCGCACGATGCCCATGCGCGCGCACGCCCGCGCCCAGGCGGGCTGCTGGTACTGCCAGCCCTGGTCACTGTGCAGCAACGGCACCGCGCCCGCCGGCAGCGCATCGGCCAGGCCGGCCAACAAGTCAGCCTGTTGCGCCCAGTCCGGGTGACGCGAGA
>NZ_JGYV01000013.1 GCF_000741575.1 Bifidobacterium cuniculi
GCAATATTCCCCACTGCTGCCTCCCGTAGGAGTCTGGGCCGTATCTCAGTCCCAATGTGGCCGGTCGCCTCTCAGGCCGGCTACCCGTCAAAGCCTTGGTAGGCCATCACCCCACCAACAAGCTGATAGGACGCGACCCCATCCCATCGCCGCAAAAAGCCTTTACCCACAATCACATGCGATCATGTGGAACATCCGGTATTACCACCCGTTTCCAGGAGCTATCCCGGTGCATGAGGCAGGTTGGTCACGCATTACTCACCCGTTCGCCACTCTCACCAGCCAAGCAAGCTTGGCCGGATCCCGTTCGACTTGCATGTGTTAAGCACGCCGCCAGCGTTCATCCTGAGCCAGAATCGAACCCTCCACAAAAAAACAAATGCGGAAAGCCAACAAAGACTCTCACAAAAACAAAGATTTATTTCACAAAGGAAAATCAACGAAACACCACCGACCCCACCCCCAAAAGGAGACAGGACACGGCGATGCCCACTCAAAACCTCCCAACCCCATTCACAGCTCTCACTGACCCACACCACACAGGCACGGGCGGGATTGGACTGGCAATCAAAAAACAAACCCTCCAACAAACGCTGGAGGAAGTAGTACAGTACACGCTCTTGAGTTCTCAAACCACCACCACACACCAGGAAAGCCCGGCACCCGAAGGAACCCGACCGCCCGGCGGCAGCAAGAGAAAAACCTACACCACAACCACCCAAAACGCAAACCCACCCCTCCCGGACACGCCCCGAACCCAACAAACACAACACCTCCACCGGCGTGTCGCAAACCAGGCAAACACACCCCACCCCGGCACCCCATGACGGGGCGGACCCTCCGCCCGGCGGCCGCATCGGCGCGTCGGGCCCGCGGGATACCGCCAGAGCGGACCCAGGGCGAAACCGCCAACCAAGGAACGGCTCCCTGGCGGCGCACGATTCCCACGCCCGGAAAATCGTGCGCCGCCATGCAGCGCACAACCCGAATCATGCGCTCCCTGACGGCGCATAATCCGCCCGTGCCGAAAAACGTGCGCCGCACCCCACGGCTCTCCCATGCGCAGGAAGGCGGCGCGCGCTCGTAGGCGGCCGGGTCCTGAACGAGCGCGGCTCTCCCATGCGCAGGAAGGCGGCGCGGACATGGGCGACGACACGTCGGCCGTCGTGTTTGTCCTCCCTCTCCCGTAGGTTAGTTCCTCGGCCCGGGCGGTTGGCGCAGTGGTAGCGCACTTCCCTGACACGGAAGGGGTCACAAGTTCGAATCTTGTATCGCCCACGAACGTACTTCGGTACGGTCCTTTGCGGACATAGCTTAGTTGGTAAAGCGCGACCTTGCCAAGGTCGAGACCGCGGGTTCGAGTCCCGTTGTCCGCTCCAGTGAAAGAGCCCCGGTTTCCGGGGCTCTTTCCATATCAACCAATCAACCAACATCAGCCAACGCACACTTCATGTGCTTCCCGATCACCGTTCCGCCAAGCTCCCCCTCAGGGCACGTGGAACATTCCCTTCGCTACCTCCGGCCCGGCACAATCCAATCGACCCGATAGCGCCACCGCACGTAGCACCGGCACCTTCGGGCCGTCGGATCACTCCCTCATTGCCACATGCGCGAACCGCGGTACCTGGTACCACTTCACGGGATACCCTGCGCCATGGGCGCAGAACACCGAGTCTGGCGTATGCTCCAAGTCTACTTCCGGTTCATAGTGCGCCGCTTCCACCACGGCAGCCTCGTCATGGGCGGCACGATATCCAGCGAAGACCACGCTGAGCCGCCCCTCGCCGTGCGCGTAGGCGTTGACTTCCATGGCGTAGTCGCGCATGCCGCTGACCGGCGCATCGCCCTCAAGCACGGCATAGGCACCATCGAGCGTCGGCGGCTCGCTGGTGCCGCCCATCCGCTGCACGTCGCTCATGGCGCGGCCGACCATGTCCTGCGGCAGTTCCAAGCGGAAACGGTACCACGGTTCCAACAGCCGGCAGTTACCGGCCCCCTGAATGCGGGCCGCCGGCGCGTCGTCGTCGGTGTCATCGCGGCCATCGCCTACGAAGCGGTCGGCGACTTCCTCGACGCTGGCCTCGGTCGGTACGCCGGCACGTGCCTCCATGAGCCCCTGCCGCAGCGCACGGTACGTGGCCTGCCGGAAGTCGCCGCCCTCGGTGTGCTTGAGATGGCCGCGCCCCGCAATCAGCGAAATGCGCATGTCCGTGACCGGAGCGCCGACCAGCACGCCGAGGTGTTCGCGTTCCCGCAGATGCTGCAGCACCAGACGCTGCCAGTTGACGTCGAGGTCGTTGACGGAGACGTCGCTGGCGAACTCGAGTCCGCCGCCCTGCGGCAGCGGCTCGAGCAGCAGGTGCACTTCCGCGTAGTGCCGCAACGGCTCGAAATGCCCGACACCCTCCACCGGTTCGGTAATCGTCTCCTGATAGAGGATCGAGCCGGCGTCGAAGGTCACGGGCAGCTTGAAGCGCTCACGCATCAGCTGCTCGACCACCTCCAGCTGGACCGCGCCCATGAGCTGGACGCGGATCTCCTGCAGACGCGGATCCCACACCACGTGCAGCAGCGGGTCCTCGTCCTCCAGTTCACGCAGGGCCAGCAGCACATGGTGGCTGTCCAGGTCGCCCACGTCGACGGTGTAGGTGAGCACCGGCTGCAGCTCGGGGCGCGCCGCGTCCTGCGCACTGCCCAGGCCCTCCCCCGGAAAGGTGCGTTCGGGGCCGGTCACCGCGCACACCGTGCCCGCAGGCGTCGACTCGATCGTCGTGAACTTCGCGCCGGAGTAGCGGCGCACCTGGTCGACCTTCTCCTCGCCGTCGCCTTCGGGCAGCAGCATCTTCGCACGCAGCTCGCCGCCGGTCACCTTGAGCCAGGTCAGCCGGTTGCCCTGCGTGTCGTGCGAGATCTTGAAGACGCGTGCGCCGAACTGCGCAGGGTACTCCGGTTCGCGGGTGAAGTGCACGAAGCCACGCAGGAAGTCGTCGATGCCTTCCATGCGCAGCGCCGCACCGAAGAACACCGGCACCACCAGGCGGTCCGCGACCATCGACCGGATGCGCGACGGCGACAGCGTGCCGTCGGACAGGTACTCCTCCATCGCCGTCTCGTCCTGCATGGCGACCTGTTCGAGCTGCGCGTCGTCCAGCGTGCCCTCGGCGGCGCCGGTGAAGTCGATGCACGCGTCGGAGAAGCGTTCGTGCAGCTCCTGCAGGACGTGCACGCGGTCGACGCCCGGCGCATCCGTCTTGTTCACGAAGACGAACGTCGGCACTTCGTACCGCCGCAGCAGCCGCCACAGCGTCTGCGTGTGGCCCTGCACGCCGTCGGGCGCGCTCACCACCAGGATCGCATAGTCGAGCACCTGCAGGGTGCGCTCCATCTCCGCGGCGAAGTCGACGTGGCCGGGCGTGTCCAGCAACGTCAGCTGCGCCCCGTCGGTTTCGATGATGGCCGGCTCCGTGTAGATGGTGATGCCGCGGGCACGCTCCATGGCGTCGGTGTCGAGAAACGAGTCGCCATGGTCGACGCGGCCGAGGGCGCGCGTCGTACCCGTCGCATACAGCAGCGCCTCCGACAGCGTGGTCTTGCCGGCGTCGACGTGGGCGACGATGCCCGTGACGATGCGCTTCATGACGACTCCTCTCCGCAGATTGCCTACCCGGACAGTCTAGGCGGCTCAGCCGAACATGCCGCTGCGCCAGGTGCCGACGACGCCGATGACGCCAACCACCACGATCGCCGCGAACAGGATGAGCTCGCGGCGGCTCAGGAAGCGCTCGCCGGGCGCACGCTGGCGACGCGCCACGGCGTAGATCGGCAGGCCGATGGCGAACAGCGCGCAGGCAACCATGAGATAGTGCAGCCCGGCGGAGTAGACGAGGAACAGCGAAAACAGCGACCCCAGGATGCCGACGGCGAGCGCACGCCGGCGCGTCACGCCACCGGCGGCGAACAGCGTCGGCCGGCGGCGCACCAGCCGCCACAGGTACAGGCAGCACAACAGGTAGCAGGGCATCGCCATGACCGAGGTGATGGAGATCATGACGTTCCAGGCATCTCCCTGCACGAAGTGGCAGACGAGGAAGAGGACCTGGCAAACCACGCCGGTCCACAGCAGGCCGACCGCCGGCGCGCCGTGGCGGTTCTGCCGGCAGAAGGAGCGCGGGAAGAGACCGTCGCGGGCGGCGAAGAGCGGCATCTGGCTGATCATGATCGTCCACACCAGCCAGGCGAACAGCACGGAGACGATGACGCCGACGTTGACCATGGCCCCACCCCACGTACCGAAACGTTCGCCCATGATGATGGACATGGAGGGGTTGGGCATGGCACCGAGGGCATCCATGTCGTAGACGCCGAGCGGCAGGATGGACACGAGTACGTAGAGGACGAGGACGGTGAGGTAGCCGGCGACGGTGGCACGGGAGACGTCCTTCGAGCTGCGCGCCGAGCCGGAGACGACGACGGCACCCTCCATGCCGATGAACAGCCACAGGGTGACGAGCATGGAGCCGCTGACCTGGCTGCCGACGCGCGAGAGGTCGAAGGCGAGCGGTGCGCCGTCAGCGGCCATCCCCCAGAAATCGTGCAGCGCGATGCCGCCGCGGAACAGCGTGAGCATGGCGATGATGAAGACGACGACGGGCACGATCTTGCAGACGGTGCCCACGACGTTGATGAGCGCGCCGGTGGTGACGCCGAGCATGGAGATGCCGACCATGAGCCACATGATGGCCGAACTGACGAGCACCGAAAGCAGGTTGTTGCCGTTGATGAAGGTGCCGGGCAGGAAGATGTCCATCGTGGACATGACGAGCACGCCGTAGGCGACCAGGGAGAAGCAGTTGCAGATCCAGTAGCCGTAGGCCACCAGGAAACCGACGAATCCGCCGAAACCGTACCTGGCATAGGAGTAGAGGCCGTCCTTGAGGTCCGGCTGGACGATGGTGAGGATGCGCAGGGTGTCCACGATGAACCACATACCGACGCCGGTGATGGCCCACGCGATGAGCTGGCCGCCCATGCTGGCGTGCTGCGCCATGTTCTGCGGCAGGCTGAAGACACCGCCGCCGACCATGGCCGAGATGACCAGGGCGAAGAGGGCGACGAAGCCGACCTGGGCTGGCTGCGCGACGGGCACGGAATGTGGGGACTGCGCGGACGGGGATTGCGCCGGGACGGCGGTATCTGAGCGTTGCGCGTGCCGGGTTCCTGCCATGGAGCCTCCCGAAGTGGAATCGACGTGGGAATGGGGCTGGCGGCTTCCTGGCTCAGGGAACACGATCAGCCGTCACACCATGGTAGCGGGAATGGGGACGAAGGAGTGGAGCGCGAGGAACGGGAAGGATGGGTCTGGCAGGTGCAGGGGATGCCACTTGATGAACAGCGACTTCAGGCGAGATAAGCCGGAGCGATCCCACGCAACAATGCAACATGGCGTGCCCTCGTCGGCAACGAGGAAGCACGCCATGCCATAAAAACAGGGAAACTCAGCCTTCCTGGGCTTCGTCCTCACGCTCCTGCGCCTTGTCCACGTTCGCGGCGGCCTTGGCGATGTCCACGTCGGCCTTCTCGTCGTGGTGGGCGGCACGTTCGGCGTCCTTGATGACGTCCTTCTCCTGGTGCTCGGCCTTCTTCTCGTCGATGTCCGCCTTGAAATCGTCGAAGCGTTCCTTCATGGTCTCGTGGGTCTTCTTGTCGTCCGTCATCGCGTCCGCCTTTCGTTGTTGTCTTGCAGCCCGGTTGGGCTCTTGTTCCATTACATCGCACCTTGGGCGCGGCCGCCGAGACTGTCGCGTTCGGCGTATTTCCCAGCGAACTGCCATGTCGGGCGAGTACAACTGGCTTGCAGGGCCATGCGGCGCACCGCCGCCGGCCGAGGAAAGGCAAGGAGGCCGTCATGACCGACGACATGAGGAACGAGGAAGAGCGCCTGGCGCAGGATGTCCAGGACCTGCTCGACACCAAGGGCAAGGATCCGGACGCCGCTGCCGATGCACGCGAGGCGCTGGCGGACGAGAAGCTGGACGACCTGTTGCGCCACGATGCACAGGAGTCACGGCAACGGGACTGACCTTCTCCCGGGCGTCATGAACGCGGATGGCGGGCATCGGCTGAACGTTCAGCCGATGCCCGCCATCCGCGTTCATGACGCCCGTCCGGTTCGGTCACCAGTCGTAATCGTCCAGATCGATGTCGGAGTCGAGGTCGTACTTGTCGAGCGTGTCCTGATAGCTGTCGGGGATGCCGACTCCGCCCTCGCCACTCTCGCTGCCGGAGGTCGCCGTGCCTTCGCCGACGACCTTGCCGTCGGCCTTATAGATGACCTTCACCTCGAAGTTGTCGAGGTTCTTCTCGTCATGAATGGTTTGCCACATGATGCGCGCCATGCCGGCCGCCACATCGTTGCCCACGGATCCGAGGTTCGCGTTGTCCATGCTGATGGTGACGGTGAGCGTATCACCGGAAACGGAGCATTCCGCGGTGACACCGACGGCGGTTTGGGACTGGCAGGAGCCGGCAACTTCCTTGAGGACGACGTTGCCGCCGCCACCGGCCGCATTCACCGCGACGACGATGCCGACGACCGCACCGATGACAACGAATGCCGCGATGAGCCACACCCACCACTGCTGGTACCACTTCTTCGGCTGTTCGGCAACGGCCTGCATGAACGGCTGCTGTGGATAGCCGGCCATGGTGGGCGCGCCGGGGTACTGCTGCATGGGGGATTGCCCGGCGGGAGCGCCTTGCGGGTAGCCGTACGGCATGCCCTGTCCCGTTGCGTCCTGCGCCGGCGGCACATAGGCCGGCGCCTGCGGGGCCGCTCCTTGTGGCTGCCCGTAGGCGGCAGCGGGCTGCTGGGGCTGGCCATACGGCTGCTGCGCCTGGCCATAACCGGGAGCGGGCGCCGGCGAATGGCCGTACTGTGCCGCGGGCTGCCCATAGGACGGCACGGTCGGCTGCGACTGTTGGGCGTACTCGCCGGCAGGCGTGTATCCCTGCTGCGGGGTTTGCTGGTATCCCGGTCCGTATCCGGATGCCGACTGTGGCTGCGACGTCTGCGGCACGCCTTCGGGCGCGTTGTCCTGCGGATTCGGGTTGGTCATAGATGGTCCTCTCCTCTGGGGATGTGTCTCCATCCTACCGGAGATAACGATTGCAAACCGCCATACCGACGCTCCATGAGACACCACTATGCGCACAGCGCACTTCCCGGCTTCCTGCTACGCGAGTTTTCCCCGCGGCGGAAGCTGCACGGGCGCCAGCCTGTTGGCGGCTACCATGACCAAGGCAATGGCCCCGACGCACCGTGCGACGAGGCGGAAGGCATAGGAAAGGAACTGCAATGGCAGAGGTTACCGAGGACATGACCCGCACCGGCATGGCGCTGAACAACTGGTACGAGGTGCTGTTCGACAACAAGGACATCGCCGACTGCGACGACGTGGAGGCCATGCGCGGCCTGTCCGAGATGAAGGACACCGACAAGAACCGCGACCTGCTGATCGTGTCCGCTTCCCGCATCGGCCTGCCGGAGGTCACCGTCTCCGTGCTCGAGCAGTGGGTGAACGCCGACCGCGTGAAGTCCGACAAGTTCCCTGCCGACAAGGGCTTCTTCTCCTCTGACGTGCGCGACATGATGAGCACCGACCTCAAGGTCTTCGAGACGGACGACTGAGTCAAGCCGACGATCGATTATCGGGGCGGTCATTCCCATGACGAAACGGGAATGACCGCCCCGATGGCTATGTGCCTTCGCATGTTTGATTCCTTGCGCCGTGTGCAAGCGATGGGCGACATGGCTCGCACACGGCAGCTTGAAATCAGTAAGTCCCTCTGAGGCCGCTGCCGGTATCAGAATCCAGACCATACTTGTCGAGCATGTCCTGGTAGCTGTCGAGGGTCCCGGAACCGGTGCTGTCGGCGGAGGTCGCTGCCCCTTCGCCGACGACCTTGCCGTTGCTCTTGTAGATGACTTTCACTTCGAAGTCGTCAATGTTCTTTTCATCGTGAATGATCTTCCACATGATGCGCGCCATGCTGGCCGCCACTGCATCGCCCTGGGAAGTAAGACGGTCATCCTCCATGCTGACGGTGACGGTAATCGTATTCCCGGACACGGAGCAGTCCGCGCTGGTGCCGAGGCTGGTTTGGGATTTGCAGGTAGCGGCCATTTCCTTGAGGGCGCTATTGTCTTCCGTCAGAGTACTGTCACCCTTCTCGGAACCGCTGTCGCCCTCTGTGATGGCACTGCTATTGCCTTCCCGCGAGGCACCGTTGCTGCCAGCACCACCGTTGACCGCGAGGACGATGCCGACAACCACGGCGATGACGACGAGTGCGGCGATGAGCCACACCCACCACTGCTGGTACCACTTCTTGGGCTGCACCTCTGATGCGGGCGCAAACGGTTGCTGCGGATATCCAGTCATCATGGGCGTAGCGGGGTATCCTCTTGCTGCGGTTGCCCGGCATGAGGGGCTGCCCAGCAACCGCACCTTGCGGATAACCGTATGGCGACATGACCTGCCCCGTAGCGCCCTGTGCAGGCGGCGCGTATGCCGGTGCTGCGGGACTGCCCCTTGTTGCTGCCCGTATGCGGCAGCGGGCTGCTGGGTCTGCGCATACCCTGGCGTGGCAGCCAGAGGCTGACCGTACTGTTGTGCAGCCTGTCCATAGGACGGGGCTGGCGACTGCGGCTGTTGGGCGTACTCGCCGGTAGGCATGTATCCCTGCTGCACATACCCTTGTTGCGGGATCTGCTGGTATCCCTGCTCATATCCTTGCGTAGGCTGTGGCGTCTGCGGTGCGCCTTCGGGCGCACCGTCATGCGGATTGGGGCTGGCCATAGATGGTCCTCTCCTCTGGGGATATGTCTCCTTCCTACATGAGACAACGATTGCAAATGTCTTTCCCAAGGCTTTACGAAGGTTCGATACGCGCACAGCGGACATCCGGTCGTTCGGCTACGTGAGTTTCCATGCGACAGAAGCCACACGGCTATGCCAGTCGTCGTCGGCTGGCATAGCCGGCCGCCTCGGCGCCGGCGCACCGACGCCGAGGCGGGCGGCATAGAAACATCGGAGCAATGGACAAAAGGGCAATTCATGCTCCAGGGAACGATTATGTCGAATGGGTAAGCATATGCCAAGAAAACAGCCTCGAACCATTGTACTCATCGGTCTTTCGGTATGTTCATGGTTCCGAGTCGTTGACTGACGTCATGAAACGACCAACATGCACCTATTCGGCAAGAAACATAAACAAGAACGACACCCCACGGCACGGCATGACTATTCCCGAAATACCGATTTGACAAAAATACGCATACGCGGGGCAACTTGGCCCAGGGAATGGCAAAGAATTCATCGAACAGACAATGCAGGAATGGGGCAAGGGCAGCCGGGCCATAGTCGAGGTCGAATGGAAAGGACGAGAGAGGGAAGGCCATGTTTTCATTGCCGAGAAAATGAAACACGGTATCCGGTTCATGGATCCGCAAATCGCGGCATGCTCGAATAAGCCTCAGGAAGCCTGATCCGTTGAACGACACTTTAATCTGGCCAAGGACGGAAAGACATATAATAGCGAAAGCCACGGAACAGGCAAGAAAGATGTGTTTGGAGGTGTAGAATCATGGCGATTACGGTGCATGAAGCGATTCGAAAGGTTGCCGCTCTACAGCCTTACCTGCAGGTCGTGGGAGTATCCGACTCGTTGGATGCATGGATAATAGGCACGGGATTTCCCGGAGAGGTCGTTCCCGGCCAACCGATGTACCTCGTGAAGAAGGAGACGGGCGATACCTGCCATATGGCGGTCGCGGACGACAATTTCTGGAAGTACATGCCCCATGCCCAGGACGTGGAGGTCGAAGATATCCTCTTGCCGTACCAGGATTCGATTGGCAAACATGCATCATGATGCGGATTTAACATGCTACTGCATGCCACATAAAGCCACCCTGCGGGGTGGCTTTTTTCGGGTTATCGGCCAAAAAGTGTGTAAAAAAAATCGGCCCTCAAGCCAATCAGGAGAAGGCTTGAGGGCCGACCCATAGTCTGACAGCCGACCATGCCACCCGGCCAGAAAGTGTGTAAGAAAACACTCCCGAGACACTGCAATCATTGACCTTACGGCATGTTCATGGTCCCCGGCATCGTTGACTGGTGTCATGCAACGACCAACATGCGCCCGATGCGGCAAGACCATGAGCAAGAACGGCACCACCAGCGCAGGCAAGACCCGTTACCGATGCACCACGTGCGGCACGAGCCGTACCACCACGCAGGACCACGCCGCCCGCGACCTTCGCTACGGCCTGGATTGGCTGCCGGCACGCGCCAGCCAGGACGAGCACCGACCGGCCACGCGCACCCTCAGGCGCCGCTGCCGGATGCTGTGGGACCTCATCCCGCCCGTACCCCGCGACGGCACCGTGCAGCGGGTGCTGCACCTGGACGGCATCCACCTGGGCCATGACACGGTCGTCCTGATCGCCATGGACGGCCACTCGCACGTGGCCGGCTGGCATGCGGCCCGCCGCGAGGCGTCCGATGGGTAGGAAGCGCTCATGGCACGCCTGGCACCACCCGACCCGGTCGTGCGCGACGGCGACGGCGGCCTCTTGAAGGCCCTCAGGGAACGCTGGCCGGACACGCCCGTGCAACGTTGCCTGTTCCACGTATGCCTGGCGATCACCAAGACCACCGGCACCAAGCCGAGCACCGATATCTGCCAGCAGCTGCGCGACCTGGCCGTGCAGATCAGCGAGGTCCACGACGACGAGTCCGCCATCCGGTGGCTCGACGGCCGGCAGGACTGGTGCCACAGGTGGCAGGAGTACCTGGACGAGACCGTCACGGACGCCAAGGGCAGGAAACGGCCCGCGCTTCCCCGGATCGTGGCCGTGCGCAGGATGGCCGACAGGCTCATCGCGTCGGGCACCCTGTTCGCGTTCCTGGACCAGGAGGGCGCGCCCGCGACCAACAACCGCATCGAGTCCGCCAACGGGCGTATCCGCCAGATGCCCAGGGACCATCGCGGCATGAGCAAGGCCCGCATGGTCAAGGCGATCTGCTGGTGGTGCCACCAACACGGCGAGCACCCGGAATCGGACGCGTGGCTGGCCGCGCACGCGCTCACCGAACAGCAAGTGGACGACTGGTACCGGGACGCGTGGCAACACCGGCCACAGGACCTACGCGACCCTGACAGCCTGCCACTGCGCTACGGGATCGGCATCGACTGGAACGCATTCCACGACCACTAGCCCTTTACACACTTTTTGGCCTATAACCCGAGTTTTCTCCATTCGCAACTGTTCAATCTGTGCACGTGTCTCGGCGAGGTCACGGTCAGCCTTCTCCTTTTCGGAGAGTTTCTCATCCTCGTAAGCGCGGTTCTTCTCCTTGAGGCCCTTGTTCTCCTCGCGCAAGTTCAGCACAAGCTTCCAGGCCTTGTCGGCGTCGAACTCGATGCCTTCCCTGGCCCAGGGTGCCTGTTCAGTGCCGGTGGCGGTCTCGTCGTCGGATGCCGTGGGCTCAGGGTCTGCGAGCTGAGGGGTGGTGTCCGATTCTGCCATCAATGGCTCCTTTCTACTTTTGTGGCATATCCGTAGCATCGTGCTAAAATGAACCTGTCGGGAGATTCCATGCAACCAGCTTTCAAGACTGGAAGATAAGTCAAGGGGTTATCTCCCGATTTTTTGAGTAACCGTACTTCTCTCAGGCCTTTTGCATCGAATACCCATAGTTCCGATATGCCTGAAGATGGGTGTCGCAGATTGAATTGCGATAACTGGTACAAAACTTTTTCCGGCGCTGTGGCCTCAGGACCGAAATCGATGAGGAAATGGTCCGGATCATCCCCGCATACGCGGGGCAACTAGCCACCCCGTAGGTGGGGTGGCTCTTCTCATCGGATCATCCCCGCATACGCGGGGCAACTGACGACGGCAAACCGCTGGCAGTGCCGAAGGACGGATCATCCCCGCATACGCGGGGCAACTATCCAACCCACACGCCGAGCCATCGACGCGTTCGGATCATCCCCGCATACGCGGGGCAACTGTATCTTCACCAAGCAGGTTGTCGAGGCCCGTCGGATCATCCCCGTATACGCGGGGCAACTCAGCGTCCACCGTCCAAACTGATGGTCGTGGTCGGATCATCCCCGCATACGCGGGGCAACTGAGGTTACTGGACGACTAGTCACAGTCGTCAGCGCTAGAGGGTTTAGCCCTACAGGCTCATAGCCTGACTAGCGCACTAGCCGTGCGGATGTCGCGCGGTGTATCCACGGTGGGGCATGCCGTGGTGATGGTAGAACGGCCCGAAGGGTAAAAAATACCCCGAAGGCTGCAACCTTCGGGGTAATGTCTTTCGGGCCGTAGTGCCCGGAAAGATAACCATGAAGAATACTACCGTAATCAGCGGCCGGCTGCAAGTCGGCGACAACGTGGTCGAGGTCGAGACCATCGACTCGGAGATTCGCGTCACGCTGAACGGGGCGCGCGTCTCCCTGGAGACTGCATACAAGTTCGTCGCCCTGCTCCGTAGTCTGCTGTAGTGCCCAAGGGCTGCCGTCGCGGATCATCCCCGCATACGCGGGGCAACTTGTCAGCAATACCGCAATGGCGGGTGACAGAACGGATCATCCCCGCATACGCGGGGCAACTTCGCTTTCCGGGTCATCGAACTCCGTGTAGGTCGGATCATCCCCGCATACGCGGGGCAACTCCGCCTTCGACCCATTGCCCGGCCAGTGGGCACGGATCATCCCCGCATACGCGGGGCAACTGGGCGCAGCACGTTGCTGCCGGCCTCGCCGATCGGATCATCCCCGCATACGCGGGGCAACTGCCGCGTCCGTCTTCGCGGCAGCGGCATCCTTCGGATCATCCCCGCATACGCGGGGCAACTCTGGTGCCGCGTATTTGAACAGTGCGTCGAATCGGATCATCCCCGCATACGCGGGGCAACTCCGGGCATCCCGATCGGTTGAACCGTTTCGAGCGGATCATCCCCGCATACGCGGGGCAACTACCCTCACCACCGGCGAAAAAATGGAAGCCGGCGGATCATCCCCGCATACGCGGGGCAACTGCCTTCATGGTCGGCGACTTCGCCACCGGATTCGGATCATCCCCGCATACGCGGGGCAACTCGCCCACCTCGGTGAGGATGCCACCCGGCGGCCGGATCATCCCCGCATACGCGGGGCAACTTTTGAGCATGCACGTTGGGCATACGGTGGGGGCGGATCATCCCCGCATACGCGGGGCAACTGCACTCGCATGCCCCAACTGTGCCTGCAACGTCGGATCATCCCCGCATTGATCTCGGCCGCGTAGTGGATGCTGAGCGTGCGGATCATCCCCGCATACGCGGGGCAACTTTGTGCCGAACGCAGTCGAGTCGGCGCCTTTTCGGATCATCCCCGCATACGCGGGGCAACTGGCTTGCGCCATGGCACCACGCCCTGCTCCAGCGGATCATCCCCGCATACGCGGGGCAACTGCGGCAGGCAAGGAATTCGACGCCTACAAATCCGGATCATCCCCGCATACGCGGGGCAACTGGCGCGGCCGCTGATGAGTTTGGAGACCGTACCGGATCATCCCCGCATACGCGGGGCAACTGCCGCCTTTGAGGAGGGCGCTGAACGATGGCGCGGATCATCCCCGCATACGCGGGGCAACTGCCGCGCGGTATCGTCCCCACTCGCTTGCCGTCGGATCATCCCCGCATACGCGGGGCAACTGGCGGGGATGTCATCGGTCATTGGTTATCTTCCGGATCATCCCCGCATACGCGGGGCAACTCGGGCAGCGCCTCTCCCCCTCGAGACACGTGTCGGATCATCCCCGCATACGCGGGGCAACTGTCGACCGCCCCCGCCTCATGCCCGAAACAATCGGATCATCCCGCATACGCGGGGCAACTATACGGGGGGCGCTCGCCGGGTTGCAAACCGACGGATCATCCCCGCATACGCGGGGCAACTTCCCCCTTCGCGGACTCGAGAATTTCGTCGGCCGGATCATCCCCGCATACGCGGGGCAACTACACCATGGACGCTACCACGGTCGATGACACGCGGATCATCCCCGCATACGCGGGGCAACTGGGCGGCATGCGGTTCCTGCGCTGCCGGGTCTCGGATCATCCCCGCATACGCGGGGCAACTGCACATTGAGATCCATCCTCGACGGCGCCGAGCGGATCATCCCCGCATACGCGGGGCAACTCATGAGTCGCTGCAATAATGGGCCGGCCTACCCGGATCATCCCCGCATACGCGGGGCAACTCGCTCTAGGTAGGCGTCGAGTCGGTCGGCGGCCGGATCATCCCCGCATACGCGGGGCAACTCCACGCATCCACAACACCAGCATATCCGTCCGCGGATCATCCCCGCATACGCGGGGCAACTGCGGCAATCAACTCAGCCAAGCGCGTCCGCGTCGGATCATCCCCGCATACGCGGGGCAACTGGATACCCGCTCCCAGCCGCTCACACCCAACGCGGATCATCCCCGCATACGCGGGGCAACTGCCTGGAGCCGTGGGGGCAGCGCGGTAAGTGGCGGATCATCCCCGCATACGCGGGGCAACTTTGGAGGTGGTGACGGCGTCGGCGAACACGACCGGATCATCCCCGCATACGCGGGGCAACTATGGCCACCAACATCACCCAACAGGACCACCTCGGATCATCCCCGCATACGCGGGGCAACTGCATTGGCTTCCTGCGACAAACGGTTCGCGTCCGGATCATCCCCGCATACGCGGGGCAACTGCCGCCTATGTGGCTCTCATGGCCTACTCGGCCGGATCATCCCCGCATACGCGGGGCAACTGTGCGGTTGGCGGACCTGTGCGGCTCACATCGCGGATCATCCCCGCATACGCGGGGCAACTCGGGTCGTCCAAGCGCTCCTTAAGAAGAAAGACGGATCATCCCCGCATACGCGGGGCAACTTTTTTTTGATCCTCCAGTTTGCGCGTCAGCCCCCGGATCATCCCCGCATACGCGGGGCAACTTCCTGCTCGGCAACCAGCTGCGACTGCAACTCCGGATCATCCCCGCATACGCGGGGCAACTCCTTGTGCCATGAGCGCGTCCATCACCGCCCACGGATCATCCCCGCATACGCGGGGCAACTCCGCGCGTGCATCCATAAATGCGTGCGCCGCGCGGATCATCCCCGCATACGCGGGGCAACTCGACCTCGCATTGCGCGCAGTACCAGAACAGACGGATCATCCCCGCATACGCGGGGCAACTTTGAATAAACTTAGGGCCATGTCGCTCATCCCCGGATCATCCCCGCATACGCGGGGCAACTGACCCCCGAGAAACCAAGGAAACCACCATGCCCGGATCATCCCCGCATACGCGGGGCAACTCGCATCATAAAACACGGGAACGGTACGGATGCCGGATCATCCCCGCATACGCGGGGCAACTAGAATGGCCATGCCATAAGGCAGTGGCCAATTCGGATCATCCCCGCATACGCGGGGCAACTGTTCTCGGGCGATGAAATCGAACGAGGGGGAGCGGATCATCCCCGCATACGCGGGGCAACTCTTCCTGTCTGTGAGGTTTTCCGTTTGGATAACGGATCATCCCCGCATACGCGGGGCAACTGCCACGCAACGCGCCCACTTCGATGGTTTCCGCGGATCATCCCCGCATACGCGGGGCAACTTGCCGTACCCTCGGCAGGTGAGATTTTGGGGACGGATCATCCCCGCATACGCGGGGCAACTTCGTCGATTAGATCGATAAATGGGGGCTTTACCGGATCATCCCCGCATACGCGGGGCAACTCTCATCAAGGACGTGGCATGAGCAGCGAAGCACGGATCATCCCCGCATACGCGGGGCAACTCATGCTTCTTCCCTTCCCTTAGAATGCGGGTTCGGATCATCCCCGCATACGCGGGGCAACTTCGTCGGATTCGACCAGGACGCCCTGCACGGGCGGATCATCCCCGCATACGCGGGGCAACTATGAGTCTGAAGGATTTACGTACCTCGCGGGGCGGATCATCCCCGCATACGCGGGGCAACTTTTTTGTGGGGAGGTGTGCCTGATGCCGTGGTCGGATCATCCCCGCATACGCGGGGCAACTACAATCTGCACGCCGTTGACATCGTGGCAAACCGGATCATCCCCGCATACGCGGGGCAACTCATTGTGCAACCCTGCGCCGCGTCGGCTCATGCGGATCATCCCCGCATACGCGGGGCAACTCGAACGCCAGGAACAGCATCCCGGCCCCAAAACGGATCATCCCCGCATACGCGGGGCAACTGCGCCCACGCTGCGAGCGGCACGGGCTGATGCCGGATCATCCCCGCATACGCGGGGCAACTCGCATCATAAAACACGGGAACGGTACGGATACCGGATCATCCCCGCATACGCGGGGCAACTCAAAATTTTGCTGATAGTACCCTCATGGTTGACGGATCATCCCCGCATACGCGGGGCAACTCGACCTCTCGGCCGACAGGACTCGCGACGTTGCGGATCATCCCCGCATACGCGGGGCAACTCGGCGTTGCCGTATCTGGCGGCTCGTAGTGCTCGGATCATCCCCGCATACGCGGGGCAACTGTCGTCATAGTCAACATGTAGTGGGCCCCAGCCGGATCATCCCCGCATACGCGGGGCAACTCTGATAAACAGCTTCGGGTCAGCGCGCAACGCCGGATCATCCCCGCATACGCGGGGCAACTCTGGATGTGGGCGGGGCGACACACCGACATCACGGATCATCCCCGCATACGCGGGGCAACTAGCACGTGTACGGCAAAGACGTCCACAATGAACGGATCATCCCCGCATACGCGGGGCAACTGATGCCGCCAACAACGGCGCCCCCGTCGGCATCGGATCATCCCCGCATACGCGGGGCAACTAGAGAGGCGGGGCATTCCGTTGCCGAGAAGTCCGGATCATCCCCGCATACGCGGGGCAACTTGCTCGTCGCGCTCTCTACCACCAACACCACACGGATCATCCCCGCATACGCGGGGCAACTTCGATGCGCTGGTTGCCGGGGCGGACGCTGACCGGATCATCCCCGCATACGCGGGGCAACTTGTCCACTGCTCTCATTCGGTGGGACGGTGAACGGATCATCCCCGCATACGCGGGGCAACTAACATCTGCCCAACGGCCGGTGCCGCCATGAACGGATCATCCCCGCATACGCGGGGCAACTTTGGGAGTACATGAGCGCGCCCGTGCCGAACTCGGATCATCCCCGCATACGCGGGGCAACTGGCGACTACAAGGGACGGCCCCAAACCGTCGTCGGATCATCCCCGCATACGCGGGGCAACTAGGCCTTGTCATCGTAGACGCCGGTGAGGGCGCGGATCATCCCCGCATACGCGGGGCAACTGAGTTTGCACCAATCGAGCTCATTGTGGACGTCGGATCATCCCCGCATACGCGGGGCAACTGCAGGTAGTCGCGTACCAGTGCATCCGTTCTGCGGATCATCCCCGCATACGCGGGGCAACTTTGGAGTTGTGGAGCTTGCGCTCGACACCGTTCGGATCATCCCCGCATACGCGGGGCAACTTACGTATCGTGTGCCGAGTCCGACCTTGGCGGCGGATCATCCCCGCATACGCGGGGCAACTTACGACCGCGTCCAGCATGTTCGGGTTGAACGCGGATCATCCCCGCATACGCGGGGCAACTACCTCGCCCGTGCAAGGCCGATCAGCTTCACGCGGATCATCCCCGCATACGCGGGGCAACTTCGTTCCGCAAGTGCGGCGACGACGCCACGTTCGGATCATCCCCGCATACGCGGGGCAACTGGGCCTTCGCCCTGACCTCCGCGTCGATGTCCTGGATCATCCCCGCATACGCGGGGCAACTAGACTGATAGTAAGCCAAACCCCATTCATTGACAAGCCTGAAAAATTTGATTTGCACAACGCTCACTTGTGTATAGTTCAACCTCATAGTTGACACTTTGGTTCAACCTCATAGTTGACAGTGCACGTAATCCGGATCCTCGTATCTTCGACTTCCAAATCGTCCGCGCCACCATCCCGATCAACAAGCAGAAGACGCCGTATGTCGTGCACACAGCGCTCCATGAATTTGCCGTCTTTCATCCTATTCCTCAAAGATTTCCGGGCTGCCGACGACGGATCCGAGACTTCCATTGCAGCAAGGTCGAAAGCTAGGGGAATGGTCATGTCCACTTTGTACAGGTCGGCGATATCGAATACGAAACTCCGTTCGTCCCGCGCATGTACGAACCCGAGTCCCGGTGAGCAGCCAAGCGCCACGATTACGGCATGGACCACGCCATACAGTGACGTATTGACGGCAGACAATGCCCTGTTGATCAGGTCCGCATCGTCAAAATCGGTCATCTTGTACACGCGCCCTGACCAAGGGACCCCTGTGCGCTCCGATTCACGTTCATACGCACGGCGTACCCTCGTTCCCTCCTTTCCCAACAGTTGCTGCATGGTTAAACCATCCGTCTTCTCGTTCGGGAAACGCATGGCATACATGCGACGGGCCACTTTCAAACGTCCGCGTTCAGAAGAAACAAGTTTCGCCTGTTCTTCGAGCAAGCGGGTTGATGAGGCGAGCGAGGCACCGTGGCAGTAATAACGTACGCCTCGCTCGCCTACCCATATGCACGTTGAACGTGACTCAGCCAACAAACTCATGGCCGAATGGGTGACATTGGTCCCTGGCCCAAGCATAAGCACGCTCAAGGCTGCAGCAGGAACATGGATAGTGCCGCGTCTATCTGTCAGCGTGACGGCATTGTCGTCGCGGTTCACCACGCAATGCTCTGCATACAGGAAAGTCAACCTATCCTGTACACGTACCAATGATTTCAACTCAGGTGGCTTGACTCCAGGAATCTTGCCCATTGTCATCCTTAGTGTTGCTTTACCATGTTCGGAGCAAGAGGTGCCAGTGTCAGCAGACCGCACCCATAGGCTTTGGCCGGCCCAATGCCCTCCAGCATCGTCCGCCGGAGCGAATCCGCGTCATCGATGGACAGCAGCCCCTCATAGGTGACCCGTGTCAAGGTCACTGTGGAGGTCCGTCTGCCGAACGATGTCTGTTGCACATCTTGTATCCGCAATTCGGGTTGTTCAAGTCGATTGATGGTGACATGACAACCTGACTTGCGCAACTGACGGCAGAGCCATTGTTCCTGATCATCCCGCTTCACCAATGGCTTGCGTGCGCCACGTGAAACGCCATCACTCCCCATGATGGAATGAGTCGGATTGGCAGTGATCCGGAAACCCCATTCCTGTCCGCATTCCAGTTTCGACAGGAATGGCTCGTACTCGGTACAGGCCATATCTGCAGGGCGTATTCCCAGCTCCGCTTGCAAAATATCTTGTTTCGGTTTTTCTGCGGATACGATATAGAGCTTTGCCCATGCGCTGCCCAGACCTCGATCCAGCCGCCATAGGGTACGCTGATTGGAAGCCTGGGCATCAGTGGCCTTTGCTAACACTGCGTGCATGCGCTGCAAGGAACTACCAACACGCAGCACGTGTCTGTCCATCGGGTTGATCATGACTCTCGAAAAGAATGTCATTGCTTCTCCTTCACCTGTACGACGGCGTCGAAGAATTCATCGCCGCTGAAGGACGAGGTTTGCCCTTCTGCGTGCGGGGTGACGGAAACCGTAGGATTCGGAGAAACATCTTCTAAATGCCTGTAGGACCGGGTATTCCAAAGACGCAGCCGAGGGTCAAAACGCACAGGCTCATCGTTGATGGTATCCACCAGTCCACCATCCATATCGGATGCTTTCGTCTCCACGATGATTTCCACAGGTCCTTCCGACGCAAGCGTTTTCCTCCGCGACAACATGGACCTCTGATACCATTCCGCAGCTTGCCATGGGGCAGCTGCCAATGCGTGCTCCAAATCGTCTTCAATGATCCAGGACCGTATGGGACCGTCGGGAGGACAAGATCTGCGACCCAAATACAGGGGGTAGAACGGCGCACCCAGTGCTGCCTGGAAGCATTCCAGCTCATCACGACTGGGACTCTCCAGCCCGATGAGGAACACTGCATCCTGCAGGTAGAAACGTTGCGAAACCTTGGTTTCCTTGTCTTTGGTCACCGTGTGGTAATCCTTCAGCAAGGTGCCCCGTTGATCGATCCGCACACCGAACCGCAGTGACTTGAATCGGTCCAGCGAAGCAATACGCTCCATACCCAGTGCGCCGGCGACCATGCCGATGACACCACTTTTCGTGGGCATCATCTCCGTCTCACGTCGCATGAATCGGCTTGATGCGCCCCATGACTGCATGGGGCCTTTCAGCACCGCAAGCAATACAGGCATGGCCTTCACTCCCCACTCGTCGGCTGTTCCAGACCAAGACGCTCCGCGACCACCGCTTCGACGCCATCAACCACGTTCTGCAGAGAGCAGGCGTCTGCCAGCGCATCGGCTGCATCGGTGTCGTCACCAATGCGAACCACCCAAGTCCTGACGGGTTCGATGCCATAGGCGGCATCCATCTGCTGGGAACGCTTGACAAAAGCCTTGGTTGCATTCTCCACATAGTCCGGTTGGACGGGGCGTTCAAAAGCACCGACCAAGTTCACCGCCTGGCTGTCCCGGACGTTCACGACAACAAGCTCCGGCAAGGTGCCTTGAGCGAATGAGCTGCTCTTCCCCTGCGGCATGCTTGTCACGAATGCCTTGACGAATGCAGCTACCGCCTTTGCCGTGGCTTTCACGTCGCCAAGCGTGTCGTAGAGCCGGTTGGCATCCACATTGGCATAGCGATAGAACGTGGCCGCGTTGAATTCCACTTGGCCCAACATGGCCGCACCGTTGTCGGCACCCTCGTCATCCGGTGTGGCGCCAATGCCCTTGGCATCGTCAACTGCCGTGAAATAGTCGGATTCCGTGTCCACGGCCTGTACGCTGATGGCATGTGCCACCTGGACCGCGGCATCAACGTTCATGTCCGTATCGTCCGCAACCATGCGGCCGAACAACGCGACGTCAATGGCCTTGTCGTCCATTACCGTCTGCCTGATTTCCTTTTTCATGGACTTTACGATGGTTTCCCTCTCCTTGGGATCGATTACGCCGTCCAGATGTCCAATTGCCAGGTCTGCCAACTTGTCATACTGCGCGTTCCCCAAGAAGAGGAGATAAGTTGACTGCATGGCGGGTTCCTCGGAAGATTCCGCGGCCCCCTTCTTCTTGCGCGGCGCGGACAATTTCAGCCCAGCACCACTCTTGCCCAGCATCAGTTCGGCGATTTCGGCCGCATCGGCTGCCATCGACTCACTGCGTTCCGCAATGCGTTCGGCCAGCAGATCCACGACCTTCTTGGTCCGCACACCAAGGTTGGAAGCGTCGAACATGTCCTTGAACAGCATGCGTGTGGGACGCTTCCACGCTTGGCTTGAGACACGCGCTCGTGTCACGCCGCCGTAGTTGACGGTCTTCGGGCTGCCGGTGTCATCCCTGTTGAGATTGGCTGCCGCGGTCGTTTCCAGCGCGTGGATTTCAACGATGGTCCTGTCTTTCATGTGTATTCCTTTTGGTCGGTGCCGCGTGTCGCGGCTCATGGTTATTGCTAAGCATGCACATGTTGAATGGCATGCAGGTTGTCTTGCGAACGTATCTTCCTATGGCTCAGTCTTCTGCTTTTGCCTTCGCCTGGGCGTAGGCACTCTGGTAATCGCGTCCCCACCGTAGACGTACGCGGTTTCCGCGCTCGCTGCTGCTACGCAGCTCCACCATGTCTTGTGCAAAAAGACCGTAATTGATCGCGATATCTTCACGCTTGAGCAATTGGATCAAATGACGCGCGTGCATGACCGTCATTGCCCAGCTGGATGCGGTTTGCAGTTTGTCGAAAGCCGATCGTATCCCTTTTTCGTTGATGTTTCCGAATGCCATGGCACCCACGGCTCGTCCTATGGAAATGGGAGCGTCCGTATGCATCGGCATCTCGTGGTTCGACTGCTGATGCATGGCGTATAGGGTGATGGCGGCATGCGCGGCAAGTTCTTCACGGGTCGGTTCGCTGGATACCGGAGCACCGTGGGGATAAATGGCCGTATCGTCCACGTCAGGAACCGTCCAGTAGAAGATGTCCGGATCGGAACCGATTGCGTGCCCCACATTGTGGGATAGTTTTGCAATGGCAGCGACAGCCGTTGGCGAGTCGCCCAGGTATCCGCCTACGATACTTGTGTCGGCACTGTCTCCGTGGGCCAAAGTACGTACAGTGTACGATACCCATGCACCGAATGGTGTCAGACATGTAGTAGCCGACGGGGTTTTCTGGTCTGTCATGATCACTCTCCTTCCTTGGGGATGATGGTGTTGACTTTCGCTCTGAACCATATTTCGGCCAGGGCAACGGAATAGTGGGTAGTTACCTCCTCTCCCGTAGCATTGTTTTTCCTGCTGATCTCTCTGCCGACAATTGCTTTCTGAGGTGCAAGGGACGCTTGCTCTATACCGAGCCTCAGCAGCAGTTGTCGCACGGTTTGCCTCCATCGAAGGATTTCTTCATCGAAATTCTGCAGGTTCACATGGCGAAGCCATTGCCGGAACACTCCATCGAAAGAGGAATACCCCCGTTCACGGGCTTGGGCCCGGGGTCCTTCAGGATCCAGGCTGGCAGCCATGGCAATGTTGGAAGCAAGATTGGCGAGCGCCGAGATTCCCTCATCCACCAGGTTCACCGTTGCAGCCAGTTCCTGTCCGATGAAAGGGTTCTGCGCCGTGAGCAGACAGAGATCGAGGTCAAGTGCATCGTCGACCATTGCCTCGATGACTGCTTCCTGGTTACCGTACTGGACACCATAGGCGTGTAGGCGCATGGGACGTGTTGACTCACCACGTTCCTGATCCTGTTCCATGACCTGTTCCAGCCAATCCAGGCTCCGGGGGCGTAGTGTTGCGTTTATGGCGTCAGGTTCTTGTGCCGCCACAGTCAATGCCGGAAGGTTGCGCCACAGTGATCGGGTTGGATCGTGCCGTCGAGGCATGTAAACCACGGGTTGCTTCAATGCCTTTTCCTGGGGTTCGCTGCGGCGCCATGCAGTCATGGTTTCGTATCCCTGTGCGTTCTGGGGCTTGAGCCGGTCTCCGTTGCACAGCAGTACACCGGTCACATATTCGCCGTCATGGGCCAACCGTATCCTGCGGGACTGCCACGTGCATAGCGTCGCGGGTCCCTTGAAATAACGTGGTATGCCAGTATCAGCCTGGGGCTGGTTATAGCTTTTCTCCACGGCAGCTGTCAACGGTGCACGTTCCCATACCGGACGGTCGTCGGACCAATCCACGTTCTCTTCGTCGGTGTCGAACAATTCATCGCTGACGAAGTTGTACATCAGGGTTTCCCATAGATTCGAGCCTTCGTTGAGCAGGCCGCCGAGGTTGCCGCACCATGCGGTGCCGATAGGGTATCCCTTGCCGCCTTTGACACGTGGATCCCCTATGGCGCCGGATTTGATTCCGGAAACATCGAACGCCTGTATGGTCACCAGCCATCGGGCCGCCTCGGCCATGGACATCCGTTGCAGGGAGCTTTCGGTGCGCGTAGTGAACAGGTGCATTCCGGCAGGCATATCCAATACAAGCCAGTCAAGCCCTTTCATGTCGTCTTTTGCCGTGTGAAGTCCAGCCACTTGCATGAATGGCTTTTCCGGATCCACGAGGTCGAACCTGTCTTCATAGCACTCAAGGTATTGGTCGAGTGCTTTCCAGATATCCGGGTCTTTCGGCCCCTTGTCCAGAAGTTCAAGCCATTCCACCTCGGTCAGGGAATGTCCGAACGCGCCATACAGGATGGCGACGAGAAGACGACAGATGGCAAATTTCTGGATGGGATTGTCACCTGATCATCCTGTTGAAGTACGAGTACCTCGAAAGTGTCATCGCCTTCCCTGACACTGGCCCGGCTTTTCCTGCTTTGGCTGTTGTTGCTTCCGTCGGGATCGGGAATGTCCAAGTTCAGCCAGGATCCCAGGGAGAAGGGGCGTTTCTCATACCAAGATGGGAAAATGCCGAATTGCCCGGCAGTACTCTCTGAGTTTTTACGGACTTCCAGCATTGCATCTCGTGCGGCACGTTCGCCCGTGGTCTCTCTCTCCCAAGCTGCTGGGCATGTGAGATGTTCCGTGTCATAGACTGTCTGCACCAGACGCGGAATGTCATCTGGCGTTATCACCATGGTGGTCTCGCCCGGCGCAATATTCAGGATCGCCATTGTCCTCATCAGGAAGAATCGTTGGTAGACGCTTTCGATGCCTGTTGCGAACAGTGGCGGTGACGCTGGAGAACATTGTTCGATTCCCGTGATGTACAGCCGTGCCTGTCGCAACGATTCCGGCCGTTCGCCCTCGTCCTGTCCGCGATGGTGACGGTGAAGCCGCCCCATACGCTGCAGAAGCAAGTCCACCGGTGCGATATCACTGATCATGACATCGAAATCGACGTCCAGTGACTGTTCCACGACCTGCGTGGCCACGACGATGGCATTGCGCTGTTCCGGCCCACTTGATTTGCCGAACCGTTTGATCAGGTCCTCGTCCTTGGATGCCCGGTCACAGGCAAGGAATCGGGAATGGTCCAACATGACATCCATGTCGTTCCCGAACTCTTCCTTGAGCACGTCGTAGGTATGCTGGGCACGTGACACGGTGTTGCGTATCACCACGGCCGCCCCACCGTCCTGCAGCTGCTGCTTGAGCTTTTGCACCAACGTGGCGTCGTCATCGTCCAGCATCGTGAGTTCCACCCGGCTGGATCGGCCTGACGGTTCAGCCGATGTCGTGGATTCGCCATCTGCCGTCACCGATGAGATCAACGGGTAGCGCCAGCCCTTCTCCGTCGGGGACTTCGATTCCTGGAATCCCGGAACAATGGGATTGCCGAAATCATTGTTCATTGCCGGCTGCGAAGTTGGAAACGCTTCAATGGCGTGCACGGCCGAGGCACCTCTGCGATAGGCCCGCATGTATTCCTCACGTTTCGACTCGGGCAATGTTGCACTGAGCATGATGACCGACGCACCATAGGACCCCAGCCACGACAGAGCGGTCGCCATGTATATCACCTTGCGGAAAATAGGAAATCGGCGTGTCCAATCTAGCCGCAATCCCCGCAAATGCGGGGCATGTCTAGTGATGTTCACGTGACTTCACTACATCACTGGATCATCCTCGCAATGCGAGGCAGCTCATTAGTCTAGCAAGTTTTGCCCTGTACGGCCAGCTGCCGGCCATTGCATAACGTCGTGTCCACCATCACGCAAGCAGAAGAAAGCAGCTTCATGAGGCCCCGACATCCCGAACCGCCGCAACCACACGTCTCCCCCTTTTATTCCCACTTTCGCGCACCACCAAAGCCCACCATCTCACCCCACTTCGTTGGTAGATTAAGTCCCAACGTGACCATCTGCATCCAGGACAGGAGGATGCAGACCACTCCCCCTCGCACGCAACCACGGACACACCACTACCTACATATAACGAGGTGCCATGCAACCCAACAACAGCCCATCACGCAGGACCCGCCGCATCATCGCCGCCATCGCATCCATCGCCGCACTCGGCATGGCGCTGGCCGGCTGCGGCACAGGCGGCAGCTCTGCAGACGGCGACACCACCGACCAGGTCATCACCGTCAACAACGTCGAACCGTCGGCGAACCTGCTGCCGGGCAACACGAACGACATGGCCGGCTGGAAGGTTGTCACGCAGCTCTACGAAGGCCTGGTCACCTTCTCCGACAACGGCGAGCTCGTCTACGCCGACGCCGAGTCGATTAAGCCGAACGACGACGCCTCGCAGTACACGGTCACGCTGCGCGACGGCCTGCAGTTCTCGGACGGCACGCCCATCACCGCGGACACCTACGCCAAGAGCTGGTCCTTCGCCGCGAACGCCGCCAACGGCCAGCTGGGCGCCGCCATCTTCTCTACCATCAAGGGATACGACGAACTGCAGGACCCGAAGGTGGACAAGGATGCGCAGCTGAGCGGCCTCAAGGTCGTCGACGAGCACACGCTGCAGGTCACGCTCAACGCGCCTGACTCCTCCTTCCCCTACAAGGTCGGCGACGTGGCCTTCCTGCCGATCACCGATGCCGCCATCAAGGACCCGGACACCTACGGCGAACGCCCCGTCGGCAACGGCCCGTACACGCTCAAGGCGTGGAACCATGACCAGAGCATCGAGCTGGTGCCGAATGCCAAGTACAGCGGTCCGCGCACGGTGAAGAACGGCGGCGTGACCTTCGTGCTGTATACGGACGTGCAGACCGCCTATGCGGACGTGGAGTCCGGCAACCTGGACGTGATCGACACGATTCCCGCCAGTTCGCTGGGCGTCTACCAGCAGGAGGAGGGCATCCAGACGTTCAACAAGCCGGGTCCGGGCTTCAAGTCCTTCACGATTCCCGAGTCGCTCAAGCATTTCTCGGGTGAGGAGGGCAGGCTGCGTCGTGCTGCGATCAGCCGTGCGGTCGACCGTGCGGAGATCGTCAAGACCGTGCTCTACGGTACCGCCACCGTCGCCACGGACTTCACCGCGCCCACCATCGCCGGCTATTCCAAGGACCTCAAGGGTGCGGACGTGCTCGACTACGACGAGCAGGACGCCAAGGAGCTGTGGGCGAAGGCGGATGCGATCTCGAAGTGGGATGGCTCCTTCCGCATCGCCTACAGCGCGGACAGCGGCGACAAGCCGCGCGTCGAGGCCATCGCGAACTCCATCAAGAACGCGCTGGGCATCGACGCTTCCGCCTATGCGATTCCCACCCAGAAGGAGCTGAGTTCGGCAATCCATGACCGCACGATCGACGCCGCCTTCCTGCAGGGCCTGCAATCCGACTACCCGTATCCGGAAGGCTACCTGGTGCAGGCCTATGATTCCGCGTATGCCGACGGCAAGGGCCTGAACAACGGCGACTACAAGAGTTCGCAGTTCGACAGGCTGATGGACGACGCGGCCCGGCAGACCGAGACGAGCGCTGCGATTGACTACTATCACCAGGCGGAGGAGCTGCTCTTCGAGGACCTGCCGGTGGTCCCGCTGTGGTATGCGAACGTGACCGCGGCTGCCGGCGAGCAGGTGCGCAATGTCGAGTTCAACTACATGGGCGTGCCCAAGTATTATGAGCTGACCAAGTAATCGCCTGCCCGCTCCCCGACCGGGGTGTACTACTGATATCAGCTTCCGCGCATGAAGCGTGGAAGCTGATCTTGTTTTGCAGGGACGGAAAGGACGACCATGGGCGGAGCGCTGGCGATGGCCAACAGCACGATGGTGACGGCGAAGGACGGGCAGCAGCACAGTTGGGGATCGATCAAGCTGCTGCTGGCGACGCTCATCGTGAGCACCCTCGGTGACGGTTTCTGCGGCGTGATGATGTCCGTGGCGCTGCCGGACATTTCCGAGACGTACCATATCAGCCTGTCCGTGGCGAACTGGGTGACGGTCGGCTATGCGATCGTCGCGGCGACCGCGGTGATGTGCGCGGCGACGGTGCTGGCCCACTATGGGCTGCGCAAGCTGTTCTTCTTCAGCCGCGTGCTGCTCATCGTCAGTTCCGTCATCGGCCTGTTCTCGCTGAACTTCCCGATGATGCTCGGCAGCCGCCTCATCCAGGCGGTCGGTTCGGGGCTCATGTTCCCCACCATCAACACGGTCATCATCCGCATCGTGCCGGAACGCTATTCGGGGCGCATTGTCTCGCTCAACAGTGCCATCATCGGCTTGGGCATCGCGGTAGCCCCGCTGCTGAGCGGCCTGTTCCTCACGTACGTCTCGCTGACATCCATGTATGCGGTGCCGCTGGTGATCGGCATCATCTCGTTGGTCATGGGCGTGAAGTTCATGTTCGATGTCGAGGCGCACCAGGACCGCAGGCTCGACCTGGTATCCGTGCTGCTCGCCTTCGTCGGCCTGACGATGCTCATGCTGGGCTTCTCCGAGCTCACCCACCGTACGCTGACGGCCAGTTTCATGCTCGTGGCCGGCCTCGTGGTGCTCGCATGGTTCACGGTGCGCCAGCTGCACATGGACCGGCCGCTGCTCAATATCCGCCCCTTGAAGAACCTGTCGGTGTCGGTCGGCGTGGTCATGTACATCATGGGCGGCATGGGCCAGCAGGCGGTGCTGTTGCTGCTGCCGCTCTATCTGGAACGTGCCTGCGACTATTCGGACGCGGCCAGCGGTGGCTTCTTGCTCATCGTGGCGCTCATCTACTCCGGCGTGACGCTGGTGGCGGGAAAGAGCGTCGACAGCCACGGCATCTGGCCAGTGCTGCCAATCGGCTTCCTGGTGCTCACCCTGGGCCTGTTCGCCGTATTCGGGGTGGCGCCGTTGAGGAATGCGTGGATCATCGCGGTCATCGCCGGCATCGCCGCCTCCGGCTATGCTTTGGTGAACGTGCCCGACAAGGATGTGGTGCTTGAGTCGGTGCCTGACGCGGACACCGCGGACGTGAGCTCCGTCTTCTCCACCGGCGCGCAGATCGCCAGCTCCATCGGCTCCGCGCTCTTCGTGGGCATCCTGTCCGCCGACGTGCTGCACCGCACCGCCGCAGGCATTGGCCGCCATGCCGCCTACGCCTACGGTTTCCAGCATTCCGTGCTGGTCGGCGCAATCCTGGAGGCCGTGGTGCTCGTGGCCGCCGTGTGGTATGCGCGCGAAATGGTTAAGCACGGCAAGGCGAGGAACTGAACTGCGCCTCTGAGGATTGTTCATTTTTTCGAACAAAAACTTGGGGCCTGACGTGTCGGCGGCATCCGCCGCCGACACGTCAGGCCCCAAGTTTTTGTTCGAAAAAATGAACAATCCTCAGAGGCGGGATAATCCGCTTTACTGCTGCTCCTCCACGCCGACTTCGGCCTTGAGCTTGGCGAGCTCGTCCTCGACGGAGGCGCTGCCACCGGCGAGGTACTTGTTGGCGAGGTCTTCCTTGTCGCCTTGGCTGTTGAGGTCCGCCATGGCGTTGGCTTCGCCGAGCATCTGGTCGGCCTTGGCTTCCATGCGGTCGAAGGCGGCCATGGAACGGGTGGTGCTGGCGGTGGCATCGGTGGCCTTGTTGACCTGCTGCTGGGCCTTGGCGACGGAGACCTTGGCATGCACGGCGGCACGGCGGGCCTGCAGGCCGTTGATGTCGTTGACCAGCTTGTCGTGCATCTGGCGCATCTTCGTGGCGTTGTCCTCGGCGGCCTTGGCGGCTTCCTCGAGGCTGGGCAGCGTGGATTCGAACTGCTGCTTGGTGGCGAGCAGCTTGCGGGCGTCATCGTCCTGGCCGGCCTTGACGGCGGCCTTGGCAGCGGCTTCGTACTTGGCGATGTCCGCCTTGCAGTCGTCCACCTGCTTGCGGGCATTGGTGGCGGCCGCCATGACGCCGGCGGTCTCCTTCTTGACTGCCGCGAGGTCCTCGTTGAGGTCGAGCAGCATCTGGTCGACCATCTTCGCGGGATCCTCCGCCTTGTCGAGCAGGGCGTTGATGTTGGAGCGCATGATGTCGCCGAATCGCTTCAGGATTGCCATGGGTGCTTCCTTTCTTGTCGTCAGTGTTGACGATTGTCTTCGGTGGCGCCATCCGTGGCGTCACCTCCGTATTTCTTGAGCAGCGGGTCTTCCGCTTCCTCGAGCGGCGTGGTGACCATCCGCTCCACGTAGGCCTCGTGTTCGCGCTTGCGCTTGACCATGATGACGGCCACCGCCACGCCGGCCGCGAGGAGCACGACCACAATGAGCGCGATGATGAGCCACTTGCTCACGTCCTGCTTCGTGGTGGTCTTCGTCATGATACGATCCGCGGTCTTGTCGAAGGTCGTCACGATCGCCTCGTCGGTGCTCATGTCGCTATACCAGTACTGGTTGAGGTAGCTCCAGAAGATGTTCTGGGCCTGGCTGTCCATGATGCCGGTGGTGTTGCGGCCGGGGGTCAGGGTCATGTACCCGACGTCGTTGTCCACGTCCTGCTCGGCGAAGTAGACGAACAGGAGGGTGTCCTCGTTGTCGATGTGCTGGTCGTACCACTGTTCCGACCACTCCTGCTTCTCGTCGTCCGTGGTGAGCTTGGCATTGTACTTGGCGAAGAGGATGTAGGGCTGGATGCCGGTCTTGTCGTAGAAGGTCTTGAGTTGGCTTTCCGTCTTGGAGACATTGGAGAACCAGCCGAGCTCGTCGTCGATGCAATCCGTGTCGTAGGCGCGGCCGGAGTCGAGCTTGGTGCGGTTATAGGTGCTGGCGGGGATGTCTCCGCTGGTGGCGGTTCCCGCCGGGTCGCCCGAGCAGCTGGGGACCATGAGCACGATGAGCATGACGACGATGAAGGCGCCGATGATGGCGACCCACAGCCCGCTGCCCGACTTGCCCTTGCGCGGCGGCTGGCCGCCGGCAGGTGGCATGCCCGCCCCGCTCGCGGGAACCGACGGGCCGAAGGGGCCGCCGGCAGGCGGTTGGCCGGGTGCCCCGAAGGGTCCTGCGCTGCCGTAGCCGTAGGAGCCACGCTGTTGAGCTTCACGGCGACCGGCACTCTTGCCGGCCTGGTAGCCGATGGCGCCGATGATGAGGTCTGACAGGCTGGAGCCGGTGTTGTGCCGGCGTGGCGGCCGACCGCCGAAACCGCCGGGCATGCCGCCCGGGAAGCCGCCGAAACCGCTGCCGCCATGGCTTGAGCCGCCGCCACCGGCACGGCGACCGGAGCCGCCACCGCTGGGACGGAAACCACTGCCCATGCGGCCGCCGTCGAAACCACTGCCGCCACGGCTGCCGCCGCCGCTCCCCTGTCCCGCTCGTGGCATCGATGCCTCCTGGTCCGCTGGTTGATTGTTGAGACAAATATAGCGGATGCGCCCGGGAAACTCCCAATTTGCCCCGTGAGCATGGACGCCGCGCATCCCCTGCCGGGACCGCCTTCCCGGCAGGGGCGTGTCCCTCCCCTGCCGGGAAGGAAGACGCCCCTTGTATCTGGCGAATGGATCTCAGGCCTTCGCCACGGTCACCTTCAGCTCCTCGCCTGGCTTGACCGCCAGGGAGTCGGCGAGGGTCTCGGAGCAGATCAGGTCGCGGAACTGCTCCACCTTCGCCTCGTCGTCGGCCGGCACCTCGAGGGTGAGGTCGATGCGGTCGCTGACCTCGAGGCCGGCGTCCTTGCGGGCGTCCTGCACGGCGCGGACCACGTCGCGCGCATAGCCTTCGGCGACCAGGTCGTCGGTGAGCTCCAGGTCGAGGATCACGAAGCCGCCGGTCGGCAGGATCGAGGATGCGCTGTTGCGCGCCTCGTCGGCGTCGGATTCCTCCACGCGGCGGGTGATGTCGTACTCGTCGCCCTGCAGCGTGACGGTGCCGCCGTCGGGCAGGTCGATCACCGGGTCGCCTGTGGTCGGGTCGGCGTGCCAGTCTCCGCTCTTGGACGCCTTGATGGCGAACTGTACCTGCTTGCCCAGGCGCGGGCCGGCGGCGCGGGCGTTCACCTTGAGTTCGTCGATGATCTTCAGGCCGTGTTCGGCGGCCTCGTCCAGCGACGTGTACTCGACGTCCTTGACGTTCAGTTCGTTCTTGAGCAGCGCGTCGTAGACGTCGACCTGCGACGGCTCGTCGACGACGACGGTCAGCTTGGCCAGCGGCTGGCGGACGCGCATCTTCTTCGCCTTGCGCAGGGACAGCGCGGCGGAGACGATCTCACGCACCTTGTCCATGGCGGCCACCAACGCGCCGTCCTCCACGAGCACCTTGCCCAATTCCGTGTCCTCGCCGGTGGCAGGGTCGGTCAGGTAGGGCCAGTCGCCCAGGTGCACGGACTCGCCGCCCGTCAGGCCGCGCCACACGGTTTCCGCCTCCATCGGGGCCAGTGGCGCCAGCAGGCGCATGAAAGCCTCGAGCACGGTGTACAGCGTGTTGAAGGCGTCCTCGTCCTCGTTCCAGAAGCGGTCACGGGAGTTGCGGATGTACCAGTTGGTGAGCATGTCGATGAAGTCGGCGACCTCGGTGCAGGCGTCGGAGATCTCGAAGGCGTCCATGTGCGCGGTCACGTCGGCGATCAGCTGACGGGTGCGCGCCAGCAGGTAGCGGTCCATCTGTGCGAGTCCCGGCACCTCCTGCGCGGTCAGTTCGCGCGCGTCGTAGCCGGCACCGCCGTTGGCGGCGTTGGCGTACAGCGTGAAGAAGTAGTACGTGCTCCACACCGGCAGCATGATCTGGCGGACGGTGTCACGGATGCCGTCTTCGGTCACGATGAGGTTGCCGCCACGCAGGATCGGCGAGCTCATGAGGAACCAGCGCATCGCGTCGGAGCCGTACTTGTCGAAGACGCCGTTGACGTCCGGGTAGTTGCGCAGGTGCTTGCTCATCTTCTGGCCGTCGTCGCCGAGCACGATGCCGTGGCAGATGACGTTCCTGAAGGCCGGCTTGTCGAAGAGCGCAGTGGCCATGACGTGCAGCAGGTAGAACCAGCCGCGGGTCTGGCCGATGTACTCGACGATGAAGTCGGATGGGAAGTGCTGCTCGAAGTACTCCTTGTTCTCGAAGGGGTAATGGTACTGGGCGAAGGGCATGGAGCCGGATTCGAACCAGCAGTCGAGCACGTCGGGGATGCGGCGCATGGTCGACGTGCCCGTCGGGTCGTCCGGGTTGGGGCGCGTCAGGTTGTCGATCCATGGGCGGTGCATGTTGACGTTGCCCTCGTTGTCGCGCGGATAGTCGCCGAAGTCGGCCTTGAGCTGGTCGAGCGAGCCGTAGACGTCGACGCGCGGGTACTTCGGATCGTCGGAGACCCACACCGGGATCGGCGAACCCCAGAAACGGTTGCGGGAGATCGACCAGTCGCGCGCGTTGGACAGCCACTTGCCGAACTGGCCGTCCTTGACGTTCCCAGGGATCCAGTTGATCTCCTGGTTGAGCTCGAGCAGGCGCGGCTTGATCTTCGTCACGGAGACGAACCAGCTGGACACCGGCTTGTAGATCAGCGGGGTGCCACAACGCCAGCAGTGCGGGTAGGAGTGCACGTAGCTCTTCTCCTGGAAGAGCAGGGCACGGTGTTCCTCGGGGATGGCGGTAAGCGGGCCGTCGCCGGCGCGCAGGTTACGCAGGATCGGCAGGTTCGCGTCGAAGACGAGCTGGCCTTCGTAGTCGGGCACCAGGGAGGTGAAGCGGCAGGCGTTGTCCAGCACGTCCACGCTCCTGATGTGGTGCGCGTTGAGCGTGTTCATGTCGTCCTCGCCGTAGGGCGCCTGGTGCACCAGGCCGGTGCCTTCGGCGGTGTCGACGTAGTCGGCGGTGAGGATCCGGTACGCATTCGGGCCGGGGGTGCCGCCCTCGGCGGTGTCCGCGTCGGAGGCGAAGTACGGGAAGACCGGCCAGTAGCGCCAGCCGACCATGTCGCGGCCCTTGAGCTCGCGCACGACTTCGTAGTCCTCCCCCAGCTCCTTGTCGTAGGAGCCCAGGAGCGCCTTGGCGAAGTAGAACTTCTTGCCGGCGAACTTGCCTTCCTTCGGGGCGACCTCCACGTAGTCGATGTCGTCGCCGACCACGATGGCGAAGTTCGTGGGCACGGTCCACGGGGTGGTGGTCCAGAAGACGGCGTAGGCGTCGTCCTCGTCACGCAGCTTGACGGCGACGGAGACGGTGGTGTCCTGGCGGTCCTGGTAGACGTCGGCGTCCATGCGCAACTCGTGGGCGCTCAGGGGCGTCTGGTCCTTCGGGCAGTACGGCAGCACGCGGTAGCCCTGGTAGGCCAGACCCTTGTCGTAGAGGGTCTTGAAGGCCCACATCACGGATTCCATGTAGGGGATGTCGAGGGTCTTGTAGCCGTGCTCGAAGTCCACCCAGCGCGCCTGGCGGTGCACGTAGTCACGCCATTCGTTCACGTACTTGAGCACGCTGGCGCGACAGGCTTCGTTGAACTTGTCGATGCCCATCTGCTCGATCTGGTCGACGGAGTCGATGCCGAGCTCCTTCTGCGCCTCGAGTTCCGCGGGCAGGCCGTGGGTGTCCCAGCCGAAGACGCGGTTGACGCGGCGGCCCTTCATGGTCTGGTAGCGCGGCACCACGTCCTTGGCGTAGCCGGTCAGCAGGTGGCCGTAGTGCGGCAGGCCGTTCGCGAAGGGCGGGCCGTCGAAGAAGACGAATTCATTGTCGCTGTTCTCGCCGGAGGGGTTCTCCTGGACGGACTTGTCGAAGGTGTCATTCGTGTCCCAGTACTGCAGCACGTCCTCTTCAAGTCGGGGGAAGTCCGGATTCGGCGCCACGTTCGCGCCCTGCTCGCCGGATGCTGCCTTGGGGTACACGTGCTTGGGTGTATCGCTCACCGTTGCTCCTCTTGATTGCAGGTGTCCTTGGCCTGCGAGGACGATGGCCAGAACGCCACCGCGGTACCACCTCGCTTGTCGCGCACCGGGGCGCGACCGCTTGTGTTCGGCTGTATCGGGCCAACCCCGCCGGTTCTACTGGGCGCGCCCGCACGGCGGATGCGCTGTTCTTCCGAAGGCTCCCCGTTGATGGCGGATCATAGCCTAGTCGGGTGCCAGTGTAGCACCACCCCATAAGATTTGGGCATCGAAGGGGATTGCGTGTGATTGTCGGCCGGGTTCCGCATCCGTGCGGGCTTTGAGAAATCTCTCGTTTTTTGAACTGTCCCCCGTTTTCTGGACGGGGTTAATGAGTGTCACCCACCCTCATGGTGTGGGTGCTCAGTCTACCATGCCCCGGCCCTACCCGGCCAGGGCCAGTAACGCCTGCTCATAGCGGTCGGGGCTCATGCCCCCGACCGCTGCCTGGCAGCGTGTCGAGTTCCAGTAACGGATGTAGCCCTCCAGGTCACGCTTGAACGACTCATAGTCAGCCCATTGACGACCCCGGAAGAACTCGTCCTTGAGATGACCGAACACCTGCTCGGTCGCGGCGTTGTCCAAGCAGTTGCCCTTGCGTGACATGCTGCGCACGATGCCCATGCGCGCGCACGCCCGCGCCCAGGCGGGCTGCT
>NZ_JGYV01000014.1 GCF_000741575.1 Bifidobacterium cuniculi
TACAGCATCTCGCGTCACCCGGACTGGGCGCAACAGGCTGACTTGTTGGCCGGCCTGGCCGATGCGCTGCCGGCGGGCGCGGTGCCGTTGCTGCACAGTGACCAGGGCTGGCAGTACCAGCAGCCCGCCTGGGCGCGGGCGTGCGCGCGCATGGGCATCGTGCGCAGCATGTCACGCAAGGGCAACTGCTTGGACAACGCCGCGACCGAGCAGGTGTTCGGTCATCTCAAGGACGAGTTCTTCCGGGGTCGTCAATGGGCTGACTATGAGTCGTTCAAGCGTGACCTGGAGGGCTACATCCGTTACTGGAACTCGACACGCTGCCAGGCAGCGGTCGGGGGCATGAGCCCCGACCGCTATGAGCAGGCGTTACTGGCCCTGGCCGGGTAGGGCCGGGGCATGGTAGACTGAGCACCCACACCATGAGGGTGGGTGACACTCATTAACCCCGTCCAGAAAACGGGGGACAGTTCATTTTTCGTGATGTTTCTCACGGGAGTGGGAGTGGGAGTGGGGGTGGGGCATTGGGGGATGAAGAGGAACGGACGAAAGGTTTCCGGGGGCGCTTTCATTGGGTACAGTGGAGGAGGGAAACGTCGTCCACCAAAAGGAGAGCCATGAGCGACGAATACAACAACAACCCCTACGCCAACGATCCGCACGCCGAACCGGCCTCCGTGCCGCCGGCCGCACCCGCCGGGCAGGGAACCGATCCCTACGCGGCACCGGCACCCGCCTACGCGGCACCGACCGCGGCCTCCGAACCGGTGGAAGTCGTCACCGAACAGGAAACCGAGACCTACGCGGCGCCGGCCGCACCCTCCTATACCGAGGCGCCGGCTCCCTACGGCGCGAGCCCGACCTCCCCCTACGGCGCCGCGCCCGCCTACCAAGACGAGACGGCCCCCGGCACCTACGGGCAGCCGACCGACCCCTACGCGGCACCGCTGCCGCAGGATGCCTCGGGCACCCCCTACGGCCAGCCGGGCAACCCCTACGACGCCCCGTATGCGGCGCCCACGCAGCAGGGCGTCCCCGCCCAGGGCGCAGGGCTGCCGCTGCCCGCCGACTACCAGGTGCAGCCGCCGCACTACGTGCCGCGCAACAAGATCCTCGCCGGCCTGCTCGCCCTCTTCTTCGGCACCCTCGGCATCCACAACTTCTACCTGGGCTACACCGGCAAGGCCATCGCCCAGCTGCTGCTCACCGTCATCGGCTGGATCGTCCTCGTCGGCCCGCTCGTCTCCCTGGTGTGGTCCATCGTCGACGGCGTGCACATCCTCACCTCCGACTACGGCACCCCCGCCCACCGCGACGCGCGCGGCGTCGAACTCGTCGACTGACATGACCTCCGTCCGCACCGGCGAGGCCAAGGTTCCCGGCGGCAAGTTCGTGCGCGTCACCCTCACCGACCGTGCGCGCATCGACGGCGACTTCTTCCTCGAGGACGCCTCCGTGCTCGACGCCGCCGCGCGCGTCCTCGACGCCATGCCGCCCCTGGAGGGCGAGCCCGACGGGTGGTACGACGAGGCGGCGAGCCGGCTGCGGCCGGTGCTGGGGCGTGCGCTCGCCGGCGTCGACGCCGAGGCCGTCGCACTCGCCGCGGTGCGCGCCCTGGGCGCCACCGACGGCTTCGAGCGCCGTCGCCGTGCACGTGTCGGGCGGCTGCGGGCGGCAGCGGGCAACGCCGACGGCGCCGATGCACTGCCGGACGCGGAGGTCGCGCGACGCTGGCGGGCCTTGCGTCCGCGAGTCGTGCGCGACGTGCCGCGCGGTCCGGACGAACAGATGGCCGTCGACGACCGGTGGGCGGCCGAGGTCGCCGACGGCCGGCGGCCGTCGACCTTGCGCTTCTGGCAGTGGGCGGCGCCGGCCGTCGTCGTCGGCCGCTACCAGTCGATCCCCGACGAGGTCGACGTCGAGGCCGCCCAGCAACTGGGCTTCCAGGTCGTGCGCCGCTCCACCGGCGGCGGCGCCATGCTCGTCGTGCCCGAACTGACCATCACCTATTCGCTCTACGCGCCCGCCGGCTTCACGCAGGGCCTGGGCACTGCGGCCGCCTTCAGGCTGTGCGACGCGTGGCTGGTGGCGGCATTGCGCGATTGCGGCATCGACGCGCGCTTCTCGGGACTCAACGACATCGCCTCGCCGCGCGGCAAGATCGGGGGAGCGGCGGCGCGCAGGCTGCCCGGCGGCCTGCTGCACCACGTCACGCTCGCCTACGGATTCGACGCCACGCTGGGCGGCCGGCTGCTGCGCACGAGCGCGGAGAAGCTCTCCGACAAGGCGGTCAAGTCCGCCACCCGGCGTGTCGACCCGCTCGATGCGCAGGTCGCCCTCACGCGTACACAGGTCCTCGACGTGCTGGAACGCACGGCCGCGTCCTTCCCCGACAGCCCACCGGATACAATGGAATACCGTATTTGACGGAGTTGAAACCAGAGGTGACCATGGCGCCGAACGACGAAGCTGACGCGCGCAACCCGCTGCTGGACACGGCGCTGTTCAAGCAGGTGTCGCCGCAGCAGGCACAGGAGCTGCTGCCGCACATGCGCAGCATGACGCTGTCCAAGGGCGACGTCATCTTCCGCGAAGGCGACACCGACCACCGCATGTACGTCATCGAACGCGGGCAGGTCAAGCTCATCCGCCAGTCCGCCGACAACCGCGTGCAGCTGCTGAGCATCCACACGCGCGGCGAACTGCTCGGCGAGATCCCCGTCTTCGACCCCCATGGCGGCCCGCGCACCGCCTCCGCCGTCGTCATGGCCAACGACACGACCGTCGTCTGGCTCGACCACGACGACCTCTTCGCGTGGCTGGACCGCTACCCGCGTGTCGCCGTCGACATGCTGCAGGTGCTCGCCCACCGCATGCGCGCCAACAACGAGCGCATCGCCGACCTGGTGTTCATGGACGTGCCGGCACGCCTCGCGAAGATGCTGCTGAGCCTGGCGCAGCGCTTCGGCAGGCCCGTCGAACGCGGCCTCGAGGTGCCACACAACCTCACGCAGGAGGAGCTGGCGCAGCTGGTCGGCTCGTCGCGCGAGACGGTGAACAAGGCGCTCACCGACTTCGCCAACCGTGGATGGATCGCACGCGAGGGGCGCACAATCGTCATCTACGAACCGGGCAAGCTCATCCGCCGCTCGCAGCGGTAGACGGACGGCACGTCGGTCTGCGGGGCATGGGTGCCGCCCTCACCGTGGCAGCAGTCGACGGGACGCGGTCTGCGCGGCCCGGTCGGCGGCCGTCGGACACGCCGTTCCTGCAAGCCTCCTGCCTGTTCGCTGAAAGCTGCCTCAAATCTCCATGAAACCTACCCGCAAGGGCTGGTGCAAGGTAGGGCATGCGCCGTAGAATGGAACGCATGCCTAACAAGAAGAAACCCCTCACCGGAGTGCGCATCCTCGCGCTCGCGCTGGCGTTCGTCACGCTCTGCCTGGCCGGCGGCGTGGCGCTCAGCGGGCTTTTCCTGCCCGCGGTCATGGGCGCGAACAGCGTGGTCAAGGCCGTGACACCCTCCATGCAGGTGGAGGGCATCGACTTCGACGTGACCAGCCTGCCGCAGAAGTCGACCATGTACGCGAACGACGGCAAGACCGTCATCGCGGAATTCTACGCGCAGAACCGCGAGGTCGTTCCGCTCAAGGACATCTCCAAGCCGATGATGCAGGCCGTCGTGGCTCGCGAAGACAAGCGGTTCTGGGAGCATTCGGGCGTCGACGTCCAGGGCGTCATGCGCGCCTTCGTGCAGACCTACATGAAGAAGGGCGACCAGCAGGGCGGCTCCTCGCTGACCCAGCAGTACGTGAAGAACGTGCTCGCCACGAAGGCCCGCGAGAGCGACGACCCGATCGGCGAGTACCACGCCACCGAGGACACCATCGCGCGCAAGCTGCGCGAGATGCTCCTCAGCGTGCAGATGGAGAAGAAGTACTCCAAGTCGGAGATCCTGCAGGGATACCTCAACATCGCCCAGTTCGGCAGCAACTCGCTGTACGGCGTGCAGGCCGCCGCCGAACGCTACTTCAACACCACCGCGGACCAGCTCAACGTGGTCCAGGCGGCCACCATCGCGATGATCACGAAGAACCCCTCCCAGTACGACCCGTCCATCGAGGCGAACCAGGAGGAGGCGGAGAAGCAGCGCAACATCGTGCTCAAGCTCATGTACGACCAGAAGTTCATCACCAAGGCGGAGTACGAGGAAGCCGTCAACACGCCGCTGGTGGACACGCTGCACCTGACCGACGTCTCGCGCGGCTGCATGGCCGCGAAGTACAATGCCGGCTTCTTCTGCGACTACGTGGTGCACAAGATCGAGAACTCCCAGGAGTTCGGCAAGACCGCCGAGGAGCGCGAGAAGCTGCTCCAGGAAGGCGGCCTGAAGATCGTGACGACCTTCGACATGGACGCGAGCAACGCCATGATGGAGACGGCGAACGCCACCATCCCCGCGGATGACCCCAGCGGCATGGAGATCGTGATGGCCTCCGTCAAGCCCGGCACCGGCGAGGTGCTCGGCTTCGGCATCAACCGCACCTATGACGCGACCGACGCCGCGGCCTCCGACCAGACCAAGTCCTCCATGAACTACGCCGTCGACCAGGTGGACGGCGGCGGCCAGGGCTTCCCGATCGGCTCCTCGTGGAAGCCGATCAACCTGGTGGCGTGGATGCAGCAGGGCCGCTCGATCAACGAGAGCCTCGTGGCGCCCACCGACTTCCTGACCAGCCGCTTCAGCTGCAACGGCTACACCGGCGGCAGCGACAACTGGCACGTGACCAACGCGCTGACCAACGGCACGGTGAGCCCGGAGAGCCCCTTCCTGGGCCTCGTCCACTCGCACAACACGACGATGGCGGCCATGGGCGCGCAGATCGGCCTGTGCGCGGTGGCGGACGCGGCGAAGGCCGTCGGCTACCACAACTCGAAGATCGGCCAGGAGGACGTCTACAGCGACATCTCCATGCACCCGGCGCTGCTCATCGGCGGCACCACCTCGGTGTCCCCGCTGACCATGGCGAACGTGTACGCGACATACGCGGCCAACGGAGTGGAGTGCACGCCTATCGCGCTGAAGTCCGTGGAGAACTCGGACGGCGAGCAGCTCGAGGTGCCGAAGGCCAACTGCCACCAGGCGGTGGACAAGGACATCATCCAGACCCTCGCCTACACGCTCAACCAGGGTGTGACGCGTTCCGACGGCGCCGCCAGTGCCGCGCAGCTGGCGAACAACCGCAAGACCTTCGCGAAGACCGGTACCAACGAGAACATGTACGTGACGACGGGCGGCTTCATCCCCAACCAGATCGCCACCTTCGTGCTCGTCGGCGACGTGCAGGACCCGATGAACCACCCGATTGAGAACATCGCGATCAACGGCAACTACCACGGCTACTGGGACGGCTCCACGATCGCGGCCCCCGCCTTCAGCAAGGCGGTGAGCGCGTACGCGGAGAAGAAGAACCTGCCGATGGACAACGACTACGGGCAGGCGGTCGACAAGTACATGAAGACCTCCAACACCGTGACCGGCACAGGCACGACCACGCAGCAGCAGTCTGGTACGAATATGCAGACGCAGTCGCAGCACTGACACACTGCGTGTGGGGTCTCATGCCCCCTCCTCTGGGAAACCTCTCGTTTTTCCGTGGCTTTTCTCGGGGATCCGGAAAATTAAAGCGGGCACCCGGACGAGGGCGATTCCCAACTTAAAGCGGGCACCGGGTCGAAGAACTTTTCAGTTCTTCGACCCGGTGCCCGCTTTAAGTTGGGATTCGCCCTCGTCCGGGTGCCCGCTTTAATCTCGGAAAGCATCCGGACCCGGTGCCCGCTTTAATTTCGGAACCCTGAGAACAGTCACGGAAAAACGAGAGGTTTCTATTTGGCCGGCTTCTTCGGCTTGAAGTCCTTGAGCATGCCCAGGGCCTGCTTGACGGTGAGGGTCGGCAGGTAGGCACGCACGATGGCGAGACCGATGTTCGCCAGCATCGCCGAGTCGGGGTAGCTGATGAACACGGGACGCTCGGACGGCTGGAACTTCATCTTGAAGTTGTACAGCGACTTGAAGCCGTAGGCCGGTTCGAGCAGGTCGGCGACCAGGGCGAGCGCATGCTGCAGCATGGTGGTGCCGTCGATGTTCGAGTCGTCGTCGCTGCGTGCATCCGTGTAGCTGTCCAGACCCGTCAAGGGGGCGGCGGACAGGCTCACGTACTCGACCTGCTGGTCGGGATGCTCCACGCCCCAGTCGTGCATGCGCTGCGCCATGCGGGCGATCAGGAATTCCATGATGCCGTTGTAGCTGCCCTCGCGATAGCGCATGAAGTCGAGCGTGTAGCCGATGATGCGTCCGTCGCGCCAGGTGGGCAGCCAGCTGGTGACGCCCTGCACCGTGCCGTCGGCGTCGATCGCGAGCAGGATCGGTACGCGCGGGTCCTTGAGCTCCTCCACGCCGCCGAGGGTGAACTTCATCTCCGGCAGCGCCTTGCCTTCGCTCCACTGTTCGGAGATCTCCTCGATCTGGCGTTGCACGTCCTCGGACGCCTCGGCATAGGTGGTGAACTCGTCGGTGATGCCCTCACGCTTCGCCTTGTTGATGGCGGTGCGGATGTCCTGCCACTTCTTGCCGGTGGTCTTCCACGCCTGCGGGTCGATGAGCATCTCCTCGCCGACCATGATCGAATGCCACCCCTGCTGCCTGAGGTAGTCATGCTGCTTTTCGTGGATGGCATAGAAGACCGGCGACCACGAATGGTTGCCGCAGTACCGGGCGAACTCGTCGAGGTCTCCCATCCACTCCTCGGGGTCACCGAAGGGGCCGGTCGTGGTCAGCGCGATGCGGTTGAGCACCCGGTATGCCACGGCGGAGCGGCCGGTGGGGGAGAGCCAGTACTCGTTGCCCTCCCAGGTGGCCATCATGCTCATCGACTCGCCGCCCTGCTCCACCAGTGCGTCGGCAGTGTCGTGGGCCTTCTTGTCATAGTCGATCGAGGCGTTGAGCCACGCGAAGGACACCACCACGAGGACCGCCCAGAACACGACGCCCACACCCTGCGAAACCAGCGACGCCAAGGCGGTGACGGGCATGAAGGCCATGCGGGTGTTCGTCAGGAAGCCGACGGGCAGGAACCGACTGGGCAGCTCCGCCAGCAAGGTCCCCAGTCCGGGGCGGGGACTGAAGTCGGACGGCCTCACCAGGCCGAAGACGAGGTAGACGGCGGCGCAGGCCACCAGCGTGCAGCACATCACCACCAAGCTGGTGCGCAGGGTGCGCGTCTTGGTGCGGATCTGGAAATGCGACAGCTCCACCCACAGGACGATCGCATAGGCCAGGGGGATGAGCGCATTGATCAGGCACGACAGCAACCCGTGCACGGTCCAGGCGGATCCGCCGTCGGTCGGCATGAACCGGTAATAGGACAGGGTGATCACCGCGGACATGGCATAGAACACGATGCTGGCGATCGCGGCGGTGCGCCGTCCCAGGTAGACGCCCCACGCCAGGGCGATCATCACCAGCAGCGGCAGGAAGGAGCGCGCCACGTCGCCGGGCATGGACACCCGCGCCAGCGCATATTCGCGCAGGCAGCCGACCGTCGCCTCGCCATGCATGCAGGAAGCCAGCTTGGCCGAGTCGTTGGAGTGCGGGCTGAGCACCCATGCCAGCGACGTCAGCGGGCCGGCGGCCGTGCGCGACGTGGCGGCCACGACCGGGCCCAGGGCCAGGACCATGCCGATGGCGCCCATGATGCGCCGCACTTCACGCGACGAACTGCGCTGCCAGTGCCAACGCTCGCGTTCCCGCGGCGCGCCGGCCATCAGCCGTCCGAGCAGCTGGCCGATCAGAGCGGCCGCCAGCATGCAGTAGTCGCCGGGATTGCCGCCGTAAAGCAGTACGACGAGGATGGCCGCATACCCCACGATGCGCACGCGCCGCCGCCACAGCTGGTAGGCGAAGGCGGTGGAGGCCATCAGCGCGCCGATGACCAGCATGACCGGGCTGAGCGTGAAGCCGATGTGGTAGATGAGCTGGACGTCGCCGAGCAGCGAACTCAACCCCATGCACAGCAGCAGGCCGAGGAAGACGCCAAGCACGGCGCTGGCCACGCTCGCGATCACGGTACGCCACGCGCCCATGAGCGGTTCGGCCATGCACAGCACCACCAGCACCAGCACGGCTTCCACGACCAGCTGGAACAGGTTATGCGTGAGGACCAGGGAGGACAACAGGCGTCCCAGGTCGAAGGCGCCGAGCGTCGTGGCCAGCGCCTGGTATGGGGCTGCCTTGTGCTGGACGGCATACCACAGCCACCAGCACAGGTTGACCACCACCAGGCCGAACGTGACCCACAGTGCGAACCGCTGTTCGTGCGCCCACCGGCGCAGGTCGGCAAGCAACTGCGCACCCACGCCGCCCGTGGCGGTGCGGGACGACTTGTCCCTGCCGGGAGTGGATTGTGTTGCGCTCATCGTCAAACTCCTCGGTTTCCTCTCCGTGAACATATGCGGAAAGCATGCGCCCTCTGCATGCGCATACCGCAGGCACCGCTTTTCGTACGCGTGCCGCGCCTGCGGGATCGCCTTCCGCACTGTCCCCATGGTAGCCCATCGTTCCCGTGCGGTTGTCAGCTGAGGGGAGGAAAATGGCACTGTTGCATTTTGCGTATTTCCCGACCATGGAGCATGGCAAGCATGAGCGATGACCAATCCGTTCCCACCCCACACGCGGACCAGCACGTCGAGGAACTGTACATCCGCACCCTCGAACCCGAGGAGGCCCGTGACAGGAAGTGCACCCGCCGACCGTGGCCATGGTGGGCGTACGCCATCGCCTTCATCCTCGTGGACATCCTCGCACTGGCCATCCTGCAGCAGGGGGTGACGCAAACCTCCACCCGCATCCAGCTGTCGAGCTCGCTCGACAGCCTGTGGACGATGGTCGAGAAGATGGGCCAGGGCAACTTCGTGTTCCTGCTCAACATCGTCATCATCGCCATCATCTACGTCATCCTGCTCATGGCCACCAACCGGTTCTGGATCGCCTCGGGCATCCTGCTCACCGTCGCCACGGGCATCGCCGCGGCGGAACACCTCAAGATCAGTGCACGCTACGAGGTCATCCTGCCGAGCGACCTGAACTTCCTGGGCAGCAACACGGGCGACATCATGAGCTTCCTGCCCGACGGCGCGCCGCTCGTCATCGGCGCGGCCGCAGCGGTGATCGTCGTCTCCGTCGCGGTGTGCGCGGTGTGCTCGCACTTCGACGGCCGCCACGGCGCCATGGTATGGCATGCCCCCAGGCCGCTCGGCGCGGCCATCCGCGTCATCGGCGTGCTCGTGCCGGCGCTCCTGCTCGGCGGATACACCATGAGCGTGGGCACCGTGGACTCGTGGGGATACCAGGTCTCCCGCGGCATGGGGGACATTCCCTCGATGTGGGATTCGGTCTATGACGCCCAACGCAACGGCCCGCTGGTGTCCTTCCTGCGCCAGCTGGACCCCAAGATCATGGAGCAGCCGGAAGGATACGGCAAGGAGAAGATGGACGAGGTCGCCGCACGCTACGCCAAGGCCGCCGCGTCCATCAACGAGGACCGCGACCATACGCTCACCGACAGCACCGTGATCTACGTCCTGTCCGAGTCCTTCTCCGACCCCACGCGCGTGCCCGGCGTCGAACTCAACAAGGATCCCATGCCTTTCATCCGCCAGCTCAAGGGGGAGACGACCTCCGGCCTCATGCTGTCCTCGGGCTACGGCGGCGGCACCGCGAACCTCGAGTACATGGGACTGACGGGCCTGAGCATGGTCAACTTCGACGAGTCGCTGACCAGTCCCTACCAGCAGGTGCTGCCCACCGCCTGCTGGACGCCGAGCGTGAACCAGCTGTGGGGCTCGCCGGAGCATTCCATCGGGCTGCACCCCTACGAACCGAGCATGTACTCGCGCGAGACGAACTACGAGAAGCTCGGCTTCTCGCACTTCTACGCGCTCGAAGGCAAGGACATCATCTCGCATCAGGACAAGATCGACGACTCGCCCTACGTCTCCGACGAGGCGACCTACGAAAGCACCCTCGAGGAGGTGCGCAAGAGCGAGGACAGCCAGTTCCTGCAGGTGATCACCATGCAGAACCACATGCCCTACAACGACTGGTACGCCGACAATGACTTCGAGGTGACCGACTCCTCCGACTCGACCGCAGCGATGACCGACACGGAGAAGGAATCCCTGCGCACCTACGCCAAGGGCATGGAACTGACCGACGAGGCGACCAAGGAGTTCCTCGAGCAGCTCGACGGCATCGACAAGCCCGTGACGGTGGTGTTCTACGGCGACCACCTGCCCGGCATCTACACGACCGCCGGCGCCGACTCGTCGAACTCGCTCGCCCTGCACCTGACCGACTACTTCATCTGGTCGAACAAGGCGAGCGAAAAGAACGGCGTGAGCAACACGACGGACGACTCGAACGTCTACTCGTCGCCCAACTTCTTCATTGCGCAGGCCGCCGACCAGATGCACGCCAAGGTGTCCCCGTACCTGGCCTTCCTGACCGAACTGCACACGCGCATCGCCGCCATGGAGCCGCCGGTGGTGAACACCATCCAGGGCTGGGACCGCATCCCCGAAGGCCAGCCCATCTACCTGGACGCCGACGGCCAGCCGATGAGCGAAGCGGACATGGACGCCGAGACCAGGCAGATGCTCGAGGACTACAAGCTCATCCAATACGACATCGTGGCCGGCGACAACTACCTCAAGGAGACGGATTTCATGACGCTGCCCGACTGACGGCTGTTTCCCCACCGTGAACATGGGCCGCGGCCCGTGCCGTCCCCGCCGAAGATGGAGGGGCGGCGCGGGCTGCGGCGCGTATGGCATAGGGAAGGTGAGACATGTTCTTCGACTACGGTGACCTGAGGCTGCACTACGAGACCTTCGGCGAGGGCGAACCGATGCTCATGGTCCATGGGATGGGCTGCGACCTGCGTCTCATGACCGACTGCATGGAGCCCGTCTTCGCGTCCTTGGGGGAGAGGGCCTCCTGGCGTCGTGTCTACATGGACCTGCCGGGCATGGGACGGTCGAACGCGCCCCTGGACTTCGCCAGCGCCGATCGTGTCCTCGAGGCGCTTCTCGCCTTCGCCGACGCCGAGGCAGGCAAGCGGTTCGCCCTGGTGGGGGAGTCCTACGGCGGCTACCTGTCCCGTGGCATCCTTGCCAAGAGGCCCGATGCCGTGACCGGCCTCATGCTCATCTGCCCGGTGGTCAAGCCGGACCGGTTCGAGCGCGACCTGCCCGGGCAGGTCGCCCGCTTCGACGACCCGACCTACCTGGATTCGCTCACCCCGCAGGACCGGCAACGCTTCACGGACGCCTTCGTCATCGCCGACGCACGCACCCACCGCCGCTACATCGACGCCCTGCGCAATGGCGTGGAACGCGCCGACCGAGCCTTCCTGCACGCGTTATCCCAGCACTACGCACTGTCCTTCGACGTGGATGCCGCCATCGCCGCTGCCGGTTTCGACCGTCCTTCGCTGATCGTGGCGGGCCACCAGGACCACACGGTGGGCTTCCACGATGCGATGCGTCTGCTGGACGCCTATCCGCGTGCCACCTTCGCCCTGCTGGACGAGGCCGGGCACAACGCCCAGATCGAGCGTGATGCCCTCTTTGGCGCCCTGGCGCGCGACTGGCTGCAGCGGATGGCCGGACCGCTTGCCTCCCGCCCGTAGCGCCGGGTTTCCTGTGTGGTGGGGCCCTCTTAGGAATCTCTCGTTTTCCCGTGATATTTCTAAGCGGGCCCCACCACACAGGAACCGATCCCCGTACCACATCGTGGGCCTCGGATGCCCACATCATGGCTGGTCCATCATGTGAACCGGCTCCTTGCGGCCGAATGACCGGAATACCACGCCATCGGCACGGTACGGCGACTTGGTGATGTAGTCGCCGCTTGCTACTGTTTATCCCGTAGCGAATCCCTCGGTCTTCTATCCGGAAGGAGCTTCGGCTTGTCTGCTGAACTCGAAGAGATCCACGAAGAATGCGGCATTTTCGGCGTCTGGGGACATCCCGACGCAGCCCGCCTCACCTATTTCGGACTGCACGCCCTGCAACACCGCGGCCAGGAAGGCGCAGGCATCGTATCCAACGACCACGGCCACCTCATCGGCCACCGCGGATTGGGGCTGCTCACCCAGGTCTTCTCCGACGAGAAGGACATCGCCAAGCTCACCGGCGAACACGCCATCGGCCACGTGCGCTACGCCACGGCCGGCTCCGGCGGCATCGACAACATTCAGCCTTTCGTCTTCCGCTTCCATGACGGCGACATGGCCCTGTGCCACAACGGCAACCTCACCAACTGCCCGTCCCTGCGCCGTGCTCTGGAGGACGAGGGTGCCATCTTCCACTCGAATTCGGACACCGAGGTGCTCATGCACCTCATCCGCCGCTCCGTGCGCACCGGCATCATCGACAAGCTCCAGGAGGCGCTCAACACGGTGCACGGTGGCTTCGCCTACCTCATCATGACCGAGCACGAGATGATCGGTGCACTCGACCCCAACGGATTCCGCCCGCTGTCGCTGGGCCGCATGAAGAACGGCGCCTACGTGCTCGCCTCCGAGACCTGCGCGCTCGACGTGGTGGGCGCTGAACGCATCCGCGACATCCAGCCCGGCGAGATGATCGTGATCGACGACTCCGGCTACCGCGCCCTCACCTACACGAGCAACACCCAGCTGTCCATCTGCTCGATGGAATACATCTACTTCGCCCGCCCCGACTCCGACATCTACGGCGTGAACGTACACTCAGCCCGCAAGCGCATGGGCGCCAAGCTCGCCGAGGAATCCCCCGTCGAAGCGGACATGGTCATCGGTGTGCCCAATTCGTCGCTGTCCGCCGCCTCCGGCTACGCCGAGGCAGCCGGCCTGCCCAACGAGATGGGCCTGATCAAGAACCAGTACGTGGCCCGCACCTTCATCCAGCCCACGCAGGAACTGCGCGAACAGGGCGTGCGCATGAAGCTCTCCGCCGTCAAGAGCGTCGTCAAGGGCAAGCGCGTCATCGTCATCGACGACTCCATCGTGCGCGGCACCACCTCCAAGCGCATCGTCACCCTCCTCAAGGAGGCCGGCGCCGCCGAGGTGCACATGCGCATCAGCTCGCCGCCGCTGAAATACCCCTGCTTCTACGGCATCGACATCTCCACCACGCAGGAGCTCATCGCCGCCAAGAAGTCGGTGGAGGAGATCCGCGAGTTCATCGGCGCCGACTCCCTGGCCTTCCTGTCCGTCGACGGCCTCATCGACTCCATCGGACTGAACGCCGACGCCCCCTACGGCGGCTTGTGCGTGGCGTACTTCAACGGCGACTACCCAACCGCGCTGGACGACTACGAGCAGGACTTCCTCGACTCGCTCACCCCGGACGACCGCGTGAGCCTGCCCGGCTACGACGGCCGTGAGACGATGTACGAAGGCACCCAGTTCGTGCACCATCCCCACGGACAGCACGCCGGCACCGCCCCCACCGAGTATTGCATCGCCAACGAATAAGCCACCAGCACCACCCAACCCCAGGAAAGGTCAACCATGCCCCAAAGCTATGAGAACGCCGGCGTCAGCGTCGAGGCGGGATACGAGGTCGTCAGGCGCATCAAGTCGCATGTCGCACGCACCAACCGCCCCGGGGTCGTCTCCGGCATCGGCGGGTTCGGCGGCCTCTTCGACCTCGCGTCACTGAACTACCGCGAACCCGTGCTCATCTCCGGCACCGACGGCGTGGGCACCAAGCTCGTCATCGCCAAGCTCATGGACAAGCACGACACCATCGGCGTCGACTGCGTGGCCATGTGCGTCAACGACGTCGTCGCCCAAGGCGCCCAGCCGCTCTTCTTCCTCGACTACATCGCCTGCGGCAAGAACGAGCCGGCGGTGCTCGAGCAGGTCGTCGCCGGCGTGGCCGACGGCTGCGTGCAGGCAGGCGCCGCGCTCATCGGCGGCGAGACCGCGGAGATGCCGGGCATGTACGACGCGGACGAGTACGACCTCGCCGGCTTCACCGTCGGCTGCGCGGAACGCTCCGCGATTGTCGACGGCTCGGCCATCGCCGAGGGCGACGTGCTCATCGGCCTGCCGTCCACCGGCGTGCACTCCAACGGCTTCTCCCTGGTGCGCAAGGCGCTCTTCGAGCAGGCCGGCTACGACGTGCACACGCGCCTGCCCGAGCTCGGCGACCGCGAGCTGGGCGACGTGCTGCTCACCCCCACCAAGATCTACGTGAACGCGCTCATGCCGCTCTTCGAGGTGGGCATCGTGCACGGCGTCGCGCACATCACTGGCGGCGGCTTCATCGAGAACGTGCCGCGCATGCTGCCCGACGGCCTGGCGGCGCGCATCGAGCTCGACTCTTGGCCCGAACCGGCGATCTTCGACGTGATTGAGCGAGCCGGCGACATCGACCACCTGGAGATGTACAACATCTTCAACATGGGTATCGGCATGGTCGTGGCCGTCCCCGCCGACCGCGCGGACGAGGCGATGAACCTGCTCGACCATGCCGGTGAGCTCGGCTACCGCATCGGCGGCGTCGTGGCCAAGACGGACGAGGACGTGGAACTGCGCTAGGGTTCCCCTATTTTTCACCATCCGAGTGAAAGGACAACAAGAGAGATGAAGGTTCTGGTCATCGGGTCAGGCGCGCGCGAGCATGCCATCGCCCATACGCTGCTGCGCGGCGGCAGCGTGGACGAGGTCATCGTGGCCCCCGGCAATCCCGGCATGGAGCTCGACGAGGGCATCCGCACCATGCAGCTCAACCCCTCCAACCAGGCGGCGCTCATCGACTTCGCGCGCAACAACGACATTGACTGGGTCTTCGTGGGCCCCGAGGTGCCGCTCATCGAGGGCATCGTCGACGCCTTCGCCGACGCCGGCATCCCCGCCTTCGGCCCCGGCAAGGCGGCCGCGCAGATCGAGGGGTCCAAGGACTTCGCCAAGAGGCTCATGGACCGCTATGGCATCCCCACCGCCGCCTACCGCACCTTCGAGGAGTTCGAGCCGGCCGTGGCCTACGTGCGCGGGCACGGCACGCCGATCGTGGTCAAGGCCGACGGCCTGGCCGCCGGCAAGGGCGTGACCGTGGCCATGGACGAGGACAGCGCCCTGGCCGCCCTGCACGACATCTTCGTGGACCACCGCTTCGGAAGCGCCGGCGCACGCGTGGTGATCGAGGACTTCCTCGAGGGTCAGGAGTTCTCCCTCATGAGCTTCGTGAACGGCACCGAGTTCTGGTCCATGCCCATCAGCCAGGACCACAAGCGCGCCTACGACAACGACGAAGGCCCCAATACCGGCGGCATGGGTGCCTACAGCCCCGTTCCGCAGATTGGCGACGACGTGGTGGATCAGGCCATCGCAACCATTATCAAGCCTACCGTCGAGGCCATGGCCGCCGAGGGGACGCCATTCACCGGCATCCTCTACGCCGGCCTCATCGCCACCGCGGACGGCCCGAAGGTCATCGAGTTCAACGCCCGCTTCGGTGATCCGGAGACCGAGGTCGTGCTGCCCAAGCTCACCAGCGACCTGGGTGCCGCCGTCAAGGCGATCCTGGACGGCCGGACGCCCGAGTTCACCTGGGACGAGGAGGGCGCCACCCTCGGCGTGGTCCTGGCCTCCGACGGCTACCCGGGTGACGTGGTCAAGGGCGCGAGGATCCCCGAGATCGAGACCGGCCCCGACGCCCACGTGTTCTATGCGGGCGTGAAGAAGGACGAGGACGGCAACCTGGTGGCCGACTCGGGCCGCGTGCTCCTCGTGGAGGCCAACGCCCCGAGCATCGCCGACGCGCAGGAGAAGGTCTACGCGATCCTCGACAACGTGAACACCGACGGCATGTTCTACCGCCACGACATCGGTGCCAAGGCCCTCATGGGCTGAATGACGCGCGTTGCACACAATGCGCCACTTTGCGTTGTGCGCGACATGACCTTGGGTCAAACGTTTGAAACGACGAAAAACGTCGCACACAAATGCGGAGTGGTCCCGTTGTGTGCGACGTTTTTCGTCGTCAGTCTTCGAGCGTCTCGGGGTTGGGGATGAGGAAGGACAGCGCCAGGGCGAGCGCCGTGAGCACGGCACAGCCGATCATGGCGGAGGCGTACCCCATGGCGGGGCCGGCGGAGGCGGTGAAGGCGTTCATCACCACGGAGAGGATGGCGAAGCTCAGGCCTGCGCCCAGGTTGAACATGGAGGCGTTCATGCCGGGCAGGTAGCCGGGGTTGTCCTTCGGGGAGAGCACGATGCCCAGGCCGTTGAGCATGATGTTCACGGTGCCGGCGTAGGTGATGCCCAGGATCATGGACAGTACGAGCGCGGCCCACACGGACGGCTTGAAGGCCAGATAGATGCCGAAGAGCACGCCGACTGCGGTGAGCAGCAGGCCGCAGCGCAGCACCTTGCGGTAGCCGAACTTGCTGGCGAGCATGCCGGCGACCGGACCGAACACGAGGCCGAGCAGGGCGTAGGGGGTCAGGGTGCAGAAGGAGACGGTGGACGCGGACAGTCCGACGCCGTTCTCGGAGTCCTGCGCGAGTTGCGGCACGATGCCGTTCATGATGGCGAAGACGCCGGTCATGGCCACGAGCGTGGTGAGCAGTAGGCCCCAGGTACGGCGCTGCTTCATGTAGTGCGTGGAGACCAGCGGGTTCTTCTTGTGCTTCTCCACCTGCCAGAACAGGACGAAGAAGACGATGGCGACGACGGCGAGGATGGCGACCATGATCCAGTTGGCGTCGGCCAGCTTCTGCACTTCGTTGGTGACCAGGTAGGCGGCCAGGAAGGCGATGCCGAGGCAGAGCACGCCGAGCCAATCCATCTTCGGCGTCTCGTCGGCGGTGCTTTCGTCGGTGAAGAAGGACACGGCGACCATGCCGACGATGGCGATGCCGGCCATGACCCAGAACACGGAACGGAAACCGAAGGAGCCGGCGAGCCAGCCGCCCAGGAGGGCGTCGAGGCCGGCGATGCCGCCGTTGACGGAGGTGAGGATGGCCATGAGCTTGGCGTACTTGGCGTCCTCGGTGACGCGCACGTGCAGGATGATGAGGCACAGTGGCACCATCGGGCCGGAGGCGCCCTGCAGGATGCGGCCGATCATGAGGACGGTGATGTTCGGTGCGAGCGCGGAGACGATGCAGCCCGCGGCCGTGGCGAGCAGCATGCCGATGAGCGTCTTCTTGCGGCCTGCGAGGTCGGCCAGGCGGGGCAGGAAGAGCGAGAAGAGGGCGGCGGCGGTGAAGAACACCGTCTGGCTGAGGTTCACCTGCGTGTCGGTGGTGTTCAGCTGCTTCGCCATGGTCGCCAGGGCCGGCGAGAGCATGGAGGCGTTGAGCTGGAAGGCGAAGATGGCGACGAGGAGCGCGAACATGAGCGCCACGATGGATTTGCCGCCTTTGTCGAGCATCCGGTCCTTATCGGGCTTCGGTTGGATTGTCGACGACATGGTCATTCATCTCTTTTCTTTCCTGAAGGGGTTGTTCCGCAGGCGGGCGGCTTCCTCGCCGCCTGCCTGCGGGTGATGGCCGGCTGTGCCGGCGATGGATGGGGATGGGCGTCAGCCGAGACGGCGGATGGCGTCGGTGATGAGGTCCCAGAACTTCTGGTGGTCGAGCTTGACGGCCACCTGGGTGTGGCATTCCTTCTCGCTCGGCTCGGGGCCGCGCAGGTCGGCCACGGTCATGCCGAGTGTGAGTTCGCCGCGGATCTCCACGTCGAGCGGGCAGCGGCGGGTGGTCATGACGGTCGGGTCGATCAGGTAGGCGACGGTGCAGGGGTCATGGACCGGTGGGTCGACGAAGTCCTGGTTGGCTTGGTAGGACTTGCGGAAGTAGTCCATGAGGCCGGAGACGAAGGTCGCCAGCGGCGTACCGACAGATTCGACCTGCTTCTGCGCGGCGGGCGTGCACAGTGCCTGGTGGGTCAGGTCGAGGCCGACCATGGTCAGCGGCCAGGGTTCGTTGAAGACGATGTGGGCGGCGTCGGGGTCGACCTTGATGTTGAATTCGGCGACCGCGCTCCAGTTGCCCACGTGGTAGCCGCCGCCCATGAGGACGACTTCCTTGACGCGGTCGACGATGCGCGGCTCCAGGCGCGCGGCCATGGCGATGTTGGTCAGCGGACCGGTGGGCACGAGCGTGATGGTCTGCGGCTCGTTGCTCATGATCGTGTCGATGATCCAGTTGACCGCATGCTCCTGCTCGAGCGGACGGGTCGGCTCGGGCAGTTCGACGCCGTCGAGGCCGGTCTCGCCGTGGATGGAGGCGGCGACTTCCTGCTCGCGGATGAGCGGACGGTCGCAGCCCGCGTAGACGGGAACGTCGTCGGCGCCGGCCTTGCGCAGCACGGCGCGGGCGTTGTAGGTGACCTTCTCGAGGCTCTGGTTGCCGCCGACGGTGGTGACGCCCAGGAGGTCGATCTCGGGGTTGCCGAGGGCGAGGAGGATTGCAACGGCGTCGTCATGGCCGGGGTCGCAATCGAGGATGATCTTCTTGCTCATGCTGCTCTCCTTTGAACGCACGACAGTCTTTTGGGAAGCCGTCGTTGGCTGCCGAGTGAAGGGAAGACCGAGGTGCTAAATCGTTTTAACAACTTCATGATAGCGCCTGTCTAACCATTTTCCTCACGGTAAAAACAGGCATCGTGTATCAACGTGCATGGTGCCTGTTTACTCTGAGGAGAGAAGCGATGTCATTCCTGCACTGTGCAGGGACTGGAGCGGTATGTCCGAATGGTCTTGGCGCCGATGCTCGAAAACAGCTCGTCATGCAATCCTGACTGGGTGCATGCCAGGCCAGCCGGCCGCTAGCTGCTCCGGGCGCATGGCAGTGCACGCGACCACCACTGCGACTGCCCCAGCCGGCCGCCTGCATATCCGGACCCGTGTCCGCATGTGCCACGACCCGTCCGATGTGCCGTACTTGGCCTTCGTGCGACTCATGCCGTGCCCGCTGCCTATCGGACGGAGACACCATGGAGCGGATCGGTGGCCCGCGCTGTTTTCCGGTATCGGAACGATCCGTTTGCCCGATCGGCGCATCCGGCAGCCCAGATGCACCCGACCGAAGGTGCGCAGGAGGCGGGTGGATTCGTCCGGGTTGTGGCAGGAGTCCGTAAGGATTCGTCGTAGAGAGGGGCCTGGGCGACGGATGCTTACGGGGGCGGGCAGGTTCCCGTAAGCATTCGTCGTAGAGAGGGGCTTGGGCGGCGAATTCTTACGGGGACCGGGCGAGTTCCCGTAAGAATTCGCCGTAGGGTTCTCTCGTTTTTCGTGATGTTTCCAAAGAAAACTTGCATTGACTGGTTTCCGTGTCCGGTTGGGGCAGCAGGAACCGTGCCTGTTTTGCTCCCGAAGCCAGTCAGTGCAAGTCCGCCCTAGCTCCTGTCCTTGAAATAGCGGAAAAGATTGCGCTCGCGGACGGCGAGGATGGCAACTGCGGTGCCGACCAACGCACCACAGGCGGCGGCAAGCAGTGGCCTCGCTGCCAGGTCCACGATCTGCCCGGCATCGAAGCCCGGCCAATCCCACCACGCGAAGGCGAGCAGGGGCAGGCACAGCGCCAGCGCCGCCACGGTCCAGCTGCAGGTTTCCATCAGCGATTGCAGCATCAGTGCCGTCTTCGGCACGCCGCAGTGCAGCGCTGACGCCAGCTCGAGACGGCGCAGGCGGATCGCCACGAAGCCCAGTGCCAGGCCGCCGACTGCCGCCAGGGGCGTCATGACGGTGGTGGCGCGATGTTCGAACAGGGCGGTCGCGTCGAGTTCGGCACCCAGCTTGGTGTTGAACTGGCGTACGCGCGGCTGGTCGTTCGGATCGGTCCCCACGTCGCCCACGCTGACCAGGGCCAGCGACTCCATGGACTGCGGCACCGGCCACGCCTTGACGATGCACTGGTCGAAGGTGCCTTCGACGGGCACCGGCTCCACCAGCGCGTAGGCGGTGGTGCCGCTGCGGCCGTCGTCGGGGGACTCGTAGACGCCGGCGATGCGCACGTTGCCGCCGTCCAGGAGCGCCTCGAGCGAGCCGGTTGCCGCGCCGCTGGTGTCGGCGGCCTGCCGGGAGAGCCACACGCCGTCGAACTCATCGGCCGCCAGACTGCGCGTCGTGGCGGAGTCGCCGGAGACCAGGGCGCGCAGCGCGCCGGGAGTCGCCTCCAGCGTCGGCAGGGCAGTGGAAGGGATGCGCGCCAGCGTGAGGCGTGCGTCGGCCGTGCGCAGGGCGCCGGCAGCCTGCACGCCGTCCAGTCCGGCCAGTGACTCGCAGCTGCGCGCGTCGATGCGCCCCGCCGCATCGACGACATAGGTGGAGGCACCGGCGCTGACGAACTCGTCGATCTGTCGCTGGATACCCCGCAGCTGCAGCAGTTCCGCGCCCGCACAGCCCACCATCACGACCGCCAGCAGCAGCGCATAGAGCGCCGCGTGCGTGGTGCCGCTGGCGATGTTGCGCGCGGCCTCGTCGAAGGCGCCGCGCAGACGCATCATGGGATGCTTCCTGTCGTCCTGTCCGCTCATTGGTAGTCCCTCAGGTCGATGACGTCGGTGCAGGCGTCGCGCGTGTTCGGGTCGTGCGTGGCGACGACCACGATCGCGCCCGCCACGCTCAGCGCGTGCAGGTGTTCGTTGACGCCGGCCGCGGTATGCAGGTCCAGCTGGGCGGTGGGTTCGTCCACGAGCAGCAGCCCGGCCTGCGAGGCGACGCCGCGCGCCAGCATGAGCCGCTGCGCCTCGCCACCGGACAGTTCTCGGAACTGCCGTTCGGCACGCTCCTCCAGGCCGAACATCGCCAGCAGCTCCCGCGCATGCCGCGCTGCGGCCGTGCGCGTCTCGCCGCGTGCGACGAAGGGGAGCGCCACATGGTCAATCGCCATACGCCGCGCCACGCCGTGCGGGTTCTGCTGCACCCAGTGCACGCGTCCGCAGTCCTCGCGCTCCACCGTCCCCTCGGTCGGCGTGACCCAGCCGGCGATGATGGACAGCAGCGTCGACTTGCCCGAACCGCTCGGCCCGACCAGCGCGTAGACGTGCCGCGGCTCGAGCGTGCCGTCCAGGTGCGAGAACAGCATGCCCGAGCCGAAGGAGTGGCCCACGTCCTTCAGGTGCACTGCCGCGCTCATCGGCATGCCTTCGTCGTGGCCGGCGGCACGTCCACGCTGCCGATCGGCTGCGCGGACGTGACCATGGTGCGCCCCAGCTGCGAGGCGACGATATCCACCGGCGTCGGCGTGCCGGCCACGCTCAGGCAGCCCGTGCCGGAGGCGACGTCGTAGAGTGCGGCCGGCGGGACGAAGGTCACCTGCAGGGGCTCCTTGAGCGTCCACTGGTAGGTCACGTCCACGGTGCCGTCGGCGGCGGGCTGTGCAGCGCCGGTGCCCGACTGCTGGGTGTCGCTCATGGCCGCGGCGTATTCGCTGCTGGCGGCCACGGCGTTCAGGAAGGCGCGGTCGGTCATGTCGACGGTGTCCTGGGCGATGTCGAAGGTCTGGCCGGCCACGGTCAGGGAGCGCAGTCCGGCGGCGGGCTGGTCCGAGCGGGCGTCGGTGGTGCGGATGATGGTCGCGCCGGTGAGCAGGGGAGCCGTGGCCACCACGTCCGTGGCGGCGTCGACGTGCATGCCGGTGCGGGCGGGGCAACCGGCGACGGTCACGGTACGCGCCGGCAGCCACATGAGCATCTGCGGGGTGACGCTCCAGCCGTTGTCCGCGGTGGGCTTGACGGAGCCGACCTGTTCGGCGAGCGCATTGAACGCCTCCACGGACTGCCAGGAGAAGGTGTCCGAGTCGGGGGCGTCATAGCCCAGGGTGCGCAGTTCGGCGTGCAGGGCGGCCACGTCGGCGCCCTGCACGCCGCTGGTCAGGGCGCGGTAGAGAGGCGTGTTCGTGTGCAGGGACAGGACGGGCGTGTCGTCCACGGCGAGCATGGATGTGCCCGACTCCACGGTTGCCCCGACGGCGCAGTCGTAGGCGGTGAGCGTGCCTTCCGCCGGCGATCGCAACGTGGCGTCGTCGCCCTGCGTGACGCGCACGGTCACTGCGCGCCGGTCGTCATAGGTGCCGGACTCAGTGGCGATTGTGCCGCCCTGCGCGGTGGAGGACAAGTCGCGCGGCGTGGTGATGCGCACTGCCAGCAGCGTGGCCGCTGCGCCTACGGCCAGGGCGAGGACGACGAGCAGGACGACGATGGAGGTGGCTACGCCGGGCCGGTCATCGGTGGCGGTGCGTGTGCGTTTGTGCATGGGGTCCCCTTCGGTGGTGGCGTCAGCTGTTGGGGTCGGCGTTGCAGGCCCAGTAGGCGGGGGATTGCTCGGCGTCGTAGTCGTCGCGGGTTTCGTCGAAGTACTTGCCGAAGATCTTCGCGTCGGTCTGTGGGTCGCTGACGATGTCCTTGTATTGGTCGGCGGTCATGTTCCTGTCTGCGATGCCGTGGCGTTTGAGGCATTCCACGAGGGGAGTGACGGTGTCTTGGTCGGAGTCATAACCATTGAGATTGTGAAGCAGTTCGATATAGTCAAAGGCTGTTTGTGCTTGACAATATTCAGTGTTCTTGGTGATTTGTTCCCAATCGGTATTCGGGTACCTGTCTTGCCGTTCTCCGTTGGTACCTTCGTATGTGATCGTATACCCGAAATTCGCCATGCAGTCGCTGTATCGTTCACGAGCTTGGTCGAATTCCGCATCGGTAATTTGTTCGTCAATGAGCATTTTGCGTGCTATGTCATTGGTTGTGCTGTCCCACGCCTTCTGATAAGTGATGGAATTGGCGCCGGTGAAGGTGACATTGTCCTTGTCGAAGGTCACGGGAGCGGCGGTTTCGGACTGACCGCAGCCGGCGGCAAGGAGCAGGAGGACTGCGGCCGTTGCTGCAAGACAGGTATGTGTATGCTGGTGCGCCATGTGAAGTCCCTTCTCGTTGTTCCCCACGGCGATGTGGTCATGTTCCATGGTACCGGTTCGTCGGATGCGTGGATGGCCGGAACCGGAATGTGGACTTTCGGCTAGCTGTTGGGGTCGGCGTTGCATGCCCAGTAGGCGGGGGATTGCTCGGCGTCGTAGTCGTCGCGGGTTTCGTCGAAGTACTTGCCGAAATGCTCTTGATCAGATGTGGGGTCCATTACGATCTGCTTGTAATCGTCAGCAGTGAGGGATTGTTCAGCGAGTCCATGTCGTTTCAAACATTCCACCAACGCGGGGACTGTGTCATCGGATGAGTCAGAGCTCATTCGCGCCATTTGGAACAAATAATCGATATCGTCGAAACTGGTCTCTGTACCGCAGCGGGCCATATCCCGGCGCATCCGGGCGGAATCCTGATGTGGTGCTTGGACCGTGTAATCCGTGAGGTGGTCTCCTTCGAAAACCTGATAGTTATCTTTTGCCAGGCACTCTCGGTAAAGTTGGAGGCCTTGTTCATATTCTGCTTCTGTGATGGAGCCATCGATAAGGATGCGGCGTGCAGCGTCTGATTGGGCTTTCTGGTACGCCTCTTCATATTGAAGCGCGTAGCCACCGCTAAACGAGACATTGTTCTGATCGAAGGGTTTTGATTCGGATGAAACTCCACAAGCGCTGCTTGCCCCTATTAGGACAATCAACGCCATGGCAGATATTGTTCTTTTCATGATTTGGCCCATATCCATGTATATGGGGTGGCTACTGCCAATAATTGTAATTGGATGGTAACCACCCTGATGTTGCTCGATGCTGCTGTGAAGAACCGGATTAGCGCCAGAGCGCATAGAAGTTCTTCAAGGGCAGTCCCTGGCGGTCTGCCTGGGACTTATGGTAGAGGGGTGCCCAATTGCCCCTCTTGGTCTGGAGCGCGCCGCTGGGAGTAGTCACTTCCAGCACGTGCTGTGATTGCCACGGGCTTGTAGTGGACTGGGAGTAGGTCTCTGTGTAATGACCTTTTCCATACACCGGAATGGTAGTTGCATGTGCAACACCGGTGAATCCGAACAAGGTCACGGCTGCTGCCAACACGGCAATGCCCTTTCCTGCTTTTCGTTTGAGCATGGTTGTTCTCCTTTATTGAAAGACCACGTCGATGTGGTCTGGGATGAGTATGGCAGATGGTTTTCTGCCATGCAATGTGTTGTAAAAAACTGCGTAAAGATCCGAAGTGGACTCCGCTCAGTGCTTGAACAGGTCACAGAGCCACTTGGGCATGGGCGCTGGGCAGTCCCATACCCGACAAGTTGGATCCATAATGGTTACCTGGTCGATGTCGGTGGCCGCCAGAGGGGTGAGGCAAAGCAGGACGGACATGAGTGCATTGACGAAAGGCATGATGGTTCTCCTTCGATATCGATACCGATGGGACCGCACCAGTGTCCCACGGATGTTGCATTCGACGGCAATCGTCGTAAAGATCCATGTAAAAAATGGTCATTGAAGTCCGTCATGCGGCCTATTGCTGCCGATTGGTCTTGTCGTTGCTATCATTGTCCCGATAGGGAGAAGGAACAATGCATTGGTCGTTTTTAAGGAGGGAAAGTTGGGTAATACGACGATTGCCTTTCTGGACAACGATGCCTTGGTCTTGGCTGCCTTGCGCCAATGGATGATCGGTTGCCGGGACTGTGAGGTGCTGTGGATGGAGACGTCCCCGTCGAAGGCACTCCACAAATGCCTGTACGAGGATCCGCCGCAAGTCATGGTCGTGGATATGGCTTTGGGGACGACCACCGGTGTGGACTTCTGCCGTACGCTGCGTGCCTCAAGCGAACGAATGTCGATTCTTGGCATGACCGCCAATGCGTTGGATTGGTATCGCAACGATTTGGCGGCCGCAGGCGCACAGGGCCTTCTTTCAAAAACGTCCTTGCCCAAGGAACTTCCCCGTCACTTGCCGCTTCTGAAGGACGGTCGCAGTACTGATTCTGCAATCTTCCCGGATGTGGCAGGCGCACATGCCGCTCTCGTGGATGACACAAGTAAGCATTCGATTGGCGCAGTGTTGACTCCCCGGGAATCCCAAGCGCTGCGCCTGTATGGGAAGTTCGGTTCCACGCAGCGGATTGCCCAGGAGATGGATGTCACGCAATCCACGGTAGGGGTACTGATGCATCGGGTGATGCGCAAATTGGGAGTGCATAAGCGTGATGACGCCCTACGGAAGGCACGCCGGTATGAACTGCTGTGATACGGAGGCATGGAAACGCCGTGAAAAGTCGATACCACGACGTTTGCTGCTGGCGCTTGGGGCGGTGTGGCTGTTCTCGTTGCTTGCGGAAATGATGCTCATGGGCCTGACTTCCTCGAGCGCAAGTTGGGTCATGGCTGCGGTCGAGATCTGCGCAGCGGCTCTTCTGGTATGGAAACTTCCTGTCGGCATAGTGGTTGTGTTGGTTGTCTGGTGTGTTGGATATGTCCTCCCCGTGACCCTGCCGGGAGTGTTCGTCTACCTCGGGCTGTTCGCCATGAGTGTGCTGGGATACGTCTCCTTGCCCATGGCCTTGGTGGCGTCTTTGATTTTTGTCTTCGCGGAGTGCGGTATGACGTTCCTTCCGACGTTTGGTGCGCCACAACTGTCATGGCCATCCATCCTGATGTTGAACATCACGTTGGTGGGATGCTCCGTCATCGGCTTCATTGTGCGTAAGGTGCTGGAACGGGCACGGAAGACCACAAGGCAGCAGTCCCAGGCACAACGAACGGAAGTGTCCTCGGAATTGCATGATGGGGTGTGCAACGATCTTGCCTATGCCTTGATGCTCATGGATGAAGATCCTGCAAGCAGCCATGCGAAACGCGCAGTGCGCAAAGCCCTTGAATCGGCTCACTCCAGTCTGCGGTTGCTGCAGCAGGAAGCGGACGCTCCGACCGTTGGCGGAAGAACAACCTCCTTTTCGCTGGGGCGGCTGGTGCGCGAGAATTCCAATCGGATGGCTGCCATTGGTCTGGCAGGCACCGTGGTGATATCTCCGGAGATCGAGACGGTGCAAGTGACTGGTGCAATCAAACTACTGATGGAAGGATTCGTACGAGAACTGTTCGGCAACCTGGCCAAGTACGCGGACCATGCCCATCCTTACACGCTTCTGATCGGGACGAGCAGCCACGATCTCCATATTTCCCTGACCGACATACCGGCCGCCGATCCGCCATACCGCAGCACGGGATCGGGATTGCGCGACTACAAGGAAAGAATCGAACAGCTGGGCGGCAGTTTTGCCGTCGACGACACCGAGGGGATGTGGACCTTGGATGTTTCCATACCTTGTGAATGAAGGATCAGGCTGCCTGCCCATGTTCAGCGCTCGCAAGCATCCAGTCGAACATATCCGCAGGTGTATGCCCATCCGCAGATACCGACCAGGCAGAGCAACGCTCCGATTGACATGAGCGACCATAGGTTGCCGGCAGTGGTCCATGGATAAGCACGCCAAGAGGGATGCCATGGTTGGGTGGCAATGCACAATGCGAGACAGCCAACGGCAGCCAGTGAGCCGTACAGTCGTCCCAGACAGAGTATGGCAAGCAGCGTGATTCCCAAGTCAACCATGAGATTGGCAAGCATGCAGCCATATTCCATCGAAGTACCTTCTCGCCAGACCAAGGCGGAAACCAGTGTGCCAAGCAGCGGCATGATCAGGGTCATTGCCATCGCCAATGTCGCGGTTGTACGGATGCGCCTCCGATGAAGCCTTTCCCATCCTCCCATGGACGGGCACAATGATGCGGCCGCACCGACGAAGCAGAGCCATGAGAGCATTTCGGGCAGGGATATGGTTCCCATGCGGATGACGGATCCCGGAGGACATATCGAATTGATTTCCTGAACGGGATTGTCGGCGGAGATTCCGGTCACGCAGAGCATGTCCTCATACAGCACAAGCCGATAGGGGTACCCGCCCGTCAGCAATGATGCAACCGGAACTGCAAGGGCGCTGACCAGCATGAGGATCGACCACGCAAGAGGTCGTCTGGTACCGAGCCATATGCGCAACGTGGACATCATGATGCCGTCTTTCCGTCGGGTGCAAAGGCATCCAGAAGATGTTGAGGCGTGATGCCGCATGTATCTATGCCGTTGATATTGTGTTCAATGAAATCGCGGAACCGTTCATCGTCACTGGCGTCGACTGCCTGTGCCGCTTCGTCCTGTGCGGATCCGGGCAATATGCCCGAGTCCCATCCGGACAGTGCCGCCATACGGTACGGCATCTCCTGTAACAGGAACGCCGTGACATCTGCGTTGTCGGACAACGTCGTGCGGTTGAATACCTGTTCGCGTGCCGTTGCCGCGCATGGCGCCGGTATCCATTGGTCCGTTGCTCGGATGGCTATGTCGAGTACGTTCTGTGCAATGTCATCGCCGGACAGAACGGTGTCGGTATGCAACCTCACCGTTGTACCGCTCGTGGTCATGGCCAACTGCAAACCATCATCGGTCAGATTGTAGGGGCGTGTGCCGTCGGTCGTGGTGAAAGCATTGCCGAGGAGCACAGTCAAGGGGTGCTCCTGCAGCGGTTCCCACTGTTCGGGAAACCATGTCACGAACGAGGAGAAGAGTTGCAGGTATCTCTGGCGCATCATGCTGTCTTCGAGGTGGGAGCATACTCTGATGCCTGCGGGTTGGGTTTCCTCGCATACAGGCGTGAAGGGAGCGCTCCGCACCCACATGTAGGGCCCCGCAGTGCCGATGGCCAAGCTGCATGCCAGGACAGGCGCGAGCCAAGCCGCCAAGGAACGTGCACGCATGGCTGATCTGCCATACCCATCGGCATACACGGCGCATGCGCACCATGAGGAAAGCACGACAACGGCAGTGAATGCCAAACGCACCACGACCATCCAAGGATCAATCGCAATGCCCGGCTCGGTTCCCATGCCCGAATCGGCCAATGGGAACACTGCCATCCACCGAGAACCCCAATGTCGTGGAAATACGCCGTTGGGAATGGTCGGATGCACAACGAGAAAACCGATGCATACGTATCCGGATGCAAGCAATCCGGATACGGGCAACGCCCATCGGTTGCCCATGAGTACGCCGCAGGTGAAACCGACGGCGAACAATATGGCAGGCATCGTCATCCCGAAGAGCAAGGTTTCCCAAGGAAACGAAGCACCTGTCTGCCAAAGGGTCCATCCAATCGACGGTGTCATCGCCGTCGCATAAGTCAATGCGCAAATCAGGCACCCCTTGACCAAGGGAATGCCGTAATGCCGCCACTGGGATCCGCCGTTCCAAGGTGCTCCGACCGGACAACGTGGAGAGAGCGCCTTATGCGAGCACCATGCCCCATAGAGGGCTGCGACCACATCGGTCAGCACGTGCATCCAGGTCAAGTCCAGCTGAAGTGCTGCCGGACGCCAGACCAATCCCTCGCCGCTATCGCCAATCCGATAGTTGCGCGCCCCCAATGCCAGCGGGTACAGGGTCATCAATACGATGAATACCGCAGTTCCTGCACCTGGCAATGGTGCGAGCAGTCCCGAGCCGTATCGCATGAACTTGCTCTTGCTCTTGCTCTTGGTCGTCATGGCAGACCTCATGATTTCCCCGTGGAATCGGACATGATGGAACGGTAACCGGCTTCCCACGAGGTGGTCAGGGAATCACGTTCGTCGGCGTGGGCGGCCAGCTCGTCGGCGTTGCCGTCGAAGACGAATGAGCCGTGTGCCAAGATAAGGATTTCGTCTGCCATGGCAACGACGTCCTCGACCATGTGTGTGCTCAGTATCACGGTATGGTAGCGTGCATATTCGCTGAGCACGGCACGTAATTCCAATCGCTGTTCCGGATCGAGCCCAACGGTCGGCTCGTCAAGCAGAAGTATTTCCGGCTGGCAGGCCATTGCGCATGCAATGCCGATCCGTTGACGCATGCCTCCCGACAGCGTGCGTACCAGTGAAGTTTCACGCTCGCCCATTCCCACTGTTTCCAGTGTGCGGCGTGCCTGCTCTCCGGCATGTTGCCATGATCCCCCATGCAGCCAAGTGGCATACTGTACGTTATGTAGGGCCGTGCTCGCTTCCATGAGTTCGAAATGCTGGGGAAGGAATCCTAATGTATCGCGAACCTTGCGCCGTTCCTGTCGTTTCGAAGTATCCAGCCCTCCGATGAATACTCGACCTGACCGTGGTGCCAAGGCAGTTGCCATGATCCGCAAAAGCGTGGTCTTGCCGGCACCATTGGGTCCCAAGAGGCCGTATAGCCCGACTCCAAACGAATGCGTGACGTCGTTGAGTGCCAAGTGGCGTCCGTATGCATAGCCGACATGGTCCAACCGTAAAGATCCCACCGCATGCCTTTCGCGTTTCTTTGTCCTGTATTGATAATTGTTATTATTTTCATAATAACGTTGATAGAAGAGTAAGAGTAATGGTACGGTGCTCATAAGATGTGACATCATAGTAGATTCCATGAGCACCGTTTTATGCGGAATGTCCTATGTCACGACGCTCCGATTTCCATGGTAACCGGATTGCCGCTGGCTGTATCGTTGACTCCGAATGGACAGCCACTTGAATAGCTGGTTCCATTCTTAATCCATTGGGTATACTGATCTGGCCACAGTCGGCATGCGATTTTTGCTCGTACGTAACGTGACGAGTTGGTGCATGTCAGCTTTGCCTGGTTGCTGTGCTGTACCGCGCTGCAGGGGACGCTGATGCGAGCTGATGCAGTCGATGCTGTAGTTGCATAGGCAGCATTCGTTGCGCCAAATGCCAGAAGCAATGTCAGCAATGGGGAAAGTATCTGAACGGTATGTTTCCTCACGTTTTCACCTCCTTCATGAGGGATAGAAGAAATATTGACCTCTTCAAAATATCGAGCTGTGATTGTCATGCACAAGCTGACGTAAATAAAACCTTTACGTCACAGGGGAGTGTTCTGTGGGGTTGCTGCCTGTATCCGGTGATTGGGATTGAGGATGAGGACTTGAAGTTCAGCCGTTTGCCGTCAAGTGGACAAACCCGAACATCCGTTCGATAATAAGGACCATGGGCACGCCTACCTACCTCGCCATCGACCTCAAGTCCTTCTACGCGTCCGCCGAATGCGTGGCGCGTGGACTCGACCCGCTCGACACCAACCTCGTGGTTGCCGACGCCAGCCGCACCAGCAAGACCATCTGCCTGGCGGTCTCCCCGGCGCTCAAATCCCTCGGCATCGGCGGCCGTCCGCGCCTCTTCGAGGTCGAACAGCGCGTCGCACAGGTCAACGAGGAACGCCGGCTGCACGCACCGGGCCGTCGGCTGCGCGGCAGCTCCGCCAGCCGCGCGCAGCTCGACGCCGACCCCGCGCTCGCCGTCGGCTACGTCGTCGCCAAGCCGCGCATGGCGCATTACCTGGACACCAGCGCGCGCATCTACTCCATTTACCTCAAGTACGCGTCCGAACGCGACATCCACGTCTACTCGGTCGACGAGGTGTTCATCGACGCCACCCACTACCTGCCGTATTTCCGGTGCTCGCCGCATGAACTGGCGCGGCGCATCATCGCCGAGATCCAGCGCACGACCGGCATCACCGCGACTGCCGGCATCGGCACCAACCTCTACCTGGCGAAGGTCGCGATGGACATCGTTGCCAAGCACGTGCCTGCCGACGCCGACGGCGTACGCATCGCACAGCTCGACGAAGCCGGCTACCGGCGTACGCTGTGGGGCCACCGTCCGCTCACCGACTTCTGGCGCGTCGGCCGCAGCACCGCGCACAAGCTGGAACACCACGGCATCATGACCATGGGCGACCTGGCGCGCTGTTCGCTGGGCTTGCCGAACGACTACTACAACGAGGAGCTGCTGTTCCGCTGGTTCGGGGTGAACGCGGAACTGCTCATCGACCATGCGTGGGGCCGCGAACCGTGCACCATCGCGGACATCAAGGACTACCGTCCGCAGGATTCGAGCATCAGTTCCGGGCAGGTGCTCCACGAACCCTACGACCATGCGCATGCGCGCGTCGTGGCGCTCGAGATGGCCGACCAGCTGGCCTTCGACCTCGCCGCCCGCCGCCTGGTGACCGACCAGGTGGGCCTGGGCGTCGGCTATGATCGCAGCAGCCTGGAGGACGGCCGTGGTGCCGCCTATGCGGGGCCCGTCAAGCGAGACCGCTACGGCCGGCTGGTGCCGAAACCCGCGCATGGCACCCAACGGCTGGGGAGACGTACGGCGTCGGCCAGTGCGATCCGCGCCGCGGTCGGTGCGCTGTACGACAGGCTCGTCGACCCGGCGTTGCTGGTCCGCCGGTTCACCGTGAGCGCCGGCGCGGTGCACGGGCGCGAGGAACCGGTGGGATATGAGCAGCCTGACCTGTTCTCCGCGGCGGACGGCGGGAGTGCGGACAGTGCCCGGGACGCCCAGGGGGAGCGCGAGGAACGTGTGCAACAGGCCATCCTGCAGCTCAAGGAACGCTTCGGCGGCAACGCGGTGCTGACCGGCACCAACCTCGAGGAAGGTGCCACGGGGCGTGACCGGAACCGGCAGATCGGAGGCCATGCGGCATGAGCGGCTACGACGACATCATCGACGTGACCTGGGACGGCCCGCGGCGTCACCGGCACATGGCAGTGGGGCAGCGGGCGGCGCAGTTCATGCCCTTCGCGGCGCTCAGCGGCTACGACGACCTGCTGGAACAGGTGGCGCGCCGTCCCGAGGAACGCGTCGAACTGGACGAGGATGCGCGCGAACAGCTCGACCGGCAGTTGTGCGGACTGCGGCAGATGGCGGAGCGCCATCCGCGGGTGAGCGTGATCCATTTTCGTGACGATGCGCGGCAGGGTGGCGGGTACGTGCAGACCGACGGCGAAGTGGCACGGGTCGATGTTGCCGGGCGGTGCCTGGTCCTGGTGTCCGGAGAGCGAATCGATTGGTGTGACATCGTGCGCATTGCCATGTGAACGATGGTGTGCATGCCGCTGATGTCAAGGAGTGGTGACGGTTGCAGACATGACTTGATGTGGACGGACCGAACCCGATAGGATGGAGACAAGCAAGAGCATGCCCGAGTCATGAAGGTAGGAGCAGTGGAACAGCAGAGCAAGACCAAGCATCGCAAGACGTGGATCATCGTCGCCGTCGCCGCCGTGGCGGCCATTGCCACGGCCCTCGTCGCCGTATTCGTCTTCCACCTGCCTTTCGGCGACACCCAGGCCGAAGCCGAGCAGGAGACGACCTCCGAGGTCACCCCCTCCACCACCGATCCGATGGAAGTCATCAAGAACTACGAGCAGTTCATGATGGACTACGCCGACTATGCCGAGATGCTCAACAGCCAGGACGGCATCCCCGCCGACAAGGCCGAGGGCTACGCCGAATGGCTCAAGAGCTTCGACGACATCAACGCCCAGTTCGAGGCGGTCTCCGACACGGAGCTGACCCCCGAGCAGGAAGCCTACTTCGACGAGGTGATCGACCGCGTGGACCAGCGCATGCGTGAAGCCACCGGTTCCGAACTCGCCGGCATCCCGCGCAGTGCCGAGGAAGCCGAGGAGCAGTACGAAGCCCGCAAGGCCGAAGCCGACCGTACCGCAGGCCGTATCTCCGATGAGGATGCCTCTGCGGAGTAGGTGCTGTGGTCCTGTGCCCTGTGGCGTGGTGGCCCCTGCTAGATTTTGTTCATTTTTTCGAACAAAATCTAGCAGGGGCCACCACGCCACAGCACCTATCCGCAGAGGAACGGTTTTGGCCCGGTGCACCTGCGGTCTAGAAATCTTACGTTTTTTGAACTGTCCCCCGTTTTCTGGACGGGGTTAATGAGTGTCACCCACCCTCATGGTGTGGGTGCTCAGTCTACCATGCCCCGGCCCTACCCGGCCAGGGCCAGTAACGCCTGCTCATAGCGGTCGGGGCTCATGCCCCCGACCGCTGCCTGGCAGCGTGTCGAGTTCCAGTAACGGATGTAGCCCTCCAGGTCACGCTTGAACGACTCATAGTCAGCCCATTGACGACCCCGGAAGAACTCGTCCTTGAGATGACCGAACACCTGCTCGGTCGCGGCGTTGTCCAAGCAGTTGCCCTTGCGTGACATGCTGCGCACGATGCCCATGCGCGCGCACGCCCGCGCCCAGGCGGGCTGCTGGTACTGCCAGCCCTGGTCACTGTGCAGCAAC
>NZ_JGYV01000015.1 GCF_000741575.1 Bifidobacterium cuniculi
TTGCACTCCAACTCCAGGACACGCCGTTCGAGCTGCTGCTCGCGCGTGGGCTCGACCGGCTTGTTCACCGACCCCCTAGGCCGTCCCCGGGGCTTGGCGCGCAACGCATCGTCCCCGCCTTGCTTCCACGCGGCCCGCCACCGGGCCAGCACGCTCCTGGACGCGATATGCAACCCGGCCATCACCTGGCGCGGCGACTCACCCGCCTCCAGACGGCGTACCGCCTCGAGCTTGGTCTCGTACGCGTACGAACGATGCGTGCTTCCCATATCCAGCAAAGCCTCCTTGCCACAAGCCTCGTACAGGTCCTGCCAAGCACGTGCCACGCCCTGGCCTATGCCCAGTTTCGAGGAAACCGCACCATACTTGAACCCGTACTCGAACAGGACCAACGCCTGCTCACGTACCTCACGACGATACACAACCAAAAGAACCGTCCTCCTATTTCCTGTGTCCAGAAAACGGGGGACGGATCATTTTCCGTAAGAAATCTCATGACGCTCAGTCCGCGGGCTGCTCCTCCTGCGGGCCCTCGCCCGAGCCATCGTCGTCGAGCAGCTTGCTCAGCTCGGCGTCCCAGTCAATCCTGTCGCCCTTCGGCTTGGGCTGCTCCGCTTCGTCTTCGCCGGCCTCCTGGGGCAGTACGGGCAGCAGGTCGGGGTGGGACCACATGGCATCGCGCGCCTCCAAGCCCTGCTCGCGGGTGATACGCTCCCACAGGTCGGCGGCCTCGCGGATGCGCTTGGGGCGCAGCTGCAGGCCCAGCAGGCTCTCGAAGGTCAATTCCGCGGGTCCGCCGACCGCACGTTCGCGGCGCGTCATCTCGCGCAGCTGATCGAGATGCGGCAGGTGCGCCATGCCGGCACGCCACAGCACCGTGTCGACCCACCCTTCCACCAGGGCCAGCAGCGTCTCGATGGAACGCAGCGCCTCGCGCTGCTCCTCCGTGTCCGTGATGCCCACGTTCGTGAGGTTGACGGCGCCGGCCAGCGATTCGGGGTCGAGGGCGGAGGCGTCACGCAGCTGCTCCTCCATGGCGTCCAGGTCGATGGAGATGCCGCGCGCGTACTTGCCGATCAGCGCAGAGAAGCGAGGCATCAGCCACGGCACCGACGCGAACAGCCTGGCATGCGCCTGCTCGCGCAGCGCCAGGAACTCGGTGACCTCGGTCACGTCCAGGTCCAGCGACTTCGCGTAGTCCTCCACGTTCTCCATGATCAGGCCGCCCGCGGCATTGCCCAGCAGCGCAATCCCCTGGTCGAAGCTGCCCAGCACCTCCTTGGACATCGCACCCGCGGCCTGGCCCAGCTGCATGGCGTAGGACGTCTTCGCGAACAGTTTCATGAGCTGGCGCGGATCCTTCATGTCGTCGGGGATCGGAATCGGTACGGGGCCGGCGAACATGCCCGTGATCTCGCCGTCGATGGCATCCCCCAGCCGCTCGGAGATCACCGCGGCCAGCGCGTCGTTCATGGAGGCGGCCACGGGTGCGGCGAACTTCGCCCACTCGTCGATGGTGTCCTCCACCCAGGCGGCGCGCGTCAGGGCGCTCGACTCGCCGGGGGCCGGGTCGAAATCGGTGGTCGTGTCCAGCCACAGGTTCGCGCCGCTCACCGCGCGGTGCATCCGTTCGGAATCCTGCGCGGTGACCGTGTGGGCACCCTGGCCCGCATTCGCCTGCTGCAGGGCGATGCTCCGGGCGAGCTTCACGTTGATGGGGCCGTCGTCCTCCATGGACGCCTGCATGCCGCCGAAGGAGCCCATGCCGCCGCCCGCGAAGGCCTGCATGAGCGCCTGCATCTGGGACGGGTCGGGCAGCTGGTCGGCGTCCTGGCTGAGCATCTGCCCGCGGATCGAATCAGGCAGCTCGGCGAACTGGCGCCATGCCATCTCGCCCTGGACAGGGCCGAAGCAGGACAGGAACCATTGGTGCAATACGTTTTCATCCATCATCAGGTCTACAACCCCTTGTCGTTCGATGGAAGGCCTCTCCGGGCCCTCCATGGCTTTGCCGGTTCTACTATGTTTCAATCCGCGGCGGGGCGAAATAATTCCGTTCCTGCCATAGTATGGTCAACATGTCACAACACGATGCTTCCTCCCCGCAGTCCACCGCACACGGCGCGGCACCTCGCGGCGGCATTCTGCGCCGCCTGGCCGACCGGTGGCGCCGGCGACCGCTGCCGTACTTCGCCGGCGCGGCCGCGGTCGCGCTCGCAGTGGTGGTGCTCCTGCTGCCCGCCGCCTATGTCGTGGAGATGCCCGGCCCCACCCAGGACGTGCTCGGCGAGAGCGACGGCATGCCGGTGATCGACATCAGCGGCGTGCCGGTCCATCGCGACGGCAAGGGCGAGCTGCTGCTGGTCACCGTGAACGCATCCGGCGTCCCCGGCTACCCCGTGCTGAACGCGGAGGTGCTGTGGGCCTGGGCCGATCCGCAGATGGAGGTCATGCCGCAGGAGGTCGTGTTCCCCGTCGGGCAGAGCGCCGAGGAATATGCGCAGGAATCGGACGGGCAGATGCAGTCCTCGCAGGAGGCCGCCATCACCGCGGGCCTGGACTATGCCGGGACCCTGGGCGTGGACGTGGCGGGGGCGAAGGTCACCATGCACGTGGACGACATCGGAGGGCCATCGGCGGGCATGATGTATGCGCTGGGCCTCGTGGACCTGCTCACTCCGCAGGCGGAGGCCAACGGGCAAGTGGTAGCCGGCACCGGCACCATCGACGATCAGGGGAAGGTGGGGGCCATTGGGGGCATCGACCTGAAGATGCTGGGCGCAAGGCGCGACGGTGCCTCCTGGTTCCTGGCGCCGCAGGCCAACTGCGCGCAGGTGGTGGGCAAGGTGCCCGAGGGGCTGCGCGACGTCAAGGTCGCCACGCTGCAGGAGGCCTACGAGGCGCTGGTCGCGATCGGCCGGGGCACTGCGGGCGACCTGCCGCACTGCACGGTGGAGGACGGCTCGCAGTGAGCTGTTCCATGGGTTTGCTATATTGGCGAACGTGAATCAAACAGCATCTGACAAAGCCGAGGAGTTCGGCTTCGGCGCGGGGGACCTGGTCCAGGAATGGCTCTGGGACGATGACGTGGACGAGGCGATCCGGGAGAACATCGAGACGTTGACCGGCGAGGAGCTGGTGGACGAGGAGTACGACGGCGCCGTCGATGGTTCGATCATCTGGTGGCGTGACGGGGATGACGAGGACGCCCTGTCGGACACGATCGTGGATGCATACTCGGTGCTGGGGCAGGATGGCCCGATGTGGCTGCTCACCCCCAAGCCGGGACGCACCGGTGCCGCCAGCGCGCAGATCGTGCAGAACGCGGCGAAGACCGCGGGCATGAACGCCTCCACGCCCCTGACGGTCAGCGGGGACTGGAACGGCGTGCGCCTGCGCGCCTACGGAAAGAGCGCCAACCGCTGACCCGGTCCGGGTGCCGCGATGTCGGTGCCGGACCGGCCTCCGCTTCCTTGTTTGCCCCCGTCGGTAGACTGTGAAGCCCCGGGCGATTAGCTCAGTTGGTTAGAGCGCCACCTTTACACGGTGGATGTCAGGAGTTCGAGTCTCTTATCGCCCACTTGCGCCTCCTTGTGCTGTCAGCGCATGGAAGCCGTCCTTCCGCGGTGCGCGACCGTATAATCGCAGCATGAACAGTCCCCTGGAGAACCTGCCGAATCCCTGGCGGGCGTTGCAGGCCATGGTGCCGAACCCTGCCAAGCGGGACGCCGAGCTCACGGAACGCATCAGCGCACTCGAACTGGAACTGGACCGTTCCATCGCGCAATCGCAGTGGCAGGGCATCGAACATGACCGCCGCATCGGCGAACTGAGCGCCGCAGTGTCCTCCCTGCGAGCGGACCAGGGCATCCGCACGCGTCGGTGGGCCGGCGCCGACACCGCGTGCTCGCTGGTCCTCCTGGTGCTGGCATGCGCCGTGACGGTTGTGGCGGTGCTGTCCGCCTGCGGCGTGATGGGCACGGCGCGGCCGGCCCTGCGGTGGGTCGCCTGGACGCTGGCGGCCGTGGGCGTGGCCCTCGCCGCATTGCTGGCCTGGGCCCGTGGGCGCATGCCGCGCACCTCGCGCATGGGAGCGCTCTTCGAGGCCGCCGTGGTCATGCTGGCCTGCTCGTGGATGCTCTAGGCGCGCATACCGGCTCGGGTGTATCTTGGGGATTCGGGACGATGCGTCTCGAAGCCCACGTAATCTGGAACATGAACGTTGTCTGGAGGAGGAAAAGTCGATGGCTCAGCAAACGGACGCCGACAGCGGCAAGCCGACCATTGCGCGGGTGAGCAAGCGCAAAAAGGGATATGACGTCCGCCAGGTGGATGCCTTCCTTGAACAGGCCCACGCCTTGTACGACAGCGACGACATGCAGCTCAAGCGCCAGGACATCCAGGACGCGTCCTTCGACATCGTCAAGGGCGGATACGCCATCCCGCAGGTGGATGCCGCGCTGGAACGCCTCGAACGCGCGGTGGGCGACAAGCAGACCTCCTATGACATCGCAGAACTGGGGCGCGTGGCGTGGAAGGCGCAGGCCGAGGCGCAGTTCCGCGCCCTCGAGGAGCACGCCGCCCGCGCCTCCGGCGAACGTTTCGCCCCCGGCAAGCCGAAGGTCCCCTCCTATGACCGCAAGCAGGTGGACCGCCTCATCGACCGCATCATGGCCAAGGCGGAATTCGAACTCGAATGCGTCAACGCGGACAGGACCTACGTGGACAATCCGGATGACCCGGACCCGCAGGTCACCGCGAAGTCCGTCTCCGACGTGACCTTCACCCAGCGCGTGGGCAAGCATGGGTACGACGAGCGCCAGGTGGACTATTACCTCAATGCCTGCGTCGACCTGTTGGGCCGTCTTGAATCCTATGCCCGCATCGCCGACTACGTGAAGCCCTCTGCATCGCATGCCGCATCCGCGGATGGCGCCGTCCCGCAGGCGACTGCGGCCGCCGCGCAGACGCAGGTCATCGCGCCCCTGATCCTCGGCGACGGCCACAAGGTCGAACCAGCCCCGGTCGACTTCGCGGCGGCATCGGCCGTGGAGGAGTTTACGGCCGTCCCGGCCGGCGACGTTCCCGGCACGGACGATGCCAATGCAAGCTTCGACGAGGTCGCCCAGGCCGAGCAGGCCATCTTCACCGGACCGATCGCCATCCCAGTGGCAGACGCCGATGCCGACGACGCGCAGGGGCCGCAAGCGGCCGCCGAGACCCCGGCACCCGCCTACCGGCCCATCGTGGAACCCACGTCCGCGGTCGCCCAGACGCATACCCTTTCCGACATCAAGCCGATCACCCCGGCCCCCCGCACCATCCCCGCGCACGAGCAGGCCGCCCAGACAGCCGGTTCGATGGCAGAGACCGGCCGGATCAGTGCGGTCCCGGCCGTCACCGCCATCAGCGACGAGACGACGGTCACCGTCCCCGAGCATGCCATGGGCGACGATTTCCAGTCGCCGTCCCTGGCGGCCCTGGCCTCCATGGCCCAGGTCTCCTCGGAGCCGACCGTGGAACCCGCCCCCACCGGACCCATCCCGCTGCACGGCCTCGCCGTGCCGAAGCTCAGCGCCCTGTCCATCCCGGACCTGCCCATGCCCGTACGCCATGACCAGCCGGCGGACGGTACCGGCGCGGGGACGGACGACGCGGCCGCGGCGGACGAGACGGCGGCCACCCCGAGCCTCGAATCGGAGATCCCCGACCTGTCCTTCCCGACCATCTCGACCGACGAACCCCTCATCATCGACGACAAGCCGAACCAACGCTACCATGGCTGAACCAGGATTCCCCCGCACCCTCGTCATCCTCGGCTCCACCGGCTCCATCGGCACCCAGGGGCTCGATGTGGTCGGCAGACACCGCGACCTCTTCCAGGTGACCGGCCTCGCCGCCGGCGGCGCCCATGTCGACCTGCTCGCACGACAGGCCGTCTCGTTCGGCGTGGCACGCGTCGTGGTGGCCGACCCCGGCGCCAGGCAGCGCCTGCGTGAGGCCCTTGACGCCCTCGGCGCCGTGGACACCCGCATCGATGCCGGCGAACGGGCCGTGGCCGAACTTGCCGGAAGCGGCGCCGACGTGGTGCTCAACGGCATTACCGGCTCCATCGGCCTGGCGCCGTCCATCGCCGCCCTGCAGGCAGGGTCGCGGCTGGCGCTCGCCAACAAGGAGTCCGTGGTCGCCGGAGGCCATCTCCTCTTCGATGCACGCACCCGGCCAGACCAGATCAACCCCGTCGATTCGGAGCATTCCGCCATCTGGCAATCCCTGCGCTCCGGCGCGCACGCGGAAGTCAGCAAGCTCATCGTGACCGCCTCGGGCGGTCCCTTCCGGGGCCGCAAGCGCGCCGACCTGGTCCACGTGACCCCCGAACAGGCCCTGAACCACCCCACGTGGCGGATGGGACCCGTGGTGACCATCAACTCCTCGACCCTCATGAACAAGGGCCTGGAGGTGATTGAGGCGAGCCGCCTGTTCGACGTGCCGCCTTCGCGCATCGAGGTGACGGTCCATCCGCAGTCCATCGTGCACTCCATGGTCGAGTTCCGCGACGGCGCGACCATCTGCCAGGCCTCCCCGCCGGACATGCGCCTGCCGATTGCGCTCGGCCTGTCGGCGCCGGTGCGCCTGGGCGACGTGGCCGCCGCCTGCGATTGGCACTCGGCCGCCCAATGGACCTTCGAGCCGCTGGACGACGAGACCTTCCCGGCGGTGCGCCTGGCGCGCCAGTGCCTGGAAGCCTCCCAGATGCACACCACCGTACTCAACGCCGCCAACGAGCAGGCCGTGCATGCCTTCCTCGACCACCGCCTGCCCTACCTCGGGATCGTGGACACCGTGGCCGAGGTCATCGACCGGATGGATGGCCGCCTGCGCGCCCAGGCGCGCTTCACGGACGTCGACGACATGCTGGCGCTCGAGCACGAGGCACGCGCACGTGCCGACGAGCTGATCGCCCGGAGCTGACCACCCCTGCATCCCGGTGCGCACGGGCAGCCGGGGCCGTCCTCGCGCCATCGCTTGAGGTTTTCCGTGACCCGTCCTAAGTTGGATGAAGTTTTTGCATCGATTCGAGGAAGTGACATGACATCCCTGGAAAAGCCGTTCCGCAAGACCGGGGCCGCCGCCATCAGCGAAAGCCCCCTGCACGCGCGCCGCGTATCGCGCAGGATCATGGTCGGCCCCGTTCCCGTGGGCGGAGGGGCCCCCGTATCCGTGCAGTCGATGACGAACACGCGCACCGCGGACGTCGGCGCCACCCTGCAGCAGATCGCCGAGCTCACGGCCGCCGGCTGCGACATCGTCCGCGTGGCGGTCCCCAAGCAGGAGGACGCGGACGCCCTCGCGCAGATCGTGCGCAAGTCGCCGATCCCCGTGATCGCCGACATCCATTTCCAGAGCAAGTACGTCTTCGAGGCCATCGACGCCGGCTGTGCGGCCGTGCGCGTCAACCCCGGCAACATCCGCAAGTTCGAGGAGGTGGGCCCCTCCATCTGCCAGGCGGCCACGGACGCGGGCATCTCGCTGCGCATCGGCGTCAACGCCGGTTCGCTCGACAAGGAGCTCTACGAACGTTTCGGCGGCCCCACGCCGCAGGCGCTGGTCGCCTCGGCGCTCAAGGAAGCCCGCATGTTCGAGGACGTCGGATTCCACGACTTCAAGATCTCCGTCAAGCACCACGACCCGGTCACCATGGTGCAGACCTACCGCCTGCTTGCCGCACAGGGTGACTGGCCCCTGCACCTGGGCGTCACCGAAGCAGGGCCGGCATGGCAGGGCACCATCAAGTCATGCATCGCCTTCGGCGCCCTGCTCGCGGAAGGCATCGGCGACACCATCCGCGTCTCCCTCTCCGCGCCGCCCGTGGAGGAAGTCAAGGTCGGCTGCAAGATCCTCGAATACCTGGGCCTGCGCGAACGCAAGTTCGACATCATCTCCTGCCCGAGCTGCGGGCGCGCCCAGGTGGACGTCATCGAGCTGGCGAACGCCGTCACCGAGGGCCTCCAGGAAATCACGGCCCCCATCCGTGTGGCCGTCATGGGATGCATCGTCAACGGCCCCGGCGAGGCCCGCGAGGCGGACCTCGGCGTGGCCTCCGGCAACGGCAAGGGGCAGATCTTCATCAAGGGCAAGGTCGTGCAGACCGTTCCCGAGGACCGGATCGTGCCCACCCTGCTCGAGCACGCCCACCGCATCGCCGAGACGATGGAACGCGACGGCAAGGTCGACCCGAACGCCACCGGGCCGGTCGTCGTGCCGATCACCGGCCACGACCATGGGCAGGAGCACGCCGCCTAGCGTGGCCCACGCAAGGACGACAACGTACCCGGACAACCAGTAGGATGGTCACGTGCAAGAACAGCTGAACGAACAGGACACCCCGACCGCGGACCCGGCGGACCGTCAGGCAGGGCAAGGCAAGGCCGAGTTCAGCCGCCTCAAGCGGTTCATGATCAGCCTGCCGATCTTCATCATCCTGCTGGGCATCCTGGTCATCGCATCCACCAACACCCGCATCCAGGTCGACAACGACCCCCGTGGCCAGATCTTCGGGACCCTGACGTCGGACACGGCGGTCACCTTCGACACCGACGACCCGCTGCCGCAGGAAGGCACCTACAAGGTGCGCGAATCACGCTACGTCATGGATGCGGTACAGCCGTCCACCGGCGAGGTCCAGCACATCAACGTGCTGGTGCGCGAGCCGGTCGGCGCCGGCACGGGGCTGCCGGGCATGGTGTTCATGCACGGTGCGGGCTACGGCACCTGCGACAACTCCTTCGGCGACGTGGCGGCCAGCATGTCCTCGGCGGGATTCGTCACCGCCGTCCTGGACAAGCCCGTCTGGTCCACCACGGACCTCACCCGCGACTACCCGGGCTCCGCGGCCATCTACGACCAGGTCATCGACCATATACGCTCCATGGAGCAGGTCGACGCCACGAAGGTCGGTGTCTACGCCACCTCCGAAAGCACTTGGATCACGCCGTTCCTGCTCGAGACGGACCACGACGTCGCCTTCCAGGTGCTCCTGTCGCCCATGGTCTTCAACCCCCGGCACGCCCTGGCCTACCTGGCCGGGCAGAACTTCGCGCTCGCCGGCGCCAACGAGGGCTACCAGGCCATCGTGCGCCGAGCCCTGTCCCTCGACCTCGACATGTTCGGGCTGCACAACGTCGACATCCGCACGAGGGTGCCGGTGGCCTACTCGATCCCCACCTATGTGGCGTACGGCTCGAAGGACGTCATGACCGCACAGGTGCAGGGATTCAAGGAGATCCTCGCCCTGGCGCACGAAGCGGGCAACTGGAACGTGACCCTGCGCAGCTACCCCGTGGCCAACCACGTGCTCCGTCTCGGCGACGAGGCGGAAGCCGGCACCCCCTTCGCCGACGACTACGTGCGCGACACCCTCGCCTGGGCGGTCGGCACGTCCCGCGGCCTGACCCAGACCAGCGAACCGCTGGCGGGGACGCCGCTCTACCAGTCGATCGCCGTGCCGCTCGACCTGCATGCACGGCCGGCCCTGACCATCTACGGCACCATTGTCATCGTCCTGCTCGTCGTCACCCTGCTGGTCGCCCTGGTCATCGCCATCATCGCCCTGGTACGCCATGTCCGCTACCGCATCATGCACCAGGGTCATGCCCTGGGGTTCCAGTACCGCTTCGGCAGGTCGCTGATGATGCTTTCCGTCATCACCCTCGCCTGCCTCGCCCTGTTCCTGGGTGGCCTGGGCGAGGTCGTCATGGCCGTCGTCTACCTCGCCTGGGGCAGCGCGCCCCCCGAGGATGCCGGCATGATGTACTGGAGCTGGCCGGTCATCCAGGTCGTCTGCGTCTTCGTCGTCTGGGAATGGGCACGCGTGTTCACCGGCATGATCGAGGTGGCCTCCATGCGCGGCCTGCTTGGCTGGCCCCTGAAACGGGACGCCATCCGCGCCATCGTCAGCGGCAAGGAACCCGTGGTCGCCTCCACGAGGCTGGGACGCGTCCTGTTCTGGTCCACCACCGTCGCCATGCTGCTCGTCCTGCTCAGCTTCTCCTTCTGGGGCCTGTTCCTGTTCTAGGACCCGGGAAGGAAGGTGGTCCATGGCACTCTACCATGACGAGGGCGTGGTCCTGCGCACCGCCAAGCTCGGCGAGGCAGACCGAATCGTCACCCTCTTCACCGAACGGCACGGCAAGGTGCGCGCGGTGGCGAAGGGCGTACGCCGCACGAAGTCGCGCTTCGGCGGACGGCTCGAGCCCTTCATGCGCGTCGACCTGCTCCTGGGGGAGGGCAGGACCTTCGACACCATCTCCCAGGCGGAATCCCTGGCCGCCTACGCGGGCGCCATCGTCGGTGACGTCGACGCCTACGCGGCCGCCAACGCCATCGCGGAGACCCTCGACGACCTCGCCGGCACCGAACATGAGCCCGCACCGGCGCAATACCGGCTCCTCGTCGGCGCCCTGCACGCGCTCGCCACATGTCGGCACGCACCGCGCGACATCGCCTGGTCCTACATCCTGCGGGCCCTGTCCATGGCCGGCTGGACACCCAGGCTGGATTCCTGCGTGGTCTGCGGCACGACCCGCGACCTGTGCTTCTTCTCCCCGGCTGCCGGCGGCATGATGTGCCGGCGCGACTACACACCCGAGGCGGCGCCCTGCGAGGAGCCGTGCCGCAGGCGTCTTCGTGCGCTCCTGGAGGGTGACTGGACGGCCCTGGACGGAACCGGCCATGACGACGTCCCGGTGGGGCAGGCCGTGCAGTCCTGGGCGCAGTACTACCTGGAGCGCCCCCTTCGTTCGCTGCGCTTGCTAGATTAGGTCGCATGGCTTTTGATTCCGTTGATTACCGGTCGCTCTCCGTGCCCGCCGCCCCCTTCTCCGATCCCAGCATCATACCGGACTTCCCGAAGAACAAGGTGCCGCGGCACGTCGGCGTGATCATGGACGGCAACGGCCGGTGGGCCCAGCAGCGCGGACTGGTGCGCACCGACGGTCACCAGGCCGCGGAGCCGGTGGTCTTCGACACCATCGCCGGCGCGATCGAGGCCGGGGTGCGCTACCTGAGCCTCTACACCTTCTCCACGGAGAACTGGAAGCGCTCGCCGCAGGAAGTGCGGTTCCTCATGGGCTTCTCACGCGACATCATCCACCGCCGCGTGGCGCAGATGGACGAATGGGGCGTGCGCGTGCGCTGGTCCGGCCGCCGCCCGAAGCTGTGGAAGTCCGTCATCGACGAGCTCGAGGTGGCCATGGAGCACACCAGGCACAACAAGACCATCGACGTGGTGTTCTGCATCAACTACGGCGGTCGCGCGGAGATTGCGGACGCCTGCGCGGCCATCGCGCGCGAGGTGCGCGACGGCCGCATCAAGGGCGACCGCGTGACCGAGAGGATGGTGGCGGAACACCTGTACAACCCGGACATCCCCGACTGCGACCTGGTGATCCGCACGTCCGGCGAGCAGCGCACCAGCAACTTCCTGCCCTGGGAGGCCGCCTATGCCGAGCTCGACTTCGTGCCCCAGCTGTTCCCCGACTGCGGCCGCAACGTGCTGTGGGATTCCATCGACCGTTACATCCACCGCGACCGTCGCTTCGGCGGCGTCAAGGCGTGATCAGGATTCCCCGAGGAACTCGTCGGTCGCCAGGTCGCGGGACCGCGGTGCGGTGTGCACCACGGTCCCGTTCGCGTCCTCGTAGGCGTCCGACTGTGCCAGGAAGTCGAAGTACTCCTGGGTGCCGTCATAGTCGATGGCGCCCAAGGTGGCGGTGCCGTCGATGATCTGCTGGCGGTCGCCCCAGTACTGGCCTTCGATGATGGTCTTCATCGATTCCCTGACCAGCGTCGGGTCGAGGTTCGCCTCCGGTGCCTCGGCCACCAGGATGTCCGCGGCCTCGTCGCTGTGCTCGTAGGCGTATTCGTAGCCTCGCTGCGTGGCCTGCACGAAGGACTTCACGAGGTCGGGATCCTCCTTGATGAGCCGGTCGCTCGTGATGATGCCGATGGAATCCGCGTTGCCGGGCACGCCGTAGTCGGGTTCGGTGAAGCAGTTGAGCTCCGGGCCGTTCAGCTGCGCCTGCACCCCTTCCCAGGTGGAGTAGAAGCCGCCGAAATCGGCGCGTCCCGAGCTCAGCGCCTGGAAGGTGGAGGTGCCTGCCGTCACCTTGTCGAAGTCGCCGGTGCCGCCGTCCTCCTGGATCATGCGGCGCACCACGGCGTCGGATTCGCTCGAGCCGAAGGTCGCGAAGGTCTTGCCGTCGAAGTCGCGCGGGCTCGAGATCGCGGTGTTGGAAGCCAGCGAACACCAGATGGCGCTCGTCTTCTGCTGGACCTGCATGACCTCCTTGATCTGCGCGCCCTTCGTGGCATAGGTGCTCACGTTGGTCAGCGTCGAGAGCGCGAAGTCGGCGACGCCGCTGTTGACGGCCTGCTCGGCGCCGGCCTGGGAGACGGCGACGATGTCGACGTCGAGCCCGGCATCCTTGTAGTAGCCGTTGTGCCTGGCCGTGTAGACGCCGATGTGGTTGGTGTCGGGCGCCCACCAGAGCATGAAGGTGACCTTGCGCAGGTCGCCGTCGGCTGCCTGCGACGTGCCGCAGGCAGCCGACAGCAGCAGGAGGACGGCGGCGCACAGGGCGGCGAGGATGCGGTGGACGGAACGAAGTGATGTCATGGGTGCTCCCGGTGGTTTCGTCGGTCAGTTCTGGTCGAGTTCGAGGGTGTCGTCCTGGGCGCCGATGGCCAGCCGTTCGGCCAGCCGTACCGCAAGGAGCAGGATGGCGGTCATGAGGACGATCACGACGGTTGCCGCGAAGATCAGCGGCGTCTGGAAGGAGTTGTAGGCGGCCTGCAGCCAGATGCCCAGGCCCTTGCGGGCACCGAGGTATTCCGCGGTGGCGGCCGTCGCGAACACGTAGGCCGCGGAGACGCGCATGCCGCCGAAGACCTGGCGTGCTGCCACGCGCAGCTTGACATGGAAGAGCGTCCATGCCCGGCCGGCGCCGCAGGTCATGGCGACGTCGGCGTAGAACCGCGGCACGGCGGCCAGACCGCGCATGGTCTGCACGGTGATGGGGAAGAGCGCGAAGACGGCGACGATGACGACCTTGCCGACCGGTTCGAAGCCGAACCAGATGAGGAAGAGCGGCGCGATGGAGATGAGCGGCAGGGTCTGGGCGGCGGCGAGTAGGGGCATGAAGGCGGCATCCGCGGTCTTCGAACAGTACAGTCCGATGCCCAGCAGGATGCCGAGCGCACAGGCGACCAGGAAGCCGATGGTACCCTCCAGGAAGGTCACGCAGGCCGCGGGCCACAGGGTGGGCCACGACCGTGTCACCGCGGAGACGACCTGGGTGGGGGAGGCGACCAGGGTGGACGGCGGCTTGGCGAGGTCCACCCAAAGCTGCCAGACGGCCAGCAGGAGGAGGACGGTGACGCTGGTCGGCAGATGGCGCCGAAGTGCCGAGGGTGCGTGGGGGTGCGATGCGTTCGCCATGACCACCTTGCTTTCTGCGTACCGTACGCTGGTGACCGGGGTGCTGCGCAGCAAGGTGAGGAGTCTGCACACCGCTCGGTCAGAAAGGTTCGTTCGTTGTTGCGGCGGAAAACCGCCACCAGGACATCCTAGTACGACGTGTGGGCCGACAGTGCCCTGTTCGCCGCCGGGGCGTCCGGCGGCGTTCCCGCGACGGAAGCGCGTTCGATCAGCGGGCAGTGGAAGAGCGTCGTCTCGGCTGGCGGTATGGTGGCGTTTGCCGTGATGAGTGCCATGAGCATGGTGGCTGCGCAATACCCCATGGCGGCCGGTGCGGGGTCGACGACGGTCAGCCGTGGCGTGAACAGATCCCCGAGGAAGGGAGGGCATTCGACGGCGACCACCGAAAGGTCCGTGCCGATGCGCAGCGTCCGGCGCGTGGCATGCCGGTAGACCTGCCATGCAGCCTGGCCGTCCAGACATACGAACGCATCCGGATGGGTCAGTCGGCACAGTCGTTCGACGGCGGCATCCGAGATGGCACGGGACCGTGCCCGCACCAGTGTCGGGTCGAAGGCGATGCCCGCAAGCTCCAACGCCATGCGGTACCCCTCGAGCTGGAGGCGCCGACCGTCCCGCGTGCCGCACTGGCCGACGCAGGCGATCCTGGTGGCGCCGGATTCAAGCAGACGCCGGGTTGCGTCGTAGGCCGCCAGGCAATGGTCGGGTTGCACCGATGCATGCCGGTGCCCGCGGTCCGAGGCGTCCACCAGCACCAGTGGCGTGCCTCGCCAGGAGGCGGGGATGGCGATGTTCCGGTCGATGCCGGACGAGACGAGCATGCCGTCCGGCATGAAGGCGCCGAGGGTATGCAGGGCCCCGTCAAGCTGGGAGGCATCGGTGACGGTCCGCGTGACGAGGGCACTTCCGTGTTCATCCATGATGTGCTGGGCGCCACGCTGGATGCCCTCCTGGAAGCCGGGGCGGGGAAGCGGCGATTCCAACTGGACCAATCCGACCAGGTGGGTCCTGTGGGTGCGAAGGGAACGCGCCGCCACGTTGGGACGATAGTCCAGACGTGCGGCCGCCCTGCGGATCCGCTTGGCCGTATCTGCATTGACACATGTCGAATCGTGCCCATTGAGGACCCTGGATGCAATCGATACGGATACCCCGGCTTGGGCTGCGACTTCCCTCAAAGTCGTCACAAGGCCGACAATAGGACCGAAAGGCTACAAGGCACCCGCCATTCCCCGTCATGAAGACGGTGCTGCACCATGTATGTGGCATGATGCAGCACCGCGGGACGGGGCCGTTGCAGGGTGCGGAATCCCATGGAATCATTGGGGGTTGCTTCCTTCGTCCATGGGATCGCAGGAGGCGTGTCCCCCGTGACACGCCAAGCGCATATGGCATGTGGCGGGAGGGGACGGCCGCGAGGGGTGCCGTTGACTCTCATCCGCCCCATGGCCCTCGACGCCTACTCCAGTCCGTTACCGGCGAGTCGGTGCACCGTCAACGACGGGACCGCCATGGAGCCCGACTCCGCCACCAGCCTGACGGCACGCGGTCCCTCGCCGGGGAAGGAGTAGGAGCTGAGCACCTCCCGGCCGTCGTTGACGACCACCTCGACGCACCCGCGGTCGATGAAGACGCGCAGCCTGAGCTCGGCTGCCTCGAGCTCGTCCTTGCCCAGCGGCGCGACGCGGTAGCCCTTGTCGCCGTGCACGGCAGCCTGCCGGTCGATGACCACGGCCTGGAGCTGGTCATCGTACACGATTGCCGTGCATGAGCCGTCCGGCGTGGCGTGGACGTGCAGGCCGGCACGTTCCGCGGTCGTGTGCCGCAGGTCGATGGTCATCTCCAGTTCGATGGCTTCGGCGTCCTCGCAGACCGTCACCTCCTGGTTCGTGGGTACCTCGACGGCGCCGAGGTCCTCGCGGGAAGTGCGCAGCCCGAGCTGCTCGGCAGCCGGCACGGTGCGCAGGACGTTGTCGGCGCCGAGGACGATCTCGCGCACCAGCGTCAGGTTGCCGCACCAGCCGTCCTCCTGCATGTCGATCGGCTCCACGAAGGGGCTCATCCACCCCACCATGAGCTGCCTGCCGTCCACGGTGAAGGACTGCGGCGCGTAGAAGTTGTGGCCGTAGTCCCAGGGGCGGAAGTCCGTCTCCGGGACGAAGGCGTTGCCCGGCTGCCACGAGCCGACCAGATAGCCCGCGTTGTCGCGGTTGCGGTTCGCGAAGCCATGGGGACGGGCACCCTGTGCCGAGAAGCCGATGACCCACTTGCGCTCGCCGTCGGGGTTCACGATCGGGAAGAAGTCGGGGCATTCGAGCATGTACACGTCCGGGTCGGGGTGTTCGAAGAGTACGCGTTCGAAGGTCCAGTGCACCATGTCGTCGGAGGTGTACAGCCACATCTGGCCGCGGTGTTCCCTGGAGGAGACGCCGAAGGTCATGTACCAGGTGCCTTCGTGCTTGAACACCTTGGGGTCGCGGAAGTGATGGTCGACCTCGTCGGTGGGGCAGTCGATGACCATGCCGCGCTTGGTGAAGCGGGTGAGGGTGCCGTCGGTCGGTTCGGCGAGCATCTGCACCTGCCAGTCGCCGCCGGTGTTGTCACGGCCGTTGGCCCAGCGGTGGCCCGTGTAGTAGAAGTACGGCTTGCCGTCGTCTCCGATGACAGCCGATCCGGAGAAGACGCCGTCCTTCTCCTGCTCAAGGCTGGGAGCCATCGCGATGGGCTCCCGCCTCCAGGTGACCATGTCCTCGCTGGAGACATGGCCCCAGTGCATGGGGCCCCACTGCGTGCCGAAGGGGTGCAGCTGGTAGAAGACATGCCAGCGTCCGTCGTAGCGGCACAGGCCGTTGGGGTCGTTGATCCAGCCGCCGTCGGAGGCGATGTGGTAGTGCGGGTACCAGCGGTCGTTGCGCGTCGCGCGCAGTGCCCGCACGCCGGCTTCGGCACGGGCCAGTCGTTCGTCGTGGTCGGCAATGGGGGTCGGGACGGGATCGGTGAGGGTGGTTGCCATGGTGTCGTTCCTTCTTGGTCGGTGCTCGGAATGGTATTGGTGCGGCTCGCGGTCACATGTCCGCGTCGTCGGCGGCCAGGACCGCCTCCTCGTCGTCGGCGGACGGCAGGGGTCGCCTGGAGTCGCGGATGAAGGGGTCGCCGTCCACGTGCTCGTCGTCGCGCTTGATGACGAAGAAGCCGTAGATGACCGCGCACAGGACGATGCCGGAGATCGTCAGGAACGTGACGCGGTTGCCGAGCCGGTCGTGCAGCATGCCCAGCGGCGTGGAGAAGACGACCTGGCCGACCTGCGAGGCGATCTGGAAGCCGACCATGTACAGGGTGGCGGACAGCTTGGGGTTGAAGTGCAGGGTGAAGTAGCGGAACGCGGGCAGGCAGAACAGCGGCACCTCGATGGCGTGGAACATCTTGATGATGGACACCATGACCGGGTCGTGGAAGATGCCGCACAGGCCGATGCGCAGGAACATCACCGTCGCGCCGAGCAGCAGCGCGTTGCGCACGCCGACCTTGCGCATGATGATCGGCACGACGCCCATCATGGCGGACTCGCAGAACACCTGGATCGAGTTGAGGGTGCCGTACATGGTGTTGCCCAGGCTCTCGTCGGCGAAGAGCGAGACGTAGTAGGTGGGGAACATCTGCTGGTCGAAGACGGTGTAGAAGGTGTTGGTCAGCAGCATGAACACGATGAGGACCCAGAGCGTCGGCATGCGCAGGACGCGCACCATCTCCTTGAGCGTGGGGGTCGAGCGCGGCGCATCCGGGTCCGCCTCCTGCCGCAGGGCCTCGCGCTGCTCCGCCGGATACCACAGGAGGTATACCAGGAGCATGCCCACGCCGAAGGCGGAGCCCAGCCAGAAGTTGATCATGGGGTTGACGTTGAACACGATGCCGGCGACGAGCGCGACGATGGCGTAGCCGAAGGATCCCCATGCGCGCGACTGGCCGTATTCGAAGCCGAACCTGCGGCTGTAGCGTTCGGTGACCGCCTCGATGAGCGAGCAGCCGGCCATGAAGCCGGCCGATAGCACGACGGAGCCGATGAATGCGGCCGCCATCATGTTCGTGTGCATGAGCGGTTCGTAGACGAACTGGACGAAGGGGCCGACGAGCGCGGCGATGGCGGAGATGACGAGTACGAGGCGGCGCTTGAGTCCCAGGTTGTCCTGGACCAGGCCGTAGCAGAACATGAGGATGAGCGTCGCCAGCGAGTTGATGGAGTAGATGGTGCCGACCTGTGCGCCGTCGAGACCCATGGTGTTGAGCCAGCGCTGGAAGAAGGACCACCAGATGCCCCAGGAACAGAAGAACAGGAAGATGCCGAACGAACTTTGCAGATAGGAGGGATTCCTCCAGCTTGATGCGGTACGTGCCATGATGACCTCGTTGTTGCGTGCATGGGAACGGATGGGAGGGGGCGGCCGGCAGGACCGGCCCGGAGCGTCTGCCATCTGCGGTGAGGGCTTCGTGTTCCGTTGCTGTCATGATAGCACGTCAAACGATTGACGTAAATCGATTGACAAATACGGGCATGTCGTTGTCGTAGAAGATGTCAAGCGATTGACGGAATGACGCCGTTTTGTGGCGCGGGGGATTGCGGTATGTCCATCCCGCTTCGGCGTGTCGCGTCCGTGGCCGGCTAGGCGCGCACGGAATTGCGTTCGAGCAGGGTGCAGTGGATCCGCACCGGCTCCGGTGCGTCCAACGGGGGGATGGGGGCGGTGGTGTGCGGCCACTGCGTCCCGGCACCGGCATCCGGGTCGATCATCGAGATGAGCTTGCTGGCCGCCCAGTAGCCCATCTCGTAATGGGGCAGTGCGATGGTGGTCAACTGCGGCGAGAAGGTCTCGCTGACCACCGGATGGTTGTCGACGCCCACCACGGACACGTCCTTGCCGATGGTCAGGCCGCGGCGTGCCGCACACTCGTAGACGTACCAGGCGCGCGAATCGTTGAAGCAGAAGACCCCGTCCGGCCTGGCCTCGTCGAAAAGCCGCTCCACCCTGGCCAGGGCGCCGTCGTTGTAGAGCACGTCGCATACCAGTGCCGCGTCGTAGGGAAGTCCGGCATCCTCCAGGGCCTGTCGGTAGCCGCGCAGGCGCCCCTCCTGCGCCACCATCGGCGCGGTGCAGCCGACGTAGGCGATGCGCGTCAGGCCGGCACGTGCCAGTCTCGTCGTCGCGTCATGGCCGATGCGGAACTCGTCGGGGACGATGGCGGGGAACCGGCCCTGTGCATCGACGGTGTCGGCAAGGACCAGCGGATGCTCCGCCAGGGAGTCGGGGATGTCCGACACCCGATTGGACATCGTGGAGAACAGGAAGCCGTCGACGCCGTGGCGCATCAGGGAGCCGATTTCCTGGTCGAGGTCGACGGCGCCGTCGGCACTGACCGTGGCAAGTACATACCCGGCTTCGCTGGCGGCTTCCTGGGCGCCGAGGATGATGCCGCCCGCATAGGGCGTGGTGGCCACTTCCATGCTGACGAAGCCGAGCATCTGGCTGCGGTTCGTACGCAAGGAGCGGGCCGCCGCGTTAGGCAGGTAGTCCAGTTCCCGCGCGACTGCGTGCACCCTGTCCGCGATCTGCGGCTTGACGCGTCCCCGGTCGCGCCCGTTGAGTACAAGGGAGACGGTGGAAACCGAGACGCCGGTCCGCAGGGCGATGTCCTTCATGGTGGTCATCCATCCACCTTACGGCGCTCGGTGTACCGGGGGGGGGATGCCGGTACACCGAGCGCCGTAAGGTTCAGCGACCGTCCAGCAGGTCGTCCACCAGCCGGGGCTTCTCCGCCATCTGTCCGCTGAACCCGGGGCGGATATCCAGCTTGAGGCAGACCTCGGTACGGTACCCCTGCCCGGCGAGGACCATGGCGGCGTCGCGCACCACGCCGAGCACCTCGTCGAGATTGCCTTCGATGTTGGTGAACATGGCGTTCGTCTCGTTCGGCAGCCCGCTGTCACGGATGACGCCGATGACCTGCGCGACGTGTTCGCTCAGTTCCGAGCCGACCCCGCTGGGGGCGATGGACACCGCAGCCACGGTGTTGACGATGGGACGGCCCTGAGGGTCCAGCGGCACGTCCTGCCTGACGGCATTGCGATCCATGGATGTCTCCTTCGAAGATGGTCAGTGCAGTGCGTGGCCGTGGTCCATGGGACCGGCCCCGGCACCCAGGTCCAGCATCGCGCGCAAGGCGCCGGTCAGGTAGCGCTTCGCGGAGGCGATGGCCTGGTCCAGCGGCTCGCCCAGTGCGAGATGCGCGGCGATGGCGGACGACAGGGTACAGCCGGTGCCGTGGGTGTCGGGGTTGTCGATGCGCTCGCCCTCGAACCACTGCACCGAGCCGTCCGGCATGGCCAGCACGTCCGAGGCGTCGTCCACGCCATGGCCGCCCTTGACCAGGGCGGCACAGCCGTAGGCCGTCACCAGCCGGCGCGCGGCGGTCTCCATGTCCCCGCGTCCCGCGATGGCCATGCCTGTCAGTGCGCAGGCCTCGGGGATGTTCGGCGTGATGAGCGTGGCCAGGGGAAGCAGGCGGCCCGTCATGGCGCGCACGCCCTCGTCCTCGGTGAGCTCGGCACCGGACGTCGCGACCATCACCGGATCGACCACGATGTTGGCCGCGCCATGCGCCTGCAGCCGATCGGCGACCGCTTCGATCGACGCGGCCCCCACGATGACGCCGATCTTGGTGGCGTCGGGGCGGATGTCGTCGAACACGGAGTCGATCTGCTGCGCCACCAGTGTCGGGTCCACCGGGGCGATCGCCTGCACGCCGGTGGTGTTCTGCGCGGTGATGCCTGCCACCACGCACATCCCGAACACATCATTGGCCAGCATGGCCTTGAGGTCGGCGGCGATGCCCGCACCGCCCGAGGAATCAGTCGTCGCGATCGTCAGCGCGGCCGGCATCGCGTGCGGATCGGACACCGACTGCGCATATCCATGGCGCCCATCGCCACGGACCTCCCGCCAGGCGTCCACCAGCGCCGCCGTGGCACGCTCCGGGTCGTCGGCCGCGGCGATGGCGGACACCACGAACCAGCCGGCCGCCCGGGACCGCGCCAGCATGGGCACGTCCTCCACATGCACGCCGCCGCCCACGACCACCGGGAAGCGGGAAGCGTCGCACAGGGCGTCGATGGCGGCTCCGTCCAGGGTGCCGTCGCCGTCATCGGCCACGCGGCAATCCGGCTTGGTGGCCGTCGGGTGCACCGGGCCGGCACCAAGGTAGTCCACGGTGCCCGCAGGCAGCGCATCGGCCGCCTCGACCTCCTCCAACGTCTTCGCAGACAGGCCCACGATCGCGTCGTTGCCCAGCAGCAGGCGCGCCTCGCGGGGGTCCATGTCGTCCTGCCCGATGTGCACGCCGTCCACCTTGATGCCGCGATGGCGCGCCTCGACCGCCGCGTCCACGCGGTCGTCGATCACGAAGGCCACGCGGTCGGCGGCATGATGCCCCCGGATTTCCCCGGCGATGTCCGCCGCCATGGACACGATGTCGCGCACGTCGGCATCCTTCGCACGCAGCTGGACGAAGCTCGCGCCGCCGTCCAGCGCCTTGGCCACCACATCAAGCAGCGTGCGGCGCCCGCAATCCTGCGGACCCACCACGAAGTAGGAACGCAGGTCGAAACGCCCGCGCATCGACTCATAGGGGAACGGTGCGACCATGATCACTCAACCTCCAGGATCGAGCCCTGTGCCAGGGCCTCGGGCCCGATGGACCACAGCGCGTCCAGGAAGCGCGCATGGAACGTGCCCGGACCGGGGCAGTCCTCGCTGGCCACCGTGCCGGCCATGTCGAACAGGACGGACGCGGCGGTGGCCGCCACCAGCGGCTCCGCCTCGCACAGGTACGTCGCCGTGACGCCGCCGAGCGCACACCCCATGCCGGTCACCTTCGTCATCATGGGGCTGCCGCCCGCCAGTCGCAGTACGCGCTCGCCGTCGGTGACCAGGTCGAGCTCGCCGGAGACGGCGACCGCCCCCAGGCCGTCCGGCCGCGTGGCGCGCAGGTGGCGTGCCACGCGGCGGGCGGCCTCGATGGCGCTGTCGACCTCGTCGGCGCTCTCCACGCCGGCAGGTCCTTGCGTGGCGTCCGAACCGTCCGCGGGCGCCAGTCCCCAGATGGCTTCGAGCGCCAGCACCTCGGAGGCGTTGGCGCGCACCACGCTGGGCGGCACCTCGCGCATGGCGGCCAGGATGCGGGTGCGTGCCTCGCCGATGCCGGCGCCCACCGGGTCGAGGCACCACGGGATGCCTTCGTCGGCGAAGCGGTGCGTGATCTGCGCCAGCGCCCCCTCGTAGGAGGGCATGAGCGTGCCGACGTTGATGTAGGCGGCCTGCGCGGCGCGGGACATGTCGGCGACCTCGCCAGGCAGGAAGCTCATCGCGGCGGCCCCGCCGGCCGCAAGCTGCGCATTGGCCACGAAATTGATGGTGACGAAGTTGGTGAACGCCTGGGCGAGCGGCGTGTGCTCGCGTACGGCGGTCGCGGCGCGTGCGATGTCCGTGCGCAGCGGCGCGTCCTCTCCGAGTTCCACGGCGCTGGATGGTGCATATGGCTGGTTCATGATGTCATGACTCCCTACGATGGTATTGGCCAACAGGTTCAAAGGGTCAGGCCGGTTGCCTTTCTCAACCTGGCGGGTGCTGCGCACCTCCAGGTCCCCCTGCACTTGACGAACCTAATGAAAACGCGGGACACGGCGTCCCGACGCGTGTTGCCGCCCCGTGCCGGGCCCCGGGCCCTGTCAGCGATATCGGCTAACCTGTCCCTGATAACCCGACCTGAGACACGTGAGAAAACCAGAAGGTGCATAGTGGCTAGTTCCAAACTCGATGAAGTGGTATCCCTCGCCAAGAGGCGCGGCTTCGTGTTCCCCGCAGGCGAGATCTACGGCGGCACCCGTTCCGCATGGGACTACGGTCCCCTGGGCGTGGCCCTCAAGGACAACATCCGCAAGGAATGGTGGCGCGCCATGGTGGTCACGCGCGGCGACGTGGTCGGCGTGGACACCTCCATCATCCTGCCCTCGCAGGTATGGGTGGCCTCGGGCCACGTGTCCGTCTTCAACGACCCGCTGATCGAATGCCTCACCTGCCACAAGCGCCACCGCGCCGACAAGCTGGAGGAATCCTACGCGGAGAAGCACCACGACCAGATGCCGTCGAACGGCCTGGCCGACATCGTGTGCCCCGACTGTGGCACCCGCGGCAACTGGACCGAACCGCGCGACTTCAACATGATGCTGCGCACCCACCTGGGCCCGGTGGAGGACGAGAACTCACTGCACTACCTGCGTCCGGAGACCGCCCAGGGCATCTTCGTGGACTTCAAGAACGTGATGACTTCCTCGCGTTCCAAGCCGCCGTTCGGCATCGCCAACACAGGCAAGTCCTTCCGCAACGAGATCACCCCCGGCAACTTCATCTTCCGCACCCGCGAATTCGAGCAGATGGAGATGGAGTTCTTCGTCAAGCCCGGCGAGGACGAGGCATGGCACCAGTACTGGATCGATGCCCGTACGCAGTGGTACCTCGACCTGGGCATCAAGCCCGAGAACCTGCGCCACTACGAGCATCCCAAGGAGAAGCTCGCGCACTATTCGAAGCGCACCGTCGACCTGGAGTACCGCTTCGGCTTCCAGGGCTCCGACTGGGGCGAACTCGAGGGCGTGGCCAACCGCACCGACTTCGACCTGGGCGCGCATGCCGAGCATTCCGGCGAGGACCTGTCCTACTTCGACCAGGCCACCGGCGAGAAGTACATCCCCTACGTGATCGAGCCGGCCGCCGGCCTGTCCCGTTCGCTCATGGCCTTCCTCGTGGACGCCTACGACGTGGACGAGGCGCCGAACACCAAGGGCGGCGTCGACAAGCGCACCGTGCTGCGCCTCGACCCGCGCCTGGCGCCGATGAAGGCCGCGGTGCTGCCGCTGAGCAAGAAGCCGGAACTGCAGTCCATCGCCCACGACCTGGCAGCCGACCTGCGGCTCAACGACTGGATGATCGACTACGACGAGTCCGGCGCCATCGGCCGCCGCTACCGCCGTCAGGACGAGATCGGCACGCCGCTGTGCATCACGGTGGACTTCGACACCCTCGACGACCGGGCCGTGACGATCCGCGAGCGCGACACGATGCAGCAGGAGCGCGTGGCCCTGGACCAGGTCGCCGACTACGTGCGCCGGCGCATCGAGGACAAGCGTGTGCGCGTGCCGCAGAAGCCCGTCTCCATGGGCGGCGAGGCATGGCCCGATAGCGTGCGCATCGCCGAGGCTGGCGGCCTGTACTAGGACGCCGGCAGCTGCGGGGTCCGCCGTCCTTCGGGAGGCGGACCCCGCTTTTCCTTTTCGTACATTCCCCTGTGTGGTCGCATGGCTGGAAGGCGGCATCTTTCCGCCATGCCGGATGGAAGTGAGGACCTGACCCATGTCCCGAAACGATGACCTGGTGCTCGACGGCCACGGCGAGACCGAGCGGCTCGACCCGCGCACCGACCGGGAACCGCAGCGGCTTGCCCGTCCGCTGGAGCCGGTGCGGCTCGGTCCGCTGACCGTGCCGACGCCGGTGATGCTCTCGCCGATGGCAGGCGTGACGAACTGGCCTTTCCGCGTCATCTGCGAGGGCTACGGCCCCGACGGACTCTACGTGGCGGAGATGATCACCGCGCGCGCCCTGGTGGCGCGCAACCCGAAGGCCCTGCGCCTGTGCCGCTTCGCACCCGGTGAGCGGCCGCGCTCCCTGCAGCTGTACGGCGTGAACCCGGCAATCGTGGAGCAGGCCGCGCGGATCGTGGTGGACGAGGCGATGGCCGACCATGTCGACCTGAACTTCGGCTGTCCGGTGCCGAAGGTGACCCGGCGCGGGGGAGGCTCCGCACTGCCGTGGAAGACCGACCTGCTGACCGAGGTGATCCGCCGGGTGGTGCGCGTGTGCGAACCGGCGGGCATCCCGGTGACGGCGAAGTTCCGCGTGGGCATCGACCATGACCATGAGACCTTCCTTGAGGCCGGGCGCATCGCCCAGGGGGAGGGCTGCGCCGCCGTGACCCTGCATGCGCGCACCACCGCCGAGTACTACGGCGGCCATTCCGACTGGAACCGCATCGGGGAACTGGTCGGGGAGCTTGACATCCCGGTGTTCGGCAATGGCGACATCTGGGGCGCCGACGACGCGGTGGCCATGGTCAACGAGACCGGGTGCGCCGGTGTGGCCATCGGCCGCGGCGCGCAGGGGCGTCCATGGCTCTTCGCGGACATCAGGCATGCCTTCGCCGGATCGGACGAGCGCGCCGACCCGTCCCTGGGGGAGGTGTGCGCGGTGGTGATGCGCCATGCGGCGCTGCTCACCGAGTTCTACGACGGGGACGAACGGATGGCCGTCCACGACCTGCGCAAGCACATCGCCTGGTATCTCAAGGGGTTCCCGGTGGGCGGCCAAGTGCGCCGCTCCCTCATGGAATGCGAGTCGGTCGACCAGGTGCGGTCCATCCTGGATGCGCTCGACCTTGCACGGCACATGCCTGCCCGCGTGGTGGACAAGCCGCGCGGACGTACCCGCTTCGCCAAGAAGGTGCATGTGCCTTACGGGTGGCTGGACTCGCGCACGACCAACCCAGAGGAGCGCGAGCGCCTCTTCGGCGACGACCCCATGGACGCGGAGTACTGAAAAGTAACGATCTTGTGGTTTGATGGAGGTTCACGCGCCGAAGAGAAGCGGGAAGGCCTTACGCTGTGAGAATCACGATTCTCCGGGCAAGGCGAAAATATCGCATGGTCTGCGATAGAGTAGTGCGTTAGAACGTGACTGACAGGAGACAAAGGTGAGCGAGATCGCCCAGGCGGACAACTTCAATGACAAGACCAACATCAAGGTCGTCGGCGTCGGTGGCGCCGGCGGCAACGCGGTCAACCGCATGATCGCGGAGGGCCTGCAGAATGTCGAGTTCGTTGCCATCAACACGGACGCCAAGGATCTCATGCGTTCCAATGCGGACGTGAAGATCTCGCTGTCCGACGCCTCCAGCCGTGGCCTGGGCGCCGGCGCCGACCCGGAGAAGGGTTCGAAAGCCGCGCAGGACCACCAGTCCGACATCGAGGAGGCCGTCAAGGGCGCCGACATGGTCTTCGTGACTGCCGGCGAGGGCGGCGGCACCGGCACCGGTGCCAGCCCGCTGGTCGCGCGTGCCGCCCGCCAGCAGGGTGCGCTCACCATCGCCGTCGTCACCCGCCCGTTCTCCTTCGAGGGGCCGCAGCGTGCGGCCTCCGCCGCGCTGGGCATCGACAACCTGCGCAAGGAAGTCGACGCGCTCATCGTCATCCCCAACGACCGCCTGCTTGAGCTCGCCGACCGCTCCATCGGCATCGTGGACGCCTTCAAGACCGCGGACACCGCGCTGCTCGCCGGCGTGCAGGGCATCACCGACCTCATCACCATGAACTCCTACATCCACGTCGACTTCTCCGACGTGACCTCCATCCTGCGCGACTCGGGCACCGCCATGTTCGGCATAGGTTCAGCCCGTGGCGAAGACCGCGCCACCCAGGCCGCGGAGATCGCCATCAGCTCGCCGCTGCTGGAGGAGAGCATCGACGGCGCCAACGGCGTGCTCATCAACATCGCCGCCGCCAACGACCTCAAGCTGCAGGAAGCCTACGCCGCGACCGAGCTGGTCCGCCGCTCCGCACACCCCGAGGCACAGATCATCTGGGGCCTGGCCCTGGACGACGCGTACGGCGACGAGATCCGCGTGACCGTCATCGCCGCGGGCTTCGATGCGAAGTCCGAGAAGACCGCGCGCAGTGCCGCGCAGGCGGCCCTGCCGGACCATCGCGAGGAGCCTGCCAAGCCCGTGGCTGACCATGCCGCCGGCCTGCCGGCTATGATGACCTCGCCGGCGCCGAACGCCACGCCGATCTTCCAGCAGTCCACCCAGCCGGAACAGCTGATTCAGCCGGTGGTCCCGCAGACCCCGCAGACCCCGGTCTTCGACCCGTCCGCCCCGGCGGACCCCTATGCCGCAGGAGATCCCAACGACCTGGATCTGCCCGATTTCCTGCACTGACCACGAGGTAACGAGAGCAGAGAAAGGAACCCAAGATGCCGTCCGGGTTTATGAAGCGCACGATGTCGTACCTCGGCATGTCCGACGTGGTCGACGATGACGAGGAGTTCGAGGAGGACGAGGAGGTGGAGTCCGCTTCGTCCTTCGATTCCGACCGGTCGGTCACGCCGATGCCCACCGCCCAGGCGTCCGCCTCTACGTCGGCGCCTGCGCGCAGCAAGTCGGTCAATGCGTTCCAGGACCGGGTCAGCCGGATCACGACCATCCAGCCGCGTACCTACGAGGAGGCGCAGAAGGTCGGCCGTGCATTGCGCGACGGCATCCCCGTCGTCCTCAACCTGACCGGCGTGCCCGAGGCCGTCGCCTACCGCATCGTCGATTTCTCCTCCGGCGTGGTCTTCGGCATCTCCGGTTCCATCGAACGGGTGACGCCGCGCGTCTTCCTGCTCAGCCCGGCCCGCGTCGACATCGTCGCCGAGGAGGGTGACCAGGCTCGCGACCTGTTCGCCGAATAATATACGGTTCGCCGTATTTTTTCTCTCACGTCGAAGCATGTTCCCCGTCTGCCTGTAGGGTGGGGAGCATGCTTTCCTTATTGGTCTCGATTGTTTTCCATATTATCGACTGGCTGATCGAAGCGTATCTGGTGGTCCTGTTCTGCAGGATGATTCTCGACTGGGTATTCGCGCTGGTGCCAAGGTGGCGTCCCCGCGGCGTTGTGGCGACGCTCGTCAACGTGGCATACCAGCTGACGGAACCGCCCCTGCGGTGGTTGCGCCGGTACATCAGGCCAGTGCCATTGGGAAGGGTGTATTTCGATGTGAGTTTCCTGGTGCTCTATTTCCTGCTGATCGTGCTGCGCGTACTGATTTGACGGAAGATCGCGCGGACATGCGGGAATGCGCATGTTTCGTGCTAGCATCGGAACATAAGTCCAACTAAGCCGGGCGGAAGCCCAAAGCGAGGTGCAAGTTATATGGCTCTTTTGACGCCCAAAGATATTAGGGAGCACACCTTCCAGACCGTGCGCTTCAAGGAAGGGTACGATGTCGACGAGGTCGACGATTTCCTTGACCAAGTCACCGAGACCGTCGAGGCGTTGGGCAAGCAGGCCGTGTCCGGCGGCCAGTCCACCCAGGCGCTCGGCCCCGATGTAGCTGCCCTCAATTCCAAGATCTCCGAGCTGACCGCGCAGGTGCAGTCGCTCGAGACGCAGAACCAGCAGCTCAAGGCCGCCGCCAACCAGGGCCAGAGCGAGCAGGCGCAGGCGCAGATCGCCCAGGCCAACCAGGCCGTGCAGGTCGCCCAGGCGCACCTCAAGGAGACCGAGGACACCAACCATGCGCTCGCACAGCAGAACGAGCAGCTCAAGGCGCAGGTCGAGCGCCTGTCCGCACAGGTCGACCAGCTCACCGCACAGGCCGCCAAGGACTCCGACCAGCCGGACCTCGCCAAGCAGCTCGAGGACGTCACCCGCCAGCGCGACCAGTTCCGTGCCGACAGTGAGAACCTGCGCCACGAGCTGTCCACTGCGCACGAGCAGACGGTCCGCGCCCAGCAGCAGGAGGCCCAGATCAGGGACCTCACCAAGCAGCTCGAGGAATCCAAGCAGCGCGAGGAGCAGCTGCGCGACCAGGTCGCCAAGGTCGAGCCGAACACCGAGACCGGCTCCCTGCAGAAGATCAAGAGCGCCGCAGCCACCGCCAACACCGAGCCGGAGCGCGCCACCGCCATGCTGACCCTCGCCATGCAGCTGCATGACCAGTACGTCGACAAGGGCAAGGCCAAGGCCAAGGAGATCACCGAGCAGAGCCAGCGCAAGTACGAGGAGCTCATCGGCCAGGCCAACGACTACTCCGACCGCACCCGCACCGAGGCGGACGACTACGCCGCACGCACCCGCGACGACGCGGACGCCTACAGCAAGCACACCCGCCAGGATGCCGACAACTACTCCACGAGCGTGCACGAGCAGGCCGACGCCTACTCGGAGAAGATCCGCCAGGAGGCGGATGCCTACTCCGAGAAGACCCGCGACGACGCCGACAACTACATGCAGAACAAGCACAGCGAGGCGGACCAGTACGTGGCGGACAAGACCGCAGAGGCCAACAGCTACGCGGAGACCAAGACGAACGAGGCCAACACCTACGCCGACTCCAAGGCACACGAGGCCGACGAGTACGCCCAGCAGAAGCAGGACGAGGGCAACACCTACGCCCAGCAGAAGAAGACCGAGGCCGACCAGTACGTCATGGACCGCCACGGCGAGATCGACGAGTACGAAGCCCAGGTGCAGCAGCGCGCCCAGGACTACGACCAGAAGACCCGCGCTGCCGCCGACGACTACGCGCAGCAGGTGCGCACCAACCTGGAGACGCAGTCCAAGGTGATCGAGGGCAACATCCAGGGCCTCAAGCAGTTCGAGACCGAATACCGTGCACGCCTCACCGAGTTCCTCACCCAGCTGCAGGCACAGGTGTCCGACACGAACAACTACAGCAAGATGGACCCCAACAACTGAGCATCGCCGTGAACCAGTTGGATTCCAAGGCAGGACGGCCACGTACTCGCGTGGCCGTCTTTGCATGTATCGTCATCGCCGCGTTGGCGCTCGACCAGCTCACCAAGTGGATGGCCGAGACCTACCTGCCCGCCCGCGGCTCCCTCACGGTCATCCCGGGGGTGCTGTCCCTCACGCTCGTGCACAATCCCGGTGCCTCCCTGGGGCTGGGCTCGAACATGACCTGGCTCATCTCCCTGCTGGCATGCGTGGCATGCGTGGTGCTGCTTGCCCTTGCATGGCGCACGACCTCCATGGCCTGGACCGTGTGTCTTGCACTGGCCTTCACCGGTGCACTCGGCAACCTCATCGACCGTGTCGTCCATGCCGACGGGTTCCTCAACGGCAAGGTCGTCGATTTCCTCGACTATGGATGGTCCGTGGGCAACGTGGCGGACGTGTATCTCATGGTGGCCGCCGTCGGCATCATCGTGCTGGTGCTGTGCAACGTGCCGTTCCGCGCACGCCCGGACGAGCCGGGGCCAGGGGACACGACCGACGCGACGACGGGGAGAAGGACCGCATGAGCAAGTTGGTACCTGCACCCGACGGACTGGTGGGACGCCGCTTCGACGTGGCCCTGGCGAAGATGATGGGCATCTCGCGGGCCAAGGCCGCCGACCTCATCGAAAGCGACCAGGTGCGGGTCATCGGCCGGGACCTGGGCAAGTCGGGCATCCTGGGGGAGCACGACACCATCGAGCTTGACCTGCACCGCGACGAACCTGCCCCGGAGCCCATCGCCACCGACATGGCCATCGCCTACGAGGACGACGACCTGGTGATCGTGGACAAGCCGGTCGGCGTCGCGGCGCATGCATCCGTCGGCTGGACCGGGCCCACCGTGCTCGGCTCGCTGCTGGACCGGGGCGTGCACATCACCTCCTACGGCGCCCCGGGGCGGCAGGGCATCGTCTCCCGGCTCGACGTGGGCACCTCCGGCCTCATGCTGGTGTGCAAGTCGGAACTCGCATACAAGGAGATGCGCCGCCAGTTCTCCGAGCACGAGGTCATCAAGACCTACCATGCGATGGTCCAGGGCAACCTCAGGCAGGACCGTGCCACCATCGACGCGCCGATCGGCCGTGCCAAGGTCTCCGACTTCCGGTTCACGGTGACGCCGGCCGGCAAGGAGGCCATCACCCACTGGGACGTCCTCGAGCGCTTCGGGGAAGCCACCCTGGCCCGCATCAACCTCGAGACGGGCCGGACCCACCAGATTCGCGTGCATTTCTCCTCGATCGGACACCCCCTGGTCGGCGACCCCATGTACGGCGCCAACCCGAGGCTCGCCGAGGAGCTGGGGCTCACGCGGCAATGGCTGCACGCCATGGAGCTCGAGTTCCGCCACCCGCGCACCCACCTGACCACCGTGGTCACCTCGCGGTACCCCACGGACCTGCGCCATGCCCTTGACCTGATGCACCAGCGCAAGGCGCAGGGCACGCAGGGACAGTGACCTTCGACACTTTGCGGACCGTCACGCGATTTCGGTAGATTGGAGGGCATGACCCTCACCGCTGACTTCGTGCAATTGCACAACCACACGCATTACTCCCTGCTCGACGGAGCCTCCAAGATCCCCGACCTGGTCAAGCGCGCCAAGGAGCTCGACATGTTCGCGGTCGGCATCACGGACCACGGCAACATGCACGGCGCCTACGAGATGTACAGCACGGCGGTCGCCCAGGGCGTCAAGCCCATCATCGGCATCGAGGCGTACGTGACGCCGGAGACCGCGCGCACGGACAAGTCGCGCGTGCACTGGGGCAACGAGTCGCAGAAATCCGACGACGTCTCCGGCGGCGGATGGATCACGCACCTCACCCTGTGGGCGGAGAACGACGAGGGACTGGTCAACCTGACGAAGGCGTCCTCCGTGGCCAACCTCGAGGGACGCGTGGCGCGCTATCCGCGCATGGACAAGGACGTGCTCTCCACCTACAGCAAGGGCGTGATCTGCGGGTCCGGGTGTCCCTCGGGCATCATCCAGACCCGCCTGCGCCTGGGACAGTTCGACGAGGCGCTGCGCGCCGCCGGCGAACTGCAGGACATCTACGGGCGTGACAACTTCTTCATCGAGCTCATGGACCACAACCTGCAGATCGAGCGGCGCGTGACCAAGGAGCTCCTGGAGATCGCGCACAAGCTCAATGCGCCGCTGCTGGCCACGAACGACTCCCACTACGTCTACGAGAAAGACGCCGCCACGCAGGATGCCATGCTGTGCATCAACTCGGGCACCAAGCTGAGCGACCCGGACCGCTTCCGCTTCGACGGCGAGGGATACTACCTCAAGAGCGCCGAGGAGATGCGCGAACTGTTCCGCGAGTTCCCCGACGCGTGCGACAACACCGTCGAGATCGCACAGCGTTGCAACGTGATCTTCGACGACCACGAGGACGGCGCCTTCATGCCGAAGTTCCCCTGCCCGGAGGGCTGGGACGAGACCTCGCTCTTCCTCAAGCAGGTCGAGGAGGGACTGGAGAAGCGCTACGAGGGCAACGTGCCCCTGCACGTGCTCCAGCAGGCCGACTACGAGTGCGGCGTGATCTGCCAGATGCAGTTCCCCGGATATTTCCTGGTGGTCGCCGACTACATCCAGTGGGCGAAGGACCACGGCATCATGGTGGGGCCGGGACGAGGCTCGGCGGCAGGATCCATGGTGGCGTACGCCATGGGCATCACCGAACTCGACCCGCTCGAGCACGGCCTGATCTTCGAGCGCTTCCTCAACCCCGAACGCGTGAGCCTGCCCGATATCGACGTCGATTTCGACCCCGAGGGGCGCCTCGAGGTGATCGACTACTGCCGGGAGAAATACGGCCATGACAAGGTCGCCCAGTGCGTGATCTACGGCACCATCAAGACCAAGCAGGCCCTCAAGGACTCCGCGCGCATCATGGGCTACGACTTCTCCATGGGCGAGCAGGTGACCAAGGCGCTGCCCCCGGCACAGACCGGCGGCAAGGACATCCCCCTGCACGACATCTTCGACGAGCATTCCAAGCGGTATGCGGAGGCCCGCGAATACCGCGAACTGTGCGAGACCAACCACGACGCCAGGGAAATCACCGACAAGGCGATGGGCCTCGAGGGCCTGATCCGCCAGACGGGCGTGCACGCCTGCGCCACGATCATGGGTTCCGCGCCCATCACCGACACCTCGCCGCTGCTGGAACGCACCGACGGCACCATCACCACGACCTACGAATACCACACCTGCGAAACGCTCGGCCTGGTCAAGATGGACTTCCTGGGCCTGTCCAACCTCACGGTGATCGGGGACACCCTCAAGAACATCGAGGCCAACGGCAAGCCGGCCATCGACTACACGAAGATCCCCCTCGACGACAAGGAGACCTACGAGCTGCTGTCGCGCGGCGACACCCTGGGCGTCTTCCAGCTCGATTCCGACGGCATGCGCGCCCTGCTCAAGAGCCTCAAGCCGGACAACTTCAACGACATCTCCGCACTCATCGCCCTCTACCGTCCGGGCCCCATGGATATGGACTCGCACAACAACTACGCCAAGCGCAAGAACGGGCTGCAGAAGATCACCCCCATCCACCCGGAGGTGGCCGAACCCCTCAAGGAGGTGCTCGACGAGACCTACGGCCTCATCGTCTACCAGGAGCAGGTCCAGTCCGCGGCGCGCATCCTCGCGGGCTACTCCCTGGGCAAGGCCGACGTGCTGCGCCGTGCCATGGGCAAGAAGAAGCCCGAGGTGCTGGCCAAGGAGAAGATCCCCTTCTTCGCAGGCATGAAGGCGCACGGCTACTCCGAGGAGGCCGCGCAGGCGGTGTGGGACATTCTCGTGCCCTTCTCGGGATACGCCTTCAACAAGGCGCATTCCGCCGCCTACGGCCTGATTTCCTACTGGACCGCCTATCTCAAGGCCCACTACCCGGTCGAGTTCATGGCCGCCCTGCTCCAGGGCGCGGCGACCAACAAGAACAAGACGGCACTCTACCTGGGCGAGGCGCGCCGCATGGGCATCAAGGTGCTCTCCCCGGACGTCAACGAGTCGGTGTATGCCTACTCCGCCGTCGGCGACGTCGTGCGCTTCGGCCTGGGCGCCATCCGCAACGTGGGCGAGAACGCCGTCAAGGACATCATCGAGGAGCGTCGCGGCAAGCGTGGCAAGTACGTGAACTTCATGGACTTCGTGCGCCGCGTGCCCATCAGCGCCCTGAACCGGCGCCTGGTGGAATCGCTCATCAAGGCCGGCGCCTTCGACTCGATCGACCCCAACCGGCGTGCCCTGTTCACCATCCACGAGGCGGCCATCGAATCCGTAGTGGACATCAAGCGCAAGCAGGCAAGCGGGCAGTTCGACCTCTTCGCCGGCTTCGACGACGACCCCCAGGAGGATGGCGCCGGCATGGGCGACGCCCAGATCACCGTGCCGACCGACGCGGAAGAGTGGGACAAGAAGACGAAGCTCAACTTCGAACGCGAGATGCTGGGCCTGTACGTCTCCGACCACCCCCTGAGCGGCATGCAGTCGGTACTCGCCAACCTGCGCGAGATGTCCATCGCCAAACTCGTCAACCAGGCCTCGGAGCTCCCGGAACGCACCCAGGTGACCATCGCGGGCCTGATCACGAACGTGGATCGGCGCATGTCCAAGAAGGGCAACCCCTGGGCGATCGTCACCGTCGAGGACATGGAGAGCTCCATCCAGTGCATGCTCTTCGGCAAGGTGTACGAGGCGGCCGCAGCCGACCTCGCGCTCGATACGGTGGTGCAGGTGCGCGGGTCGGTGGAGCAGCGCGATGAGACGGTGAGCATGCGTGCCACCGAGCTCGCGGTGCCGTCCCTCGACGCGGAGGACGAGCGGCCCGTGACGCTCGGCCTGCCCCTGCACATGCTGCAGCGTGACCGCCTGGAGCAGCTCGGCACGGTCCTGGCGAACCATCCCGGCTACTGCGAGGTGCGGCTGGCCGTGTTCGACGACCAGGGCAACGCCCGTGTCCTGACCATGGGCGACCGCTTCCGCGTCAAGCGCGACACGAGCCTCTTTGCGGACATCAAGATCATCTTCGGGCCAGGTGCGCTGTTGGAGAACTGAGGGCGACCATCTCAGCATTCGCACAGATGCGGCACGGTGCAGCACGCTCGTGACATGCGCTTGTTACCATGGTGATTTATGAGTGATGAAAACTACATGCGCATTATTGACCTGCGGGGCAGGACCCTGACCCGTGCCGAGATGCTGGACGCGATGCCGCGTGCGGAAATGGGCACCGACGAGGCGACCGAACTGGTGCAGCCGATCCTGGACAACGTGCGCAAGCACGGTGCCCAGGCGCTGCGCGAGTACGCCGAGCAGTTCGACCACGTCGTGCCCAAGGCGCTGCGCGTGCCCGCCGACGTGATGGACGCCGCCGTCGCCCAGCTCGACCCGGACGTCAAGGCGGCCATCGAGGAGTCCATCCGCCGCTCCCGCGCCGTCGCGGCCAGCCAGGTTCCCGAGGACTTCCACACCGACCTGGCAGACGGTGCCCGCGTCTCCGAACGCTGGATCCCCGTGCAGCGCGTCGGCCTGTACGTGCCGGGAGGCAAGGCCGTCTACCCGAGTTCCGTGATCATGAACGCGGTGCCCGCCCAGGCGGCCGGTGTCGAGTCGCTGGCCATCGCCACGCCGCCGAACCGCAACGACCCGGACGGCTGGCCGAACAAGACCATCCTCGCCACCTGCGCCATGCTGGGCGTCGACGAGGTCTACGCCGTCGGCGGCGCACAGGCCATCGCCATGTTCGCCTACGGCGCCACCGACCTCGAGGACCCGGCGTCGCCGGTCCTGTGCGAACCGGTCGACAAGATCACCGGTCCGGGCAACATCTTCGTCGCCACCGCCAAGCGCCTCGTGTCCGGCATCGTGGGCATCGACGCCGTCGCCGGCCCCACGGAGATCGCCATCATCGCGGACAAGGACGCCAACCCGGAGTTCCTGGCAGCCGACCTCATCGGCCAGGCGGAGCACGACGAGCTCGCCGGCTCCGTCCTCATCACCGACAGCCCAGAGCTGGCCGACGCCGTTCAGGCAAGCCTGCTCAAGCGGGTGCCGCGCACCGAGCACGCCGGCCGAGTGGAGACCTCCCTGAGGGGGCGCCAGTCCGGCATCATCCTCACCGACGACCTACAGCAGTCCATCGACGCCGCCAATGCCTACGCCGCCGAACACCTCGAGGTGCAGACCGCCGATCCGGACGCCGTCATCGCGAAGATCCGCAATGCGGGCGCCATCTTCCGCGGCCCCTATTCGCCGGTCCCGCTGGGCGACTACATGTCCGGCTCGAACCACGTGCTGCCGACCTCGGGGACCGCGCGCTTCGCCTCCGGCCTGGGCGTGCACACCTTCATGAAGCCCGTGGAGGTCATCGAATACGACGAGGAGGGCCTCAAGCCGATCGCCGCCCGCATCAACGCCTTCGCCGTCTCGGAGGACCTGCCCGCGCACGGCGAGAGCGTCCTGACGCGTTTCGTGGCCGACCCCTATGACAAGGAGTCCCTGGACGCGCAGGAGACGGAGGCGGGGCTCAAGTGAGCGGATCGAACGATAACGCCATCCCGGCGGACCTTCCCCTGCGCAACGACCTGCTCGGCGAGGAGCCCTACGGTGCACCCCAGCTCGACGTGCCGGTATGCCTCAACGTGAACGAGAACCCCTACCCGCCGACCCATGCCGTGGTCAGGAGCATCGAGAAGCGCGTCCGTGAGGCGGCCAAGGACCTCAACCGCTACCCCGACCGCGAGCACATGGAACTGCGCCAGGCCTTCGTGGACTACTTGGCGAAGGAGTCCGGCGCGAAGCTCACCACGGACATGGTGTGGGGCGCCAACGGATCCAACGAGATCATGCTGCAGCTGTTCCAGGCCTTCGGCGGCCCGGGACGCACCGCGCTGGGCTGCGACCCGACCTACTCCATGTACCCGGAGTATGCGCGCGACACCTTCACCCAATGGCGCATCGTGCCGCGCAAGGAGGATTTCACCCTCGACCTCGACCGCACCCTCGAGGCAATCCGTGACCTGGAACCGGCCATGGTGCTGCTGACCAGCCCGAACAATCCCACCGGCACCCCCTTGCCGATGGAGCAACTCGAGCGCATCCTCGAAGCATGCCAGGACGCGCGCGTCGCCGGCGCCGCCGAGGGCACGCGCCCGGTGGTCGTGGTGGACGAAGCCTACATCGAGTTCCGCGATCCCGGCGTCCCCAGTGCCACGACCTTGGTGGGCACCTACGGCAACCTCGCCGTGAGCCGCACCATGAGCAAGGCCTTCGCCTTCGCCGGGGCCCGCGTCGGCTACCTTGCCGCCAGCGCCGGCATCATCGACTGCATGCGCATCGTGCGCATGCCCTACCACCTTTCGGCGGTGACCCAGGCCGCAGCTCTCGCGGGTTTCGACAACACCGCGGAGCAGCTCAGCCAGGTGGCCCACCTGCGCGAGACCCGCAACGAGACCGCCGCATGGCTGCGCGAACAGACCTACCGCGGCATCCCGCTCCAGGTGGCGCCCTCCCAGTCGAATTTCCTCATGTTCGGCGGACACTTCGACGACCGTGGCCTCATCTTCGACGAGATGCTCAAGAGGGGCGTCCTCATCCGCGTGGTCGGCCCGGAAGGCTGGCTGCGCGTGTGCATGGGCACCGACGAGGAAATGAAGGTCTTCCGCAAGGCGCTGACGGAATCGCTGCGCGCGGCGGAAGCGGCACACGACCAGCAGGATTGACGGCCCCGAGAGGGCGCCGGAAAGGACCAACCACGATGGCGCGTACAGCGACAATCGTCCGCGAGACAAGCGAATCGACCGTCGAGCTCAGCCTCGACCTCGACGGCACCGGACAGACGGACATCGAGACCTCGGTGCCCTTCTACAACCACATGATGACGGCCTTGGGCAAGCATTCGCTCATCGACCTGCGCATCCGCGCGACCGGTGACACCGATATCGACGCCCATCACACGGTGGAGGACACCGCCATCGTCTTTGGCGAGGCCCTGAAGATGGCCTTGGGCGACAAGCGTGGCATCCGCCGGTTCGCGGATGCCACCGTGCCCCTGGACGAGGCGTTGGCCAAGGCCGTGGTGGATGTCTCCGGCCGCCCGTACTGCGTGTGCACCGGCGAGCCGGAGGGCTTCCAGTACGCCATGATCGGCGGCCACTTCACCGGTTCCCTCGTGCGCCACGTGATGGAATCCATCGCCTTCCACGCAGGGATTTGCCTGCACCTGGAAGTGCTGGCGGGGCGTGACCCGCACCACATCGCCGAAGCGGAGTTCAAGGCGCTCGCGCGTGCACTGCGCTTCGCCATCGAGCCGGACCCGCGCATCGAGGGCATCATCCCCAGCACGAAGGGGGCCCTGTGATGGCGGGACGTGACGACGGGGAACCGATTGACGATTCGTTCGACGACGAGGAACTCGAACGCGCCCTCGAGGGATTCGAACGCGAGTTCCAGGAGAACCGGGACGGCACTGCGCAGGACGGGCATGGGGACGGGAACGACCCGGAGCACGACCTGCAGCAGGACCTTTCCGAGTTCGAGCATGGCCTGACCTTCGACGAGGAGCTGGAGGGCCTGCTGGGCGACAAGGCGAAGCTCGCCATGCTCTGCACCAGGCTGCAGGACGCGGATCTCCTGGCGGCGTTCTGTGCCCTTGCAGACATCTCCGCCCAGTGCGTGCAGGCCAACGAGGGCGCCGTTGCCGTCCTGCGCGGCCTGGACGGCAACGCGCCGGAATCCGCTGCACAGGACCTGACCAAGGTCGTGGCCGGGCTGAGCGCACTGCTGGTGGTGAACCGCGCCGACAAGATTGAAGCGACCGTCTACATGGGAGGGCAAGCCGGCGAACAGCTGCCGCCGCCCTTCGTGTTCCCCACCCTGGCCCCGTTCGTGGAGGACATGATGCTGGGCATCTCCACCATGGACGGATTGCGGGACTCCGGTGCGGACATCGTAGACACCAATTCCATCGACCATGACGGGGCACTGTCCATCATCGCCCGGCATACGCGCTTCGACGGACCCAAGGGACATGTCGAATAGGCGTGTGGGGCACATACTTCGCGAGAAAGGTTCCCAATGAAATCAGTGGTGGTCTTCGACTACGGCTTCGGCAACGTGCGCTCCATGGTGCGTGCACTGGCCGACCTCGACCTCGACGTGACCCTCACCTCGAACTATCGCCAGGCCCTCGAAGCGGACGGCCTCGTGGTCCCCGGGGTCGGGGCCTATGGGACCTGCATGAAAGGACTGCGCGCATGCTCCGGCGACCGGGTGGTCTATGACCGCCTGCGGGCACAGCGCCCGGTGCTGGGCGTATGCGTGGGCGAGCAGGTCATGTTCGAGGAGGGCAGCGAACACGGCGTGACCACCGAGGGCCTCGGCCTGGTCGGTGGCACCGTCAGCCCCCTCGAGGCTGACGTGGTCCCGCACATGGGTTGGGACACCGTACGTGCCCCGGAGGGGTCCGTGCTCTTCGCCGGGGTCGAAGGGGAGCGGTTCTACTTCGTCCACTCCTATGCGGCCTACGGAACCCATCCGGTGGATACCGGCGAATACCAGATCGATTTCGGCGACGTCCCGCAGCTCGACACATGGTGCGACTACGGCGCTCGCCCCTTCCTTGCCGCGGTGGAGCACGGCCCGCTGTTCGCCACGCAGTTCCACCCCGAGAAATCGGCGCAGGCCGGCGCCAAGCTGCTGCGCAACTGGGTGGACGTCCTGTAAGGGCGCACACCCCATCATGAGCACGGTGCACCGCGCACCCACGATAAAGAGGAGAATCACCATGTCCATCACGCTGCTGCCTGCAGTCGATGTCCGTGACGGCAAGGCCGTGCGCCTGCGCCAGGGTGAATCGGGATCGGAGACCGACTACGGCTCGCCGCTCGAGGCCGCCCGCACCTGGGTGGAGGCCGGCGCCAGCTGGATCCACCTCGTGGACCTCGACGCCGCCTTCGGCACCGGCGACAACCGTGCCCAGCTTGGTCGGATCGTCGCCGAACTCGGTGGCCAGGTGCACATCGAGATGTCGGGCGGCATCCGCGACGATGCATCCCTCGACGCGGCCATCGAGGCCGGGGCCGCCCGCGTGAACATCGGCACCGCAGCCTTGGAGAACCCCGAGTGGACGCGCCAGGCCATCGCCAGGTACGGCGACAAGGTGGCAGTCGGCCTCGACGTGCGCGGCCACACCCTGGCGGCCCGCGGCTGGGTCAAGGAGGGCGGCGACCTCTTCGAGACGATGAAGGCGCTCGACGATGCCGGCTGCTCACGGTATGTGGTGACCGACGTGACCCGCGACGGCATGATGAGCGGACCGAACATCGAATTGCTGCGCGAGGTGGCCGAACGCACCGAAGCGAAGGTCACCGCCTCCGGCGGCATCGCCAGGCTCGCAGACCTCGAGGCCATCGATGCGCTGGCCCCGGTCGGCGTGGACTCGGCGATCTTGGGCAAGTCCCTATATGCCGGCGCCTTCACCCTGCCCGAGGCGCTGGAGGTCGCGTCGCGCGCATAAACATACGCGCCTAAGGAATTGTTCAGAAAAATGAACAATTCCTTAGGCGCGTATGTTTATGCGCAAGGAAGCTCGCCGTCCTTGATCATCGCCTTGAACACCCGGTAGTCCTCCTCGTTCTGGTCGGCGTAGGAGTCGGCGAAGTTCAGCATGGCGGCGTCGAAGGTGTCCGACCCGCCCATGTAGTTGGCGATGGCCACGCTGTCGCCGCTGCGCGCGTGCGCGTGGGCGAGGCACCAGGCACACAGGCGCCCCAGGTCGTACAGTCCCATGGCGCTCAGGTGGTTGATGTCGATCGACCCCTTGCCGTTCCATAGCTGGCGCACGTAGTAGTCGCGCTCCTTGCCGTCGTTGGCGACGAACCGCGTCCAGCCCAGCAGGATGTCGGCGGTGGTCTGGATGAGCTTCTGTCCCTGCACCACGCGTTCGCCGTGCGAGGGGTACGGGGAGGCGCCGACGAAGCGTTCGAGCACCGAGTCGGTCGCCTCCTTCATCTGCAGCATAAGCGGGTCGTCGATGTCCCGGCCGGTGAGGACGGACACCCACGCGCGGGTGCCCACCGAGCCGACGCCCACCACCTTGCGGGCGGTGTCATGGTACCTGTACTGGCCCAGCACGTGCCGACGGTCCTCATAGAGCGAGTCGCGGTAGGTGGCGAACAGCTGCCCGAGGCGTTCCCGCAGTGCATCGAGGTCCCCGTACTGGCCGCCCAGCTGCGTGATCGGCACGAGCTCGGGAGGGTCCGAGCGGAAGCGCAGCCGGTCGCCGTCACGGACCGTCAGCTTCTGCGCGGCACGGTCGGAATCCTTCGACTTGGCCTTCATTACTGCGGCGCGCAAGGTGCGGTTCCTCTTGCCGCCTTCCGTGGACTCGAACTCGTCCAGGGTCTGTTCCACGTCGAGGTGGTCGTACCACATGTCCAGGTAGTCCATCCGCGAGAACCGGTCCATGTACTCGCGGTAGGTCTCTACGCAGGCGAGTACCGCCCGGTGCCTCTCCTTCGTGGCGACTCCGTTGGCACGTCCGCAGATCTCCACGGACACGGCCAAGCGCTTGATGTCCCACTCCCAGGGACCGGTCACGGTCTCGTCGAAGTCGTTGATGTCGAAGACCAGGTGCTTGGTGGGGGAGAAGAACAGCCCGAAGTTGCCGATGTGCGCGTCCCCGACTACCTGGACGGGGATGCCGGTGACCGGGGTACGTGCCAGGTCGTTGGCCATGATGAGTGCCGTGCCGCGGTAGAAGGTGAAGGCGGAGTCGCTCATGCGGCGGTAGCGCAGCGGGATGAGGGACTGCAGCCGGGCGCGGGACTGCTCCTCGAGCAGGCCGATGACGTCGCGGCGTCCCTTGGCGACCTGCCAGATCGCATGGGACTCCAGGGGTGCGCGGCGCCGTGCGTCGATGCCGGTACGGGCCCGCTCCTTCGGCGTGGCCGCCTGCCTCCACGACGTGATGTCGACGACGGGATGCTCGGCGGTGGACTGGGTGACGTTGCCGGTGGAATCGCTCATGGTGCCCAGCGTAGTTCACGGGGCGGAAGCCGGCCGTCCATGGAGGCTGATTGTTAAACGCGCCCGTAACATGCGCATGGAACGATGGGTCGTTATGGATAAACAGCAAGAGTTTGCGCTGCGCACCGTCGAGGAGCGCGACGTTCGTTTCATTCGGCTGTGGTTCACGGACGTCCTGGGAACGCTCAAGTCGGTGGCCATCGCGCCTGCGGAGTTGGAGGCGGCCTTCGAGGAGGGCATCGGATTCGACGGTTCCGCCATCGAGGGCATGACCCGCGTCTCCGAGGACGACATGATCGTCAAGCCGGATCCGTCCACCTTCCAGATCCTGCCGTGGCGTGGCGGTCCGCAGGGGACCGCACGCATGTTCTGCGACATCCTCACGCCCGAGGGAGAGCCTTCCCTGGCAGATCCGCGCCACGTCCTCAAGCGGGCGCTGCATCAGGCCAAGGAGAAGGGCTTCACCTTCTACGTACATCCCGAGATCGAGTTCTACCTCTTCGAGAAGCAGGACGACTGGTCCCAGACCCCGGTCCCGATCGACCAGGGCGGCTATTTCGACCACGTGCCGCGCAGTCCCGGCATGGACTTCCGCCGGGCCACCGTGAACATGCTCGAGCAGATGGGCATCTCCGTGGAGTATTCGCACCACGAGGGCGGCCCGGGCCAGAACGAGATCGACCTGCGTTACGCGGACGCCCTGACCATCGCGGACAACATCATGACCTTCCGCACCGTGGTCAAGGAGATCTCCCTGGAGCGCGGCATCCACGCCAGCTTCATGCCCAAGCCGCTGGCGGATGCCCCCGGTTCCGGCATGCACACCCACCTGAGCCTGTTCGAAGGCGATTCCAACGCCTTCTACGAGGCCGGCCAGGAATTCAACATGTCGCTGACCGCCCGCCAGTTCGCCGCCGGCATCCTCCACCACGCGGCGGAAATCTGCGCGGTCACCGACCAGTTCGTCAATTCCTACAAGCGCCTGTGGGGCGGCAACGAGGCGCCGAGCTACATCTGCTGGGGCCACAACAACCGCTCCGCCCTGCTGCGCATCCCGCAGTACAAGCCGGGCAAGGGCAATTCGGCGCGCATCGAGTTCCGTGCCCTCGACCCGGGTGCCAACCCGTACCTTGCCTACTCCGTGCTCCTGGCCGCTGGCCTCGACGGCATCGAGAAGAAGATGACGCTCGGCGAGCCGACCAGCGACGACGTGTGGGAGCTGACCGACGCGGAGCGTCAGGCCATGGGCATCCAGCCGCTGCCGGAATCACTCGAGGAGGCCTTGCGGATCATGGAGAAGTCCGACTTCGTGGCCGACGTGCTCGGCGAGCACGTCTTTGAGTACTTCATCCGTAACAAGCGCAAGGAGTGGGAGGAGTACCGCAGCCAGGTGACGCCCTTCGAGCTGAGGAAGTACCTGGCGAAGCTGTGATGCGGCAGCAGCCATAGAAATTGTTCATTTTTTCGAACAAAATCTTGGGGCGGGCCCGGCCGGGCCCGCCCCAAGATTTTGTTCGAAAAAATGAACAATTTCTATGTGCGGCAGTGCCTCAAGCCGTACGCGGGTTGCCGAACCAGCCGGTGTAGATCAGTGCGAAGTTGCGGTTGCCATAGGTCGAGCAGCCGTCCCCCTCGCCCGAGCCGGCTGCCAGGGCGGCGAGATTGGGCTGGTAGGGCGTGTAGATGTAGAGCAATGCCGTGGCCTTGTTCTCGATCCACACCTCGTCTCCGCCGCAAGAGGGGTCAGGGTTGAACTGCACGTAATTGAGCCGTCCCGCGGCGTACCCGTACTGTTCCTCGTACGCCTCGTAGTAACGGTA
>NZ_JGYV01000016.1 GCF_000741575.1 Bifidobacterium cuniculi
AAGAACTGAAAAGTTCTTCGACCCGGTGCCCGCTTTAATTTTGCGGATCCCCGAGAAAAGTCACGGAAAAACGAGAGATTTCTAGAGGAAGCTACTTCCTGCGCCGCAGCACCTTGTTCAGCAGGAACCTGCCGCTCTCGTCCTTCGTCACGGCGAGCACGATCGCATAGATCGCGCCATAGGTCAGGCCTCGCACCAGCAGGTCGACGACGGGATTGCCGAAGGCCACGTAACGGTTCATCAGCAGGTCGGCGCCCACGATCAGCGCGCAGCCGATGACGGCATGCACGAGGGCGGCGCCGATCCTCAGGCGGCGCAGCACGTCGCGCGAACAGGCCGCACCGACCGAGAAGACCGTGAACTCAGCGGCCAGGATGCTGTAGCAGGCGGCCATCGTGCCGAAATGCGGAATCAGCACCAGGTCGAGCACGATGTTCACGACGGCGCCCAACGTGGTGGCGAGCGCCACCTTGCGCTCACGGCGCAGGGGGATGAGCACGGCACTGGCCAACAGCGCGTTCGGCGTGGCCATGAGCAGTGCGAAGGCGATGACGCCGAGCAGCGGCACGGCGTCGATGTAGTCGCGGCCGCTGATGATGAGCACGATCGGTTCGCGCAGCGTGTACAGCAGGATGGTGGCGGGGAAGGCGACGATGACGATGGTGTTGAACAGCCGGTTGAGCAGCGACGTGAAGCCGTGGCGGTCGTTCTCCGCCAGGTAGGACAGCCGGGGAAGGGAGACGACGGTGACGGAGTTGATGACGCGCTTGACGATCATGTAGATCTTCATGGCGACCGAGTAGAGGCCGACCTGTACGTCGCCGAGCATGGCGCCGACGAAGGTGGTGCCGGCGTTGCCGTAGATGGCGATGGCCACGTTGTTGGTGAACAGTGCCATGAGCGGGCCGATGTGGCGTTTGAAGTCGGTGGTGGCGGTGGGCTTGAGCGTGCTGTACTTGCGTGCGTGGATGAAGCCCCACACGTTGGCGGCGGAGGACGCGAAGACGGTGATGCCGGCGTAGATGACGTAGTCGGAGGGCGTGTGCACGAAGATGAACATGAGGATGATGGAGACGAACTGCACCGCGATCGTGCGCACGGACAGGTACAGGTAGTCCTCGTAGATGGAGTACAGCCAGTCCACGCCGATGGTGGTGAACCCGATGTTGAGGCTCATGATGACCAGCAGCGCCAGGTAGGCGTGCAGGCTGGGGATGGCGAAGACGACGACGACGAAGGCCACGTAGGCGATGGCGGAGGTGATCAGGTTAATGGTGAAGATCTGCCGGGCGAAACGGGTGAGGCGCGCCGGGTCGTCGCGGATGCGCGAGCCTTCGCGTACGGCGTAGTCGGCGATGCCGAGGGCGGCGAAGAGCGCGAAGTAGCTGACGATGGACTGCGCGTAGTTCACCTTGCCGATGTTGGCGGCGCCGAGGATGCGCGAGACGTAGGGGAAGGTGATGAGCGGGAAGACCATGCTCATAACGGTTTTCGTGGAGTTGAGCATGGCGTTGCGCGTCAGGGACGGCATCTTCGTTTTCTTCTGGGTCGTGGCTGGCTGGTTTTCCATGGGGTCGATTCTTCTGCGGCTTGGGTGACGATTTCAACTGGTACCGATGATAATGCGCATGGGGGAGTTCTTGGCCGATGGCCAAGAGTCCCATTGGACGGCAGGGCCTGTCCGCTCGGGCATGGCACATGCCGATGATGAACATGAACATAGGCTCCGCTTGCTAAGCTGTTGCTCATGACAGAATCGTTCATTCCAAAGAACATCATCGTGACGGGGGGCTGCGGCTTCATCGGCTCCAACTTCGTGCACTACGTAGCCAGGAACCATCCGGACACGCACGTCACGGTGCTGGACGCCCTGACCTACGCGGGCAACCTCGAGAACATCAAGCCGCTGCTGGGCGACCAGGTGGAGTTCGTCCACGGCAACATCTGCGACGCGCAGCTGCTCGACGAGCTCGTGCCCGGCCACGACGCCATCGTGCACTACGCCGCCGAGTCGCACAACGACAACTCGATCGCCAACCCGGAGCCCTTCCTGAAGACCAACGTGGAGGGCACCTTCCGGCTCATCGAGGCGGCGCGCAAGTACGACGTGCGCTTCCACCACGTGAGCACCGACGAGGTCTATGGCGACCTCGCCTTGGACGACCCGGCGAAGTTCACCGAGGAGACGCCCTACCATCCCTCCAGCCCGTACTCCTCCACGAAGGCGGACTCGGACATGCTCGTGCGCGCCTGGCACCGCACCTACGGCCTGCGCACCACCATCTCCAACTGCTCGAACAACTACGGCCCCTACCAGCACGTGGAGAAGTTCATCCCGCGCCAGATCACGAACATCATCGAGGGCATCCGCCCGAAGCTGTACGGCGACGGCCTCAATGTGCGCGACTGGATCCACACCGAGGACCACTCCAGCGCCGTGTGGACCATCCTGACCTGCGGCCGCATCGGCGAGACCTACCTGATCGGCGCCAACGGCGAGCGCAACAACCTCACCGTGCTCAAGGACATCCTGCGCGTGATGGGCCAGCCCGAGGACGCCTTCGACTGGGTCAAGGACCGTCCCGGCCACGACCGCCGCTACGCCATCGACTCCACGAAGCTGCAGACGGAGCTCGGCTGGCGTCCCACGCACACGGACTTCGAGTCTGGCCTGCGCCAGACGGTGCAGTGGTACGTCGACAACCCGCAGTGGTGGGAGCCCGCGAAGGCCGCCACCGAGGCGAAGTACAAGGCACAGGGGCAGTGAGCCCCACTCCGTAGAAATTGTTCTTTTTTTGAACAAAATCTAGGACGCGGGCCGCTTGCGCGGCCCGCCCTAGATTTTGTTCAAAAAATGAACAATTTCTCACGAGAGAGCTGCAAGCGGCATCGATCAACCAAGAAAGCGTATCCACCATGGAATTCGAGAAGGAACTGACGGCCACGGAGACCAATATCCCGGGGCTCATCGTATTCGACCTGCCGGTGCACGGCGACAACCGCGGCTGGTTCAAGGAGAACTGGCAGAAGGAGAAGATGACGGCACTGGGGCTGCCGGCTGACTTCGAACCGGTGCAGAACAACATCAGCTTCAACGCCGTACGCGGCGTGACGCGTGGCATCCACGCCGAGCCGTGGGACAAGTTCATCTCCGTGGCCACGGGCGAGGTCTTCGGCGCCTGGGTGGACCTGCGCCCCGGCGACTCCTTCGGCCAGGTGTTCACCACGCGCCTCGACCCGTCGCGCGCCATCTACGTGCCGCGCGGCGTGGGCAACAGCTTCCAGGCGCTCGAGGACGGCACCGCCTACACCTACCTGGTGAACGCGCATTGGTCGCTGGAGATGAAGAAGACCTACACCTTCGTCAACCTCGCCGACCCGGACCTGGGCATCCGGTGGCCGATCCCGCTCGAGGAATCCGAACGCAGCGAGGCGGACCTGCACCATCCGATGCTTGAAGAGGCCAAGCCCATGGAGCCGCGGCGCACCATGGTCACCGGCGCCAACGGCCAGCTGGGCCGCGCCATCCGCGCCTACGTGGAGGCGCACGGCCTCAAGGGCTTCGAGTTCACCGACATCGACGAATTCGACTTCTCCGACCCGGCCGCCTACGAGGGCATCGACTGGAGCCTGTACGGCACGATCATCAACGCCGGCGCCTACACCGCCGTGGACAAGGCGGAGACCCCGGAAGGCCGCGTGCTGGCATGGAAGGCGAACGCGGAGGGGCCGGCCCTGCTGGCGCAGGTGGCCCGTGAACACAACCTCACCTTGGTGCACATCAGCTCCGACTACGTCTTCGACGGCACCGCCGAAAGCCACGACGAGACCGAGCCCTTCGCGCCGCTGTCCGTCTACGGGCAGTCCAAGGCCGCCGGCGACATCGCCGTGGCCACCGCACCCAAGCACTACATCCTGCGCTCCAGTTGGGTGATCGGCGACGGCCACAACTTCGTGAAGACCATGATGGCGCTCTCCGACAGGGTCTCCGACCCCGACGACCGGCTCGACCAGGTGACCGTGGTCGACGACCAGATCGGCCGCCTGACCTTCACCGAGGACATGGCACGCGCCGTCTTCTTCCTGCTCGACTCCGGCGCAGCCTACGGCACCTACGACCTGACCGGCGCCGGCGACCCCGTCAGCTGGGCCGCCATCGCCGCCGAGGTCTTCGCCCAGGCCAACGGCAACGCCGAGCAGGTCAAGCCGATCTCCACCGCGGACTACTTCGCGAACGCCACCGCACCCGTGGCGCCGCGCCCCGCGTACAGCACCCTCGACCTGGCGAAGATCGAGGCCGCGGGCTTCGAGACGGCCAACTGGCGCGACTCGCTGCACGCCTACGTCCAGGCAGCGAAAGAAGGCAAGTGACATGAAGGGCATCATCCTCGCCGGCGGTTCCGGCACCCGTCTCTACCCGCTGACCACCGTCACCTCCAAGCAGCTGCTGCCGGTGTACGACAAGCCGATGATCTTCTACCCGCTGAGCACGCTCATGCTCGCCGGCATCCGCGACATCCTCATCATCTCCACGCCGAAGGACCTGCCGAACTTCGAGCGGCTGCTCGGTGACGGCTCGCAGTACGGCGTGCACCTCGAATACAAGGTGCAGCCCAGCCCCGACGGTCTCGCCCAGGCCTTCCTGCTCGGCGAGGACTTCATTGACGGCGAGGCGTGCGCGCTCGTGCTCGGCGACAACATCTTCTACGGCAACGGCCTGGGGCGCATCTTGCGCGCCGCCGTGGCACGCCAGGCGGGCGCCACCGTCTTCGGCTACTACGTGGACGACCCGGAACGCTACGGCGTCGTCGAGTTCGACCGCGACCACAAGGCCGTGAGCATCGTGGAGAAGCCGGAGCATCCCAAGTCACATTATGCGGTGACCGGCCTGTACTTCTACGACAACCGCGTGGTGGACTTCGCCAAGCAGGTCAAGCCGTCGCCGCGCGGCGAACTGGAGATCACCGACCTCAACCGCATGTACCTGGAGGACGGCTCGTTGCACGTGCAGACCCTCGGCCGCGGCTTCGCGTGGCTCGACACGGGCACCATGGACTCCCTGTACGAGGCGGGCGAGTTCGTGCGCACCGTACAGCACGCCCAGGGCATGCCCATCTCCGTGATCGAGGAGATCGCCTACGAGAACGGGTGGATCACCCGCGAGGAACTTGTGGAGGCTGGGCGAAAATACGGCAAGAGCCCCTACGGCAGGCATTTACTCGAAGTGGCCGAAGGGCATATCATGTTCGGCAGGGACGACTAGCCTGCCTACAGCCTGATCGTCCTGTTCCGCGGCCGGGCGGTACCCCGGCCGGCCTGACGACCCTGCGTGTCGTCGAACCTTGCCCAGTCACCAGGAGGAAGACGCATGTCCGAACGCGACGAAACCACCGCCGAGAACGGCACGCCGCCGGTCACCGAGACCACGGCCGGGGACGCCGCCAGCACAGCCGCGGCGGCCGACGGCAAACGCGGCGGCGAGACGGCTGACGGCCCTGCCGCCGCGCCACGCATGCCTTGGTACCGGCGCATCCACTGGTGGGGGTGGACCCTCATCGCGCTCCTCGTGGCCGTGCTCGCCGTCGTCGGCACCTTCGGCGTGCAGGGCCTCATAATCAAGCAGCATGAGCAGAAGGCCATCGCCGCGCTCACTGACACGGTCAAGGGCGGCGACCTGTCCAAGCTGCCCGAAGCAGTCACCAAGATGCAGGATGAGACGGCCGCTGCCAATAGGCTGGCGCACGCCGGCCTGTGGAGCGCCGCCGCCGGCCTGCCCGGCCTGGGCATGAACGTGCAGTCGCTGCAGGACATGACCCAGGTGGTCGACGACGCGGCGCACGAAACGCTGCCCAAGTACATGGACATCGTGGCCGACCTGCCCGTCAAGTCCCTCTTCAGTGACGGCACCGTGCACATCCAGCCCATCCTGGATGCCAAGGACAGGATCGTGGAGGCCAACGACTCCCTGCGCGACCAAGTGGAGGCCTACGACGCCATCCCGCAGCCTACCATCGGCCTGCTCTCCAACGTCTACGACCAAGGCCGTACCCTGCTCGACACGGGATTGCAGGCTGCGGACTGGACGGTGACGGACGTGCTGCCGCACCTGCGCGACTGGTTCGGCTACGACGCCACCCAGACCTACGCCATCCTGGTCATGACCCCCTCCGAGGAGCGCGCCGCCGGCGGCCTGATCGGCGCCGTGGGCACCCTGACCATCAAGGACGGCAAGTTCGAGGTGGGCAAGTTCGAGCCCAACACCACCTACTACAAATACGGCAGCGGCACCCTGACCGAGGACGAACAGCGCATCTACCAGGCGCAGGGCCCCGTGCACATGTACTACGACATCCGTGACCTGTCCAACTACCCGGATACGCAGCGCATCGCCGAGGAATTCCTGGCCTTGTGGAACCGCAGGCATGAGGACGACCCGCAGCTGCTCACCGGCGTGGTCACCTGCGACCCCGTCTTCGTGCAGGTCCTCGTCAAGGTGCTCGGCGACGTCACGCTGCCCGACGGCCGCGTACTCACCGGCACCAACACCGCGGACTTCCTCATGAACACCGTCTACAAGGACTACGAGCCCGAGGAGACCGACGCCTACTTCGGCACCGTCGCCTCAGCCTGCATCAAGCGGCTCATGGACGACCCCAGCCTCGCCAAGCTCGCCGCCATCGCCAAGCAGGTGCCCACCCTGGCCCGGAACCGCCACCTCAACGCGTGGTTCTTCAACCCCTACCTCATGCCCATCGGGCTGCAGATGGGCCTGGTCGCCTCCATCCCCACCAGCGAGGAGGCGCCGGAAGTCGGCATCTACCTGACCGAACAGAACCCCTCCAAGATGGGCTGGTACATCCGCCGCTCCGCCACCGTCGATGAGATCGACTGCGGCTCCGACAACGCCGACCCGCAAGGCACGAAGTACCACGTGACCTACACGCTCACCAACACCATGGACCGCGAAGAAGTGGACACGCTGCCCTGGTACATCACCGGCGTCGACGCCATCGGCCGTGGCACCGGCTACGAGAAGATTGCGTTCTACCCGCCGGAGGGCGGCACCATCAGCAACTTCCAGGTGACCGGCAACGGCGCGGACCCGACCGCCGACGTCATCAACCTGCGCTACATGTTCCACACCCTCACCCAGGTGCAGCCCGGCCGCACCGTGACCTACTCCTTCGACGTGCAGGTTTCGCCCGACGCCAAGTCGCAGCTGCGCATCGACCAGACGCCGTCCCAGGAAGAGACCCCCGACGTGACCTATACCAAGAGCTGCCCGGTGGAGTGGTGATGAGCGACGACAAGGACAAGGGCAACAGGGCACAGGACACCGAGACGTCGGCGGACGATGCGCTGACGGACGGCATGGCCGCCGACGGCGCGGCCGGCGCTGCCGACAACACGGATACGGCGACCGCAGACACGGCGACCGAAGGTACGCCAGGCGACGGCGCGGACATGGCCGACGATACCGCGGCCGCCGCACCGCGTGCGCCGTGGTACCGGCGTATCCGCTGGTGGGGGTGGACCCTCATCGGCGTCGCCGTCGTCATCCTCGGCCTGCTCGGCGCCTTCGCCGTGCAGGCGCTCATGATCAAACAGCACGAGGAACGCGCCATCGTCGCCGTCGTCGACGCCGCCAAGAGCGGCGACATGGCACGCGTCGGCGCCGTGGTGCCCGTCCTGCAGCAGGAGACGGCGGCCGCGGCGCAGCTGTCGCGCAGCGGCATGTGGGCCGCCGCAGCCGCGCTGCCCGGCGCCGTCGGCCACGACATGCGCACCATCCAGGACCTCCTCGACCTCGTCCACGAAGCCAGCGTGCAGGCAGTCCCGCAGTACGTGGACATCGGCAAGGCCGTCCTCGCGGACAAGCTGGTCAACGACGGGCACGTCGAGGTCCGGCCCATCGTCGACGAACTGCCCGCCATCCGCAAGGCCACGGAGTCGCTGCGCCTGCTCACGGCGGAGTACAACGCCCTCGACCGGCCGCGGATCGGCGCCATCGCCGGCTACTACGACATGGGGTCGAACGCGCTGCAGGAAGCCGTCAAGTATTCGGACATGGCCATCGACGACATCATCCCCAACTTGTCCGAATGGTTCGGCTACCAGGGGACGCAGACCTACGCGGTGCTCGCCATGACGCCCGCCGAGGCGCGCGCGTCGGGCGGCCTGGTCGGCTCCATCGGCTCCGTGAGCCTGACCGACGGCAAGATCACGGTCGGCGAGTTCGAGCCCAACACCGCGTACTGGCATGACGGCAAGGCCTTCATGGACATCGACGAGAAGCGCATCTACCATGAGGACGGCCCCCTGCACATGACCTACGACGTGCGCGACGTGACCAACTATCCGGACACCGAGCGCGTGGCCAAGGAATTCCGCGCCATGTGGAACAAGCACCACGAGAAGGACCCGGTCAGCCTTGACGGCGTCGTGCTCGTGGACCCGGTGGTGGTGCAGACGCTGGTCAAGGCGCTCGGCGACGTCACGCTGCCCGACGGCACCGTGCTCACCGGCTCCAACACCGCGGACTTCCTCATGAACACCATCTACATCGACGTCGACGTGGAGGAGCAGAACGAGTACTTCGGCGAGGTGGCCAAGGTGTGCATCAAGCGGCTCATGGCGAACTTCGACGTGGCCACGCTGGCGAAGATCGGGCAGGACATCCCCGCGCTGGCGAAGAACCGTCACCTGGCGATGTACTCCTTCGAACCCGAACTGCAGCAGCTCGTGCAGCTCGCGGGGCTCACGGCGGCCGAACCACGCGACAAGACCTACCCGGCGGTCGGCATCTACCTGACCGAGGTCAACCCCTCGAAGATGGACTGGTACGTCAAGCGCACCGTCACCGTCGAGCAGCTCACCTGCTCGGGGGAGGGGCGGCAGCAGTACCACGTGACCCTCACGATGACGAATACGCTCGACGAGCGGGAGGCATACCGGCTGAACGGCTACCTGGTGGGCGAGGAGGCCTACGGCGTGGGCGCGGCCTACGACAGGATCCTCTTCTACCCGCCGGCCGGCGGCTCCATCGGCAACTTCACGGTCAGCGGGCCGGCGTCGCTGCCCGTGTCCGACGCCATCAAGCGGCACTACCTCTTCCGCACGCTGCTGCGCCTGCAGCCGGGGGAGACCGCCGCCTACGAGTTCGACGTGACGACCTCGCAGTACGCCGCCCACCAGCTGCAGATCGACCAGACCCCCACGAGGGAGCTGGAGCCCGACGTCACGTATGTGAAGAAGTGCAGTGTGAACTAAAGTCCAGGTCTTGCTTACCCTGCGTTATGAGGGGCGTTCCCCGGGCCATGCCCGCGTTCTGAGGGGCGCGCCCCTCAGAAGCAGGAGATCATCTTTGGATTGAAAATATGTGAAGAAAAATAGTGATGTAGGCAATTCCTGATATTATCGAACAGTAATGTTCTCAGTGATACCCGCAACACACTTCCGTGATGCGGGTATAAATGTTTCGATGCGAGGAAGTTTGATCATGTCGATTCTTCAAGGTTTTGAGGCCGTCAATCCGGTCGGTCCGACGGGCAAGTCCGTGCTCACGGTCACGCCGCGCTACATCCGCTTCAACAAGAACTCCGTCCTGGAGCTGGATTCCCCGCGCTACGTGCAGCTGCTCACCAACCCGCAGACCAAGCAGATCGCCATCAAGGTGTGCAACGTCAATGACCCGAACGCCGTGCAGTTCGTCAACCCGAAGAAGCACACCGCGTCGGTGACGCTCACCTCCCCGGTCGTGCTCGGAGCCGTCCTGCAGTTCTTCGAGTTCCCCGAGGTCGCCGACGACCAGGTCGCCTACGCGCAGTTGCACGGCGTGCCGTACCCGGACGACCAGACGATCATCTACGACGTGGACGACTGCGTACAGGGCGTGATGCGCAAGCGCGGCCGCAAGAAGGCGTCGTACTACGCGGCGCAGTAAGCGTGGGTCCCCGTTGGGAAATTGTTCATTTTTTTTGAACAAAATCTAGGGGCGGGCTCCCCGGAAGCCACGAAAGGCGCCGGTACGCTGTCAGACAGCGTGCCGGCGCCTTTCGTGGCTTCCGGGGAGCCCGCCCCTAGATTTTGTTCAAAAAATGAACAATTTCCCAAGGGAGGGAGACCTGCGGCTTTAATACCAGTGGTTGGCCTGCCAGAAGGCGTAGGCACCTTGGATGGAGCCGTAGCGGCCCTTGCAGTAGTCCCAGAACCACTTGAGCTGGGTCTGGTAGTTGGTGGCCCAGTCGGCGCCGTGGGACGCCATCTTGCTGCCGGGCAGGGCCTGCGCGAGGCCGTAGGCGCCGGAGGAGGGGTTCGTGGCGGTGGGGGACCAGCCGGACTCGTGGGTGATGATGTACACGGTGGCGGTGAAGTCCGCTTCGCTGCCACCGTTGGCCAGCAGGTAGTCGTGCGCCCACTGCTGCATGTCGCCGACCGGCACGGTGGTGCCGATGCTCGAGTTCGCGGACTGCGACTGGCTGGCGTCGCTGCCGGAGGACGCGTTCGAGTCCGAGGACGAGTCGGTGTCCTGCTGCGTGGTCGTGGTGTCCTGCGCGACGCCGGTGCCGACGAGCACGACCTTCTCGACCGGGGCCTTCTTGACCCAGGAGGCGAAGGTGTTCGAGGAGACGACCTTGTCGCCGCTGCGGGTGACCAGGTTGGTCTTCTCCATGATGCCCTCTTCACCCTCGGTCTCCACCTTCTCCTCGCCCTTGGGCAGGGAGTCGGTCTCCTTGCGCACGGTGTTGAACGGGATTTTGGTCTCCTCCGTCTCCATCTGCGCACCGGCGCGCTCGATGGTGATGGTGGTGGATTCGTCGACCTTGTCGGTCAGGGCAGGGGTGACGGTGTCCTCCGGTTCCAGCGTGATGTCGCCGGCGTCGAGCACGGACTTCACGTCGGTGAAATCGGTGCCGAGCACGGTGCGGGTCTTGCCGTTGATGGTCACGTTGATGTAGGTGGGGTCGCCGTCCAGCGCCTCACGGGCATTGCCACGGGATGCCGCGTACGTATCGTCGGTGATCGAGTAGGCGGTAGGCTGGTCGGTGGCCACGACGTCGGAGTGTCGATAGATGTTGCTGGTGGCGATGCCTGCAGCCGCGACCAGTCCCACGCCTGCCACGCCGGATACGATGCGCATCCACTGGCGCTTGCTCAGCGAACGAAGGGACGGACCCTCGGCCTTGTGATGGGTTGCCATGCTGCTCCTCTGACACGGGTTTCAATCCTCGGCGGTATTGACGGGCTCCCTCGCGAAATCTCACGTTCTCATCGGACCCGTCGGTGCTCGGCCCCTGCTTTTCCTCTCGGGGACCGCCGCCGGAACGCATACACTGCCTACAAGTATACAACCGGGGATGAGCGATGTCGTCTCGCTTCCCGATATCCAGGTCGCCACTGCCTGGTGCTACCATCGTGGACCCCAGTATCCACGGGCCCTGAGCGCCACTGTGGCGGGTTTGTGAAAATTTGCCCGCACTCCTCCTTGGGAGGACGCGGATGCAGCGGACGGGCGGTGTCGTCCCTGCGCGAACGTTCGCGCAGGGACGACACCGCCCGCCCGGTCCATGCCCCGGACCGGTCCATGGACCGGAGGGGAGGGGGACGGCCTTACTGCTCGTCGATGAGGTCGCTCGGGTCCTCGTTGCCGTTGGCGGCGGCCTCGGCCAGCGCGGCCTTCACGTCGAGCTTCTTGGCCTGGGCGATCAGGTCATCCAGGTCGGCGGCGCGCAGGGCGCCGGCCTCCTGGTAGACGATGTGGCCCTCCTTGACGATCATGAGCGTCGGCACGGCCTGGATGTTGGCCTGGTTGGCCAGGTCCTGATTCTTGTCGATGTCGATCGAACCGAAGAAGATGTCCTGGTTGTCGGCCTGCTCGCTGGCCTTCTCGAAAATCGGGCCGAAGGCGCGGCAGGGGCCGCACCAGGTGGCGTTGAAGTCGAAGAAGGAAAGGTCGTGGTCCTTCACGGCCTGCTCGAAGGTATCGCTGGTAATGTCCTGAACTGCCATGATTGGTACTCCTTGTGACGTGTCCGCGAGGACGCCATCTGCGCCCCGCACTTGCTTTCTACCATTCCATGGCACGGTGTGACAACCCTGTGAATCAGCCATGGGTGGAACCTGCGCGACCCGGGAATACGCTCGCGTGTCTCGCTGTACGGGTGGATAATGGTGGGCATGCCAGTACTCAATGACGAAGTGCCCGACGACGACGATTTCGATGCGGGCCGCAAGCGCGGGGAGTTCGACCACATCACCCCGGAGGACATCACGCAGGACCATGGCTCGGGGCGCGTGACGCCGCCCGGCTGGCTGGACGGCGCCGAACTGGGCCGCATCCGCCGCAGCGTGCCGATCGCCTACGTGGAGGTGGTGCCCGTGCGCACCGACGAGCTCGGCCGCGTGGTGCGCGTCGGCTCCCTGCTGCGCGTATGCGACGACGGCTCGATCGTGGAACGCACCCTGGTCACCGGCCGCGTGCTCTACCACGAGACGGTCCGCGAGGCCATCGCCCGCAACATCGCCAAGGACCTGGGCGACATCGCCCTGCCCGTCCTGCCGACCGCCCTCGTGCCCTTCACCGTGGCGGAGTTCTTCCCCACGCCGGGCATGTCGCCCTACCACGACGAACGCCAGCACGCCATCGCCCTGTGCTACGTGGTGCCGATCGCCGGCGACTGCAAGCCGCAGGACGAGACCTTGGACCTCGAATGGATCGACCCCGCCAGCGATGCCCTGGAGCGCTGCCTGGACCAGATGTCCGACGGCCACGGCGAAATCCTGCGCCAGGCGCTGGCGTGGGCGGGCGTATGAGAAATTGTTCGTTTTTTGAACAAAATCTCGGAAGGAATGGATCAAGGAGGTCCCATGCCACTGACACTCGCCAACCACATCTACCGCGCGGGGGAGGGGGTGCCGCTCGTCCTCATCCACGGCTTCCCCGTCGACCACCGCATGTGGGACCGCTGCGCCACCGCGCTCATGGAGGTCACGGACGCCGACGAGACGCCCCAGTACCCGATCTGGGCCCCGGACATGCCCGGCGCGGGGGCCGGCGCGGTGCCCAAGGCCGACCGGAGCGGCCCCGAAGCCGCCGACGGCGCCTACCCGCAGGCACTCGACCTGGTGGCCGACGCCTACGTGGACTTGGTCCGCGTGGCCGGCTACGACCAGGCCATCTGGGCGGGCCTGTCGATGGGCGGCTACGTGGCGCTCGACATCCAGCGCCGCCACCCCGAGGCGGTGGCCGGCATGGCACTTCTGGACACCAAGGGCGACGCCGACTCCGCCGCATCGCGCGCCAACCGCATCCGCATCGCCCACGAGTGCGTCGCCGGGCACACCACCGACCCCGTCATGTTCTTCGTGGACGTGCAGCCCGGCGACTCCAGCGTCAAGCGTTCCGCCGCCTACATCGACCAGTTCGCCGAGTGGATCCGCGAACAGCAGCCCGCCGGCGTCGCCTGGCGCGAACTCATGGCCGCCGGACGGCCCGACCTCAATGACCAGTTCGCCCGCATCGGCGCGCCGGCCGCCGTCGTCTGCGGCGTCGACGACCCCTCCAGTCCGCCGAAGGTCATGGAGCCGATCGCCGAGGCCATGGTCGGCACCGAGGTGCACATGACGGAGATCGAGGACTGCGGCCACTTCAGCGCCTGGGAACGCCCCGAGGAGGTCGCCGCCGCCCTGCACGCCCTCGTCGCCCGCGTCCACGACCTGCGCCGGGGCCCGCGCGCCTGAGCCGCGCGGCCGGCGTCGCGCGTCCCGCGAACCGCGGGCCCATGGGAACGTCGGCATGCTACATTGGGCGCCAGTACCGAGGACAACCCGAGGACATCCGGTGGTGCGCAGGCGCTGCCGGGGAAAGAAGGCATCCATGTTCGCTCCGCTCGCGCTGACCCAGGCGCTGCCCTTCCTGCCGCTGGCACAGGGCGACATCGACTACGGGGTGGACGAGCGCGCCGACCCGGGCCTCATCGGCCGGACCCTGCGCGAGGAGGGCACCAAGGTCGTCCTCGTGCGCGGGGGCCTGCTGGGCGTCCCGCACGGCCACGGCCGGCCCGGCCGCCAGGGCCGCATGCGCCTGGCCACGTTGCCCGGCGCCTACGTGGAGCGCGAACTGGGCGCCCACCCCGAGGTGACCGCCATCTACCTGGGCTCCTACGCCACGCCCCGCACCGAACGCGTGGTCGCGCTCGACCTGAGCCGCGTCGGCCGGCAGTCCCTCGAGCAGGCGGTCGATGAATCCGCAATCGCCGCCGACGATGCCTTCGACGCCACCTCCGGCCCGGCCACGGGCCGCGCCCCGGGCTCCCTGTTCGACTCCGCCGTCGACCGCTTCGACTGGGTGGACCTGCGCGCCTTCGTGCCGCACGCGTCCGCCCGCGAGGTCGGTCAGGCCACGACCATGGTCTCCCTGGCCAACTGGTACGCCTACCAGGCGCACTGCCCGCACTGCGGCGCACCCACCCGGTCCGCGATGAGCGGCTGGGCGCAACGCTGCACGAACGACGACGACGGCAACCCGCTGCTGTTCCCGCGCGTCGAACCGGCCGTGATCATGGCCGTCGTCGATTCGCAGGACCGCCTGCTGCTGCAGCACAACCGTTCCTGGAAGAACCCCGTCTTCCACTCCGTGTCCGCAGGCTTCGTGGAGGCCGGCGAGAACCTCGAGCACGCCTGTCGCCGCGAGACGATGGAGGAGACCGGCATCCGCGTGGGCGAAGTCAGGTATCTCGGCTCGCAGCCCTGGCCCTACCGCATCTCGCTCATGATGGCCTTCAAGGGGCAGGCGCTCGACACGGACATCCACGTCGACGGCCAGGAAGTCGTCTCCGCGCAGTGGGTGAGCCGCGACGAGCTCACCGGCATGCTCGCGGCGGGCGAACTGGAACTGCCCGGCCGCGCCACCATCGCCCGGTACATGATCGAGGAATGGTACGGCCGCGAACTGTAGACGCGCGCCGTCCACGGCACCGAGGACTTCCCACAGACACAGACAGATACACAGAGACACAAGAGGAGAGCACCATGGCACAGAACGACGACACCAAGGGCACGCGGCTGGACGTCCCCCAGCACCTGCGCTACTCGCAGGACCACGTCTGGGTGGACGACTCCGTCTCCCCGGCCATCCTGGGCATCACCGACTACGCCGCCAGCCAGATGGGCGACATCGTCTTCGTGGACCTGCCCGTCGTCGACACGCACGTCGAGGCCGGCGACGAGCTGCTGCAGGTCGAGTCGGCGAAGGCCGTCGAACCGGTGATCTCGCCGGTCGCCGGCACCGTGCGCTACGTCAACCGCGAGGCGGAGGACGACGGCGCCATCGTCAACGACGACCCCTACGGCGAGGGCTGGCTGGTCAAGATCGACCTCGACGACGAGAACCCCGACCTGATGGACGCCGACGAGTACGCGGCGATGATCGGCTGATGCGCATGGCCAAGGAAGAACCCCTCACCCCCGCCGCCAGCGACATACGCGGCGTCCTGCAGGAGGCGCAGGAAGCCGGCGAGCCGGTCGCGCTGCGCACGACCAGCGCCGCGACCTCCAGCGATGACATGCCCACCGTCGCGATTCCGCTCGGCGAGATCGCCGGAACCCCGACCTCGCAGGCGCGCCGCCAGTCGACGCGCCTGCGCCGCCTGGCCGCCGGCAACCCGCTCAAGCGGCTTGCCCGGCGCGCCGTCATCACCGTCTTCGGCTGGTGGACGGCCTTCTCCACCCGCCTGGTGCGCCAGCTGGGCTGGTTCCCCAGCGTCAAGCCGTACGTCGGCTACGGCACCGAGGAGTACTCCAGGCTCGTGTGCCGCACCATCTACGCGCCCACCCACGCCAAGCCGCACACGCCCATGCGCGGCATCCACGCCATGCTCGAGGTGCCGGCGGCCGGCGAGCGCGTGCGTCTGTCCATCGACGACGTACCGCTGCGCACCGTGCAGGTCGGCACCATGGAGATCTACGACCGCGTCGACCCGTCGCGCAGCCGCACGATGGACTATTCGGTCTCCGACTCCGCCGGCTACCTCGACCTGCTGGCGGAGCACCGGCTGGAGCCGGGCATCCACACGGTCAGCTGCCGCGTGCCGCGCCGGCCTCCGGTGGACGCCGAACTGTTCACCATCCCCAGCGACACGCGCATCGGTGTCATCTCCGACGTGGACGACACGATCATGGTCACGCAGGTGCCGACCATCTGGAAGGCCGCGTACAACATGATGCTGCTCTCGCCGAGGAAGCGCGCCAGCGTGCCGGGCATGGCGGTGATGTACAACGACATTCGCCGGATGTTCCCCAATGCGCCGTTCTTCTACCTGTCGACGTCGCCGTGGAACGTGGAGAGCTCGATCCGCCGCTTCATCACCGACTACGGCTTCCCGGACGGCCCGCTGCTGCTGCGCGACCTGGACCCGCGCCCGAAGACCTTCATCCCCTCGGGCGTGCAGCACAAGCTGGAGTACGCCGAGCAGCTCATGGAGGACTTCCCGGACATGAAGTTCATCCTCATCGGCGACGACGGCCAGAAGGACCCGACGACCTACGCGGAAATCGCGCGGCGCTACCCGGGGCGCGTGCTGTCCATCGCCATCCGCCAGCTCTCGCCGCGCGAGGCGTCCGGCGGCCTGCCGCTGGCGGCGGTGACGGCCACTCAGCCGGTGCCGGTCACCGAAGTGCCCGTGTTCATGGGCAGCACCGGCTCGAACCTGCGCAAGACGATGCTGCCGTACCTGCAGTCCTTCGCCCCTTCGGCAGGGAGCGGCGAAGAGCTATAATCCTCCCCATGAACAGCTCGAACATGCCCGCCGCCCCGGTCGCGGCCCGCGAACCCAGTGAACGCACCTACCATGGCGACACCTTCGTCGACCCCTACGCCTGGATGGGCGACCGGCGCTCGCCGCGCCTGCGCCGCTTCGTCGAGGAGGAGAACGCGTACACGGAGGCGCGCATGGCGCACCTGACGCCGTTGCGCGAGCGGCTGTTCGAGGAGTTCCGTGCGCGCATCCAGGAGACGGACATGTCCGTGCCGACGCGCATGGACGGCTACTGGTACTACGCGCGCACCCAGGAGGGCAAGCAGTACGGCATCCAGTGCCGCCTGCCGATCGCGGGCCCCGACGACTGGGACCCGCCGGCCGTGGACGCCGACGCCGCGCCCGGCACGACCCCGGGCGAGCAGGTCGTGCTCGACGCGAACGTGGAGGCGGCCGGCCATGACTTCTTCGCCATCGGCGGCATGGACATCAGCAAGGACGGCCGTTGGATGCTGCTGGGCACCGACACGCACGGCGACGAGCGCTACGACTACGTGATCCGCGACGTGCGGATGGGCGAGGAGCTGCCCGAACGCTTCGAGGGCATCGCCGCCGCCTGCTTCACGCCCGACGCGCGCTACGTGTTCTACACGTTGCTCGACGAGGCGCAGCGGCCGTACAAGGTGCGCCGCCACAAGGTCGGCACGCCCGTGGAGGAGGACGCCGACGTCTACGAGGAGACCGACGAGCGCTTCTGGGTGGGCTGCAGCATCTCCTTCGACGACCGGCACGTGGTCATCTCCACCGGCTCGAAGACCACCAGCGAGGTGCTCATGCTGCCCACGGCCACGCCGGAGGGCGCGTTCGTGCCCTTCATCGAACGCCAAGCGGGCATCGAGTACGACGTGAGCTTCGCCACCTTCGAGGGCGCCGGCGAGGACGGTGCCGACATCCCCGTCGCCGTCGTCTACCACAATGCGACGAACCCGAACTTCACCATCGACGTCATCGACATGCGCGCCTCCAGGCCGCCGTACCGGCTAGGTGACGGCATGACGGTCGCCTGCGGCTCGCCCTACGGCACCGAGGCCGGTCCTGGCGGTCGCGTCGGCGACCCGTACATGGACCCGGCGAACCCTGCGATCCTGCAGGGCGTGCGCGGCCTGGCCATCGAGGGCATTGCGCTGCACCGGCACTACGTGGCGCTGAGCTACCGTGCCGACGGCCTGCCGCGCCTGGCGACGATGACCAAGACGGCCGCCGCGCGCGACTTCCTGGCGGGCCGTCCGTGGTCCTTCGCCGAGGTCACGCCGCCGCCCCTGGACGACGACGCCGTCGACGGCGCACCGTCGCTGCTCGGCGGCACCCCCGGCCGGCTGTACTCGATCGGCGCGGGCGGCAACCCCTCCTACGACGCGCCGCGGATGCGCTACTCCTTCACCAGCTACACGCGGCCCGGCGAACTGCGCGAGATCGACCCGGTCACGGGCGCCAGCGTGCTGCTCAAGCGCGCGACCGTGCGCGGCGACTACGACCCGCGCGACTACGTGGAACAGCGTGTGTGGGTCACGGCGCGCGACGGCGAGCAGGTGCCCGTGTCCCTCGTCTATCGGCGCGACGCGGCCACCGAGTCCATGCCGATGTTCGTCACCGGATACGGCGCCTACGAGATCAGCTCCGACCCGACCTTCTCCGTGGGCCGGCTGAGCATGCTCGACCGCGGCGCGCTCTACGCGGTGGTGCACGTGCGCGGCGGCGGCGAGATGGGCCGCGGCTGGTACGAGCAGGGGCGGAGGCTGTCCAAGAAGCACACCTTCGAGGACTTCGTGGACGCGGTGGCGGCGCTCGAGGACGCCGGCCTAGCGGACCCGGCGCACACCGTGGCCAACGGTGGTTCTGCGGGCGGCCTGCTCATGGGCGCGATCGCGAACATGGCGCCGGAACGTTTCGCGGGCATCGAGGCCGACGTGCCCTTCGTGGACGCGCTGACCACGATCCTCGACCCGTCGCTGCCGCTGACCGTGACCGAATGGGACGAGTGGGGCGACCCGTTGCACGACCGCGAGGTGTACGAGTACATGCGCGACTACTCGCCCTACGAGAATTCGCCCGAGGTGCCCGCGGACGCGGCCGGGTACCCGAGGATCTTCATCACGACGTCGATGAACGATTCGCGCGTGCTGGTCACCGAACCGCTCAAGTGGGTGGCACGCCTGCAGGTCGCCGGCGTGGACGCCCTGATCAGGGTCGAGGTGGAGGCTGGCCACGGTGGCGGTTCGGGCAGGTACAAGCAGTGGAAGGACCTGTGCTACGAGAACGCGTGGTGTCTGGAGCGGATGGGACTGGGTGCCCTCTGAGCGGTCCGCCCTTCCCCTTGAGAAATTGTTCATTTTTTGAACAAAATCTCAAGGGGAAGGACCGTGGAAGAACGGCCTCTGTCCACCAGATGACCGGGGGGTTCCGGGGCCGTGGGGCACCGTGTACCCTTCCCCACATGGAACAAATCACTATTGCGGTCATCCCCGGCGATGGCATCGGCAAGGAAGTCACCCCGTGGGCCCAGCAGGCGCTGGAGAAGGCGACCGAGGGGCAGGCGCAGTTCGCCTACGAGCATTTCGACCTGGGCGCCGAACGCTACCTGCGTGACGGCGAGATCCTGCCCGAGGAGGACCTGGAACGCATCAAGAAGACGGACGCGATCCTCCTGGGCGCGGTGGGCGACCCGCGCATCAAGGCCGGCATCCTCGAACGCGGCCTGCTGCTCAAGCTGCGCTTCGCGCTCGACCAGTACGTGAACCTGCGCCCCTCCAAGCTCTACCGGGGCGTCGAGTCGCCGCTGGCGGACCCGGGCGACATCGACTTCGTGGTGGTGCGCGAGGGCACCGAGGGCCTGTATTGCGGTGCCGGCGGCGCCATCCGCAAGGGCACGGAGCACGAGGTGGCCACCGAGGTGTCCATCAACACCGCCTACGGCGTGGAACGCGTGGTGCGCTACGCCTTCGAGCTGGCCATGAAGCGCCGCAAGCACATCACCCTGGTGCACAAGAAGAACGTGCTGGTCAACGCCGGCGACATGTGGCAGCGCCTCGTGGACAAGGTGGGCGAGGAATACCCGGAGGTCACCACCGACTACAACCACATCGACGCCGCCACCATCTACCTGGTGACCGACCCGTCGCGCTTCGACGTGATCCTCACCGACAACCTCTTCGGCGACATCCTCACCGACGAGGCCGGTGCCGTCGTGGGCGGCGTGGGCTACTCCGCTTCCGGCTGCATCAACGCGTCCAACGAGTACCCGTCCATGTTCGAGCCGATCCACGGTTCCGCGCCGGACATCGCCGGCCAGAACAAGGCGAACCCGACCGCCGCGATCCTCTCCGCCGCCATGCTGCTGCGCCATCTGGGATTCGACGAGGCCGCGGCCCGCATCGACGCCGCCGTGGAGGCGGACATCGCCGAACTGGGCTCCACCGAACGCTCCACCGACGAGGTCGGCCGCGCGATCCTCGGACGCATCTGACCCATCCCGGCCGGCCAATCGTGGCCCGGCTGTAGACTGGGCGCGAAAACCCGGGGCGCAAGCCCCATGACCATCCTGCAGAAAAAGAGGACCATCATGTGCTGCAACTGTGACGAAGCTTCGATGAACTACAGCAACGGCTTCCAGACCTACGCCGCGCCCACCTCGGGCCCGTACATCGCCACCACCCACGTGCCGAGCGAGTACGGCCCCGTCTACGTGGCCTGAGGCTGCATGTAGAGTCGCGTAGAAAGCGGAAAGCCGGTGCCTGCGGCTTCGGTCCGTCATGATGATGGGGACCGGCGGCGGGTGCCGGCTTTTTTCGTGCGGTTCTGAGAGAGGGTGCCTGGTCTGGATGGGACCATATGAAGGCCAGGGCCTCCTTTGTGGTTGCTCCCGTTCCAGAAATCTCTCGTTTTTTGATCCGTCCCCCGTTTTCTGGACACAGGAAATAGGAGGACGGTTCTTTTGGTTGTGTATCGTCGTGAGGTACGTGAGCAGGCGTTGGTCCTGTTCGAGTACGGGTTCAAGTATGGTGCGGTTTCCTCGAAACTGGGCATAGGCCAGGGCGTGGCACGTGCTTGGCAGGACCTGTACGAGGCTTGTGGCAAGGAGGCTTTGCTGGATATGGGAAGCACGCATCGTTCGTACGCGTACGAGACCAAGCTCGAGGCGGTACGCCGTCTGGAGGCGGGTGAGTCGCCGCGCCAGGTGATGGCCGGGTTGCATATCGCGTCCAGGAGCGTGCTGGCCCGGTGGCGGGCCGCGTGGAAGCAAGGCGGGGACGATGCGTTGCGCGCCAAGCCCCGGGAGGCCTAGGGGGTCGNGAACAAGCCGGTCGAGCCCACGCGCGAGC
>NZ_JGYV01000017.1 GCF_000741575.1 Bifidobacterium cuniculi
ATCTCAGCGTCCCCGGCAGCGGGGCGGGGCCCCTTGCCATACGGATGCATGTCCGCGAACCAACCATCCAAGAAAGCAGAGCAGTGATTTACATACAAGCGCCCATCGGCGTGGGCAAGACCGCCTTGACGAACTATCTTTCCGAGGACCTCCAGACCACCGGCTTCTACGAGAAGGTGGACGAGATGCCCATGCTCAAGGAATTCTATTCCGATGGCGCCAAGAGCCGCGACGACAAGAGCTTCGCCCTGCAGATCGCTTTCCTCAACTACCGGTACCGTCAGCTGCGGCAGGCCATCCACCTGCAGGCGACCCAGGGCGAACGCAACACGGTGTTCGACTCCAGCCTGCTTTCGGATAGCCTGATGGCCTTCAACCTGTACAAGCGCGGCGAGTTCCCGGAGGCGATGTACAACCTGTACATCGACCTCAACCGCAACATGGTGGACAACGTGGCCGGACACCCCTTCAACGGTGCGCCGGACCTGATCGTGTACCTCGATGCGCCTTTCGAACTCATGCTGGAGCGCATCGCCATGCGCGGCCGTGCGATGGAGACCTCCGACCCGGGCCTGACGGACTACTACCGCTCCGTGTGGGAGACCTACAAGGCGTGGTACGACTCGTATTCGCGCTCCGTGGTCATGCGCATCGACGCAGGCCGCTACGATTTCGTCCACGACGAGACGGACCGCATGGCCGTGCTGGATGCCATCGAGGACAAGCTGGAGGCCCTGGGCTGCCTGACCGAGTCCGAACGCGAGGACATCCGCCGGCGCCGTGCCGCGAAGGCGGCCGCCACGGTGGACGACAACGACTGACGCCAGGCAAGGAACGAGGGGAGCATACAGGCAAGGCTATGACTGGCACGGACACGACAGGCACACAGGCGGACACAGGGTACCGACGCAACTATTTCCGATGGCTCTGGCAGCAACTGCATGGATGGCCCATCCAGAACTACATGCTCTGGTTCTTCGCCTTCGGCTTCCAGCTGGGCCTGCTGGTATCCCAGCCCTTCACCTGGGTGTCCGTCGTCACCTTCTTCGCGACCATCGTGGGGACGCTGTGCGTGCTGGCGATCAATGCGACCAAGGCCGTCAACGGATGGTTGGGCATCATCTCCTCGGCTGGCTTCATCGCGATTGCCATCGCCGCGAAGAACTACCTTGCCGTGTTCGAGCAGGTCGCCTACATCCTCACCCTGGACCTGCCGATCCTCCTGGCCGTCAAGTCCTGGAACGACGACACGAAGAACCACTTGCGCACCTTCACGCCCAGGCTGTGGGCGGTGGCCATCGCGGGCACCGCCGTCGTGTGGGTGCTGTCGGCCTGGGGCATCGGCGCCTGGACGGACGACCCGCGCCCCTGGATCGACGGCTTCTCCTTCTCCATCAGCCTGACGGCGGGCATCATGTGCTTCCTGCGCTACAACAACCAGTTCTACTGGTGGCTTGCCAGCGCCGTGGCGCAGCTGGTGCTGTGGGCCGTCACCTTCGCCCAGGGCGACGCATCGATCGCCATGGCCATCAACTCGCTCATCTACCTGATCAACGACGTGCTCGCCTTCACCACCAGCGCCTGGTTCGACCGCGGCCGCCGGAAGATGGGTCTCAAGCCCCTGTCCGAACTGGACGAGGCGCGCGGCTGACCTCTCTTCCTGGAAATCTCACGGAAAATGAGAGATTTCCAGGAAGAGAGGTCAGGCATCCCAGCCGGGACGCCATCCCATCTGCAGGTCGTAGGCGCTGGCCCAGAACATGTACTCGTTCTGCACGCCGCGCACGAAGAGCTCCACCAGGTCCTGGCGCTTGCGTTCGTCCGCTTGTGCGGCCATGGTTTCGATGTGGTCGATCAGCCACACGGAGGACTGCCAGAACCCATCGTCCCGGTAGGTGTCGATCCATTCGCGGTAGGGGTTGTCCGGCATGGTGTCGGCGAAGTCGCGTGCCAGACGTTGCCCGTAGTCCGCATACACCCAGGCGCACGGCAGCACCGCCACGAGGATGTCCAGCAGGTCGCCGCCGTACGCGATGGCCAGCATGTTCGACGTGTAGGCCCGTGCGAAGGCGGATTGGCGGGCGTGTGCCAGGGTATCGGGCAGGATGCCGAAGCCGGCGAGGTATTCCTGGTGCAGGTCCTTCTCGACGTTGAAGATCGCGGCCTGCACGTTCACCATGAATCGCATGACCTCCGGGTCGTCGGTCTTCGTCATCGCCAGGGCGTGCACGCGTGCGTAGTCGTCCAGGTACAGCTCGTCCTGGGTCAGGTAGAAGGCGAAGCGTTCCCGGTCCAGGGTGCCGGCGCCCAGTTCACGCAGGAAGGGCTGGTCGTAGCCCTCCTGCCAGACGGGTTCGGCAGCCAGGCGCATGCGCCTGGCGAAGGCGGGCAGCCGGTCGATGGAAGTGGCGTCGTATGGGGCCATGGTATTCGTCTCCCTACGCTGGTGTTGGCCAACAGGTTCAAAGGGTCAGGCACATGCCTTCTCAACCCCGTGGAGGGGTTCCCCTGCGTATGTGTTCAGTGCCAGTATGGTCGGTCCATGCGACGGCCACGCATATGAAATGGGCGAGCGGCCCGAAGTGTGTTCGGAGCGCTCGCCCAATCACGACTGTCCTGGCATGGCCTGCACGGCATGGTCCTTGTGGGAACCGTGGACCCGATGCGAGGAAAGGACGCGGCGGTGCCGTGTCCCGTAGGCCATCACGGCCTACTTGTACGAACGAAAACGGTGATTGTGTCATCGTTTGTTCGCTGGTCGCTGAATGACATCATGCACGAAAACACCGCGCGAAGTGTGACCCTGCTCACATATTGAACATATGAAGCACGGCGACGGCACCCACGCTGGCAGCGACGGCCGCCAGGAACGCCCAGTCCGAAGCTCGCATGTGCAGTGGATGCCAATGCGAGCGCGGCATGCCTTCCTGGTAGCTGCGTGCGTCGAGGGCAAGCGCCAGGCCGCGGGCATGCCTGATGGTGCCGGCGAATACGGGCACGATGATGGCGCAGAAGGCACGCATGCGCCGCATGGGCGAGCCGCTTTCGATGGCGCCGCCGCGCGCTGCCTGCGCGTCGCGGATGCCCATGGCCTCGCCGGCCAGGGTGGGCACGAAGCGCAGTGCCAAGGACAGCACCAGGGCGATCTCCTGGACATGCCACCACCGTTTCAGCGGCGTCATGAGCGACTCGAACCCGTTGGTGATGGCGGTGGGCGTAGTGGTGAGCAGCACCACCGCGCCGCAGATGATCACCAGGGAGAACCGCAGCCAGTACAGCAGTGCCGTGCCGACCGCACCGTCAGTGACCTGCCAATGCCAGATCGTGCACAGCACGCGGCCCTCGTGGACCACGGCCAGGTTGAGCAGTGCGGTGCAGGCGAACAGGGCGACGAAGGCGCGCACGGCATGCCACAGCCGCGACGGCCCCACGCGGCTGGCCGCGACGAGCGCCGCGGTCACCACGGCGCCCACCGCCAGCTGCGGCCACGAGGTCATCGCGAACATGCTGAACATGAAGACCAGCACGCCGCCCATCTTCGCGCGCGGGTCGAGGCGGGCCACGGGGGAGTGCATCGGGTCGGCGGCGGAGACGGTCGACTGTGCACGCTCGGTGCCGGCCGGCGTGAACGTGAAGGTCCGGTCGGCCATCTCGCGTGCCAGTCCCAGGTCGTGCGTGATGACGACGACCGTGACGCCACGTTCACGCAGTTCGCGCATGATCCGCAGGACGCGGCCGGTGCCTTTCTCGTCCAGCGAGGCGGTGGGCTCGTCCATGACGAGCAGCCGCGGGTGGCAGGCGAGGACGCCGGCGATGGCGACCAGCCGCTGCTGGCCGCCGGAGAGTGCGAAGGGGCTGCGGTCCGCATGGTCCTCCATGCCTACGAGCGCGAGCGCCTCCCTGACCCTGTCTGCGACCGCGTCGGGGGAGAGTCCCTGGTTGATGGGGCCGAAGGCCACGTCCTGCGCCACCGTGTCCGCGAAGAGCTGGCGTTCGGGACGCTGCATGATCAGCCCGACGGTGCGCCGCAACGCCTTGCGGTCACGTCGTCCGGCATGGCCGACGTCGATGCCGTCCACCAGCACGCGGCCCGAGACGGGACGCTCCAGGCCGGCCAGCAGACGCGCGAAGGTCGTCTTGCCCGACCCGTTGGCGCCGGTCACGGCGACCGTCTCGCCCTGCCTGACCTCGCAGGACCAATCCTCGAGCACCGGCGCGTCCTGCCGGTGGTAGGCGAAGGTGACCTGTTCGAAACGGACCATCGGCTCGGCCGCGGTATCCGTGCGGGACGCTTCGGAGAGGCCGTCGGGACGGTCGGCCGCCACGGGTCGTGAACCGTCCTCCAAGGGGATGGGCGGCCTGTCCGAGACGATGCGCCCGTGGTCCAGGGTGAGGACGCGATCCGCCTTCAGGCGTTCCTCGGGATGGTGGGTCACGAGCACGATGGCGGTGCCATGCGCCTGGACGGCGTCCAGGGTGCGCATGACCTCGGCGCGGCCCTGCGGGTCGAGCATCGCGGTGGGTTCGTCCAGGATGAGCACCTGCGCGTCCATCGCCAGCATGCCGGCGATGGCGACGCGCTGCTGCTGGCCGCCGGACAGGGACGTGGGGTCGCTGGCCGCCCAGTCGGCCATGCCGACCGCGTCGAGCGCACCATGCACGCGGCCGCCAATCAGGGCGGGTGCCACGTCCAGGTTCTCCGGGCCGAAGGCCACGTCCTCGTCGGTGACCGTGGTGACCAGCTGGTCCTGCCGGTTCTGGAACACCATGCCGATATGGCGCGTGGCCCGTCGGTACGCCTCGGCATCCGCGCCGTGCGCGTCGTCGAAGACGCGCTCGCCCAGGAGGGTGACGGTCCCATGGTCGGGGGCACTCAGGCCGGCCAGGACCCGCGCCAGCGTGGACTTGCCCGACCCGTTCGCGCCGGCCAGGGCGATGCGCTCGCCGGCGCGGACCGTAAGGTCGATGCCGTCGAGCACCCAGTCAGCGCCGTCGTAGCTGTACCGCACGTCCTCGAGGGCGAGGACGGCGTCTCCCGGCGCACTCATCGGTCGAGCAGCTTCGAGACAGGCTTGTAGACCACGAAGGTGATGACGCCGTTGAGTACGAACTTGATGAGGTTGAAAGGCAGCAGGATCGGCAGAATCATGGCCGCGACCTGTGCCATGTCCATCTTGGCGTACATGGGCGTGATGAAGAGATTGGCGACCAGGGCGCACATCAGTGCGCACAGCGACCCCACGACCAATGCGACCGCGGCCTCCTTGCGGGTGCGGTGGCGATGGTAGATGAGCGCGGCGGGCACCGAAAGCGCCAGTGCCACGAGGATGGCCATGAGGGAGCCCCACGGGTTGGTGAAGACGTGCGGCAGGAAGCCCAGTACGGAGACGATGACGGCGGCGGAGGGGCCGAAGGCGAAGCCGGCGAGCAGGCAGACCACGCCCGAGGGGTCGTACTTGAGCCAGGGGGCCAGCGGGAACAGCGGGATCTCGATGAAGCTGACGGCCATGGCCGACGCGACGAAAAGCGCGTACATGGCGATGCGCTGGGTGGACCAGCGGCCGTGGTCGTTGACACCGGTCGAATGGCGATTGTCCGGACGTTCGTCACGCTCGGCGGGTCTGGTTTTGCTCATGGTGGAGCTCCGTTTCTTTCATCCGGACTGTCACCGTTGGCTCCGGACTCGGACCGGATCCACCGCCTGGGCGGGTTGCGGGCTTCGCCTGTGGGCGCCACCGCCAGTAAGGGATTTCACCTTGCCTTGAAACTTGCAGTTCCATGTATACTCGATGGCGCGGATAGGGGAAAGCCGCACCGGTGGGGACGACTGTGGGGATATTGTGTGCGAATGGCGGTATGCATGGCGTGGGGAACGCCCGATGGCGCTACAATGCAGGTGTATATTGCGTATCAATATGTGAACACTCTCCCTGCATGGAATGTTCGTTGATTGAACTAATATACGAAGGACCAGTGAGGCGGTCGCGCACTGCATGCGTGGCCGGACGATTCCCTACGGTGAGGAAGGTTGAAGATGATCGAGACGGCACAGGCGTTCGGCGTGGATATCGGTGGCTCGGGTATCAAGGCGGCCCCGGTGAACCTGGAGAAGGGCGAGTTCGCGCAACCGCGCCTGAAGATCCTGACCCCGGAGCACTCCACCCCCGAGGCGGTCGGTGACATCGTGCGCCAGCAATTGGAGCACTTCGAGGTTCCCGAGGAGGCGCCGGTGGGCATCGCCTTCCCCGCTCCCATCAAGCCCGGCCAGAAGCTGGACTACATGGCCAACCTCGACCAGTCCTGGATCGGCGTGGACGTGACGGAGGTCTTCTCCGAAGCATGCGGCCGTCCCGTGACCGTGGTCAACGACGCCGACGCGGCCGGCCTGGCCGAGCAGCAGTTCGGCGCGGCCAAGGGCCAGGAGGGCCTGGTCATCGCCACCACGCTGGGTACGGGCATCGGCACCGCCCTGATCTACGACGGCGTGCTCATCCCGAACACCGAACTCGGCCACATCCAGCTGCTCAAGGGCAAGGGCGACGCGGAGAAGTACGCCGCCTCCTCGGTGCGCGAGCAGCTCGACATGGGCTACAAGAAGTGGGCGAAGCGCCTCACCAAGTACTACAGCCTCATGGAGCTGTATTTCAGCCCCGAGCTCTTCGTGGTCGGCGGCGGCGTGAGCCGCGTCTCCGAGAAGTTCCTGCCCTACGTGGACATCAAGACCCCGATCGTGGCGGCCAAGCTGCACAACGAGGCGGGCATCATCGGTGCCGCGTACTACGCGAGCACCAAGGTGGGCGCCTGACCCATCCCCTCCACGCGGATTCGACGCACGGCACTACAATGGTGCCGTGCGTTTTTCTCATCGTGTGGGTCCCGTCGACCCCAATCCCATCGCCCGTGCCGAGCGCAAGGCGCGTCAGGACGGCACGGCGCTGCGTTCCCTCAACGACTCCAATCCCACCCACCACGGATTGGCGCCGCATGCACTGCCCGAGCCATACCAGGCCGACCCGCGCGGGCCGCGGGAGGCCCGTGCCTGCCTGGCCGCCTTCCTGGGTGAGGGCGTCGACCCCGACGACCTGGTGCTCCTGGACTCCACCTCGCAGGCGTACGCGTGGCTCATGATGCTGCTGTGCGATTCCGGCGAGGCAGTGCTGGCGCCGAAACCCGGCTATCCGCTCATCGCCTCCATCGCCCGCCTGGTCGGCGTGGACACCGTGGACTACCGGCTGGTGCACGACGGTTCCTGGACCATCGACGTGGCGCAGGTCGCGGCACTGCTCGACGCGGACACGGACGGACGCATCCGCGCCATGGTGGTCATCAACCCCAACAATCCCACCGGCTCCTATGTCAAGCCGGATGAACGCGAGGCCCTGGTGGCCTTGTGCCGGCACCACGGCATCGCACTCATCGCGGACGAGGTGTTCTTCGGCTACGACCTCGAAGCCTTCGACGGCAACCGCCGGTTCGCGGGGGAGGATGGCGTGCTCACCTTCGCCCTGGACGGCCTGTCGAAGATGCTGGCCGCCCCGCACGCCAAGGTGGGCTGGATCCGCCTGTCCGGACCTCGACAGGACGTCGAGCAGGCCAAGGTGCGGCTCGACATGATCGCCGACGACTTCCTGCCGGTGGGCGCACCGACCGTGCGGATGCTGCCGGCGATGCTCGACGAGGCTGCAGGGCGGCAGGGCCTCGTCCGCGAGCGGGTGCGCGCCAACCTGGACACCCTGCATGCCATGCTCGCCGCCGACGCCCTGGGCGTCGTGGACGTGCTGCGTGCCGAGGGAGGCTGGAACGTGCTCCTGCGTTTCCCCGCGACCATCGACGAGAACGACCTGGTCACCATGCTGGTCGAGCGGCATGGCGCCACGGGACAGCCCGGCTACTTCTTCGACATGGATTCCAACGGCTACCTGGCACTGTCGCTGCTGCCCGAAGCGGATGAGTTCAGGGGCAACGTGCGCATCGTGCTCGACGGCGTGGCGGAGGCATTGGACCCCATCCGCTGAATCTTGCTGCGGATGAGCCGGGTGTAGAAGCGCCGCGCATCCCCGCAGGCGCCGTCGAACACGACGTGTGCATCGTCCAGGACGATGGTGCGGCGTACCCGGTAGTCCTCCTGGACGGTCAGGTCCACGTTGTGCGTGGTGAAGACCACCGGCACCTGCTGGGAGAACAGCCGTGACGCCACATGCGCCGTGCCGCGTTCGTCCATGCCGCGCATGGGCTCGTCGGCAACCAGCACCACCGGGTCATGGCTCATTGCGATGGCGACGGCCAGCAGATGGCGCCGCTCCATGTCCAGGGAACCGACGGTCGTGTGGCGCACCTCGAGCAGGTCGAAGGCGTTGAGTGCGGCGCCGGTGCGCGCCGTGCGCTCGCTGAGGTTCAGGTGCCGGTCCTTGAGGTAGGCGAGGAAGCCTTCCTCGAGCGGCACGTCATCGCGGAACTCGCGGGGCAGATCCATCGCGTCGACCACCCCCACGAGCCGCTGGATGCGCCGCGCGTCGCCGCGACGGTCGGGGGAGAGCGCCGTACCGTCGGCCTGAAGCAGCACCTTGCCCTCGGTCGGCAGGAAACGTCCGCCCAGCAGCGCCACCAGCGTGCTCTTGCCGGCGCCGTTGAGCCCGATGATGGCAGTGTGTCCGTCATCGCGGTAGGCGAGGTCCAACGAGGTGGGTTCCAGGCCGTAGGTTCCGTCGCCGTACCGGTAGGCGGCACGTTCCAGGTTGATGTCCACGCGGGAGGCGCCCGCGGGGCTGCCGCGGCGCAGGAGGGAATCGAGAAGGCTCATGCCTGGCATTCTAGGCAGGGCGGTGCCCGCGCCGTTCACTCCAGGATCGTGAACCAAGAACGGATCTCGTAGTACAGGCCGGAATTCGCCTCGAAGAGGGAACTGCCGGCACCGAGCACGAAGACGGTGAGGACGGACAGGAGCAACGCCCATGCCACCGTCAGCACCACGATGCCGCGCGTCCAGTGCCAGCGTTCCATGGCAAGTGCGCACGCCACCGTCGCGCCGAGCATGAGCAGCCAGCCGAAGTCCGCCATGTAGCGCCAGCTGTAGCCGCCGACCGCAGTATCGAACACGACCAGGACCGCCGCCACCGCCAGGGCGGTCATGAGCATCGGCCACAGCTTGCCGCATCGCGCACGCAGGAACGGCACCGCCAGCACGGCCACCATGAGCGGCATGAGCCACAGCAGCCCGTACGCCGAAGGCTCCGTGAAGGACCACGACGCCAGCGGCGTCGGGCTGGCCAACAGGAAGGGGAAGGACGGCTGCCAGGTCGGCGGCAGGAAGAAGTAATAGCCCAGGGTCGGCAGCAGGTTCGCCAGCGGCGTGTGGAAACGGGTCATGTCCGTCACGGTGATCTGGTAGGCATTGCCGAAGTCGGTGATCGAGCCGAAGCGGGCATGGTTGTACCACAGGAACGGCAGCACCGTCACGACGGCAGGCGCGAGCACCGCCGCGGCACAGCGCACTGCGCCGCGGCGGTCATGGGCGCGCCACCGGCGCAGCGCATAGGGGCCGAACAGGGGAAGCACCAGGGCCGACGCCAAGGCGAAGGTCGGGCGGCATCCCAAGGTCGCCGCCATGGCGACGGAACCGCCGGCCACGTAACGCAGCCGCAGCGTGCCATCAGGCGCCCAGGCCCCCAGCCACAGCCACAGGCCGGCGGTCACCAAGGCCATCGCCGCCGCGATGGGAATCGTGTAGAAATTCGTATGGAACCACAGGTAGACGAAATCGGCGCCAATCACGTATGCCATGCACAGCACGGCCGTCGTACCCACGCTGACGCGCGGCGCGATGCGTGACAGGATGCGCGTGACCAGCAGCAGGGAGAACACCGTGGCCACGCCCATGAACAGGAATTCGGCGGCGGCACCCGGCAACGCCAGGCCGCCGGGAACGAACAGGGACGTGACCGCACGGTAGGGCACGAACAGCAGGAGCGCGGGCAGCACGCCGAAGTACGAGTACCATTTGCCGTCACGGTAGGCGTAGTCCCAGTAGATCGGTGTCACGCCGTCCTGCAGCAGCCGGTGCCGGGCGGCGGCGTCATAGGGATTGCCCAGCGCGGCCAGTTCGTCGGGCACCCGCAGGTCCAGCCACACATGGCCATGCAGGAGCGCCTGCGCAATATGGTCGTACTGGTCGAAGTCGAAGGTGTATTCGCCTTCCTTGTGGAATTCCATGCGGAACGCCCAGCAGATCGCGCCGACCACCGCTGCCAGGGTCGCCACGCCGACAGTCGCGCACACCGTCGCCATCGCCCGCCGTTGGCGGCGGTCATGCATGTCCAGGGGCGTGCGCCACAGCTGCGAGCCGGGACGGAAGGCGCAGGCGAGCGCCACCAGCACCATGCCGATGCCCACACGCACCCAGTTGAAGCGGAACGGCACCCGCACGTTCGCGCGCACATTGAGCAACGGCGTGACGCTGCCCGCCTCCTCCTCGAGCCACACGCGCGCCGTGCCGCTGCAAGAGGATTCGAAATACTGCGAACCGGGCGCGTACACCGAACCGACCTGCTGTGCGCCGGCGCCGCCGTCGCACTGGACGCGCACATGCACGTCCTCGAGCAGGGTGGGCAGCCGGTCCTTGGCCTCCTCGAAACGCGGCCGGTCCACCATCTGCATGCGCCAATAGGGGGAGGTGCCGTCCGCCTTGAGCGTCACGTATGCCTCAGTGGGATCGCTCACGGACAGCAGCCCGTCCACGGTACGCCGCACGCCGGGACCCAGTTCGTTCATCGCCGCGGTCGAATCCGTGCTCGCCGGGATCGAACGGAAGAACGGCATGTTGAAGACGAAGCACTCGACGATCAGCACCAGCACGGCGCCGACCGCCAGGAACGGCGCGGCGGCACGCAGGCGGCGGCGCAGACGATGGGGAAATCTCACGCCCACCCATTCTAGCGTGACCATGGTTCAGCCGGCAGTTGACGGACAACCCCCGTGACGTTGTACATTGGAACCATGGTTCGACACTTCCCCTTCCCTTCCCGTTCCCATGGGAACGCGCCACACCGTGCCACGGATGCCACGGCACGGGACGAATCCGCCATCCGGACCGTCCGGCCCACGCCGTTGACGCGCCGCCGCAAGCTGGAGGGAATGGCGCTGGTGCCCGAACCGTTCACGCCCGGATGGGTCCAAATCGCCGGCACGCGCACCTTCGCCCTGGGATTCTTCCTGCCGGACGGACGCTTCACCCAGGTGGCACTCGCCGACGACCGCGGCCGGGTGACCATGACGGACGATCCCAAGGCGCCATTGGACCGCCTCGAACCCTCCTTCGTCCTGGAAAGCGAGGGGCACTGGCACTGGGATGACGGCAAGTGCCTCGGCAAGCCGCACCGCCACGGCCTCGAGGTGCGCCACGGCGCGGCATACGGCATGGTCGACGGGGAACGACGATGGCTCGGCTCCTGGGTCGAGCATGCGGGGACCTACTCGGTGGACCGGATGCGCACCCCCACGCCCGACTCCCTGCGGAACCACGTGGGCTATCGGGACGCGGTGGCCGTCGCCTTCTTCGGCATGTACCTCATCCCCAGCATGCACGGACTGCCCCTCGGATACGGCGTCCGCAGCCTGGAACGGCGGCTGGACGCCCAGGCGCCGATGAGCGCCATCGCGGCGAACGCTTCGGACGTGGCGGGATTGCAGGCCGACGGGTTCGAGGTCTCCGGGCTGGAATCCTACGCGGTGCGCCTCATGGACGAAGCCGGCGCCCTGGGAGGCATCGTGGGGCTGCAGGCCGAGCACGGGGCCGAACCGATGCGCACGATCGTGATGCCCAATACGGGGAACCGCTACTTCGCCTGGGAGCGTTCGCTGCCCTTCGACGCCGCCCTGTCCTCGATGGTCATCGAGGGCAACATCAACCGCATCGGGCAGGTGGCGACCTGGTTGGCCACGAATGATTCGTATGGCCTGGAACCGCGCGAGTCGAACGCCACCGAATCGATGGTGGCCGGCATCGACGCCGCCCTGCTGTCGAACCCGGCGATCGGAGCCTTCGCGGGCACGCTGCCGCCCTTCGACCTGGACGACTGGCAGGCAGTGAACACGATGGTCGAACTGGCCGAGGACGCTGCCCGCCGCCTGGCACAGGGATCGGCCGGTGAATGGTCCGTGCGGCAGGCGCTGTCCCTGCTGGTACGCACCATGCGCCTGCCATACCGGTTCGACGTCGACCTGCGCGTCAACCTCGCAGCCGGCCGGGCCGCCTTGGCCTTCACCACGGCCAGCCCCGCACTCATGCCCAGGAGCGAGGTGTCCGGCGAGGACCGGAGGTGGCATGCCCTGGATGACGCGGCGCGCACCCTCAGGAGCACCCGGTACAACCTGCGGGTCGGCATCATGATGGCGGCCCTGGCCTTCGGCACGGACCATCGGATCGACGAAGTGACGATCCGCCTGGATTCCATGGGCCTGGAGGAAGCCATCGACCAGCAGGACCAGGCCATCCACAACGCCATGGACGAGACCCTGGGCATGCTCGAGCGCATGCAGCCGCCGCTGGAGTTCAAGGCCTCGGACAAGGCCGATCCCACGGAGGACGAGCTGCCTGACGCGCTGCGGACGGCGCCGGAACGGGACGGCGACCCCGGGAACCTGGACGAGGAATTCGACCGGTTGGTCAACGGCCTCGAGCTCGACCTGCCGCATGACATGGCAGCCGGTGAGCCGCATCCGCAGGAGGAGGGGGACGACCCGCTCGCGCCCCTGCGCGCCACGCCGACCCTGACCGCCATGGCGACCGTGACCTTCACCCGCAAGGAGTTCCTCAACCGCCTGCGCGAGGACGGCCTGGAGCACCCCGAACGCACGTACCGGCTCTTCGGCGCCTGCATGGACTTCGACCCTGACGGCGGCCTGAAGGCCATCGAACCACCGCGCTCCATCCATGACGAGGACTTCGCGCCCTTCGGGGCGCAACAGGAACCCGAGGCGCGGCTCGAGCCGCTCGCCGCGCCGCTGGCCTCCCTGCTGGGGGCCGATGACACCTTCGGGCTGGCCATCCAACGCGAGGGACTGCTGGCCAACGCCGTGCGCACCTTCCACGAGCTGGCCGCCGACACGACCCTGCCCTCCGTCGACAAGGCACAGCAGGCGATGCGGCTCATCGAACGCATCGGCGACCCCGAGCTGGCCGCGGCGGCCTCCCAGGTCACCACGGCCCTCATCGACGGCAACGACACCCCGGAATTGCGGTTCACCCTCGCCTCGGACATCGACGATGCCCGTGCCAAGGCGCGCGACCTGCTGTTCGGCGGTCAGGTCGACCAGGCCATCGAAGGCATCGAGTCGGTCCTGCGGGACATGGACGAACGGTACCGGTCGGGCAACGGCGTGCCACGGTACTTCAATTCGTACGCCGACCGCGTGGTCTACAACAGGCTGTTCGCGCTGCCCGACGAAACGACCGTGCTGGTCCCGGACAACCTGGTGTACGCGCATCTCGAACTGGCCGACGTGCTTTCCCAGGTCAAGGGCGTCGACGCCGCCATCGACCACCTCAACATCCTGGTCTCCTACGCGCCGTCCTACCCCTTGGTGCACCTCAAGCTGGCGGCACAGCTTGCGCGCAAGGAGGACTGGGATTCCGTGAGGGCAGTGAGCCTCAACGCATTGCGCGTCTCGCTCGACCGTGCCGACGCGGCGTGGGCGTACCATCGGCTCGGGCAGGCCGCCTGGATGCGCGACGAGTTCGATGTGTCCGTGGGCTGCTACCTCATGGCGCAGGCCCTCGCACCCCAGATGATCCCCACCTTGCGCGAGGAATCCGAGGAGGTGCGCATCCGCGCCCGCTCCCAGGACATCGCGGTGCCCGGCGACCTCGCGCAGGCAATGCGGACCCTCATGGCCCACGACATCCCCGTATGGCCCGACACCGAGCTGATGCCCATCGTGGACCGTGCCGCGCATGCCACGGTCGACGAGGGTATGTTCGTCACCGCACGCACCCTGGCAGTCGCCTCGGCGCGGATGCGGTCCGACGGCATCGACGCCGTGCAGATGCAGTTCCTCCGTTCCCTCAACCCATGACATGTTCCCGAAAGGATCCCCGATGACACAGACGTTGGCGCAGGAGGCCCAGGAAGACGGCACCCGCAGGTTCCCGATCGGCACGGACGCGTGGATCGACGCGTTGCGTGACACGGATGCCGATGCCCTCCAGCTCGACGAACTGGACGTCGCGGCCCTGACGTCCGAGCAGGCGGCCCGCCTGTGGGCCAGGGTCGCCGCCTGGGTGGAGACCGACCAGATGGCCTACTACGTGGACGACGCTCCCGTCTCCTCCGACGCCGCCTACGACGCGCGACTGCGCTGCCTGCAACGCCTCGAGTCGGAATTCCCCCAGCTGGACACGCCGCAGTCGCCGACGCACCGGGTGGGCGGCACCTTCTCCAACGATTTCACCTCCGTACGCCATCCCTCGCGCATGATGAGCCTGGACGACGTCTTCTCCTACGAGGAACTGCGCGCCTGGTACGACGGGGTGCGCCGGGACCTGCAGTGGCCCGAGGGCAAGGGGCTGCCGATGACCTGCGAGATCAAGATCGACGGCCTGGCGCTCAACCTGGTGTACCGCAACGGCGTGCTGGTACAGGGCCTGACCCGTGGCGACGGCGTGATCGGCGAGGACATCACCATGAACGTGCGCACCTTCCAAAGCATCCCCACGACCCTGGGAGGTCCCGAAGGCGACATCCCCGAACTGGTGGAGATCCGCGGCGAGGTGTTCATGCGCTGGGACGACTTCGACGCGCTCAACCGGCGCAACGAGGACGAGGGGCGGCCGCCTTTCGCGAATCCGCGCAATGCCGCCGCCGGCTCGCTGCGCCAGAAGGACCCGCGCATCACCGCCACCCGCAAGCTCAGCTTCTACGCGCACGGCATGGGCCGCCTCGACTGGGGGACGGGCAAGCCGGTGGACGCGGCCGACGAGGTGCAGGACCAATCCCAGGCGTATGCGCTCTACCGGTCGTGGGGCATCCCCACCTCGCCGCACACGCGCGAAGTGACGGACTTCGACGAGGTCCTCGAGATGATCGAGTACTACGGCGAGCACCGCTACGACATCGAGCATGCGCTCGATGGCATCGTGGTCAAGGTCGATGACCTCGCACTGCAGCGCCAGCTGGGCGCCACGTCGCGCGCCCCGCGCTGGGCCATCGCCTACAAGTACCCGCCCGAGGAAGTGAACACGCGGCTGCTCGACATCGTGGTGCAGGTGGGACGCACCGGCAGGGTCACTCCGGTCGCGATCCTCAATCCGGTGTACGTCGCCGGGTCCACCGTGTCGCGCACCACCCTGCACAACGCCTACGAGGTCAAACGCAAGGGCATCCTGGTCGGCGACACCGTCGTGGTGCGCAAGGCCGGCGACGTGATCCCCGAACTGGTGGGACCGGTCCTCGCCAAGCGCGCCGGCCGCGAAGACAGCCTGCGCGAATTCGAGATGCCGACCCACTGCCCGGCCTGCGGCACCCTGCTCAGGCCCGACAAGGAGGGCGACAAGGACCTGCGCTGCCCCAACGCGGAATCCTGCCCCGCACAGCTGACCGAACGAATCATCAACCTGGCCTCGCGCAAGGCCTTCGACATCGAACACCTGGGGGATGCCGGCGCCACCGCACTGACCAACCCCGAATTCAATCGGCCGGATTCCGTCCAGGCGTACGCGCCGGGCATCCACGAGCTGCAGGTGGCGCCCGGACAGGAACCCGACCCCTATGTGCCGCCGGAGGGACTGGAGATCCCCGGACCGCAGGTCCCCGTGCTGGACAGCGAGGCGGACGTGTTCACCCTGACCGCGGACCAACTGCGCGACGTGAAGGTATGGCGTGAGGCACCGATCGTGGAAATCAGCGAGAAAACCCTCGAGGGCGGCAAGACCCGCAAGGTGCGCAAGCGTCTGGGAGGCTCAGGCCTGTGGCACCAGGTACCGGCCTTCTGGTCCTCCGTCACGGAACGCAAGGCCAGCCGCGACGGCACCCTGCAGGAACTGCCCGCCGATGCCGCCATCGTGGGCACCAACCCGAGGAACGGGCGGGAACTGTACGTGGCTCCCACGGAGAACACCCGCAAGATGCTCGCGGAACTGGACAAGGCACGCCATGCCGACCTCGACCGCGTCCTCGTGGCATTGTCCATCCGGCACGTCGGCAAGCCCACCGCGCGTCTGATCGTACGGCACTTCGGCAGCCTCGAACGGATCGGCGAAGCCTCGGTGGAGGAACTGACTTCCATCGACGGCATCGGCGAGGAAATCGCCAAGGCCATGCACCAATGGTTCGCCGCCGCCCGGGAACCGGGCAGTTGGCAGGGACGCATCCTCGACGCCTGGAAGGCCGCAGGCATCGGCACGCAGGAAGCGGCATCGGCAGCGCTTCCGCAGACCCTGCAAGGACAGACCGTGGTGGTCACCGGCTCACTGGACGGCTACTCGCGCGATTCGGTCAAGGAAGCCATCGTCGCCCGCGGCGGCAAGGCCACCAGCGGCGTGAGCAAACGCACCGACTGGGTGGTCGTCGGTGCCAATGCCGGCTCCAAGGCGCAGAAAGCCGAGGAACTGGGCGTGCCGATGATCGACGAGCAACAGTTCGAGACGCTGCTCGAGACGGGCACCGTGCCCGGCTTCGGCGAGGACCGGTGAGATTGCCGCCGCCTGTCCACAGTTTCCGGGAGGCATGTGGATAGGTGGCGTGTCATCCACATATCCACAGGTTCCGTCAGCCAGGGTTGCGCAATCCGCGGCTGCCGTGCCATGCTGGTGCCCCACGGATCCGACCAACCCTGGCGGACCAGGAACGAAGGAGCATCATGGCCACCATCACCGAACCCCTGTTCAGCATCGGCGACTTCCCCTACGCCATCGTGCCGCAGCAACAGGTCGAGGCATGCCTCGACACCATCGAAAGCGCACGGTGAGTCACGGCGGCTACGACGCCATGGCCCGCGGCGGCACCATGAGGGCAGTCGCCAGGTCCCTGAACGCGTCCGCAAAGCCGTCGTCGCGCAGCCAGCCATCCGCGTCCAGCACTGCGGGCCGCCCTGCCTCGCCGTCCTCGCGGATACGCGGGTCGAGCGGCAACTGGGCCAGCAACGGCACCTCGTATCCCAGGGCGCGCGTCAGGTGGGTCGACACGCGGCCGCCGCCGCCCTCGCCGAAGATGCGTAGGCGCTCGCCGGCATGGTCGTACCAGCTCATGTTCTCGATCACGCCACGCACGTGCATCGGCACCTGCAGGCTCACCAGGCCGGAACGCACGGCGACGTCGGACGCCGATGGCTGCGGGGTCGTCACCACCACCAGTTCCGCGTTCGGCAGGGCCTGCGCCACGGAAATGGTCATGTCGCCGGTGCCCGGCGCCAAGTCGAGGATGAGCACGTCCGGTTCCCCCCACCACACGTCCGCCAGGAACTGGTCGAGGGAACGCTGCAGGCGAGGCCCGCGCCACAGGATGGCACGGTCGGCCCCGGCGAACATGCCGATCGACATGAGCTTGACACCCCAGCGGGTCACCGGCATGAGCATGCCGTTGAGGTTGGTCGGCTGCGCGTGTGCGCCGAACAGGCGGGGCAGGGAAAACCCGTAGATGTCGGCGTCGATGGCGGCGGTGTCGTATCCGAGTGCGGCGAAGGTCGCCGCCAGGTTCGCGCTCACCGACGACTTGCCGACGCCGCCCTTGCCCGAGGCGATCGCGAAGATGCGCGTCTTGATGCCCGGCTTGTTGAAGGGGTTCTCGCGGCGCTGCGCCTTGAGGTCGGCCACCAGGTCCTTGAGTTTGCCCTCGTCCATGCTGCCCACCTCCAGGTGGGGGATGAGCACGGCGGTGGGGTAGGAGGACACCGCCGCGTGGATCTGCGCGCTGATCTGGTCGGAGAGGGGGCAGCCGGGAACCGTGAGTTCGACGGTCACGGCCACGTCCCAGGTGCCGTCCTGGTTGTCGGTGGCGTCGATGCCCACGATCATGCCCAGATCGACCACGGAACGGCCCAGTTCGGGGTCCATGATGTGTGCGCAACGCTCCCAGAGCGCCGATTCGATGGTCGTCTTCTCATCCTTCTCATCGGTCTGGGTGGCGGCGGGCATGGGACCTCCTTCTGGTTGGATGCTTCCCCCATACCATAGCGCGAGACGGCGGGAACCGCCAGACGGACGCTGGTGGACGGCAATGAAAAACGTCGCGCACAACGCGAGGGGATGCGTTGTGCGCGACGTTTTCCTTATCTCTTGAATTTGAGAATATATCCCTTAGATGTGGAAGTAGCTCCGGCGCTTTGCCTCACTGTTTTGGAGAACGGCGTAATATCACCGATTATCGGCGGTATTACGCCGTTCTTCGTTGGTAAACGGCTGTTTTGACCAACCGCGATTTCCGTCAATCAGGCTCAATCAGGCGTAATCATAAGTGACCTATAAGTGACCTGCATAGGCGGAACGCATGAATGCAGGGAAAAACGGCATGTCCGACTACACGCTGGTGCTCACAGGCACCGATGGCACGAACGTGGTGCTCACGGGCACCAATCCAAAACGGCTCGTCGACCGACTACGGGCCAAGATCGCCCCGGCCGACCGGCGACGGACGAAAGGCGCGGGCGGCATCCGCCGACTGCCCAACGGCAGGGTGAAGGCATACCGCACCGTCGTCGACCCGAACACCGGCGAGGAACACCGCGTGAGCCGCACCGCCGACACACAGGCCGTCGCCGAGTCACGGCTCAGGGAGGCACTGTCCGAGTTCGACCGCACCCACCGCGTCGGCTACGTCAGACCTCCCACCGTGGCCGAATGGGTGGACCACTGGCTGACCGACGTGTGCAAGCCGCGCCTCAAGCCCCGCACCTGGGGCACGTATGCGTCCGTCGGCGCGAACAACATCGTCCCCGCCATCGGCAAGGTGCGGCTCGATGAGCTGAAACCCGCCCACTTCCGCCGCATGGAACGCTACATCACCGTCGAGCAGGGCAGGAGCTCCGGCACCGCGGGCAGCGCATGGCGAACCCTGCACAAGGCGCTGGAGGACGCCGTACTGGAGGGCGTCATCGAAAGGAACCCCGCCGTCAAGGGCACCGCGCCCCGCGTGGCGTTGAAGGAACGCGCCGTATTGACGCCCGAACAGGCCGCCGACCTCATCGCCGCCGAGACGGACGACACGTGGAGGCTCATGTGGATGCTCGCGTTCATGACCGGCATGCGCCAGGGCGAACGACTCGGCCTAACCCGGGACGAACTGCGCCGCGACGGCGACCGGCTGGTCGTCCTGGTCGAATGGCAGGCGCAGCACCTGACGAAACGCGAGGTCGAGGACCTGCCCAAGGGCGTCGAATGCACGCCGCTGGGCAACGGCATGTACCGCACGCGCCCCAAGACCGAAAAGGGCCGGCGCGCCATACCATTGCCCGACGCGCTCGCCCGCGTGCTCCTCGCCCACATCGAACGGCATGGCGTGAACGGCGACGGGCTGGTGTTCCACGACGAAAAAGGACTGCCTCTGACCGGCAACGTGGAACGCAGGCGCTGGTACCGGGCGTTGGACCGCATCGGACTTGACCACGACTACGTGCCCCATTCGGCCCGGCACACCACCGCGACCATCCTGAACCGGCTCGGCCTGGATGATGTGACCCGCACCGCGATCATGGGTCACAGCCGCGTGTCCACGACGAACGAGATCTACACGCATGTCGAGCTCGACCGGCTGGTCGCCGCGACCGACGGCGTGGAAAGGGCAATCGAGGGCTAGGCGGGCATGACCGTCCCCCGTTCGACGAATGCGGCCACGTCGGCGGCCCTGTAGCGGATGTGCCGCCCCACGCGCACGTATGGCAGGCATTTGCGTTTCGCCCGCCACTTGCGCAACGTCTCCGTGGATACGCCCAGCAGGCGGCCGACCTGCTGGGCCGTCATCAGTTCCGGTACCTCCATGCCGACGCCCATGCGTCCCGAAGCGGTATTGAGCGGTAACGACCATACCGAGGGTGCGTTTCCGGGCATGGCGGGAGTCAAGGTGGAAACCACGGCGGGAGGGAGGAGCCTCAATGCCCTATATCGACATCCACAGCGAACGCGTCCGGATACCATGCCATCCGCTCCGCTCCATGGAAAAGGCCCGTGCGGCAGTGGTGAACGCTGGGGCTTCTATGGGCCGACCGCGACGATGGGGCGCGACCGTGATTGGCTGCGCGCGGGGCGGGGAATCCTCCCTCGCCGCGAAGCCGGGCAAGCACCAGCTCCGCGGCGAGCAGCCTGCGCGCATTGTCCTCGTTCTGGGTCCGCGCGTACCGGCGGCGTGCGCGGGCGACCCTGCCTTTTGCCGCGATCTCATCGTCATGGTACGGGATCTCACCGGTGAGCAGCATTCGCGGATTGACATCAAGAATCTCCGCCAGTCGCAGGAATTGGGCGGCGGGCATGGTCTCGAGCCTGCGCGCGCCGTTCTCATATTCGCTGACGTGCGACTGCGTGGAGCCGATGGCCGCGGCCAATTCGGCCTGCGTCAGTCCGGCGACTTTCCGGTATCCCTTTAATCCCATGCGAATCATCCTACGCGGCGACGCATGTACGTGCATAGCAATGCTCGTACATGCGAAAGGACGCCGACATGGACATTGAACTGTCCGACCAGCAGCTGCTGGTCGACCGTACCACCGCCATGAGGATGCTGGGGCTCAAGGACCCGCGCACCATCGTCAGGCTCGCCCGTTCCGGGCATATCACCGGCTTCGTCGCGTGCGGCCGGTGGTACTTCAACCGCGCTTCCATCGAGGCGTTCGCACGCGGCGAATAGACGACGTATATATAGGAGACGGATATGGCGAAGGCGTGGATACGCGACAGGTGGCTCAAATCGAAGGCCGTGGTGGACGGCGTGGAGACGGTGCCGACCGCGCGCATGCGCCGCCGGGTGGCCGCGAATCCGTCGACGGCCGACCTGCCGGACGCATTCAAGACGGCCGACTATGGGCGCGGCATGCGCTGGCAGGTCTGCTGGCGGGCCGACGGACGGCAGCATCGGGAGAGCTTCGCCGTGCGCGAGGCCGCCGAGGAGCGGGCCGCGGAGCTCAACGACGACCTGCGTTCGGGGCGGTATGTCGACCCACGTGGCGGCCGGCGTGTGCTGGACGATCTGTTGGAGCCTTGGCTGGCCGACCATACGGGCGTGCGCCCTTCCACCATCGACAACTATCGCCGCCACTACGAAAGCATGGTGCGTCCGCGCTTCGGCTCCACTTGCATCGGGGATATCGACGAGCGGGCGGTCAAGGCCTGGGTGTGCGACCTGGATTCCGGGGCCATTCGCACGCAGCGTGGAGAGCTGTTCACGAAGGGTGCGATACGGACGGCCGTAAGCAAGATCCTCGGCTCCATGCTCCGGTTCGCGGTGCGCCGCAAATGGATTCCGGCCGACCCGACCAGGGGTGTTCGGCTCCCTCGGGTCCCCGCGCAGAGGGTGGACCCGTTCACGTTGGAGGAGGTGCGCGCCATCGCGGACGCGGCGGGACGGCTGAAGACTCCGACGGGCAGGCCATGCGGCCGCCCCATGGATCGTCTGCTGGTCCTGTTCCTCGCGTCGACGGGCATGCGGCCGGGCGAGATGGCCGCATTGGATGTGCGCGACCTGGACTTCACGCACGATATGATGAGCGTGTCGAAGACGATGACGAAGGCCGAGGCGGGCCATTACCGGTATGTGCAGGGCGATACGAAGACCGTCAGGGGGCGTCGGCGTCTGCCGATTCCGTCTTTCCTGCGCGGCGGATTGGAGGCCCTGTGCGAGGGGCGCGACGGCGGTGAGCCGCTGTTCACGTCGCCGCGCGGGGAACGCATCATCTACCAGCAGTGGCGGCTGCGCGTGTTCAAACGCGCCGTGGCCGCCGCGGGCGTCAGACCCGATGGGCGCAGGCTGACCCTGTATTCGCTGCGGCACACGTTCGCGTCGGTCGCCATCATGAACGGCGCTGATGTGAAGACGCTTCAGGATCTGATGGGCCATGAGGACGCGACGGTCACGCTGAACACGTATGCGGCCGTTTTCGCCGACCGGCGGGATGCGGTGTCGGATGCGGTGTCGGACGCGTTCTCCCGTGGATTGTCCTGACCCGGGCGTGTCACGGCGGTTCCGGTGTCCGGGAATGTTACCCCAGTGTTACCCCGCGCCCGCGGGGCTGTTCTTCCAAGTGTCGGGAACGGCGGTATTCCAACGTTTTCGTACGTCTCGAAAACAACGTCCCCGTTTCATCTGGACGGAGGTTGCGATGCATGGTTATGCATGGCGATGCCGAACCGTGCATGGGGCGCGGAAACGGCGATTTTTCATCCCGATTACGGCTCCAATACCCCATAACCATGCGTTTCCATACATAATCGTGCGCATTATGGCCGACCACGGGACAAGAAGCCCTAAAAGGCGCAAAAACCGGGGTAACTCTGGGGTAACATCGCAGAAGACCAAGCGGCAGTAGGGCTGAGGATGGGGTGGATTGCCGTGGGCGTCATCGGCGGCGTATGGCCGACCTGCAATCCGCGAGCGAATGTCGACGACTGCTGATATTAAGCGGGCCGCCATGGCGGCCCGCCGATATCATGGCGATTATACCATCACAGGGAACCAGCTTCCGATCGACGGAATCCCCGCCAAGGGGCATGGGGGTACCCCAAACCTGGCCGGTCGGTATCGCGGCGGTGCGAACGCGCCGTCAACCGGTCAGTCATTCGGATTGTCCGTACGTGGTCGACGGTATTGGAAGCCGTAGTTGCGGGCGGCATCCTCCAACACGTGCTCCGTATCCTTCCTGTCGTGATCGCCGGCCAGGGAGCGAAGCTCGTCGAACGCGGAATCGATGTCGGACTGGGGGAGATTCATGGCTGTCGCCGCGGCCACCACGTACACGGCACGGCGCAGCAGCTCGTTATGGCGCGCCCCGCGCGGCATCGGGGATGTATCCAGGTGCAAACGGCCATCCGATGACCTGAACCGTTTGAACGAGCTCGGGGCGACGGTCGGACGCGAGTCGCCGTGCCCCACATGCGCCTTGCCGTCCGGGCCGGTGTATGCCTCCGGCATACGTACGAAACCGTATTTGGAGAACAGCTCCAGCATCGGCTGGGTCAGCATCGGTACCCTGCCGTCGATGGGTGCGGCGACCGGTTCGTACACGCCCTGATCCGTCCGGGAGCCTGCGCAGATGACGTAGCCGCCGCCCGCGGCCTTCAAGTCGACTAGCAGCGTGGGATCGCCGCTCGTGGCCTTGCCGACGGCGCTTTTCTTGAAATATCGCATCAGGTCCGGTGGCACGCGGTACGTGCCATGGTAGCCGCCGCGCGCCGAACGCTCCAGATATGGCATGGGGAAGTCTTCGGAACCGATGGGCGCGCCCAGGTCGCGCTCCATGCGGTTCAGGCCATGCTCGCAGCCGTTGCCGTCATGGTCGGCGTCCCAGTCGATGATGACGGTGTTATCGCCCGCGATCTCCGCGGCAGACGGGGACACGGTGAAATCGGGCAGCGTGGCGGCCTGTCCCGATTCGGCCTTCCGATGCCAGTTCCTCGCCACCTTGTTCTCGGCAGGTACGTACACGCCGGTATCGCCGCCGTCGCGCTTCGCCCGCGCCCATTCAACCGGATCGGCGTCGTTTGGCGTCAGGGTGGCGAGGTCGGTGACGGCTCGCGTCGCCTTCTTCTCCTTCAGGGCTTCAGCCTGCCGCACATCGGCGGTCAGCATGGACTCCATCGCCTCCCGATACGGTTTGAACATGGACTCGCTCTTGACCGTCAGGCCGAAGTCGCCCTGACGTCGGCCCGTCTTCAGGCCGGTGCGGTTGATGAACGAGCGCGAATAGCGGTGGCCCTTGCCCAGATACGGGTTGTCGGCGCTTACCGTGAAGCCCTTCTCCACAATCTCCTTGACGGCGAACAGCTCGGACTCGTCGAGGCTCTCAAGCGTGCCGATGGACTCGGTCATGTCGGGACGATAACCGTGCGTCCATAGGGCCGCGGAGAACAGCAGCATCTCGACGGCGCCGTATCGGTTATCGAGCCAGTTGGCCAGTTTGGCGAACTCGTCGTGCGTGTGGCCCTCGCTGGCGTTCACTTCGACCAGGCGGCGCTCAAACGCCCGCGTCGCCTCCTTGTATGGCGCCCTGTTCGTCAGCGAGATGAAACCGCAGTGCGGGCGCACCTCGTAGGCGACGCCGCCGCCGTAGCGCACGGTGAACGGGTCGCATGTGGCGATCTTCTTCATCGCGCGGGCGCATGCCTCGCTCGACATGTCGGATTCAGGGTCGGAGACCCATAGGGCGTCGACCAGTTTGCCAGCCTCGTTGCCGCCGTCGAAGCCGCCCTGTGACAGGCGTTCGATGTCAATCTCGCTGCACCAGCGGTCGAACGTCCTGCGGAACCCGCCGAACAGCAGCCCCTTGCCGTTGCCTCCTTGACCGTAGAAGCACCACAGATTCTCCAGCCGTGGCGCCATGATCGGATACGCCCAGTACAGCGCCAGGTTCAAGGCGGATGCCTCGGTGCCGGTGACAAAGCTCATCCATTTATGGACGCGCACGTTCATAGCCTGATAGTCGTCCTTGTTTCCGGGGAGCGCTTCCTCGGGCACTGCGATGTCGACGATGTACGGGATGCGGTCCGGCTCGTCCTTCTTCGTCAGGGTCGGCTTGCCGTCCTTGACGTACATGGTCGCCTGACGGCCGGAGGGCGTGTGTATGCGCGCACCCCGGCGTACCGGTGCGTACAGGTCGGGACGGAGCGTGGCCATCAGGCGGATCATCGCCTTCAGCGCACGTTCGATCTCCCTGGAGCGGCTTGCCGATTTTACATCCAGTTCGGACTCGAAGTTGAGTACATGGTAGCTTTCCAGCGCCTCCATGCCGTCATCGGGGCGGTCGAGCGCGTAGAACACGTTAGGGTCGTTGTCGCAGACACGATAGCGCCCTTCCGCGATGGCGGTGACCGCCTTCTGATATCCGATGGGCCAGATGGGTCCCCCGCCGGGCATCATGGCCGCCTCGGCGACCGGGCCGGAATCGGTCAGCCATTTGTTGCACGTGTCCAGCGTCGGCGGATCGCTGAACCGGATGCCTCCGAGTACCAGGTGCGTGTTGATGTCCCCGCCGCGTAGATGGTAGTTCGCGTTGAGCAGACGGAGGAGTTCGCCCAGTTGTGCCGCCGTATAGTCGCCGCCGGGACGCATTCCGTCCATTGGATTCACATGATCTTCCATGTGTGTCCTTTCCGCCCCGCCGGTCGTGTCGGATCGGCGGGGCATTCTTCCTTTATCGGTTGTTCCTGCGGCCTGTGTCATGCAGGCAGGCGGCGATGGCGGCCTCTACGCGGCTTTTCGGATAGCGCACGCATTTCGGCCCGAACTCGTATCGAGGTACGCCGAGACGCGCCATGATACGGGCCACGCTCGGGCGTGCGATGCCCATGCGTTCTGCGATCCAGCCGCCGTCGACCAGCTCCTCGTGTTCGTCCATCGACTCGTTTCCTTTCGACATCAGACCTCCATGCGTGCAGTGCCCGCATGGTTTGCGAGTGCGTCTATGCGCTCACGCCCGCAGGGCATCGAAAACGGCGGATTATCAAGGAAAGGGCGGTTGCGAAAAACATCCCGGATTGGGATACCCGTTCTTTTCCTCCGCCCATGGGCTTGCGGTCCTGTCCCCGTCAGGCGCGCCGGATGCGGTTAACGGGGCGGTCATGCACTTAGCCTCGCGGGGAATGCAGTTAACGTCGGGTGGTCGGAACGGCGTCGTTCCAACGATTCCTCGCCCTCGATGCAGTTAATGCACTTAAATCACGCCCCTAGGCGGTAAATCGGGGAAAGAAAAAATCGCAAATGGCTACATTAAGTGCATTAACTGCATTTTTCCCTTGAAAACGGCGTCATTCCAACGTTTTGAGGACATGCGGTTAACTACATTTTCAGCGAGGTTAACTACATTCGTGCAGTTAACCTCCAGGAGGGGGTGTCGGGTCGCGCGGGGGGGGGGGCGATCATTGAAAGCAGCATCCTTACAGGCTGTAATGATGTGGCTCGCTGGCGGAACCCAGGGGGCGGTGAACAGGGAACACCACTGCCTCACCTGTTACGAAAGCGAAAGCACCTGATATTGGGATGCGAGAGAAGACATGGGTATCCGACGGATTTTCCTTGTCTGCATGGCACGGGGCATATGTCAAGGAATTCTCATAGCGGCGGGATGGGCCGTTATCCCACAGTGGAAAATAGCTGGGGGAGAGGAGAGAGCTTGTGCCTGATGGCGTTTTGCCGATATCTCTTATCGGAGACCTTATGCGGACTGTAGTGCAGTCCGCGAGTCTCGTAGCTTCTTCATCTCCTCGATGATGCCCTTCACCGTCTGATACCGGTCGGCGGGGTTGGTGGCCGAGCATTTCTGGATGATGGAGCCCAGCCGCGATCCATCGGTGACAAGGTTCTCCTTGCCAGTGAGGGTGTAGTTGAGAATGAAACCAATCGAATATATGTCGTTGACCGGCTTGAAATCCCTGAACGATTTCAGGGCCGGATCTATTATGGAGCCTTTCATCGCGGAGCCCGTGCTCGTGAGATCCGAGGTCTTCTCCTTGGCGAGCCCGAAGTCGGAGACCTTGACCATGAACGCATCGCTGCCTCTATACGTATGGACGAGCACATTTCTGTAGCTGAGGTCGCGGTGGCACACGCCACGCCTGTGCAGGAAGTTCATCGCGTACAGGAACTGCATCGCCATCTTGTGGCGGGTCTGGTAAGACATCTTCTGGATGTTGTGCGAGATGTAGTCCCTCAGCGTGTGCTCGCAGTACTCCATCGTGTAGCTGTTGTCCGATTCGTCGTAGCGGTAGACCTTCAGGATGTAGGGGAAGTCGAACCGCTTCATGATGTCGAACTCCCTGCGGAACCTCTCGACCTCCTTGGGGTCCGCGTCCTTCTTCAGCCTCTTGCGCGCGATCTGGATGCCGTAGTTCGGGTCGGTGAACTTATGGACGAACGCATAGGCCCCTTCTCCGACGAGTTGAAGCCGGACCTGTTCCGTTCCGGCAAGCGTCGTCCCGCTCTCCTCCGTCTCGAACACCGTGTCGTAGTATTCGACCTCTATCGGCGTGAGCCCCTCCGGGATGGGACTCCCGCAAGTCGGTTGGAGCCACCCAGGGGAGCTATCGATCACCCTTTGGTATTCGGGCTTGGTTTCAATCCGTATCCCGGCCTTGGAGGCGATCCTCAGCAACGCGGAGTATGTCTCGTTCACCTCCATCAGCTCACGGCTGGGGTCGGCGTTGAAGTGACCGCCCACGCCCTGCGGGGCCTTGTAATTCATGAACTCGAAGGCGTTGTTGTACTGCTCGTGCAGCCATGCGAAGACGCGCCCGAACCGCCGCTCCCCGTCGTATAGCCCGAGGTATTTTCCGTCGACCTGCTTCTCCGCGAACTGGCTCAGGTAATTGTCCAGTTGCCGCTGTGGGGATAGAGACAATCCGATCCTCCGATCGTAAGTGGAATCGCCCCCATTGTAGCCGCGCCCCGGGTGCGGACGAGCGCGCGCGGACGCCCGTACCGAGACGTCCGACCCGCCGGCGCCGGTCCCGGTGGAACTCCGTTACTCCCGTTCCTCCGCCAAGGCTTTCCATGCCCGATCAGGAATCCACGACCCCATGGGCTCGTGAAACACCGGGACGCATAGCGGTACAATATGGGCGTTTCGCCCGTATTGCCAATAAAATGACGGCGGAGTGTATTGTGACCAAAGGGAGTGCAGTGGTGAGTAGCCAGACCTCGCAAGCCGAAGTGCAGAGCCTTATCAACCGTGCCGTGAAGCTCGGCGATCCGAAGCTGGCCGCCGACATCAGGCAGTTCGCCTCGACCCGACAGTACGGACTTGTGTTCGAGCACAACCGGCCGGAACGCATGAGGCTGTACGGCAAGCCGGTCACGGCACGCGACGTCGTGCAGGTCCTGCCCCGACGCGGCACCGCCGAATCGGCGGAGAACCGCTCGCTGTGGCGCATCTCCGCACTGCATGACGGCAAGGCCGACCTGTACGCCTACGTGGCTCCCGACTACGCGGACAACGACGGGGAGCCGCGCACCGTCGACGTGTCCGACCTGGTCGCCGTGTCGGAATACGACCAGCCCATCTACGCGGGGCTCAGAGAGACCGGCCGTGTGGAGCACGGCGGAGACAAGCCCTACCAAGTCGTCATCAACGGCGAGAACTACCACGCGCTCGAGGCTCTGGCGTTCGCCTGCGCGGGCAAGGTCGACTGCATCTACATCGACCCGCCGTACAACACGGGCGCGAAGGATTGGAAGTACAACAACGACTACGTCGATGGTTCCGACCAGTATCGCCACTCGAAGTGGCTCGCGTTCATGGAACGCCGCCTGAAGCTCGCCAAGCGTCTGCTGAACCCCGCTGACAGCGTGCTCATCGTCACCATCGACGAGAAGGAATACACCCGTCTTGGATTACTCTTGGATAGCGTGTTTCCCGATGCCAATATTCAAATGGTGACCTCGGTTATAAGCAAGAAAGGGTCAAACCGAAGGAATGAATTTTCCCGCTGTGCCGAGTTTATTTATTATGTAATGCTTGGTGCAGCCGCGCCGATTTCCACTCCATCGGATATGAACGGAACGGGGAAAACGGCGACAACCGAGTTACCTGTTTGCTGGCAATATCTTAAACGAAGGGGATCGAGTTTGGGGGCATCCAGAAAAGGGCGTCCCGGACTGTTTTATCCCATCTTCATAAATCGATCGGACGGATCATTGCATTCCATCGGCAGCCCACTCCCGGGTGAAGTGGATCGTCATGATGTTATCTGTCCTTCGGGGACCTGGGCGGCATGGCCTTTGCGTCCCAATGGGGAGGAGGGCTGCTGGCAAGTTCAGCCTTCCAGGTTGCAGGAGCAGCTGGAAGAAGGCACTTGCTATCTTTCAGCAACAGATGAAAGCAAGGAAGCGGCTCAATTTCTATATTTAAAAGATAACGACCGCAAAAAAGTTTTAACAGGGCAGGTGTATATTCTCGGAAAGGAATCTAGCGGTAAATTAATTATTGCGCCGCAGGAGTCCTTGAACGAGGTACGTCCTAAAGATGTGTGGACCATGAATTCACACGATGCGACACATGGGACGAATATGATCAACTCGTTGTTAATCAATAGACGCTTTCCTTATCCCAAGTCCCTTTACGCAGTCGAAGATACCATCCGTTTCTTCGTAGCCGATAAGCCCGACGCACTCGTGGTCGACTTCTTTTCCGGTTCCGGCACTACGGCTCATGCCGTCATGCGTCTGAATCACCAGGACGGCGGCCGTCGCCGTTCCATTAGCGTGACCAACAATGAGGTGGGTGTGGAGGAGGCGAAGACCCTTATCAAGGCCGGTCACCGCCAAGGCGATTCTGAGTGGGAGGCGCGCGGCATCTGCGAGTACATCACCAAGCCCCGTATCACGGCAGCCATCACCGGAAGAACCCCCGATGGCGAGCCTGTCAAAGGTTCCTATTCCATTACGAAGGAGAGCTTCGAGTTGGACGAGGATGCGCAAGCCATTAGCAAGAAAACGGGCAAGCCGATTAAGAGAAACTACTACGTCAAGAAGCAAGTACCAGATCCGTCGGTGCGTGACCAGTTTCCCATGGCCGACGGCTTCGAGGAGAACGCCGTCTTCTACGACCTGACCTACCAGGACCCCACGGCCGTCAGGCTCGGCATGGCGTTCCGCGAGGTGGCGCCGCTGCTATGGCTCAGGGCCGGCGCACGGGGGCGTTGCATCATGGACGAAAAGCCGGACTGGGACATCGCCGACACGTATGCGGTCCTGTTCGACCCGTCCCGCGCCAACGCGTTCGTCTCCGAACTGGCGAAGGCGCCCCATGTCGGGCTGGTGTACGTCGTGACCGACGACGAGCGCCGTTTCGCGTCGGTGTCGGCCATGCTCGGCGGCCTGCCCGCCGTGCGCCTGTACGCCGACTACCTGCGTTCGTTCCGCATCAGCGCCGAAGGCGCCAACAACTGAAGGAGGAATGCCCATGAGGGCCGTTCTGAAGGACTTCCAGTCCGCCGCCGTGGAGAAGCTGTCGAGGTCGCTGCGCCGCATGACGCGCGACTACTGGGAAGACGGCCGCCTGTCGGCCACATGCCTGGCCGCGCCGACTGGCGCCGGCAAGACGGTCATGAGCGCCGCCGCCATCGAGACGCTGTTCTTCGGCGACGACGCGATGGCGTTGGACCCCGACCCGCACGCCGTGGTGCTGTGGCTGTCCGAGTCGCCCGCGTTGAACGAGCAGACCCGCAACCGCATCATGCAGGTGTCGGACAAGCTGTCGGCCGATTTCACCGATTACAGCATGCTGCACGTCATCGGCTCCGACTTCGCGGAGGAACGCCTGCGGCCGCGCAACGTGTACTTCCTGTCGAAGAACATGCTGTCGAGGAACGGCATCCTCACCCGTGGCACCGAGGCCACCTCGGGGCGCACGTTCTGGGACGTGCTGGACACCACCATCCGCGACCCGGAGCGCAACCTGTACCTGTTCATCGACGAGGCGCACCGCGGCCTGGGGCCGGAGGCCTCCGCCCCGTCCGACACGGCCACCATCTACGCGAACCTCATCGACGGATTCGAGGGGCGCGCCGCCATGCCCGTCGTGGTGGGCGTGTCGGCCACGCCGCAACGCTTCGTCGCGGCCATGCAGGAGAGAAACGACCGCGACTGCATGTCCCCCGTCAGGGTCGCCCCGTCGGACGTGCAGGAGTCGGGACTGCTGAAGGACACCATCGAGCTATACGTCCCCGACACCGACACGGCCGTGGAGCACCAGTACCTGACTCTCGCCTGCCGTCGCTACAACGAGGCCTGCGAACGCTGGGCCGCGTACTGCGTCGACAACGGCGAGCCGCCGGTGTCGCCCCTACTGCTCGTCCAGACGGCCGACCACATTTCCGACGGGGCACTGGCTGGCCTGTGCGACCAGATCTCATCCCTGGTCCCCGGTCTGAAGTCCCAGCTCGCGTTCGAAACCAGCTTCGCCAACGTGTTCGGCGAGCACGGGAACATCCGCGCCGGGCGCTACTACATCCCCTACATCCGGCCCGAGAACGTCCAGGGCGCGCGCCTCACCCGCGTGCTGTTCGCCAAGGAGGCCGTGTCGAACGGCTGGGACTGCCCGCGCGCCGAGGTGCTGTTCTCACAACGCACGCGCAAGGACCCGACGTATATCACCCAGCTCATCGGGCGCATGGTCCGCACGCCGCTCGCTCACCGGACCGACGACGGCATCCTCGACTCGGTGGCCTGCTACCTGCCGAACTTCAACCCGCAGACCACGCATGAGATCGTCGACTACCTGACCGGAAATGGCAAGGAGCCTGAAGCCGCCGTCGCCGGCAAGGACGGCGTCCTCGAGAACCCGCAGGACGTCTCTCCCGCCGTGCCCCGCGGCCGCGACGACTACGAGAGGCAGATGGCCGAATGGAGCGAGGCGGCGCGTGCCGCTTCGCCGGCGCCGTTGCCCGGCCTCGATGACCTGCCGGAAACCGAAGACGCCCCGGCGGCCACCACGGAACCCGAACCGGTCCCGGCATCCGGATCGGAACCTACGACCACACCGGAACCGAAGCCGGCTCCAAACCCCGAATCGGGACCCGTCAACCCCCTGTACCAGCCCCAGGCCGCGCCAAGGCCCATGCCGAGGCCCGAACCGTTGACCAAACGAGACTCGTCTTTCACGCCGGCAGAATGGGAGGGCATCAAGGCCGCCTACGACTCCATCCCGGTCAGGAGAAACCCGAAGAAGGCCCGCAACGAGTTCAGGTCCCTGCTCGACGCGGCCACGCTGATGGATACCACGGAACTGCTTCAAACCGCCGAGCACGATGTGGACGAACAGTTCTGCCGTGAGGTCGAGGGCGCCATCGCGGCCGAGCGCGAGGCGTACGACGCCAAGCGCGCCGAGATCGAGAACACCCCCATGGTCAAGATCATCCTCGACCGCCGCAGGAACCAGGAGGACCGGGAGAAGGGCGTCGCCCCGATCGACGATGACGGCATCGAGAAGGCCGCAGCGCCCGCCCGCAGGGAGTTCAGCGGCGACGAGCTGCCCAACGCCTACCAGCGGTTCTGCCTCGAACACGGCGTCGACATCGACGAGGCGAACCTGCGGCTCGCCACGATCGTGCGCACATCCGAGATCATGGATCGTCTGCGCAAGTGGGCCGCGGAATACCGCGGCGACCTGTTCGACGTGACGGCCCAGGGCGCCAGGATACAGCTGACCGCCGCGCGGAGGGAGGAGTACGAGCAACTGGAGCGCGAGTCGGCCAGACACCGGCTCACGCATCTGGCATGGCCCACGGCCACGAAGGTGGCCGGCGTCGGCAAGGCATGGCCGAGGCACATCGTGCAGCGCGACGACGGCCTGTATCCGCTGAAGCTGAACGCGGCGGAACGCCACGTCCTCGAGACCGAACTCGACCGTCCGTACACCGTCGCGTTCTACCGCAATCCCAGCAACAACTCGACGTACAGCTTCTCCATCCCGTACAACGCGTCCAACGGCAGGCAGGCCCTGAGGCCAGACTTCATCTTCTTCGTCCGCGACGGCGACGGCGTGATCCGTCCGTCGATCGTCGACCCGCACGGCGACTTCCTCGCCGACACGCTCGGCAAGCTCCGCGGCTACGTGGAGTACCTGAGGGAATATCCGGACGCGTTCAAATCGGCCGTTATGGTCGGCTGCCCGGCCAATGGCGACTACCGCACCCTCGACCTGCTCGATTCAAAGGTTCAAGATACCATCGACGGTTGGTCCGAGGTGGATACGAGGGGCCTGTTCTCCGGACCGTTGAGCCATCCGTACATGTGATCAGACCCTAGCATGTGAAAACGCCCGCACCTATGCTTCCGGCATGGATGCGGGCGTTTGCATATCAGTGCGACACATGGTCTTTTTACGAGATGCGATAGTCTTTGAAGGAAAGGAAGACAAATCTCCAGGCTCCGTTTAAATCGGATGCGCCAACGTCTCCGGTTCCGCCATCGTCCCGTCCACAGGCGTCATCGGATGACGCTGGACCGTTCTTCACGCTGACCATCACCTCATTCACGTTCGCCCGTGCTCTCGCAGCTACTGTCGGGTATGCCTGTTCGCCCACCACAACCGCGAACCGGATTCCGGGACTGTGCCGGACGGCGGGCGAGCAGGCATACCCGTACGGTTTCAAAGTGCCATGGACGTCCGGCAACAGTGGAGTGATGTTCACTGACGACGTCAACTGGACGTACACGTTCGAGGCGAACGTCACGAACATGTTCAACGCGACCGCCAAGAAGACCCCGTCGACTGCGCCGGCACGCTGAACGGACAGGACGTCCAAGTGACCGGCATCCAGTGACCCGAAGCGACGCATAGCCTCTGCTATGACGGAACCGAAGAAGACGCCCGAGTCCGAGAGCACTGCGGCCAGGCCGAAGAAGAAGCCCTACGTGCCCATCGAGCATCGACCGCTATTGGGCGTGCCGGAGGCCGCCGCGCTCACAGGACTGACCGAAGCGAACATCAGACTGGCCGTGGGCCGCGGCGACCTCATAGCCTGCTACGCCTACACGACCATCATGCGCATTCGACGGCGCGACCTGGACGACTGGCTGGAGTCCCTGCCGGAGGACTCGGCGTGAAACGCGCACGACCCCCACGCAAACCATGGCGGTTTGTGTGGGGGTCGTGCGTCCGAAGCCACTGCACAAGTGACTTATAAGTGACCTGAGCTATTCTGTAACTGCTGTTTTCCAACCGGCAGTAGGGCTCAGGAGCTGTGGCTATCAGATGTGGAAGTACAGCTCGTACTCGAGCGGGGTGGGCTGCAGGCGGGCCTGGTCGATCTCGCCGCGCTTGAGGTCGATCCACGTCTCGATGAGGTCGTCGGTGAACACGTCGCCGGCGGTCAGGAAGTCGTGGTCCTCCTCAAGGGCGTCGAGCGCCTCGGCCAGGGAGCTCGGCACCTGCTTGATGCCGGCATGCTCCTCCGGCGGCAGCTCGTAGAGGTCCTTGTCGACCGGCTCCGGCGGCTCGATGTGGTTGAGGATGCCGTCCAGGCCGGCCATGAGCTGGGCGGAGAAGGCCAGGAACGGGTTGCAGGACGGATCCGGCGCACGGAACTCGATGCGCTTGGCAGCCGGCGAGGTGCCCGCGAGCGGGATGCGGATGGCCGCGGAACGGTTGCGGGCGGAGTACACCAGGTTGACCGGTGCCTCGAAGCCCGGCACCAGACGGTGGTAGGAGTTGAGCGACGGGTTGGTGAAGGCCAGCACGGAGGAGGAGTGCTTGATCAGGCCGCCGATGTACCAGCGGGCCATGTCGGACAGGCCGCCATAGTTCTTCTCGTCGTAGAACAGCGGCTTGCCGTCCTTCCACAGGGACTGGTGGCAGTGCATGCCGGTGCCGTTGTCGCCGGCGAGCGGCTTGGGCATGAAGGTCGCGGCCTTGCCGGCAAGGGCTGCCGTCTCGTGGACGACGTACTTGTACTTCATCAGGTCGTCGCCTGCGTGCTGCAGGGAGTTGAAGCGGTAGTTGATCTCCTGCTGGCCGGCGCCGCCGACCTCGTGGTGGGCGCGCTCCAGGATCAGGCCGACCTTCTGCAGGTTGGCGACCATGTCGTCGCGCAGGTCCTGCGTGTGGTCCAGCGGCGGGACGGGGAAGTAGCCGCGCTTGACACGGTTCTTGAAGCCGATGTTCGGGGTGCCGTCCTCCTCGACGTCCAGGCCGGAGTTCCACGGGGCCTCGATGGAATCGACCTCGTAGAAGGAGCCGCGCATGTCGTTGCCGAAGCGCACCTTGTCGAAGATGAAGAACTCGGCCTCGGGGGCGAAGGAGGCGGTGTCGGCGATGCCGGTGGACTTGAGGTAGGCCTCGGCCTTGGCGGCCACCTGGCGCGGGTCACGCGAATAGGGCTCGTCGGTGAGCGGGTCGACGATGGAGAAGGCCACGTTGAGGGTCTTGTGCTTGCGGAACGGGTCCACGTAGGCGGTCGTGATATCCGGCACGAGCTTCATGTCGGACTCGTTGATGGCCTGGAAGCCTTCGATGGAGGAACCGTCGAACGGCATGCCCTCGTCGAAGGCATCCTTGAGGAATTCGCTGGCAGGGACGGTGAAGTGCTGCTGGACGCCAATCAGATCCGTGAAGCGGACGGAGACATATTCAATGCCTTCCTTGTTGATGAGGGCCTCGGCATCTGCCTTGGTTTCGAGTGTGGTCACGGGACCGCTCCTTTCGTAAAGTGCTTACGGTGTAACAGCTTAGGGCGGCGCGTTTCGCTCGCTCGAAGCTTGCGTTACGAATATGTTTCGGCCCCGGCCCATCCTGCCGCCGCGGTACGGCGAAACCCTTGGCATTCCAGCGACTGTGCGGCGGCCGCGGTACTACGGCCGGGCATGCGCACCCCTTGTGCACAATATGGAACGCAATACGCAACAGGCGTCCGCCGATCGCTCGACGGACGCCTGTTGCCTTGGAAAAGAACCCGATTTACTTGCCGCGCATGGCCCGCTTGGACATGTGCTGCATGCGCATCGGGTCGACGCCCTTGGGGATGCCCATGCCGTTCTTGCGCTGCAGGGTGCGCAGACGTTCGTTGAGGGTGATGAGCTGGTCCTTGGTCATCATGAAGCGGCGCTTCTTCTTGATGGCGCGGGAGAGCTTGCCACCGCTGGTGTTGGGGAAGTAGGTGCGCTTCTTGATCACCGTGTTGCGCAGGTCCCTGAGCTTGACCTGCTTGGGTCCGTTGCCCACGCAGATGCGGTACACCGGGATGGACGAGCCTGCGGTGACGCCCTTGATCAGCTTCTCCTGGCGGTCCATGGCACGCATCACGCGTCCGTAGTCGCCCTCGCCGACCAGGTAGATGCCCTGGTACCCGGTGCCGCGCCAGACGGCGTCCTGGGTGCGCGGGTCGACCCATACCGGTTCTTCGGGGAAGTCGTAGCCGGCGCGCTTCATATTGCCCAGTACGCTGATGGCGGCGCCCGGACGGCCTTCGAGCTGGCGGAAGCCGACGGCATCGGCGCGGCGCGTCAGGACGATGGTGGCCAAGAGCAGGCCGATCATGAGTGCGAGGATGACCGAGGTGACCCAACCGAACCAGTTCCAGTGGAAGACGAAGCCCAGGATGATGCAGATGACCACCGGCAGTGCGAGGGCGCCGCCGAAGAGCCACGGCAGGGCCCTGTCCTCGCGAGCCGTGAACTGGTAGACCTGCTTGATCTGGGAGAACATCCCGGGTTTCTTCTGCTTGGGCTGTTCTTGCTTCGATGCCATGGGGCGCCTCACTTCGATGCGTTGGGGACTGGTGGACACAAATAGGGTTTCATTCTAGCAGCATGCGCGGTCTGCCGCCGCTCAGCGGGTGTGCAGGGGACGGCCGTCCGCCTTGAGCAGCGTCTCGCCGATGATCTCGCTGAAGGTGGGGTGCGGATGGATCTGGCTGGCCGCCTGGTGCAGGGGGATGCGGTCGGCCACGATCTGCTGCGCCTCGGCGATGAGGTCGGAGGCGTCGGGTGCGACGACGTGCACGCCGAGCACGAGCTCGTCGCCGCCGTCGGCCGGCCTGCCGCTGACGATGGAGAAGGAGCCGCCGGAAGCCGCCATGACCATGCGTGCGTTCGCCATGACGGGGAACAGCGTCTCGCGCACGTCCGCATACCGGCTGTCCGCCCTGGCTTCGGCGAGGGTGAGGCCGACGGTGGCGAACTCGGGGGTGCAGAACACGACGTTGGGCACGTTGGCGTCGACGACCGGCGCGGCGTCGAGTCCCGCGATGTGCTCGGCCAGTGCGATGCCCTGTGCGAAGGCGCGGTGTGCGAGGGCGCGGCCGCGGGTGATGTCGCCGATGGCCCAGATGTGGTCCCGGCTGGTGCGCCCGAAGTCGTCGACGGTGACGAAGCCGTCGGCATCGAGTTCGATACCCGCCCCGGCGAACCACGGCTGCGAGGTGTTGGGGGAGCGGCCGATGGCGACCAATGCCAGTTCCGCGGCCATGGTGCGTTCGTCCTCCTCGCCCTCGACCCGGTAGTGGACGGTGGCGCCGAGGTTGTCGCCGGTGTCGACGCCGGTGACCTGCGTGCCCTTGACGATGGTGATGCCGCGGCGCTTGAGTTCGCGGTTGAGTGCCACCGCGGCGCGGTGGTCGGCGTTCGACAGCACGTTGTCCTTGCGGATGAGCAGCGTCACGTCGCAGCCTGCGGCATTCCACATGGAGGCGAACTCCAGGGCGATGGCGCCGGAGCCGATGATGATGGCATTGTGCGGGAAGGTGTTGAGGGCGAGCGCCTGCGTCGAATCGATGAGCGCACCGTGGAAGGGAGCGTTGGGCAGCGGCCGGGGGGAGGAGCCGGTGGCCACGATGACGTCGCCGGCCGTGAACGTCACGGTGGCGTCGAGCTCCTCGAAGCCGCCGTCGTGCGCGAAGAGCCGCACCGTGTCCTGGCCGTCGGCGGGGGAGACGGTGACGCTCCGCTCCGCGCTGACTGCGGCGTCGCCCTGCACGACGGCGATGCCGCGGTAGGCGAGCAGTCCGCGCAGTCCTTCGGTCATGCGCGTGACGGTGCCGTCACGGAACTCGCGCAGCTTGCCGAAGTCGATCTCCTCGACGGAAGCCATGATGCCCATGCGTGCGCCGTCCTCGACGTCGGCGATGGTGCGGGTGGCGGTGATGAGCGCCTTCGAGGGGATGCAGCCGCGGTTGAGGCAGGTGCCGCCGAGGGTGCCGTCGCGTTCCACCATGACGACCGACTTGCCGAGTTCCGCCGCCCGCAACGCGGCGGAATACCCTGCGGTGCCCGATCCGACGATGGCGATGTCGTATTGCTGTTCCAACTGATGTTCCAACGGGGCCTCCTTGCTGGATTGGAAACGTGGTGGGGATATGAAAAAGGAACGGCATCATGCCGTTCCCTGCACAGTGCGCCAGCCGCTCACTCGGGCCAGTGGCCGCGCTTCTTGTAGCGCGGCTTGGGCAGGCGCCAACGGCGCATCTGGATGGCGCGGCTCCACGCATAGGAGCCGGTGCGCATGCCCTTGGCGACCGCCTGCTCGCCGTACTTGGCGACGAGCTTCTTCTTGAGCTTGCTCCACATGACGACGACGTCGATGATGATGGCGAAGAGGTAGACGTAGAGGATGACCATGAGGATGAGCGTGACCATCGGGTTGGGCCACACCGCGGTGAGGATGACCGAGGCGATGAGGATCACCAGGGCGACGGGGATGAAGAACTCGCCGATGTTGAAGCGCGCATCCACGTAGTCGCGCACGTAGATACGCCACGGCAGGCGCTCCGCCTTGGGCATCTTGTTGATGTCGCCGGTACGCATCGCCTCGTATTCGATGTTCTCGCGCTCGCGCATGCGCTGCTTGGCGCGCTTGCGGGCCGCCGCGCTGTCCGCTGGAACCAGGGGGCGCAGGTTCTTTGCCTGGGCATCCTTGCGCTTGGGGGTGGGCCGTCCCTTGCCATCCTGCGCGGCCTGCGCGTCGGCGGACTGCGCAGCCGTGGAATCCTTGTCTTGCTTCTGCTCTGCCATGGCGCTCCAGTCTACGGTGACATCTCGACGCGCACCCTACTACAATGGGCGACTGGACAACGCAACCGACACATCGTGGAAACGAGGGCACATGGAACTGACCGAAGCACAGCTGCGCGCACGCGTGGACGCTGACTGGGACGACATCCTCGCCGTGCTGGGCAGGCGCATCGAACTCAAGCCTATCTCCGCACAGGGCATCACCGGCGAGCACATGCGCGCCTCCGCCGAATACGTGGCCAAGCTGCTGCAGGGCGTCGGCGTCGACGCGCGCGTCGCGCAGTCGCACAACCCCGACGGCACCCCCGGCGCTTGGGAGGTCGTCGGCTCGAACGTGGTCGACCCCGACGCGCCGACCGTGCTACTGTACGCCCACCACGACGTGCAGCCCGTGCCGGACGCGTTCGCCTGGGACACCGACCCCTTCAAGGGCACCGTGGTCGGCGACCGCCTCTACGGACGCGGCGCCTGCGACGACGGCGGCGGCATCGCCATCCACTACGGGGCGCTCAAGGCCCTCGGCGACGACCTGGGCGTGAACATCAAGGTCTTCATCGAAGGCGAGGAGGAAATGGGATCGCCCAGCTTCATCCCCTTCATCGAGGAACACCGCGACGAATTCGAAGCGGATGTGATCATCGTGTGCGACTCGGGCAACTGGGCGCCCGACGTGCCGTCCCTGACCACCAGCCTGCGCGGCAACGCCACCTGCGACGTGCACCTGCGCGTCCTGGAGCACCCCGTGCACTCCGGCCAGTACGGCGGCCCCATCCTCGACGCCAACACCCTCGCCGCCATGCTCATCGCCTCCATGTACGACGAACAGGGCGAACTGGCCATCCCCGGCCTCGAAGGCGGTGAACCCATCGGCGGCCTGCAGCGCGACCTCGACGAAGTCAACCTGCGCGCCGACGCCGGCGTGGCCGACCCCTACCGGCTGGCAGGCACCGGCTCACTCGCCTCACGCCTGTGGACCAAGCCCAGCGCCACCGTCATCGGCTTCGACGCCCACCCGGTCGACGGCTCCTTCAACGTGATCAGCCCCGAAACCACCTTCCGCATCTCGCTGCGCGTGGCCCCCACCCAGGAACCGCACGCCGCCATGCAGGCGCTCGCCGACTTCCTCGAATCCCATGCGCCCTTCGGTGCCGAGGTCAAGGTCACGCCGCTCGAAGCCGGCATGGGCTGGGCCATGGACCCCGACTGCACGGCCACCAAGGACGCCATGGCCGCCCTCGAGGAAGCCTTCGGCGTGGCACCGGTGAACAAGGGCGAAGGCGGCTCCATCCCCTTCATCCCCGAGCTGCAGCGCATCTTCCCCCACGCCCAAGTGCTCGTCACCGGCCCCGAGGACCCGAAGTCCAACGCGCACAGCCCCAACGAGTCCGTGAGCGTCTCCGGCCTGCGCAACGACGTGGTGGCCGAGGCGCTGCTGCTGGACAAGCTGGCACGGGCCTGAGATGGTCATGGGGTGTCCACGAACGGCGTCGTGGACACCCCACCGGTTGGGATTTCCGTTATGGTGGGGATGGTTGCCTGTTGCCCCAACCTGAAACGGGCCAAGAGAAGGAAGGGAATGACATCATGGCTTTCATGGCTTCGATTCTGGTGCACCTCTTGGCGTGCTCTGCCGTCATGGCGCCCGTAGCCCCTGTGACACAGGTGTCTGCACAGTCCCAGGTGAGCCGGCAGACGAGTGTTGCTGTCTCCGCACGTGGATGCGCATCTTGGATGCACGCATTGGGTCTCTGCTGATCAAACGGGCGGTGCAACAAGGAACGAATGAGCAATGGGGATGAGAACAGTGTGGGCAGCTACCAAGATCGGTTTGACACATCCATACAGATTGGCCGTTATCGCAGCCACATTGTTCATCGCGACAAGCAACCTGTATATGTCGCCTAAGCCGGGCATTCCGGCCATTGTGGCATTGGTGGCCGCCTATGTGCTGTCCGTGATGGCGTATTGGTTCCCGACGCCATGCTGCGTGATCCTTCTGGCATTCACGTGCGTCGGCGAATACGCCGTACCGATGTTCGGACTCTACGATCCTTTCTTCATGTACTTGGGCGTCGGGTTGCTTGCCTACGAAACCACGAACGCGTCGGCAGCCGTCATCTGCCTGCTGATGTGCCTGTACACGGTGGCTGAAGGATTCCTGAGGCCGGAGGCATTGACGTGGTACGGGGTCTTGGCATATACCACGCTCTTCCTGTTGCTCACTCTCATGGGCTGCGGGTTGCGCTGGAACCGGGAGCGCGCCGAGGAACTGCGCACAGCACTTCACGCACAGGCCGAACTGTATGTGCTGAAAAGCCGCCAACAGCTGGCGCTCCAGTTGCATGACGGGCTCTCCCGGCATCTGGGAGTCATCTCGATGGCAGCCGAGAGCGAAGTCAACAGGGGCGGCGCGGATGCGGGGGCGTGGTCGTTGGTGGCCGACTCCAGCCACGCGGCATTGCTCTCCCTGCGCGACATCATCGACCTGCTTGAACAGGACCAACCCCAGGACGGCATGGAAGCCATGGGCGTATTTGAACGCAAGATACGCCATGAACTGCAGGAAGGTGACACGTTGCTTCATGGGCATGGCTTCAAGGGCAAGTCCAGGATGGAGGTGCGCAAGGGAATCGCGGCCATGCCATCCCGCTCGGGCAGCCTGCTGCTCACGACGGTGCATGAAGCCTACACGAACATCGCCAAGCACGGCGAGCCCGGCATCCCCTATGCCATGCTGGTGACCATCGGACCGGAAAGCGCCGAGATCTCCTACCATAACGGCATTGCCGAGCACGAGGACCATGAGGCTGTGCCGGGAGGCCATGGGCTGACCTTGACGGCTAAGGTCATCGAGGACATCGGCGGCAGCGTCACGCACGAAGTACGGGAAGGCATGTGGCAAGGCACCGTCGCCCTTCCGGTGGCTCCCCAACCCCAGTCCGCGGCATGATTACTTTCGAGGCTGCCGGCTGCCGTCACGGAACTCCAGGACGCCCGTGGCCTCGACATGGTGGTGCTTCCGCCGTATGTTCTGGATGTGCTTGTGCACGGTGGCGACGGCAATGTGCAAGGTGCGTGCCACCTTCTTGGCATTGCCGTCCGACGCCACGTATTCGTCCAGGACCTGCTGTTCGCGTTTCGTCAGGGGAAGGACATCCTCATCTTGGCGCAGCAGCGTCTGCTGGGCCTCGCTGGGCGTGGGGAATCCCGGCATCGGCTGTCCGTTCATCACCGAGGCAAGGGTCTGGACGACATCGTCGAGTTCCTCCTTGTGAAGGAGCCCCTGGGCGCCGGCGGCGATCAGCTTCCTGCGGTAATGGTTGGCGGAGAAACTGGTGACGCCGAGTACGGGGACGGTACTGTCCTCCCTCCGAATCCGTGCGCACAGGTCCACGCCGCTATGGTCTCCAAGGGACATGTCAAGTACCACCACATCCGCGCCGACACAGCGGTCCACTGCATCGTCTTCCTGTCCGTCCAGTACATGGATTGCAGCAGTAGGAAACCATTCGCGAATGCTCTTGCACAGGTATTTCGCGCTCCATGCGTCGTCTTCCACCACGACGATGGATATCCGCCTGCCTCTTGGATTGGTCATTGGCCGTTGTCCCCTTCTTGTTTGCGCATGGGTCTGGGTGGCACCCCACGTTGCCACCCAGACCCATTATATGCCATCATGTCTTGGTTGTGTATCGCCGCAATCACCCGAACGGTTTCCAGGACTGTTCGGGCGTCGAGAACAGCGTGCTGCCGTTGGCGACCATGCAGGTCACGACGGCCGGATCGTCCAGCGAAATGGTATAGAACTTGTCCGGGTCCTTGGTCACATCCGTACCGGACTCATACTGCTGGGACAGGTCCTGGTCGTAGGCCGCCTTCTCCTTGCGGTACTGGGCCACGGTGTAGGAGGTAGGCGCCGCTTTCGAGCGCTGCAGACAGTCCACGGTGGCTTCATCCGGGTCGGTGAGCATGTCCGGATTGGCAGTCGCGTACCGGTACATTTCGTCGACGGATATCGTGTATTCCATGAAACAGGTGCTGGTGTCCTCGCTGACCTTGAGGTCCTGCTCCTGCGTCAGGCCATTGGTGTCGGTGGTGAACACGGGACTGTACAGGCCGTTGCCGTACCGGACTGCTGGCGGCGCGTTGTATCCCTTGTCCACGACGCACTGGCGGTAGTTGCTCCATGCCTGCTCGTAGTCCGCGGCACTGACCACCCCGTCATGCTCCAAAGCCCTGCGCAGCATGTCCACTTGCGTTTGCGCCATGGGGGACGCAGAGGGCTGGTTGTCGATCAGGTCCTGTATCCGGTCCGAGAAGGAACTGGCGACCCGTGTGCCGGTTGCAGCGGCTGAGGAGGTAGCGGCCGGTGTACTGCCGGCGCCGCCATCCTGTTGCCCGCAGGCGCTGAACACACAAAGCAAGGAAAGTGAAATAACCAGTGCTGTACAATGTCTGGGTATTGAAGTCGCCATATGTCCTCCAGATGTGTCTTTCACAAACGATGGCATGGCGCGTTTTCCGCAATTGTCAAAATTCGGAAACGCGCCATGTGGAATGGTTTACAAGGTGGTGTAGTAGGCGTAGTCGCCAACCGTGGACTGGCCGCCAGTGATTGAGACAGCACAAGTAGTGCCGTGGTTGGTCGTCATCTCGCTTTTCTGACCGTTCTGAGCTGCAATGCATCCCATGGAATTGCTGAATGAGTAAACCGAAATGGAAGACTTCGTTGCTGTGACGCTGTAAGAGCCCGAGTAGAAACCTCCGTTGATGGATCCACTAGAGACCGGATAGTATGTCGCACTGGCAGCATGGGCCACATTGGTCACGCTGAATGCCAGACCGAGTGCCAGCAGGGTGGCGCCGGTGGCACGTGCGGCTTTGGCGAGGGTGTTGCGCATGGCCTTTTCCTTTCTGTGTCGGGGGCGGTCATCGTTGACCGGACCGTGGTTTGCATTATGTGGCCCACCATGCCGCAAGCGCAAGCGCTCTACCGATTTTTGGTAGAAGCCGGCGTGTCGTCTACACAAAACGTGTAGACGGCTTGCCGGGGAGGGTGAAAACGTGCCACAATGACCCGAAAAGACCGTGCGCATGGATGCGCCGGAACAGGGACACCAAGGGAAACGGGGATGTCATGCGGAACCGCACCAGGGGAGGAGAATCGCGTCGTCGTGCGCACACGACGCCATGGACATGGGTGCTGCTCGCGGCCATCGTGGCGGCGGCGCTGGCGACTGGCGCCTGTGCACTGTGGCTGCCGGACCGCGCGCCGTCGGTGCTGGGGGAGGCGAGGGTCGTGCAGAGCGCGCCGGCGAGCGCCCAGCAATACGCCGGCCAACAGCAGGTGAACCTCGTGCCGACGGTGTCGGGCGACCGTGAACTGCTCGGCAATGCGGGCGGCGTGGTCACGGACAACTGGGCGAACGGTTCGCTCAGGTCGGGGTCGCGCACTTACCAGGTCAACGACCGTGCCGTCGTCGCCCTGCATACGGCCACGCCGCTCTACCGGGACCTGAAGACCGGCGACCGAGGCGAGGACGTGCTCGCCCTGAACAACGAGCTCAACCGCCTGGGCTACAGTTCTGCGGCCGAATCGGACACCTTCAACTGGGCGACCGGCCAAGGATGGCGCCAGCTCATGATCGACAACGGCAACGCCCCCGGTGACGGCGAGGAAGTGACCATGGCCCTGGCGGACACCCTTTGGATTCCGCAGGACGTGGTGGACGTGGCGAACTGGACGGCCCAGCAAGGCACGAACGTGACGGCCGGCGCGGCCGTGGGCGTGGTGCCCGGCGGCCTGACGAAGCTCACGATCCGCGGCGGCCAGCCGTCGGACAAGGACCGCACCATCACCGTCTACGGCGTGACGTCCACCCTGCCGGCCGGCAGCGTGGACGTCACCGACGCCGAGACGCTGCGCCAGATCGCCGCCACCGAAAGCTACCAGTCGAAGAGCGCCGAGGAGCGTGCCGCCGGCATCGACGCGACCGTCACGCTCAGCGACCCCATCGACACGCTGCGCGTACCGGCGGCCGCCGTGTTCGCCGTGGACGGCTCGTCGGGTTGCATCGCCGTCGACGAGGCAGGCAAGGCCACGTCCATTCCGGTCGAGATCATCAGCGGCGAGCTTGGCGCCAGCCTGGTGCGCCCGGACAGTGGTGGCACGGACGGCATCACACAGGTGATCGTCGGCCCGCGCCTCAACGCGCTGGGCTGCAAGTAGGGGGGTGGCCATGGAACTCGTGGTCAAGGACCTCGCCCACCGCTTCCCCGGCACCGACCTGCTGTTCGAACACCTGAGCTTCACGGTGGAGCCGGGCTCGACGGTGGCGATCTGCGGGCCGTCCGGCTGCGGCAAGTCGACCCTGCTGTCGCTCATCGCCGGCTGGGAGAAGCCGGTGGCGGGCAGCGTGGAACGCCGGGGCATCGCACGCACCGGCTGGGTGTTCCAGAACCCGTACGGGGTGCCGGCACGCAGTGCGCTCGACCATGTGGTCTTCCCGCTGCTGGCCAAGGGCATGACGCGCGCGCAGGCCGCGCCACGCGCGCTGGAGGCGATGGCGCTGTTCGACCTGGGGTATGCGGCGGAGCGTTCCTTCGCGGACCTGTCCGGCGGCGAGGCGCAGCGGCTCATGCTGGCGCGCGCCGTGTGCTCACGGCCGGACCTGCTGCTCGTGGACGAGCCGACCGCGCAGCTGGACACGCGCACCGCGCACTCCGTCAGCCACGTGCTGGGAAACCTGGCGGGGCAGGGCATGATCGTGCTCGTCGCCACCCATGACGCGGATACGCGTGACGCCTGCGGACGCGTGATCGACCTGGCACAGTACGCGCCCGCCGACGACGAGGACACGACCACGCTCGACGACCTGCCGACGGTCGACGCCGCACGGGAGGTGACGCGATGAGACTGCGTTCGATCCTGTCCGAAGCGATGCGCAACATCGGCACCGGAACGGCGCACGCATTGCTGCTGTTCGTGCTGGTCGCACTGTCCGGCACGCTGTTGGGCGGCTACGAGGCGGCCACGGTGACGGCACAGGAGCGTGAGGCTCTGACCCGTGTGCAGGCCTATGCGGACGTGGACACCGTGGTCGGCGGCACCGTGGACGGTGCCGCCTGCGATGCGCTCGCCCAGGATGATGCCGCCTTCGGCCAGTCGGGTGCCCTGCGCGCCGGCGACGAGGTGGCGTTGGCGTCCACGCCGGGCAAGGTGCTGCAGACCTACGAGGTGACGCCCGGCATGCTTGCCTTGGTGGCCGCCGGCACGTCGTCCGGGGCGGAACAGGTGGACGCCTCCGGCGTGTGGGTGCCACAGGACGTGGCGAACGATTTCGGCCTGGTGCCGGGCGCAAGCGTGATGACCGACCACGGCGCCATGGACGTGGCGGGCGTGTACGAATGGCCCAACGACGGACGCGACACGCGGTTCGCCTACACCTTCCTGGTGCCGCAGTCCACGACCGACGGCACCTACCATGAATGCTGGGCCAAGCAATGGCCGCATGCGGAAGCCAACAGCCAACTGCTGTACGCCACACTCGTCGCCGGACAGGGGCAGACCCAAGCAGGCATCATGGCCATCAACAAGGGATTCGACTCGCATTACGACGCAGCCGCTTCCTACGTGCAACGCGTCACCCGGTGGATGCCATGGCTGGGGCTGGTCCTCGGCGTGGCCATCGGCGTGCTCGCCGTACGCCGCCGCCGGCTCGAATACGCCGGCGCCCTGCATTCGGGCCAGTCCAAAGGTGCACAGCTGTGCGCCATCGCCATCGAAGCCTTCGTCTGGGCGGGACTCGGCGCGCTGTGCGCCTGCGCGCTCATCGTGTCCCTGACGCAGCGCACCGCACCGGTGGACGCGTGGGCCGTCTGCGCCACGGCCCTGCGCACCCCATTGGCAGTGGCGGCAGGTAGCGTGGCGACGGCTGTACTGACCGGCCTGACGATCCGCCAGTCGCAACTCTTCAAGCTGTTCAAACGCCGATGACTGCGCCTGGGTCATCCGCTTGCCCTACAATCGACAATCGACACGGGGGCTGGTGCATCGCACCGGCTGAGAGGGGCTCATGCCCCGACCGATTGAACGTGAATCCGGACAATGCCGGCGCACGGACGTCGTCGATTCCCGTGCCTTCATCCATGTGGGAAAACCACTGCAGAGAACAGAGAAAGGCACACTCATGTCAGCTTCAACCATCGAAGCGAAACCGATCCTCAAGTGGCGTGTGGTGGACATCGCCGTCGCATCCGTCATCGGCGTCGCCTCCGCCCTCATCTACTGGGCGGTCGCATTGCTCACCTCCGCACCATGGAGCGTGCTTGAGGCAGCCATCCCCGGCCTGGCAGGCATCTTCAACGGCCTGTGGCTCTTCGCTGCCCCCCTCGCCGCCGTCATCGTACGCAAGCCTGGCGCAGCCCTCTACGCGGAAGTCGTCGCCGGCGTGCTCGAAGCGCTCATGGGCAACATGTGGGGCGGCGTCGAGACCTTCCTCATAGCCGTCGTCCCGGGGCTGGCCGCCGAGATCGCCTTCGCCGTCTTCGCCTACCGCAAGTGGAACCTGCCCGTCACCGTCCTCTCCGGCGCACTCGCCGGCGTCGCCTGCTGGGGCTACTCCTTCTTCACGCACCTGCAGGCCATCGACCTGGCGGGTTCCTACGGCATCGTCTATCTGCTCACCACCGTCGCGTCCGGCGCGCTCATCGCCGGCGTCGCCATGTGGTACCTCTACCGCGCCATCGCACGCACCGGCGCACTCGACCAGTTCGCCTCCGGACGTGAAATGCGGCGCAAGGCCAACTGATGAACCATGAGGCACGTGCGGCCGGCGCCGCAGTCACATTCGACCGTTGGGGCTACCGGCACGCCTCACGCAATCACTTCGCCGTGCGCGGACTCGACCTCGAGATCCGCGCCGGCGAACGCGTTCTGCTGCTCGGCGCTTCCGGCATCGGCAAATCCACCATCCTCGAAGGCGCCGCAGGACTCCTCGGCGAAGTCGTCGCCGAAACGCGCGTCGATGCCGACGGCACCGCCATCAGCGAGGACGCCGACGGCGGCATCACCGAGGGCCGCATCCTCATCGACGGCACGGACACACACCGGGCACGAGGCAAGGTCGGCCTCGTCCTGCAGGACCCTGACGCGCAGGCCGTCTTCCAACGCATCGGCGACAACGTCGCCTTCGGCCCCGAAAACCTCGACGTGCCACGCGAACGAATCTGGCAGCGCGTGCAGGCGTCCCTCGACGCGGTCGGCCTGGGCGGCCTCAAGCTCGACCGCTCCGTCACCCACCTGTCCGGTGGCCAGCTGCAACGCCTCGCGCTTGCCGGCGCCCTCGCCATGGAACCGGACGTGCTCCTGCTCGACGAACCCACCGCCAACCTCGACCCGGACGGTGTGGCGCAGATCGTGGGCGCCGTCGGCGACGTACTGCTCCGTACCGGTTCCACCATGATCCTCGTGGAGCATCGTGCCGACCGGTGGATCTCCATGATCGATCGCGTCGTCGTGCTCGGACTTGCCACGGACGGGGCGCGCGCCGCCACCACCCAGCATGGCTACGAGGAGGAAATCGACCGCACCGGCTTTTGCAACACCGTGGTCGTGGCCGACGGCACGCCCGACGAGGTCTTCAATGACCCCACGCTCGACTTCGCCGAGCTGGGCATCTGGGTGCCCGAGGCCTACCGGCGTCCCGGCGACCGCATCGAACGCATCCACACCGACGGGGAACCCGGATACGAGCCGAACCTCGGGTCCGGCGACGTCGTGCTGTCCACGCAGGAACTCTCGATCGGCCGTGCCGGACACGCCATCGCCGAGCACCTCGACCTTGATTTCCGTCCCGGACAGATCACCGCACTCGTCGGAGCCAACGGCGCCGGCAAATCCACGCTTTCGCTCACCCTCGCCGGATTGCTCGCACCGCTCGGCGGACAGGTCGTCGCCGGCGCCGCACTGGCGGACGGCGCCCGGGGGAGCGACCCCATCGAATGGACCTCCCGGCAGCTCGCCTCCCGCATCTCCTACGTCTTCCAGAACCCCGAACATCAATTCGCCACGTCCAGCGTCCTCGATGAAGTCATGCTCGGTCCCCGGCGCACCGGACTCAATGAAGACACCGCACGGAACCGTGCCATGGAGCTGCTGCGCCGCTTCCACCTGGCCCAGTACGCGAACCAGAACCCGTACACGCTCTCCGGCGGCGAGAAACGGCGCCTCACCGTCGCGGCAGCCTTGGCTGCCGCACCACGCGTCCTCATCCTCGACGAACCCACCTTCGGACAGGACCGGCGCACCTGGATGCAGATTGCACGACTCATCCACTCCCTGCGTTCCGACGGGGTGAGCATCATCGTCGTCACCCACGACCGCGACCTCGTCACCGCGCTCGGCGCACGCGTCGTCGAACTCGTGCCCGGCGAGGGCGAAGGCGAGTGGACGGCGGGGTGTGCCGACGCTACGGTCCCACCAAGCGATTCGCCGGACGGACTCTGGACAGTCCAGGAACCGTTGCCGGACGCCACCGTCGTGCCGGTCAAGGCCATGGGGGAACGGGCGGACGACATCAAACCGTCCAGCCGTTCGCCATTCTTGGCGTCCCTCAACCCCGTCTTTCGGCTTTTCGGTGCCTTCCTCGCCTCGTTGCCGCTGCTGCTCAGCCTCGACTGGGTCTCCGCTACGGTCGCACTCGGGCTCGAAGTGGTGTTCCTCATGGCCATCGGCTTCACCCCCTGGCGCATCGTGCGCTCCACCTGGCCCATCTTCATCGGCGCACCCGGCTCCGCACTCGCCGTGCTTCTCTACGGCAAGTCCGGCGGCGACACCTGGTGGCAGTGGGGCTGGATTCATGTCACCGACCGGTCGGCCGAATTGGCACTCGCCACGGGCATTCGTATTCTGGCGATTGGCATTCCCGCCATCATCGCCGTGCTCGGCATCGACGCGACCGACCTGGCGGACGGATTCAGCCAGATCCTTCACCTGCCTGACAGGTTCGTGTACGGCGGCCTGGCAGGCATGCGGCTGTTCTCCGTGCTGCAGGACGACTGGGCGGCACTGACCGCGTCGCGCCGTTCGCGCGGTTTGGGGGACGACAGCAAGATCAGGTCCTTCTTCCCGCAGGCCTTCGCGTTGCTGGTTCTTTCGATCCGCCGTTCGACCACCTTGGCGGTGGCGATGCAGTCACGCGGTTTCGGCGGCGCGGGACCGCGCAGCCATGCGCGCGTCAGCCACGTGCATGCGCGCGACTGGTGGTTCCTGACGGGGTGCCTGGCCATCCCGGCGGTGGCGCTGGTGAGCGCCGTATGGGCCGGGACCTTCAGCTTCATGGGCAATTGACGGTCGTTTTGCTTATGAGGGGTAGGTTAAGGGAAATGCCCGGCAGTATGGCTACGGCATTCCGCCGTTTTGCGGGCCTCATACCGAGGGCAATTCCCTTAACCCACCCCTCATAAGGAATTCTTGGCCGTTGCCGTCATTCCCACGGGTGCCGGGAATCGTCACGATGCCTGGTCAGGCGGTCGATAGCCTCAATCTGCTCCTCGAAGAGCTCCTGGCGTTCCTGATAATCCTGGCACGTTCGTTCCGACGCATTGAGCCTCCGGTCGTCGTAGTCCCCGTGGTGCCGCCCCAATGCATATCCGGCGATGAATGCTCCCAGTGCCATGCAGCGCTCCTTTATGACGAGAGGCCTATTCCAAAGACTCCATTGTAGTTGTTGTCGTTGTGGCCGTGTGCTGCCGGCCTCCTAGAAATCTCTCGTTTTTCCGTGATATTTCTAGGAGGCCGGCAGCACACGGCCACAACGACAATCGGATTCATCCATTGTTTGTTGCAGGAATTGGCCCACTCTGGTCCATTTGCACCGCGCGTTCCATTTTCTGCACGATGGCGGCGATGTCGGCGTCCAGACGGTCGGGGCCGGTGAACATGTCCGCGAAGAGGCGATCGAGATTGGTCTTGAAATCGTCCGGCAGAAGTTCGCACTGTTCGAGGGCGATGGCCATCTGGCGCTTCTCGCCGGGATGGGTCATGCGGTTGAGTGCGAAGAGCACGTCGAAATAGGATTCCAGGAAGGCGGCCACGCGGTGGTTCACGCTCACCAGGTCGCCGCGGGACGCAGCCTTGTGAATCTGTGCGTCATAGGACGGCAGCACGCCGTGCATGAGCTTCATGTTGCGTTCGATGATGGCCTGGCGCAACGGTTCCGGATAGGGCACGTCGAAGCGTTCCTTGGCTGCTGCCAGCCGGCCGTCGCGGTCGTAGAGGACCGTGCAGGTGCGCAGGTTGTGCCACATGCAGGTCGTGTATCCGTTGGAAGGTTGCGCGTCCTCGACCACGCGCGCCAGGTCGGCGGTGAAGCCGTCGAGGTCGCGGTGCAACAGGTCCAGGTCGATGCCGTCCTTGAAGGTGCAGTTGTCCTCCGCCTCCCAGTAATGGTTGCCGATCTCCATGGCGTCGCAGTACTTGGCAAGCGTCGTGCGACGCTGCTCCAGCGGTACCGGTGCGGTGCAGTACAGGTAGACGTCATAGTCCGAGGCGGCATCGTTGCGGCCCGTGGCGCGCGAACCGCCCAAGGCGATGGCCTCGACCTGCGGCCAGTGCGAGAGTTCCCGGAACAGCTCCTGTGCCAAGTCCATGGTTTCTCCTTCATGCCTCCATATATGGATCATATGTTTTGCAAATATTATCATGGAGCATTCGGAATAAGAACGATTTTATCCGCTAGATGGGATTGCGTAGGTTGTCATGCGACGAGCAGGCGGCGCAGGTCGGTGATTTCACGGTCGCACACCGTGTGCCCCATGCCCGGGTACCGCAGGTAGGTCAGGCGCCCCGTGGCCTCGAGGATATGCTCGCACTCGCGCATGTCGCCAGCTGGAATGTGGCGCTCGTCGGTGCCGTAGCACAGTATGTAGCGGGCGCGTCCTGCCACGGCGGGGCCGTGTTCGTCATGGAAGGAAGGGGAAAGCATCACGGCCGTGTCGAACAGGTCGGGATGGTCCTGCGTCAGCCGGTAGCACAGGTAGGCGCCCTGCGAGAAACCCATGAGCGTGAGCTTGCGTCCCTCGAACAGCGGCGAGGCGACGAGCCGTACGAGGGCGTCGCCGACCTCCCGGCACGCCTCACGGCGTTGCGCGCCGTCATGGCTGTGCGCGTACCAGGTGCAGCCGCCTAGGTAGGGCCGTTCGTGGGGTGCCCGGAAGGACAGGTACGCGGGGTCGATGTTCGTACCTTGGTAGATGGCGTCCAGGATGCGTTCCATCTCGGTCTCGTCATTGCCATAGCCGTGGAACATGAGATAGGTGCGCGGGTCGCGTTCGTCGCGGTTGAGCCGCATGGTGGCATTGAGCTGCATGGGGATGCCTTACTTATAGATGGATGGTGCAGTCGGGATTCGGGGTCATTCCGTCCGGTCCGAGGCGTTCGGCACACATGGCGATGATCTGCCCGGGTGTCCTGGCCGCATAGGCGGGGCTCGTGGAGGGCAACGGTACGAGGCTCACGTGGATGCCGCGCCGTTCGAACTCGGGACGCTGGTACTTCTCGAAGACCTCGAACGATTTCCTGCCGGTGGTGCAGATGATGCCTATGTCGGAGCCCTCGACGATGCCGGCCAGATCGCTGGGCACGACGTTGCGGATGCTTGCGTCGCTGGCGCCGAGGATGTCGCACGATTCAATGGGGTCCCACAGGGCGATGCGGTGGTGCAGCGCGAAGGCGCGGCGGCTGTCCTTGGTCGTTCCCGTCACGTCCGCCGGATCGTCCGGGTCTGCATACAAGGCCTGGAGCATGGGCCAGAAGCGGTTGCGCGGATGCATGTAGAAGAAACCGGCCTGTCGGCTGCGGGGACTGGCCATGGTGCCCAGGAACAGGATGCGCGAGTCCGGTGCCCACAACGGTCCGAACCCGTGCTCGACATGCCGCCATTGCGGTTCGTGGATGGAGGTGCTTGGTCGACCCATGTCACATATCGTAGACCGCCATGCGCATCGGGATGCAACGCCTCGCGCACCGATGAATCTCCTGGGACCCGACCCGTCCATGGAAGAGAATGCTACCTCCTTGCCTTGAGCTCGAACACGGTATCCGACGCCTTCGCGATCTGCGGGCTGTGCGTCACGATGATCACGCACTTGTCCTGCTCGTGCGCCAGCTCCAGGAAGATCGCCATGATGTCCTCCTGGGTCGCCGGATCCAGGTTGCCGGTCGGCTCGTCCGCGATCACCACCTTCGGGTCGTCGCTCAACGCGCGGGCGATGGCCACGCGCTGCTGCTCGCCGCCCGACAGGTGCAGGATCCGCTCGTCGGCATAATGCCGCGGCAGATGTACCTGGTCGAGTAGCTCCAGCGCGATCTCCTTCTTGGGGCGGTCGAACCTCTTGCCCGACGCGTCCATCGTGAGCATGATGTTCTCCAGCACCGTCAGGCCCGGCAACAGGTTGAAGCTCTGGAAGATCACGCCGATGTCCCGGCTGCGGTAATCATAGCGGTCGAGCGTCGCCAGGTCTCGGCCCTCGAAGAGCACACGCCCGCCGGTCGGCACCGTCAGGCCGCTGATCAGCGACAGCAGCGTCGTCTTGCCCGCACCGGACGGCCCCATGATCGAGGTCACCCTGCCCGTGTCGAAGGAGTAGGACAGGTGGTCGATCACCAACGGACCGCCCTTCTTGTAGGCATAGCTCACGTCGCCGAGCCTCAGGATCGGTTCGCCGGCCTCCAGCGCAGCCGCGGGCTGTGCGGCCGGCGCCGCAGTGTTCTTCTTGTCAGTCATATAAGTTCCTTTGTCTCGTACACGTATTCAGGACCGGTCGGCCAGGATCCGCAACGGCTCGTACCTCATCACGAACACCGCCGCCACCAGGGCAGACAGCAGGGTCAGGACCACGCCGACCAACAGCATCCAGCCGATGGTCGCCCAGTTCACGGTCGCATTGAGCTGGTCGATCATGTTCTGCGCATGCTCGCCGAAGCCAGGGGTACCCTGCGGGGCATCGGACAGCTGCGGAGCGGCCTGCTGGACGTCCGTAGCCGACGACCCGCCGTCCGGACGCTGCATCTGCCGGCCGAACTGGCTCATCTGCTGGGACTGCTGCTCGACCTGCGAACTGAGCAGCGCATTCGACACGGGCACGCTGGTTGCCGCACCGACGCCGATGCCGACCGCCAGGCCGACCAGCGTGACCACCAGCAGCTCGACGGCGAACTGCGTCGCCACCTTCGCCTTCTTGACTCCGATGGCGGTGAGCACGCCGATCTCGTACTTGCGCTCACGGATGTTGAACACGGTCAGCACCATGAGCACCACGGCGCCCACGGCCAGCACCACGATGAGCATGGTGGTGGCGAACTTGGAGAGGTTGTCGATCGCGACCATGCTCTGCTCGTAGCGTTCGACGTCCTCGGAAGAGATGGTGTATTCGTGGCCGAGGCCGGCCTTGCGCACATCCTCGACGAAGCGGTCATACTCCTCCTTGCCGGCGAAGACATAGGTGAAGCTCAGCTGCGCGCTCTGCACGGTGCGGGTGTTGCCGCGCGAGTCGGTGATCTCCATGGTCTTGTCCGGCGTCAGGCCGAGCTTGGTCAGCGTCGCCTCGTTCGTGTAGATGGCGTTCGCGGGGTCGGAGGCGGTGGAGGCCATGGGGCCGCCCTGCGGCTGCGCCTCATCCGTGGCGTTCGAGTAGATGCCCACGACGGTGAAGGTGTAGTCGGTGTCGGTGTCGGCGGCGTTGGCCACCGTGATCTTGTCGCCCACCTCGATGCCGTTGGCCTGGGCGAGCGTGTCGGAGACGATCACCTCGTCGGCGTCGTCCTCGCCGTAGCCGAAGGCTTCGCCGGAGCTCATGGTGAAGGAGCCGTTGGGGGCGTTGAGGATGGCTTCGTCGCTGGAGAAGCCGACCAGGGAGAAGTCGCCGGTGGTCACCGTCATGCCGCCCTTGCCGCCGCGCATGTCACCCATGCCGCCACCCATGCCGCCGTCGGGGGCGGAGGGAGCGTCCTGCGTGTCGGTGGTGCCGGAGTCCGATGAATCCTCGGACGAGGAGGTGACGGTGCCGTTGGAGTCGACCGGCTCGATGCCGTCCTCGGCGGCGGCCAGCGAGGCGGTGACGGTGTAGTAGGAGGACCGTACGCCGTAGTCGGCCTTGGCGTATTCCTCGTAGTCGGCGAGGGTGAGCTGCTTGTCCGCCATCGACTGCTGCAGTGCGCTCATGTCCGGCTTCTCGCCGGATGTCGTGCCGTCGCTGCCGGAAGGCTGGGTGCTGCCCATGAGCGCGCGGCGGTCGAGGGAGATTTGCGCGGTGATCGTGGTGTTGTCCAGTGCGCTGGCGCGTGCCTGCTGTGCGGCCTGCACGATGGCGAGCGCTACGGTGGCGGCGGCGGTGATGATCGCGACGATGATGATCATCAGCGCGTTGCGTCCCTTGTTGCGCGTGACGTTGCACAGGGCGTTCCTGACTATGAACATGGTATCCTTCCTGCGGTTCGGGGCCATGGTTGATTGATGCGCTCGAAGCATAATGGCGTCAACGTGAGATAAGGCCATGGTTTGGCTGGGTGGTGCCGAATGATGTACTGGCAAGTGACTTGACGGTTGCTGGATGTTTGCCGAAAAACCGTGCGGATTGGCTGTGCATGCCGCATGGTGCGGACCTGTCGTGGCCCCGTGGGTACTGTGGCTGCCATGCCAATGGATGCACAAGTGATGACCAACGAGAAGGCGGAACGCGTCAGGCGCATCGCCGAGCTGCATGACCGCAAGCGCCGCCGGAAGGCCGGTCGTTTCCTCATCGAAGGGCCACAGGCCGTGCGCGAGGCGCTGACGTGGATGTCAGACGTAGTGCGCGACCTGTACGTGACGGTGGATGGCGAGGAACCCGACGCCGCCTTCCGCAACGCGGCCGCCGGACAGCTCGCAGGACTCGCGATGGGAGAGGGCATCTACGTGCACAAGGCCACGGAGAAGGTCATGGCGCATATGAGCCAGGATGCACAGGGCGTGCTGGCGGTGGGCGATCTTGCTGCGTGCCGGGAGGCACTGCAGACGGTGCCGGAAACTCCGAAGCCGTTCCTGGCCGCCTTCTGGCAGGTGCGTGACCCGGGCAATGCGGGCGCGGTCATCCGGTGTGCCGATGCCGCCGGCTGCGATGCGGTCGTCCTGGTGGGAGACTGCGTCGATCTCTTCAGCCCCAAGGTCATCCGGGCGACCACCGGTTCGCTGTTCCACCTGCCCGTGCTGGCTATGGACGAGGAGGGATTCCTGTCCTACTGTGCGGACCATGACGTCACGCTCGTCGCGGCCGACGTATACGGCCTGGAAGGCAAGGCGCCCGAGAGCCTGCCCGACCTGGTGCGCGACGGTGACGGCCTCGATGGCTCCATGGCGGTGCTCTTCGGCAACGAGGCGCGCGGGCTCGAACCCGGGATGCTCGAGCGCGCCGACCTCGTCTCCTCCATTCCCATCTACGGCAAGGCGGAATCGCTCAACCTCGCGACCAGTGCCGCGGTCATGCTCATGACCCTGGCCATGTCGAGTCGCAATGAAACAATGTGACGTCGGAAAACCATTGGAATCGTTCATGTTTTCAACGGTGTGACGACTGTGAGTGAAAGGTATCTCGTGGCAGAAGGCACACAATTCGATGCCGAGGCGGTGGCCGAGTCGGTCGCCGAGGGCATCGCCGCAATCGAGCAGGCCTCCAGCATGGAGGAACTCAAGGCCATCAAGACCAGGTACGCCGGCGCCCAGTCGGCCATGACCCTGGCGAGCAAGGCCATCGGGTCGCTGGACAAGGACAGCAAGAAGGAAGCCGGCAAGCTCATGGGCAAGCTGCGCGCCGACTTCGGTCGCGCCTACGGCACCAAGGAGGCCGAGGTCAAGGCCGCCGAGGAAGCCGCGGAACTGGCGGCCGAGACGGTCGACATGACGCTGCCCGTCGCCCGCAAGCCACTCGGTGCGCGCCATCCGCTGCCCAAGCTCATGGAAGACGTGCAGGACTTCTTCGTCGGCATGGGCTGGCAGATCTCCGACGGCCCCGAGGTGGAGACCGAATGGTTCGACTTCGATGCCCTGAACTTCGGCCCCGACCATCCGGCCCGCCAGATGCAGGACACCTTCTATGTCAAGGGCAACCAGGCCAAGGACGCCGCAGGCTTCGTCGGTTCCAACATGGTGCTGCGCACCCAGACGTCCTCCGACCAGGTGCGTGGCCTCATCGCGCACGGTGTGCCGCTGTACATCGCCTGCCCGGGCCGTGTCTTCCGTACCGACGAGCTTGACGCCACCCACACGCCCGTCTTCCACCAGGTCGAGGCGCTGGCGGTCGACAAGGGCCTGACCATGGCGGACCTCAAGGGCGTGCTCGACAAGCTGGCCGTGGCCATGTTCGGCCCCGAGGCCAAGAGCCGCCTGCGCCCGAGCTACTTCCCCTTCACCGAGCCGAGCGCCGAGCTCGACCTGTGGTTCCCTGACAAGAAGGGCGGTCCGGGCTGGATCGAATGGGGCGGCTGCGGCATGGTCAACCCGAACGTACTGCGTTCCGCCGGCATCGAGCCGGACGTCTACACCGGCTTCGCCTTCGGCGTGGGTGTGGAGCGTACCCTGCTGCTGCGCCATGACATCAACGACATGCACGACCTGGTCGAGGGCGACGTGCGATTCAGCGAACAATTCGTGATGGGGGAGTGACCCGAGAACATGCCTATGGTAGATATTGATTGGCTCCGCGACCATGTGGACGTGCCGGAGGGCCTGACCTACGAGCAGCTGGCCAAGGACCTCGTGCGCGTCGGCCTCGAGGAGGAGGAGATCCACCAGTCCCAGGTGACCGGTCCCATCGTGGTCGGCTACGTGGTGGACGCCACCCCCGAGCCGCAGAAGAACGGCAAGGTCATCAACTGGTGCCACGTCGACGTCGGCGACGAATACAACGACGTGGACGGGGACGGCAACAAGGTGCCGCGCGGCATCGTCTGCGGCGCCCCGAACATGCGCGCCGGCGAGAAGGTCGTCGTCACCCTGCCCGGTGCCGTCCTGCCCGGCGACTTCAGGATCGAGCCGCGCAAGACCTACGGGCACGTCTCCGACGGCATGTGCGCATCGGAACGCGAACTGGGACTGGGCGACAGCCACGACGGCATCATCCTGCTGGGGGACTACGGCTTCACCCCCGAGCAGGTGGAGGCCCTCAAGCCCGGCGACGACGTGATGCACCTGCTGCACCTCGACCAGCCGATCCTGGAGATCAACGTGACGCCCGACCGCGGCTACGCCTTCTCCTACCGCGGCATCGCCCGCGAATTCCACAACTCCACCGGCGCCGAGTTCACCGACCCGGTGACCGACCTCGAGTCCCGCGCGCCGCACATCGAGGACCAGGAAGCCGGCAAGGGCGACATCGAGGTGATCGTCCAGGACGACAACCCGATCCGCGGCGTGGCGGGCTGCGACCGTTACTACGCGCGTGCCCTGCATGGCTACCGCCCGGGAAGCCCGACGCCCAACTGGATGCGCCGCCGCCTCACACGCGCCGGCATGCGTTCGCTGTCGCTGCCCGTGGACGTGACCAACTACGTGATGATGGACATCGGACAGCCGATGCACGCCTACGACCTCGACAAGATCGAGGGACCCATCGTGGTGCGCCGTGCCCGCCAGGGCGAGACGCTCGTCACGCTCGACGGCAAGGAGCATGACCTCGACCCGGAGGACCTGCTCATCACCGACTCGCCCAATGGCGAGCAGGGGTCGCGCATCCTCGGCATCGCCGGCGTCATGGGCGGCCAGTACGGCGAAGTGACCGACGAGACCACGAACATCCTGCTCGAGGCCGCGCACTTCGACCAGGTGAGCATCGCACGTTCCTCGCGCCGCCACAAGATCCCCTCGGAAGCGGCACGACGCTTCGAACGCGGCGTCGACGACCAGATCCAGCCCGCGGCAGCCCAGCAGGCCGTCGACCTGCTCGTGGAGTACGGCAACGCCACCGCATCCGACACCCCGCGCGACGTGGACGACACGCAGCGGCGCAAGCACATCGTGTTCAAGGCCAGCGAAGTGGAACGCGTGGCCGGCCTGGAGCTCGACCTCAACGAGATCAGCGCCATCCTCACCGACATCGGCTGCGCCCTGGGCGGCGGCGGCAACGGCGAGCTGACCGTGGTGCCGCCAAGCTGGCGCCCCGACCTGACCGAACCGTGCGACCTGGTCGAGGAAGTCGCCAGGATCTATGGCTACGACCGCATTCCCACGCGGGTGCCCAATGCCCCCGTGACCGGTCATGTGGGCCTGACCGCCGACCAGCTGCACCAGCGCCAAGTGGCGGACGAGCTTGCCCAGTACGGCATGGTGGAAACACTGAGCTACCCCTTCGTGGGACCTGCCGACTACAAGGCCTTCTCCATCGACGCACAGCAGGTGGAACCCGTCAGCGTGGAGATCGTCAACCCGCTGGCCGCCGACCGTCCGTTCCTGCGCCGTGAGATCCTGCTCACCCTGGCACAGACCCTGCTGCGCAACGTGCACCGCGGCTTGGAGAATGTCTCCGTCTACGAGCTGGGCCATGTCTACCTGGCCGATCCCGACGCGCCGGCGATCCCGGCCCTGCCCGGCGGCGTGCTGCCGAGTGACGAGCAGCTGGCCGCCCTGGACGCCGGCCTGCCCGAGCAGCCGCTGCACGTTGCCGGCATGTTCACCGGCCTGGTCGAGGACAACGGCTGGTTGGGCGACAAGCGCCCCGCGGACTGGACCGATGCGGTCGAGGCAGTGCGCCGCATCGGCGCATGCCTGGGCGCGGACCTCACCCTCGAGCAGCCCGACGCACAGGCAGTGCCCGCGCAATGGCATCCGGGGCGCATGGCCCATGTGATGGCCGGCGAGGTGCCGGTCGGCATGGTCGGCGAACTCCACCCCCATGTGGACGACGCCCTCGGGCTGCCCCACCACACCGCTGCCTTCGAACTGGACCTGACCACCCTGTTCTCCACGCTGAGCAACAAGCCGGTGCGGGCCAAGCCGATCTCCACCTTCCCGCTGGTTAGGCAGGACCTCGCGTTCACGCTGCCGCAGGACGTCACCGCCGCGCAGCTCAAGGCAGCCATCGAGGAAGGCGCCGGCGACGTGCTCGAATCCATCGAGCTGTTCGACGTATACACAGGCGACCAGGTGGGCGAGGGCATGAAGTCCCTGGCCTACGCCGTCACCTTCCGTGCCCCCGACCGTACGCTCACGGCGCAGGACAACGAGGCGACCAGGGCGCGTATCGTGGAACGTACCGCACTCCTGGGTGCGCAACTGCGCGCCTAGGGCCGATCCGAGCGCAAAGGAACCATGATGAACGAACCGGACGAGACCCAGCCCACCCAGGCCGACGAAGGGAACCGTCCGGTCGTTCCATCGAAGGCGTCGTCCGTCCACGACACCCCGGTGGCCCGGCAGCAACCGGAGTTCGGCCAGTATGCCAAGCGCCCGTACGGCGCCATGGACTCCCAGTTCCCGGACGACTACGACCCCTATCTCTTCGGACGCCCCGATCCCGCGCCCGAGACGCCGACCGCACAGGCTCCCGCCCAAGGTGCCGCGCAGCCTTCTCCCCGGCAGCCTGATGGCAACGGGCAGCAGTGGCAGTCGGGCATGCCGCAGATGCCGTACCGCATCGAGCCCATCGATCCCGACGACCCGCAGCGCAATCCTTTCTATGGTCGTTGGGATGGCTGGGCAGTCATCTCATTCCTGATGGCCCTGTTCATCCCATGCCCGATCCTGCCGGCCGTCCTCGGCGCCATCAGCATGCGCCGCACCAAGGTGCTCCACATGAAAGGCCGCGGACTGGCGATTGCCGCCGTGGCCATCAACGTCCTGTATTCCCTGGTGGTGTTCTACTGCATGGCCAAGGGCATCACCATGGACCAACTGCTCGGGCAGATGGCCCAGTGGGCCGGCTTGCCCGATCCCTCCGCCTCACCCTCGTCCTCACCCAGCACTTCCACGCCCGGCACCACGCCGACGCCTTCCGCCAGCGGCGATGGCGCCCTGAGCGCGTGACGGTTTTCCCGGACGCCATTATGCATAGTTATGCAATGTACTGCATAATGTGTATGCTTGTGGCAACACCTGATTGACCGGGAGCCAACATGAACACATACAGCGTCGCCATTGCGGGAGCCACCGGCTATGCCGGCGGCGAAGCCATGCGCATCCTCGCCACCCATCCGAACTTCCGGGTGACCTGCGTCACCGGGCATTCCACCGTCGGCCAGCGGCTCGGGGAACTCCAGCCGCACATCACGCCCTTGGCGGACCTGGTCGTGCAGGACACCACGCCGGAGAACCTCAACGGCCACGACGTCGTCATCCTCGCGTTGCCCCATGGCGCCTCCGGTGCCCTGGCGGAGCAGCTCGACCCGGACGTGACGGTCGTCGACCTCGGCGCCGACCATCGCCTCGAGGAACGGCGGGCCTGGGACGACTACTACGGCGGCGACTTCCACGAACACTGGACCTACGGCATGCCCGAGCTCATCGTCGGACGGAATGCCGACGGTGGCTATGTGCGGCAGCGCGGACGTCTCGCCGGCGCCACGCGCATCGCAGGGCCGGGCTGCAACGTGACGGCAGTCACCTTGGCTACGCAGCCGGCCGTCGCGCAGGGCATCGTCGATCCCAAGAGCATCGTCGCCACCTTGGCCGTGGGATACTCGGGAGCCGGCAAAAGCCTCAAGCGCACCGACCTCCTGGCCTCGGAGGCATTCAACTCCGCCGTGCCCTACTCGGTCGGCGGCACCCACCGCCACATTCCCGAGATCCTGCAGAACCTGGCGCACGCAGCCGGCCTGGAGGCGGCCGACGCAGACCGCCTCTCCCTGGCCTTCACCCCCGTGCTGGTACCGATGTCGCGCGGCATCATGGCCTGCGTCACCGCCACCTTGGACAACGGGGCGCTGGACATGTCCGACGACGAGATCCACGCCATCTGGGAGCGGGCCTACGCAGGGCAGGGATTCATCACCGTCCTGCCGCAGGGCACCATGCCGGCCACCCAGAACGTACTCGGCTCCAATGCCGCGCACCTGCAGGTGGCCGTCGACCGCCGCAGCCGCACCCTGCACGCCTTCGCCGCCATCGACAACCTCAACAGGGGCACGGCTGGCCAGGCAGTGCAGTCATTGAACCTCGCCTTCGGACTGAACGAGGAAACCGGATTGAACAAGATCGGAGTGGCACCATGAGCGTAACCTTCCCCAAGGGATTCCAGGCAGCCGGCGTCGATACCGGCATCAGCGCGGCCGACAAGCCGGACGTCGCGCTCGTCGTCAACCAAGGACCGCAGTTCGCGGCCGCCGGCGTGTTCACTACGAACCGGTTCTGCGCCGCCCCCGTGCAGTGGAGCCGCAAGGCCGTGGCGGACGGCGACATCCACGCCGTCATCCTCAACTCCGGGGGCGCCAACGCCTGCACCGGCGAGGAAGGCTACGCCCAGTCCGAGCGGACCGCCGACTTCGTCGCCTCGCTGCTCAAGGTCGCCCCGGATCAGGTGGCCGTCTGCTCCACCGGCCTGATCGGCGAGCTCCTGCCACTGGACAAGGTCCTCGACGGGGCCCGTGAGGCTTACGGACGGCTCGCGGATTCCGCCGAAGCCGGCGCGGACGCAGCCCATGCCATCATGACCACCGACACCAAGCCGAAGGTCGCCACCCGCTTGGGTTCGAACGGCTTCCGCGTCGGGGCCATGGTCAAGGGATCGGGCATGATCGCCCCACAGCTGGCCACCATGCTCTGCGTCATCACCACCGACGCCGTGGTGAGCCCCGGACAGCTGCAGGCTGCCCTGGGCGCCGCCGCCGACACCTCCTTCAACCGCATCGACGTGGACGGATGCATGTCCACCAACGATACGGTGCTCCTCCTGGCCTCGGGTGCCTCCGGCCTGGAGCCCGACCCGGACGAGTTCAATGCGCTCATCGCCGACATCTGCGCCGACCTGGCCGGCCAGATCATCGGTGACGGCGAGGGCATGAGCCATACCATCGCCATCACGGTCAAGGGCGCCACCAGCGAGGATGCGGCGCTGGCCTGCGGCCGCGCCGTCGCCGCTTCCAACCTGCTCAAGTGCGCCATCAGCGGAAACGACCCGAACTGGGGGCGCATCGTCAGCTCCCTGGGAACCGTGCCGGAGGACGTAGCCCCCTACGACCCCGACCGGGTGTGCGTGGACGTCAACGGCGTGCGCATCTGCGACGGCGGCAAACCGGGCCGCGACCGCAGCGAGGTGGACATGACGCCCGTCGACATCCACATCGACATCGACCTCAACGCGGGTGACCGTGAAGCGACCGTCTGGACGGACGACCTGACCCACGAATACGTACACATCAACGCCGACTACGAAAGCTGAGTGAACCAATGACTGCCGAACTGCGCGGACCCGGGTACCATCTGGACGTGCATACCGACCTGCGCCCCGACCAGAAATCCGAGGTCCTCATCGAGGCTCTGCCCTGGCTCGAGGAGTTCTACGGCAAGACCATCGTCATCAAGTACGGCGGCAATGCCATGGTCGACGACCACCTCAAGGAATGCTTCGCCGAGGACATGGTCTTCCTGCGCCAGGTGGGGCTGCATCCCGTGGTCGTGCACGGCGGCGGCCCCCAGATTTCCCACATGCTCTCCGCGCTCGGCATCCACTCCGAATTCAGGGGCGGCCTGCGCGTTACCACGCCCGAGGCCATGGACGTGGTACGCATGGTACTCACCGGCAAGGTCTCTCGTGAACTGGTCGGACTCATCAATGCGCACGGCCCCTATGCCGTCGGCCTGTCCGGGGAGGACGCCGCGTTGTTCTCCGCCGCACAGCGCATGCCGGTCATCGACGGCAAGGCCACCGACATCGGCCTGGTCGGCGACGTCACCGCCGTGGACGCATCCGCGGTCGTCGACCTCATCCACGCCGGCCGCATCCCGGTCGTCTCCTCGGTCGCCCCCAACGAGGACGACGCCACCGAAGTGCTCAACGTGAACGCCGACTCCGCCGCGGCCGCCCTGGCCACCGCCCTGGGGGCGCATAAGCTCGTCATCCTCACGGATGTCGACGGACTGTACGCCGACTGGCCCGACCGCAACTCCCTGGTCGGGCGCATCGGCAGCGACGACCTGCGCGACATGCTGCCGGAACTCGAATCCGGCATGCGCCCGAAGATGGAGGCATGCATCCGCGCCATCGAAGGAGGTGTGCAGCAGGCCCACATCATCGACGGCCGCAAGCCGCATTCCATCCTGAACGAGATCTTCACCAGCGCCGGCATCGGCACGATGGTGGAACCGGGCGAAGGCCTGGAGATGAGGAGTTCCTATGCACACTGAACAGCAAGAACGGCACGCGCTGACCCAAGACGAACAGTGGCTGGATGCCTATGACGACGTGCACATGCACGTCTTCGGCAAGCCCCTGCGCGTCCTCGACCACGGCGAAGGCACCCATGTGTGGGACGTCGACGGCAACGAGTACCTCGACTTCCTGGCCGGCATCGCCGTCAACGCACTCGGCTATGCCCATCCGGCCTGGGTCAAGGCGGTCGCCGACCAGGCCGCCAAGGCGGCCCATGTGAGCAACTACTTCGCCACCGTGCCGCAGATCGAGCTCGCCGAACGGCTCATCAGGCTGGCCGGCGCCCCCGAGGGCTCGCACGTGTACTTCGGCAACTCCGGCGCCGAGGCCAACGAGGCGGCCCTCAAGATGGCCAAGCTGTACGGACGTCTCCTGCAGGACCGTCAGGCCGATGACCGGCCCTACCGCATCCTGGCGCTGACCCACGGCTTCCACGGGCGCACCATGGGTGCGCTCTCCGCCACCTGGAAGCCCGTGATCCGCGAGCCCTTCGAGCCGCTGGTGCCGAACTTCGAGTTCGTCGAGGCCAACGATGCCGAGGCCATGGCGGACGCCTTCGGCGACGAGGCCAAGGGGCCGGTCGCCGCCGTCATCATGGAGCTCATCCAGGGCGAGGCCGGCGTACGGCCGCTCGATGCGGACTTCGTGCGCACGGTGCGCGAGCTGTGCGACACGCACGAGGCGCTGCTCATCGTCGACGAGGTGCAGACCGGCATCGGCCGCACCGGCGCATGGTTCGCCTTCCAGCGCGAGGACCTGGGCGGCATCGTCCCGAACATCGTGACCTTCGCCAAGGGAGTGGCCGGCGGCTTCCCCATGGGCGGCATGATCTCCTTCGGGCAGGAGCTCTCCGACCTGTTCTCGCCTGGACGCCACGGCTCCACCTTCGCAGGCAACCCCATGGGTGCCGCGGCAGCCCTGGCCACCCTCGACACCATCGAACGGGAAGGACTGGTGTCCGCGGCCGAGACCCGCGGTGCCTATCTGCGCCAAGGAATCATGGCACTCGACAACACGCTGTTCCGGGCCGTGCGCGGCAGGGGTCTGCTGGACGCCATCGAACTGGCGCATCCCTGCGCCCATGCCGCCATGGCCTGGGCGCTTGACCACGGCCTGATCGTCAACGCCTGCGACCCCTCCACCCTGCGCCTGGCGCCCCCGCTCGTCGTCAGTCCCCAGGACATCGACGACGCCCTGATCATCCTCGGACAGATGCCCTCCGACCTGCCCGACGACTGATAGACTCCAAGCATCGATCCACCACCCGACCGACACGAAGAAGAGGAGAACCACCATGGGACAGCTGCGCCACATGCTGCGCGATGACGACGTCAACCACGAGGAGCAGAAGCAGATCCTCGAACTGGGCATGAAGTTCCGCGAGGACCGCTTCCACCACCAGCCCTTCGCCGGCCCGCAGGGCGTGGCCGTGCTCTTCGACAAGCCCAGCACCCGCACCCGCTCGAGCTTCTCGGTCGGCGTGGCCGAGCTGGGCGGCTACCCGTTGGTCATCGACAAGTCCGGCTCCCAGCTGGGACGCGGCGAGCCGGTCGCCGACACCACCCGCGTGCTCACCCGCATGACCTCCGCCCTGGTGTGGCGTACCTTCGAGCAGTCACGCGTCGAGGAGATGGCCGAATACGCCACCGTCCCGGTGGTCAACGCCCTCACGGACGACTTCCATCCCTGCCAGGTGCTCGCCGACTTCCTCACCCTCGCCCAGTTCAAGGGCGGCGTCGACGCGCTCGAAGGCATGCACATCGCCTACCTGGGCGATGCCGCCAACAACATGGCGAACTCCTACCTGCTGGCCGGCGCGGTCGCCGGCATGCACGTCGCGGTGGCCGGTCCCAACGGCTTCCTGCCGGATGATGACATCGTGCGCGATGCCGAACGCATCGCAGCGACCACCGGCGGTTCCATCACCGTGACCACCGATCCGTTGGTTGCCGTGGCCGGTGCCGACTGCGTCTTCACCGACACATGGGTCTCCATGGGGGAGGAAGCTGAATACGAGGTGCGTTCCAAGCCCTTCTGGCCCTATCAGGTCAACCGGGATCTCATGGATCTCGCCAAGCCGGACGCGCTCTTCCAGCACTGCCTGCCCGCCTATCGTGGCAAGGAGGTCACCGCCGACGTGATCGACGGCCCGCAATCCGTGGTCTGGGACGAGGCGGAGAACCGCCTGCACGCCCAGAAGGCGCTGCTGACCTGGCTGGTCGGCAAGCAGCGCGGCGACGAAAGCCTGCTGTCCTGATGTGCGATTCGAACGGCGCGCTGCACCGACCCACCAGCAGGAACGCACGCCTGCACGCCATCGAGGAGGCATTGGCCGACCATGTGGTGACCTCGCAGTCCCAGCTCTCGCAGATCCTTGCGGACCAGGGCATCGAGGTCACCCAGGCCACGCTGAGCCGTGACCTGGACGAGATGAACGCCGTCAAGACGCGTCTGGTCGACGGCACGGTCGCCTATACCCTCGAGGTGCACGCCCCGGCCGACGAGGCGGCCCAGTTCTCGTTGGAGCGTGCCCAGGCGCAGATGGCCAAGGTGCTGCCCGGCCTGGTCACCTCGGTGGCCCATGCCCGCAATCTCATCGTGGTGCACACCTCGTCGGGTGCCGCGCAGTATGTGGCCAGCGTCGTCGACAAGCATGCCGTGGACGGGATCCTGGGCACCATCGCCGGCGACGACACCGTCATGGTGATCTGCACAGACGACGCGCTCGCCCAGACGCGCGCCGATTGGCTGCTGTCCATCGCCTCCTCCCAGTGAGGGACGACACGCCCGGCAATGCCGGACCGGTTCGCATCGTGGACTTCTCGTTCCATAATGTATATTTATACAGTCTTATGTATATACTTGCATCCAGCAATCGCACCCACGTGAGAAAGGCATGACATGAGCGACAAGAACCGCATCGTGCTGGCGTACTCCGGAGGCCTCGACACCTCCGTCGCCATCCCGTACCTCAAGGACCGCACCGGCAAGGACGTCGTGGCCGTGTCCCTCGACGTCGGCCAGGGCGGCGAATCCCTGGAGACCATCAAGGAGCGTGCGCTGGCCTGCGGTGCCGTCGAGGCCTACGTCGTCGACGCACGCGACGAGTTCGCCAACGAATACTGCATGCAGGCGCTCAAGGCCAACGCCATGTACGAGGGCGTCTACCCGCTCGTCTCCGCCATCTCGCGCCCGCTGATCACCAAGCACCTGGTGCGCGCCGCCCACCAGTTCGGTGCTGACACCATCGCGCACGGCTGCACCGGCAAGGGCAACGACCAGGTGCGCTTCGAGGTGTCCATCCAGTCCATCGACCCCGAGCTCAAGGCCATCAGCCCGATCCGTGACCTCTCGCTGACCCGCGACGTCGAGATCGCCTACGCCAACGAGCATGAGCTGCCGATCGTGCAGACCGAGAAGAGCCCCTTCTCCATCGACCAGAACGTGTGGGGCCGCGCCATCGAGACGGGCTTCCTCGAGGATCCCTGGAACGCTCCTACCAAGGACTGCTACTCCTACACCGACGATCCGGACTTCCCGCCCGTCGAGGACGAGGTCGTCATCGAATTCCGCCAGGGTGTGCCGGTGAAGATCGACGGCCGCGACGTCACCCCGCTGCAGGCCATCGAGGAGATGAACCGCCGCGCCGGGGCCCAGGGCATCGGCCGTGTCGACCTCATCGAGGACCGTCTCGTGGGCATCAAGTCGCGTGAGCTGTACGAGGCGCCGGGCGCCATCGCGCTCATCCGCGCCCACGAGGAGCTCGAGAACATGTGCCTCGAGCGCGAGCAGCACCGCATCAAGCGCGACATCGACAAGCGCTGGGCCGAGCTCGTCTACGACGCGCAGTGGTTCTCCCCGGCGGTCAAGTCCCTCAACGCCTTCATCAACGACACGCAGCAGTACGTCAACGGCGAGATCCGCATGGTGCTGCACGGCGGACGCGCCGTCGTCGTGGGACGCCGCTCCGACAGCTCGCTGTACGACTACAACCTGGCCACCTACGACTCAGGCGACACCTTCGACCAGAACGCCTCCAACGGCTTCATCGAGATTTACGGCCTGCCGACGAAGGTCGCCGCGGCCCGCGACGTCAAGTTCGGCAACGGCATCGAAGTGCCGGATAACGAAGTCGAATGACGCCGCCATGCAAGGCGGGGACGCCGGTCGCGCACGCGACGGCGTCCCCGCCTTGTATGCTCCATGAGTAGAACCGCGTCGGGAGCCGCTCCCGCCGTACCATCGAGAAAGCGAACAGGACAGCATGGCTGAACAGGAAACAAGCACCGAGGAACACCTGGCACTCTGGGGCGGACGGTTCTCCTCCGGACCGTCGCCCGAGCTGGCGCGCCTGAGCAAGTCGACCCAGTTCGACTGGCGCCTGGCCGACGACGACATCGCAGGATCGCGCGCCCACGCCCGCGCATTGGGCCGCGCCGGACTGCTCACCCCCGACGAGCTCGACCGCATGGAGAAGGCCCTCGACGAGTTGCAGTACCAGGTCGACACCGGCACCTTCACGCCCAACGAGGACGACGAGGACGAGGCGACCGCCCTGGAACGCGGACTGCTGGCCATCGCCGGCGACGAACTCGGCGGCAAGCTGCGCGCCGGCCGCTCGCGCAACGACCAGATCGCCACCCTCATCCGCATGTGGCTGCGCCGCCAGTCGCGTACCCTGGCCCACCAGCTGCTGCGGCTGTGCTACGCACTCGTCGACCAGTCCGTCAAGGCCGGCCGCACCGTCATGCCGGGCCGCACGCACATGCAGCATGCCCAGCCCGTGCTCCTGGCCCACCAGCTCATGGCGCACGTCTGGCCGCTGCTGCGCGACGTGGAACGCCTGCGTGACTGGGACAGGCGCTGCGACGCCAGCCCCTACGGCTCCGGCGCCCTGGCCGGCAACACCCTCGGACTGGAACCCATGGCCGTCGCCCGCGAACTGGGCTTCTCCACCGTTACCGAGAACTCCATCGACGGCACCGCCGCCCGCGACCTGGTCGCCGAGTTCTCCTTCGTCATGGCCATGACCGGGGTGGACATCAGCCGCCTGTCCGAGGAGATCATCATCTGGAACAGCCAGGAATTCGGCTTCGTCACTCTCGACGACGCCTACTCCACCGGCTCGTCGATCATGCCGCAGAAGAAGAACCCGGACATCGCCGAACTGGCACGCGGCAAGGCCGGCCGCCTGATCGGCGACCTGACCGGCCTGCTCGCCACCCTCAAGGGACTGCCGACCGCCTACGCGCGCGACCTGCAGGAAGACAAGGAAGCCGTCTTCGACCAGGTCGACACCCTCGAGGTGCTCCTGCCTGCCTTCACCGGCATGGTCGCCACCATGACCTTCGACCACGACCGTCTGGAAACCGAGGCGCCGACCGGCTTCGCCCTGGCCACCGACATCGCCGAATGGCTGGTCAAGCAGGGCGTGCCCTTCCGCCACGCACACGAGCTGTCCGGCGCCTGCGTGAAGGCCGCCGAGACCCGCCACGAGGAACTCTGGGACCTGACGGACGACGACTTCATCGAGATCTTCCACGACTTCCTGCCCGCCGACCAGGCCATCGGAGTGCGCGAAGTGCTCTCCACGGAAGGCTCCGTCGCCGCCCGCGCCGGCAAGGGCGGCACCGCGCCGACCCGCGTGCGCGAACAGATCGTCTCCGCCAAGACGCTCATGGAACAGCTGCGGGCCTACTTCAACGCATCCAGCGACGGCACCGCCTACGTGGCACCTGCCACGCTCATCAAGACCATGCAGGCGCGCCAGGGCGAACACTGACCGTGCTGGACAGGCAGGCAATCAGCCGCATCGTACGCCATGTCGGTGCCGACATCCTGGCACACGGGCACATGCAGCTGGAACGCGAGGCATACCAGCATGGTGCGGTGACCACATACGAGCACAGCGTACGGGTCGCCGAACTGGCGGTATGGCTGGCCGACCGACTGCACCTGTGGCACCGCGTGGACCTGCGCTCGCTGGTCCGCGCGGCATTGCTGCACGACTATTTCCTCTACGACTGGCACGAGCGGGGCGACGGCAGTCACCGGCTGCACGGCTTCCGCCACCCGGCGCGCGCCGAGCGCAACGCGCGTGCCGATTTCGACCTCAACGACGTGGAGGCGGACAGCATCCGCCGCCACATGTTCCCGCTGACCCCCATCCCGCCACGGTATCTCGAAGGGGTGCTGGTCAACGTGGCCGACAAGATCAGCGCCACCGCGGAGACGCTTTCGCCGCAGCGCTTCTCCCGCCATCGAAGCGGTTCCCGACGATAAGGCGGCACCTGTCTGGCAACCGTGCCACACTGGTGGGTTGTGGTAGGCTGCAGCGGCGGCCACCGGAAACACCATCATGAGGAGATAACAGGCATGGCTCACGTCATCGATTTCACGGAGGCCGGCTTCGATTCGGTCCTGGACGAATTGGAATGGCGCGGGTTGATTTCCCAGTCCACCGACCGGGATCGACTCGCCGAGACGCTCAACGGTGATCCGGTCGTCTATTATTGCGGCTTCGACCCGACCGCGCCGTCGCTGCACATCGGCAACCTTGTGCAGCTCATCATCATGCGCCACCTGCAGGCGGCCGGCCACCATCCCATCGCACTGGTCGGCGGCGCCACTGGCCTGATCGGCGACCCCCGACAGTCAGGCGAGCGCACCCTCAACTCCAAGGAGATCGTGGCCGGCTGGTGCGACCGCCTGCGCGGGCAGATCGGCGGCATCCTCGAACAGGACGGCGACAACCCCGTGCGTTTCGTGTCCAACTACGACTGGACGGCGCAGATGAACGTCATCGACTTCCTGCGCGACGTCGGCAAGAACTTCCGCCTGGGCACCATGATCTCGAAGGACATCGTCGCCCGTCGCCTGCATTCGGAGGAGGGCATCTCCTTCACCGAGTTCAGCTACCAGGTGCTCCAGGGCAACGACTACCTGCACCTGTACGACACATACGACTGCGTCCTCGAGCTGGGCGGCTCGGACCAGTGGGGCAACCTCACCTCCGGCCTCGACCTGATCCACAAGGTGCGTGGCGTGGCGGTCAACGTCATGGCAAGCCCCATCATCACCGACGCCACCGGCAAGAAGTTCGGCAAGTCCGAGGGCAACGCCATGTGGCTCGACCCCGACATGCTCAGCCCTTACCGCTTCTACCAGTTCTGGTTCAACCGTCCCGACGCGGAGATGGAGAACCTGCTCAAGGTCTTCACCTTCCTGCCCAAGGAACGCATCGAGGAACTCGTCCGCGCCAGCGAGGAGGACCCGGGCGCCCGTGAGGCGCAGCGTACCCTGGCGTGGGAGGTCACTAGCCTGGTGCACGGCGAGGAGGCGACCCGTGCCGCCATCGAGGCCTCCGGCGCGCTCTTCGGCCGCGGCGGCGACCTGGCCTCCATCGATGAGGCCACCCTCGAATCCGCCCTCGACGGCCTGAAGGTCGAGGACGGGCACGGCGCCAAGGCCTTCGCCGCCGCTGCCGCGGGCGACCGCGTCAGCGAGGCCGGCGTCAAGGCCGGCCTGTTCAAGTCCATTTCCGAAGCGCGCAAGACCATCAAGTCGGGCGGCGTCTACGTCGACAACATCCGCGTGGAGGACGAGGACGCCACGCTCGGCGAGTCCGACTTCCTGCAGGGCCGCTTCGCCATCATCCGCCGCGGCAAGAAGGCGCTCGGCGTGGTCGAGCGCGCCTGACGCCGCCGCTGCCGCCCGTTGCCCCGTGCGGTGAACCGCGGGGCGGCGGGCGACGGCGTCGTAGACTGGTACACATCACACGAATCCGGGGCGGCCGCGTGCCGCCCCGCAACCTGACAAGGAACGGAAAACCACATGGCACAGGAACACAGCGCAGGCCACGGCCCCCATTCGCACGGCAATTCGGGCGCGCCGCGCCGCAACGGCGGATTCAAGGGCCGCAACCAGCATCGGGGCGGCAATTTCCACAAGGGCAAGGGCGGCAACTTCCATCGCGACGGCGGCAAGCGCCATGACTTCCACCGTGACGGCGAGGGCGGCGAGAACCCGCGCTACGACCGTTCCGGCCAGGACGGCCAGCGCGGCCCCGCACGCGGAGGCGAGGGGGAGCGCCGTTCCGGCGGCTTCCACAAGGGCGGCTCCTTCCACAAGGGCAAGGGCGGCGGCAACTTCCACAAGGGTGGACCGCGCCGTGATTTCCGCCGCGGTGACGGCGAGGGACGCGATTGGCGCCAGAAGGACGGCCGCAATGGCGAACGCCGTGATTTCCGCCGTGACGACCGCAAGGATTTCCACAAGGACGGCGACCGCCGTGACTTCCGCCGTGACGACCGCCGCCACGAGGACCGTCGGCAGCACCATGAGCGCAAGCGCCAGGAGTACATGTCCAAGTCGCGCAAGAACTCGGACGGTACGGTGAGCTTCCCCTCCCAGAACCCGTACACCGACCGTCGTCCGGGCGAACCCAAGATGCCGGCCGGCCTCGAGTGGAGCATGCTCAGCAAGGACGAACGCGAACGGCTGCGCGGCCTGGCCAAGGAACACGCCGAGAACATCGGCCTGCACATCCTGGCCGCCTACACCCTGGAGGCCACGGATCCGCAGGCGGCCCTCGAGCACGCCAAGTGGGCCGCCAAGCAGGCATCCCGCGTGGACATCGCCCGCGAGACCCTGGCCATGGTCGCCTACCGCAACGGCGACTACAAGCTCGCGTTGCGCGAGTTCCGCACGGCCTTCCGCATGAACGGTTACCTCGACTACCTGCCCTTCATGGCCGATTGCGAGCGAGGTCTGGGACAGCCCCGCAAGGCCATCGACATCGCCCTGTCGGACGATGCCAAGCACCTGCAGGGCGAGGCGAAGGCCGAGATGTTCCTGGTGTACGCCGGCGCCCTGGCGGACCTCAAGATGTGGAACCAGGCCATCGAGATCACCTCCAAGCTGGTGCACGCCAAGGGCCTGGCCGGCGAGTACCGCATGCGTGCCGCCCAGGCGGAGCAGTACTTCCTGGAGGAGGCAGGCCGCAGCGACGAGGCGGTGGCCCTCGAGGAGCTCATCGACGATCTCGAGCAGCGCTACGCGGACGTCGAACAGGACGAGACCAGTGACGACTTCGTGGTCGACTACGACGTCGAGGACCTGCCCGAGGACCTGCAGGCCAAGCTCGGCGTGACGCCGGACGACGCCCAGTATGCCCCCTTCGACGACGAGTCCGGCGTCAACATGGACGACGAGACCCGCAACGACGAGGAGGAGGAGCTGTCCGGCGCCGAAATGGACATCGAACCCGCCGAGATGGAGGAACGCAACGAACGCCGCGACGAGGAAGGCAATATGGGTGACCCCGACCTGACCGACGCAGAGGAGGACACCGACGAGGAGGACACCGAGATCGGTGATTCCGAGGAAGAGCTCAAGGGCGAAACGGAGTGAGTGCCACGGTGCTGAAAGCCACTGGACAGGCGTTGAGCCAGGCCTACCGCCTGGCCCTGCTGGACCTTGACGGCGTGGTGTACTACGGCAAGCAGCCCGTGGACCACGCCGCCTCCAGCATCCGCGAAGCGGAACGCCTGGGAATGACCATCGAATACACCACCAACAACTCCTCGCGCATGCAGGCCACCGTGGCGCAGCAGCTGCGCGGCTTCGGTTTGGACGTGGAGCCCTGGCAGGTGATCACCTCCTCGGTGGTCGCCGCCCGCATGGTGGCACGGCATGTGCCGCAAGGCTCCAAGGTCCTGGTGCTGGGTGCCGAACACCTGCGTCAGGAGGTGGAACGCCAGGGCCTCAAGGTGACGGACCGTGCCGAGGGCCGGCCGGTTGCCGCCATCCAGGGCTGGTATCCGGACATGAGCTGGCAGCAGATGGCGCAGGTCGCCTTTGCCGTGGAGGCGGGCGCGCAGTACTTCGTGACCAATCGGGACCTGACAATTCCACGCGAGCTCGGCGTGGCACCGGGCTGCGGTTCCATGATCCAGGCGGTCGTCAACGCCACGGGCGTCGAACCCCTGGCGTCGGCAGGCAAGCCGGAATCCGCGATGTACGACGAGGCGCGCATGCTCGCCGCGCACGACGGCGAGGACATGGTGCCCTGCGAGGCGGCCCTGGCCATCGGCGACCGGCTCGACACGGACATCGAGGCCGGCAACCGCGGCGGCTACGACTCGCTGCTGGTGCTCACCGGCGTGACCGACCCGGACATCCTGCTGCGTGCCGTTCCCGGGCTGCGTCCCACCTACGTGAGCGCGGACCTGCGCGGCCTGAACGTGCCGCAGCCTGCCGTGGAACGCATGCCCGACGGCGACTGGCGCTGCGGCGGCATGACCGCGACCTTCGACGGCAGCCGCGTACAGGTGAGCGACAGCGGGAGCATCGACGCGCTGCGCGCCGCCTGCGCCCTGTGCTGGACGCTCATGGACACAGGCACCGACCTGTCCGGGGTCGAGCTGCCGCAGTTCCGCATCGCCTGACCGGCGGCCGATGGGGGAGAGACTTCGATGAGCGAGCGACTCGATGCGCGCATGGCCGCCGACGGCCTGGCCAGTTCGCGTACCAACGCCCAGCGGCTGATCCGCGAGGGACTGGTGCGCGTGGACGGCAAGGTCGCGGCCAAGCCTTCCATGAAGGTGGATGCGGGCATGCGCATCGACGTGCACGACCCCGACGGCTACGTCTCGCGGGGCGCCTACAAGCTGGTAGGCGCCTTCGAGGCCTTCGCCCGGGCCGGACTGCCATCCCCGGAGGGCCTGCGGTGCCTCGACATCGGCGCTTCCACCGGCGGGTTCTGCGACGTGCTGCTGCGCAGGGGAGCGGCGCAGGTGATTGCCCTGGACGTGGGCCACGGCCAGCTCGATGCGCGCATCGCCGGCGACGCGCGCATCATCGAGATGAGCGGCACGAACATCCGCGACGTACGGCCCGCGGACCTGTCCTATGCGCCGCAACTGGTGGTGTCCGATGTCTCCTTCATCTCCCTGACCTACGTGCTGCCCGTCATCGCGCGCATCGCCGCGCAGGGCGCCTGGGTGGTGCTCCTCGTCAAGCCGCAGTTCGAGGTGGGGCGGGCCGGCCTCGACCGCCACGGCATTGTCGTGGACGCCTCCCTGCGCGAGCAGGCGCTGCACAAGGTCGTCGCGTGCGCCCGCGACTGCGGGCTGGACGTGGTGGCCACGGCGGATTCGCCCATCGAAGGCACCCATGGCAACCACGAGTACCTGCTGTGTGCCAGGATGCCGTGACGGCAAGCCCGCCGCGGCATCGGGTCAGCCGCGGATGAAGTGGTCGATCTGGTCCTGCTTGCCCATGATGATCAGTTCGTCGTTGCGATGCAGCTCCAGGTCGTTCGAGGCGTACTGGAACTCGTGGCCGGGGGACTTGACGCCGACGATGGTGATGCCGTAGCGATCATGGATCTTCGCGTCGCCGATGGTGTATCCGACGAACTGCGGGGGCGTGTGGATCTTGACGACGTTGTAGGCGCCTTCGAGCTCGATGTAGTCGAGGTAGTTGCCGGACACCAGATGCCCGACGCGCTTGCCCGCGTCGGTCTCCGCGTTGATGATGTGCCGTGCGCCGATGCGCTGCAGGATGCGCGCATGTTCCTTGGACACGCTCTTGGCCCAGATGTCCGAGATGCCGGCGTCCAGAAGGTTGCCGGCGGTGATGACGGATGCCTCCACGCTATCGCCGATGGCCACCACGGCGATGTCGAAATCCGAGGCGTTGAGCTGTTCCAGGGCGAGCACGTCGGTCATGTCGGCCTGGACCGTGGGAATCTGCGAGCTCCACCGGTTGACGAGTTCGGAATCCTTGTCCACGGCGAGCACGTCCTGGCCCATGGCGTCCAGGGTGGTGGCGACGGCGCTGCCGAAGCGGCCCAGTCCCACCACGAGTATGCTGCGGCTCTCTGCCATATGATGAACTCCTTTGTCGGAATGCGGATGCCTGAAGGGATTGAGGTTGAACATGGCTCAGCCCACCACGATCTGGTCGGTGGGGTAGCGCACGACTTCCACCTGGCGAGGCCGGCTCACCGCATAGGCGAGGGTCATGGGCCCGAGGCGCCCGACCACCATGCTGGTGGCCAGGATGTACAGGGAGGCAGGGTTGGTCTCCTGGGCCACGCCCACGGAGTAGCCTCCCAGGCCGAAGGCCGAGCAGGCGTCGAAGAGCGCATGGCTGAAGGAGGCGCCGGTGATGAGCATGAGCGCGATGGAAGCGACCAGCACCAGGGCGAAGCATGCGGTGGTGATGCTGGTCGCGGTCATGATCACTCGGGTATGGATGCGCCGGTGGAAGGCGTTGACGTCGGTGTGCCCGCTGAAGGCTGCCTTGCATACCAGCAGGATCACCGCGAAAGTGGTCACGCGGATGCCGCCGGCAGTCGACGTGGAGCCGCCGCCGATGAACATGACCACGCTCATGAACACCTTGGTGGCCTCGCTGACCTGGGGCACCCACGACAGGTCGAAGCCGGAGCTGCGCGGCATGACGGCGGCGACCATGGCGCGGCGCATGCGCGTCTCGACGTCGGCGTCCTTGAAGAGCGCGGGATTGTCCCATTCGACGGCGAGGAACCAGCAGAGGGATGCCAGGACGATGGCGAAGGTGGTCACGAGGGTCACCTTGGTGTGCAGGTTCCACCGTCGTACGCCCTGGTGGCGCCGGGCGCAGCGGAAGATGTTGAGGATGACCGGGAACCCGAGGGTGCCGCAGAAGGCGGAGAGCATGATGGGCATCCCGACCGCCCAGTTGTTCACGTACAGGCCTGCGCCGTCGGGCGTGAAGCCGGCGTTGTTGTATGCCATGACCGCGAAGAAGAGCGACTCCCAGAGCGTGCTGCCGACGTTGCCGTTGTTGACGTGGAAGAGCCCGGGGAAGAGGGCGCCGAAGGTGATGGCCTCGATGACGAAGGTGGTGGTGAGCACCACGGCGAGCACGCCGCGGATCTCGCTGAGCTTGTTGGTGCCCAGCTCGCTGGCGGTGAGCAGCCGTTGCGTGGCCTTGAGGTGGTGGTTGACGGCGAGCGCGATCATCGAGGCGAAGGTCATGACGCCCAGTCCGCCCATCTGCACCGATATGATGAGGACGAGCTGGCCGAACATGGACCAGTGTGTGGTGGTGTTCACGATGGAGATGCCGCAGGTCGACAGCGCGGACACTGCGGTGAAGAACGCGGTCGAGAAGCTGGTCTTCTGCCCGGCGTGCGTCGCGGCCGGCAGCAGCAGCATCGAGGTGGAGAGCACGACCAGGGTCAGGAAGTAGATGATGGTCAGTCGGCCGGGATGCGAATTGATGCGGTAGGACAGTGAGCGCCTGAGCGGTTGGCGTTCCTCGGTGGCGGCCTTCTCGAAGGTGTCGCCCGAGAACCACCAGCCGTAGCCTCTCGAAGCGTCGCTGTTCGACGCGGACTCGTCGAACAGGAGATGCGCCATGGCTGCCTCCCGTACTTGGACCGATGGACGGATTACCACACCATTGTAGGGGTGCGAGTGACTTTGTGCGCCCATTCAGCCGCCAACGGCAACGCATGTATTAGTATGGACGCGAACACGATCCGGTAAGGAAGGGGTTGTGATGGAAACCAACCGACGGGCGACGGTGGTCACGCATGCCAGGCTCATGCGTGACGGCAACGTCGTGGAGTCCGCGATCCGCCAGCTGTGCGAGGCCGGCTTCGACGTGGATGTCGTGGACAATGTCGATGCCCCTGGTTTCGGACGCCCCTCCCCGACGGTGTCCGAGGACACGGAGATCGTGGTGGTGCTGGGAGGCGACGGCACCATCCTGAGAGCAGCCGAGCTGGTCCACTGCACCAACGTGCCCATCATCGGCATCAATATGGGGCACGTGGGCTTCCTGGCCGAGTTCGAGAGCTTCCAGATGGACGAGGCCATTGCGCGCATCGCCGCGCGCGACTATACCATCGACGAACGCATGATCGCGCACGTCGACGTGTGGCTGCCCGGCGAGGACACGCCACTGGGGGACTGGGCCCTGAACGACATCACCATCGAACGTGCCGACCGGGGCAAGATGATCGGCATGTCCATCGGCGTCGACGGCGTGGCCATGAGCTCATTCGGGTGCGACGGACTGATCGTGTCGACACCGACCGGTTCGACCGCCTATGCCTTCTCCGCCGGCGGTCCCGTCATCTGGCCGGACGTGGAGGCCCTGCTGATGGTGCCGCTTGCGGCGCATGCCCTGTTCGCGCGCCCCATCGTCATCGGGTCGGGCTCCACCATGCAGTTCCGCATCGACGAGGATTCGACCGCCGACGGCTGGATCTGCTGCGACGGGCGCCGCCAGCGTGCCCTGCCGAAGGGCGCCCGCATCGACGTGCGCCAATCCTCGGACCGGTTGAGGTTGGCCCGGCTGAGCGACGCGCCGTTCACCAACCGACTCGTGACCAAGTTCAACCTGCCCGTGGTCGGATGGCGCGACCTGCACGCCGCCGCACCGCACGCCCGCAAGCAATCCTGAAGGACCGCGATACCTTGCTCGAAGAACTCGAAGTCCATGACCTCGGCCCCATCCATGAGGCACGTCTCGAACCCGCCGTCGGCATGACCGCCATCACGGGCGAGACCGGGGCCGGCAAGTCCATGCTGCTCAACGCCATCCGGCTCATCTCGGGGAATGCCGCCGATGCGGCCCGCGTCTCACCGGGCGCGGATGCGGCGTGGGCGCAGGGCGTGTTCGCCGTAGGGCAGGACCCCATCCTGGAGGGCGTGCTGGAGGAAGCCGGCGTCGAGGTACAGGACGGGGAGCTCTTCGTGTCACGCAGGGTACCCGCCAAGGGACGGTCGCGTGCGGTGGCGTGTGGGCGGACCGTGCCGCGCGCCGTCCTGGCCGAGCTGAGCCGTCGCCTCATCACCATCCACGGGCAAAGCGACCAGTTGCACATCGCTTCGGCGGCACGCCAGCGCGAAGTGCTCGACGGCTATGCCCAAGACGATGCCGAACGCGAGGCCTATGCACATGCCTGGCAGGAGCTGCGTGACATCGAAGGTCGCCTGGAACGACTGGAACGCCAGGAGGCCGGCATGCGCCAGCAGGCGGACTACCTGACGGAGTCGATCGCGCGCATCGACCGGGTCGATCCCCATGCGGACGAGCTCGACGAGCTCAAGGCGCGCCGCGACCGCATCGAACATGCGGCACAGATCGCCGAAGGCGTCCAACGCGCCGTGCTGGCCCTGGACGGCAGCGGGGAGGGAGACCTGCCCGGTGTGGCGGACAAGGTCGGCGATGCGGTGCACGCACTGCGCGCCATCCGGCTGGATGGCATGTTCGACGAGGACATCGCACGTCTCGAAGCGGCTGCCGAGGAGATCCGCGACGTATCCTACTCATTGGCGTCGCATATCGACGACGAGGTGGGGGAACGCGATCTGGACACCATCAACGGGCGCATCCACGACCTCGACGAACTGGCACGCCGATGGGGGCCGACGCTCAGGGACGTGATCGCATGGCGCGACCAGGCCCGCTTCGACCTGGAGGACCTGGACGCATCCCCGGAAAAGATGGCCGAACTGCAGACGCTGCGCACCAAGGCGCTCGACCGGGCACGCCGTGCCGCGGCCGTGCTGTCCAAGGCGCGCATGGCGGCAGCCAAGACGCTGTCCGGCGCGGTGGACGGCGAACTGGGGAACCTGTCGATGCCGGGCGCTTCCTTCCATGTGGACGTGCATCCCCGCCAGGGGGCGGATGCCCTGGACGCCCACGGCTGCGACGACATCGCCTTCATGTTCCGTCCCTTCCCGAACGCCAAGCCCATGCCCATGGCCAGGAGCGCCTCCGGCGGCGAACTGAGCCGCCTCATGCTCGCCATGGAGCTCTCCCTCGCCGCGCGGGACACGGCAGACGGCGACCGGACCCCCATGACCTTCATCTTCGACGAGGTGGATGCCGGCGTCGGCGGCGTCGCCGGCGCGGAACTCGGGCACCGCCTGGCGATGCTCGCCACGCATGCGCAGGTCATCGTCGTCACCCACCTGCCCCAGGTCGCTTCCTGGGCCGACGTCCAGTACGTGGTCGGCAAGGCCGACGAAGCCGGATTCACCCGGACCCACGTACGCCAGGTCGACGGCGACGAGCGTGCCATGGAGATCGCCCGCATGCTCTCGGGCAGCGATTCGGAAACCTCCCTGGACCATGCCCGCGAACTGCTGGCGTCTTCGACGCTCGCGAAGGAGGGACAGTGACCGCCATGAACGCCGGCACCGCGGCGATCTTCGACCTGGACGGCACCCTGCTCGACTCGATGGGCGTCTGGGACCGCGTGGACACCGAGTTCCTGGCACGCCGGGGCCTCGACGTGCCGTCAGACTACATGGAGACCATCGCCGCCATGCAGTTCCGTGACATCGCCACCTACACCATCGAACGGTTCGATCTGGTGGGGGAGCGCGAAGAGGACCTCATGGACGAATGGACCCGACTGGCCCTGCACGACTACACGACCATGGTGGAACCGAAGGCCGGCGCCCTCGACTACCTGCACCATCTGAGGGATACCGGCGCGAAACTGGCGGTGGCGACTTCCATGATGCCGCAGCTGCGCGGCCCGGCACTCGAGCATGCCGGCATGGCCGACCTGTTCGACGCGGTGGTCGGCGTGGAGGAAGTGGCCCACGGCAAACAGGACCCCGACATCTACCTGGAAGCGGCAGCCCGGTGCGGCGTCGACGCCACGCAGTGCACCGTGTTCGAGGACATCCTTCCCGGCATCGAGTCCGCGAGGCGCGCCGGCATGCAGGCCTGGGGCGTGCAGGACGACTCCTCGCGGCGACAGTGGCGCCGCATCTGCGAGGTCGCGGACGGGGTGCTGTCCGATTTCACGCAGGCACCGCGTGCCCTGCGCTGACGTGCCGCGCAATCGGATATGGGAAGGCCCCGGCACGCCGTCTCGACGGCGTGCCGGGGCCTTCCCATATCCGATTGCGCCTTAGATGTTGCCGGCGCACTGCTCCACGTAGTGGCCCATGTCGGACACCTCCACGCAGTCGCGGAACCGCACGGGTGCCTCGTCAAGCTCGCGCAGCATCGGCGGCACCGTGGTGCCGGTGGCTTCGCTGAGTCCGTCCATGCACTCGAAATCGGTGCCGTCGGACTCCAGGCCCAGCGCCTCGTTGACCGTGCGCGGGAACTTGTACGGGCTGGCGGTGCTCAGCAGCACGCGCGGCGTGCCCGGTTCGGCCGGCATCTGCGTCATCACGAAGTAGCCGCAGGCGGTATGCGGATCGAGCACGTAGCCGTGGTCCTTCCAGCAGTCGGCGATCATCCGGGAGACCTGCGCCTCGTCGGCCCATCCCGTCGCGAACAGTTCGCGGATGCGCATCAGCAGCTGCGGCGGCACCTCGTAGGCACCCCACTGACTGAGGTCGTTCATCAGGTAGGTGACCAGGCGCGGATCCTTCTCGCTCATGTAGTACAGCATGCGCTCCAGGTTCGAGGAGACCAGGATGTCCATCGACGGGGAAGTCGTCTCGTAGAACGGGCGCTTGCGGTTGTACGTGCCCGTGGTCAGGAAGTCGAACAGCACGTTGTTGCGGTCGGAGGCCACCACCAGCTGGCGCACCGGCAGGCCGAGCATCTTCGCGTAGTAGCCGGCCAGCACGTCGCCGAAGTTGCCCGTCGGCACCACGAAGTCCACCTCGTCGCCCACGTTGATGGCCTGCCGCTCCAGCAGCTGCGCATACGCGGAGAAGTAATAGACGACCTGCGGCACCAGGCGGCCCACGTTGATGGAGTTCGCCGAGGACAGCACCACATGGTCCTCCTGCGCGATGCACGCATTGAGCTCGGTGTCGGCGAAGATCTCCTTGACAGTCGACTGCGCGTCGTCGAAATTGCCCCTGACCGCGCACACGTGCACGTTGTCGCCGGACTGCGTGGTCATCTGCAGTTCCTGCACCTTGCTGACACGTCCCTCGGGATAGAAGACGGTGATGCCGGTACCCGGAGCATCAGCGAAGCCCGCGAGCGCCGCCTTGCCCGTGTCGCCGGACGTGGCCGTGACGATCATGATCCTCTCGTCCGCGTCGCCGTCGGCAGGCGTGGTACGCGCCATGAACCGCGGCAGGATCTGCAGGGCCACGTCCTTGAAGGCGCAGGTGGGGCCGTGGAACAGCTCCATCACGTAGTCGTCACCCAACGGCTTGAGGGGGGTGATGCGCTCGTCATCCCATTGCGCACCGTAGGCCTCGGCAATGCATTCCCCCAGCTCCTGCGCGGTGAAGTCGGGCAGCAGCAGACCCAGCACGTCCTGCGCGATCTGCTGGTAGGTCTTGCCCTGCAGGGTGGCGATGTCCACCTTGCTCTCGCCGAGCTGGTCGGTCACGAACAGGCCGCCGTCGTCGGCGATGCCCTTGCGGATGGCCTGCTTGGATGTCAGGGCGTCGTCCGTGCCCCGGGTGCTGTGGAAGGTAGTCACTCTTCTCGATCCTTACCGAAATGTCGTACGGATGTTGCGCCACCCAGTGTACCGGCACAGGGGGTCGTGCAGGCAGGGGGCGTCCGTGCTGTGGGATGCCCCGCCGGCGGTGTAGGCGCTCTCGGCTAAGGTGCTCACTATGAGTGATGCAACCGAAGGTACCCAGGAATCCCATGACGTGTTCCGCGCGGTATGCGAGCGCGCACGGGCGGCCGCCCTCGCCCAGCGCAAGCTGGCCGCCGCCACCGCGGATGTCAAGAACGGGCTGCTCGCCGCCATCGCCGACGCACTCGACGAACGCGCCGACGAAATCGCCGGCGCCAACGCGCTGGACATGGAGCAGGCCTTCGCCGAAGGCATGGACGCCGGCAAGCTCGACCGCCTCAAGTTCGACGTGACCCGCGTGGCCGCCTCCGCCCAGGACATGCGCAAGGTGGCCACCCTGCCCGACCCCGTCGGCCAGGTCGTGCGCGGTTACGAGATCCCCAACGGCATGCGGCTCGAACAGGTGAGGGTCCCGATGGGCGTCGTCGGCATGATCTACGAGGCGCGGCCCAACGTCACCGTCGACGTGGTCGCCCTGTGCCTCAAGTCCGGCAACGCCGCCATGCTGCGCGGCGGCCACGCCGCGGCACGCACCAACGCCGCCACGCTGTCCATCGTGCGCGACGTGCTCGCCGAGCTCGGCTTCGACCCGGCACTGGTCGCCTCCGTCGACGACTTCGGCAGGGAAGGCGCCAACGCGCTCATGGAGGCCCGCGGCTACGTCGACCTGCTGGTGCCCCGCGGCAGCAAGCGCCTCATCCAGGCCGTCGTGGAGCATGCCAAGGTGCCGGTCATCGAAACCGGTGCCGGCAACGTGCACATCTACGTGGACCGCACCGCGGACCTCAAGCAGGCCATCCCCATCGTGATCAACGCCAAGACGCAGCGCGTCGGCGTATGCAACGCAGCCGAGAAGCTCATCGTGCACCGGGACGTGGCCGAGTCCTTCCTGCCGATGGTCGCCCAGGCGCTCGCCAACGAGCACGTGGCAATCCACGCGGACGAGGCATCATACCGCATCATCCAAGAGGCCGACATCCGCGACATCCAGCTTCTGGTGGCGGACGAGGCCGACTGGGACACCGAGTACCTGGCCCTGGAGATCGGGGTGCTGGTCGTGGACGGCGTGGACGAAGCCATCGAGCACATCAACCGTCATTCCACGCACCATACGGAGACCATCCTCGCCGAGGACTACCGCACCATCGAGAAGTGCACGAAGGCCATCGATTCGGCCGTCATCATGGTCAACGCGTCGAGCCGGTTCACGGACGGCGGCATGTTCGGCTTCGGTGCGGAACTGGGCATCTCCACGCAGAAGATGCATGCCCGCGGGCCGATGGGCCTGCAGGAGATGACCACCATGAAATGGATCGGCTACGGCGACGGGCAGGTGCGTCCATGAGCGAGCCGAACGCACCGCGCCTCGAGCTGTATCCCAACCCGTGGGGCGTGGACCTGACCGACCATGCCAACACGCTGAAGATCGCCGCGGAGCGTCTCAGCCTGGTGCGCTACGTGTTCCTCGTGCAGATCGAGGACGGCATCGCGACCGCGGAGCAACGAGCATCGCTGGAATATGCCGACGCCGTGCTCATCGGATGGCCCGACCCCAGCTCCACCGACCTGGCGGACGTCGAGGGCGACGCTTACGGGAACATGCTCGACCAGATGCGCCTCATGGAGGACTACATCGGCAAGTTCACTGCCATGGAACGCACCTGCGACATCGACGGCATGACGGACACCCTCATCCGCATCACCGAACGTGTAGCGCATGTACGGCGCATGTTCCAGCCGGACTTCCTGCTGCCGACCTTCGCGGAGATCCGCCGGGTGGTCCAGGACGAATGGGACGAGGACATGGGCCGCATCGACCATGACGGCGGCGGCGGCAGTGCGCTCCAGTCGCTGCAGGAGGAATTCGAGACCATGGTCGATGCGGACGGCGGTACGCAATGAGCGATGTGCAGGGGCAGCGGCGCATGTCAGAACTTTCGCCGGGCAACGGCGGCGCAGTCAACCTGGTCACGCCGCCCGGGCGTCGTTCCGAACGGGGCAACTGGCATGACCGGCCGCGCATCGGGATCATGGGCGGCACCTTCGACCCCATCCACAACGGCCACCTGGTTGCCGCGTCGGAAGTGGCCTGGGAGTATGACCTCGACGAGGTCCTGTTCGTACCCACGGGACGTCCGGTCTTCAAGCTCGACAAGCACGTGACCAATGCGGAGGACCGTTACCTCATGACGGTCATCGCAACCGCCTCCAACCCCAAGTTCACCGTGTCGCGCGTGGACATCGACCGGCCGGGCGTGACCTACACCATCGACACGTTGCGCGACATCCGGGCCCAGCATCCGGATGCCGAGCTGTTCTTCATCACCGGCGCGGACGCCGTCGCGGAGATCATGCAATGGAAAGACGCCGACCGCATGTTCGACATCGCCCATTTCGTGGCGGTGACCCGTCCCGGGTACACGGGCACGGACGCGCTGCCCGAAGGCAAGGTCGACCGGTTGGAGATCCCCGCATTGGCCATCTCCTCCACGGACATCCGACGCCGGGCCACGGACGGCGAGCCTGTCTGGTACCTGGTGCCCGATGGCGTGGTGCAGTACATCGGCAAGCACGGATTGTACCGCGGCGGCGAGCGGAAAGGCTGATCCGCCACGGGCGTCGGGCAGTCAGCTGCCGTCGTTACACTATGGAATCGACCATAACGAACTGACGTTTGGAGATACGGTGAGCGCAATCCTCGAAGGCAAGCCAGACAAAAACCTCATTCTCGTCACGGGCAGGGCGCATCCGAAGCTGGCCGCCGACGTAGCCGACCAGCTGGGCATCGACGTTCTGGAGACCACCGCCTACGATTTCGCCAACGGTGAGATGTACGTGCGGTACACCGAGTCGGTGCGCGGCGCGGACGTCTTCGTGCTGCAGAGCCACAACGAGCCGGTCAACCAGGCCATCATGGAACAGCTCATCATGATCGACGCCCTCAAGCGTGCCTCGGCCCGCTCCATCACCGCCGTCAGCCCCCTGTTGGGCTATTCGCGCCAGGACAAGAAGCACCGTGGCCGCGAACCCATCTCCTGCCGCCTGGTCTTCGACCTGCTCAAGACCGCAGGCGCAGACCGCATCATGAGCGTCGACCTGCATGCGGCACAGTCCCAGGGCTTCTTCGACGGGCCGGTCGACCATCTCATCGCCATGCCGGTGCTCGTGGACTACATTCGTGACCGCTTCGCTGGCAACCTCGACAACGTGACCGTCGTCTCCCCGGATGCCGGACGCATCCGCGTGGCCGAACAGTGGGCCGCACGGCTGGGCGGCGGCCCACTCGCCTTCGTGCACAAGACCCGCGACATCACGCGTCCCAACCAAGCCGTAGCCAACCGAGTCGTCGGTGATGTCAAGGGCAAGGACTGCGTCCTCGTTGACGACCTCATCGACACCGCCGGCACCATCGCCGGTGCCTGCAAGGTGCTGCAGGACGCCGGCGCCAGGTCCGTGACCGTGGTGGCCACCCATGGCGTACTGTCGGGCCCGGCCGTCGAACGGCTCAAGAACTGCGGCGCACGCGAGGTCGTCCTCACCGACACCGTGCCGATCCCGGACGAGAAGCGCTGGGACGGCCTGACGGTCCTGTCCATCGCGCCGCTCCTGGCAAGCGCCATCAAGGCGGTATTCGAGGACGGGTCCGTCGCCGAGCTCTTCGACACCTATCCGGAGCACCACGGCAAGGGATTCCTGTTCGCCTGACGGTGATGCCCCAATGTCAAGGACTATGGCATAATGGTCCCTTGGCGGGATTCGTTCCGCCGTTCCCCCATGGTGTAATGGCAGCACACGGGTCTTTGGAACCCTTTGTCTTGGTTCGAGTCCAGGTGGGGGAGCGCATCGCGTCCGATTCCATGCGAGCCATGGGGTCGGACGCTTTTCGTAAGACCGGTCGATGAATGTGTCTGGAGGCTTTTCTCATGACAGTAACCGCAGCGATCGTGCTCGCCGCGGGCGAGGGGACGCGCATGCGTTCCTCCATGCCCAAGGTCCTGCACCAGTTCGCAGGCAAGACCTTCCTGGAGCGCGTGATGGCATCGGTCGGCGCCCTCGAACCGGCCACGCTGGCAGTGGTGGTTCGCCACCAGGGCGAACGTGTCGCGCAGGAAGCCCTCGCCCATGACCCCGACGCCCTCATCGTGCACCAGGACGAGATCCCGGGCACCGGGCGTGCCGTGCAGTGCGCGCTCGCGGAACTGGGGCAGGACGGCGTGCCGGACGGCCCGATCGTCATCGTCGCTTCCGACATGCCGCTCCTGGACGCGGACACCCTTGAATCCCTCCTCGACTACCACCGCACCAGCGGCGACGACGCCACCGTGCTGACCACCGTGCTGGACGACCCGACCGGCTACGGGCGCATCATCAGGGACCATGACGGCGACGTGCTCAAGATCGTCGAACAGAAGGACGCCAATAGCAGCGAACTCGCCGTCCACGAGGTGAACACCTCGGTATACGTCTTCGAGGGCAAGGTGCTCAAGGAAGCCATCGCCGACCTGGACGCGGACAACGCGCAGGGGGAGTTCTACCTCACCGACGCGCTCAAGGCCGCCAAGGACAGCGGCAAGGTCGGCGCCTTCGCGGCGCCGGACGCCCTGCGTGTGGAAGGCGTCAACGACCGCGTCCAGCTCGCGGCCCTCGCCAAGGCCTACAACCTGCGGGTGTGCGAGGCATGGATGCGCCGTGGCGTGACCATCCTCGACCCGGCCAACACCTGGATCGAGGACGACGTGACCATCGGCCGTGACGCCGTCATCCTGCCGGGATCCTTCCTGCAGGGGTCGAGCGTCATCAGCAAGGGTGCGGTCGTCGGCCCCTACACCACCCTCATCGATGCTGTCGTGGACGAGGGCGCCACCGTGGAGCGTTCCCGCGTCCAGTCGTCGCATATCGGCGCACACGCCACCATCGGACCGTGGGCCTATCTGCGTCCGGGCAACGAACTGGGCCGGGAATCCAAGGCCGGCGCCTTCGTGGAGATGAAGAAGGCGCACATCGGCAACGGCACCAAGGTGCCGCACCTGAGCTACGTGGGCGACGCCGACCTCGGCGAGCACACGAACATCGGCGGTGGCACCATCACCGCCAACTACGACGGCGTGCACAAGAACCACACCACGATCGGTTCGCGCGTGCATATCGGCGCCGGCAACCTCTTCGTCGCACCGGTCGAGGTCGGCGACGACGTGACCAGCGGCGCCGGCTCTGTGATCCGCCATGACGTGCCCGACGACGCCATGGTGTACTCCGAGAACGCGCAGCACGTCGTGGACCATTGGAAACCAGCCTGGGAGCGTGACTGACATGACCGCATTGCAGCAATCCATCGACGAGACCCGCATCGCGGCGGCTGCCGCCGACCGCATGAAGGCAGAGGACATCGTCGCCTTCGACGTATCCAACCAGATGGCGATCTGCGACACGATGCTCGTCGCCAGCGCATCCAACGAACGCCAGGTGTTGGCCGTCGCCGAGGAGATCGAAAAGGACCTGGCGCTCAAGGCGCAGGTGCACCCCAAGTCCCGTGAGGGCATCGCCGAGGCCCAGTGGATCCTCCTGGACTACGGCGACATCATCGTGCACGTGATGCATGAGGAAGCCCGCGGCTTCTACAACCTCGAACGCCTGTGGCGCGACTGCCCGCAGGTGGACCTCGAACTGCCACAGGAGGCCACGCAGGAATGAGCGCGGCCTCCGTACTGCTCGTGCGCCACGGCCGTACCGGCTACAATGCGGCCGGCCGGGTACAGGGCAACATCGACATCCCGCTCGACGAGACGGGGCTCTGGCAGGTCGAACAGACCGGACAGGCCCTGCGCGAGCTGTATGTGCGCCCCGGGCGGCGTCAGCTGGTGATCTCCTCGCCGCTGGAACGGGCCCTGCAGACGGCCCGTGCCTTCGCGGACCCGCTGGGACTGCCGATCCACCGGGACGAGCGGTTGCGTGAACGAGCCTTCGGCGATTTCGAGGGCAGGAGCGCCGAGGAGCTGCGCCAGGCATGGCCCGAGGATTTCGCGCTGTGGTGCCGTGGTCTCGGAGGCGAGATGAACCACCATGCCGAATCCCACGAGCACGTGGGTGCCCGCGGGGCTGCCGCGGTCAGCGAATGGTCCCGGCAGGCCGACGAGGACACGGACCTGTTCGTCTTCGCCCACGGTGCGCTCATAGAGAACACCCTGCAGGCGATGTTCGGCATTGCGCAACGCTTCCCGGACTTCATCTCGGTGACCACCATGGACAATGCCCACTGGGCCCGGCTCCTCGACGCCGGACTTGAGGATCCCGACAGGTGGATCCTCAAGGATTACAACCACGGTCCGGCCCTGGCGGATACACCCTTGTGGGAACATCCGCAATCATGCTAGGTTGAGTGCCAGCCCGTCCAGTCGGGGACACGCGCGGGAAAGGACAACGTGAGGAATTTTTTCAAGGGACTGTCATTCTCCCAGCTGCTGGCCGGCGCGTTGGCCGCGGTCACCTCGTTCTTCCTGTCATCGAAGATCGGCATCGCCGGCTCGGTGATCGGCGTCGCGGTCGCATCCATCGTCTCGACCTCGGCATCGCAGATCTACAAGAACGTCCTGGACGCCTCCAGCGAAAAACTGCAGACGGCCGCCCAGATGCAGCTGGTCGCCAAGAAGCACGGCGAGGACGGAACCGACGACCAGGCTGAGGACGGCGTTGAAGACAAGGACGGCGCCAATCTCGACGACACCCAGGACATCCCGGTCGAGGACGGCCACCGCATCGGCAGGACCGTCTCCTCGGACGGCACCTCCCATGCGTCGGGCGGTGCCGGTGCGTTGACCAGGCATGACCGCCGCGTGGCCATCGTGATCGCAGTGGTGTCCGCCCTCGTGGCCGTCGGCGTCACCGCCGGCATCATCCTGGCCCTGACCGACGGCAAGGGCACGGACAGCGTGGTGCGCGACATCGTGCATCCCACGGTGACCACCCCCGCCACCACGCCGTCGCAGTCCGGACAGGGCACCGTGCAGGACGGCAACGGACAGGGCGACGGCCAGATCGTGAACCCCACCGAGACCCCCTCCCCATCCGCCTCCTCGTCGCCGTCGCCGACAGCGACCTCGGGCACCGCTACTCCCACGCAGTCCACCGGCACGGACAGCGGCACCGCCACGGACGGCGGCGACAGCGGCACCACCGACGGTTCGCAGGATGCCGACAGTGGCAGCACCGGCCAGGATGCCACGACCAACCAAGGCTCGGACAGCGGCACCGCCAAAAAGGACGACCAGACGTCCCAGGACGGTGGCCAGACGGGAGCACAGCCCTAGGAACCAAAGGCGACACGCCGAAGACTTGCGCGGTGAATCGTTTCGTGTATTATTAATCGAGTTGCGAGAAACCGCACACGGGGCTATGGCGCAGCTGGTAGCGCATCTCCATGGCATGGAGAGGGTCAGGAGTTCGAATCTCCTTAGCTCCACTCGGACCGCTCGTGGTGCGAATGGACCACGCACGGTTTCCCGTACACGGGGCTATGGCGCAGCTGGTAGCGCATCTCCATGGCATGGAGAGGGTCAGGAGTTCGAATCTCCTTAGCTCCACTTTCATCCCATCCGCATCTGCGGATGGGATTTTTCGTTCCACGGCACCCGCGTCGCGACTACCAGCGTAATGGACATGGGGAGGCCTGCAATCGCGTAGAGTGGGGGTACCATCCGTTCAGTGAAAGGACACAGACCATGGCAACCCTTACCGAAGACATGAAGCAGTTCATCGACGACAACCTTGCGTTCGTCGCCACCGTCAGCCCCGACGGCCAGCCCGACCTCGGCCCGAAGATGTCGATGTTCGTACTCGACGACAGCCACCTTGCCTACCATGAGCGCACCGGCGGGCAGACCTACCGCAACCTCGAGAACGGCAGCCCGCTGGTCGTCGCCTACGTGAACCTGGCCGAGAAGAAGGGCTACCGCTTCCGTGGCGAGGTGGTCCTGCACGCGGACGACGACATCTACGACGAGCAGGTCAGGATCGCCAAGGAGAAGGGCACGAAGGTGCCCGCCTGCGTGCCGGTGCTCGCCATCACCGACATCGAGGACCTGTCCGCCGGGGCCCACGCGGGCACCACCATCGCGAAGGACTGAGCCGCGCGGAAGGCACCCATGATCGACGAAGTCATCATCCAGCGCCACGGGCGCACCAGCTTCAACCTGGCACGACGCCTGCAGGGGCAGGTCGACATCCCCCTGGACATCGTCGGCCAATGGCAGGCCGACCACAGCGCCTATGCGCTGGCGGCGCGCCTGTACTGGGCCAAGGTCGCCAACATCGCGCGCCATCCCGACCTCCTGCCCCAATCGGACGACCCGGAGGTACGCCGCAGCGACATCGAGGAATACCGTCTGGCACCCGCCTCGGACCGCACCTTGGACATCGTGTGTTCCGATTTGTTCCGCGCCAGGCAGACGGCCCATGCCACCGCCGACATCCTCGGGCTGCCGGTACGGCTCGACCCGCGCCTGCGTGAACGCAGCTTCGGGCAGTGGGAAGGCATGACCCGCGAGGAGATCCGCGAGCGCTACCCGCAGGGTTTCGCCTCCTGGACCGCGCACGAAGGCGGGGAGACCGACTACGGCGTGGAAACCAGGCAGGCCGTGGGGGAACGCGGGGCCCGGGCCATCGAATCCCTGGTCGTCGAGGCCCGCGAAACTCCGGGACACGGTACCTTGCTGGTGGTGTCCCATGGCTCCTGGACCGTGGCGACGGTGGCCACCCTGCTTGGCATGGACGTGGATGACCTGAGCACCCTCGGCGCCATGCGCAACGCCTTCTGGTGCACCCTCCACGTCAGCGAGCACGACGACGGCTTCCAGTGGCTGCTCGACGAATACAACCAAGGACCCGCCCTGGCCTCGACCGTGGACTGGGAGAACGGCCCCGACACCCTGCACAACCCCGCCATGGGCAGCTGGAAGGCCGTGAAGGGAGCCAAGGCCTAGGAGACTCCTGTCACACCGGTGCGACTACACTGTTGATGGTTTGCTGGTGGGCTGCCCCGTGTGCCGGGATGTGCCCACCATCCCGCTCCATGGCTTGCCATGGCGCCATTCACACGGGTACGAGAGGCAGGTGAGGCCATGCTGCGCATGTTCAGTACGATCAACGGGCAAGTCGAACGGATCGAGCATCCGGAAAGCGGGTCCTGGCTGTCCTTGTCGGACCCCACCGACGTGGAGCTGACCACCGTGGCGCAGGATACGGGCATCGACCTCGCCGACCTGCGCGCGCCCCTCGACGACGAGGAACGATCCCGCGTGGACGTCGAGGACGACTACACCATGATCATCGTCGACATCCCCACCGTGGGGGAGCGCTCGGGACGCAACTGGTACGAGACCATCCCGTTGTCGATCATCGTCACGAAGACCATGATCGTCACCGTCTGCATGCAGGACACCCCGGTGCTCCACCCCTTCATGGAGGGCACCATCCGAGGCTTCAACACCTTCATGCGCTCGCGCTTCATCCTCCAGATCCTGTACCGCAACGCCACGATGTACCTGCGTTACCTGCGCATCATCGACGGCGAGACCGACAAGCTGGAGCTCAGGCTGCGCCATTCCATGCAGAACCGCGAGATCCTGCTGCTGCTGGAACTGAGCAAGACACTGGTGTATTTCAACACGTCGCTCAAGTCGAACGAGATCGTCATGGAGAAGCTCATGACGCTGTCGCGCATCAAGCAGTACCCGGAGGACGAGGACCTGCTCGAGGACGTCATCACCGAGAACAAGCAGGCCATCGAGATGGCGAACATCTACAGCGGCGTCCTTGCGAACATGACCGACGCCTTCTCGTCGGTCGTGTCGAACAACCTGAGCAACGTGATGCGCATCTTCACGATCATCTCGATCACCCTGTCCGTGCCCACGCTCATCTTCTCCATGTACGGCATGAACTTCCAATCGGGCATGCTCGGCATGCCGCTGAGCGGCTCGCCTTTCGGCTTCGTCGTCATCGTCGTCATCGCCGTGGCGCTGTCCTTGGCGGCGGCATGGATTCTGACCCGTTCCCGGTTGTTCAAGTGAGGTAGCATGCGTCGATCCACGAAGTGCGTCGCGTCATCGGCGGCTGTCGCCCTCCTGGTGTCGCTGTCGGCATGCGGCACCGACATCCGGGTGGAGACGCCCGGGCAGGCGAACGGTCCCATGGTCACCATCGGGGTGCCCGCCGACGAGCCGGGCATGAGTTGGTACCATGATGGCTCCTATGCCGGCTTCAGCATCGACGTGGCCACCCAGGTCGCGAAGACGATGGGGTATTCCAGCAAGCAGATCGTCTTCAGGTCCGTCGAAGCCGGCCAGCGCGGCCAGATGCTGGCGGACGGGCAGGTGGACATGGTCCTGGGCGCCTATCCGCGCCCCACGGACGGCAAGGCCGTGGTAGTGGACGACGTCGCCTACACGGACCCCTATCTCGTGACCGGCGAAGCGGCACTGATGCGGGCAGGGGAGGAACGACCGGACACCTTGAGGGGACGGGTCGCATGCGTGACCGAGGGAAGCGTGGCGGCACGGACCCTCGCGGAGGATGCGTCCGGCGTCAAGCTCGAACGGCGCTCCTCCTTCCAGCAGTGCATGTCCTCCCTGCTGGCCGGGGTTTCCGACGTCGTGGCCGCGCCCGAGCCGGTCGCCTTGGGTCTGCGCCAGCAGACCGGTGACCACTATGTGGATGTCGTGGACGAAAGCTGGCACCAGGTGGCCTTCGGCATCGGGGTGCGTCCCGATCAGACGATGCTGGTGGACTCCCTGAACAGTGCCATCGCCCTCATGGTCAAGGACGGTTCCTGGCAGGACGGCATCGACGCGTTGCACGCGCAGGTCGGCTTCGACGCAGACATGTCGGCCAACCCGCCGGTGCAGCCATAGTCGGCGGAGTGACGCCTGTCCACCAACCTCACGATAATCGTGCCCATGAATGACACCGAGACCGGCGCGAAGCGTGCCGTACCCACAACCGAAGAAGCACCTTTCCGCTACGATGCCTCGATGGCGCAGGCCATCGAGGAGAAATGGCAGAGGCGGTGGCAGGAGGAAGGCACCTTCTGGGCCGCGAACGTCAGCGGCGACCTGACCGACGGCCAGGGAAGGCATGCCGACGGGCGTCCTTCCTTCTTCGCCATGGACATGTTCCCCTACCCGTCCGGCAAGGGTCTGCATGTGGGACACCCCCTGGGGTACCTGGCGACCGATGTGGTGAGCCGTTACCACCGCATGAAGGGCGAGAACGTGCTCCACGCCATGGGCTATGACGCGTTCGGCCTGCCGGCGGAACAGTACGCGGTGCAGACCGGCCAGCATCCCCGCATCACCACGGAGGCGAACATCGCCAACATGCGCCGCCAGCTGACCCGCATGGGCCTGAGCTTCGACGACCGACGTTCCTTTGCCACCATCGACCCGGAGTACGTACGGTGGACGCAGTGGATCTTCTCGCGCATCTTCGACGCCTGGTACGACCCGGACAAGGCCAACCCGAGCGGCTCCATGGGTTGCGCACGCCCCATCGCCGAACTGGTGGAGGAATTCCGGTCGGGCGTGCGTCCCATCGACGGCCACGAAGGCCGGGCCTGGGACGAACTGGACGACTCCGAACAGGAGGAGGTGCTCAACGGGTACCGTCTCGCCTACATCTCCAAGTCCCCGGTGAACTGGTGCCCAGGCCTGGGCACCGTGCTCGCCAACGAGGAGGTCACCGCCGAGGGACGTTCCGAACGTGGCAACTTCCCGGTCTTCCAGCGTGAACTGCGCCAGTGGTCCATGCGCATCACCGCGTACGGCCACCGCCTGGCCGAGGACCTCGACAGCATCGACTGGCCGCAGAAGGTCAAGCTGATGCAGCGCAACTGGATCGGCGAATCCCATGGCGCCTCCGTGCATTTCCGCGTGGACACCGCGGACGGCCCGCAGGACATGGAGGTGTATACCACCCGCCCCGATACCCTGTTCGGCACCACCTTTGCCGTGGTCTCCCCGGAACATCCCCTCCTGACGCATGTGCCGGCCGCCTGGCCGGAAGGCACCGACGAATCCTGGACCGGCGGCTACGCCACGCCGGTGGAAGCCGTGCAGGCATACCGCAGGGCAGCCGAGTCGAAGACCGCCAAGGACCGCGTGGAACAGGCCGGTGCCAAGACCGGCCTGTTCACCGGCCTGACCGCCACCAATCCCATCACCGGCGCGCAGCTGCCGCTGTTCACCGCCGACTACGTGCTCATGGACTACGGCACCGGCGCCATCATGGCCGTCCCGGGCGGCGACCAGCGCGATTACGATTTCGCGCAGGCCTACGGACTGCCCGTGATCTACACGGTCGAACCGCCGGCATCCTCCGGCGAGACCCTGGCCGACTATGAAGGCAAGGCGCCCTACACGTCCCATGACGGCACGGTCATCAATTCCTCCGTGGACGCCACATGGGCACGCGGCGACGCACTCAGCCTCGATGGGCTGGGCGTCGACGACGCCATCGCGGCAGCCACCGCATGGCTCGAAGAGGCACAGGTGGGTCACGGCACCACCAGCTACCGGCTGCGCGACTGGCTCTTCAGCCGCCAGCGCTACTGGGGAGAACCCTTCCCGATCGTCTACGACAAGGACGGCGTCCCGCACTTGGTCCCGGATGACCAGCTGCCCATCAACCTGCCGGACGTGCCCGACTACAGCCCGAAGACCTTCGACCCGGACGACGCGCAGTCCAACCCGGAAGCGCCGCTGAGCCGCAACGAGGACTGGATCGAGGTCACCATGGACCTTGGCGACGGTGAGCAGACCTATTGGCGCGACACGAACACCATGCCCAACTGGGCCGGTTCCTGCTGGTACTACATGCGCTACCTCGATCCGCACGATGCCGAGCACATGGTCGAACGTGATGAATACGACTACTGGATGGGACCCGACCACAGGCCCGACTGCGGCAAGGCCGGCGGCGTCGACCTGTATGTGGGCGGCGTGGAGCATGCCGTACTGCACCTGCTGTATTCGCGCTTCTGGCACAAGGTGCTCTTCGACCTGGGCTACGTGGATTCCTTCGAACCCTTCCACAAGCTCTTCAACCAGGGCATGATCCAGGCGTACGCCTACACCGACGACCGCGGACAGTACGTGCCGGCGGACGACGTGCAGGAGCGGACGGGCGAGGACGGCACCGTCACCTACACCTACGACGGCGAACAGGTCAACCGTGAGTTCGGCAAGATGGGCAAGAGCCTGAAGAACATCGTCACCCCGGACTACATGTACGACCACTATGGCGCGGACACCTTCCGCCTGTACGAGATGAGCATGGGCCCGCTCGACGAGTCGCGTCCCTGGAATACGCGCAACGTGGTCGGCGGCATGCGCTTCCTGCAGCGTCTGTGGCGCAACGTCATCGACGAAGCCACCGGCGAGGTCACCGTCACGGATGACGCGCCGGACGAGGCCACGCTCAAGCTGCTCAACAACACCATTGCCTCCGTCACCGAGGAAATGGAGGCCATGCGTCCCAACACCGCCATCGCCAAGCTCATCGTGCTCAACAACCACCTCACCGGCATGGGGCGGGTACCCCGCGCGGCCATCGAACCGCTGGTGCTCATGGTCTCGCCCATCGCCCCGCATGTCGCCGAAGAACTGTGGGCACGCCTTGGGCATGACGAGTCCCTGGCGCACCACTCCTGGCCACAGGCCGACGAACGTTACGTGGGGCAGGACAGCGTGACCGCCGTGGTGCAGATCAAGGGCAAGGTGCGCGCCCGACTCGAGGTCTCCCCGGACATCGATCCCAAGGAACTCGAGGCAAAGGCGCTTGCCGCCGTGGCCGACCGCCTCGGCGGTGTGCCACCGCGCAAGGTGATCGTCAAGGCGCCGAAGATCGTCTCCATCGTGCCCGGCCAGTGAGTTGTGCGCACGGCTGAATGCAGTGCGTGCGACCACATCAGGCCATGAAAGTGGACGGCTGCCCATCGCATCATGTGTAGTGGTGCCATGAGCAGCCGTCTTCATCAATACGCACCCGGCGACGCGCCGCCCCCGCCGCCGCGGGCAGGTGCCAAGCCGTCGACCGCGGATGTCCTGCACCGCTACGCGGGGGTGCGCGAATCCGACCGCGAGGACGGGGAACGCGACCGTCCCCGCCTGTCCATCAAGCCGTTCCATGCCATCCTGGTCATCCTCATCCTCCTGTGGGCCCTGGCGACCAGCGTCACCCTGCTGGTGCAGCAGTCCATGGAGCTGGCAATGGATGACGGCACGGTGTTCTCCGCATCCGGTGCGACGCCGACGTCCGCGCCGCCATCCCCGGAACGGACCACGCCGCCGACCGCCCAGGCGCAGGAGCCTTCCACCTCACCCATGCCGTCGACGACCCCGACGCACACGCCGGAAGCCATCGACCTGAACACCGCGGACCAGGAGACCCTGGAAAGCATCAAGGGCATCGGTCCGGTGACCGCGTCGAGCATCATCGCCTACCGTGACGCCCGGGGACCCTTCTCCAGCGTGGACGAATTGGTCAACGTGGACGGCATAGGCGAGAAGACCCTGGCCAAGATCCGCGACCACCTCACGGTACGATGAGCAGCCCGCATAGGACGCCCATGCCGCCATGGGAGATACGGGAACGGGGAAGCCTGGACCTGCGATGGTTCCTGGCGGCCGTATCCATGTGGGTGGGTGTGCTGGCGGCATCATCCGAACCGTTCCGCACCGCGGTGCTTGTGGCGGCACTGTGCTGCGTCCTGCCGCTATCGGCGGCGGCCGCATGGCGGCGCACCATGGCAGGGGCGACATATGCGGCGACACTGGGCGTGTGTGCCGCCGCCATCGCGGCCGGCATGGGCGTAGGGGCGGCCCATGTGCTGCACCGGATGGCCGACCCCGTGATGACGGCCAGCGCAGCCTCCGGGACGACGGCCACGCTGCGCATGCGCCTCGACTCGCCCGTGCAGGCGTCCTCCATGCGCGGCGCAGCCTGCAAGGCGCAGGCGACCGTGCTGGCACTGCACCATGACGGCGTGGCCGAAGCCAGTGGCCTGCCGGTGCTGGCCATGCTGCCCCAGGAAGCCTGCTCCACGCTCGGCCAGGGTGCGACGGTCATGGCGGACGCCACCGTGGCCCGGTCACCCTACGACGCGCAGGCGGTATGGGTGACCGTCTCCGACGTGCATGACCGCGAACCAGCACCCTGGTGGTGGCGCACGGCGGATTGGGTGCGCTCGCGGTTCTTCGCCGTTGCGGCACGACTCGACGCGGACAGCCGCATCCTCGTACCGGGTGTCACCCTCGGGGTACTCGGCCAGGATACGGTAGGCGCCTGGGCTCTCGACGTGGACACGGAACGTGCCGACCAGCTGGAGGAGCAATGCAAACGGGCCGGCATCCTGCACCTCATGGCGGTCTCCGGCGGCCACTACGCGCTCCTGGGACCCTTGGTGCACGCCCTGGGCGCCTGGCTGCGCACCCCATGGCGTCTCACCGCACTGTGGCGCCTGCCCCTGGCCGGCGCACTCACCATGGTGCTCGTGCCCAGCCAATCGGTCACCCGCGCCGCCATCGGCGCACTGCTGGCCATGGGGTTCGAATGCTGCGGGCGACGCCCCCAGACCCTGCACATCCTCGCCTTGACCGTGATCCTCGCCCTGATGCAGGATCCCGGTCGCGCCACCCATGTCGGATTCGCCCTGTCCTGCGCCGCCGTCGCCGGCATCGCACTGCTCGCACCATCCCTCACCGCCGTCCTGGGCCGCATGATGCCACGAGGCGTCGCCCAGGCACTGGCCGTCACCATCGCCGCACAGGCCTTCACGCTGCCCATCCAGATGGTCATGGACCCGTCCATCGCACGATGGGCCCTGCCGGCCAACCTCCTGGTCGGCCCCTGCATGGACGTCGCCACGGTATTCGGTCTGCTCGCCTGCGCATGTGCCATCGCCAGCCCCGAGCTGGCCATCCTGCCCGCACAGGTCAGCGCCTGGGGCACCAAAGGCATCGCCATGGTCGCCGGATGCTTCGGCGCCGACCCCTCGGCCGGCATCCCCTGGGTCTCCGGGTGGGCAGGCATCCTCGCCATCATCGCCGTGGAATTGGCCTCCGGTGCATCCCTGTGGTGCCTGGCCCAACTCGTTCGCGCATGGCGACTCCTGCGCGGCGGCGAAGACTTCCGGGACACCACCCCTCCCACCGTACGCACGGCACGCTGGATACGCGACACCATCCGCACATGGGACCGTCTGCCATGGTGGCACCATGGGTGACGTCCGCACCGATGTCCAGCGATGCGCCGACATTGGAACCATGGCAGCACGCGCAACGCACATCACCCTCGTGGTCGGCGGGGACGAATACCTCAACAGCCAGGAGGCGCGCTCCCGGACGCACCACCTGCTCGAAACCCACCCCGACCTCGACGACGTGACCCTGGACGCACGCCACGCCACCGGATACGACCTCGAACAAGCCACCAGCCCCTCCCTGCTCAGCGCCGGCGCGGTCATCCGCATCGACAACCTGGAAGACGCCGACGAAAGCCTCGCCCAGGCACTCCTGGACTACGCGGCACATCCGGACGTCTCCCTCATCGTGGCCCGGCACAACGGCACCACCAAAGGCAAGGCACTCCTGGACCGGCTCGCCAAGAACGGTGCGGCACGCGTGGAAGTACCCCAGCTGGACAAGCCGCAAGCCAGACTCAACTTCACCCTGCAACGCTTCGAAGCGAAAAACCGACGCGTCGACCCCCAGGCCGCCCAGCAGCTGACCGGCGTCCTCGGCGACCGCCCCGGCGAACTCGCCGCCATGGTTGACCAGCTCTGCTTCGACTTTCCCGACGGGGCCATCACCCTCGACCAAGTGGACACCTATCTCACGGGCAACCCCCAGGTCACCGGGTTCGCAGTCGCCGACCAAGCGCTCGCCGGGCACGCCCCGCAGGCAATCACGATGATGCGCGACGCGCTCGCCCAGGGCATGGAGCCCATCGCCCTGATCGGAGCCCTGGCCATGAAATGCCGCACCCTGGGCAAGGCGGCCGCGGTGCGTGCGGGCGACATCACCCAGGCGGAGGCGCGCATGCAGCCATGGATGGTGCGCAATGCGCAACGGCAACTGCCCGGATGGACCTCGGCCGGACTGGCACGCTGCATCCGGCAACTGGCCTGGGCGGACGAACAGTGCAAGACCAACGGAGCCGACCCCATCTACGCGCTGGAGCGGGCCATCGTGCTGATGGCCGGCAAAGGCAACGACACCATGCAAGCGAGGTGACACCATGACAGACCTGCGATTCCAAGCACCCCACGCCGAGGACATGCGCACCCTGGGACAGGCCGTCGCCCAATGCGTCCGAGGCGGCGACGTCATCCTCCTGTCCGGTCCGCTGGGAGCCGGCAAGACCACCTTCGCCCAGGGATTCGGGCAAGGCCTGGGCATTGCGGAACCCATCGTCTCGCCGACCTTCACCATCGCGCGTGAACTCGACGGACACCGGCACGACGGCACCCCCATCCACCTCATCCACGTGGACGCCTACCGCCTCGGCGGAGCCGCATATGCGCCGGGACAGGACGGCGCCGACCGTCTGCTGGACGAACTCGAAAGCCTGGGCCTGGACGAGGAACTCGACGACCCCGGCGCCAACACCGTCATCCTCATGGAATGGGGCGAGCAAATGGCAGCCGCCTTGGCGGACGAACGCCTCGACATCCACATCGAACGACCGTCCGCGACCACGGACCATGACGCCCAACCCACCAGTGACGGCATGCGCACCGTCACCATCCACCCCGTCGGCGCGCGCTTCAAGCACCGCCTCGACCGCATCAGCCAATGACCACACCCAGCGGAAGCAGACCCATGCACACCCTCGTCATCGACACCTCATACGGATCGACCGTCGGCATCGTCGGCCACGAACCCATCAGCGAAAGCGATTCACGCACCCACGTCGAACGCCTCCAGGCGGACATCGCCGCCGCGTTCCGTCACGCATCGGCCGGCCCCCACGACCTCGAACGCATCATCGTGGGCACCGGACCGGCACCCTTCACCGGCCTGCGCGCCGGCATCGTCACCGCCCAGGCACTCGCCTTCGCCACCGGAGCCATCATCATCCCGCAAGACGACCTGACACCCAACGCCGCACTCATGCACGCCGCCCACCGGCACGACCCACGGCTGCGCGACGTCCTGGACTACAACGCCATCAGCCGGTTCACCGGCCGCGACATCGGCGTCACCCTCGCCCTCAACGACGCACGCCGCAAACAGCTGTACTTCACCCTCACCATGGACCACGACGGGCTCGAAACCCCCACCGTCCTGATCGACATGGACATCGACCGGCCAGACGCCATCGCCGACCGCGTCCAGGACGCCCTGGACGAACTGCGCGAACGACACCCACAGCATGCCATCACCCTCGACATCATCGGCCACGGCGCCCGCAAATACGCCGACGCATGGCAATCCCTCGACGCACAGAACATCCTCGACACCTCCCCGCTCGACCTTGGCGCCTCCGGCATGGAACTCTTCGCACATACCGCCATCCGCCACAACCAGGCCACGGACCCCGCCGGCATCGAACCGCTCTACCTGCGCCGCCCCGACGTCAGCGTCCCCAACCCGCTCAAACACGTCCTCGGACACGCCCCCACCAAGGGGAACGCCGCATGATCGTCCAAGCCGACCAACTGTCCACCGAGGCGCTCGCCACCTGCATCGCACTGCTCGAACAAGACCTGTTCGGCACCGGCGCATGGAGCGAACACGCCGTATACGAGGAGCTCACCGCGGCTAACCGCTACTACGTCGTCGACACCGACAGCCGCACACCACCCACCATCCGCGGATACGCCGGCTTCTGGTTCGACGGATACGACGCCCAGGTCATGACCATCGGCGTGCATCCCGCACACCAAGGCAAAGGCATCGGCGGCGCCCTCCTCGACGAACTCATCCGCGAAGCACGCGAGCGCGGCGCCGAACGCGTCCTCCTGGAAGTACGCGTCGACAATGCCGCAGCCATCCACCTCTACGAAACCAAGGGCTTCACCATCATGGGACGGCGCAAACGCTACTACCAGCCCGAAGGCGTCGACGCACACACCATGAGCCTCACTCTCAGACCGCACATCATGGGTTTCACACCACAGAAGGACCACGCATCATGAGCGCACCCATCATCCTCGGCATCGAATCCACCTGCGACGAGACAGCGGCAGCCATCGTACAGGGCGACACCCTGCGCTCCAACGTCGTCGCCTCCTCCATGGCCGAACATGCACGCTACGGAGGTGTCATCCCCGAAATCGCCTCACGCGCCCACCAACAGGCATTCGTGCCCGTGGTATCCAAGGCACTTGCCGACGCCAGGCTCGAACTGGCGGACGTGGACGCCATCGCCGTATCCGCAGGCCCCGGACTGGCCGGATGCCTCGCCGTGGGCGTATCCGGCGCCAAGGCGCTCGCATGGGCGGCCGGCAAGCCCATCTACGGCGTCAACCACGTCATCGGACATGTGGCGGTCACCCAGCTGCAGTTCGGCGCCATCCCGCCCAACACGATGGCACTGATCGTTTCGGGAGGACACACGTCGCTGCTGCACGTCAAGGACATCGCCCGTGACGTGACCGTGGTGGGCACCACCCTGGACGACGCGGCAGGGGAGTGCTTCGACAAGGTGGCACGCCTGCTGGGATTCCCGTACCCGGGCGGTCCCTACATCGACCGTCACGCGCAGCGGGGCAACCCCGAGGCGGTCAAGGTGCCGCAGGGACTGACACAGGGACGTGCCGGCAAGGAACACCCCTACGACTTCAGCTTCTCGGGAGTCAAGACGGCGGTCGCCCGATGGGTCGAGCAGCGTCAGGCAACAGGACAGGAGATCCCCGTGGACGACGTCTGCGCATCCCTGGCACATTCCGTGGCGCAGGTACTGGCGCGCAAGGCCATCGGCGGATGCGTCGCCAATGGTTCGGACACGCTGATCGTGGGCGGCGGATTCTCCGCCAATTCCCAGCTGCGCGCCCAGCTGCTCCTCGAAGGGCAGGCCGCCGGAGTGGAGGTGCGTCTGCCGCGGGTGGCGCTGTGCACGGACAACGGCGCAATGGTGGCCATGCTGGGGTCGAACCTCGTGGATGCCGGCGTCTCGCCGTCGTCGCTGGACTTCTCCATCGACTCGTCGATGCCCATGGATGTCATCAGCCGACAGTAGCGACACGCCGAGTTGCACAATTCATGGAAGTTGCTAAACTGTATGACTTGTGCGCTGGTTCAAGCCAGTGACAGCATTCCTGCGTAGCTCAGTTGGCAGAGCATCCGACTGTTAATCGGACGGTCGCTGGTTCAAGCCCAGCCGCAGGAGCGAATCGGGGTCCCCACGGCGTGTCGCCGTGGGGATTTTTGTTACGTTCTCGTCTATGTCGAATTGACGCATGAGGCCCATCGTACGGCCTGCCGTAGCCACGTCATGCACGGTCCCTTGTGGGTTAAGTAAACGAATGTGTGTCTATCGGCCGGGCGTCGTGTCGTTTACCGGACCCATCCTTTCCTGATGCCGAAGCCGTCTTCGTAGGCATCGATGTTGTCCGGGTTCGCCCCGGGCATCTGGATGCCGGTGCCCAGCCGGTCGTCGGTGGCGGGTCGCGGTTCCGGCGCCGTGCCGTCCCCCGCGGCGGGATGGCCGGCGAGCACGCGGTACGGGTCGGGATTCCTGGAATGCAGGTAGAGGTACCATTCGGCGGCCCGGCGCATGTGGTCCTGTGACAGGCCGCGGTGCAGGTCGAGCAGGCGTTTGAGGCCCGCGTTGATGCCACCCTCGATCATGTTGGCCGTCGCGCCGATCGTCCCGGGCACCGTGGCTTGCGGGTCGAGGAACGCGAAGAGCATCGCGTCGCCGGTCAGGTGCTCGAGCCGGAAGCAGGCGCGCCGTACCCGCAGGTGGGTCCACCACCAGGTGTGTCCCTCGAGGGCCCTGGGATGGGTCGGGTCGTCGGTCGCCCAGCTGCGTTCGAGCAGGAAGTCCCGGTGGCGTTCGTGCCAGTCGTGCAGGTCCACCGCCCATTGGGCCGCGTCCTTGATGCCCCGGATGCCACCCAGGCGCAGGCAGGGTTCGCGCAGTTCCCGTCCGGGCACGGTGCGCGGGTGCGCGGTCAGGTCGCGCCGTCCATCACGCTGCACGTGCACCAGGCAGCGTTGGATGCGTGCCTTGGGCCAGCGGATCCGGATCGCGCCGATCGCGCCCGCCGCCCCGTCGCAGCACACCGCGTCCGCGCGGCGTACGTGGCCCGGCAGCGCCTGGTATGCCTGCGTGTTCCCGCTTGCGGCCCATTGCCATGACAGCACGCGGCCCTGCACGTCGCAGCGCCATCGCTGCCGGCCGGCACTGGTATGCCCGTTCTTGCGCATGGGTCGTTCGCAGATGGGGCACTTGGCGGCCCGTGATGATTTTCGCCTGTTCATGCAACAAGCAAAACCGCAAATGTCAAATCACACGCCCGATTAACTCCCCAACCATTAATGACATCCCGACACGCTACTGATACCAACAGCTCACCAGCACATTGAGACACACATTTGTTTACTTAACCCAGACATGCAAGGCCCCACGGCGTGGAACCTGAGCCTCGGACAGCCGGGAAGGCAGTCGTCCACGGAATGCGGGGCCGTATCGGGAAACTGCCGTTGCCTGCGGCCTGTTGCCTTCCTGCTGGGATCCGCGATGCGGGGATGCGAATCATGCCCTTGGTGGATTTATGTAGGTTGTGTGAGGGAATGCCCCGGAATCTCGCACAATGCTTCATTGTTGCGTACCATCGTTCTTGTTGGCCTGGACCGTGTCGACCTTCCCGCATGGAGGGAGACGAGTCAAGGACGACGATCGTACACCTTGCAAGGTTGCGGTTGGCGTGCGTCCATCGCCGATGCAGTTAAGGCGATGGGTGAGCGTGCGCTTCGGTCCGCTGGGGACAACGAGGGAGAGACAAGTCGGCGTGCCGCATCGGGGGGATGCGACACGCCGACTTGCTTTTTATGTATGGTCCGCGTATATTGACTTCTCGTTGTGCTGGAGCAGTTCAGCCTGCAGCATTCCTGCGTAGCTCAGTTGGCAGAGCATCCGACTGTTAATCGGACGGTCGCTGGTTCAAGCCCAGCCGCAGGAGCTCACCATCATTGCCCACGGCGTGTCGCCGTGGGTTTTTTGTTAATTCTGTGTTAACGCCCAGCTGCTGCATCAAATTCGGATCAAGCAACTTCTCGGGAGAAGTGTTTAGACAGGCAGCTGCTCTAACGAGATCTGCGATAGACCATGCAATCCGTCCATTCAGTTTATTGGTCAAAGTAGGCTGCCGTAGGCCCATTCCTTCCGCGAGGGTTTTCTGGGTGAGTCCCTGTGCGGTAAGTTGCATTCGGATGTTCCATGCAATGACCGCTTCAGTGAGGTCAACCTCGTTCTGCACGAGATCGCTACGTTCTAGTGTGACAGTGCTCATTTCCTTCGCCTCTCAATAATTTCTGATGTGTTCGTACTAATTCTCACACACGATTTGCATTTCGTCAAAAGAAACCATATGATATTCGTTAGACGAAAGAAAGGACTGTTCAGAGAATGCCTACAAAGATGTCTCAGTGGATGCACACACAGTTGCTGACCTATCGTTCTCTTGCGGAGCATATGGAACAGTCACCTTCCAACGTTTGGAAAAAGGTTAACGGGAAGATGGCTTGGAGCGCAGAGGATTTACGCCTTCTTCATGATGAGTTTGGTTTGTCTGCCGATTTTGTGCTTGGTCTCGATGGTGAGGCTGAGTGTGCGGACGTGGAGTTGGAGGTGGCGTGATGACTGGCGTTGACGAGTGTGCGGGTGCCGTGGCAGATGTGGCCCGCACGTGTGCGCGGACCACATCTGCCACGTCCGCTGACATGATTTACTTACGATCGGTTTCGATGGTCCAGGCTTGGAGCCGTGCCGGATTGAGGGTGATGCGTTCGCCCTTGACGCCGGTGACGTCTACCGTCTCACCGTTCCGGGCGCGCAGTGCGAGCTCGTCGTGCAGTGCTTGTGGATCGGTGTCGTCGGCGAGGGGCCTCTTGCGTTGTGGTTCCCATGTGATGAGTTCAATGCTCATGGTTGTATCCTTCCCCGCCACGTTCGTGGCGAGTAATCGGGGGGTCTGGATCATTGACCCGGTTGCTGGTTGTGGTGGGGTCGCGGTGCCGGTCGTATCCCTGCCGGTTCCGTGCGTCTTCTCCTGCCCGACGACTTGCACTCGTCGGGCAGGAAGAGACGCATTTCCTGCCACCTTTGTCACGCTATGCGGTCTTGGCGCATGTCACGGCCCACGCATGCGGCGGGGTGTGTCCGGATGTGGTCTACTTGCGGTTGGTTTCGATGGTTCAGGCTTAGAGCCGTGCCGGGTTGAGGGTGAGTTTCTCACCCTTGGCGCCAGTGGCGAATTCCTTTCCCGCCATGTTCATGGCGAGCATTCGGGGGACTCTGCTAGTCAAGTCCCGATTGTTTTCGTTGCGGCGGGAGGTGGCATCGGTTGTAATTCCTTGCCGATGCTATTGCGTCCTTCCCGCGTCCGGCGACTGGTACTCGTCGGGCGTGGGTGGGGGCGTGTTTCCTGCCACGGTCGCATGGTATGCGCGTTTCGTGTGGTCCGCGGGCCGCATGGTGCGTGTGGTCGTGTGCGCGGTGGCTTTGTATTGGTTTGTTGAAAGGTTGGATCATGTCCAATGAGAATCGTTTCGAGATCCCGTTGTATGCGGGGTATTCGTATCGGATCGTCCAGGATGGCTACAACGCGGACCCGCAGTGGGTGTTCGTGGTGCCCGAACCTCGCGGATACGGCAGAGACGTGGAGTATTACCGTCATGCCAAGGAGCGTGTGGACGCGGTGCTCGACGAGTTGATCGCGTCGAGCGAGCGGATCGAGGGCGAGCGTAAGCACAAGCGGGCGGCGCAGTGCCGTCGGGAGCTGGAGCGGATCGGCGGCGAACTCACGGAAGCGCCGGCCGTTGGGGGTTCCGATGGTGTCTGAGATCGTCGGGCGTGTCCGTGCGGCTTTCGGACGGATTGCGGATCTGGCGGTGTGGTGGTTCGCGGTGGCGGTCCTGGCGGTGGCGTCGTTGCTGGGCGTCGAGGATCTGGACCGGTGAGGCCCGATGGGAATGAAAAAGGACCGCCGGGTTCATGTGGGTATGGTCTTCGGCGGTCCGAGAAGGAGAGAGGATTCCCGGAACGGTTCGGTACGCGCGTGGATGCGCCGCCCGGCTCGTTCCCGGCTCTTCCCGTCGTTTCAGCGTATCGGGTTGGGTCGTGGATGTCAATGCGGTGTCTTCCGAGAGCGTAGACGGGCCGCGACGGAGACGAATGGAGAGAGGAGGACTTATGTCCAGGAAATCAAGGAGACGCCGGGCGGTGGAGGCGGCGAAGGCGCAGCACCCGTCGTCCGGGGGTGGCGCGGATGCGCGGGTGAACGAGGATCTGCTCTTCCCGCCATCGGACGCGACGCCCGGTTCGCGGGGTCGCGAGGCCCGTTCGAAGGCACGGTTCGATATGACGGCGATCATGCGCAAGCCGGTCATCGACCCGTTCGCACGGAAGGAGACGTGCTGATGCGTGGTTCAGGTCCCGATATGGGCTATCCATGTGATGTCGTCCGGGCCCCGAGGCGGGTCTTCGGTCGCGCCGTATTGTCCGAGATGGACGGTGAGCCCGTGCGTCTGGCCGATTACGCCGATCGACCATTGGCTGTGCCCGGCTGTCTGGTCACGGGGGCCGAGGTCGATCAGGCAGCCGGTTCCCGTGGCGTCGTCGTGGATCTGTATCACGGGGACGACGTCCGTTGGCAGGATGTGGTGGCCGGTTTTCTGGTTGAGTCCCAGCGCCTCGTGGGCCGTGATGACGGACAGCATGAGGCAAGCGTGGTGTTGTGCCGCCCAGGCGTCGCAGAAGCGCTTGATCTTGAGTCCGACGCCTTCACGCCGGTGTTCCGGTGCGACGGCGATGCCTTGGGTGACGGCTACCGCGCGCAGGGTCATCTGTGCGGCGTGCTGGACGCCGTTCGCCATGAAAGCGTCGGCTGTCTGTTCGTCTGGCATGACGAACGCGCCTGCTATGAGGCCGTCTTGTCCCCACGCGCCTATCAGCGTAGGCCGGAACGCGTCGTCGTCGTGGGCGAGGGGCTGTGGCAGGCAGTCGTCCCAGCCATGCTCGATCTGTTCGGACAGCAATGCCCAGACTTCGTCTGCCTCCATCTGCGTTTCGACGGGCCGGATGTCGATGGCGGCGGCTGGATGTGCCGTGAGTACGGGCCCGCCCGCGTCCGTCGTTGGCTGGTGTCCGGCGCGCCGTGCGCGCAGGAGGTTCTTGATTCGTTCGAACGTCATATCGCCGATTCTACCGGCGGGAAGGGGAAGCGCTGATGCGTGTTGTCGATGATGGTGCGCCGCGTCGGTATGCGCGGTGGCAGGTGCGTCTGATCGTGTCGTCGCCGCCGGACGGCAGCCAGGATTTCTATGTGTCGGTGATGGTGGGCATGCCGTTGCCGATGGTCGCGGTGGAGCGCGCGCGTCTGATGGGCGCGGCGCATGAGCGGGGGAGTCTGAGATGACGGCGGGTACTGCGGAGCGGGTGTATCGTCTGCGTGACGGGCGAGTCACGCCGGCGATGGGCGCGGTGCTGACGTATCTGGCGTTCAGGGCGTATTACGAGGACGGCCGGTGCGCGTGGCCCTCGGTGGATACGATCGCGGCGTCGACGTTCCTGTCGAAGCGCACGGTGACCCGCGCGCTCGGCGCGCTGATCGATCTGGGGTACGTGCGCCAGAACCCGAACCAGGCATGGAACCAGATGGATCCCGAGACGGGCGAGTGGAAGCGCAAGGGGTACAGGACGGTCGTCTATGACGTGCTCACCGAGCGTTTCGAGCGTGTGGAGGACGTGTCCGCCGAGCGTGTCCGTGACGAGCGTGAGGCCGTCACGGGTCAGGGGCGTCAGAATGTCACCCCTGACGAAACCGTTGGAAACACGCCGTTTGTTCAGGGGTGTCAGAATGTCACCCCTGAACCGGATGCGTCGGGCAGGGGTGACATTGTGACCGGGCAGGGGTGTCACAATGTCACCCAACCAACTAATAACCAACAATTACCCCCTACCCCTACGGGGTATCCCCCCGCAAGCGGGGAGAGCCCCGAAACGGAGCGGGAGGGGGACGGGCCGGATGCGGACGCGTGTCCGGACGCCGAGGCGCGCCGGGTGTGCGACCATCTGGCCGAGGCGCGTCGGGCCGTGTCGCTGACCTGTCCCGAGGCCACGGGCCGTGACCTGCGTGCGGTGGCCCGTCTGCTGGGCCGCCTGCGCGCCGAGGGCGTGGCCGATCCGGCGGCGCGGGCGTGCGCCGCGGTCGACTGGGCGATGGGAGGCGACGGCATGTCCGGCGGCGAGTACTGGCGGCGCCGGCTTCGTTCGGGACGCCGGCTCGCCGACGGGTTCGACGAGCTCGTCGACGACATGACGCTGGCGAGGGGCCGGTCCGGTGCGCGCACGCCGTCGCCCGGCGCGACGTGCGCCGCCGGGCACCGCGAGGATTGCCCGCATGTACGCGGCGTCGGCGAGGCGGCCGAGTTCACGCAACGCTATCCGTCGTTCGCGGTGCGCCATGCGCACGACCGCCGTCTGGTCTCCCTGGCCGACGACGGCCTGTCGCAGACGGAGCTGCGCGCGGTGCTGCGCGGCCTGCTGTGCGAGGACGCGCAGGCGCAGCGGGTGCAGGCCGAGCAGGCGGCCCGGGAGAAGGCGCGCGTCCAGCAAGAGATCGCGGCCGAACGCGCCCGCCGTGGCGGATCGATGTTCATTGGCGCCCGCGAACGTCGGGGAGGTGCGGCATGAACGCGCTCATGCACGTATGGCTGCGGCTGACCCTGCCGGCGCTGTCGGCCGAACTGCGCTACGGACAGCGCATCCTCGCAAGGCTGGACGGGCCGTGCGATCCCGGCGAGGCCGGGGTGCTGCGCCTCATGGCGCGCGGCGCGTACGAGACGATCGACCGGCTGCTGGCGGACGTGACGGCCGGCTACCCAAGCGCCGGCCCGTTGGGCAGGCGCGCGATCATCGCCGTGGAGGCGTACACGTCGCGCGTCCTGCGCCGGCTGCGCGAGCAAGGCGGCGCGTCGTGAAGGGCGTGTGCTCGGGGCTGCATCCGCGCATCCAGGACTACATGTGGGGCCCCGACCGGCTCAACGACCCCGCCCGGCAGCGGGCGTTGACGGCCGCCGCGCAGGTGCTGTGCGACATGTGCCCCATCCGCTCGGCCTGTCTGGCGGACGCGATCGGCGCGGACGACCAATACGGCGTGTTCGGCGGCCTGACGGTCAAAGGCCGTCGCACGCTCGCCCGGTTCGCCCAGACCGAGGGCGTCGTGCCCGACGGCAGCGAGCTGTCGCGCAGCAGGTTCGTCGCGTGGCTCGACATGCATCCCGAGGCGATCGACCAGGCCCGCATCGTGCAGACCGAACGCCGTCGCGGCGAACGCGGCGACCGGCGCAGCCGCGCGGTCGAGGCGTTGGGCGGCAGGGCGCGCACAGTCGCGTTCCTGTCCGCGCTCTCGGGGGCGGGCAAGACCATCAGCGTGGTGTGCACCGCGTGGGCGTTGGCGTCGGACGGCGCCCCCGTGCGCGTGGTCGACATGGCCCCCGACGGGCATCTGTGCGCGTGGGCGCGCACGGCGGAACGGTCGGGGCGCACGTTGCCGTTCGACGTGGTCGACGCGGCGGCCTTCGAGGAGTCCGGCGCCGGCCACGACGGGGGCTGGACGCTGCTGGACGCGCCGCACGGCGCCTCCCGGGGCACACGTCGCGCCCTGGAATGCGCGAGCCTGGCGATCCTGGTGTCGCGCACGGACGAGGAATCGCTCAAAGCGACCTGGCAGATGAGCCACCACCTCGCCGTGGCGTCGTCCGTGCTCATCGCCGACGCCGCGGACCGTCGCGAGGGCGACCGTGCGCAGGCATGGCTCGACGAACACCGCCTCGCGCACACCGTGGCGGCCATCGGCCACGACGACGGGCTCGCCGCCCTGCCCGAACCGGGGGAGCGGCCGCCGGCCGGCACCGGCTACGGCACCCTGGCGAACGAGCTCAGGGACGTATTCAGAACACACTAGGCATCCAAGGAAAGAGAGAGAAAACATGGATATCAACACGCCGGTGCTGGACCGTTCCAGACTCGACCGGATCGACCGCGAGGAGCGTCCTCGCGTCCCGCTGCGCCTGCCGCTGCCGCTGCACCACGCCCTGTCCGAGCATGCGTACGCCGCGGGGACATCGCTCAACTCGCTCATCGTCTCCGTGATCCGCTCCAGGCTCGACCAGGCCGCGGGCGCCACGGCCGGCGTCGGGCCGCGCCGGCAGGCGGCGCCCTGCGCCACCGTGCGCATCGGCGTGCGCATGCCCGCCGCACTGTGCGCGCGGCTGACGGAACACGCCCGCCGCCAACGGTCCAGCGTCAACGCGCTCGTGACCGACTGGCTGCGCGACGACCAGCCGGCGCTCGGCACGCCGGACGCGCACGCGTCGAAAGGAGTTGATCGGCGGTGATCGTCCGTGAGGGTTCCGAGGTGTGGCTGTATGTGATCCTGTGGCTGATGATGATCGCCGCGGCGGCGAGCTGCCTCGGCATGATCGTCTCATTGGTCGGCTGGTTCGTCGGACGGCGCCGGCGCGGGAATGCCGATGATGCGCCATGGCGGCAAAGCGACCTGTATGTGGACGGGGATGATTGGGAGCTGTGGGATGTGCAATGGCGGCGAACAGGCGGCCGGATCGAGGTGGAGTACGGTGTCGCCAACTGGTTGCCGGGACAGCATGAGTACCGCAACGATTTCATCCGCGTGTTCCAGCGCGGCATCGGACTGACGGAAAAGGGAGGCCGCGTGTCGCGTGTCCTGCTCAAGGGCGCCGAGATTCGGTTCATGCAGACCTTCCTAATGCGGGATGGTTCGACGCCCGTCATACAGGCTGATTCGTCGTACACGGAAACTCACCGGTGAGATACTCACGCCCGACGTATCCTGCAACGCCGGTGAGGCATCGAAAGGAGAGGAAAGATGACTGAAAAGATATTCGACATGTTTGTGGCCGCAGAACCCTTCCTGCTGTGCATACTGCTGCTGGTCGGGCTTGCCGCCGCTGCCGGGCTCGTGGGTCTCATGGTGTATGCCCTCGCTTACACGCTGCGGGCGGGGCTGCGGGAGCTCCGGCGGCGGAAAGCCCCCTGGCGTCAGGATGGCTTGTACGCGGAGATGGATGATTGCGATCTGGGGGATGTGCGGTGGCGGCGCGGGAATGCCGATGATGCGCCATGGCGGCAAAGCGACCTGTATGTGGACGGGGATGATTGGGAGCTGTGGGCTGTGCAATGGCGGCGAACAGGCGGGCGGATCGAGGTGGAGTACGGCGTCGCCAACTGGTTGCCGGGACAGCATGGGTACCGCAACGATTTCATCCGCGTGTTCCAGCGCGGCGTCGGACTGGAGGAGGAGGGCGACCGCGTGTCGCGTGTCCTGCTCAAAGGCGCCGAGGTCCGGTTCTCGCAGACCTTTCTCGCACGAGACGATTCGACGCCCGTCATCCAGGTTGATCCGTCATACATGGAATAAGGAGGGTGAATCGTGTCCTTGAGCATTATCGCGGCGGCGGCTTGGTTCGTCTTGTGCTCAGCGATCGCGCTGACTGAGGCCGATCTGGCTGTTCACATGCATGACACGGGACATCCAGGCATGTACCGGTTGCACATGCTTGCCGCCCTCGTACAGGCCGGTCTGGCGGCCGTGAATCTCATCATCGCCCTCAGCGGAGGATACGCGCAATCGACATCGACATGGCTCTATTGGGGTCTCGATGCAACCCTGTGGATGCTGTTATTACTGGCGCGGAAAGTTGAGGACGGGCCGGCTTGCGACCCGGAGCAAGGAAAGGAATCATGATGGAGGAGCACATTACGAATACGGATCCGGCGGCGCGCATCGTCGCCATGGCGATGGATGCGGGCAAGGGCGGTGAGGCGTACTTGTTCGATCTGCGGCAGAACGGCGAGGAGTTCACGCTGGGCCTGTCTACGGTGCTCGCGTGCCTGCGGTTCGCGGAGCTTGCAGGTGCGGTGCCGCGCGTCAGCGCCGCATGGTGGGAGCGTGCCGCGTCGATCGTGTGTGATGGGGGTGTGTTTCGCAAGCGGCTGCGTTCGGAGCGGCCCGTAGGCACGGATCCGGGGACGCTGCCCGAGGCGCAATTGCGTGAGCCCGGTATCTTCGACCATGACAGTGATCCGATGCATGATTGTATGGAGCAGTATGAGTTCCACATGAGCCGGCGTGCGCATGGTTTCGACATGGGCTTGTCCCTGGTGCTCACATGCCTGTCGTTCGCGGGGGCCCAGGGCGCGTTGCCCCAGCTTGCGCCCAATTGGTGGGTTGATGTATGTTGCAGGTATCCCGCAGAGACGGTGGGGTGCTGAGGAACCGTGTGTTCCAGTGCGGCCTCGGCCTAATGTAGCCGATCTCATGCATGACGTGGACCGTCCTGGCATGTACCGAATGTGGATGGCTGCAGGCGATTCGGGCTGTGACCCGGGGCGGGAAAGGGGTGGTGTGCCCTAGTGTCATAGGGCAATGGCGAATTGCTGTAGTCGCTTAGAGAAAGGCAACCTCATGTCAAATGGGAAAAACAAGGTTGAACGCATCGATGCATGGTTGGTACGTCACAAGCTGAAGGATCCGTTCCTTCCGATGGGCCAGTATATTAGTTATTTGGTGATAATTGCATGTTTGTTTTGTACGTTCATTGGGCTGCTGATGCATGCATATGCACTCATTTCGCATTCGGATTCCGTCGAAGGCAAGGCCGTCTCGACGGTGTCTATTGCATTTGCCATAGCGGTTTTCTTCATGATACGTCAAGTGAAATGTGATTCCTATAATCTGATGATGAGATTCGTGACGGCGGGTGCCGCGGTGTGGTATTGTGTGACATCCGGCATTGTTCTGGTGTACGTGTCTTTGGCTTCCCCTGAAGGAAGGGACCGGCAATCTCTTGGTCTCATTGCGGTCTACTGTTTCGTGCAAGGATGCTTCGCCGCCTGGATGTTCGCGAAGCTGTGGAGGGCAAAGGGCAACGAAAGCGTTCAGCGATACACTGGGAAGTGGAAATTCTATCAGTACTTGATGCTGTTCTTCGGCGCGGTCAGTTATTTGGCGGATATCTGTTTTCATGTTGCGTTGCCGAAGGCGTTGGTTGAATCATTCGTGGCGCTAATGTGCCTCACGCAGGCGCAAGACCTCTATTCCATGGGTGCGATACCCCGAAGCGCAGCCGAGGATCGTTGAGGGGGTGCAGGGGCTTGGGCCGCATGCTTTCGACATCGCTCCCAGCCGTCCGGCGCCGACGCGGCCCGGGTGCCGCATCCCTTATTGCTCCAGCGTCGAACCGGTGATATAATTAGTTATATAGTTATATAACTATGTGTCTTTTGGAGGTGGTCGCCATGCGGTTCGGTGACATCGTTTCGTTCGCGCTGTATGCAATCGTGGGGTTCGTGGTGTTCTCCGTCGTGGCCGTCGTCCTCGCCGATCCCGTCGGGTCCTTGCTCAAGGTCGGCCGGTGGGCGTGCTATGCGGGGATCGGATGGTTCATATTCCAGGGCAATTGGTTCCTGGTCGTGTTGTGCGGCGTGGGCGCCGTCGCCCTGTATGTGCTCAAGCTGTTCAACGACGACCGGCGGGGCGTGGGCGGCGAGTGACGCCCGCCGCCCATGTACGGCGGTGCGCGTCAGTCGTGCCGGAGCCGTGGGGCTTTCAGCGGTTCATGCCGTGTGCGTCCTCGCCTGGTATGGCGTTCCAGGGCGCCGTCATGTCGAATCGCGGTTCGTCATGTACGTCGTTGGGGTCCGTGTCGTTGATCGAGTCCACATCGGCGCCCAGCTGGATGACCTGGCCGTCGAGCATGCGTATGAGCGGCGCGTAGTCGGGCACGGGATCGCCCCGGATGATCGTCGTGCCGTCCGGCCGGGGTGCGGCGGGGGTGTCCGCGTGTTCGAGCAGGCGCCGGCCGGCGGCGTGGAAATACGCCTCGTCGTCCCGGTCGCGTTCGTCGGTCGTGTCGGGCCGCCAGTGCAGCAGCTCCTCGGCGACGATGTCCTCGAGCTCTTCGGGGTCGGTGTCCTCCACGTCGATCCAGACGAGGCATTGCGAGCCGTGCGGCGCATCGGCGGCGAAGCACACCTCCTCGCCCCACCGCCGCATCTCGATGGGCGCGGCGGAGCCTTCATGCAGGTCGAGCCGTTCGCGTTCGAGGATCGCGGACGCCCTGCGGGAAAGCTCGACCGCCTTCGCCGAGGCCTGGGTCTCGTCGAGCCCGACCGGCTCGTAGCCGTGCGTCCGCCAGTACGCCTGCCATGCGGCCGGGTCGTGCGCGCGCCCAGCGCCTATCGGGTCGGCCGGCGTGCGTTCCCCGGCGCTCATCGGACGGCTCCGTGGACGTCGGGCGCGGCCGTCGGGACGGCGGGCATGTCCGGCATGGCGGCCGGCGCCGCGTCCCGCATGTCGCCGGGGTCGTCGAACGCGGCGGTCCAGTCTCGCTCGCCGCCGAGGTACACGTCGCCGAGGTAGCCGGTCTGGTCCCAGGTGCTCATCGTCGCCCCGTGTTCGTCGCGCCATTCGTGGCGGCGGTATTCGCGGATCTCGTACACATCGCCGGCGGCCCAGTCGTTGAGCAGGTCGAAGTCGTCCTGTGCGGTGCCGTATCCGGGCGCCGCGGCGACGACGAGCCGGGCGTCGTCGATCCAGAACTCGCCCGCGTCCCATCCCCGTTTGCGGTAGTCGTCCATGATGCGGCGCGCGGCCTCGTCGTCGAACGCCTGTTCGCTGGTGAGCTTCGTGTAGTCGACGCCGGGGGTGAGCCCGTCGAACAGGGCGTCGCGGATGGCGGCCCCGTGCCCGGCCGCCACCGCGTAGGGGCCTTCGCCGCCGCGCGCGTTGATCTGGACCTCGGCGCACACGTCGTCCTTGTCCAGCAATGGGTTGGGTACGGGCTCCTTCATGTGGTCTAGCGTGATGACGCGGTCGTATGACGGCTGTTCGATGTCGTATACGCCGCTGAACGCCTTGAGCGTCTCCTCGTCGATCGCCATGGCGTCTCCTTTCGTCGGTCCTTGTGCGTCCCGGCCATTGTCGCATCCGTCGGCGCGGGGCGAGGGCCACCCCGCGGCACGCCGGACTTGCTAGTTAACTATATATCTATATAATTAACTATATCGGGTTCGACCCGGTGCCGCGCCGACGGACATATAGTTAGTTATATAGTTATATAGGTGCGTGTATGATGCTGTTCCGTATCCATGCGGCGTGCGCCGCGGAAGGGAGGCGACGATGATCGTCTCGGTGATCAATCTCAAGGGCGGGGTCGGCAAGACGACCACCGCGATGGCGTTGGCGACGCAGGCGGCGCGCGAGGGCGTGCCGACGGTGGTGCTGGACGCGGATTCGCAGTCCAGCGCGAGCCTGTGGCAGTACAACGCCGCGCAGGGAGGCTCGCCGCTGGGCTTCGAGGTGCGCAGCGCCAACATGGCCGACCTGCTGCGGCTGCGCGACGAGGGCCGCGACGGCCTGGTCGTCGTGGACACGCCCCCGACGGGCAACGTCACGGACATGGCCAAGGACATGGCCGACTTCGTCGTCGTGCCGACCGGCACGTCGGGCCTCGACCTGCAGCAGACGGGCGCCGTCGTCGACGTGCTCGAGGCGGCGGGCCGGCCCTACGCGGTGCTCATGGTGCGCGTCGAGGCGAACACGCTCGCCGCCCGCGCCGCGCGCGAGTACCTCGCCTCGCGGCAGGCGAGCGTGTTCGAGGCCGAGATCCCCAAGCGCAGCGACCTGTCCAACGCGTACGGGCAGCGCTTCGCGAGCAACCTGCACGGATACGAGGACGTGTGGCATGAACTCAAGGAGGCAATGCGATGATCAAACCCGTCAGGAACCTGGCCCGCCCGCAGGGGCCGGCCGCGGCCCCCAGGCTCATGGACATCCAGGACACCGAGCGCAAGGGCGACGCCGGCGCGCCGGGCGAGCCGGAGGCGAGCGTGCTCATGGGGGTCAAGGTCCCCGTCTCGCTCAAGGCCGAGCTCAAGGTCGCGGCCGTCCGCTCGGGGCGCACGATGGCGTCCATCGTCGTGGACGCCATCCGGCGCGAGCTGGCCTCCATGGGCGAATAGCGCGCCGGGGGAGCGGGGCCGGGCGTCCGACGGGCGCCTGGCCCTTTGCGTCCCGCGGCGCCGACGGGGAGCGCCCGTGGACCATCCGACTATATATATAGATAATTAGTTATATAACTAGTTTGTTGCTTGCCATCCGTCCGGGGCGGGGTGGTCCGCGCCCCGGACGCGTCGCGCCGACAATGGACGCACGTTGTCCATCGGTTCGGCGGGAGGAGGCATCATGCGGCAGGCACGGGCGGGGCGAGGGGACGGCGCCCCATGAACGAGGCCGGACGGTTCGAGCTGATGCGCGCCCTGCTGCGGGACGCGTGCGAATGCATCGCGTTCTACACGCTGCCCGGCGATCCCTCGCGCGCGATGCGCAACTGCATCGCGGCGGGCGACGGGGACCTGCGCCGCGACGCGCGCGTCGCCGTCGCCGTCACGCTGCGCCGGCTGCGCGCGCAACGGCCGGATCTGGACGCGGGCGGGTTCGGCGCGCTGGCGTCGGCTGTGCTCGGCGCCGAACCCGTGCCCGCCGCGGGGCTCCCCGCCGGCGCGCTGGAGGTCGGGGGAGGGTGGATGCTGCCCGCCGTCCCGCGGGACATCTCGCGCTTCGCGCCCGGCGCGCCGCCCGTGGCGGCCGGTGAGGCCGTGCGCGGCCTCGATCTGCGCGCCTGGCCGCGCCGCTCGCTGCTGGCCGCCGACTGGGCGGGGTGCGACCTGACGTCATGCGACCTGCGCGGCACCGGCCTGGGCCCGGCGGACCTGCGCCCCACGGGTCCCGACGCCCGGGAGCCGACCTTCTTCGACGCATGGTTCGGCGAGGAGGGCGTCCTCGAGACGCGCTACGCGCGCTTCGCGGACGGCACCGGGGACGCGACCGTGATGCGCGCCGGCGCGGCCGACGGTCTCCCCCGCGCGCCTGCACGCCTTCGGCACGCCCGGGCGGGACCGCGCGGGATGGACGGGAAGGGACGATATGGCGGCCGACCTGTACGAGTGGGGCGCCGCCAGGCGCATGGCGGGCTCGCCGATCGACGACGCCGGCCTCGGTGACGTCATCGACACGCTCGCTGCGTTCACGGACCTCGACGGCCGCGCGCACGCCGTATGGGCCCACACCGACATCCCCGCGAACCTCGACACCCTCGACCCCGCCTGGCTCGCCGAGGCCGAACGGGCCGCCGTGCGCCGTCCGTTCGCGCCTGCGGCGACGGACCAGTCCCTGTACGCGCCGTGGGCCCACGACGGCGGGTACGCCCGATGAACACCAACCATTATATAAATAACTATATAGATATATAACTATCTGGCGAGGAGGAGCATCATGGCACATGACGGGACACAGGAGGCCGTGCACGAGGGACGGCCCGTCGGCGCGGCGTTCGTGGAGCGCGCGCACAGGATCGCGGACGGCCTGAACGGACGCTCCATGGGCTGGACGGAACTGCCGGTCGGCGGCTGCTTCCGGATCAACGACATGGGCGACTACGTCACCGCGGAGTCCTGGGACGAGGTATGGGAGGGCCACCGGCTCGAGGAGCAGGCCTGGATGCTGTGCGACAACGGCCAGTACTCCGCCGCCGACGTCGAGGCCATGACCCCCGAGGGCATCCGCTCCGCATACGAGGACTCCGACTTCCAACCCGACTACGCGTTCTACACGGAACGCTACGACTGGGACGTGGAAGCCGACCGGGCCGACGCGGCCGCCTGCGCGGCGCCGGCGCCCTCCGCCCCGGCGCGCTGACGCGACGTGGCGCCTTGGCACCATGGTGTCAAGGCGCCACGTCGTCATATCCGTGCGCGTACGCCGCGCGGAAAACGACAACGTTAGACGTCGTCTAATTCCGGGGTATGATGGGAGCATGACCGGAACCGAACGGAAGCGGGACAACCCGATCGCCCTGTGGCGTCGCGGCCGGGGGCTCACGCAGAAACGCCTGGCGGCGATGATGGGCATCACCGCCGCGACGCTCAGCGTCAAGGAACGCGGCGAATGCGAATGGGTGCGCCGCGACTTCGAGTTCTTCCACCGGCATGGCGTGAGCGCCGACTACGTGCTCGGTTTCACGCCGGACATCGACGGGCGCACGCCGCCCGAGACAAGCGAAGGAGAGAACGACCATGAACGCGGATAGCGCAACGGACCGCAGGAAGCGGACGAGAAGGACCGCCGCCGTCATCGGATCGGCGCTGCTGGTCGCCGTCCTGGCCGCCGGCGGCGCGGTCGCCGTATACCAGCATTCCGCGTCCGCGCAGCTGGCGGAGGCGAAGGAGGCGTGCGCGCAGGCGAGCGAGACGCTGCGGGTGGCACGCAACAAGTACGACGCGCTGCACGACCAGGACGCGGCCGAGGCCGTGAAGATCACCGACAAGCAGGTCACAGACGGCGATACCGTCACCACGCTCGCCGACACCTACAAGGAGGAGGCGCCGGCCCTGGCCGCATGCAACGTGCAGGGCGTGGACCAACTGCGCGAGGCGAAGGAACGCATCGACGAGAACGCCGCATGGTACGACACGCATACAGCCGACCTGTCGAAGGCCGTGGACGCGGTCAACGCCTCGTATGACGCCAAGACGTTGAAGGACGCCAGGGACGCCCTGTCCAAGCAGCTGACGGCCGCGCAGGAGAAGGTCAAGAGCACGGACGGCAAGGTTAAGGACGACAAGACCCGCAAGGATCTCAAGGCCATGATCGACAAGGCCGCCAAAACCAAGGACGGCGAAGACGTCAAGGCGATGAACTCGCAGGCCAAGCAGCTCAAGGACCTCATGGGCAAGGTGGACGCCTCCGTCAAAGCCAAGACCGACGCGGACAAGAAGGCGGCCGAGGAGAAGGCCCGCCAGGAAGCCGAAGCCGCTGCCGCAGCGCAGGCGCAGGCGAACGCGCAGGCGCAGCAGCAGTACGTCGCGCCGCAGCAGTCGTACACGCCGACCTACACCGCACCCCAGCAGACGTACACGGCGCCCGCTACGCCCCAGTACACGGCGCCGGCCGCGCCGCAGCAGAGCGCCCCGCAGACCACGACACCCAGCAAACCCAGCACCGGAAGCGGCGGAATGATCTTCAATCACAGTAACAATCAAGGGCCGTTGTCCCCGGATTCTACTGATGACGGGTTCAATCATAATGGCTTCTGATCTCTGATCTTTTTCGAGGGCGGTCGTCGACGTGCGTCGGCGGCCGCCTTTGTCGTGTGCGCGCGTGGTCCGCGGCGCCGTCGGATGCATGGTGTGATGGCACATGGTGGCGAGATGCGCCATCGCTGGCGTCCGGCGCGACGGATGCCGGGACAGTGGAAAGAGAGATTCCCTATGAGGAACAATCTGAAGAAGGGGCTGTGGCGCAGATCGGCCGCAGCCCTGCTGTCCGCCACGACCATGCTGGGCATGATCGCTCCGGCGGCGTTTGCGGACGGCGGATCTGGATCTGGATCAGGCACGGGCGGCGATCAGGCGCCCGCCATGTTCTGGCAATACCGAGACAACGCGAATGGCTCGTTCGGCCCCGCTAGTAGCTTCGCCAGCGTGCAGGCCGCGTTCAATGCGGCTGGCGTGACGGTGACGGGCGCGGGTGTCACGCGCGCGCAGGCATCGCTAGACGCGGCGCGCGCCGAGTGCGAGAGCAATTTCGCCGCGCACCATCCGGGCCAGGGCGCGGCGGATTGCCGTGTCGTGGGTGTAGGCGCGGTCTATGTGGCCGCCTCTCACAAGGACGACGGCTCGGGCTGGGCTGCGCAGGATATGTGGCAGCAGCTCTGGGACCAGGACGTGGCACCTAATACATATGAGCATGGTGGCCAGCGATACAAGGTCGACTACCCATTCGAGGATGATCCGTCGATGAGCGTGACGAAATTGATGCAACGGGAGGCTGCCAAGCCACAGCCCGGTGTCATTGTGATCGTGCTCAACAAGTACCAGCCGAAGCCTCCGCTGGACTATGAGTTGACCATTCGCACCGACGTCTCCGCGCCGAAGGATCTCAAGGCCGGCAGCATGGACAAGGTGAGCGACGTAATCCACGCGTCCCAGTCGGGCGGCGAGCCGCAGCAGGTGAACGCGGAAGCGATCATGCATTTCGACGGCAACAAGTACGTGGCCGCGAAGAGCGTGACCAAGACCGTGAAGATCACCACGAATGGCGATACGCGCACCCCCGAGTTCGCCCCCGCCGACTTCGGATTCACCAACGGATGGCCTGCCGGCTCGCACTGGTTCGACGTGAAAATCGCCAAACAAGGCAATATGAAGGCCGCCGTTGACACGGCCGACCGTGAGGCGTCCGAGTCGTTCAGGATCGTCGACGTGCCGCCGCAGCCGCCGGTCAAGGAGATCGAGCAGGGCGTGAGCGCGGACCAGATGGTCAACCACACGATCATTCGCAGTTCGACGGGACGCGGCGGATACGCGATGACCTTCCGTGACGTGATCACCCCGAACGGCATCGACTACACGGTGTCGAACATGCGGGTCGTGGACGAATCCGACAATGGCAAGGACATCTCGGAGCAGTTCACGATTGGCTGGGACAAGGCGGCGAACGCGGTGACGGCGGTGCGCAAGGACACGTCGACGATGATGCCGCTCGAGCATACGTACGCGTTCCATCTGGACGTGACGGTCGCCAAGCCCGACATCAACAAGGTGACCGACAAGGGCACGGTCATCTGGAACGAGACGAGCCAGGACACCGACCAGAAGGAGTTCCCCACCTGGGCGCCGAACCCTGACAAGTCGTGGATCAAGCAGAACGCGGACGGTTCGTGGGCCGCGGTCATCGACCCGGACGAGACGAACGCCACGGGCGCGGACCGCAACCGGTTCATGGACGGCGACAAAGTCGCATCCGTGGTCAATGGCACGGTGAGCGCGAACCTGATCGACGCGCCCACGGCATTCGAGCTGGAGGACGACTGGAAGGACGCGGATTACATCTTCGACGCGGACGATGTGTCGGCGGTGCGCGTGTACATGGCCGACGCGCAGTCCGACCGTGAGTCGAGCGTGTCCGACATCGCCAACAAGGGCACCGACGTCACCGACCAGTTCGACATCACGATCGAGGGCACGAAGGCGATCGCACACATGAAGAACGAGCATCTCGCCGGCCTCCAGGGCCTCAAGAGCCACCGCCAGTATTCGATGGTCGTGCCCGGCACGATCAACTTCGCGAACGGCGGCGGCGCCGAACAGGTGCGCGCCGATTTCGGCAAGGAGCCGGGCGCGGAGGTCGATTTCTGCACGGTGCCGGATTCGGACGCGAAGCTGACCAACGCCGGCGCGGAGACCATCAACGGGCATCGCGTGCCGACGAACGAGCCGTGGATCTGCGGCTGGGTGCCCCCGGTCGTCAAGGACGTCGTGTCCGAATCCTCGCAGGGCGGCGAACAGGAAAGCGTGGACGGCAAGATCGTGTTCCCGGGTCAGAAGGTGGAGTACCAGCTGACCACGCAGCCGAAGCTGCCGGGCGACCTGGCGTACCAGGTGGAGCATGTGGCCGTCACCGACCAGTACGACGAGCACCTGGTGCCGGACAAGCAGACGCTCGAAGTCACCGACCTGTCGACCGGCAAGAGCATCAGCAAGAAGCAGTACGCCACCCAGTGGGATGACGAGGCGCACATGTTCACGCTCACGTTCACGGACGCGTACGTGGCCGCGAACTGGCGCAACGGGCAGAACCCGCGGATCATGATCCGGTTCGAAGGCACCGTGAGCGAGGACGCGCCCGCGGACACCAAGGTCGACAACCAGTGGATGCTGACGTTGAACAACACGCTCACGCCGAGCAACAAGGTGTTCAACATCCCGCCGGACATCACCCCCGACAAGCAGGACACGCAGGCCGACCCGACGATCAGCATCGACGGCAAGACCGCCCTGCTGGGCGACCGCGTCTACTACCGCATCGGCCTGGACCTGGAGCACATCGACCAGAACGACCTGGCGTACCGCGTCCAGCGCGCCGGCATCGTCGACGACTACGACCAGGAGTACCTGGCCGCGGACGAGACGGGCGTCGAGGTCCTCGACGCGGCCGGCAAGGACGTCACCTCGAAGTTCAACATCGAGTTCCGCGACGGCGTGGCCTACGTGTTCGCGCGTACGGTGGACACCGAGATCCCGGCCACGGGCGAGACCCTCAAGGGCGACCCCCAGCCCGAGGACCTCAAGGAATACGCGGACCGCAAGCTGGATCCGCTCAAGGACGCGTACATCGACCAGTCGCTGCTGGGCCAGAAGTACCAGGTGGTGCTGCCGATGACCGTCACCAAGGTCACCGATGGGTATGTGGTGAAGAACCAGGCGACCCAGATCACCAACGACCGCAAGGACACCACGAATGTCGTGTCGAACCCGTTGAAGGAGATCAACCCGAGCAAGGACGTGGTGGTCAACATGGGCGACGAGTCCGCCAACGGCAAGAGCGTCTACCTGGGCTCGACGTTCCTGTACCAGCTCGACAGCTCCGTCCTGCCCGCCGACCGCGCCTACCAGCAGGTGTCGGACTGGAAGATCGTCGACAAGATCGACACGGCGCACGACAAGTACACCGGCCAGTGGGCCGTGTACGCGACGCGCGACCTGAGCGACGGGGACACGAAGCTCGCCTCCAAGGGCGAACGCATCGCCGGCAGCGGCGTGGACTCCGCGAGGTTCGGCGGCGACCTGTTCACGCTGGCACAGGCCGACGACGGCACCATCACCATCACGGCGACCCAACGCTACCTCGACCTCGTGAGCGCGGCGAACGCCGAGGCCGGATGGCGCGCCTACGTCCAGTGCACGCGCATCGCCGTGGGCGACAAGATCGTCAACCGGTTCACCGAGACGCTCAACGGCACCGACCGCCCCTCGAACGAGGTGTGGACCAAGACCCCGGACCAGACCCCGTCGATCGACGTCGAGAAGTACGATCTGGCGTCGGGCGAGGAACTCGGCGACCGCGACGAGACGAAGGACGCGCTCAAGATGGACGGCGCCGACCAGGAGATCGGCATCAAGATCACCAACACCGGCAAGGTCGACCTGGCCAAGCTCACCCTCAAGGACACGCTGCTGGCCGGCTCCGGCGAGCTTAAGGAGATCGAGTACCCCAAGGACTGGGACACGCTCGTGCTCAAGCCCGGCCAGTCCGTCACGCTCAAGGCCATGCTCAAGGGCGTCAAGGCGGGCGACAAGCACACGAACCGCGTGAGCGTCACGGGCACGCCGGTCGTCGAATGCCCGGTCGTGGACGACGACCCGTTCGACGACAAGCCCGGCGTGGCGCAGGAAGGCCCATGCTACGACACCCCGGTGCACGACAGCGATGATTGGAACGGCTACCGCGCCAACCCGCTGGCGTCCACGGGCGCCGCGCTCGGCCTGATCGCCGCCGCCGTGATCTGCGCCGGCGGCCTGGGCGGCGGACTGCTGCTCGTCGTGCGCCGCCGCGGCACGCACGCGTCGCGCCACACGGCACGACGCTGACGCTTGCGCCGCGCTTGGGCGGGTTCTTCTTCCCCCCCYCTCCCGTCCGGCGCGGCGCACCTGAGCGGCGATGGCACGGCCGCGCGGTTCTTCCCCCCTTTTCTCTCGCCGCCGGCCATGCCATCGGCCGCACCGGAAGGCCCCGTCCCGCACGACACGCGGGACGGGGCCTTCCCGTCTTCGCCCGCGGGCAAGCCGCGGGCGTGGTCCGCGCGCAAGCGCATGCCGCGGGATGCTGGAAGACGTCAGGGACACGAACGACGCCTGGGCGATGCCGGGCGGGAAGGAGGACGCTCATGGACGCGCACGCGCAGGCCATGTGGGATCTGATGGAGCACACGATGCGCTCGGAACGGTGGAGGCCGGGCGACGACGGGGACGCGCAGCGCCGCTACCGTGACGCGTGCCGTGCGATGAGCGACGACCATGCGCTCTTCGACGCGGTGATCGCGAAGATCATCGACCCGGGGCTGGACCCGGAACGGTTCACGCTGCTCGCCGAACGCGAACGGCTCGACCAGCGCGGCCAGCTGCAGGCCGCCCAGGTCATGGCCGAACTGGCCGACAAGGTCATGTACAAGGCGGGTTGGAACGTGCAGCGGGCCGTGCGCGCCCACTACCGGCGGGACGTGCCGCGGGCGTTCACCGAGCTCGCCGCGGGCATCCCCGAGAGCGCGGACAGGCTCGGCGCGTACCGGGTCGCCGCGATGGCGTCCTGGCTCGTGAACGACCCCGCGATGGAGTTCAAGGCGCACCTGGACCGCCTGTGGGACGCGATCGGCGAGGACGACATGCGCACGAGCCTGTCGCGCGCGTTCGCGAACGCGCTGGTGCCCGCCTATGCGCGCGGCGACGCGCCCGAACACGCGCGCGACAGGCTCGCGGAGGACGAAACGGCGCGTCTGGACGGGGGGCCGGCGGCGGACGCGGACGCCGCGCTGCGCCGCATGACGCGACCCGGCGCCGCCACAAGACGATGAGCGGCGAGGGAAGCGGCACGGACCCGTGGCGCGTGCCGCCCATGCTCGTGCCGGACCCGTCGCGCACGGCCGTGCACGACGGTGACGCGGACCCCCGCCCGCCCGCTCCCGCCTCCCGCCCGGCACCGGACGACGCGGACGGCGACGGGTCCGGGGACGCGCAGGCGCTGGAACGGGTGTGCGACGAGGAGCCGCATGAACCGCGCCGCCGCATGCGCGGGATCATCACGGTCGCCGTCGTGGCGTGCGCGTTGTGCGCGGCCGCGGCCGGCGGCCTGGTCGCGCACGCGCGGCACCGTGACGCCGACCTGTCGCGCGCGGCCGCCGAGTGCCGCGCCGCACTGGACGGGCAGACGCAAGCGGCGGCCGCGTTGCGCGCCGTCCT
>NZ_JGYV01000018.1 GCF_000741575.1 Bifidobacterium cuniculi
TTGCTGCACAGTGACCAGGGCTGGCAGTACCAGCAGCCCGCCTGGGCGCGGGCGTGCGCGCGCATGGGCATCGTGCGCAGCATGTCACGCAAGGGCAACTGCTTGGACAACGCCGCGACCGAGCAGGTGTTCGGTCATCTCAAGGACGAGTTCTTCCGGGGTCGTCAATGGGCTGACTATGAGTCGTTCAAGCGTGACCTGGAGGGCTACATCCGTTACTGGAACTCGACACGCTGCCAGGCAGCGGTCGGGGGCATGAGCCCCGACCGCTATGAGCAGGCGTTACTGGCCCTGGCCGGGTAGGGCCGGGGCATGGTAGACTGAGCACCCACACCATGAGGGTGGGTGACACTCATTAACCCCGTCCAGAAAACGGGGGACAGTTCATTTTCCGTGATATTTCTCAAACATCTACGGACATAGCACGCCCTGCCGCTCACTGCTGCTGGTCGAAGTCGGGGGTTGCGGCGATGAACGCCGGCGCCTCTTCGGGGATCCGGTAGTACGGCGTGCCCTTGTCGGGGCCGTCGATGGCGGCCATCTCGTCGTCGGTCAGCTCGAAGTCGAAGATGTCGAGGTTCTGCGCCATGTGCTCGGGGTTGAGGGTCTTCGGGAAGGTGACGACGCCGTTCTGGAAGTCCCAGTGCAGGATGACCTGCGCCACGGTCTTGCCGCGGCGCTGCGCGATCTCGGTGAGCACCGGGTCGTTCGGCAGTGCGCGGTCGCCGTGGCCGAGCGGATACCAGGCCTCGAAGCGCACGCCCATCGGCTCCAGCCAGTCGCGCAGCTCATGCTGGTTCCAGTAGGGGTGGAGCTCGACCTGCAGCACCTGCGGGACGACCGTCGCCATGTCCAGCACTTCCTGGAACTTCTCACGGTTGAAGTTGGACAGGCCGATCGCGCACCTTGCCCGCCGCCTGCGCCTCCTCGAGCGCCTTCCATGCCTCCGTGTACTTGCCGTACGGCTGGTGCAGGAGCAGCAGGTCGACGTAGTCCATGTCCAGGCGGCGCAGCGTGGCGTCGATGGTGCGCTTGCAGTCCTCGTAGCCGTAGTCGCGCGGCCACAGCTTGCTGGTGATGAAGAACTCCGAGCGGTCGATGCTGCTGTCCTTGACGACTTTGCCGACGGCGACTTCGTTGAAGTACGCGTTCGCGGTGTCGATGTGACGCAGGCCGGCGCCGATGGCTTCCGGCAGGTGCTCCTCGACTTCCTGGCTGGTCATCTGGAAGACGCCGTAGCCCATCGCGGGGATCTCGACGCCGTTGGAGAGGGTGAACTGTCCATGAATGATGCTCCTTCAATGTGGTTCATCGTGCAGTTGCCATCCGCTGTAGGCAGGACGACGACTGCTGTACAGTGCCGGAGCCGGCATCGAGGTTGCGTTGTGTGCATAGTAACGCTGTGCTGCTTGTTGTATTTCTATACTGTCGTGGGCGGGCGGCTAGGATGCTTCGGTCCACAGGGTTCCTTGCTTGTAGGGGTTGTGGTGATTAGGATACAGCGGAATGCTGTGTTTTGCATTGGCTGGTTTCCGTCCTTCCTTGGACAGGCGGGTCCAGCAGTCGTATTGAGTGAATTCAGCAAGGTCGCGATAATCGTCGAAGATGTCGTCTGGCATGCTGCCATTGACGCCGATGCGTGCGGGATGAAGCTGATTGAAGAATGCCTGAAGCCCCTGCCGGAATATCTCGCTCATAGGTGCTCCCTAGGCTCCCACCGTGTTGATGAAGTACGTTGAGTCCGCAGGCAGCCCGTGGAAGCAGAAGTCGAAGGTATCCGGTCCTCCCCATTGGACCGTGGGAATGACAGTGATGTTCTGCCGCTGAAGGTAATGGTCCACGGCGCGGTTCTTGTAGATATTGGCGCCGACGGGTATTCTTCGGGCATTGATGTACGTGGAGAAGTTGGGGCCGATGACGCCGGCGAAGGCGGAAAGCTCATTGAGATATCAGTCGGGATTGTGGGCAATGGAACTGAACTGCAAGTCCCCTTCGAAAAAGTCGACGAACATGGCGGAGGGGTCGGCAATTTCCCTTCGTTTGCTGAATGGCACGATTGATGCAGGCATTGGTGCACAATCCGGATAGGGGCGGATGCGTGCGAAATCATGGTCGAAGGCGGCGCCCTCCACCAAAGCCGGGCCGAATCCGTCGTCGTATTTGCTGAACGTCTTTCGATTCACTGATGCTCCTTACGGCTCATGCTCTCGTGTTCCCACTCGTTGATGAGTCGATCATCGCCGAAGTCTTCGATGGCCCAGTTGAGGTTTTTGGTCAACAGGTACTTGCCATCAGCTTCGGGGTGGCGATTGATGGCGTCTTGGATGGCGATCATCAGGGTGATGCTCTGGGTGCGGGTGATGAGCTGGTCGAAGACCTCGCTGATCCACGTAATATCGTCTCCGTCACAGTCCGTGTTAAGAAACTGGATGGTATCGTGGATGTTCTTGAGCAAGAATTTCGCCATGACTTTCCACTGGTCTTCCACTTCCCAGTAGCATTCGTCATCAATTGATGCGCGCTTGGCAGTAATCTGTTTCCACTGTTGGATATCGAACATGGTGTTCTCCTTGAATCCATTGCTTTAGTTGGTGCGTATCGGGGAATATGGAGACGACGATACCTTTGCGGCGTTTCACGCCGATGCGAACGCCCCTCCATGTGCCCCACATGGTGGCGCCGTCAGGCACATATCTGTTTTTCTTCAGTTGCATGACATGTTCGGCCGCGCGTACCATGTCGCGCGTCGTCCACGTGGAGGGGAACCAAGCATGGCCTGTTTCACGTTTTCGGCTGTAGTTGGTCTTTTCGATGCTGCCGACGCGCACACCGTTGGGGTATGTTTTACTGATGTGGTGTTGAATGCCGTAGCGTTGGAGCAGATCCAGGCTACTTTGGCCATGGCCGCCGCTTCTTAATCGCTGTGCCTTACCGGTTCTGGGATTGTGCGTGAAGTTGCCGTCAAAGGCGTGAATGATTGCCTCATGATGGATGATGGTGCTGCCGCCTGAGGTGTAGTATGCGCCGCTTTCGCCACTGCCCATATGAAGATCTCCTTGTTTTGTATTGTTAGGACACGGCTTAGATTATCTAAGATTGTTTTGCAAATTATTTTTGTTCTTTCAATGCCATCTTCCTATAGTTACGGTAAATTGAGATACATGGTGATAAATGTGTTAAAAAACGATAAATCCGCTTAAAACGGAAAACGCATAAGGCAAGAGGCGGAGATAGGGCATATTGCTCAAATGTGCCATGCTATCCTTGCTGGCGGTGTCTCGGGAAGCGGGTCGCCCCTGACGACGGTCAAGTACCAGGAACGCGCAAAGACTTGCCATAGCTGATTGTAGAGGAGGCAAGTCATGGCTTGGCTTGTGTTGGTGTTGTCCGGGATGTGTGAAGCGGTGTGGGCGATTGCGCTTGACAAGGCGGAGGGGTTCACGAAGCTGGTTCCCTCGATCGTGTTCGTGGTGGGTATGATCGCCAGTATGGGTGGCTTATCCTATGCCCTGCGCTCTCTGCCCGTGGGCACTGCCTATGCGGTGTGGGTGGGCATCGGGGCTGCGCTCACCGTGATCTATGGCATGGTTACCGGTGCCGAATCGGTCTCCATGGTCAAGGTGGTGTGCCTGGTCGGCCTCATCGCCTGCATTATCGGCCTTAAGTTGGCGCACTGAGCTTGATGCTCGGTAACACATTTTTGGGCCGGGAAAAATTGTGTAGGGCTCTGGTCCGCACAAATGCAGATTGTGCGGGCCAGAGCCCTACACAATTTCAGTCGGCCCAAAAATGTGTCAGTGGACGGCCGTCAATCTGCCTGAGGGGGTTTGGTCTGTGGTCACTACGGGCGGACCATGGTTACGGTCTGGGGGATGCCGTCGATCTCGGCCTCAAAGGTCAGCGTGTGCGCCTCGGCGTCGTAGAAGAAGTCCTTGGTGGCGTCCTGGCAGGCCATCGGGCCTTGTCTGGTCTGTGCGACGTCGGCCTGGCTCGTCCAGGACCAGTCGCCGTCTTCCCGCGGACGGTCATAGGTGCCTTTCCAGTACAGGGCCTCACCGTCAGGGGAGACCCAGTTGACGGTGACATTGCTCAGACCGAAACTCACGTACGCTTCCAGATGTGTGGTCGATGGATCGTAGTCGACGGGTACCCAGTTGCCGCTGGCGCCGGTCGGGTACAGGTATGGGTCGTCATCCACTTCGGGAGTGATGTCCGGGTGGATGGTGGCCAAAGGTTCCGGCGGTGCATCGGTCTGGAGTCGGGTGGGGGAGGGAAGGGCAGCCGGTGGCAGTGCCCCGCAGGCTGCCGTCCCCATGCCCATCATGCATATGCCTAGTATTGCTGCCAACTTATGCAACTTATGCAGGTGCTTATTCACTGTGGGGCGGCCTCCTAGCTCAGTCTTACTGCTGTATATACGCGTAGGGAGGGGAATGTGTGGCAATAGGCACTGTCCATGTCGGCTGTGTTGTTGGGATAGGGGCCGCGTGTGGGGCTCCATGAATAGTTATCGGTATCCCATAGTGTTTGTTGCAAAATGGCGCCGCGAGTGTTTCCTGGGCAGAGCAGGCTTACACCTGCAGAGCCATATTGCCCCATTGGCGTAGCTTGAGAATAGGTGTCGGTTCCTGCCCAGCAGGTGTAGTAATAGCTGTTTCCTAACCGGCCAGGCGCCAGAGTGGACACCACTCGGTAGTTGCTACTGGTGCAAACCGACTTTGCCACGGACTTCGTGCTGACGCCTTGCGTTGTAGAGGCGGCCACATAGGCAGGATTCTGCCAAGTGGGTATTGTTTGCATGTCATCAACGCGTACGGCCGACGCGTCGCTTTGAAGGAGATCGTTCATATTGACGACGATTCCTTCCTCCACCTTGTGAACGCCTGAAAGCGAAGAATCGAGTTGTGCTGCGTTCGCCGCATTTACGCCCATGCCAACTGAACCGATAGTGCCGAGAATGCACAAAAGCCATGCAGTCATGCGCTGCGATGCCTTGTGAGGGATGTGGATGCTCATAAGATCGCGCCCCCCCCCCCAAAAAAAGTCAGTTCTCCATCAATGAAGAAATCCAATTAATATGACAACCAGCTGGATGTTGACAGTTTAACTCGAACGGGAAAATGACACGCTGAGCCAGTAGAGTTTTTCTGCAATCGTAAAGATAGCAATCAATGTTCGAACAGATGTTTGAGCCGGTGTATACTGGCAGCAGTTTTCGAACAACAGTTCGAATATGGTACTAAGGGGTGGCTGATTGCCGACGATGACCGAGATTGCCGTTGCGGCCGATGCGCTAGGGGTTCCGGCGAGCCTGCTGTTCCGCGTCGTCTATGATTTTCGACGGGCTGATGTTCAGGAAGTCGCACAGGTCTGCGAAAGCGACCATGGGGATGGGGCGTTCACCCGTGAGGTAACGGCTCACTGATACGCGGTGCACGCCGATCGCTTCGCCGATTTGTTCGTCGCTGACCTTGCGGCGTGCCTTCTGAGCCCGCAGTTCTGAGGCCAGCGCCTGAGTGAATCGTTCTCCGTATTCTGCCATGTCTCTCAGTGTATCCATATGGATAACTTGAAACTATAAATTGACAAGATGAAACCATATGGTTACAGTAAAGTTTGTCAGGTCATGCAAATACGGAAAGGAAAAGACCATGGCGAACAATATCGATGAGTGGCTGCTGAAGACGCAGCAATGGCTCAATCGGACATATGGCAATGATTCTCGCTTCGATGAGGTTCCGGAAGATGGCGTAAGCCGTGCGGCGACGGTATATGGCTTGCTTCATGCGCTCCAGATCGAGTTGGGTGTCCAGCAGCCGGCGGATGCGTTTGGGCCGAGCACGCAGTCGCGCTTTGCCGCACGTTGGCCCGCTGGCATCAAGCAGCAATCGGATGGTGCGCAGGAAACCTCGAATGTGTATGCAATCATTCAGGGGACGCTATGGTGCAAGGGATATGCCGCGTATGAGTCTGATGACATTACGCAGCATTTCTATGGCCCGACCGGTTCTGCAATTCGTGAGCTCAAGGCGGATATGGGCATCGGCGGTGATTCGACGGTGACCATGGATATCATGATGGCGTTGCTGTCGATGCAGCAGTTCAAACTCATGTTGGCTTACGGTGGCAAGTCAGTTATCCGTCAGGCGCAACAGCAGATCAATCTGACCTACCGTGACTACACCGGATTGGTTCCAACGGACGGCCTGTACGGTCGTGAGATGAATACGGCACTCATCCAGGTCCTGCAGGCACTGGAAGGATTCACGCCTGACGAAGCAACCGGCAATTTCGGCAATGGTACGCGCTCGCGACTCAAGACGATCATGCCTTCCAATGCAGGGCAATACTCTGCGTGGGTATGGTTGGCCACGGTCGCTCTTGTGTGCAACGGCCAAATGGACATGTTCTATGACGAGTGGAATTCTCAGGTCAGTGAAGCCGTGATGGCATTCCAGAACGCGTATGCCCTGCCTATGAGCGAAAGCGTAGATGCATACACTTGGATGAGTCTGTTGACTTCATGCGGCAACCCAAACCGTCCGGCGGTGGCTTGTGATACCCGATTTGAGATCACTGACGAATTTGCCAATCAGCTCAAGGCGGATGGATATTGGGTCGTAGGGCGCTATCTAACTGAGCCTGGTCAGGAGGACCTCGAACCGGAAGACTATTTCAAGGCCATTCGTCCTGGAGAGCTTGAACGTATCGTTCAGCATGGTTTGCAGTACTTCCCGATTTTTCAGGAGTACTCTACCAAACTTGCATATTTCACGGCTGAGAACGGTGCTCGTCATGCGCATGAGGCAGTTGCTGCGGCACGCCGTCTTGGCATTCCAAAGACGGTAATTTACTTCGCCGTGGATTATGATGCCACCGATCCTGAAGTGACGTCTTCCATTATCCCGTATTTCCGGGCAATCTCTGAAAACGTTATCGGTGGATACCAAGTTGGAATCTACGCGTCGCGCAACATCTGCACGCGTGTATGCGAGGCCGGTTACGCGGTTTCGAGCTTTGTGTCCGATATGTCCACAGGATTTTCCGGTAATCTCGGGTTCCCTATTCCGGATAACTGGAACTACGATCAGTTCACCGAGATTTCCGGATACCATGACAAGTGGGATCTTGATCGTGTCGCCTATTCTAAGACGCTTCCTGCAGTCAACTCAGTGTCTACTGAACAAAAGACTCCGCTATTCGGTGCAGTCGTTGACATGGGGACGGACTATGCGAACATGAACGTCGTCTCACTGATCTGGCATCTGGAGAAACGCTTTGATGAACTTCGGGCAGAAGGTAAGGTCGGTCAGGATGTCATTGCTGCGGGAACCCCGGCACAAGTCACATATAAGTATGTCCCCACGTACCGCGCAATACTCAATTACCTAGCCAAAGCGTATTTGCTTGGTGGGGGAAGCCTAGGTGTGGCACAGTGGGCCGTCGCGGCCGAAAACTATCGCACCGCTGATAACAACACTTTGGAGAAAGATCCTCAAGCGAAGCAAATCATCGATCAACTTGATGTATATGTAGGTGATAGCCGGAAGAATTTCTCTGACATCAGCGGAGGTCAAGTGGATCTGGCCCATCTGGCAGCTACCTGTTTGGGATATTTCAACGGAACAACCATTCCATCATGCTGGACAGGCTGGGCCGGTGACTTGGCGACTGGTGCCAAGAATGTAGGTCAAATCTGTCAGAAGAACGATTCTGCTGACGCTGATGTCGTTGCGAGAGCCCTCATTGGGGCCAAGGACAACTGGTATGCAATCAAGCCTCTTGCAGACATGGACCTAAGCGGAGCGGCCAATGAATGCAACTTCTCCGATATGTGTTCAGATGGTGACGCGATTCGTTTGGTCGAGATTCTCAAGGGTGCAACGGAGAGTACCCACGTGCTGTCCGATACCATGCTTGCCTACTACAACAATCGTAGCGAGCTTGCCAACCGGTTCAAGCAGATGGCATGGAGTGTGGGTGCTGTCACTCAATCGACGGCTGGACAGGCGTTCTTTGATGCCCTCAAAGCAAATTGGCCACTTCTCGCAATGCTTTACCCTGCTTTGTCGATTCGCTTCGATTATGCAGATAAGTATGTTCTTCCTGCATGTCAGGCGTTGTCGGAGTTCATTTTTTGAATTTCTTCCATATAATCCGTCCCATACGTGTGATGGCGCCACTGGCCAGAAATGCAAGTGGAGGCATGACGAGGAGGATTGTGTAGGGATCCCAGATGACAAAGAAAGTGTCCCAAGTTCTTATGCGTAGTAGGAAGGGTAGAGCGCAGCCGCATGCTATTGCGAGTAATCGCAGCAGGAAGGCTGGGCTCCGTAAAGGTGAATTCCATGCGAAATAAATCCCTTGGGATAAAGATACGCATGGTGCTAAAAAGATACAAGGAATCCATATGAATAGATAAATAAATTTTCCAATGTCATTGTCGAAAAGAATTGCGAAACCGGATATCTCCATCAGGAAATACAGCAGGAAAAGCATGGCGCAGGAGTGAGCGAGACGGGTCGTATGCCTATCTTGCGATTGCTGATGTGTCATCCTCATCCCCTCTCTATTTAGTCGGCCAGGGAACTACTGGCATATGTGGTCCAGCATACCAAGTCAACAATCAATCATTAATCGTGGATTGCCGATGAGATACGGCAACCACGGAAAGGAGCAAATCATTCACGGACTCGACATCAGCAATTGGAAACCGGATTTCAATCCAGATCTGGTGCCGTTCGATTTCCTCATGGTACAGACGACATGGGGAGCGGGCGAGTTTACCGGCAACGGCATCGTGCAAGGCGTGTGGACTGGAGCGGATGCAAAAATCCAACGTTGCATCGCGCTTGGCAAGCCATTCGGCTATGTACACTACATCCGAGGGGTCGGTGCCGAGTCGGAGGCACGGTTCTTTGCGCGCCATACGTCAGGTTACCTGCACCGTGGTCTGCCTTGTGTGGATTGGGAATCTGCCGATAACGCCGCTTGGGGCAATGTCAACTACCTCGATCGGTTCCTGGCCGAATACATCGCAATCACCAAGGTCAAGCCACTCGTCTACGTGCAACAGTCGGCCATGGGCGCCTTGGCGGGAATCTCCAGGAAACGTGACTGCGGCCTATGGGTCGCGCAGTATGCAGATGATTCTGCCACCGGTTACCAAAGCCATCCATGGAACGAAAATGCATACGCATGTGCAATGCGCCAATACAGTTCACATGGGAGATTGCCTGGTTATGCGGGAGATCTTGACTTGGACCTGTTCTACGGTGACCGCACTGCTTGGGACAAATATGTGAAATGCGGTGCTTGACCCATACGATATGAAGTCGCTCGCCGCCGAAAGAAGAAGAGAAAAGGAAAGGAGGATTGCTTGGTCAATGGCCATTCGCAATCAGGCTCACATGACGAGTCCAATGACGAAATCCAGTCCAATGAAACCGTAGGGCATGAAGATTCGGAAACGCTTGACATCGAGGCGGACTTCGTTCCCACTTTCAGTCCCCGCACGCGCACCATCGTGTATGTTGCATGCATGGTAATGGGCATTGTCTCGTACGTGCTCACGGTGACGACCTCCGCCATCGATGCTCCCGTATGGCTTACGGTGGCCTGTGCCACCTGCACTGCCGTCCCCGGTTATATCGCCGCCGCCTTCGGCGTACATTACGACGGAATCAGCATCCGCAAGTGAACACTGCGGAGCGCGTCATGTACTTTCCTGCATGTTGCTTGATGACGAGGCGGGATGTATACCCGTGATGCGAGCGGTGGCGATCGGTGATTCTTGGCGCATGCCCATCATGTCCTCCTTAAGTCAGTCGGATTCCGCCGTTTCGCAAGTCAGCCGCGCTATGCCCCATCTGGTATCGGCAAGGCGCCGGTCCTGCCTGCGATATGCCTGTTCCTGTGCCATGCCGCCCCCTCTTCCCGTGAATCCGTCGGATGCCCGCCTTGCCAAGAAAAATCCCGGTTCCATTATCCACCATCGCATGGCATGTCTGCAGCGACTCCACCTGCATCATGGTGCCCGAAACCAGCACGCCACGCACGCCCACGGCGTATCCCACCCCCACTATGCTGGTGAGCGTTCACACAGGCAGCGACAAGAGCGGCAACGGCGGCGCGGGACGTGCACGCCTGCCCGGGAAGCGAGGAGACGACATAATGACCACTGGGCAGGTGCAACAAACGCGCGGCGGCAGCCACAGGCTGGGACTGCTCGCCCTGGCATGCGGCGCATTCGTATTGGGTGCCGCGGAATTCGTCATGATGGGCATCCTGCCCCAGGCCGCTGCCACCATGCACGTGAGCATCCCCTTCGCCGGCAACTTCATCTCCGCCTACGCCATCGGCGTGTGCGTCGGCACGCTCATCCTCGTCTTCGGCCGCAAGATACCGCCGCGCACGCTCATCGTCCTCTTCATGGCGATCGCGCTCGCCGGCAACGCGCTCAGCGCTCTCGCGGTGAACGCGCCCATGCTCATCGTCGCGCGCTTCATCGCCGGCCTGCCGCATGGCGCGTTCTTCGGCACGGCGACGCTCATCGCGAAGCTGCTCGCCGAGCCGGGCAAGGAGGCGCGCGCCGTCTCCGTGATGGTCACCGGGCAGACCGTCGCCAACATGCTCGGCGTGCCCGCGGGCACGCTGCTCGCCGAGCATCTCTCCTGGCGACTTGCCTTCGCGCTCCTCGCCGCCTGCGCCGCGCTGACCGCACTCGTCGCGCGCGCCTGGATTCCCTTCATCCAGCCGGTGCACGACGCCGGCCTGCGCGGCCAGTTCCGCTTCCTGCGCAAGCCGGGGCCGTGGATGGTGCTCATCGCCGTGTTCCTGGGCAACACGGGCATCTTCTGCTGGTGGAGCTACGTCAGCCCGTGGCTGCAGCAGGTCGGCGGCTGGCCGTCGAACATGGTGTCCGCGCTCATGATGCTTGCCGGATTCGGCATGGTCGTCGGCGGCGTGCTCGGCGGCCGCCTGACCGACCGCTGGCACGCCGGCGCCACCGCTGCCGTCGGGCAGCTGGTGGCCGGCATCGGTCTGCTCGCCGTCTTCCTGGTGCCGGGGTCGCGCGTGAGTACGGCGATCCTGACCTTCGTGATCGCCTTCGGGCTGTTCTTCATCTCCGCGCCGCAGCAGTTGCTCATGACCGAGGCCGGCAAGGGCGGCGGCGAGCTCATCGGCGGCGCGACCGTGCAGATCGCCTTCAATTTCGGCAACGCCGTCGGTTCGGCGGTCGGCGGCGCGGTGCTCAGCGCCACCGGCATGGACTACCATGACCCCGCGCTGGGCGGCGTGCCGTTCGCGGCCTGTGCGGTGCTGCTGCTGGCGTGGTTCTCGGCGAAGTACGAGCGCGGCGTGAAGTAGACTGGGGGCATGGGGAGCAAACACGATGACCGGTTCCGGCGTGCGCGCGTGGTCAGTACGGTCTGCGCGGTGGTCGCCTGCCTGTTGTCCGGCGTCGGCGCGCGGCTGGTGACATGGTGGCATGACTACAAGGTGCCGTCGATGGCGGGGCAGGTCGTCGCGCGCGTGTCTGAGGACTCCTTGGCGAGTGACGACGTGGCGCAGTGGTATGGCCGGTGGATGGGCAAGTTGCGAGAGATCGGCGTCGCGCCGCAGTACCAGCTGAGTTCCGTGCAGGTGCGCGATGTGCGGCGGCTGGCGGACGTCGGGGACGACAGTCGGCATGTCTACGTGCAGCTGGACGCGACGGTGCATGCGCGGTTCCCGTGGTGGGAACGGATCACCGAGCTGCACGGATGCCAGGTGTACGACACAGGATCGGGCATCGACGAATCATGCGTGTTCAAGCTTGAGCCGCAGGAGGGCGGCTACCGCATCGTGCGGGTGATGGAACCGATTGCTTACCAACGAGCGGCTGATCCGGAGCAGTTCGAGAAGAGCGAACCGGATCCCACGGCCCCGGTGCTGGATGGCGAGAACGGGTACCGGATTACTTCGGAAACGCTGGAAGTGACGTATGACGGCGGCACGACGTGGCGCAAGGTGCCCGACGGGGTGACGCGCATCGTGGGGGATGTCAATGCGAACACCGAACTGTGGCTGGATCCGGCGAGCTACGTGATCACGCCGGATTTCACTGCTTTCGTCGGATATGATGACGCGGGCCATCAGGTGCAACTGGTGTACTCATGGGATGCGGGGTCGACGTGGCTGACATCGACATTGGGGAAGGGCATGCGGGCGGCTTCGTATGTCTCCGTGGCCGGCGACCGCATCGGGGTGGCGTATGGGTACGATGCCGCCCTCGGGTCGGTCGGGTATGCGATGGTCGCGTCCTCGCTGGCTGATTTGCGCGCGGATGGTGCTGCATTGGCATGGCAGGATGTTCCGATGTACATGCAGTATCCCTCCAACCTGACGATGATGGGCTGGACGGACGATGCCACGGTGTTCGTCGGGCAGGCCGGGTCACTGCATGTCTCGTCCGATGGCGGGGCGACATGGCGGAAGGCGGTGTTGCCCAAGGAGCCGGGGCTTGCGGACAGGCTGGGGTTTGATCCCTTCGATGTGCCGGTGCGTGTATGGGTCCAGGATGGCACGACCTATCTTGCGATCGGGCAGGGTGATGACGCGGACTATGCGCCGGACGGCACGATCGTGGAAGCGTTGTTCTCCTATGATGCCGCCTCGGACGCCTTCGCTTTCGTCAGGGAGCAGGCCGCGCCGGTGGCGGTGTCGGCAGGGTGACGTGCAGCCAGCAGATCCGGTACGACGGTTCGGCACGGTGACCAAGGGGATGGAGACATACCGTGGCTTCACGCTCGACAACGTGCTCTACCCACCCTCCGACGGTGACATCCATTTCAGCATAAAACTGCCCGGGATCCTGAAGTGATGGGCTGGTTGTTCACTGCCGGTGGGCCGTTGCCAGCGGGCCTTTCCTGAGGTATGGGCCGACGCTGATGATGAGGGCGGCCACGATGATGGAGATCATCATGGCGGGTGGGTAGATGAAAGCCAAGGCAAGGCCGATGCACTTGACGGCCAGGTCCGCTGACAGGAATGCCTGCTGCTCGTGAATCTGTGCAGTGAGCGTCGTGTCATCGGGATTGGCGGAGGCCAGGCTGTGTGACAGGAACATGTTGGCGATGGTGACGAGCAGGACGATGACGCCGTAGAAGACCTGGGCGGTCGTCTCGTTGAAGTGGCTTTCCACGAAGCTGGTGCTGTACGGGAACCAGGAGGAGAAGAAGAGCATGGCAAGGGCCCAGCGCACGGTAGCCATGCTGATCTTGTGTACATCGTGCCACATGTTGTGCTGGTGGGCCCACATGGTGCCGAGCCAGGCGAAGGACAGGGTGTAGGCGAAGTATTCGCGGCGCAGATCTCAGATGGCCGCCCAGCTGGCGGATTCCGGCTGGGGCAGTCCTCGATTATCGCATGAAGGGTGTGCGTGGGTTTTCCGCGCCGAATGTGACAAGATGCCTATCGGCCATCCCAGAGGGTGTCTGCGAGGTCGACATGGGTGTCGTCCTTCATGGGCACGCCTTCACGTTCCAAGAGGAAACGTTGCTCGGGCCAGTTCGGGGCGAGTCGACCCTCGTGGTTGACCACGCGATGACAGGGATAGTCGCCGTAGTCTTCGGCATGGGCGAGGACACGGCCCACCAGCCTCGCATTGCGGGGGTGCCCGATCAAACGGGCGATGGTGCCGTACGTGGTGACCATCCCCTCCGGGATCTCCTCGACCACGGAGAGGATCTCATAGGCCAAGTCGTTGCTGAGGTTGCGTGCCATGGCGCCTCATGGTAGGGCGTCCGGACGACGCTGATTTTTGCAGGAGCGGCCGCCATGTTGGATTGGTTGATCGGCTTGCAGTCATGAGGCGGGAGAAGTGTCTGTGTTGTACGGCATTGCCTCTTCGGGGTTCGTGCGTTGTATGAACGCTGCCGCCGGGACTCGTGGACCTATTTCCTTCGACTGCGTACTCCTATAGGTCATTTGTAGTCCCCTATAGTCACTAATAGTTGCTTATAGTTTCCTGTGCCAGTTCTATCGGTCGGCCTGCGCCTCCGGCTTGCTTGGTTGTATAAGCCGGAGGCGGCAGAGATGCCTGCTGCCGGCTCAGCCAAGCTGGGACTGCATCTCCATCTGCAGGAGCGCCCGCTTCATCTCCACGCCGTAGGCATAGCCGACCATGGCGCCGCCGGAGCCCACCACGCGGTGGCAGGGCACCAGGATGGGCAGGGGGTTTCGGTTGTTGGCGGAGCCTATGGCGCGCACGGCTTTTGGACGCCCCACGGCCTGCGCGACCTGCGCATAGGTGCGCGTCTTGCCATAGGGGATCTCGCGCAGCGCCTGCCAGACGGTGCGCTGGAATGGCGTGCCGGAAGTGAAGGCGATCGGCACGGTGAACTGGCGCAGCGTACCGGCGAAATAGCGCTGCAGTTGGTCGAAGGTGTCGTCGGTCAGTGCCGTCGGCTCGCCGGCGCCGTCCTGCTCGTAGTCGGACTGTGTCACGATATGCAGCCTGACGATGGCGTCGTCGAGCCAGTCGAGGCGCAGCGGTCCGTATTGGCTGGTGTAGGTGGCGAATCCTTGCATGGCTCCTCCTCGTCGTCGAGTCCGCGCCGCCGTCGGGCGCGGAATATGGCAACGAGTATAGGGGAAAGACGCGGGGAAGGGGAGGGGAAACGCCGCAGTTCCCTGCGCTTTGCGCAACATTCGCACAATTCTGCCTGCGGATGCCCGTTATGTCAGTTTCCTGCGGTGAAGCCCATGGTGACGGTGCCGTTGCCCACTGCCTCGGCAAGGCCGGAAGTGTCGGTGATTGTGCCGATGCGTGTGTACCGGTAGCCCGGGTTGGCATGGTCCTCGTAGAAGACGACGATGCAGTCATCCTGGTAGAGCATGACATCGCCGGCCTTGATGGTGTCCGGCGTCGTGGGGTCGGACGGAAGCGTCTGTTCGAAGCGATGGTACTTCTCGTTGCCGTTGAGCTCGGTCATCGCCAGGTCGTCGAGCGGCAACATGGTGGCGAAGGCATGGGCCGTGGCGTTGTCGGCGAGCGCCACCGTGAACTGCCTGCCGTCCACGGTGAGCGTCACGGTGTCGTCGGCCGCTTGTGCCGCGTCGCCGTCCGTTGCCGACGGTGTCGGTGACGTCGAGGTAGCGCCCGGCTGGGTGGAGGATGCGGTTGCGGGAGAGCTGTCCGCGCTGTCGCATGCACTTGCGGCTGCGGCCATGGCGACGATTCCGATGGCCGCGATGCCCCGCATGGCGCGCTTCCGGAGGGATTGGATCATGATGGACCTTCTTGGGAATGGATTGCTGAAAAGTGAGATAGGCCTTCGAGAAATCTCTACCTCTCCTCCTGTGCGGCAGCGAAGGCCTTCTCGGCCTCGCCGACCACGCGGATCGCGTTAAGGCTGCGCGGGTAGCCGATGTACGGCACACACTGCGCCACGACCTTGCGCAGGAACCCGGCGGTGTTGCCCAGGTTCATGTTGCCCATGGCGTGTGCGGTGAGCTGCGGTTCGCAGCTGCCCTGCGCGCTCAGGAAGCAGAAGGTGATCAGCTCACGCTGCCGGTCGGTCAGGCCCGTGCGGGTGTAGTAGTCGCCGAAGCAGTTGTCGGCCAGCCAGCGCTCGATGGAACCCTTCTTCCAGTTCTCGCGCATCTGCTCTCCGAAATAGGCGGCCTGTATGGCGGCGCCGCGCTCGAGGCGGTCCTCCATGGTCGTCGTGGCTTGGTCGGGCAGCGGCAGTTGCACGCCGCGCGCTTCCAGCACGTCGTTGGTGAGGGTCAGGAACGGGCGGACGCGGCCGATGCCCAGGTAATCCACGGCCTGGTAGACGACTTCCTTGACCTGCACGGGTGTCAGGCCCGCGTCGAGGGCACGTTCGAGTTCCACGTGAAACTCCTCCTGGCCCTGGCAGCCGAGCAGGGTGGCCAGGATGGCCAGGTGGCGGGACTCCTCGTCGATCTTCGTGGCTTCGTCCTGGGGTACTTCGACTTGCGCGAAGTGCGTCATGCGCTCCATGAAGCCGGGGTCGGTGCGGGTGAGGTCCTCGTCGGTGGTAAAGCGTGTCATAGTGTCTCCTTGGTGTTGGTGTTGGCCTGATCTTGGATTTCCGGGAAGATGGCCAGCGCGTTCTCCCGGAATACTGCAGTGGCGAGCCCGTCGTCGAAGCGTTGGTCCATGGCAGCGGCGAAGCTGCGGCACAGTGCAGGTGGGGTGAAGGGGGCGTCGGAGCCGTAGAGGATGTGGCTGTCGTCGGTCACCTGGCGCACGAGGTCGAATTGCTTGGGCATGGATACGCCTGCGAGGTCGTAGTAGAGGCCCGCGAGGTCGCCCATGACGTCGAGCTCGCCGGCAGGGAAGGCCTGCGACAGCACGGCGAGCCTGTCCGACAGCACGGGCAGCACCGCACCGGCATGCGGCACGACGAAACGGATGTTGGGGTGCTTCCGGAAGGTTCCCGCCACGATCATCGAAACGATGGCCCGGGTGGTGTCGAAGAAGTACTCCATGAAGGCGTCGGGAAGCGCGGTTGCGGGGGAGTCCGGCACGCGGGCGGGGCGTGTGGGATGCAGTACGACCGTGCAGGGTTGCCTGTCGAGTTCCTCCATGACCGGCTCGAGTTCCGGGCTTCCCAAGTAGACGCCGCACGACTGAGTCAGCATGGCGAAACTGCGGATGCCGAGCTTCTCGCGGCAGTACCGGATCTCCGCGATGGCCCCCTCAGCATCCGGCACGGGCAGCGTGCCTGCCACCACGAATCGCCCGGGGTGGCGCCTTGCCAGTCCTGCACCATACTCGTTGCTGTCGCGGGCCACCTCGATGGCTTCGGCGTCATCCCCTTGGTTGACCGCGGGGGATGACGGCGAAAGTACGGCGACCTCGATGTCCATGTCGTCCATGAAGGCCAGCTGCCGTTCCTCGCTCCACGCGGGCCGTGGCGCTCCGTCGATGCGCTCGCCCATCCCATGGCGTTCCAGCATCTTGCCGTAGACGGGTGGGAAATAATGTGCATGGACGTCGATCTTGGTTGTTGTGGCCATAAGCCCCTCCTGTGCTGCTGCCGTGCATGCCGCTCGCGGCCAGCGTATGACGACGGCTCCCCTTGGTGTCTCCGTTCTGCCCGGGGCCGAAGGGAAGCCGTCGACGTGGCGAATCCGGAACTGGGTGCCTAGGCCATCGGGTTCTCCCAGGAACCGCGGGTGTCGACATGCGCTTCCTGGGCGGCTTCCTCGATCGCGGCCATTTCCCCATCTGTGAGCTTGACCTGGGCCGCGGCGGCCGCATCCGCGACCTGCGCGAGCTTGGTCACGCCGATGATGGGCGTCGTGCCCTTGGAAATCGCCCATGCAAGCGGAATCTGGGCCACGTGCACGCCATGCGCCTCGGCGATGGGCCTCATGGAGGCGACCACCTGGTCGATCCGGGGCATGAGGGGGTTGTAGGTCTCGCCGCGCTGGCTGCCTGCCGGCAGTGGGTTGGCGGTGGAATACTTGCCGGAGAGGGTTCCCTGCTCGAGCACCATGTAGGCGAAGAATTCCACGCCGTGCTCGCGGCACCATTCCAGGATGCCGGCATCCTCGGAAGAGCGGTACAGCAGGCTGAAGTGGTTCTGGACGGCTGAAAGATGGACGCCCTGCGCGGAGAGAATCTCCTCGGCGCGCTTGATCTGTTCGAGGTTGTGGTTGGAGACGCCCACGCGGCGCACTTTCCCGCTTTTCACGAGTCCGACGAGTCCCGGCGTGAAGCGTTCCACGTCCGCCGGATTGTGGATCCAGTAGATGTCGATGTAATCCGTTCCAAGGCGTTTGAGGCTCGCCTCGCACATCTCGTCCACCGGGTCCGGAACGTCCGGGGAGATCTGCGGAGTGAACTTGGTGGACAGCACGAGGTCCTCTCGCGGATAGTCCGAGGCAAGCCTGCCCAGGATTTCCTCGGATGCGCCCATGCCGTAGACGGTGGCAGTGTCCCAGACATTGAGGCCGGCAGCCATGGCGGCGTCGAAGACGGGCTTGAGGTCGGCCTCGGTCAGTTGGTTGCCGAAGACTTGGTCGCCGCCTGCTGCGCCGGTGCCCCAGGACCAGGTGCCAAGTGCGATGGGAGAGATGTGCTTGGCCATGACGAAGGAATCCTTTGCGATGATTTGTTTGTATGTATGTGTATATGGGTGTGATTGCCCGCTTTGACGTTGGGAGATATCAGATTCCGGGGTTCCGGTGCATATGAATGGCGGAAAATGGCCATTCATATGCACCGGAATTCCCGATTTTGATATCTCCCAACCTCAAAGCCGCAAATCAGTTACTTGAGCTTGGCGACCTCGGCCTCGTCCACGGGCTCGAGCCATTCGTTGCTGATGTCCTCGCCGGGCACGGCCACGGCGATGTGCGAGAACCAGCTATCCGGCGCGGCGCCGTGCCAATGCTTGGTGTTGGCCGGGATGTTGACCACGGTGCCCGGGGTCATCTCAATGGGCTCCTGGCCCCAGATCTGGGCGTAGCCTCGGCCTCCGACGCAGATGAGGATCTGGCCGCCGTCCTTCGAGGCGTGGTGGATGTGCCAGTGGTTGATGCACCCCGGTTCGAAGGTCACGTTGGACATGGCCACCTGCTCGGTGGAGACGGGTGCCAGCCAGCTGCGGCCGGTGAAATACTGGGCGTAGGCGTCGTTCGGCGCGCCCACGGGGAACATAAGGGACTCTGCGTACTCGGCGGGGACGCCTTCGGGGACGTCCTGGACGATCTTGGTGTTGTCGGTTTCGGTCATCGGAAACCCTCCTTGCAATGAGAATGCATATGTGTTCACTACGACTGTGGCTCCCAGTGTGGCACTGGATGCCGCATACAACAAATGCATGAAAATACATAAATGCATACGAACCGCGCATGCATTCATGAACGCGTACGAACGCGTACGAACACGGGACTATCGCGTCGGGCTGGCCGCCTGGTATCAGGCGCCGGCCATCCCTTCGGTACCGCCCTCGATCGCCTTGATGAACCGCGCCGGCACCCCGGCCACCACGGTGCGCGGCGCCACGTCCTTGGTGACCACGGCCCCGGCGCCCACCGCCGCGTCGTCCCCCGATGGTCACGCCGGGCAGCACGGTGGCGTTCGAGCCGATCCACACGTTCCTGCCGATGCGCACTGGCTGTGGCAGGATGTCATGCCGCCGTGCCGGGTCGAGGGGATGGTTGAGCGTGGCGATCACCACGTTGTGGCCGATCTGCGCCCCGTCGCCGACGAAGATGCCGCCCTGGTCCTGGAATTTGCACCCGCTGTTGAGGAATACGTCCTTGCCGAAGTGGATGTTGCGGCCGAAATCCGCGTTGAAGGGCGGCGTGAGCCGTACGCTGCCGTCGACGGTGGTGCCGGTCAGCTCGGAGAGGAGCTCGCGCAGCTCGGCCGGCGTGTGCCAACCGGTGTTGATCGCGGCGCAGATGCGGCCCGCGTCGGCACCGGCGTCCGACATGCGTGCAAAGAGTCCGGACCCCATGACGAGGCGCTCGCCGGCGTCAAGGTGCGCGATGACGTCGGCGAGCGCCTCGCCGTCTTGGTTGTCTTGAGCCAAAACGGGTCCCGCCTTACTTGAGGTACTTCGTGAAGAAGCCGTCGATGGCATCGAAGGGGATGATGTCCACCTGGTCGTACAAGTCGGTGTGGTTGGCGCCGGGGATGATCATGAGTTCCTTGTTCGCCGGGTTGATGCCCTGCTCGAGCTTCTTGTAGGCGTCCTCGCTGAAGTAGCGCGAATGCGCCTTCTCGCCGTGGATGAGCAGCACCGGTGCCTCGATTTCGTCGATGTAGCTCAGCAGCGGCATGTTGATGAAGCTCAGCGTGGAGGTCGTGTTCCAGCCGTCGTTCGAGTTGAGCGAGCGCGCGTGATAGCCGCGCGGGGTCTTGTAGTACGCGTGGTAGTCCTTGACGAACTGCGGCGCGTCGTCCGGCAGCGGGTCGACGACGCCGCCGGCGCGCACGTAGTCGCCGGCCGCGTAGTCGGCGGTGCGCTGCGCGGCGAGCTGCGCGCGCAGCTTGTTGCGTGCGTCCGCGGAGTCGTCGGCGTCGAAGTAGTTGTTCGCGCTCACGCGGCTCATGTCGTACATCGTCGAGGCGACGGTCGCCTTGATGCGCGGGTCGTTGGCGGCGGCGTTGAGAGCCATGCCGCCCCAGCCGCAGATGCCGATGATGCCGATGTGCTCGGGGTCGACGTCCTCGCGGTTGCTCAGGTAGTCGACTGCCGCGGAGAAGTCCTCGGTGTTGATGTCCGGGGATGCGACGTAGCGCGGGGAACCGCCCGACTCGCCGGTAAAGGACGGGTCGAAGGCGATGGTGAGGAAGCCGCGCTCGGCCATCGCCTGCGCGTACAGGCCGCTCGACTGCTCCTTGACGGCGCCGAAGGGGCCGGAGACCGCGATGGCCGGCAGCTTCGTGCCGTCCGCGGTGCCCTTGGGCTTGTAGAGGTCGGCCGCCAGCTCGATGCCGTAGCGGTTGTGGAAGGTGACCTTGGAGTGCTCGACCTTGTCGCTCTGCGGGAAGACCTTGTCCCAGATGGGCGTCAGTTCCAGTTTCGCCATGTTGTTCCTTTCGTGATGATGTGTGCGTTGCACGGTGCCTGCCGCGCATCTGGACACCAGTATGCGCCCGTTCGCGATATGCTTCAAATAGATATTTTTCATGTATATTATTCAAAAAACGAATACCACAGGGAAGGAGCCTTGCGATGGAGATCCGGGCCCTGCGTGTCTTCCTCGCGATTTCTCGTGAAGGGAACATGACGCGTGCCGCCGACGAGTTGCATGTCTCGCAGCCGTCGCTGTCCAAGATGGTCAAGTCCCTTGAGGAGGAGCTCGGGACGAAGCTGTTCGTGCGCCGCAGTTTCGGGCTGACGCTCACTGCGGACGGCCGCCTGCTGCGTGAGCGCGCACAGGACCTCGTGGCCATGGCGGACCGCATCGAAGACGAGTTCGCGGACCTGGGCAGACTTGCGGGCGGCACCCTGCATTTCGGCCTGGCCGAATCGGTGCACATCGATGTGCTGGCCCGCGCCATCAGGCAGCTGCGCGAGGAAAGCCCGGGCCTGCGGTACCACGTGGACAGCGGCGTGAGCGCGCAGGTGCTCGGGCGGCTTGACGACGGCGCCATTGACTTCGCGGTCCTCGCCCACGAGCCCGACGGCGCGAAATACGAATCGTGGGCGTTCCCGGAACCCGACGTCTGGGGCGTGGTGATGCGCGACGACTCGCCGCTCGCCGGACGCGAACGCGTGCGGGTGCGTGACCTGGTCGGCTATCCGCTGTTCTGCTCCGCGCAGTCCTGGAAGCTCGACATACCGCGCTGGGCGGGCGGCTTGATGGGGGAGCTGCGGCTCGAGGCGACCTTCGGGCTGCCCTACAACGGTGCCGTCTTCGTGCGCGAAGGCCTGGGCGTGCTGCTTTCCTTCGCCGGCCTGGTCGACACTTCCGAAGGCAGCGGGTTGGCGTTCCGCCCGCTCGAGCCGCGGCTGGAGACCCGGCTGCACCTGGCGTGGCGGCGCAACCGTCCCCTGAGCCCGATTGCCGAGCGGTTCCGTGAACTGTGCTGTGGGTAGCTAGGGCGAACTCGCACTCACTGGTTGTCGTGTCTGCCCTTGTTGTCCAGGGCGATCAGACCAAAGGAACAGGCAGGAGCCATGCCCTTCAGGCACGCTACGTCCGCGCCTGCGCTGACACGCTGCCCGAACGTTGCCGACACGACTCGCTTGCGCATCCCCGTCAGCCCAGGCGCATGCAACCGAAGGTATGCCGGAAGCCGATGGATTTGTCTGGATCGTGGTGCAAATCCGTACGTATTCGCCGTGGAAAGGAGGCGGGGCGACGAATCCGTACGGGGTGCAGCCGGGTTCCGTAGGAATTCGCCGCGGGCGTCCCCGTTTTCGTGACATTGGGCGCCATGCATGAGAAAGCACAGGCGCCTACGATGCCGCACCCATGGTCGTATCTGTCTCCCCGGGTGCTGCCCTTCCCCGCTGCCTGATGCCACGCTTCTGCGGTACCGCTTGCGGCCGCGGCCACGAGGCGCAGAACCTCAATGACCCAACGACCATAGTGTAAATTCTCCCTATATCAACTCGCCTTCCCGGTCCACGACGAGGCGTGCGTAGAAGACGGAGACGGCGACCGCCACGCCCATGAGCACCAGTGACATGGCTGGCGCGCGGGTGACCTCGTTGAGCCCGTACATGAAGGTTGCCATGGTGACCAGGCTCATGATGACGCTGGGTATGTCGATCTTCCGGTCCCGCCTCCCATGCAGATCGTGGAGCAGGAAGAATCCCGTGACGAACAGCACGGCCGAGACGACGGCAGGAAGGAGGAACAGCGTCTGCAGACTCCGGTAGGTGATGATCAATCCCGACAGGGAGGGTGCGACGGCCAATCCGAAGCCGATGATGGCGCTGTTGACCGACAGCAGCATGCCGGCCTTGCCGTTGGGTGCAAGGGTCATGAGGGCGGATGTCACCACGGGGAATGACAGGCCTGTCGTGACTGCCTGGACGAGGCGGGTGACGAGGAGCATGGGGAAGTTCGCCGCGAATTCCTACGGAACCTGGCCCCGCCCCGTACCGATTCGTCGCGCCGAGCTTCCCGCTGCTGCTGGCCGCACGCGTGATCCAGGCGATCGGCACCGGCATGATCGTGCCGTTGGGCATGAACCTCACGCTCGTCGTCGCCCCCGAGGGCAAGATCGGCACCTACATGGGCGCCGTCTCCGCCATGACGACGCTCGGCCCCGCACTCGGCCCCATCGTGGCCGGCGTGGTGCTCCACTCCTTCTCCTGGCATGCACTGTTCGTGCTCTTCGCCATCCTGGTCGCCATCGGCCTGGTGCTCGCCGCCATCTTCACCTTCGCGCTGTCCCGGCTGGGCGAGTCGGCGCAGGCGTGGCGGATCATCGTGTTCTATCTGCTCGTCATCCTCGGCGTCGCGCTGACCATGGGTCCCACACAGACCTTCGCGCTGTCCCGGCTGGACCGTGACCTCTACCCGCACGGCGTCGCCATCGTCAGCACCGGCTTCCAGATTGCCGGCTGTCTGGGCTCGTCGCTGTTCATGGGTGTGCTCTCCCTGACCCAGGAAGGCGCCATGGCCGGCGGTGCCGCACCGGCCGCAGCCATGGCCTCCGGCTTCTCGGCGTCCTGCCTGCTCGCCACCGGCTTCGCCTGCGTCGGCTTCGTCATCGCGCGCAACGAGCGCAAGCCGTGTGCCGCGCAGGCGAACGCCGACGGCACCGTGCTCGACGCCGTCGAGCTGTTCGTCGGCTTCGTCTCCGACGGCGACGTCATGCGCGCGCTGTCCAAGCAGACGCCGCTGTTCCAGAGTGCGTGGTCCTTCATGGCGGAGCGCGACGACGGCCGGTTCGCCACCGTCGTGAACAAGGCGATGGACGCGCCGGTCATGCAGATCGCCACGCGCAACGTCATCGGCGTCGACGTGCACGACGACCTCGAGACGGTGTGCAAGATCCTCGCGGACAAGCACCTCAAGAAGGCGCCTGTCTTCGACGGCGGCAGGATGGTCGGCATGATCAACCGGTCGAACATCACGAGGAGGACTACGTGGGGCAGGGCGACTGACGGCTCCGGGCGGTTTTTGCGTGTGATTTTGTGCGCGGCGGGGTGTGCGCATAACTGCAGATTGCAGTTATGCGCACATAACTCGGCAGATAGATGCGCAACATGCAGGAGATGCAAAAGTATTTGCGCAGTTGTGCGCGCATAACTGCAATCTGCAGTTATGCGCAGGGCCGCCGGTACGGTGCTCACGCTGCCAGTCGTCTCGCGACCCAGTCGAGCAGGGGGCATCGGCTGCCTTGATCCCCATGGCCGTGATGGTCGCGTCCTCGTCGTGCAGCGGCACCAGCACCCGTTCGCCGATGAAACGGCGGCTTTCGGACGCGTCGGTCACGAATCGTGCGACAACGATATGTATTTCACAAATGCGCCATGCACAGCAGCGGCAGCGCGAACACCGTGCAGAAGGCACACAGCATCGTCACGACGGACACCGCCGGCCCGACGACCCCGCGCCAGCCGCCCACCTTGCCGGCATTGGCTGGGCGACGGCTGAGCACGAACGCGGCAATCCAGCAGGCCCAACCGATGATCGTGGCGACGACCAGCAGCGCCACCGCGCCGTTGCCTCCACGGGTAAGCCAGTCGTTGACGGCGGTATCCGCCGGGGAGTCGACCATGGTGAGCAGCACCGGCAGCGTGAACACGTAGCCGAGGATGACGAGCACGGCTTTCCAGAGACCCGTGTGCGTGCCCGGCTGCTTGGGGTTGCCGTACTGGTCCAGTCGTTCCCTGGTGGCCATGTGTTCCTCCCTCGATCTCGATGTCCATCCAACTTTAGGGGATGCGTCCTACCGTTGTTCTGCCGGTTTTGACCGGGGCATAACTCACAACTACCGAATATCGTCCGGGTGATTCCCTGCCGTCCACTATCCACGGTGTCCTGACCGGGTCAGAACGCACAACCGCGAGATGGCCCCGTGGTGGCGGAGACGTCGGTGCCGGCGGCGCCTTGCGGTCCGGAGCCGCAGGCGGCCACCCCGAGAACCATGGCCATGGAGGCCAGCAACGACAGCAGTCCCCGTATGCGGCGTGTGGGTGCACTCATGTGTTTTCCTTCCAGGAACGATGGTGATGAGGAAACGATCGATGGGATGGACGCGGTGGATGGGGCGGTTGCGGGCCTCGCAGCCGCGGGACTTTTCCGGGGTCAGTACATGCTGGCGACCTGCCTGACGATCACCCACTTGCCGTCCTGCCTCTCGAAATGGAATTCCATATCCATGTCCACTCCTTGGTGCTTGTTGAGGGGTGAGCGTGTTACGACCGATCCGTCCGTGAACCAGCCGGGACGGATGATCGTGTAGTCCAGGTCCGAGGACTCGATGACGTCGGCCGCCTCGCGGTACGGGCGGAGCGTCGGGTTGCTGCCCAGGTTGCCGCCGGCCCGGCGGAACGGGAGAACAGCGTCAGCCGGTCGTCGGTGTTCCTCAGCAAGGTTTCCGTCGTTGCCCGGCCGAGCGTTCCGGTTGCGCCAATGATCAGGATGTTCTTCATGGTGGTTGCCTCATTTTTCGTATGGCTTCGGATGGTTGGATGCTCCTGGTCGGGCAGCGGGACGAATCGGCTCAGGCGCGCAGTTCCTTTGTGCTGGCGTTCGGCGTCACGCGGTGGCCGTCGACCCAGTCGGCGGACGGGGCGGAGTCGTGCAGCTGTACGCCGTTGGCGCCGCGCACGCTCATCGACGAGGTCGCGAAGGTCGTCAGCTTCTTGCCGGAGAAGTCATGCCCTTCCAGCCAGGTGCGCACCAAGCGCGGGGCGGTCTCCCACCACAGCGGGTAGCCGAGGAAGATTTCGTCGTAGCCGTCAATCGACGGGTCGTTCGCCAGTGCGGGGCGCATCGAACGGTCACGGTGCTCCACGCTTACGCGGCTGTTCGGGTCATTCCAGTCCAGGTCGGCGGCGGTGTACGGCTCGGCGGGCACCAGCTCGGCGATGTCGGCGCCGATGTCCTCGGCCAGTGTCCGCGCGGCGCGGGCGGTGTTGCCGGTGGCGGAATAGAAGACGACAAGCTTGTTGGTCATGATGGTCGTTCCTTTCGGTGTGGTATACGAGGGGAAGTCAGTCCTGCGTGCCGGGACGCAGCGGCCCATAGAAATAGCTGGCGGTGGCGCCGCCGTCGACGAGGAAGTCCGCGCCGGTGATGAAGGCGCCGACATCACCCATGAACAGCTCGGCCACGTTGGCCACCTCGTCGGCGGTGCCGGGACGTCCTGCCGGGCAGTTGTCAGGCGGTGCGGCCGGCGGCGAAGTCCTCGATGCGCTTCAGGTCCTCCTTGACGCGCTTGGGCTGGCAGCATGGCGGGAAGTTGTCCTCGTCGCGCACGCCGTCCAGGGTGTCCTTCGGGTCGGGGTCCAGGGCGGCGAACATGGCGTCGAGCCGTGCACGGTCCTGGGCGGGGCCGGTGGTGGAGACAAGCTCCAGGGTCTTGTACGCGGCAGCCTCGCAGCCGAGGGCCGTCACCAGGACCTGTGCGATCTGCGCGCGAGAGACCACGCCGTCCGCGGGACTGGCCGTGCGATGGCGGTCGCCCTGCTCGAAGACGAGCTCATGCTGGTCGGGGGCGTTCATGTCGAACCAGCCGGGGCGCACGATGGTGTACTCGTTGCCGCTGGCGCGCACGAGGCGCTCGCTGCGGCGCTTCCAGTCGTGGGTGTGCGTGGAGGCGTTGAAGCTGCCTTCCATGTAGGTTACGCCGATGGCGGTCATGAGCGCAATGCGCACGGGGCGTCCCTCGAGGGCGTCGAGCGCATTGCGCACGGCGCCGTAGTCCACGGATTCGACCATGGTCGGACCGCCGTGGGCGCCCTGCGTGAAGACGATGCCGTCGATGCCGTCGAGCGCGGCGCGCATCGAATCGACGCTCGTCAGGTCGCCTTCGATGACTTCGATGCCGGAGGCGAAGCGGGCGCGGGAGGCGTCGCGGACCAATGCCCGCACGTGGCATCCCTGGTGACGTCCCTCCTCCACGGCGTAGCGGCCGACGCTGCCGGTGGCGCCGACGAACAGGATGTGGGTGGGTGTCATGATGATGCTTCCTTCGTTGGTCTTGACGGTGGATCGTTCAGTGCTTCGCGATGTCGATCAGGGACTTGATGGCCTTGCGCTGGTCCATCGCCTCGTAGGCTTCCTGCACGTGGTCAAGGTCGAAGGTGGCGGTGAAGACGCGGCCGGGGTCGATCGTGCCGTCGAGCACGGCGGCGAGCAGGGCGTTGCGGTCGTGCCAGGCGACGGACGCGACCCCGCCCTTGAGACCGACGTTGCGCCAGAACAGCGCGGTGGTGTCGATGTCGGCGTCGTGGGGCACGCCCACGCGGCCCACGGTGGCGCCGGGGCCAGCCACGCGCAGCGCGGTCTCGATGCTCTGCTTCGAGCCGACGCATTCGAGCACCGCATCCGCGCCGGCGCCATCGGTCAGCTCCATGACGCGCGCCACGGCCTCGTCGCCGCGTTCGGGCACGATGTCTGTCGCGCCGAACTCGCGGGCAAGCTGCTGGCGGTCCTCATGGCGGCTCATGGCGATGATGCGCTTGACACCGAGCATCTTCGCGGCAAGCACGCCGGACAGGCCGACCGCGCCATCACCCATGACGACGACCGTGTCGCCCTCCTCGACCTCGGCGCTCACGGCGGCATGGTAGCCGGTGGCCATCACGTCGGAAAGGGTGAGCAGGGACGCGAGCTGCTCCTCGGAATAGTCCTCGGGCCTGCCGGGCACCTTGACCAGGGCGCTGTCCGCGAAGGTGGCACGCATGTATTCCGCCTGGTAGCCGGCGTTGCCGCCCGGTTCCGCATTGAAGCAGTCCGCTTCGAAGCCCTTGAGGCAGGCGGCGCAGCGGCCGCAGTTGTGGGTGAAGGGCACGATCACGAAGTCGCCCGGCTTGAGGTCGTGCACGTCCGTGCCGACCTCGTCGATCACGCCGATGGCCTCATGCCCCGAGAGCGAGCCGTGCTCGCGTTCGTTGATGCCGCGGAACCACCACAGGTCCGAGCCGCACACGCATGCCTTGAGCACGCGCACGATGGCGTCCGTCGGCTTCTCGATGACGGGTCGGGCGACTTCGTGCACTTCCATGACGCCGGGTTCCATGAACACTGCTGCCTTCATCGTCTGCTGTTCCATAGGTCCGTTCCTTCTTGGTCGGAGAGGTTGTCTGGCGTGGTGGCTGGCGTCTGCCGGCGGTGGGCAATCTTACGTTTTTCGTAAGAAATCTAGCCGCCGGCAGACGCCAGCCACCACCACATGGTTCGTGTTCCTGACTCTTTACGGTACGGGCGTATGGATTCCATTACAAATACCAGATTCTGGTATAACTGTATTCATAAAATGAATGTGAAATTCGGAATTCAGTGAGGAGCGCCCCGATGGACATCCAGACCCTACGCGACTTCGTGGCAGTGGTCCAGGAGGAGGGCATCTCGGCGGCGGCTGACGTGCTGCGCATCAGCCAGCCGACCCTTTCGCGCCGCATCCGTGAACTCGAGAAACAGCTCGGCGTGCTTCTCTTCACCCGCGGCAACCGCGCCCACGGCATCGAGCTGACGGCGGAAGGTGTCGTGTTCTACCGGCGCGCACGGGAGATCGTGGAGCTCGCCGACCGTGCACGCGAGGAAGTGCATCGCCGGGCGCGCGTCGAAGGCCCCGTGCATATCGCCGCCGCGCAGAGCAATGTCATGGAGGTCGTGGGTCGCGCCGCCACACGCACCCGCATGCTGCACCCGGGCGTCACTTTCCGGCTGCACGACGACTACGGTGCCAACAACGCCGAACGCCTCGACAACGGCTTGGCCGACTTCGCCGTGCTCGTGCAGCCGGTGGACATGGGACACTACGACCACCTGCCGCTGCCGGGCGGCGAGGCGATGGGCGTGGTGATGCGTGCCGACGACCCGCTGACGGCACGCGGGTCGATCACACCCGACGTGCTCCAGGAATTGCCGCTCATGGTGCCACGAGGCAGCCTGGACCGCCGCGACATCTCCGGTTGGTCTATGCAGGGGACGAATGCCAAGCCCTACGACGTCATCGGCACCATGAACCTCAGTTACAATGCCTCCCGCTTCGTGCGCGCCGGCTTCGGCTATGAACTGTGCCTCGAGGGCACCGTGGACACCTCCCCGGACAGCGGCCTGGCCTTCCTCCCCCTGGAACCGGAACTCCATGTGCGCCTGAGCATCGCCTGGCGTCGCGGACGCACCCTGTCCGCGCCCGCCGAGGCTTTTCTGGGCGAGCTGCGCAAGGTGGTCGCTGGCTCTTCTTCCTTGCTGTAAGCGCGAGGATGCCCCTTATAGCAAAGAAGAAGAGCCCGCTTGCGCGGCCTTGGGCACCCCTCCCAACTCGCACAGCTGGTCGATGGTGACGAACTCGTAGCCCTGCTTCCTCAGGTCGTCGATGATCCCGGGAAGCGCCTCGATGGTCTGCGTGCGGTCGCCGCCGCCATCGTGCATGAGCGCCACGGCGCCGTTGTACGCATTCTTGGACACCTCCTGGCGGATGGCCTTCGCGCCGGGCCTCTTCCAGTCGAGCGTGTCGATCGTCCACAGCACGTTCATGTCCATCACCGTGGCCGCTTCCTTCCACTGCTCCGCGCCGAAGGCGCCGTACGGCGCGCGCAGGATGCGCGTCTTGGTGTCCGAGGCCTTCTCCAGGTCCTCGAAGCTGGCGACGATCTCCTGACGCAGTTCCTCGCCGTCCAGGTCCGGCAGGTAGGGGTGGGAGACGCTGTGCGAGGCGACCTGGTGACCTTCGGCCACCATGCGCTGCTCGAGCTGCGGGTAGGCGAGCGCCTGCTCGCCGAGGTCGAAGAACGTGGCCTTGACCTTCTTCTGCCTGAGCACGTCGAGGATCCTGCCCGTGTACTGGCTGGGGCCGTCGTCGAAGGTGAGCGCGATGACCTTCCTGCCGTCGGTGGCGGTGGGGGAGAAGGACTGCACGACCAGCGGCACCGGCTTGCTGACGGTGCGGTGGACGTTCTCCTGCTTGCTTTGCTTGCCGATCCACACTTCGTTGACGCCGTCGACGCCCTGTTGCGTGACGACCTGGATGGGTCCGTTGTTGAGGTTGATGTCGGTGGGGAAGGGCACCTTGCGCTGTTCGACGTCGTGCGGCTCGACGACGTCGACGCCCGGCGTGACCGTCATCGTGGCGGCGCGCGCGATCGTCGTGGTCGCGTAGTCGGCGGTCGCCAACGGTTGGCCGTCGAGTTTCACGGAGACGGGCAGCCCGCCGTCCTTCTTCAGGATCGACCCCTTGACGGAGAGCAGGCGGCCGGGTTTGCGCCCGAAGTCGTCATGGTCCTTGAGCAGTTCGGCGATGGTGGTGTCCGCACTGGTGGTGACGGGTTCGTTGTCCACGCTGATGGTCACGTTTCGCCACTTGTAGGTCCACAGGTACCAGCCGCCGCCGGCCAGCGCCACGACGAGCAGCGTGGCCAGCGCCGCCGCGATGCCGGTGAAGACGGCGCCGTGGCGGCGTTTCGGCGGCCGCGCGGCGCCGTCGAAGTCGATGATTTCGATGTCGTCGGCGGTGTCGCGCAGGTCGTCGACGTCGTGTTCGTCCATGCTGCCCATGTCCTTCGTCCAGCCTCTCTCCCCAGTCATCGTTGCGATGTAAGGCCTACCCTAGCAGAGAACGGCCATGCTCTTGGCGCAGCGGTCCGCGATTGCGTGCGCGCGCGTGATAATGGAGGCATGACTATCGCAACACCGGAACGTTACCGCGAGATGCTCGACGCGGCGCGACAGGGCGGCTACGCGTTCCCCGCCATCAATGTGACCAGCACGCAGACGCTCAACGCGGCGCTGCAGGGCCTGGCGGACGCCGAATCCGACGGCATCATCCAGGTGTCGGTGGGTGGCTCCGCCTACTTCTCCGGGCAGAAGGTCAACGACCGCGTGACCGGCTCGCTCGCCTTCGCCGCCTTCGCGCACGAAGTGGCGAAGAAGTACCCGGGCATCACGGTGGCGCTGCACACCGACCACTGTGCGAAGCAGTACCTCGACGAGTGGGTGCGCCCGCTGCTCGACCTCGAGATCGAGGAGGTGAAGCATGGCCGTGAGCCGATGTTCCAGTCGCACATGTGGGACGGCTCCACGGTGCCGCTGACGGAGAACATCGCCATTGCTCGCGAGCTGCTCGACAAGTCCGTGCAGGCGCACACCGTGCTCGAGATCGAGATCGGCGCGGTCGGCGGCGAGGAGGACGGTCACAGCGCGGAGATCAACGAGAAGCTGTATTCGACGGTCGACGACGGCATCGCCGTGGCCAAGGCGCTCGGACTGGGCGAGCGCGGCCGCTACATCGCCGCCTTCACCTTCGGCAACGTGCATGGCGCCTACAAGCCCGGCGTGGTCAAGTTGCGCCCCGAACTGCTCCAGGAGATCCAGCTGGGGGTGGCCGCGGGCGTGCGCGACGGCTCCATCGACGCGGTGATGGATGCGAACGCGCCCGGTGACAAGCCCTTCGAGCTGGTCTTCCACGGCGGTTCCGGCTCCAGCCCCGAGGACATCGCCAAGGCGGTTTCCTACGGCGTGGTGAAGATGAACATCGACACGGACACGCAGTACGCCTTCACCCGCGCGGTCGCCGGGCATATGTTCCGGCATTACGACGAGGTGCTCAAGGTGGACGGCGAGGTCGGCAACAAGAAGATGTACGACCCGCGGTCCTGGGGCCGCGAGGCCGAGGATTCCATGGCCGCCCGCGTGGTGGAGGCCTGCCGGGAGCTGGGCAGCGCGGGCAAGGCGCTCCACTAGAAATCTCTCGTTTTTCCGTGACTTTTCTCGGGGACCCTGAATTAAAGCGGGCACCGGGTCGAAGAACTCAAAAGTTCTTCG
>NZ_JGYV01000019.1 GCF_000741575.1 Bifidobacterium cuniculi
CCAGGCCATAGCGAAGGTCGCGTGCGGTGTGGTCCTGCACGGTGGTACGGCTCGTGCCGCACGTAGTGCACCGGTAACGGGTCATGCCCGCCGTGGTGGTGCCGTTCTTGCTCATGGTCTTGCCACATCGGGCGCATGTTGGTCGTTGCATGACACCAGTCAACGGCCAAGGGACCATGAACATGCCGGAAGGCCAAGGGTTCCAATGTCTCAGAAGGGTTTTCTTACACACTTTTTGGCCGGGTGGCATGGTCGGCCCCTAGGGTATGGATCGGCCCTCACGCCAACCGGGAGAACGCATGAGGGCCGTTTTTTTTTTACACACTTTTTGGCCGGTAACCCACAATTTCTCAGGCGTGCAAAGAGGGGCGGTTGCCATCCCAACGGGATGGCAACCGCCCCTCTTTGCACGCCTGGAATCAGGCAGTGGCCTTGTTGTTGGCGACGTCGCCCGCGATGTCCTTGGGGGTCGGCACCTCTTCCACGTCGTCCTCGGTCTTGTCCTTCGCGAGGGTCAGGTCAACGGGGGATGAGCTGTTCTCCCACGGCTCCTCCCACGGATCGTAGTCGGGGTTCTGCTGCTTGTAGATGTACAGGCCCACGACGCCGGCGAGCAGTGCGCCGAAGAGCAGTGCGAAGAATTTCCAACCGCTGGAAGACTTATGGTTCTCCATGACGGCTCCTTTCCAATGTTCACGGTCGGCCGGTGCGCCCGGCCGACTCTGCTCACCATCATAGGTTGTCGAGCATGACGGCGCGAGTCCGTTGTGCTTATGGCAAGTCGCGGCGGCGGTGCCGACGGACGTCCCCCATCAGGCGAGCGTTTTCATCCCTTCAAATTGTTCCACAATGCGCGCCGGCACGCCAGTCGCGTGTTGCCTGTCGGTATGCGTGGCCTTGTGTCGCCCAGATTCTCGCGGCTTGCTAGGCTGGCAGGCATGGCACGTTTCAGTCTGTTTCCTGACTCCCCCTCCCTGCGGCAGGTGTTCTCCGCACGCTCGCTGCGCTATCGTTGGCGCATCGGCGAGCCGGTGGTCACCGGCGCAATCATCCTGGCCTGCGTGGCGGTGTGGCTCTGCGAGTTCCTGTTCAGCTTCCTGTGGCCGCGCGGACTGCAGGGCATGCTCAACTTCGGCGCGTTGATGCCGCTGACGGCGGTCCGTGAGCCGTGGACCTTCGTCACGTCGATGTTCCTGCATGAGCCACGGTCGATTTTCCACATCGGCTTCAACATGATCACGCTGTGGTGCGTGGGACCGTTCCTGGAGCGGCTCATGGGGCATTGGCCGTACCTGGTGCTGTACCTGGTGTCCGGCATCGGCGGCGGTGCGGGGATGATGGTCTGGGCGGCGCTGACCACGGACTCCTACAACTGGATGACCGCCTGCTACGGCGCCTCGGGTGCGCTCTTCGGACTGTTCGCGGGATGCCTGGCGGTGTATCGCAAGATGCGCGAGGACCTGCGCTCGATGCTCATCTGGATGGGCATCAACTTCCTCCTGCCGGTGGTCATGCCGAACGTGGCATGGCAGGCGCATCTGGGCGGTTTCGTGGTCGGCGGCCTGCTGACCATGTTCATGCTCGACGGACCGCGCGCCCTGGCGCGCAGGTCCGTGCTGCAGCGCACTTTGATCTATGGAGCGGCACTGCTGGTGCTGATCGTGCTGGTGGTGGCGTTCTGCAACATGGACAACCCGCTGGGAGGGTGGATCTAGGGCGGCCGGATGGGGCTCGATGTCCCCTCGGCCGGAGTTGGCGCAGTGGCCGGCATCGCGTTTGCGGTGCCGGCCACTGGCATGGGAGGAGGGTCCATGACCCGGTGACAACTGTCCGCTGTCAACTTACACGCATGTGGTTTTCCACATCATGTGGATAACCATGTGGATAAGTTGGGGGAAGTGTGGGGATTCACGCGAAAGTTATCCACATGGTTATCCACAAATGTTGATAACTTGCCATTTCGGCTGTGTGGAAGATGTGGACAGAACTTATCCACAATGCTCGAGAACCCTTGGAATTCCGCCATAATTAGGTTCTGTTGAAGCTTCGGTCACTAGATATAGTAGGTGTGTGGAGGGAGAAAAAGAGCGTTATGTCAGAAATGGAAAGCCTGTGGATAACTCCTTCCCCGCAGCGGTTTCACGCCCGCGTTTCATGAGGTTCCATGGGAAACACCCCGTGAAACTCTTGGCACCTGCAAGCCGGTGCCCTCCCTGATGATGGAAAGCCTCCGTCCCGGTGCCCGCTTCAACGAAAATCGCACAGGGGTGTGCGGATTCCGTCAGGGCGGACACTTGGGTGCAGGGATGTCGGCGTCAGGGCTGTCGCCGGAATGCAAGCGCCGTTCCTGCCGGGCGGTCGCACACCTACAATGGGCGCATGACTGCAGCGGACATGATGGTGAACGAGGCCACGCGCGAATACATCGAGGCGCATCGCACCCAGGACGTGCGCGACCTGGCGCTGCACGCGCGACGAGACGACCCCGGACTCGACCTGCCGCTGGCACTCGACCAGATCGCCGGATGGCAGACCGCGCGCACCAAACTGCCTGATTGGGCAGCGTGCGATGGCATCGTCTATCCGCCGCACCTGCCGATGGAGCAGTGCTCCTCGCAGGCCGCCGCCGAGGTGAAGATGCAGCTGGTGCGCGAGTTGGTGCCCGAACGGACGTCGCTCGTGGACCTGACCGGCGGCTTCGGCGTCGACTTCTCGTACCTGTCCCGCCTCTTCGACCATGCCGTCTACGTGGAACGCCAGAAGCGGCTCTGCGACCTCGCCGCACACAACCTGCGCGCGCTCGGCTTGGTCAGCGTGCAGGTCGTGCACGCCGACGCCGTCGACTACCTGCAGACCATGGATCCGGCATCCATGATCTACCTCGACCCGGCACGCCGCGACGCCGCCGGCGCGCGCACCTACGCCATCGCCGACTGCACGCCCGACGTCCTCGCCCTGCGCGACGACCTCCTGGCCAAGGCACCGACGGTCCTCGTCAAACTCTCGCCGATGCTCGACTGGCGGCGTACCGTCGAGGAGTTCGACGGCACCGTCAGCCACGTCGTCGTGGTCTCCGTCGGCAACGAATGCAAGGAACTGCTGGTGGTGCTCGGTCGGGTGAGGACCGACGATCCGCTCATCGTGGCCGTCAACGACGGCGACCGGCTGGAGTTCCGGCTGTCTGAGGACCGGCACCCGCGCATCCTGCCCGCGGGGGAGTTGCCGTCGATGCAGTACCTGTACGAGCCGAACGCATCCATCATGAAGACCGGCGCCTTCGCCGCGCTCCAGGAACACATGCCACAACTGGCGCAACTCGGTGCGAACAGCCATCTCTTCGCGAGTGTCGAAGCCGTGGAGGGATTCCCCGGACGCGCCTTTGCCATCGAGGGCATTGGCACCCTCAACAAGAAGGACGTCAGGCGGCTCCTGGCGGGTGTGGGGCAAGCGAACGTGGCAGTGCGCAATTTTCCCCTGACCGCGCAGCAGCTCAGGCAGCGGCTCAAGCTCAAGGACGGCGGCGAGACCACCGTGTATGGCACCACCGACGCCGAAGGTGCCCATATCCTCGTGCGGTGCAGGCGTCTGTAGGCCTTGTTCCCTTATGAGGGGTGGGTTAAGGAGGGATGGGTGTCATAGACGGCCGAGAATCGTTGGAATGACGGTACGCTTTCCGGCCCGCCCCAGATTAACCCACCCCTCATAAGCGTGAGAAGCAAGTGCGTTGGCTTTTGCGTGCATGTGGTTCCGGATCTCGGATGCTTTCAGATGCTAAAGGCAGAAATCTTTCGTTTTTTGAACTGTCCCCCGTTTTCTGGACGGGGTTAATGAGTGTCACCCACCCTCATGGTGTGGGTGCTCAGTCTACCATGCCCCGGCCCTACCCGGCCAGGGCCAGTAACGCCTGCTCATAGCGGTCGGGGCTCATGCCCCCGACCGCTGCCTGGCAGCGTGTCGAGTTCCAGTAACGGATGTAGCCCTCCAGGTCACGCTTGAACGACTCATAGTCAGCCCATTGACGACCCCGGAAGAACTCGTCCTTGAGATGACCGAACACCTGCTCGGTCGCGGCGTTGTCCAAGCAGTTGCCCTTGCGTGACATGCTGCGCACGATGCCCATGCGCGCGCACGCCCGCGCCCAGGCGGGCTGCTGGTACTGCCAGCCCTGGTCACTGTGCAGCAACGGCACCGCGCCCGCCGGCAGCGCATCGGCCAGGCCGGCCAACAAGTCAGCCTGTTGCGCCCAGTCCGGGTGACGCGA
>NZ_JGYV01000020.1 GCF_000741575.1 Bifidobacterium cuniculi
GACGCGGAACCATTCGAACCCGACACGGGTCAACCGGTCCTTGTGTTCCACGACCAAGGTGCCCCATTCGTCGGATTCCAGCAGGCGCGTGAGCTTGACCCTATGGTCGTTGACGCCGGAACCGACTTCCTTGACGACCTTGACGACCCGGTACCCGGCGGCATTGGCGAATGCGGCCATGCGCTCGGCCTGACGCTCCAAGTCCTCTTTCTGCCGGTTCGTGGACACGCGCGCATACACGGCCGCGTTCCTCAGGTTCTCGACCTTCGGGTCCGGCACGACCACGTGCCCCGTCCCGTCCAAGTATGCGCCGGGAATACGCCCCTTCTTCCACCGCAGGTACGCACCCTTGTAGGTGATACCCTCATTGCGCGCATACTGGGATAATTTCATGGTACCCAGTATACCATAAATAGGTCAGAACATGATAGAATCAGAAAATAGTTACAACACCCTTGCCACCGACACCACCGAAAACTAGGAGAGGAACACAGTAGCTAGTTTTGTACCAAAGCATGGTATTTGCTAGTTCCGTCCGTCTCCCCGTTGGCTGTTGCGGTTCGATGGGCGCCCGGAGCGCCTGTAACGTCCGGGACCGCGCCTTCCATCGGCCTGTTCCAACGGTGTTGGAAGCGTTGGTCGAGTAGTTGGCGGGTGTTGGTGCGCGCCTTGGGGCCCATGTTGTCCGGTTGCTGCCACGAACGTCGTGATTGGATGACACGGGCCGCGTTGATGTCGGCGTGCATGGTTTTGCCGCAGAAACGGCAAGCATATCTGGCTCGGCTGGGCCTGTTGCGTTTACTGGTGTAGCCGCAGCCGGAGCATTCCTGTGACGTGTATTGTGCGGGTACCTGTTCGACTTGGATGCCCGCGCTTTCCTGTATGGATTCGAGTTTGCGCTTCAAGACGGCGCGCCCGGTGCGGGTGATGAGCCGGTTCATGCGCCTGCTCATGCCGCCTCCCCGGAAGAGGCGCTCGACCACGAGCGTCCTGACTTGTTCGGGCCCGTGGGTGAGGGCG
>NZ_JGYV01000021.1 GCF_000741575.1 Bifidobacterium cuniculi
GAATTAAAGCGGGCACCGGGTTGAGGAACTCATGTTTCCTCAACCCGGTGCCCGCTTTAATTCGCGTTTTGATCCCGGGCGGGTGCCCGCTTCAATACACGAAGGGAACGGGGATCACTTCGCACGCATGCGCAGGAAGACCTTGCGAATCTCCGAGGCGATGAGCACGAAGAGGGCCAGGCCGATGCACTCGAGCCATGCCATCGGCGGCAGCGGCGTGGTGCCGAAGGCCGTGTTCAGGAACGGCACGTAGATCACCAGCAGCTGCAGCACGACGGACAGGCCGATCGCGCCCCACAGCCACTTGTTGGAGAACAGGCCCACGAAGGCGCTCTGCAGGTGGCTACGGGAGGCCAGCGCGTTGAACAGCTGGGCGAACACGAGAATCGTGAAGCCCATGGTGCGGGCCTCCACCATCTGCGCGTCGTGGCCCAGGTCGCTCACCGAACGGTCGGTGAACAGGCCGCCGGTCAGGTGCATGTCCATGCCGATGAGCGTGACGATGGCCATGATGATGCCGATGTAGATGACGTCTCCCCACATGGCGCCGTCGATCACGCGGTCCGTGAGCTTGCGCGGCTTGCGGTCCATTACGTCCTCGGTCATCGGGTCGACGCCCATGGCCAGTGCCGGCGCGGCGTCGGTCAGCAGGTTGATCCACAGCAGCTGGGTCGCCAGCAGCGGCACGGTCACGCCCACGGACTCAGGGTTCTTGATGCCCAGCCAGCCGGCGAACACGACGCCGAAGAACACGGTGAAGACCTCGCCGACGTTCGAGCTGAGCAGGTAGCGCAGGAACTTGCGGATGTTGTCGAAGATGCCGCGACCCTCGCGCACGGCGGCCACGATGGTGGAGAAGTTGTCGTCGGCGAGGATCATCTTCGCGCTCTGCTTGGTGACCTCGGTGCCGGTGATGCCCATCGCGACGCCGATGTCGGCGGCCTTGACGGCGGGGGCGTCGTTGACGCCGTCGCCGGTCATGGCGGCGATGTTGCCCTGGCGCTGCAGCGACTCGACGATCTTGAGCTTGTGCTCCGGCGCCACGCGGGCGTACACGGAGACCTCGGAGGTCGTCCTGTCGAGCTGCGCGTCGTCCATGGCGTCGAGCTCGTCGCCGGTGACGGCCTTGCCGTCCTTGGCGATGATGCCCAGGTCGGAGGCGATGCGGGCGGCGGTCAGCGGGTGATCGCCGGTGATCATCACCGTGCGGATGCCCGCGCGGTGCGCCTCGGCGACGGCGTCGCGCACCTCGGTGCGCGGCGGGTCGATGATGCCGACCATGCCATTCCAGATCAGGTTCGTCTCGATGGCCTCGGACTGCTCGGAGATGTCAGAAATCTGACCGGCGGAGTTCGTGCGGATGCCCGGCACCTGCGCCAGCGAGGTGGTCTCCAGCGGACGGTAGGCCTCGCCCAGCGTACGGTACGCCTCGCGCGACAGCTTCTCCACGGTGTCCAGGATGTCCTGCCGGTCGCCCTCGGTCAGGGGGCGGATGGCGCCGTTGACGGCGATGCGGTCGCAGTAGCCGAGGAGCACGTCCGGTGCGCCCTTGGCGAAGACGGTCAGGTTGCCCGAGTCGGTCGCGTTGCGGGCGATCACGGACATGCGCTTGCGCTCCGAGGTGAAGGGGATCTCGGCCACGCGCTCGAAGTGCTCGTACTTCCTGTCGGCGCGCGTCTTGCGGGCGGCCACGACGAGCGAGACCTCGGTCGGGTCGCCGACGATCTCCCAGGTGCCCGGCTTGGCACCGGCGCGCAGCTCGCCGTCGTTCGCGAGCGTGCCAGCGCCCAGCGTCGCCAGCACTTCCTGCTTGACGTTCTCCGGGACCGCCTGGCCGTCGAGCGCCACCATGGTGCCTTCGGGCGAGTAGCCGGTGCCGGTCAGCTCGACTTCACCGGACGGCACGACCACGCGTTCGACGGTCATCTCGTTGCGGGTCAGCGTGCCGGTCTTGTCGGAGCAGATCACGGAAGCCGAACCCAGCGTCTCCACCGAGTGCAGCTTCTTGACGATCGCGTGGTGCTGCGCCATGCGCTGCACGCCCAGCGCGAGCACGACGGTCAGGATGGCGGCCAGGCCCTCGGGCACGGCGGCCACGGCCAGCGAGACGGCCAGCAGCAGGGAGTCGATCACGTCATGGACGCTGTGGAAGCCCTCGAGCACGGCCAGTGCAATGAGCACGACGACGGCGATGATGACGACGGCGATGCCCAGGATCTTGGAGACGCGGTTCATCTCCTTCTGCAGCGGCGTGTCCTCGTCCTCGGTGGACTGCAGGAGGTCGGCGATCTTGCCGACCTGCGTGTTCATGCCGGTGCCGGTCACGATGGCACGGCCGGTGCCCTGCGTGACGGACGTGCCGTTGAACACCATGTTCGAGCGGTCGCCCAGCGCCTTCGCCTTCTCCAGCGTAGCCGGCTTCTTGCTCACCGGCACGGACTCGCCGGTCAGGCTCGCCTCGGCGATGCGCAGGCTGGCGGCGGCGAACAGGCGGCCGTCGGCGGGCACGGTGTCGCCCTCGCCGAGCACCAGCACATCGCCAGGCACGATGTCCGTCGTGGCGATGCGCTCGACGCGGCCGCCGCGCAACACGTTCGACGTCGGCGCCGTCATCTCGCTCAGCGCGTTGACGGCTTCCTCGGCCTTTGCCTCCTGCATATAGCCGAGGACGGCGTTGACGATGAGGATCAGCACGATGACGATGGCGTCGAAGGGCAGCGCCTCGCCGCCCTCGGCGCCCGGCGCCGCGTTGACCTTCTCGATGATCCACGCGACCAGAGAGATCGCGGTGGCGGCAAGCAGCAGATAGACCAGCGGGTCCTGGAACTGCTGCAGGAACTTCTTCCATTTCGGGACGGGCGGTGCGCTGGCGAGCTCGTTGGGGCCGAACTTGGCCAGGCGACGCTTGGCCTCGTCCTCTCCCAGGCCGGTGTTGGGGTCGACGTCGAGCAGCTTCGCGACCTCCTCGCCGTCGACGAGCGACGGGTCGACGTCACGGAGCAGTGCCTCCTGCGCCTTCACCTCCTGGGTTTCCTCGGCATTCGCCGGTTCCACGTGAGTTTCGCGCGGAGTGGCGGATGGATCAATGATGCGATCATCCATATCGGTAATCTCCTCGGTTGGCCGCGGAGTAGTCAGTCCGTCACGCGGTTGAGGCACCCGGCGGGTGTCCGCTGACATGACTGCGCGGATATTGTTATGTGGACGCCGTCGTGGGACGGCGCACTCGGATGCCATTATGGCATAGCGGTCCGTCCGGAGTGCCGGACTTGACCCGAGCGCTCAAAAGCAGGGGTGTGGGTCCGGAACCTGCACATTTTTTCGGCGGCGGAAAATGTGTAGGCCTCTGGCCCGCACTTTTGGCATATGTGCAGCCCTGGGGCATGCACATTTTTCCGACCGCCACAAAATGTGTACATCGTTTGGCGCGGGGTACTGGGAGAATCAGGAACATGGCTAACAAGAAAGGCCCGACCAAGGGGTCGGGCGGCAAGCATAGGAACAAGCTGCGCGGCAAAGGCCCCACCCCCAAGGCCGAGGACCGCGTCTACCACAAGGCATTCAAGGCCAGGAAGGAAGCGGAGAAGCGCCAGCGCTCCGATCCGCGCCTGGCGGCCCGTCGCCGCGCCGCGAAGTTCGCCACGGACTCCGACGACCTGGTCTTCGGGCGCAACTCGGTGCTCGAAGCGCTGCGCGTGGGCGTACCGTCGAGCACGCTGTACGTGATGGCACGCCTGGAACCGGACGACCGCACCCGTGAGATCGTGCGCATCGCCGGCCAGCGCGGCCTCAACCTGCTCGAGGCGGACCGCCTGGAGATGGACCGCATCGCGCGTTCCGACCACCACCAAGGCGTGATTCTCAAGGCGGAGCCCTTCCAGTACTCCTCCCTCACGGAGCTGGCGGACCGTGCCGAACGCAAGGCGCACGCCATGGAGGCGGCCTCCTCGGCCAGTGCACGCATCCTGGCGCGTCCGCTGTTCGTGGCGCTCGACGGCGTCACCGACCCGCAGAACCTGGGCGCGGTGATCCGTTCCGCCGCTGCCTTCGGCGCCAACGGCGTGATCCTGCCCGAGCGGCGTTCAGCCTCGGTGAACGCGACGGCTTGGAAGGTGTCGGCCGGCGCCGCCGCGCACATGCCGGTCGCCCGCGTGGTGAACCTGACCAAGGCGATCGAGGCGCTCAAGGAACGCGGCTACTACTCGGTGGGCCTCGACGGCGGCGGCTCGAAACTTGTCGGCCAGACCGGCTTCGAGACCGACCCGCTGGTGATCGTGCTCGGCTCGGAAGGCAAGGGCCTGTCGAGGCTGACGCGTGAGGCCTGCGACTGCATCGCCGGCATCCCGATGACCAATGCCGTGGAGTCGCTCAATGCGAGCGTCGCCGCCGGCATTTCCTTGTATGCCACGGACCGTGCGCGGCGTGAGGCGGAATAGGAAATCCAGGGGCGCCCGTGGATTTTCCATTCACTGCGCCCACACGGCGGCGTCCTGGTCCATTTCGGGGTTGTAGTCCTCACCGGAATCGGTGTCGTAGGTGGAGCGCTCGTCGACGACGCCGGAGTCGGCTTCGGCGTTGAGCTCGGCCATGGTCTTGGAATCGAGGCGCTGCTTGGGCAGGATGTCCTGCACGTAGCTCTGCACAGCGACGCCCATGGGCACGTCGTGGCCGGCCTTCTCCGCCATGAACCACCGGTGGTCGAGGACCTCGTGGAAGAACTGGGCGGGCTCGATCTGCGAACGGTACTCCGGCGGGATCATGCGCACGGTCGGTTCGAAGACCTCGCGCATCCAGTCGGTGGCCACGATCTCCAGGTCCTCGCCTTCGCGCCAGGTGGAGGCACGATAGGCGTCAAGGTCGTTGAGCAGGCGTCGCGCCTGGTTCTCCTGCACGTCCAGACCGGTCAGGCGCAGCAGCTTGCGGTTCGCGTAGCCCGCGTCCACCACGCGCGGACGCACGAGCACGCGCTTGCCGTCCTCCGTGGTGTTCATCTCGAGCTCGTCCACGTCGAAGCCGAGGTCGTTGAGGCGATTGACGCGCTTCTCGATCTTCCACATCTCGTCCGGGGAGAACTGGTCGGTGTCGGTCAGCGCACTCCACAATGCATGGTAGCGGTCAACCAGCCTGTTGCCGACCTCGATCTCGTCGACGTCGGGCGGCAACAGCTCACCGGAGCTCAGGTCCATCAGCTCGCCGATGATGTTCGTGCGTGCCAGGTCGATGTCGTATTCGCGCTGGCCCATGGTCAGCTCCACCTGCAGGTCGCCGGTCTCGGCATCCACGAGGCAGGCGGAGAAGGCGTCGGCATCGCGCAGGAACAGCACGTTCGACAGCGAGACGTCACCCCAGTAGAAGCCGGCAAGGTGCAGCCGCACCATGAGCACGGCCAGGGCGTCGATGAGACGCTCCGCGGTGTCGGGACGCAGCGTGCGCGCGAAGAGTGCGCGGTAGGGCATGGAGAAGCGCAGGTGCTTGGTCACAAGGATCGCCTCGAGCGGCTCGCCTTCCGCATCGTGTCGGCCGGTCACCACGGCGATGGGCTGCACGGTGGGCAGGTCGAGTTTCTGCAGCTGGCGCAGGAGTTCGTATTCCCGCTCCGCCACGGTGCGGGTGATCTCCTTCATGGCGTAGATCTCGTCGCCGACCTTCACGAAGCGCACGATGTGGCGGGAGATGCCTCGCGGCAGGTTGACCAGGAGTTCCTGCGGCCAGGTGGCGAGAGGCTTCTCCCACGGCAGCATGAACATCTTGGGATCGGCACTGGCGGCCGTGATCTTCAGCGAGGCAGGTTCCTCGGCAGGCGCGCCGGGACCGTCCGACTTCACGGAGGTCGCCTTCAACGCGCGCGGATCGAGATGGTCTGTCAAACTCATGCACACCACTCTACTGCACGCCTTGCCTGTCCGCGGCTTCGCTCCCTATCTGCCTTAAGTGCGGGTTTGCGCACCCGTTCGGACGTCTATCTGCCTTAAGTGCGGGTCGGCTTCGGCGCCCAACACCATGGAACATCAATCAAAAAGAAGAACAATAGCGAGTATCGCAAAACAATGTCTAAATAAATAATATAAGAAATGAATGCAGTTCAGCCGGCCCGCACTTAAGGCAGATAGACGTCCGAGCGGGCGCGCAAACCCGCACTTAAGGCAGATAGACCCATAAAGGCAGATGGGGACGAAGTCGCAGCAGGCGGGCAACCGGACGGCTCGACGGAACAACATGGCCGCACCACGCGAAGGACCCCCGCATCTCTGCGGGGGTCCTTCCCACGAGGCAACAAGAGAGAGAAAATCCTCGTGTGTGTCGGTCGGCATGGGACCGCGGTCCCATCCAACGGTCAGTTGATGCGCAGCTCGGTCGACGGAGCGAAGAGGTGCATCTTGGCCGGGTTGACCTTGATCTTGACGGTGTCGCCGACCTTCGGCAGGACGCGCGGGTTGACGCGAATCGTCGTGAGCTTGTTCTGGTCGGACATCATGGAGGTCTGCTCCGCGGCGATGGAGTCATCGGTGATGATGTTGCCGTAGATGTAGCCGTCGGAACCGAGGTCCTCGACGTTCACGACCTTGAGGGAGAAGGCGTTGGCCTCGTCCGGGGCGGCCAGGGAGGCATCCTCGGGACGGAAGCCGACCACGATCTCGTTATTGTCCTCCGGGGTGAGCTTGGCGAGGGCTTCCTTCGGCAGGTCCATGGTGTCGGCGCCGATCTTCGCCTTGCCATCCACCACCGGGTGGGTGTTGAGGTTCATGGACGGGGAGCCGATGAAGCCTGCAACGAAGACGTTCGCCGGGCGGTCGTACAGCTCGGTCGGGGCACCGACCTGCTGCAGGATGCCGAGCTTGATGACCGCGATGCGGTCACCCATCGTCAGGGCCTCGGTCTGGTCGTGGGTCACGTACAGGGTGGTGACGCCCAGCTGGCGCTGGAGGGCGGCGATCTGCGTACGGGTCTGCACACGGAGCTTCGCGTCGAGGTTCGACAGCGGCTCATCCATGAGGAAGACCTTCGGCTCACGCACGATGGCGCGGCCCATGGCGACGCGCTGGCGCTGGCCGCCGGAGAGGGCCTTCGGCTTGCGATCGAGGAACTCGGTGAGATCGAGGATCTCAGCGGCCTTCTCCACGCGCTTGCGGATCTCGTCCTTCGGGGTGCCCGCGATCTTGAGTGCGAAGCCCATGTTCTCCGCGACGGTCATATGCGGGTACAGGGCGTAGTTCTGGAAGACCATTGCGATGTCGCGGTCCTTGGGCTGCATGGTGGTGACGTCCTTGCCACCAATCAGGATACGGCCCTTGTTGACCTCCTCGAGGCCGGCCAGCATGCGCAGCGTGGTGGACTTGCCGCAGCCGGAAGGGCCGACGAGCACGAGGAACTCGCCATCCTTGATATCGAGGTTGAGATCATCCACCGACGGCTTGTCGTTGCCGGGGTAGATACGGGTGACGTGGTCGAAAATGACTTCTGCCATTCTTCATCCTTTCATCGGCAGGTACGTGCCGAACGATCCGTTGTGAGGGGATTACTTGTGGCGTGTCCATCTGGTGCCGTCGACTTCGAAGCGGCAACAAACTTCTACGTTCTGTTTTCACTCCGCTTGGAGTCGCCTCTTCGCTGAGCTTCGACACACTATACACGACCGGGCGAACTTGGCAAGCCCCCTCGGCGCGTCGCAGCAATCGTTTGCATTCCCTACACGCGCACATGGCCCCGCCAATTCGACATCCCACCTACAATCAGCACCATGACAATAGAGAAATGGGACCGTTTGACGAACGTACCGCTGTTCATCCTGTCGGTACTGTTCCTCGCCGCATACTCCTGGCAGATTCTCAAAGGCACCTACCTGACCGCCTGCTTCGTCATCATCAACGTCGTGTGGGCCATCTACGGCATCGACTACCTCGTCTCGCTGTTCCTGGCGCCCGACAAGTGGAAGTGGTTCAAGCAGAATCTCATCCTGCTGGTCACGCTCATCCTGCCCGTGTTCCGGCCGCTGCGGCTGCTGCGCTTCGTCGCCATGCTGCAGATCTTCAACCGCAGCACCGGCAGCGCCACCCGCGGCCGCATCACCATGTACGCGACTTGCGCGGTCACGCTGCTCATCTACGTGGGCGCGCTCGCCGAGTACTCGGCCGAGCACACCGCGCCCGGCGCGACGATCACGAGCTTCCCACTGGCCTTGTGGTGGGCCTTCGTGACGGTGACGACCGTCGGCTACGGCGACGTCTGCCCAGTGACGCCGGAGGGCAGATGCGTGGCGGTCGGCCTGATGATGACGGGCATCGCCCTCATCGGTATCGTCTCCGCCATGATCTCCTCGTGGATCATCGACCAGGTCGACGCGCGCAGTTCCGTGCAGGCGGCGAAGACGCAGCAGCAGACCCAGTACAACTCCGCGGAGACGCGCCTCATGCGCGCGGAGATCCTGCGGCTGGCCGACTCGGTGAGCCAGCTCAACACCGAGCTGCAGCGCACCCACCGCATCACCCGCCGCCACGGGGTGACCTCCGACACCGACGACCCGTCCGATGCAGACGGCCCGCTGATGAGCATCATCGACCAAGTGCGCGCCGCCGGTGCCGCCACGGCCGCCACCGCGGAGGCCGTGGCCGGCGTGGCGCCGGCGACGACGGGCGGCACGGCACAGGCTGCCGCGACTTCGACGACACAGTCCGACGGCAGCGCCGCGGCCACTTCCCCGGCGTCCGGTACGCCGGCAGCCCGCGACACTGCCGCGAAACCGCACCGTCATACCGATGTCAGCGGCGCGCACGACCATCGGGGCACTGCCGGCGGCCACCCGCACGCCCAAGGCGCCGCGGCCACCGCGCACGCGCAGCACGCGGCCACCGCGAACGAGGCGGCCATCGGTGCCCAGGGCTTCCGCCCGAAGCCGCCGCGCACGCGCGGCCCACACCGCCATCCGTCCCTGGGCCGGTGCAAGCCGCCGAGCGCAAACCGTGGCCTCTAGGAATCTTTCGTGCGCATGGCTCCCGCTCGCCCTAGGGCGAGTGCTTCCACGCACGCACCCGCCTGCGCATTTCACCAGATGCGCGCAAACGCGCGCCGTCCGGGCCGCACACCTACCATGGAGGACATGAGTGATATGCACGCGTTGAGCCTGGAGGCCGGCGACATCGTCGGCGGCTACACGCTGGTCTCCCGGCTGGGGGCCGGCGCCATGGGATCGGTGTGGCGGGTCGTCGACGGCGGCGGCACGCCCTATGCCATGAAGGTCCTGCGCGACTCGCTGGACGACAACGAGGAACTGGACGATGCCACGCGGCGGGCGCGCACCACCGCCCGCGAGCGCCTGCGCCGCGAGGCGATGGCGCTCAAGCGCATTGACGACCCGGGCGTCTGCGGCATCGTGGACATGGAGATCGACGACGCGGTCGCGTTCATCGTCACCGAGCTGATCGAGGGCAAGAACCTGCGCGAGGACGTGCGCCAGAACGGCAAGTACACGGGCGGCGACCTGGAGCGCCTGGCGGACAAGCTCATCGACGCCGTGCGTGCGGTGCACGCGGCGGGCATCGTGCACCGCGACATCAAGCCGACGAACGTGATGGTCTCGGTAACCGGGCCGGTGCTCGTGGACTTCGGCATCGCCATGGGCGAGGGGGAGAGCCACGTGACGCGCACCGGCCTGGTGATGGGCACCCCCGGCTTCATCGCGCCGGAGGTGATCGAGGGCAGCGAGGCGACGGAGGCGACCGACTGGTGGTCGACGGCGTCGGTGCTGGCCTTCGCGGCCACGGGCGAACCCGTCTTCGGCACGTCGCCGATGATGACGGTCCTCCAGCGCGAGGCGACCGGCAACGCGAACCTGCAGGGCCTGCCGCCGCGCACCCTGGCCGCCTTCCGGGCGGCGCTGGACCCGGACCCGTCACGCCGCGCCACGCCGCAGCAGCTCCTGGACGCCATCTCGCAGGATGCCTGGAACGCGCAGGCGGCGATGCCCCCTTTTGACGGCAACGACCCGGCAGGGCCGCCACCGCCGCCCAGGCCGGGACCTTCGACCTCGCTGCGCCGCTATGAGGACGTGGAGAACCCACGCCGTCTCTGGCGCGCCCAGGGGATGCCCACCGCGCTCATCGCACAGGCCGTCCCGGGCAGCACGCGCGTCATCCCGCAGCGCCTGCAACGGCTGCAGGACGCGGCCGAACTGAGCCAGACGGCACCCGCTGCCACCAGCCCACTGACCGAGACAGACGGAGCTGCGGCCACGACGCCTGCGCCCGCCAGGGTCACCGACAACCGGTCCACCCCCGCCGCCGCCACCGACACCCCCACCATGTCCATGGAGATGCGGCCGGCCGCACCGCCGGCGGACGTGATCGCCCCCACCACGGCCATGCCGCAGGGCGGTCCGACGGACGCCGACACCGACCCGGCATCACCCATGGCCACGCAGGTCCTGCCGACCAACCCGCAGGTCCCGCCGCAACCACCCCAGGGACAAGCCGACGTCGAGCCACCGGCCGGCCAGGACCCCCGTCCGCCCCTGGCGCACCGCGGACGCGTCGCCCTCGCCCTGCTCACCATCCCCCTGGCGTTCTTCGCGGCCGCCGAGCCGCTGCCCGCGCTCGCCACGGCGGCCGCGCTCCTGTGGGTCGCCGAAGCCGTCGGCCTCAACACGGAAATGCACCTGCGCCGCCGCGGACGCCGCGCGCCGCACCTCATGCGCACGCTCACCTTCCCCTGGCACCTGCTGCGCGTCCTGCCGGTCGCCCTGCTGCGCATCCTGGTCATGGCGATCGTCGCCGCGGCCATCGCGACCGCCGTCACCGCGTTCGCGCCCCTACCCACCGTCACCCTCGTCGCGGAGGGATTCGGCAGTTCGTTGCGCATGCCGCTGCCCACCGGCGCCCCGTGGTCGCCCACCGGGGCGGCGATGGCCGTGGCGCTCGCGGCCGGTTGGCTGGCGGTGGCCGTGGGACCGCATTCCTGGCAGCCGCGGCTGGGGGCAGGCAGCTGCGTAGGCGGCGGCGACGGCCGCGCGCGCACCGTCTGGGCGGTGCTGCTGACGGCATGCACGGTCGCGGCGGCCTTCGCCGGCGCGCTCATGCCCGCCGTCGACTGGTGGCCGCTGTGACTGCGGCCCGGCAGATTGGGGAGATTCGTCCACAATCGTTCCCCTTGGCCGCATAATGGCCTAGACTTCCCAGACAGGAACATCTCAAGGAAAGGACCGTGCTGACCGATGGCGGCGAAGAACAACCAGGAACGGCGGGCCGCACGACAGGCCGAACGCGAGGAGATGGAGCGCCGACGCGAGGCGCAGCGGGCGAAGGACCGGCGCCACCAGACCATCATCGGCGTGGTGGTGGTCGCGGTCGTCGCGGTCCTCGTCGTCATCGCGGGCATCGCCGTGTACCGCAGCCTGCACCCGCAGGCGCAGGCGCAGGACCCGGCCGTCACGCAGAGCGCACAGGCGGCGCTGCAGGACGACAGCGTCAAGCCGGCGCGCGCCGACGAACAAGGCGGCGTGCTCATCTCCAAGGACGGCTACGGCAAGGCGGTGAAGGGCGTGCCCACGGTGGGCATCTACATGGACTTCATGTGCCCGGGCTGCGGACAGCTGCACCGCGACCTCGACCAGACGCTCGTCGAGCTCGTGGACGCCGGGCAGATCAACCTCGAACTGTACCTCATGGCCTTCATGGACAGCTACTCCACCGACGAGTACTCGTCGCGCGTGGCGAACGCGGCCGTGTACATCCTCGAGCACGACGACGACCCGCATCACCTCATGTCCTTCCTGGAGCGCATGTTCTCCGAGGACGTGCAGCCCGAGGAGGGCAACTACGAGGCGACCGCAGTGAGCGACGAGGAGATCGTCGAGCAGGCGAAGGCGGCCGGCGTGGCCGAGGACGTGGCGGACAGTGCCATCACCCGCAACTACGACCAGTGGCTGTACGCGCTCAACTCCTACACCATCGGCCGCGAGGAACTGCGCGGCGGCAAGGAGTCGATGAGCACGCCGACGGTGACCATCAACGGCTACTACTGGGACCGTGCGAACGTCATGGCGCAGCAGCACCTCGACTCGCGCCAAGCGCTCCTCGAGGCCATCGGCCTGAAGGACGACGAGGTCGGCGTGGCGGGCAAGCTGCCGTCCATCGGTGCCGACGGCAAGCCGCTCGTCGGCGACGTCAGCACGAAGTAAGCACGAGACAAGGGGAAAAGCATGGCAGACAACGGCAATCGCGAACGGCGAGCCAAGCGCCTGGCGGAGCGCGCCGAGGCGGAGCGACGCGCCGCCGAGCAGCGCGCCAGGGACCGCCGCCAGCAGACCATCATCGGCGTCGTCGTGGCCGTCGTCGCGGTCGTGCTCGTCGCGGTGGGCGGCTTCGCCATCTGGCGCTCCACTCACCAGCAGCAGGCCGGCGACACGACGGTGAGCAAGACCAGCTCGCAGTCGGCGTACGCGGAGCTGCAGGCGGTGAAGACGAAGCCGGGCAAGGCGGACGACCAGGGCGGCATCTCCGTCTCGAAGAACGGCTACGACGACCCGGTGGAGGGCGTGCCGACGGTGGCGATCTACATGGACTTCATGTGCCCCGGCTGCGGCGAGCTCAACCGTTCGCTTGACCAAGACCTGGTGACCATGATGGACGCCGGGCAGATCAACCTGGACCTGCACTTCATGACCTTCATGGACCGCCTCACCCAGGGCGACGAATACTCGATCCGCGCGGCGAACGTGGCGCTGGCGATCACCGAGGAGGACCCCGACCCGTCCCACCTGTTCGCCTACATGGAGAACCTCTACGCGAAGGACTTCCAGCCCGACGAGCTTGACTACCAGCCGGTGAGCGACGAGCAGATCCGCGAGCAGGCGCGCGACGCCGGCGTGACGGAGGACGTCATCGACTCCGGCCTGGAACGCAACTACGACGACTGGCTGCTGGCGGTCAACACGTACACGCCGACCCGCACCGAGCTCATCGCGCCCGGCCAGTCCGGCATGAGCACGCCGACCATGACGATCAACGGCTACTACTGGAACTTCCACGAGGCGCAGTCGGAGATCCAGGAGAAGGAGGGCGCCGACAAGGCGACCCTGATCAACGCGCTGCTGGACTCCATCGGGCTGCCCCGCGACGACATGGGCAAGGCCGGCATGCTGCCGTCCATCGGCGCCGACGGCAAGCCGCTGCTGGGATATTCCGAGTAGTTTTTCGCCGCCACGGCTTGACGATTCGTGAACAGGTGGTATGCTGGTCACTCGTCGTGCCTCCTTAGCTCAGATGGCCAGAGCGGCCGCCTTGTAAGCGGCAGGTCGTCAGTTCGATCCTGACAGGGGGCTCAAGATTGCATGGTTTGTCAAAAGCGTGTATACTCTTGAACGCAGGTTGATAATTCAATGCAATGCAATAAATACTTACCCCTGAGTAAGTCAATCCTGGGAGCTCCCCCAACCATGGCTCTCAGGTAGCACGAGGGCGCATCCCCCCAACCAGCCCCCTCGTGTTCTAGGGGGCGAGAACATCCCCTTCTCTCTCGCCCCCTATTTCTTCGGAGCCGGGCTATGGCAGCCCGGCTCCTTTTTTCTTGGAAATCTCTCGTTTTTCTGTGACTTTTCTCGGGAGGGTACCGCTACAATCGTGATGGGATACAAGCGGCTAAGGACGGTGGACTGACTATGGGCAAACGGTGGACCCCACGACGATTGGTGGCCTTGCGCCGCATCCGCGTCATGGCGTGCGTGGTGGCGGTGGTGCTGGCGTCCTGCGTGACCTTCGCCTTCACCCAACGCAAGGCGGTGGCGCTCACGGTCAACGGCCACACGACGCAGGTCACCTCCTACGCCACGACCGTCATGGGATTGCTGCGCGAACAGGGCATCCAGGTCAGGACCCACGACGTGGTCACGTCGCGCAGCGGCGCGCTGACGGACGGGGACGACGTCACCGTGCAAAGCGCCTACCAGACCACCATCAGCATCGACGGCCAGGAGGTGCCCTTCTGGACGGTCGCCACCAGTGCGGAGCAGCTGCTCGGCTTCTTCGAGCAGAACCACGTGGAGGCGAACCGCATCACCGTGGACATCAGGAACATCTACAACCAGCTCACCGGCGGCATGGTCATCAACGAGGACGGCCCCGTGACGGTGATCGCCGACGGCAAGACCTCCGTGGCACCGAACGGCAAGCTGCCGGCCGCCTCGATCCTCGACTCGAAGAGCATCGTGCTGAACAAGGACGACCGCGTCACCGTCAGCAAGGACGGCGACGAGACCATCCTGCGCGTCCAGCGCGTGACCTACGGCGAGGAGACCATCACCGAGGCCATCCCCTACACGACCCGCTACGTGGTGGACGACTCCCTCGAACCGGGGCAGACCCAGGTGCAGGTCGAGGGCGTCGACGGCGCCAGGACAATCACCTACCGCGTGACCTACGTGGACGGCAAGGCGCAGGAGCGTACGCAGACCGGCGAATCCGTCACGAAGACGGCGCTCGACGAAGTGATCGCCGTCGGCCCGGAGAAGCAGGAAGAGCCCGAGGACACGCCGTCCGCCGAGGCCAGCGGCGAGCCGAGTACCGACACCGGCGCGGAACCGACCGAGGAGCCCAGCGAGGAGGCGACGCAGCCCGAACAGGACGACCAGGCCGCCGAGCCCACGGCCGAGCCGACCACTGCGGCACCGGAACCGACCGGGACCGCCACGCCGACCCCCACCCCGACGCAGACACAGCAGCCGACGCAGCAGCCGACGCAGACACCGACCCAGACGCCGACGCAGACCGCCAAGCCGACGCCCACGCCCACGCAGACGCAGCAGCCGTCCCCCACGCCCACGCAACAGCCGGTGACCAAGCCGGACGCGGCTACGGGAAGCCGCCTGTACCATCCCACGCCCGCCGCCGCGCAGGCCTACGCCGCCGGCGCCGCCGCGCAGTACGGCTGGACGGGGCAGAACTGGACGGACCTCGTCAAGCTGTGGAATCGCGAGTCCGGCTGGAGCTGGAGCGCGGAGAACCCGTGGTCCGGCGCCTACGGCATCCCGCAGTCGCTGCCGGGCGACAAGATGGCGGCCTTCGGCGCGAACTGGCGCGACGACGCCGCCGTGCAGATCGACTGGGGCCTGAGCTACATCGCCGGCCGCTACGGCACCCCGTCGAAGGCCTGGGCGCACTCGGAGCAGGTCGGCTGGTACTGATCCCCGCACTGTCCCCCGCATTCTCGACACCCACCACGAAAGCCGCCAAAGCCACCATGAACGACACCGAAGGCACCCCCATGACCACTCCCCCCGCGCAGCTGCTCGGCGCGGCCGACATCCGGCGCATCGCCGCGGACGCCGGTATCAGCCCCACCAAGAAATTCGGGCAGAACTTCGTGATCGACCCCGGCACCGTGCGCCGCATCGTGCGCGAGGCGGGCGTGGGCGCCGGCGACCAGGTCGTCGAGGTCGGCCCGGGCCTCGGCTCACTGACCCTGGCGATCCTCGAGGTCGGCGCGCGCGTGACTGCCGTGGAGATCGACCCGCCGGTCGCGCAGCGGCTGCCGCGCACGGTGGCCGAGTTCATGCCGGGCGCTGCCGACCGGCTGGCGGTGATCAACGCGGACGCGCTGGCGGTGACGCCGGCGATGCTCGCCGAACGGGACGCGCGGTTCGACCCCGAGGCGCGCACGACGTTGGTGGCGAACCTGCCCTACAACGTGGCCACGCCGATCGTGCTGACCATGCTCGAACACTTCGCACACCTCGACGCCTTCCTGGTGATGGTGCAGAAAGAGGTCGCGGACCGCCTGGCGGCGAGCCCCGGCTCCAGGATCTACGGCACGCCCAGCGTGAAGCTCGCCTGGTACGGCACGGCGCGCACCGTGGGGCAGATCGGCCGCAACGTCTTCTGGCCCGCGCCGAACGTGGACTCCGCGCTCGTGCTGTTCGAACGGTATGCCGACGACTCGCCCGAGGGACGCCGTGCCCGCGACGAACGGTGGCGGCAGGCCACGTTCCGGCTTGTCGACGCCGCCTTCGGGCAGCGCCGCAAGACCCTGCACGCCGCCCTGCGCAAGGTCGTGCCGGCCGGCGCCTTCGAGGCAGCCGGCATCGACCCCACGAGGCGCGGCGAGACGCTCACCGTGGACGAGTTCGCGCGCCTGGCCGCCGCCGCTCAGGAGGCTGTGGCATGAGCGGCCGCAGCGTGGCGGTGGACGGCCCCGCGAAGACGAACCTGACCCTGCGCGTGGGTGCGCCGCGCCCCGAGTGGGGCGACCGCCACGAACTCGACACGGTGTACTGCGCGCTGGGACTCTACGACACGGTGACGGTGACGGAACGCGAGCCGGGCAGCGGCTACCGGCTGGACCTGGCGGGAACCCACCTGGGCGACCTGGCGTCCTCGAACGCGGACCTGCGCGACAACCATGCGATTCGCGCACTCCTGGCGATGGCGCAGGCCACCGACCGGGCGCCCGACGTGGCGGTCCGCATCGACAAGCGCATCCCCGTGGCGGCGGGCCTCGGCGGCGGCTCCGTGGACGCGGGCGCCACGATCCTCGCACTGGACGCCCTGTGGGAGCTGGACTGGCCGCGGGAGCGGCTGTGCGAGGTGGCGGCCACGCTGGGCGCGGACATGCCCTTCTGTGTGATGGGCGGCTATGCGCACGGCACCGGCTACGGCGAACAGGTGACGATGCTGTCCGCACAGGACCCGACGGTGGCCGCCCTGGCCGCGGACGGGTATGCGGGCGTGGCCATGATCGGCGCCTACCAGGCACAGCTGGGCACCCCGGAAGTCTATGCCACCTTCGACGTGGTCGGCGGCGACGACCGTTCACGCAACGACCTGCAGCCGGCGGCCGTCTCGCTGCACCCGCGCAGCGGCCAGGCGATCGACGCGGCCCTGCAGGCGGGGGCCACGCAGGCCTTCGTCTCGGGTTCCGGCCCCTCGGTGGTCGCCTTCGCCCCCGACGAGGACGGCGCACGGCGCATCGCGGACGCCTGGACGCGTACGGGGGCCGTGGACCGCATGTTCCAGGCCGGCGTGGGGGCGACCCCGATCCTGCGCAGACCGGCGGCCTGAGGGCCCTTCAGGACTCTTGGCAGCGTCAGCCTTCTACGGTAAGGTAAGGGGACATCCACCCCACGTCCAAGGAATCAGGCATGGCACACAACAGCGCGGAACGCGAGGCACGCAAGCAGTACGTACGGCGACGCCAGACCGTCGTCTTCGGCGTCGTCGGCACCCTGCTGGCGGCGGCGCTGGTCGTCTCGCTACTCGTGTATTTCCACGTGGGTGGCCTGGGGGTGTCCAAGGACGAGGTGCAGGAGGCCAACTACGGCATCGTGGCGCCCTGCGCGTCCCCTGCGGCGGACGGCTCCACCCCGAAGTACCCGGAGAACCGCACCGTGACGGTACGCGTGCTCAACGGCACCACCTTCGCCGGCTTCGCGCAGGCCGTGGCCGAGGCGCTGGAGAACCGCGAATTCGTGGTGCAGGGCGTGGACAACTACGACACCCAGGTGGAGCGCACCACCATCGTCTTCGGCAGGAACGCCATCGCGCAGGCCTACACGCTCGCCGGCGAGTTCCCCGACGCGCAGCTCAAGATGGACGACCGCGAGGACAAGCTCGTCGACGTGATCCTCGGCTCCACCTTCAAGGACCTGCAGGACACGGAGAAGGTGCCGAAGACCGGCGCCCCGATCGAGAACATCGAAGGCTGCAAGGCCGCCGACCAGATCAAGGACCTGCCGAAGGCCCCGGAGCATACGGCGGTCGGCTAGGCGGTGCCCTGAGCCACCCTTGTGCCCCCCCMMTGAGAAATTGTTCRRWRAATGAACAATTTCTCAGTGGGGGCACAAGGGTGGCTCAGGGCACCGCAGGGGGGGGCTTCAGGCCGCCTGCTGCTCCGACCACCAGCGGTGCAGCTCGGCCAGGGCCTCCTCGTGGTCGGCGGGGCCATGGTCGAGGCGGTAGTCGAGCATGTGGCGGTAGGCCTTGCCGACCTCGGGGCCGGGGGCCAGGCCCAGTTCGGCCATGATCTCGTCGCCGTTGAGGTCGGGACGGATCCTGTTGAAGTCCTCCTGCTCCTTGAGCGTGCGCACACGCTCCTCCATCTCGTCCATCGCCTCCTTGAACATGAGCGCCTTGCGCCTGTTCTGGGTGGTGGCGTCGGCGCGGGTCAGGCGGTTGAGGCGCTCGTAGAGGGGGCCGGCGTCCTTCACGTAGCGGCGCACGGCGGCGTCCGTCCACGGCTCGTCCACGTAGCCGTGGAACCGCAGGTGCAGGTCCACCAGCGTGCTCACGTCGTCGACCACGTGGTGGTCGAAGCGCAGCGCCCTGAGGCGCTTGCGCGTCATCTTCGCACCCACGGCGTCGTGGTGGTGGAAGCTCACCTTGCCCCCCGGCTCGAAACGGCGGGTGCGCGGCTTGCCGATGTCGTGCATGAGTGCCGCCAGGCGCAGCGTGAGGTCGGGGGCGGGCACGGCGCCGTCGGTGCCGGTCTCCAGGGCCACGGCGCGGTCGATCACCATCATCGTGTGGTCGAAGACGTCCTTGTGGCGGTGGTGTTCGTCGATTTCCAGCTGCAGGGCGGGGATCTCCGGGAAGACCACGTCCGCCAGGCCGGACTCGACGAAGGCCTCAACGCCTTCGCGCGGCCGGTCGCTGAGCAGCATCTTGACGAGTTCGTCACGCACGCGCTCCGCGGACACGATCGACAGACGCTCGCCCATGTCGCAGATCGCCTCCGCCGTCTCCGGCTCGATCGAGAAGCCCAGCTGCGCCACGAAACGCACGGCGCGCATCATGCGCAGCGGGTCGTCGTCGAAGGACTGGCGCGGGTCGACGGGCGTGCGCAGCACCCCGCGCGACAGGTCGTTCGCACCGCCGAAGGGGTCCACGAACTCCAGGTCCGGCACGCGCAGCGCCATCGCGTTGACGGTGAAGTCGCGCCGCGACAGGTCGCCTTCGAGCGTGTCGCCGTAGCTCACCTCGGGCTTGCGCGAGTCCGGGTCGTAGGTGTCGCTGCGGTAGGTCGTCACCTCGACCTGCACCTCGGTGCCGTCCTCGCGCCGGCGCATCGCCCCCAGGGTGCCGAACTTGCGCCCCATGTCCCAGAAGCCGTCATGCCCCCAGCGCTTCAGGATCGGCTCGAACTGCTCGGGCCGCGCGTCCGTGGTGAAGTCCAGGTCGTGGGACGCGCGGTGCAGCAGCAGGTCGCGCACCGGACCGCCCACCAACGCCAGCTCGTACCCCTCATCGGCAAACATCCGCCCGAGTTCCATGGCTTCGGGCCATACTTCGAAGTTCACGCCACACCTTTCCGCCCCGCTTGGGTTTTCTGCTCTCCAAGCATACCGATTGCCCATATACATAGGGAGAGTAAGGTGGAGGTCATGGTCACACCCGCAGACGTTGCACGCATGCATGCGCACGCTGCGGGCAAGCATACCCAAAATCCCCTGCAGGAGGACGAGCTGCTGTACTCGTCGGACCCGCAGGAATTCGGCCAGCGCATCCGCATCGCGCAGCAGGGCCTCGACCCCGACGCACCTACCCCGGCCATGATGCCGCCGCGCCGCAGCAACGACCGTCCCGCCACCTTCGCTTCCCTCGACGCGCAGGAACTGCCCGTCGTGCGCGAGTATTCGGCCGGCGGCCTCGTCTTCGACGCCCACGGTCGCGTGGCGATCATCGCGCGCCATTCGCGCAGCGGCCACCTCGAATGGTGCCTGCCCAAGGGGCACATCGAGAAAGGCGAGACGCCCGAGCAGACCGCCGTGCGCGAGGTGCACGAGGAGACCGGCATCCTGGGCGAGGTCGTCGATTCCATCGCCACCATCGACTACTGGTTCACTGGCACCAGCCAGCGCGTGCACAAGCTGGTGCACCATTTCGCCCTGAAGCAGGTCGGTGGCACGCTGACCGTGGAGGGCGACCCTGACCATGAGGCCGAGGACGCCATCTGGGTGGACTTCGCGGACCTGGACGACGTGCTCAGTTACCCCAATGAGCGTAAGATTGCTTGGCTGTATGCAAGGAAACTGAACAGGCAGGGCTGAAAGTGAACCGACGACATGCCATCGCACGCGTCAGGCGACTCCTCCAGGCGACCTTCGCCGTGGTGGCCATGTGCCTCATCGCCGTCGTCCCCGTGGCGGCCCATGCGGACGACGCGACCGACGACGGCGTCGTGCTGGGCGTCGAAAGGATCACGCCCGTGGTCACCAAGGACTCCGGCTTCTCCCTCACCGTCAGCGTGCGCAACACCACGTCCCGGGACCTGGCTGCCGGCAGCCTCGACGTGCGCGTCGCCGCCGGCTACGTCTTCGTCTCGCGCACCGACCTGCAGGAATGGGCCGAGGGCACCGGCGGCATCCCCACGCCCGACAGCCTGCTGCGGCTGGCCGTGCCCGCCGTCGCCGCCGGCGACCAGGTCCGCGTGACCGGCAAGCTCGGCGCCGATGCCAACCAGCTCAAGGCGCTCACCAGCTGGGGGCCGCGGCCGCTGTCCATCGACTACGCGACCGACGACGGCGCCACCATGGCACGCCTCGCCACCTTCCTCACGCGTTCCCAGGACGGCCTGGGCGGCGAGCGCACCCCGCCGCTCAACCTGACCGTGGCGATGCCGCTGGCCACCGACGGCTGGCAGGCGGACGCCAAGGCCGAGGAGGCACTGGAGACCGGCACGAAGCAGGACCCGGACACGGTCGTGACCCTGGACGACGAACAGCGCGAGGCACTCAAGGCGAAGGACCAGCTGGGCCAGCGTTTCGCCGACCTGCAGACCGTGGCCGACCCGGACGTGCTGGAGGCGATCGGCACGCCGCACCACAGCGGCATCATGCAGCCGTCCGCCTTCGACATCACCACGTACGCGCGCGTGGCCGACCCGTCCGCCTATGCGGCGGCCGGCGTCGACATGGCGGCGTGGAACGCGGACACCGCACGGGCGACCATGCGCGACGCCCTGGGCGACGAGAGCGCGCAGACCGACGTGTATGCGTGGCAGGGCGCGGATTCGTGGACGATGGACGCGCTGACGGCGGCCCGCACGCAGGGCTACGAAACGGCCATCGCCACCGACGACTTCGCGCTCACGGACGGCGCGACCGCCGTCACGCAGGTGTACCGCGTACCCACCGACGCCGGCACGATCACCGTCTTGGCCGCGCAGGCCACGCTCACCACGCTCGCCGGCGGCCGGGCGACGGCTCCGCAGGCGACCGCGGAACACAGTGACGCGGGGCGCCTGGCGCGCATCATCGCGCAGAGCGCCTTCTACCAGATGGAACAGCCGTACGAGTCGCGGCCCCTGCTCATGTGCGTGGGCGAGTCGGTGGGCGCCGACCAGGTCAGCGCGCTCATGGAGGCACTGGGGCAGGCCAGCTGGGTCAACCTGCAGTCGCTGCAGGAGCTGGCGGCGCAGCCGTCCATGCAGGTCGACGAGACGATGCTGCCCGCCCTCATCGACGGCTCCGTCGGTGCGACGGCCACGGAACCGGCGAGCCTGCGCGAGGCGCTGCGTTCGCTGGCAACGAGCCGCGAACGCCTGGTGCGCTTCGACGGCTCGGTGCTGGACGACGACGCGCAGGAGGCGCGGCAGTGGGCAGCGAAGCTGGTCACGGCGCATGACCGGTTCGCGCTGGCGGCCGCCGGCCCCGGCGCGACGCTGGCCACGCGGATGGCGCAGGAAGCGTCCGGCTTCGCGGACACCGTCTACGCGCAGGTCAAACTGGTACCGTCAGGCAGCGTGAACGTGGTCTCGGAGACGGCGTCGATGCCGGTAACCGTGTCCAACGACCTGCCCTTCCCCATCGCCGTGCGCGTCTCCTCGATCACCGACTCCATGGAGATCGTGACCGCCCGGTTCACGGACATCACGGTGCCCGCGCACGCCGAGGCGCAGACGTCGATCGCGGTCCGCGTGTCCACGTCGGGCACGACGACGGCCCGCGAACAGTTGGTGGACCGTGAGGGCGAGGCCTTCGGCGCGTCCGCGCAGACTACCATCACCAGCTCCCTGCAGCTCAGCGACAAGAGCGGCGTCGTCCTTATCGCGCTCGCCGTGGTGCTGGGCGTGGTGGGGCTCTACCGGCAGTACACCCGCAAGAAGGATCCAGACGAATGAGCGATTCAGTAGGCCGTAACTCGTTGATCATGGCGGCCGGCACGGCGGCGTCGCGCGTCACCGGCCAGTTGCGCACGATCCTGCTGGCGGCCGCGGTGGGCACCACCGGCCTGGCCGCCAACGCCTACCAGGCGGGCTCCATGATCCCGCAGGTGATCTACACGCTCGTGTCGGGCGGCATCTTCAACGCGGTGCTCGTGCCGCACATCGTCCGCACCATGAAAAGCAGGGATGCGAAGGAACAGCTCGACAAGCTGGTCACCTTCGCCGTGTGCCTGCTGCTGGGCGTCACCGTGATCATGGCCGTCGCCGCGCCCCTGGTCACGCGCCTGTACGTGGCGGGGTCGCCGGAGCTCGTCGCGCTCTCCTACGCCTTCACCCTGTGGTGCACGCCGCAGATCTTCTTCTACGGACTGTACACGGTGCTGGGGCAGATCCTGGCGGTGCAGAACAGGTTCGGCGCCTACGCGTGGAGCTCGGTGGGCGCCAACGTGATCAGCTGCGCCGGCTTCGCCACGTTCATCGCGCTCTTCGGGGACATGTCCGACTCGACCTTCGCGCAGTGGGACAGCAGCAAGATCGCCCTGACCGCGGGTACCTGGACCCTCGGCGTGGCCTTCCAGGCGCTCGTGCTGTTCATCCCGCTCATGCGCAGCGGCATCAGAATCCGGCCGCGCTTCGGCGTGCGCGGCATCGGCCTGCGCACCATGGGGCCGATCGCCGCGTGGAGCCTGGGCATCGTGCTCATGGACCAGGTGGCGAACGTGGTCTCCACGCGCGTGCTCACCAGCGCCCCCATGAAGGCGCAGATGGCCGGCATCACGGGCATCGTGGCCGGAAACGCCACCTACCAGAACGCCTACACCATCTACATCCTGCCCTACTCGCTCATCGCCGTGTCCGTGGCCACGGCCATCTTCCCGCGCATCTCCGCCGCCATCGCGGAACGCGACATGGAAGGCGCGCGCGGCGCCCTGAGCTCCGCGCTGCGCAACGTCGGGCTCATCATGGGCTTCTTCACAGCCGCCTTCATCGCCATGCCCACCGCCATCGTCGGCAGCCTGCTGCCCACCGTGCCCGCCGAGCAGGTGTCCTTCATCGCCAGCACGCTGATCACGCTGAGCGTCTGCCTGCCGCTGAGCTCCGCCTACCTGATCATCCAACGCACCTTCTACGCCTTCGAGGACGGCCGCTCCCCCTTCACCTTCATGGCAATCCTCTACGTGCTGGAGATGGTCTTCATCGGGCTGGGCACGCTCGTGTTCGCCCCCACGAACTGGTGCGACCTCGTCGGCGCCAGCCTCTCCCTGGCCTACGTCATCTCCTTCGTGCCGCTCGTCTTCATGCTGCGGCGCAAGTTCGCCGGCTCCCTCGACGGCCGGCGCATCGCACGCACCTACGGCAAGGCGGTGCTCGCCGCGCTCGCCAGCATCATCGTCGGCGTGCTGCTGTCCGGGCCGGTCGGCAGCCTCACCGACTTCGGCGACGGGCACGGCTGGGCGGTCAACTGGGCCGGCCACGTCATCACCGCCGCCGTCATCGGCATCGTCATGCTCGCCGTCTATGTGGGCGTGCTGTGGCTCGCACACACCGAGGAACTCACCGGGCTGGTCGCCACACTGCGCGCACGCCTGTCCCGGCAACCGGCCGTCGCCGAAGGCGTGCCGGCGGACGAGCTGGAAATGGCCGCGACTGCCATGCCCAGCCAGCAGGAGGAAGCGCCGATTGCGCTGCCGGAAGAGCCGGCCCCGCCATCCTTCCCACCGACCACGGCCGCGGATAGAATGGCCACTGCAACGCCCGTTCCCCCCGCCTACGAACCAAGGACAACGCCCATGAAGCCGCATCTCGGAGACACCGTACTCAACCGGTACACCCTCGTCTCACCATTGCGCGAGGAAGCCGGACTGCAGGCGTGGAAGGCGAACGACCGTGTCCTTGCACGCGACTGCCAGCTCTTCATCGTGAACAACAAGGCGATGCTGCGCAGCACCAACGCCATCGCCGGCACCCTCGCCGCCTCGCGCGACCCGCGCTTCACCCCCGTCATCCAGCTGCAGCACGACGGCCCCATCGCCGTGGTCCTCACCCAGCTCGACGGCGGCGTCAGCATCACCGAATACCTGCACACCGGCAACGCCGTTCCCCTCGGACACGAGGCGATGCGCACCATCATCGGCGAGGCCGGGCAGGCCATGCGCTTCCTGCACCGCGAACACCTCACCCACCACGCGCTGTCCACGGACACGATCCGCCTGACCAAGAGCGGCGTGCAGGTCGCCGACGCGCCCGTCAGCCAGGCGCTCGCCGACACGTCCATGGGCGCGGCCGGCGACAACGACGAGCGTCGCGCCGTGCGCCAGCTGGCGGCGGTGCTCTACTGCATGCTTACGCGCACCGCGTCGACCATGCGGCCCACCTTTGACCTGTCCGCGCTGCCCGCGGACACCCCCGCGGAGTTCCGCGTCATCGTCAAGCGCGGCCTCGACCTGTCCGAGGACGGCAAGGCGACGGTGCCGCTGCTCACGCTCGCCGAGCTCGAGGCGCTGCTGGGACCATACAAGCCGCTGCACGCGCTGGGACGCCAGGAACTGCGCCTGGGCAACCAGGATGGCGCCTGCTCGATCGTGCGCGCCATGATCCAGCCGGCACTGCCCGGCGACATCCTGCCGATCCCCGAGACGCTCCTGTCCCAGCAGACCATGCCGGCCTTCCAGTTCGCCACCGCCGCGCCGGCGCCCGACGCCGCCTCCGACGAGTTCGGACAGGCCGAGGACGGCACGGGCGAGAAGACAGGGGCGGAAAACAACACGTCGCTCAAGGAACTGTGGAACCGCAGCAAGACAATCATGGCGGAAGGCGCGGCCACCGGCGCCGGCCCGGAGATCATGCCGGAGGACGCCACGGAGATGTTCTCCGCCTTCGCCCCGGGCGCCGACTACGCCACGGACACGCTGGTCTCCGGCATGCTGATGCCATCCGACGTGACGCGCCTGACGGCGTCGTCGCCGGAGGACACGACCGGCAGCTCCACCACCGGGCAGCTGCCCGCGGTGGACCGCACCGGCCATGCCGTGCCGCAGGTGCCCGAGTCGCAGCGTGCGCTCGAGCAGGAGAAGCGGGATATCGACGAGACGTACGTGATGGGTACGCCGGCGCTGCCGCCGAGCTTCGCGCCGCGCAGCCAGGAAGGCGCCCAGCGGCCGAGCACCCCGAAGGCCTTCGACGACACCGAGGCCAAGGGGGCGTCCAAGACGCGGCGCGTGGCGCTCATCGTCTGCATCATCGCCGTGGTGGCGGCACTGGTGGTGGCGGTCACCTCGGTGGCGAAGACGGGCAGCCTGTTCAACTTCGGCAAGCAGGACACCACGTACTGGCCGAAGATCGACGCGAACAGCGTGCCCTTCGGCAGCCGCACCGGCGAGGATGTGGAGAGCCCCACGAACGACGCCACGCCCAAGGCGACGGCCACCCCGTCCGAGACGAAGAAGCCGGAGAACACGACGCCCTACCCGATCGAGTCCGCGAACTTCCTCGACCGTCCCAATGGCGCGCAGGGCTACGGCTACGCCATCCACCTCAAGCAGAAGGAGAACGTCTCCAAGGTCATCATCAAGATCCAGTCCTCCGGCGGCCGCGGCTACATCCGCGTGAACACGACGGGCGACCCGAACGCCGGCGAGCAGGTGGCGGACTTCACCTTCGCCGAGGGCGGCACCACCGAGGTGAAGCTGGACAAGGCCGTGGACACGCAGGACCTGATGCTGTGGGTGCCGCTGGACAGCATGCCCGGCAACCAGCTGTACATCAATTCGGTGGAGGTGCTGTAGGCGTAATGCGTCTGTGAGGAATCTTTCGTTTTCCGTGACTTTTCCGGGGCCTCCGAAATTAAAGCGGACACCCGGTCGGGAGTGAATCCCGACTTAAAGCGGGCACTGGGTCGAAGAACTCAAAAAGTTCTTCGACCAGTGCCCGCTTTAAGTCGGGATTCACTCCCGACCGGGTGTCCGCTTTAATTTCGGAGGCCCCGGAAAAGTCACGGAAAACGAAAGATTCCTCACAGACGCATTACGCCTGCGCTGCGGCGATGGCGTCGATCTCCACCAGGGCGCCCTTGGGGATCATGTTGTTGCCGAAGGCGACGCGGGCGGGCTTCACGCTGCCGGTGAAGGCCTTGGCGTAGACGGCGTCGACGTCGGCGAAGTCCTCCACGTTGCGCAGGTAGACGGTGGCACGGCACACGTGCTCCATGCCACAGCCGGCGGCGGCCAGGATGTTGTTGATATTCTTGAGGGCCTGGGCGGCCTGCTCGGCGGCGGTCACGCCCGCCAGCTCGCCGGTGGCCGGGTCGATGCCCAGCTGACCGGAGACGAAGACGAAGCCGTTGGCCTGCACGGCCTGGCTGTAAGCGCCGAGGGCCGTGGGGGCCTGCGTGGTGGCGATGGCGTGGAGGTTCTCGTACATGGTGGGTCCTTCCTGGTCCTGATGCCGGCGGGGTGCTCCGGAAGGGACCACGGCACCCCGGTTCCGATTCCATCAAGCATCATAGCCGTTCACTGCGGCCACGGCGTCGACCTGTCCACACGCTGGCGGCTCCGGCCAGCCAGGGAGTGCGGAGCCGGCACGCTGACAGGCGAACCCGGGAACGGACCGCGTCCTGTGTCTATTGTGGGGAGCATGAGCGAAACACGTGAAGTCATCATCATCGGCTCGGGTCCCGCAGGGTACACCGCAGCCATCTACCTGGGCCGTGCGGGCCTCAAGCCCTTGGTCGTCGCTGGTGCGCTGACCCCCGGCGGCCAGCTCGTCAACACCACCGAGGTCGAGAACTTCCCCGGCTTCCCCGACGGCATCATGGGCCCCGAGCTCATGGAGAACATGCAGCGCCAGGCCGAGCGTTTCGGCGCGGAACTGGTGTACGACGACGTCGAGTCCGCCGAGCTGGACGGGGAAACCAAGACCGTGCACTGCTCCGGCGGCGACACCTACACCGCCCGCACGGTGATCGTGACGACCGGCTCGTACTACCGCCACCTCGACGTGCCCGGCGAGGAGGAGTTCGGCGGCCACGGCGTCTCCTACTGCGCCACCTGCGACGGGTTCTTCTTCCGCGGCAAGCCGGTCGTCGTGGTCGGCGGCGGAGACTCCGCACTCGAGGAGGCGAACTTCCTGGCGAACCTGGCGGAGTCGGTCACGCTGCTGGTGCGCCGCGACGAGTTCCGCGCCTCGAAGATCATGGTCGACCGCACCCTGGCCAACCCGAAGATCACCGTCCTGATGAACACGGTGGCGGATCGCATCAACGGCGACAAGCAGGGCGTGACCTCCGTGAGCGTGCGCAACACGGCCACGGACGGCGAGGAGAAGCTCGAGGCCAAGGGCGTGTTCGTGGCGGTCGGCCAGGTGCCCCAGACGGCCTTCCTCGGCGGCCAGGTGGCCCTTGACGAACGCGGCTACATCCAGGTGGAGGGTGCCTCCACGCGCACGTCGCTGCCGGGCGTCTTCGCCGCCGGCGACTGCGCCGACCCCGTCTACCAGCAGGCGATCTCCGCCGCCGGCACCGGCTGCCGTGCCGCCCTGGACGTGCAGATGTACCTGGACGAGCTGGAGGCGTGATTGCGCCGACGCGCACTCCCATGAGATTTTGTTCAAAAAATGAACAATTTCTCAAGCTGATCTTAGGTTACGCCTGCTCCGGTGTCAGCAGGCCCAGGATGCGCTCCATCTCCTCGGGGCTGGAGAACACGATCTCGATGCGGCCGTGCTTCTCGGATCCCTTGATGCTCACCTTCGTGGCGAAACGCTGTTCCAGGCTCTCCTGAATCGGCGAACCGGCCCAGGGGTTGTGCTTGTTGGCCTTCGGCTTCTTGGGCTGCCCGGCGGCCTGCATGGAGACGATCTCCTCGACGCTGCGCACGCTCAGGCCCTCGTCGATGATGCGCCGCGCCAGCTCCTCCATCATCGAGTCGTTCGGCAGGCCCAGCAGGGCGCGCGCGTGGCCTGCGGACAGCTGTCCGGCGGCCACTTCGCGCTGCACGCTGGCCGGCAGGTTCATCAGGCGCAGCGTGTTCGCGATCTGCGGGCGGGACTTGGAGACGGACTTCGCCAGCTGCATCTGCGTCAGGCCGAACTCGTCGATCATCTGCTGGTAGGCGGCGGCCTCCTCGAGCGGGTTGAGCGCCACGCGGTGCAGGTTCTCGAGCAGGGCGTCGCGCAGCATGTAGTCGTCGGATGTCGTCTTGACAATCGCAGGGATCGACGTCAGTCCGGCGAGCTGGGAAGCGCGCCAGCGGCGCTCCCCCATGACCAGCTCGTAGGGGCTGTCCATGCGGTCCTCGAACTGCCCGTGGCTCTCCGTCGGCTGCTGGCGGGCGGCGCGGATCTGCTCGATCGGCCGCTTGCGCACCACGATCGGCTGCAGGACGCCGACTTCCTTGATGGACGCCGCGAGTTCCTGCAGTTCCTCGTCGCGGAACACGGTCCGGGGCTGGTGCAGGTTGGGGCCGATCTGCGCCAGGTCGAGCTCCACCAGGTAGCCGCCCTCGACGGGCTTGAGCTCGGGGACGTCGCCATCGTCGGCCGCCTGTGCGGCGGACGCGGGCGTCGGGGCGAAGAACATGTCGCTGGGGTGCTGCATGTCGTCGATGGCGGGCATGGGCGCACGCTTCGTCGACGCCGACGCCGGCTTGTGCTCGGCGGCTTCCGGCTGCAGCGTCATCGGCGCCGACAGCTTGGAGACGGTGTCGCCGTTGCGGGTCATCGTGCCCATCGACGGGATGGTGGACTCCAGCGGGCTGATGGGGCCGGTCGGCTGTGCCTCGGCAGCCGGCGTGGCCGCGGCGGCAGCCGCCTTCCCCTTCGGCGCGGCCTTGGGCTGTGCCTTCGGTTTGCGCGGTGCCGGCGCCTCGGCTACCGCGGTCGGCGCCGCGGCCTTGGTGGGCTCCTCCTCGGGTTCGCCGGGCAGCGAGGGAAACAGGGCGCCAAGCCCACGCCCGAGTCGTGATTTCGATGCCATGTCAGTTCTCGTTTCTCCTCGATGCGATGGTTTCCAGGACGACTGTGGAGCGCTCGTTGATCTCCAGCGCGGCCTCGCGGTAGGAGACGGCGCCCATGCCGCGCGGGTCGTAGGTGACGACGCTCTGCGCGAAACTGGGGGCCTCGGAGATCTTCACGGTGCGCGGGATGGTGGTGTCGAGCACGATGCTCGGGTAGTGCGTCTTGACCTCCTCGTACACCTCGCGGCTCAGGAGGGTGCGCTTGTCGAACATGGTCACGAGCATCGTGGAGACGAGCAGTTCGGGGTTGAAGTTCGACTGGACCAGGCCGATGGTGTTGATGAGCTGGCCGAGGCCCTCGAGCGCGTAGTATTCCGCCTGGATGGGGATGAGCATCTCGGTGACCGCGCACATCGCGTTGATGACGAGCAGGCCAAGGGACGGCGGACAGTCGAGGAAGACGTAGTCGTAGTGCGTGTCGGATTCCTCGAGGAAGCTGTCGAGGGCGATGCGCATGAGGTTGTTGCGGTCGGGCATGTCCGCGAGTTCGAGGTCGGCGCCCGACAGGTCGATGGAGGCGGGCACCACCTGCAGGTTCGCGTAGTCGGGGCAGTCCTGCATGACCTCGGCGATGGTGGCGCGGCCCTCGATGACGTCGTAGACGGAGGGGTCGCCGGAGTTGTGCCGTACGCCGAGCGCGGTGGATGCGTTGCCCTGGGGGTCCATGTCCACGACGAGCACGTTGAGGCCACCCTGCGCCAGTGCGGCAGCCACGTTCACCGCGGTGCTGGTCTTGCCCACGCCGCCCTTCTGGTTGGCCACGGCGATGCGCCGCGTGGCCGCGGGAGCCTTGAACTCGGCCGCGTTGATGCGCTCGAGGCGGTGCGAGATGTCGGCGATTTCCGAGCCGACGCCCGAATGGTCGTCGGAGAAGATGCGGGCGATGGTGTCCGAGGCGCTTTCCATGCCGGGGACGTTGGCTTGTTGTGTCACGAAGACAGCCCTCCTATTGCGTCTTTACCAGTATTCAAGTTTCTTCATTCGTATGGACAGGTAGCGATGCGGTGACCGGATGTGGAGTCGATGTGGATAACATGTGGATAACTCGGCGCTCTCACAGGTTCCTGAGGTGCGGTTTTCGTTGTGTTGACTGTCGTTTGCGACCATCCACGTTCGCAGTGGACGGCTGTGGATAGCTTGTGCACATCGCCACCGGCGATTGTGGATAACCCGGGTGTCTTGCCACCGCTTCGCTCACAGCGCGCGTCTCCGCCGCACCTCGTCTCCTACCTTTTGTCCACGATTGCCACATGGGTCGGCTCGAGGCCGTCGGCCACCGGCGCAAGCTCCACGCGCGGCCTGGTGCCGCCGTACTGGGCGATCACCTTGCGCGCCTTGTCGATCTCGGCCTGGGCGGAGCGCCCCTTGAGCGCGATGAGTTCGCCGCCACGGCCCACCAGGGGCAGCGTCCAGCCGGCCAGTTTGGTCATGGGCGCCACCGCACGGCAGGTGACCACGGTGAAGGGGTGACGGATGGCTGCACGGACTTCGTCGCTCACCGGGACAGTGGCCGGGGCGGTGCCGGCGGACCTGCGCTTGCCGTTGTGCCCGCCCCTGCTTGCAGCGGCGCGCGCCCGGCCCAGCGCGGCGATGGCCTCCTCGGCACGGGCGCGCACGATCTGCACGTTCTCCAGCCCCATGGCCTCGACGCATTCGCCCAGCCATTCCACGCGCCGTTCCATCGGCTCGATGAGCGTGAAGGCATGGTCCGGCAGCATGGCCGCCAGCACCAGCCCGGGGAAGCCGCCGCCCGAGCCGAGATCTGCCACGGACTTGAACCGTGCACGGTCGGTCGCCTTGCGGATGAAGGGCGCCAAAGCCGCGGAATTGAGCAGGTGCCGCTCCCAGAGGATATTCACGTCACGCGGGCCGATCAATCCGCGCGGCTCCCCTTCCTCCTTGAGTTTCCCGTGAAACACCTCGATCTTCGGGAGCGCCTCGCCGAAGACGGCGTGCAGGATGGACGAGGACGCCAAGGATGCGTCGTCATGGATGTCGTCAGTCATAAGGCACCATCCTAGCGCCAAGCATCAGAAACCTCATTCGAAAGGCCCCGGCATCCACATGGAGCAGAAATATCACGAAAAAACGAGAGATTTCTCAAGCCCCCCACGCAAAAAGGGGCGCCAAGGCACAATCCACGCCTTGCCGCCCCTCAGGTCCTCACCCCAGGCACTCAGTCCTCGACGATGAACTCGTCCTCGTCGTCCTCGTCGGCCGTGTGCTTGGCATAGATCGTCACGTAGCGCTTCGGCTCCTCGCCGTGCGAACGGGAGCGCAGGCCCTCGTCGCGCACCACGTCGTGGATGATCTTGCGCTCGAAGGAGTTCATGGGCTTCAAGTCCACGGGCTCGCCCGTCTCGCGCACGTCGTCCACGGCGTCCAGCGCCATGTCGCGCAGCACTTGGCGCTTGCGCTTGAGGTAGCCGTCGACGTCCACGATCAGGTGGCTGCGCTCGCCGGTCTGCTGCTGCACCGCCAGGCGGGTCAGCTGCTGCAGGGCGTCCACCACCTCGCCGTTGCGGCCGATCAGGTGCTTGATGTCGATGTCGTCGTCGGCCACGATCTGCACCATCGGGCGGCCGTTGCGCACGCCCATCTCGATGTCGCCCTCGTAGTCGGCGATGTCCAGCAGGCCCTCGAGGTAGTCGGCGGCGATGTCCGCCTCCTCGTTGAGCTGGTCCAGGGTACGTTCCTCGTCTTGCGCCATGGGGTCCTCCTTGTGGTTGGTGTTCAGGTCTTGGTCGGCATTCCCGCACGTCGTGCGTGCGGCTCGGGCAGATGGGTAGTCATAGTGTACGACGTGCGCATGCTCCTCGCATGCGCACGTCGCGTCATTCGGGCTATTTCTTCTTCTTGCGGTTCTTGCGCTGCGGCTGGGCACGCTGGAAGCCCTGCGTCTCGCGGCGCTCGGCCTCCTCGCGGGCCTTGATGAGCGCCTCGTCCTCCAGGGAGGGGCGGCCCTCCTTCTCGCGTCGGCGGTTCTCGTTGTCGTGGTCACGCTTCTCCTTGTCGAGCGCGGCCGGCGAGCCGGGCGTCGGGAACTCGTGCAACTGCCAGAAGGAGCGGGCGAGGTTGCACAGGTTGTTCGCCAGCCAGTAGACGAGCACGGCGAAGGGCATCGCGATGCCGGAGAAGATGTACATGATCGGGAAGATCCACAGCATCATCTTCTGCATGCGTTCGCTCTGCTTGTTCATGGCGGCGGGCGCGGTGTTGCGCTTCATGGTGTGCCACTGCGTGTACCACAGGCAGGCGCACATGGCGGCCACGAAGATGCCGATGACGATCTTGCCGCCAGTGTCCGAGGTGTTGAAGGTGTCCGCGACGCCGACGCCGAAGTACCTCGTCTGCGAGAACTCCTGGGCGGTGGCGACGTCGAAGGCACCCAGCGGCGCGCGCTTGCCGTTCGCAATGTAGGGGATGGCGGAGAGCACGTAGAACATGCACATGAACACGGGACCCTGGATGAGCATCGGCAGGCAGGAACCCGCGGGGTTCGCGTGGTTGTCCTGGTAGAGCTTCATCATCTCCCGCTGCATGGCTTCCTTGCTGGCGGGGTCGTTCTTGCCCTTGTACTTGTTCTGGATCTTCATCATCTGCGGCTGGATGGCCTGCATGCCGCGCATCGACTTCATCTGCTTGTAGAACAGCGGGAAGACGCAGGCCTGCACGACGATGACGAGGAAGATGATGGAGAGCACCCACGACAGGCCGACGGTCGGCATGCCGATGAGCGTGAGCAGCTTGTGGAACCAGTACATGACCTGGGTCATGAGCCATTCCACGGGGGTCAGCAGCTTGTAGAGCCAGCCCCACACGCCACTGTCAAGGAAGAAGTTCTCTTGCATAGTCGGATTCTCAATTCTCGCGGGTTGGCGTCAGACGCGGTTCCTCATGCGCCCTTGACCAGGAAAAGCGGTACAGCAGCGAGAAGCGTGCCGGGACGTCGTCGATGCCGCCGTCACTCCACGGACGGCACCGCAGGATGCGCAGCATGGCGAGCATGCCGCCCCTGAGCGCACCGAAACGCTCGATCGCCTCGATGGCATAGCGGGAACAGGAGGGGTAGTAACGACAGACGGGCGGCCGGCCTGCGCTGATCGTCCGCTGGTACCAGCGGATGGCGCGGACCATGTGCCGCCCGGTTCGTGAGGTCACTGCTGCTCCGTCCTGCGTGAGACTGCGCGGAACGCGGCATCCACCTGTCCGTCCAGGGATATGAAATCCGCGGCGGCCGCGCTTGGCTTGGCCCTCAGGACGATGTCGATGCCTTCCGGCAGGCCGTCCTGGTGTCTGGCCGCCAATACGCGGAAACGCCGCTTCACGCGATTGCGCGTCACGGCATTGCCGACTCCCTTGGATACGGCGAGTCCCAAACGCCGTTCGGGTATGGCGACTCCGTCCACGACCGGCCTCATGCGGTAGTGGACCACGATGTCACGCTCGCTGACTTTCCGGCGGCGACGCAGCACGGCCACGAATTGCTCATGGCTCTTGAGCCGTTCCATCATGCGTTCGCCCCGGCGGGGTGTCAGGCTGCGAGGGTCTTGCGGCCCTTGGCGCGGCGACGGTTGATCAGCGCACGGCCGGAACGGGTGCGCATGCGTGCGCGGAATCCGTGCTTCATGTGACGACGGCGGTTGTTCGGCTGGAAAGTCCTCTTCATGGTTCAATAGCTCCCGATTGTGTTTTGGCCACGCTTGCGCGCGGCCCTCTATAAAACAAGCTCTGTCAAGGATAGTGGTACCCATACCCCAACGGCAAGCCAGGACCGGGGGACGGGTCGCTCGACCTCTCCCCCGTCCGCGGTGCACGGTCCGCCGGCGGCGTCCACAAAACCGCTGCAACGGTGGGGAAGACGTGGCGCGCTTATCCACAAACGACACTGGTGTCATTCGAAAATCCACTGTTTTCAACACGCGAGCCTGTGGATAACTTCTGCCGGAAGGAGTAAACATATGCTGTAAGTTTCAAAGACGACCCGTGGAAGAAGAAAAGCAGATGAGCGCACAACAGGCAGACCCGGGCGCGAAGTCCGCCATGATCTGGTCGAACGCACTGACCTTGCTGCGCAGCAACTCCGCGTTGACGAGCCGCCAGAAGGGCTGGTTCGAGGGAGTGCTGCCCGAGGCGGTATACGGGACCACCATCATCCTGGCCGTGGAGAACACGGAGACGCAGCACGTGCTGCAGTCGGAGCTCAACACGCAGCTGCTGCAGGCGCTGGAACTCGCCAACGGCGGCGTGCCGCTGTTCCCGGCCTTCAAGATCCTCGCGCAGGAGACGCCTGCGGAAGACAACGAGACCCTCCCGGTGAACGTGCCCGAGCAGACACCGGCGCCGCGTCCGACACAGCCTCGCAAGCCCGTGACGGCCACCTTCCCCGCACAGCCGACCGTCTCGCACTACGACGACGCCGTCGTCCAGACCTTCGACGACATCATGCCCGGCACCACCGGCTTCCCGGCCGCCGAGACCGCACCGGCGACCACGTCGCCGAACTTCGTCCCGGCGTCCTTCGGCAGCACGGGCAAGCAGCCCCGGATCGACCCGGCCACCCACCTGAACCTCAACGACACCTTCGACACCTTCGTGCCGGGCGATTCGAACCGTTTCGCGCGCACGGTCGCCCTGGCGGTGGCCGAGGGATCCGGCAAGAACTTCAACCCGCTGTGCATCTACGGCGGCTCGGGACTGGGCAAGACGCACCTGCTCAACGCGATCGGCAACTACGCGCTGCTCAAGCAGCCGAACACGCGCGTGCTGTACGCCACGAGCGAGGAGTTCACCAACGAGTACATCGATTCCCTGCGCCCGGACAAGCCGGGTTCCAACCGCATCGGCGCCTTCAACCGCAAATACCGCGAGGTGGACGTCCTGCTCATCGACGACATCCAGTTCCTGGGTGGCAAGAAGGAGACCTTGGAGCAGTTCTTCAACATCTTCAACTCGCTGTACCGTGCCGGCAAGCGCATCGTAATCGTTTCCGACGTGGCTCCGAGGAACCTCAAGGACTTCGAGGAGCGCATGCTCTCGCGCTTCCAGCAGGGCCTGACCGTGGACGTGCAGCCGCCGGACCTGGAGACGCGCATCGCCATCCTGCGCATGATGGCGGCCAGCGCCGACGCGCGCATCCCCAACGACGTGCTCGACCTCATCGCGGAACGCTTCACCGAGAACATCCGCGAGCTCGAGGGCGCCCTCAACCGCGTCACCGCCCTGGCCTCCCTCAACGGACAGCCCGTGACGCGCGCCCTGGCCGAGCAGACCCTGCAGGACTTCTTCTCCGTTGAAGTCGAGCTCAAGCCCACCGACATCATCGCCAAGGTCGCCAAGTACTTCCACCTGACCTTCGATGACCTCGTCGGGCCGGGACGCCAGAAGAACATCACCTTGGCCCGTCAGATCGCCATGTACCTCACGCGCGACCTGACGAGCATGTCGCTGGTGAACATCGGCCAGGTCTTCGGCGGCCGCGACCACACCACGGTGATGCACAACTGCAAGATCATCTCCGACAACATGCAGGAGAAGCAGGAAATCTACAACTACGTGACCGAACTGACAATCCAGCTGCGGCAGCGGATGGACTGAGAGCGCATGCCTCGAACCAAGCTTCCGCATGTGAAAGCAGAAAGCTCTCGTTTTTTCGTGATATTTCCAAGGCGGCCCGCTCGTGCGGGCCGCCTTGGAAATATCACGAAAAAACGAGAGCTTTCTATAGGCCTTAATCAAAAGAACCATGTCCTACGATGATTCCCTCCAAGGCCTGACTTCACCCCTGCCACCCTCCCACTGGGGAAAACCAACTCAGGCGACACACCGAACGATGAGATTTTTTGGGGAAAGTTATCCACATAGTTATCCACAAATGTGGGTAAACTCGGGGGAAATCCCGTGGGTAAATGACCAAAATCAGGGGATGAACGGTGGATAAATCCACAAAAATTGTGGATAACTAGGAAGGCCTTCCACGGCTGTGGATAAATCGCCTTTTTATCCACACGGAATCCAGATGCCATCCACATCTTCGAATCGGCCACAATCCACCGACGCGTATGGCTTTCCGCGGTTATCCACATATCCACCGCGCTTATGATGATGATTACTTATCAGAGTTTTTCCTTTCACCATCATCATGGAACCCTTCGAAAGCGGACATCTGCGGATCGCGAGCGGAAAAGCAATGGAGCGGATAGAATGAACTGCAGCGACTACCTGACCCGTGCGCATTGAAGGAGCAGCATGAAAGTAGAAGTCAACTCGACGTCGTTCGCGGATGCAGTGGCATGGACCACGAGCGTGCTCGATGCCCGCCCGACCAACCCGATCCTCGCAGGCATCAAGCTCGAGGCCGCGGACGGAGCACTGCAACTGTCGGCCTTCACGTACGAACTGTCCGCACGCGACCACATCGAGGCCGGAGTTGACGAGGCCGGCACGGTCGTCGTGCAGGGCAAGCTCCTCGCCGACATCAGCAAGTCGCTGCCCTCAGAGAAAGCGTATCTGGCCACCGACGGCTCCACGATGACCATCACGTCCGGCAAGTCGACCTTCACGCTGCAGCTCATGCCGGAAAGCGAATACCCGGACCTGCCCGCCCTGCCGCCGCTGCTCGGCCAAGTCGACGCACAGACCTTCACCCAGGCGGTGAACCAGGCCGCGGTCGCCGTCTCCCGCGAGGAAACCCGCCCGGTGCTCACCGCGGTGCAGATGCGCTTCCAGGGCGACACGGTGACCATGTCCTCCACGGACCGCTACCGCCTGGCACGCTCCATCTTCCAGTGGACCCCGCAGCAGGCCGATCTCGACGCCGTGGCCCTCGTCGGCGGCCAGCACCTGCGCGACATCTCCCGTTCCATCGACGAACACCAGAACGTGCAGGTCTACCTCGACACGGAACACCCCAGCCTGATCGGTGTGGAGAACGCCGGCCGCGTATCCACCGTCCAACTCATCGACGGCGAGTTCCCGGCCGTCGACCGCCTCTACGCCGATTCCTACCCCATCCACGCCGTGCTCGACAAGCACAAGCTCATCGACGCCATCAAGCGCGTGGCCCTGGTCGCCGAACGCAACGCGCCGATCCGCATGGTCTTCGCCGGCCAGGAGGTCACGCTCACCGCTGGCGGCGCCGCCGACGAGGCAGCCGCGAACGACGTGCTCGACGTGGACCTCGACGGCGAGGACATCACCGTCGCCTTCAACCCGAACTACCTGCGCGAAGGCCTGAGCGCGATCGCCGAGCCCTTCATCCGCATGAAGATGACCACCGCCGTCAAGCCCGTGGAATTCAACGGCCAGCAGGAAGCCGACTCCGAGGAGTCGATGAACTACCGGTACCTGCTGGTGCCGATGAGGTTCAACAGCTGACCTAGTTTTTGTTCGAAAAATGAACAAAAACTTCCCTGACCAACGGAAGCGCCATATCCATGCATCTTTCCCGCCTCGCCCTGGACCACTTCAGGTCCTGGGACCACCTGGTCCTGGACCTGGGGCCCGGGGTCACCATCCTCCAGGGACCGAACGGGCTGGGCAAGACCAACATCGTGGAGGCGGTGGAGGTGCTCGCCACGGGCGGCTCGCACCGCACCTCCTCGTCGCTGCCGCTCGTCCAGCGCGGGCAGCCTGCGGCCACCATACGCGCCAACGTCACCGATGGCGACCGCACGGTCACCTACGAGGCCACGATCCGCGCGAAAGGCGCCAACCGTGCGCGCATCAACGGCGGACCGTCGCTCTACATGAGGCAGATCGTCGGCGACATCCCCGTCGTGGCCTTCACGCCCGAGGACCAGGCCATCGTCGCCGGCGACCCGTCGGCACGCCGCACCTTCCTCAACCAGGCGGCCTGCCAGCTCATCCCCGGCTACGCGCAGTCCCTCCAGCAGTTCACGCACGTGGCCAAGCAACGTGCCGCCCTGCTGCGCCAGCTCGCGCAGTCCGACTCCTTCGATGCGGCGCGCGACGCCGCCCTGAGCGGCCTGGAGACCTGGACCGGCCACTACATCACGCTCGGCCTCGAACTGACGCGTGCACGCCAGCGGCTCATCGACCGGCTGCAGGAACCCTTCTCCCGGCTTGTGCAGCGGCTCGCCGGCGAAGACGTGCGGCTGCAGTACGAGCCGTCCTTCACCGAGGTCGCCTCCGACAGCCCGGAAACCGCCGTCAGCGCGCACTTCCAGCGGCTCTACGCCGGCGAGGTCGCGCGCGGACAGAACCTCATCGGACCGCAGCGCGACGACCTGGCCGTGCTCATCGACGACGTCCCGGCACGCGAATTCGCCTCCAACGGGCAACTGTGGACCCTGGCGCTGGCCCTGCGCATGGCCGTCCACGAGCTGCTGTCCGCCATGCACGGCGAGCCACCCATCGTCATCCTCGACGACGTCTTCTCGCAGCTCGACGAGGCACGCCGCGCACAGATCCTCGACTTCGCGCAGGGACAGCCACAGGTGCTCGTCACCGTCGCCGCGGCCAGCGACATCCCGCCGCTCGGCGACGCGCGGGTCGTCGACGTGGCGCAGCTGGGCGGGGAGGACTGACGTGCGCCCGCCCATCGTCGTCACGCTCAGGCTCGACGAGCGCACCCTCGCCGCCGAGGAATACGAACGGATCACCGAACGCGCCGGCGTGCTCGCCGAGCGGCGTGCGGCCAGCGAACAGGCCCGTCGGGAAGCCTTCGAGAACTTCGGCAAGCCAGGCCGCGACGCCGCACGGCTCGGCGGCCTCTTCGGCGAGCTCATCGAGCGCAACGGCTGGAAACCGCACATGCAGATGGCGCAGCTGGGAGGCGACTGGGCGTCCATCGTCGGACCCGCACTGGGCGCGCATACGCGCGTCGACTCGCTGCGCGACGGCGTGCTGACGATCCGCGCCGACTCCCCCGCCTGGACGACCACCCTCAAGGGCATCCTGCCCCAGGTGAGGCAGACAATCGCCGTCAAGCTGGAGGGCCTGCGGATCGACGAGGTGCGCGTCATAGGCCCGCAGGCCCACGGCCCCGGCATGCGCAAGCGGATGTATGTGCAGAGCCAGATAAGGGGGCGGGGTCGGCGGTGAGTTGTGTGGCCCTGTTGCCCCCTCCGCCCCGCCCCTAGTTTTTGTTCGAAAAAATGAACAAAAACTAGGGGCGGGGCGGAGGGGGCAACAGGGCCACACAACTCACCGCCGTCTTGGACAGAATGCGCAGATTCCTCTCTGGCTGACGAGGTCCCTATGCATGAGTAGAATATCCAGTAGAACAGGTAAACGCCCACACGGGCGTTTTATTCGTGTTACAGGGCATATCGCTCTGCGAGAACCCCCTCTCGTGCAACCGAATCAGAGAAAGGAATCTCTGTGGCAGACCTTGCAGCCGACTCCACGAATGCGGAGGACCAGACCACCCAGGAAGAACAGCTCGACGACACCCTCTCTCCCGAGCACTACGACGCATCCGACCTGCGCGTGCTCGAAGGCCTCGAGGCAGTGCGCATCCGTCCGGGCATGTACATCGGTTCGACCGGCCCGCGCGGCCTGCACCACCTGGTCTACGAAATCGTCGACAACTCCGTCGACGAGGCGCTCGCGGGCTACGCCTCGCACATCGAGGTGACCATCCTGCCCGACAACGGCATCCGCGTGGTCGACGATGGCCGCGGCATCCCCGTGGACGAAGTGCCCGGAGAGGGCGTCTCCGGCGTGGAGACCGTCATGACCAAGCTGCACGCCGGCGGCAAGTTCGGCGGCGGCGGCTACGCCGTCTCCGGCGGCCTGCACGGCGTCGGCATCTCCGTGGTCAACGCCCTCTCCACGCGCGTGGACATCGAAGTGCGTCGCCAGGGCTACGTGTGGACGCAGACCTACGTCGACCAGCACCCCACCGCACCCCTCAAGCAGGGCCGCGCCATGGAGGACGGCGAATCCACGGGCACCTCCGTGACCTTCTGGGCTGACCCGGAGATCTTCGAGACCACCGTCTACGACTTCGAGACGCTGCGCGCCCGCTTCCAGCAGATGGCCTTCCTCAACAAAGGCCTGAAGATCTCGCTGACCGACCTGCGCGAGACCGAATCCACGGGCGACGAGATCACCGGCGCGCAGGACGCCTCCGACGAGGAACACCAGACCGTCACCTACCAGTACGCGAACGGCATCAAGGACTACGTGGACTACATGGTCCGGATCCGCAAGGCCGTGCCGATCGAGCCGGAGGTGATCGACATCGAGGCGGAGGACCTCGACCTGGGCGTCTCCGCGGAGATCGCCATGCAGTGGACCAGCGCGTACGCCGAATCCGTGCACACCTTCGCGAACACCATCTCCACCACCGAGGGCGGCACCCACGAGGAGGGCTTCCGCGCGGCGCTCACCGGCATGGTGAACCGATACGCGCGCGAGAAGGGCATCCTCAAGGACAAGGACGACAACCTCTCCGGCGACGACGTGCGCGAGGGCCTGACCGCGGTGGTCTCCGTGAAGCTGACCAACCCGCAGTTCGAGGGCCAGACGAAGACGAAGCTCGGCAACTCCGAGGCGAAGACCTTCGTGCAACGCGTCATGAACGACAAGCTCAGCGACTGGTTCGACTCCCACCCGACCGAGGCGAAGAACATCATCCAGAAGGCCATCGAGGCCTCCCGCGCCCGCCTGGCCGCCAAGAAGGCACGCGAGAACACGCGCCGCAAGTCCATCTTCGAGTCCGCCGGCATGCCCGACAAGCTCAAGGACTGCCAGTCCAACGACCCGGGCGAATGCGAGCTGTTCATCGTGGAGGGCGACTCCGCAGGCGGCTCCGCCATCCAGGGCCGCAACCCGATCACCCAGGCCATCCTGCCGCTGCGCGGCAAGATCCTCAACACGGAGCGCGCCAGCCTCGACCGCATGATGAAGTCCGACACCATCGAGTCGCTCATCACCGCAATCGGCGGCGGCTACGGCGAGGACTTCGACCTGGACAAGGTGCGCTACCACAAGGTCATCATCATGGCCGACGCCGACGTCGATGGCGCCCACATCGCCACCCTGAACCTCACCCTCTTCTTCCGCTACATGCGCCCCATGATCGACGCCGGCTACGTCTACGTGGCCATGCCGCCGCTGTACCGCCTCAAGTGGACGAAGGGCCCGCACGACTTCGTGTACACGGACGCCGAGCGCGACCGCGTGCTCGCCGAAGGCCGCGCCAAGGGCCGCCAGCTGCCCAAGGGCGAAGGCATCCAGCGCTACAAGGGCCTGGGCGAGATGAGCTACCAGGAACTGTGGGAGACCACCATGGACCCCGACAACCGCATCCTCAAGCAGGTGCACATCGAGGACGCCATCCAGGCCGACGAGACCTTCTCCATGCTCATGGGCGACGAGGTGGAGCCCCGCCGCCTGTTCATCCAGCGCAACGCGCACAACGCCCGCTGGATCGACGCGTGAGAGTTGGTGTGGTGTCTGTCGGTCGGTCTGCCGCCCTGCCGGTGCCTGCGGGCACCGGCAGGGCGGCAGACCGACCGACAGACACCACACCAACCACCTGCGCAACGTGACCAACACCAACATAAAGGACCTTTGAAGTGGCAGACGACAACCAGTACAACGACGGGGCCGACGACGACCTGATCCTCCCCGACGGCTCGCTCGAGCCCCTCAGCCCGCAGGAAGCGGACAACACCGACTACGGCCTGCTGGTGGGCCAGCGCGTCCAGCCGGTCGACCTGCAGGAGGAGATGCGCCAGTCGTACCTCTCCTACGCGCTCTCCGTGATCGTCGAACGCGCCCTGCCGGACGTGCGCGACGGCATGAAGCCGGTGCACCGCCGCGTCGTGTATGCGATGTACGACGGCGGCTACCGCCCCGACCGCGGCTACAACAAGTGCTCGCGCGTCGTCGGCGACGTCATGGGCAAGTACCATCCGCACGGCGACGCCGCCATCTACGACACGCTCGTGCGCATGGCGCAGTCGTGGTCGATGCGCTACCTGCTCGTCGACGGCCAGGGCAACTTCGGCTCCCCCGGCGACGACCCCGCGGCCGCCATGCGTTACACGGAGTGCCGCATGGCGCCCCTCGCCATGGAGCTCGTGCGCGACATCGACAAGGACACCGTCGACTTCGTGCCCAACTACGACGGCAAGACGCAGGAGCCGACCGTGCTGCCCGCGCGCTTCCCCAACCTCCTGGTCAACGGCTCCTCCGGCATTGCCGTCGGCATGGCCACCAACATCCCCCCGCACAACATGCGCGAGGTCGCCGACGGCGTGCACTGGGCACTCGACCATCCCGAAGCCAGCCGCGAGGAGCTGCTCAACGCGCTCATCGAACGCATCAAGGGACCAGACTTCCCCACCGGCGCCACCATCCTGGGCCACAAGGGCATCGAGCAGGCGTACCGCACCGGCCGCGGCCTGATCACCATGCGCGCCGTCGTCAACACCGAGGAAATCAAGGGCCGCATGTGCCTGGTGGTCACCGAACTGCCCTACCAGGTCAACCCGGACCGCCTCGTCGCCTCCATCCGCGAGTCCGTGCGCGACGGCAAGATCACCGGCATCGCCGACATGCGCGACGAGACCTCCGGCCGCACCGGCCAGCGCCTCGTGCTCGTGCTCAAGCGCGACGCCGTGCCCAAGGTCGTGCTCAACAACCTCTACAAGCACACGCAGCTGCAGCAGACCTTCGGCGCGAACATGCTCGCCCTAGTCGACGGCGTGCCGCGCACCCTCAGCCTGGACGCCTTCATCCGCCACTGGGTGAACCACCAGCTCGACGTCATCGCACGCCGCACCGCCTACCTCAAGCGCGAGGCCGAGGAACGCGACCACATCCTGCAGGGCTACCTCAAGGCGCTCGACATGATCGACGAGGTCATCCACCTCATCCGCGAGTCGCGCACCGTCGACATCGCCCGCGAGGGCCTCATGAAGCTGCTCGACGTGGACGAGGTGCAGGCCGATGCCATCCTCGCCATGCAGCTGCGCCGCCTGGCCGCGCTCGAACGCCAGAAGATCCTCGACGAGCACGACGAGCTCATGCGCCGCATCACCGACTACGCGGACATCCTCGCCCGCCCGGAGCGCCAGCGCGCCATCGTCGGCGACGAGCTCGACGAGATCGTCGCCAAGTATGGCGACGACCGCCGCACCAGGATCCTGCCCTTCTCCGGCGAGATGAACGTCGAGGACCTCATCGCCGAGGAGAACGTGGTGGTGACCGTCACGCACGCAGGCTTCATCAAGCGCACCAAGGCCGACGAGTACCGCGCCCAGCACCGCGGCGGCAAGGGCATCAAGGGCACCAAGCTGCGCGAGGACGACGTGGTCGACCACTTCTTCCTCACCAGCACGCACAACTGGCTGCTCTTCTTCACCGACCGCGGCCGCGTCTACCGCTGCAAGGCCTACGAGCTGCCCGAGGGGTCGCGTGACTCCAAGGGCCAGCACGTGGCGAACCTGCTGCAGTTCCAGCCCGACGAGACCATCCAGACCGTGCTGTCCATCCCGAACTACGAGGTGGCAAAGTACCTGGTGCTGGCCACCCGCTCCGGCAAGGTCAAGAAGACGCGCCTGAGCGAGTACGACTCCTCGCGCCAGGGCGGCCTCATCGCCGTGCGCCTCATGGGCGGCGAGGGCGGCGAGCCGGCCGACGAGCTGATCGGCGCCAACCTGTGCAACGCCGAGGACGACATCATCCTCGTGTCCCGCAACGGCATGAGCCTGAAGTTCCGTGCCGATGACGAGCAGCTGCGCCCGATGGGACGCCAGACCGCCGGCGTGCAGGGCATGAAGTTCCGTGAGGGCGACGAGTTGCTCGCCATGGATGTCATCTGGGGCGACAGCGACAAGGACCTCTTCGTGGTCACCAACGAGGGCTTCGCCAAGCGCACCGCGCTCTCCGAGTACCGCCTGCAGGGCCGCAACGGCCTGGGCGTCAAGGCCGTCCAGCTCGTGGAAGGCCGCGGCTACCTCATCGGCGCGCTCGTCGTGTCCGGGTCGGACCAGATCATGGCGATCATGAAGTCCGGCAAGGTGATCCGCTCCGATGTCGCCGAGGTCAAGCGCACCGGCCGCACCACGCAGGGCGTGACCTTCGCCAAGCCCGACAAGGGCGACGAGCTGATCTCCATCGCCCGCAACGCCGAGACCGAGGACGCCGCCGACGGCGAGACCGCCACGGTGGCCGACGCCGCCGGCGCTACCTCCACCGAACCCGCACCCGGAGAGCCGACCTTCGAGGTGCACGAGGACCATGACATGCCCGTCGTCACCGAGGAATCCGCCGCCATCGAGCGTACGGACGAGGAGTAGGCAGTCACGAACCGTTGGTAATCTCGAACCTTAGGCTTTGACCATCAAGGAGCACATGCTATGAGCGACATGAGCGATACTGTCGCGCCGCAGCCGCAGCAGCCGGCGCCTGATCCGCAGGCCCCGCGCACTGCCCGGTCGGCGTCCAACCAGCCGCTGATCGCGGACAAGGACCACCCGGAAAGCAACCGCCCGGTGCGCCCCATCAAGAAGCGCGGCAAGAAGCCGCGAGCCCGGCGCATGAACCTGTCGCTGACGCGCGTCAGCGCCTGGTCCGTGGCCAAGGTGACCTTCATGCTGGCACTCGCCGGCGCGATCATCCAGGTCATCGCGGTGGCACTGCTGTGGGGCATGCTCAAGGTGGTCGGCGTGTTCGACCAGGTCACCACCATCGTCTCGTCCGCGGGCCTCGACGCAGGCGGTTTCGACCTGACCAACATCCTGTCGCTGCCCACCGTGCTGTCCGCGGTGACCATCTTCTCCATCGTGGAGATGGTGCTCGTCACCGTGCTGGTGACCATCTTCGCGCTGCTCTACAACGTGGTCAGCGCGCTGGTCGGCGGTGTGCACATCACGCTGGGCGACGACTGACAGCTCCGAGAAATTGTTCATTTTTTCGAACAAAATCTAGGGGAGGGGCGCAGTTATAGGGGGCGTCGGCACGCCGTCGGACAACCGTCCGACGGCGTGCCGACGCCCCCTATAACTGCGCCCCTCCCCTAGATTTTGTTCGAAAAAATGAACAATTTCTCGCGTGTATTACACTGGGGCATCATGCTCTCGTATATCGGACTGTTCAGCCACTCCTTCCTCTTCGCGCTTACGCTGTGGCCCTTCGTCGCGGCAGTGCTTACGCTGCCCATCCTCGCGGTGATGTACCACAGGGACCACCGGCTCTACCTGTCCAGCGGGCTCATCGCCTACGTCGCCGTGCTCTACGCGGTCGGCCTGCTCACCTTCACCCTCTACCCCATGCCGGACGATCCGGCCATGTTCTGTGCCACGCACCGCCTGCTGCCGCAGCTCAACATCATGCAGATCGTGCCGGACGCCATGAGCGGGCTCGACGGGGTGCTGCAGCTGGTCATGAACGTCGTGTTCTTCCTGCCGATGGGCTTCATGCTGCGCCGTTGGGCACGCTGGCCGTTCTGGATCGCCGCGGTCTTCGGCTTCGGCTGCTCCGTCTTCATCGAGACGTCCCAGCTCACCGGCTTCTGGGGCCTCTACCCCTGCGCCTACCGGCAGTTCGACGTGGACGACATGCTCACCAACACCACGGGGGCGGTGCTGGGCTACCTGGTTGCGATGCTCGTGGGGCGGATCTGGCCTACCAAGGACCACGAGGAGACGGGCATCAACGACCACCCCGGCTTCGTGCACCGGATGGTGGCGCTCATCATCGACGTGGTCATCATGCAGATCTGCGTGTGGGCGCTCACCATGCCAATCATGTTCGCGTTCACCCAGGTCGCCACGCGCCTGGAGGACGGCCGCTACACGCTGGGCGAACTGGTCGTGGACACGGACATGACCCGGTGGGTGCCGCGCGTGCTGGCCATCCTGGCGTTCCTGGTCTTCGAGGTGTGGATCCCGTGGAAGCATCAGGGGCGCACGCTGGGCGGCTCCTACACGCAGATGACGTGCGAGACCGTGCCGCGGCGGGGCGCCCGGCGCGTGGGCTTCTATGCGGTGCGCACGGTGGTGCTCGGCGCCTGGTACGTGCTGCTGGTGGATGGCATGGGCCGGTGGTTCTGGCTGCTGATGCTCGGCCTGCTGGTGTGGTGGCTCTTCGCCAAGCGCATGCCGTGGGACCTGGTGCCGGCGGGGCCGGCGGGGAAGGACGACTAGGATGCGCCGGCGCCGGCGAGCGACGAATCGGTGGTTGTGAGTTGTGACCCGGTCACAACTCACAACCACCGATGGAAGGGGAGATGGAAGGGGAGATGGAAGGGGAGATGGAAGGGGAGATGGAAGGGGAGATGGAAGGGGAGATGGAAGGGGAGATGGAAGGGGAGATGGAAGGGGAGATGGAAGGGGAGATGCACTGCCTACCTCATGCTCAGCACCACCATGAACAGGGCGATCACGTGGCAGACATAGCCGCCGATGGTACCCAGGTGAAACAGCTCATGGTAGCCGAAGACCTTCGGCCAGGGGTTGGGCTTGCGCAGGGCGAAGCAGACCGCACCCGCGATGTAGCAGGCGCCGCCTGCGATCACCAGGACCGTCGCGACCGGCCCGATGAACGGCGACTGCCAGAACAGGTGGATGATGGTGATCGGGGCTAGCCCGAGCACGACGTAGACGATGGTGAAGAGCCAGTCGAGTCCCTCGGGATACACCAGGTGGACGAGCGTGCCGACGATGGCGGTGATCCAGATGATGCCGATGTACGTCCAGCACACCACGCGGTTGGACAGTGCGAACAGGAACGGCGTGCAAGTGCCGGCAATCACCAGGAAGATGTTCGAGTAGTCAAGGCGGACCAGGACGTCGTCGACCTTGGTGGGGAAGTGGCCGTGACCGAGATGAAGGGCGGCGCTGACGCCGAAGAGCAGCATGATGGTGGCGCCGTAGACGCTGATGGCCGCCTTCATCCAGCCGCCGGACGCAAGGCAGATGAGGATGACCGACGTGGCGATGGAGAACGGAAAGGCGAGGGTGTGCAGCCAGCCGCGGGTGAGCGGTTTCTCGGCGAGCATCTGCCGCAGCGCGTTGCGCTCGCGGGTCTGCTTGCGGATGACTTCGATGTGGGCGTCGCGCGCCTTGTTCTGGCGAAGACGACGGGCGGTGAGGACTTTCCGGGGGCGATCCGTTCTGCGGGCGGATCCGATGCGATGCACGTTCCTATGAACCATGACCATAGCCACCAGCATAGAAACGACGTCAATATGACACGTGGGGTTCCTCTGTCGGGTGACCTTGCTGTCGGGTGACCTTGCGTTTTATGTCTTTTTTTTCGTTAGGGCGGGCACCGGAATGGTGTGCTTTCCGCGATTAGGGCGGGCACCGGAATGGGGCTCTCCCCGCTCTAACGCGGGAGAGCCCCATTCCGGTGCCCGCCCTAATCGCGGAAAGCACACCATTCCGGTGCCCGCCCTAACGAAAAAAAAGACGACCAATGCGGACATCCGGGACGCAGCGCAGCGAACTAGAAGATGCCCTGGGCGACCATGGCGTCGGCAACCTTCACGAAGCCGGCGACGTTGGCGCCGAACATGAGGTCGCCGTCATGGCCGTACTCCTTGGCTGCGTCGAGCGACTCGGCCACGATGTTCTTCATGATGCCCTTGAGCTCCTCGTCGACCTTCTCGAAGCTCCAGGACAGGCGGTAGGAGTTCTGGCTCATCTCCAGGCCGGAGACGGCCACGCCGCCGGCGTTGGCGGCCTTCGCGGGGCCGTAGAGCACCTTGTTCTTCTGGTAGACCTCGATCGCATCCGGCGTGGACGGCATGTTCGCGCCCTCACACACCACGGTGCAGCCGTTGTCCACGAGCTTCTGGGCGGAATCGCCGTCGATCTCGTTCTGCGTGGCGCAGGGCAGCGCGATGTCACACGGCACGGTCCACACGCCGGCGCAACCCTCGTGGTATTCGGCGCCCTCGACGCGGTCGGCGTACTCGCTGATGCGGCCGCGGTGACCCAGCTTGATGTCCTTGACGACGTCCAGGTCGATGCCGTTCGGGTCGTAGACGTAGCCGTTGGAGTCGGAGCAGGTCACGACCTTGGCGCCCAGCTGGGTCGCCTTCTCGATGGCGAAGATCGCCACGTTGCCGGAGCCGGAGACGCACACCGTCTTGCCTTCGAAGGAGTCGTTGCGCAGCACGCGCAGAGCCTCCTGCGTGTAGTAGCACAGGCCATAGCCGGTGGCCTCGGTACGGGCGAGCGAGCCGCCGAACTCCAGGCCCTTGCCGGTGAGCACGCCGGTGAACTCGTTGCGCAGTCGCTTGTACTGGCCGAAGAGGAAGCCGACCTCACGGGCACCGACATTGATGTCGCCGGCCGGCACGTCGGTGAACTGGCCGATGTGCCGCTGCAGCTCGGTCATGAAGGCCTGGCAGAAACGCATGACCTCGGCGTCGGAACGGCCCTTCGGGTTGAAGTCGGAGCCGCCCTTGCCGCCGCCCATGGGCAGTCCGGTCAGGGAGTTCTTGAGGATCTGCTCGAAGCCGAGGAACTTGATGACGCTCTCGGTCACGGTCGGGTGGAAGCGCAGGCCGCCCTTGTACGGGCCGATCGCGGAGTTGAACTGCACGCGGTAGCCGCGGTTGACCTGCACGTTGCCTTCGTCATCGACCCAGGCAACACGGAACTTCACCAGGCGCTCGGGTTCCACGAAGCGCTGCAGGACGCCTGCCGCCTCGTATTCGGGGTGCTTCGCGAAGACAGGCTCGATGCTCTCGAAGACTTCCTGCACGGCCTGCAGGAACTCCTTCTGGTCAGGATCGCGTTCCTCGACCTTGGCATACACGCGCTTCACGTACTCATCAGTGAGCATGGTCCCTCATTTCTGTTTGCGAATGGGCAAAATCAGCATCATTCTAAAGACGCTGTGAACGATTGCACAAGTGCTTATTCAGTTTTTGGATTGCCGGGCATGCCACGGCAACCAGATCGCCCACGCCACCGGCATGGTCAGCGCAAGCAGCGGGTAGAACCACAGGTCGGGCAGCGACTGGTAGAGCGCGCCGCCGATGAGCGGGCCGATGAACATGCCTAGGTCGATGCCCGCGTAATACGTCGTGTTCGCCATGCCGCTGCGCTCCTTGCCGGCGATGGTGACGGCGTTGGCCTGCGTGACCGAGCTCATCAGGCCGTAGCTGCCCGCGGTGAGCACGGCCGCCGCCGCCAGCAGCGGCAGGCTGCGCATGAAGGTCAGGCAGGCGAGCATGCCGAGGTTGCAGGCGGTGCAGGTGACCATCCAGAATGCAAACGATTTCGTGTCGAACCAGTTGCGCAGCAGGATGCGCACGATGAGCAGCACGACCGCGTAGATCGGGAAGTAGACGGAGACGTCGGTGCCCATGTGACGCTCGGCGGCGATGCTCACGAGGAAGGACTGGTTGGCGAAGTAGGGGATGCCGAACATCATGAAGATGACGGCGATGGGCACGACGCGCGGCTCGAACAGCGTGTGCAGGCGCAGCGGTGTACGCTGCGCCTGCGCCGTGGCCAACGGGCGGCCGGCATCGCGGACGCACAGGGCGAGCACGACGACCGCGGCGGCCAGCGCGGCGGCGATGAGGAAGGCGGGCCGGTAGCCGATTGTCGCCGAGGCGCGGATGCCCAGGTCGGGGCCGACTGCCTGTGCCAACGCATTCATCGTACCGTAGAGCCCCATGCCAGCTCCCATGCGTTCGATCGGCAGCAGCATCGCCAGCCATGCGGACAGGCATACGGAGATGCATGCGAAGCCCACGCCGTTGAGGATGCGCGCGCACAGCAGCATCGCCGCGTTCGTGCAGCAGGCGTACCAGACGTTCGCGATGACGTAGAGACCGCCGCCGACGATGGCGAGCCGGCGCTTGCTGGTGCGGTCAGCGAGGCGGCCGGCGACGGGGCGGCAGAACAGCGCGGTCAGCGAGAGGGCGCCGGCGACCAGTCCCATCACGGTGCCGTCGGCGCCGAGCTTGCCTGCGAAGCCCGCGATGATGGGGGATGCGAGCATGCTGGCGCTCATGAAACAGAAGGTGGCGGCCATGATCAGCACGATATCGCGGCTGAGCAGGCGCGCGGGACGAGGCTTGGGTTGGGGGCTGGGCATGCGGCTCATTGTAAGGGCTGCGCGGGTGTGACGCCCACAGCGCAGCATCGCGAGGCCGGTCGGTTCTCGAAAAAAATACGGGTTTTCGTAAAAGCTTTTGCGCTGAACGCTTGAAGATGGAAGGTCACGGCGTTTCCTGGCCGGTGCACGACCACAATGAAACCAGTAGCTTCCGGGTACAACATCCCCGCCCGGGGCCTCCTCGCCCACCGAACGCCCGTCAGGGGCAGTGGTGTGCGTGCAACAGGAGCAAGAGAAAACACAAAAGGAGTGTAATCATGCTGGACGGTTTCAAGAAATTCATCGCGCGAGGCAACATGGTCGACATGGCGGTCGGTGTCGTCATGGGCGGTGCCGTGACCGCAGTGGTCAACGCCATCGTGGAGGGCGTCATCAACCCGTTCATTGCCATGATCTTCGGCAAGCCGAACATGGACGGCCTGCTCGCCTTCACCGTGAACAACTCCACCGTGTCCTTCGGCATGGTGCTCGGCTCGATCATCAACTTCCTGATCATTGCGGCCGCCGTGTACTTCTGCATCATCGTGCCGATCAACAAGATGCGTGACCTCTCCGAGAAGGCCATGGCCAAGCTCAAGAAGAACGACGCCGACGTGGCCGCTTCCCAGCCCGACCTGAGCCCGGAGGAACAGACCGTGATACTCCTGCAGGACATCCGCAACCAGCTGGCCGCGCAGAACGGCGCCGCCGATGCCGCCAAGGCGAGCGTGACCGTGGAGCCGGCCCAGAAGTAGGCAGCAAGCCTTCCATCGTTGCCGATGTCCTTTTCTTTCCCCCTTCGTAATTAAAGCGGGCACCCGCACGAGGGTGATTCCGAAATTAAAGCGGGCACCGAGTCGAAGAACGGAGAAAACCTTCGACTCGGTGCCCGCTTTAACTTCGGAATCACCCTCGTGCGGGTGCCCGCTTTAATTCAGTGAGTGGATGAGTGTATTGTGTATATGGACTTGGGGCTCAGTCGAGATCAGCACGCTCCACCAGCCGCGCCATCTGGATCCTGCCCATGCCCAGACGCTCGCTTGCGGCGGACAGGTGCGCCTTCGCGGTGCGCTCCGAAATGAACATGCGCTGGGCGATCTGTGCATTCGTACAGCCTTGCGCGGCCAGGAGCACGGCCTCACGCTCACGCTCGGGCAGGGCGTCCAGCAGTGCACGGGCCTCCTGGCGACGGCTGGCCGGCTGGTCGAGGTAGATGTCGTTGATGAGCTGGCGCTGGCTGGCGGGATTGAACTGCGGCTCGCCGTGCACCACGCCCGTGACGCGCCGGATGATGTCTTCCGGGGAGTCGGTCTTCGAGATGAACCCCTCAGCCCCAGCCTCGACGGCCCGGTCCACGTTGCCGGAAGTGCCCAGCGACGTGAGCATGAGTACGTGTGGAGGATGGGGGAGTGCCCGCAGATGGCGCGTGGTGGCGATGCCGTCCATGTCCGGCATCGCGATGTCCACGAGCGCCACGTCCACACCGCCTTCCTGCACGGTCTGGACCGCCTGAAGTCCCGACGTACAGATGGCCGTGACCGTCATGGTGCCGTCGGAGTAGTCGCCGAGGATCAAGCGCATGGCCTGTCCGATCAACGGGTCGTCGTCGACGACGACCACACGGATGGGCTGGTTCTGGTTGCTCTCGGACACGGTTCACCATCATAGCGCCACGGGCCCGGCAGCATCGCATCCTACACTCCTACGCCTCATCCGCGGCCGTCCGTTCCGTCTGCGGACTCCAAGGCAGCATGACATCCAGGTGGAAGACGCGGTGGGCGTCGAAGCCGTACCGGCATTGGCCTCCGCACTGGCGCACCCGCTCGGCAAGGCCCGCCAAGCCAGTGCCACTGCGCCCGGCAGGACGTCCGGCAGGTGCGGCCTCTCTCCCCGATGCCGTCGCCGTCGGTGCCCTGGCCGGCATCGGGGCCGTCGATGCCGGGGCTCCGGTCGGATTGCTCACGTGTACGTGAATGCCGGCAGCGGGTCCGGCGTCCACCTGCAGGCTCACCGGCGCGCCGGGTGCATGCCGCCGGGCGTTCGTCAGCCCTTCCTGCACCACGCGGTACGCCAGTTTTCCGACGCCCTCGTCGAGCGATCCCAGGCTGCGTACGTCAATCCACGTATTGAGCTGCATGCCCGCGGCCCGCACGTCACCCACCAGCGCGTCCAGCGCCTCGCGCGTCAACGCCGTCCCATCGGTCGGCTCGAACAGCTCCCGATGTGCGTCCGGATGGCGCAGCGTGTCGATCACCATGTGCGCCTCGTCCAGAGCGCCTGCCGCCTGCCGGCGGATATCCTGCGCGCTGACCGACAGCTGCCTCATCTGGGGAAGCCAGTCCTCCGCCTCGGGACTGTCCTCCATCTGCGTGGCCAGGCGGTGTACGCCGGCCTGCAAGGCGCTCGCGTTGAGCGCCAGCAGCGACAGGGAATGGGCGAGCGTGTCGTGTGCCTCCGCAGCCACTGCATCGGCGAAGGCGCGCGCGTCGAGGTCCTGCCGCAGCGTCGTCATGTGCGACTCGGCGGCCGTGGCCTGTTCGTGGGCCAGGTGGGCGGCGGCGCGCTGACGGATGTAGAAACCGATGAACATGGCCGCCACGCTCATGGCGACACCGGCCGCGATGGTCACGGCGACGAGGACCGGCTGCGTGACCATCGTCTCGACGGGCACGTTGTAGCTGGGGCCGGTCCCGGGCCTGGCGAAGACCAGCTGCCAGATCGAGGCGTCGGGCGCGCGCAGTGCGTCGGTCAGCTGGCAGGCGACGGCGGTGCCCGTACCGGCGGCCATCGCCCAGCCGATGGTGCGCTGGTCGTTGCGCCGCGCAATCAGTGCGCTCAGCGCCATCAGCGTCATCGTGGAACCGAAGGGCAGCAGCACGGAAAGCGCGCAGGCCGTCCAGAACGTGCCCACGGGATGTTCGTTGCGGGCCAACAGCACCAGGCCGGAGGGAATCGCCAGCAGGGTGCACAGCGTGAGCCAGACGAACCAAGGGCTCGACTGTGTGGCATTGTTGGCGGCGTAGGCGACCTGCAGGAGGTTCATGAAACTGGCAATGGGCACCATGAGTGCAGTGCACCACCGACGGGTGCGTACGGGGATGTCCGTGGGGGTGCTCATGCTGCTCATGCTGTCCATCATGCCACGCGAGGCCGCGACACGGACAGGGCGGATGGGGCATGGATGCGTGGCATGTCTTGCCCGGTCGGGCATTCAGGTATGTCCTTTCGGACACTGGTGCCGGCGGCCCGGAACCCCTAGAGTCAGGGACATCAGTGGCCGTGTCTGGCGGCCGGGGAGAAAGAAGGACGCATCATGACACAGCAACCCATGGCACCGCAGGGACAGCCGGTGCAACCGCCACAGCAGCCGATGCCGCAGCAGCCGAAGGGCACCAGCGTGTGCGGCATCCTCGGCGTCATCTTCGGCGCGATCGGCCTCGTGCTGAGCTTCATCCCGATCATCAACAACGCCGCCTTCTTCTTCGGCCTCATCGGCGCGATCTTGGCCATCGTGGCCATCGTCGGCACCTTCCGCGGCAAGAGGAACGGCAAGGTGCTGGCCATCGTCGGCGCGGTGCTGTCCGTGCTGTCGATCGTGATCACCCTGAGCATGCAGGCATCGTTCAGCAAGGCCATCGACGAGGCGACCGGCACGGCGTCGTCTTCGATGTCGACGTCATCCTCGACGTCGGCCTCGGCTGACAGTGACGGCAGCGCCGCCGGCGACGATGCGCAGGACGGCGTGCAGGACCAGGAGGGCGACCTCGAGGATGCACACGTGAAGATCGTCTCCGCCGTGAAGTCCGTGGACGACTACGAGGGGCAGCCGACCGTGCTCGTGACCTATGAGTGGACGAACAAGACCGACAAGAACACCTCGTTCATGGTGGCGACCTCGGACAAGGTCTTCCAGAACGGCCAGCAGCTCGACACCGCGATGTACGGCATGGACGCGCCGGAAGGCTACGACTCCGGTTCGAGCATGAAGGACCTGCAGCCCGGCGCCACCGGTACGGTGACCCAGGCCTACGTACTCAAGGACGATTCGCCGGTGACCGTGGAGGTGACCGACCTGTTCTCGATGGACGACAAGGCCAAGGTGGCGCATACCTTCGACCTGTAAGCGTTGGCCGTAATGCCCTTTTGAGAAATCTCTCGTTGCTTCGCGAGATTTCTCAAAAGGGCATTACGGCCAACGGCGTGCATCTGCCTTGGCACCAGGTCAGCGCCTTTCAGCGCCCTTCATTGTCCAGCGTGCGCCCAACGTGCAATTTGACATCGGAAAAACACCTGAAAACGCCCAGAACCACATGGTGCCCAGAAAACGGAAAGACCCTTGAAAACCGCATGGTTTCAAGGGAATCACGGGTGGAGCTACCCGGGTTCGAACCGGGGACCCTCTGCTTGCAAAGCAGATGCGCTACCAGCTGCGCTATAGCCCCGAAAAGGGAAAATCCGTGAGAAGATCTTCCCCGGTGGGCCCGGGAGGACTTGAACCTCCGACCTCATCCTTATCAGGGATGCGCTCTAACCACCTGAGCTACGGGCCCAATCAGTCGCGTTACGCAACAGAGATAAAGAATAGCCAGCGAGTCAGACGAGCGCAAGTCCGGCGTGTCGCTTGCGGGTACGACGGAAACCACTGCTTTGTCCTTGAGGATGCGAACAATTGTTCGCATGGCTTTCCGCTCCGTTCCGCGGGCGCGCTCCCTGGGGCGCCAGACCGCATCCGCCCATTCCCTCGTCAACCGGGAAACCGTGCGCATCGACGGCATGCAGGTGACCGTGCTGCGCAAGAAGAACCGCAACATGTACCTGCGTGTCAGGCCGCCCTACGGGGCGGTCGAGGTCACCGCGCCCGTACACATGCCCGTGCGTGCCATCGAGGATTTCGTGCGCGAACGGCGGCCGTGGATCGAACAGGCACTCGCGAAGATGGCGACTGCCCGTGCCCGCACCTTCGCCGGCGGTGAGGCCCAGGAGTCCGTGCTGCGCGTCACCGCCACCGTCTCCGGTTCCGACGTCGAACATGCTTCCCATGCCGAGCCGACGGATGACTTCACCTGGAACGAACGTGCGGTGGAACAGGCGCGAACTGCCATCGACCGCCAGTTGCCCGACCTGCTGCGCAAGTGGGAACCGATTATCGGCCGCGGTCCCTCCAAGGTCACCGTGCGCACCATGACTTCGCGCTGGGGTTCGTGCACCCCCAAGACAGCCCGCATCCGCCTCAATCTTCAGTTGGGACTGATGGACCCGAAGTTCTTGGAGTATGTGCTGGTGCACGAAATGGTGCACCTGTGGGAGGGCGGCCACGGCGCCGGCTTCCAGGCACGCATGGACGACGCCCTGCCCCGTTGGCGCGACCTGCGCCGCGATCTGAACAAGTGCACGATCCTGGCGGTGCCGGAGACGCAGTGAGCAAGCGGCGCCAGTCGCGCCGCTTGCTCACTCGAAGAGGCGTCGAACGCCATCGATGGGGCATCGAAAACAGCGGGACGCGGCCGGTTATTCCCGAAACGCGCGACTGTATGCCACTGGAGATAATCGTGTGCATCGCATGCACGAAGCCGGGATAGTGGAAGTCAGATGGAACCCCAACGGAAGGAAGGTCCATGACCGACACAATGACCACCCAGGAACGCATCTCGCAGAACGACGGCAGCCTGCCGACTGTCCTCATGATCGTAGGCTCGCTGCGCAAGCAGTCCTTCAACAGGCAGCTCGCCGAAGTCGCCGCCACTACCTTGGAAGGCAAGGCGAACGTGCGCATGCTCGACTGGAAGGACGTGCCGATCTTCAACCAGGACGACGAGTTCCCGGCGCCGAAGCCGGTGGCTGCCGCCCGCGCCGAGGTCGCCGCCGCCGACGGCCTGTGGATCTTCACGCCGGAATACAACCACGGCGTGCCCGGCCCGCTGCAGAACCTGCTCGACTGGCTATCGCGACCGCTCGAGGACGGCGCGCCCGCCGTAATCCTGGGCAAGAACGTGACCGTGAGCGGCGCCGGCGGCATGAACTGCGTGCGCGACGCCTTCGCCACGCTGATCCCGACGCTCAACTTCCTCAAGATGGTCATTGCGCCGTCGTCCTTCACCGGCGTGCCGCTGGCCCGCGAGAACTTCATGGACAACAAGCTGACCATGGGCAAGGCGGAGCGTGACGCCATCGCGCACCAGGGCGAGATGCTGCTGTCGAACATCGCGCTCGACATCCAGGTGCAGTGAGCGCCGGTACGACCGCGAAGGGAGGCGCCATGGGCAAATCGAAGATCGACAGGCTCGCCATCGGACACATGGTCATCAACAGGGCCATCCAAGGCGTGCGTGTCGGCAAGCTAAGCAAAGACAGCAGCCTGCTCGACGTCGCCGAGGCAATGCTGCCAGAGATCAAACAGGTCAGTGCCGCATCCGTGGCTGCTGTGTTGGGCGGTGCGCTGATGTCGCCGAACAAGGCCAGGAGTTTGGCGAAGATCGGTGCGTTGGTCGGTGCCAGCTACGTGGTGCACCGGCGTCGCCAGTCAGTGCGGTCGGACATGCCGGACACGGCACACGCGGAACAGGACAAGACGACGATTGTCGACGCCGAAGTGACCGACAGCGCGGATCAGCCGGTGCGGCGTTTCCGTTTCCCGCACTGACCGTCAATCGACCCGTATGCCCAGGTTCTCGGCGAAAGCCTGGGCCAGGTCGGCGACCTGTGCGGCGTCCATGGTCACGCCGCACAGGTGTTCCACTCCCTCGACTTGCCGCAGCTGCGCCCCGCGCAGGTCGACGTGCTCCAACCGGGCATGCCGCGTCGACAGTCTGCCGATGGCCGTACCGGGAAAGGCGACGCGTGTCAGGCGTGCGTCGGCAGCGTCGAAGTCGTCGATGATGCAGTCGCGGAACGCGACGTCGCGCCAGGTGGCGGCGCGCAGGTTCAGGTAGCCGATCCTGCAGTTCTCGACGATGATCGACGTCCAGGAGGCATCCATGGCGTCGAAGGCGCCGATGCGGCAGCCGGTGAAGAGGCTTTCGCCGTACTGGGCGCGCACGGCCGACAGCTCGGTGACGCTGCAGGTGTCGAAGCTGCAGTGCTGGACGTGCGATTGGTCGAGATCCGCGTGGTCGGCGCGCAGCTGGGGGAAGGCGCAGTCGAGGAAGGTGCACAGCAGTCCGTGCAGATTCCGGATGGGGGAGTCGCTGGCGGTGGGGACCGTGAATCTCATGCCGTCGTAGGTCGACTCGCGGTTGATGGAGATGGCGGGAGCGCTGTCCGTGAGCGTCGGCGGTTCCTGGGTGGTGGAGGTGATGTGCGGTGCGACGATGCGGGAATCCATGGTGCCGATTGTAGATTGTCTTGGTGTTTTGTCGTGCCGTCGACACGCTGTCGGACAGCTGAAAATCAGCTGTCCGACAGCGTGTCGACGGCACGACAAAACACAGAATCAGGTTTGGTTGGCAGCCTGCATTGCCTGCTGCTGCAGCGTCTCGAGCTGCCGTTCCATTTCCTCTTTCTGGGTCTCGTGTTGCTTGATGCGCTCGCGCAGTGCCGACGGGTCCTCCTGCGCGCTTGCCTCCAGTGCGGCCATGGAGTCACGGATGTTCTGCGTGCGCGTGGTGAGGTTGTGGATCATCATGTCCTCCTCCATGTCCGTCACCTCCAGCAGGCCGTCGCTGCCGCTGAGCAGGCTGGCGAGGTTGCCGAGTTCCTCGTAGTCGACGCTGCCCGTGTCATGGGCCTGGTACGTGTCCCAGCCGTCGTGAATCTGCCGCTTCAGTTCTGCGCGTGCCTGCTGCAGGGCCGGGCTTTCGGCGGTTTCCTGTGCGACGGTATGGCTCGTCTGGGCTTCGGTGCTTGCCGCGGCATGCTTGTCTGTGTGCGAGGACAGCCCCCACCAAGTGAAGCCGCCAGCGAGCAGGAGTGCGACCACGCCACCGACGATTGCCCGTCGCAGCGTGTGGTGGTCTTGGTGGTGATATTCGGTGTTGCCGTGTGTCTCGTCCATGGTCGGATCCTTTGCCGGTCGGTGATGGGGCCCTCCGCTCCCATCGACAAGACACCATGCTAGGCAGGAAAACTGGGAGATGGCTGGTGGCGTGTCCGGTATGAGGGTGAAGTGGCATGGTAGAGCCGGTGTGCATGGACCTTTCTGCTTATGAGGGGTGGGTTAACGCCGATAGGTCCGGTATGCCCCTTGGCATTTCAACCTTTTCAGCCCCTGTATCCGGCAGGGTCCCGCTTAACCCACCTCTCATAAGCAATAAGCAACAGAGACGCAACGCAGGCACGACCGCCCATCTATTGCCTCCACGCCCCGCAACCGTTACCATGGCGACAATACGACACCGATGCCGTCACGAAAGGGACATCACGATGGCGCAACTCCCAGCCGCCCCAGGTCCCATGGATTAGGGGGGGCGCCCGGTCGAGGGCCAAACGCGAAGTAAAGCGGGCACCGGCTTAAAGGAGAGTTCTTTAAGCCGGTGCCCGCTTTACTTCGCGTTTGGCCCTCGACCGGGCGCCCCCCCTAATCCATGGGACCTGGGGCGTGGTGCTAGTCGATCAGGTGGGAACGCATGAACCACTGGAACTGCTCGAGCTTCTGCACGTGGTCCTGGATGATGTTGGAGCTGATTACGTCGAGCTCGTCGAGCTCCTTGATGGCGGTGCGGTCGGCCTTGATGAACTCGTCGTAGTAGGCGTCGAGGGCGCGCAGGTACTCGAGGGTGTTCTGGCGGCCTTCGAGTTCGAACTTGTCCCAGGTGCGGAAGCGGATGATGTCATCCGGACGGCCCATCGGGGAGCCGCCGAGGGCGGCGATGCGCTCCGCGGTCTCGTCGGCCATGTCGAGCACCTCGTCGACCTGCGGGTCGATCATCTCATGCACGGCGATGAAATTCGGGCCCGCCACGTTCCAGTGGGCGTGCTTGAGCACGAGGGCGGCCGCCTGCTCCTGGCTGAGGCGCTCCTGCAGGATGCCGATGATCTTCTCGGAGGAAGCCTCGTCGAGGCCCGGGATGATGAATGACAGTGCCATGGTTGTCCTTTCCGTTCGGTGAACCGTAGTCTTCCTTCGAGCTTAGACGATGCAGCTGTGCCATGCCTGGGCATGGGCTCAGGGCCTAATGTTGGGGTGCTGCTAGAAATTGTTCATTTTTTTTGAACAAAATCTAGGGTGTGAGCACGGCTGCAAAGCAGCTGCTCACCCTAGATTTTGTTCAAAAAAAATGAACAATTTCTAGCAGCACCCCAACGGCACGCCTGTCCGGCTAGTCATGGCCGTTCCGTTCGGCTACGCCCTCGGTCTCATCCTCCTGCTTGCGCACCTCGATCGTCTCGATACGCCGGCCATCGACCTTCGTGACGGTCATCGTGTAGCCGTCGTCCGAGGCCAGGTGGTCGCCGACCTCGCCCATCTTGCCGGTGTGCGCCAGGAAGTAGCCGGCAACCGTCTCGTACGGGCCATCGGGCAGCTCGATGCCGGTCAGGTCGTCGAAGTCCTCGATCGTCATGCCGCCGTCGACGGTGGCCACGCCGTCGACGAAGGCGCCATGCACTTCGTCGCCGGAGACGTGCCGCTCCTCGGGCAGGTCGTACTCGTCACGGATGTCGCCGACGAGTTCCTCGGTCATGTCCTCCAGCGTGACGATGCCGTCGGTGCCGCCGTACTCGTCGATGACGGTCGCCAGGTGGATGCCGCGCTGGCGCAGCAGCGCCAGGCTCGGCAGCAGCTTCGAGGTACCGGGAAGCGAGATGCCGTCGCGCGTCACGTCGCCGACGGTCATGCCGCCGGGGTTCTGCACGTCGAGCAGGTCGCGCACGTGCACGAAGCCGCGGATGTCGTCGAAGTCCTTGCCGCAGACAGGGTAGCGGGAGTACGGCATGTCGCGCACGAAGGCGGCGGCCTCGGCGAGCGGCATGTCCGCGTTGAGGAAGGCGACGTCGGCGCGCGGCCGCATGACCTCGGCGACGATGGTCTCCGAGGCGTCGAAGACGTCGTCGAGGATGGTGCGCTCGTCCTTGGTCAGGTTGGAGTTGGAGTTGACGAGCACGCGCAGCTCCTCGTCGGACACCTCGGACTCGGTTTCGTTCGGGTCGAAGCCGAGCAGGCGCACGATGCCGTTCGTGTTCTTGCCGATGAGCCAGATGATCGGTTTGCAGATCTTGGCGAAGCCGCTGATGGCGGGCACGACGGCGCGCGCAATCTGCTCGTTGCGCTGCATGGCGATGCGCTTGGGCACCATCTCGGAGATGACGATGGAGCAGTAGGAGATGACGAGCGTGAGCACGATGGTGGTCAGGGGTGCGGCGACGCTGCTCGGCACGCCCCAGCTTTCCACCACGGGTACGACGTAGGGGGAGATCGACGATTCGCCGAAGGATGCCGACAGGAAGCCGGAGAGCGTGACGCCGATCTGCACGGTGGACAGGAAGGTGTTGGGGTCGCGGGCGATCTCGGCGACGCGAGCACCGCGGGCGTCCTCCTGCTCCATCTGGTCCAGTTGCGAACCGCGCAGGGAGACCAATGCGAGTTCGGTGCCGGAGAACACGGCGCCGAGCAGCAGGAAGACGAAGATGAGCAGGATGTTCAAACCTAGTGACATGCTGCCCAGCCTAGGGCATGCGCCGGTCAGCGTGATGTTTTGAACAAAATCTCACGAGGGGTCAGAAGCTCAGCACCTCCACCAGGCCGGTGTCCAGGCGGTAGCGGGCGCCGACGATCATGAGGCGCTGGGCGGCCAGTGCCTCGCGGATGGTGTCGGAGTGGGTCACGAGCTGTTCGATGGTGCGCGCGATGTTCACCTGTTCGTAGTCGTCGGCGGTGTCGAGGCCGGCCATGCGCGCCTGCCACACGGACATGCCGAGGTCCTTGAGGAAGGCGGATTCGCTGGAGGCGATGACCTCGTCGAGGTCCTCCATGACCTCGTTGCGGGTGGAGTCGTCCGGGTCGGTGAACTCGGCGAGGGTGTGCTCGATGAGCTGGTCAAGCTCCGTGGCGCCTTTCTCCATGGCCGCGCAGTGCTGGTGGCCGAGGACGACGAGCAGGCTGACGTGCAGCGTGCCGACGGCATATTCGAGCGACTGGAGGACGGCGGGGTCGAGCATCTCGCCTGCCGTGCGCGCGGTGAACATGTCACCCAGGCCGGCGTCGAAGATGATTTCGGGAGGGACGCGAGAGTCGGAGCAGGACAGGACGGCGGCGTCCGGGTTCTGCGTGTCGATGAGCGATTCACGGGTCTGCGGATCCTGCCAGGGGTGTTCCGCCTTGCCCTCTGCGAAGCGGCGGTTGCCGGCGAGCATGCGGCTCCATGTGCTGTTCGCGGTGGTTTCCTGGATCGTGTCGTCGTGTTCGTTCGCCATGTGCCATGCTCCTTCGGATTTCGGCTGCTGGGAACGATTGTAGCCAACGGTGTGTGCGTGTGGCTGTCTGCTAGAAATTGTTCATTTTTCTGAACAAAATCTAGCAGACAGCCACACGCACGGTTCCTAGAGCAGGCAGGAATCCCAGGCGCAGGCGGCCATGGACATGGCCACGACGATGGGGGATGCGGGTGCGGGCGCCACGGCGTGCGTCACCGCGTTTTCCTCCATTGGCGTCTCCTGGGCGCGTTCGTTACGGTCCGTCATGATGCTCTTCTCCTTGCATCGGTCGATTCACGATGCCCAACACCATGGCATAGCCGTAGACGCCCCCACAAGACCGTGTCCTCCATGAGGACGGCGCCGTCCCATCTCCCGGAATGGGTGGGGCATCCGTGCGTTATAAGGGGCGTCACCATGCTGTCCGAGACAGCATGGTGACGCCCCTTATAACGCACGGATGAGAAGGTTGCCCCTCGCACCCAAGGTCTCACGACATCAGCCCGTGTTCTGCAGGCCGGCGGCGACGCCGCTCACGGTGCACAGGATCAGGTAGGTGAATCCTGCCTGCTGGCCTTGCGAGAGCTCTTCCTTGTCCACCTTCTTGCGCAGGGAGCGCAGGGCGAGGACCTGGGTCACGGACAGGGCGTCGACGTACGGGGAGCGCACGCGGATCGCCTGGCCGAGCACGTGGCGGTGCTGCAGAGGCCACTCGTCGCCCACGATCCGGAGTACCCAGCGGCGGGTCAGCTCCATCTCCTTGAGCACCTTGTCGCGCAGGTCGTCACGGTCGCCCAACGCCAGGTACATCTTCGCGATGCGTTCGTCGGTCTTGGCCAGCGACATCTCGATGTTGTCGATGAAGGTCGAGAACAGCGGCCACTCCTGGTACGCCTTGCGCAGCGTCTCCAGGTCGCCGAAGGCCTCGCATGCCGAGCCCAGGCCATACCAGGCGGCCAGGTTGATGCGCGCCTGCGCCCATGCGAAGATCCACGGGATCGTACGCAGGTCGTCGAGCGACTTCGCGCCCAGGCCTCGCTTGGCCGGCCGCGAACCAATCGGCAGCAGGCCCACCTCGGTCAGCGGCGTCACCGTGGAGAACCACGGGGCGAAGTCCTGGGTGTTGAGCAGGTCGAGATATGTTTCATGTGAAACAGTGTTCAGCTTCCCGGCCATGTCCGCATACTTCTTGGTCATCTCGGTGTTCGTCTTCTCCACGCTGGGAGCGGACTGCAGCAGGGTCGCCGCGGCCACGGACTCCACGTGGCGGATGGCCAGCACCGGGTTGCCGTAGCGGGCGAAGATGACCTCGCCCTGCTCGGTCAGCTTGAAGCGGCACTTCACGGAGTCCTTCGGCTGTGCGAGGACCGCGCGGTTCGCCGGGCCGCCGCCGCGGCCGACGGCGCCGCCGCGGCCATGGAACAGCGTCAGGTCGATGTCGTTGTCGTCCGCCCACTTCGCGATCTTCTCCTGCGCCGCGTGCAGCGCCAGCGTCGCGGTCGTCGGGCCGGCGTCCTTCGAGGAGTCGGAGTAGCCGAGCATGACTTCCATCTTGCGGTCCGTCTGCTTCAGCCGCGCCTGGACCTCGGGGATCTTGAGCATCTCGTCGAGCACGTTCACCGAGTTCTCGAGGTCCTCCAGCTGCTCGAACAGCGGGATGACGTCAATCACCGGCACGTCCGCCGGGTTCGAGAACGCCAGGCGGTTGAGCTCGTACACGTCGCGCACGTTCTTCGCGCTCTTCGTGAAGGAGATGATGTAGCGGCGCGCGGCCTTCTCGCCGTTGCGCTTCTGGATGGCGCCGAGCGCGCGGAAGGTGTCGAGCACCTCGTGCGTCATCGGCTGCAGCGCACCACGCTCGCCGTGCAGACCGTGCTCGCGGATGTCGTCCAGCGCGCGGGCATGCACCACGGAATGCTGGCGGAACTCCATCTCGACCATGTGGAAGCCGAAGGTCTCCACCTGCCAGATGAGGTCCTGCAGCGGGCCGTAGGCGGCGCGCTTGTCGCCGGCCTCGGCCAGCGACCGCTGCACGATGCGCAGGTTGTTGAGGAAGTCCTCGGCACTGTGGTACATGAGGTCGGTGTCGCGCTTGATGGTGTAGTGCAGCCGGTCCGCCATCACCAGCAGCACGGCGCGGTGCAGCTCCTGCGTGGAGATGAGCGCGGCCTTGTCGGTGAGGCGCTCGCTGATCTCCTTCTGCTGGTTCCACAGCATGCGCAGTTCGTCGCTGGGCGGGGTGGTTTCCGACTCGACGGTCATGTTGCGGCCGACGGTGCGGGTGGCCTTCTCCAGGGCGGCGAGGATATGGTCGCTGTACTTGCGCGCCACCTGGCGGCTGACCTTGGCGGTGACGTTCGGGTTGCCGTCGCGGTCGGATCCGATCCAGCTGCCCGGGTGGAAGAACGCGGGGCAGACCGGCGGCACGAGACCCGCCTTGTCTCCCAGGACCCAGTCGTCGAAACGACGGTAGACCTGCGGGACGGTGTGGAACAGCGTGTTGTCGAAGATGTCGAGGATGGTGTCGGCTTCCTCCACCGGGGTCGGCTTCTTCAGGGCGATGGGGGAGGTGCGGAAGAGCGCGTCGATCTCGTTGTACAGGCGACGCAGGTTCTCCTTCTTGTCCGTGCCGCCGAGGAACTTGTGCGCGCTGAGCAGCGTGGCGATGCGGCGGATCTTGCCTTCCACGGCCTTGCGGCGGGCCTCGGTCGGGTGCGCGGTGAAGACGGGATGGAACTCGAGTCGCTCGAGCAGCTCCTTCGCCTTCGCCGGACCCATCTCGTTGATGAGCTGGTGGTATGCCTTGGTCATCTCGTTGGCCGGGTCGATCGCCGCGGTTTCCTCCACGGCGGCCTCGCGTTCGCGCAGCACGTCCACGCGGTAGTTCTCCTCGCACAGGTTCGCGAGGTGGAAGTACGTGGTGAAGGCGCGGGCGAGCAGCTGGGCGTCATGAAGGTTCATGGCGTCGATGGCCTTGACGGCCATCTCCAGGTCGTTGCGCTCGGGATGGGTGTCGGTGAGCACGCCGGAGAAGCGTTCCGCGCTGGCATCGAGCGCGTACTGGCGCACGGTGTCGAAAGTGGAGAGCAGCTCCTCGTCATACTCGGAGAGGACCCCGCGCAGGATTTCCAGGCACAAGTCCATGTCTGCGCGCAGGGATGTGGGAAGATCACGCTCCTCAGGGGCTTTCCTGCCGGTGCCGGCGTCCACGATCTGGGCGTCCGCGGGCGTGATCTGATCATTGTCAGTCAATTGCGACCTCCTTGCCTCCGGGTTCAGGTTGCTCGGTCAGCCAATCCTCTGCGGCTCCTCCGCAGTTGTGGTGATTGTCCGTTGCGAGCCCACAGCCGTATAGCCCGGTCTTGAGTTGCAGTGACATTGTAGGCCGGGGGAAGAGACAGCGGGGCCAGCCAGACCCCGTTGTGTCTCATATGGCGGTGGCCGGTGACACATTTTTCGGCCGGGAAAAATCGTGTAGGCCTTTGGGCTGCACGATTTCAAATCGTGCAGCCCAAAGGCCTACACGATTTTTCCCGGCCGAAAAAATGTGTCAACAGGTCAACCCCTCCGGGGTGACCCGGTTCTTTAATGAGAACCATGACTGAGAAGATCAACAGCGGCGCCACGGCCGTTGGCAAGTTCCACTCACACTCCATACCGCTCGACATGGAGGACATCGAACGCGACTGGGACGCGCCCGTGCAGGACGCGGGCATCGCGGCCAAGGCGAGCGTGATCGTGCGTGTCGGCCAGCTCGACCTGGGTGCGGGCACCGGCAGTTTCCGCGTCCGCGAGATGATGCACCGCATCGCCTACCCGCTGGGCGTGCACGTGCGCGCCGACGTCAACCTCACCGACATCGAGGCAGCCTGCACCGACGGCAAGGAGCGCATCACCGAAGTCGTCAACCTGCCCACCACCGGCGTGAACACCGAGCGCATCTGGCTGCTGGAGCATTTCGCCGACTGGTTCAGCGTCAGCCTCGGCACCGGCTCCATGTACCACCGCGAGACGCAGGTATCCGAAGGCCTCATGCAGCATCTCGACATCCGCGACGCCTCGCAGGTCTCCGCGGACATGGCCAGGGAACTGCGCGAGGAGCGTCGCCAGCATGACCGTGGGCACGGCGACAGCCAGGATAACGACGGTGCGCACTGCGCCGGCGCGCATCCCTGCACCGGCGACGCGCTCATCGACGCCGTCGCCGTCGCCGATGTCCGCGACAGCGACAGTGCGACGCTGGCCCAGCCGCTCGACACGTCGTACGCCGACCGCTGCGCGCGCGAGGAGCGACGCGCGGCGAGGCGTGGCATGCCGCATCGTCACATAGCCGCACTGCACCGCGCGCAGTCGCACCCGATCACCGTCGGCGAAGTACACAAACGACTCGACCTGATCGAGCGCCGCAAGCCGCTCTACGGCCCCGCACTGTCCGGGCTGGCGGCGGCGGCCGCCTGCGCGTCCTTCGTCTTCCTGCTGGGCGGCGCGCCGTACGACATGATCGGCGCCTTCGTCGGGGCGGGCCTCGGCCAGTGGCTGCGTCGACGGCTCTTCGCGCACCACCTCAACCAGTTCTTCGTGACCTTCGTGTGCGTGGCCGTCGCTGCCTTCGCCTGCATCGGCACACTGCGCATCATCGGCCTGTTCGACCCCGTGGCGCTGGAACACGACACCGCGTACATCGGCGCGATGCTCTTCGTCATCCCCGGCTTCCCGCTCATCACCGGCGGCCTGGACATGGCGAAGATCGACTTCCCGTCGGGCGTGCAGCGGGTGATGTACGTGCTGTGCATCATCCTCATGGCGACGCTGGCGGGGTGGATGGTCGCCTCGATCGTGCGGCTCAACCCGCAGGGCTTCGAACCGCTGGGGCTGGCGCCGTGGGCCAACTGCATGCTGCGCGCGGTGTTCGCCTTCGTCGGCGTGTGGGGCTTCTCGATGATGTTCAACTCACCGCAGCGCATGTGCCTGACGGCGGCCTGCATCGGTGCGATCACCGACACGCTGCGCCTCGAGTTCGTGGACATGGGACTTGCACCGGAGGCCGGTGCCTTCCTCGGTGCCATGCTCGCCGGCCTGCTCGCCTCGGCATGGCGGTCCGCGGTGCGCCACGGCATGCTGCCGCCGCACCTGGGCTACCCCCGCATCTGCCTGACCGTGCCGTCGATCGTGATCATGGTGCCCGGCATGTACATGTACCAGGCGATGTTCAACCTGGGCCAGTTCAACACGCTGCTCGCCCTGGACTGGGCCTTCAAGGCCTTCATGGTGATCATCTGCCTGCCGATCGGCCTGGCGATGGCGCGCGTGATCACCGACAAGTCCTGGCGGTATGACGTGTGACTCGTGAATTGTGAATTGTGAATTGTGAATTGTGAATTGTGAATTGTGAATTGTGAATTGTGAATTGTGAATTGAATTAAAGCGGGCACCGGGTCGAAGAACCCAAAGTTCTTCGACCCGGTGCCCGCTTTAATTCAGGAAACGACCCCGAGCGGGTGCCCGCTTTAATTCAATTCACAATTCACAATTCACAATTCACGAGTCACACGTCATACCGCATGCCCATCGCCTCACGCACCTGGTCCAGGGTCTCGTTGGCGATGGCGTTCGCGCGGCGGTTGCCCTCGCGCAGCACGTCGCGCACATAGTCCATGTCGCGGGCGAGCTCGGCACGGCGCTCGCGGTGCGGCGCCAGGAACTCGTTCACCGACTCCGTCACGAACATCTTCAGCGCACCGCCGCCGCCGTTGCCGATCTCCTCGGCGATCTCGCGCGGGTCGCGGCCCGTCACCAGGCCGGCGGTCGTCAGCAGCGCGGACACCTCCGGACGGTTCTCCGGGTCGAAGGTGATGTTGCGGTCGGAGTCGGTCCTGCTCTTCTTGATCAGCTTGGCCGTCTCCTCGGCGGTGGCGCCCAGCATGATCGAGTTGCCGTAGCTCTTGGACATCTTGCGACCGTCGAGTCCGGGGATCTCCGGCGCCTCGGACAGGATCGCCGCGGGCTCCGGGAAGATCGGGTTCTTCTTGGCATAGCGTTCGTTGAAGCGGCGGGCGATGGTGCGCGTGATCTCCACGTGCGGCAGGTTGTCCTTGCCGATCGGCACCACGTTCGCCTTGCAGAACAGGATGTCGCACGCCTGGTGGACGGGGTAGGTCAGCAGCAGGCCGGTCAGTGCGTGGCCGGAGGACTCCATCTCGCTCTTCACCGTCGGGTTGCGGTGCAGCTCCGCCTCCGTCACCAGGGACAGGAAGGGCAGCATGAGCTGGTTCTCCGCCGGGACCGCCGAATGCGTGAAGATCATGGTCTTCTCCGGGTCGATGCCCGCGGCCATGTAGTCGAGCACCAGGTTGAGCACATTGTCGTCGATGTGTTCGGTGGTGTCACGGTCGGTGATCACCTGGTAGTCGGCGATGATGATATTCGTGTTCACGCCGCGGTCCTGCATGGCCACGCGCTCGCGGATCGAGCCGAAGAAGTGGCCCAGGTGGAGGCGGCCGGTCGGCCGGTCGCCGGTGAGCATGGTGAACTTCGACGGGTCCTGCTCCAGCTTCGCCAGCGTCTCGTCGCTGCGCTTCTTCGCTGCGAGGAAACTCGCACTCATCTCGTTGCCGGCTGCGGTCAGCTGCGCCTCTTGTTCTTCGGCCATCTTCGTCCTTCGTATCAGTCGTGTGGATATTACGGAAAATCGTAGAAATTCGAGCAGACAACGCACTCGGACATATAAGGTGGTATCCTCTTGGATGATGAATTAAGCAAACAGTAATACCCAGGGGGTCAGATGGGCCGCGGACGTCAGAAAGCCAAGCAGCAGAAAATCGCTCGGAAGCTCAAGTACCTGACCACTGACACGGATTACGACGAGCTTGCCAAGGAACTGGGAGCCAAGGAGCCGGGGGTCGGTTCGTACGATCCCTTCGCCGATGTTGACGTCGACGACCAGTATGACGACCACTACGATGCGACGGACGAGGAAGAGCCGTCGGACGACGACGACCTCGACGACTACGCGCAGTGGGCTGCGCAGTCGGCGGCGAAGGCGACCAGCGGCGAGATGCCGGTGACGCCGAAGCCCGCGCCGCACAAGCCGATTCCGATGCCAGTGCCGGGTGCCTTCAAGCATCACCAGGACGGTGAGGGGCGCCAAGCATAAGAAATTGTTCATTTTTTTGAACAAAAACTTGGGGAAGGGCACCGGCCGGGCCGTCAGGCAGCGGCGTCACGCTTGTCGGACAGTCGGGAAAACGACTGTCCGACAAGCGTGACGCCGCTGCCTGACGGCCCGGCCGGTGCCCTTCCCCAAGTTTTTGTTCAAAAAAATGAACAATTTCTTATATAATCCTCTACCATGGCAGTGATCAGGAAACAGGACATCCCGGCCGGCATGGACGCCTACGAGACGTGGGGATTGGCGGCACGCGCGCAGCTGGCCGAAGGCGTGCCCGCGCTCGAGGTGGCGCCGCGGCTCGACCGGCGCGCCATGGCCATGGCGGTGCGCTACACCCTGGCCATGATGGAGATCAAGGCGCCCGGACCGGGCGTGGAACTGCGCGTGGCGCCTTTCGGGGCGGTCAAGATCCTCGAAGGCCCTGCCTCCGACCCGCACAACCTCACTCCGCCGGACGTGATCGAACTCGAGCCGGATGTATGGCTGCGCCTGGCTTGCGGCATCACCGATTGGGGCCAGGAGTGGCATGCCGGACACATCAGCGCGGTGGGGGAGCGCGATGACCTCTCGATGCTGTTGCCCTTGGGCTGAATGTTCCAGTCAATCGGTCCGTTTTTGAGACGGTGCAGGCCCGATCCGGCCCTTTGCAGAGGCCCTATGGTATGCTTGCTGACTTGAGAACGTATGCAGAAAGCGGTCTCCGCGCACGACCTCGCGCGCGTGCGGGCGGACAGCGGGAAGCATCACGCTTTTCCCCTTGCGTTCCATATGAAATAACTGTGTAAAGGGAGTCATCATTATGACTGAAGTTACGGCACCGAAGTCCTCGGTCACCGCCGCCCAGTTCGCGGACGAGATCCGCAACGAGCTCAAGTACACCCAGGGTGTCACGATCGAGCAGGCGAAGCCGGCGGACGTGTATGTCGCCACCGCCACCGCGGTGCGCAAGCATCTCATGGATTCCTGGATGAAGACCCAGCAGGACATGGTGAACGGCGACACCAAGGCCGTCGGTTACCTCTCCGCCGAGTTCCTCATGGGGCGCCAGCTGCGCAATGCGCTGCTCAACGGCGGCCTGACCGAGCAGTTCGAGGAAGCCGTCAAGGACCTCGGCTTCGATCCGCAGGAAGTCATCGACGCCGAGTACGAGCCGGGCCTCGGCAACGGCGGCCTCGGCCGTCTCGCCGCCTGCTTCATCGACTCGCTCGCCTCGCTGGGCGTGCCGGCCTTCGGCTACGGCATCCAGTACCGCTACGGCATCTTCCGCCAGGAGTTCGACGAGGACGGCAAGCAGATTGAGCGTCCCGACTACTGGCTGACCAACGAGGATCCGTGGGGCCACATCGACTACGAGCGCGACCAGCGCGTGAACTTCGGCGGCGAGGTCGTCGAGGAGGACGGCAAGAAGGTCTGGAAGCCGGCATGGTCCGTGCGTGCCATCCCGGTCGACTACATGGTTCCGGGCTACGAGTCCGGCCGCGTGAACACCCTGCGCCTGTGGCAGGCACGCAGCTACGACGAGTTCGACCTGCTGACCTTCAACAAGTCCGACTACCTGGACGCCGTCAAGCCGAAGGTCAAGGCCGAGAACATCTCCAAGATCCTCTACCCGGAGGATTCCACCCAGGAAGGCAAGGAGCTGCGCCTCGAGCAGCAGTACTTCTTCGCGTCCGCCTCGCTGCATGACGCCATCCGCGTCTTCTACGGCAACGAGGAGAACCCGGACCTGACCACCTTCCCGAACAAGATCTGCTTCCAGCTCAACGACACCCACCCGGTGATCGGCATCCCCGAGCTCATGCGCATCCTCATGGATGAGTACGGCTACGACTGGGACACCGCCTGGGACATCACCACCAAGACCTTCAACTACACCTGCCACACCCTTCTGCCGGAAGCGCTCGAGGTCTGGCCGGTCTCCCTGATCGCCAAGCTGCTGCCGCGCCACATGGAGATCATCAACAAGATCAACGACCAGTTCATGAAGGAACTCGAGTCCCTCACCGACGACGAGGCGAAGGCCGAGCGCATGCGCATCGTCACCGCCGGCGAGAACCCGGTCGTCCGCATGGCCTACCTGGCCACCTACGCGGGCTCCCACGTGAACGGCGTCGCCGAGCTGCACTCCCAGCTGCTCAAGGACGTCACCCTGCGTGACTTCTCCGACCTGTACCCGGCGAAGTTCACCAACGTGACCAACGGCGTCACCCCGCGTCGCTTCATGAAGCTCGCCAACCCGGGCCTGTCCGACCTCATCACCGAGGGCCTCGGCACCGACAAGTGGCTCGAGGACCTCGAGCTGCTCAAGAACCTCGAGCCACTGGCACAGGACGACGAGTTCGTCAAGAAGTTCGCCAAGGTCAAGTACGACAACAAGGTGCGCTTCGCCGACTTCGCCAAGAAGGAGTACGGCTTCGAGCTCGACGCGAACACCATGTTCGACACGATGATCAAGCGCCTGCACGAGTACAAGCGCCAGGCCCTGAAGATCCTCGAGGTCATCGCCACCTACGCCGACATCAAGTCCGGCAAGGTCAAGGTCGACGACCTGCAGCCGCGCACCGTGATCTTCGGCGCCAAGGCCGCCCCGGGTTACTACCTGGCCAAGATGACGATCCAGCTCATCAACAACGTCGCCAAGGTCATCAACAACGACCCCGACGTCATGGGCAAGCTCAAGGTCGTTTTCCCGTGGAACTACAACATCCGCGTGGCCCAGATGCTCATCCCGGCGACCGAGCTCGACGAGCAGATCTCCCAGGCCGGCAAGGAAGCCTCCGGTACCTCCAACATGAAGTTCGCCCTCAACGGCGCGCTGACCGTTGGCACGCTCGACGGCGCGAACGTGGAGATCCGCAACCTCGTGGGTGCCGAGAACTTCTTCCTCTTCGGCATGGATGTCGACCAGGTCGAGAAGATGTACGCCGACGGCTACGAGCCGGCGAAGTACTACGAGGCCGACCCGCGCCTGAAGGCCGCCATCGACATGGTGGCCGGCGGCACCTTCTCCAACGGCGACCGCAACGCCTACGCGCCGCTGGTCTCCGACTGGCTGACCAAGGACTGGTTCATGACGCTGGCCGACTTCACCGCGTACCACGACATCCAGGCCGAGATCGACACCCTCTACGGCGATCAGCTCGAGTGGAACCGCAAGGCGATCATCAACGTCGCCAACTCCGGCTACTTCAGCTCCGACCGCTCCATCGAGGACTACCTCGAGCGCGTGTGGATGACCGGTCCGCTGAAGTGAGTGGTGTCCTCCCCGCCTGAGAAATTGTTCATTTTTTTGGACAGAATCTAGGGGCGGGGGCTCCCGTGGAGCCATACGGAACGCCAACACGCCGTCGGATAGCCGTTTTCAGCTATCCGACGGCGTGTTGGCGTTCCGTATGGCTCCACGGGAGCCCCCGCCCCTAGATTCTGTCCAAAAAAATGAACAATTTCGGGTTACCGGCCAAAAAGTGTGTAAAAGGGTCAGTGGTCGTGGAATGCGTTCCAGTCGATGCCGGTCCCGTAGCGTGCAGGCATGCTGTCGGGGTCGCGTAGGTCCTGCGGCGCGTATTGCCACGCATGCTGGTACCAGTCGGCCAGGTCCTGCTCGGTGAGTGCGTTCGCGGCCAGCCACGCGTCCGATTCGGGGTGCGCGGTGTGTTGGTGGCACCACCAGCAGATCGCCTTGATCCTGCGGGCCAGCGACAGGCCTCGGTGGTCACGCAGCATGCGTCGGATGCTGCCATTGGCGGACTCGATGCGGTTGTTGGTCGCCGGCGCCTTCTCGTGGTCGAGGAACGCAAACAGGGTGCCCGAGGCGACGAGCCGGTCGAGCATCCTGCGCACGCGCACGAGCCGGTCGTGCGCGGGCCGTTTCCTGCCTTTGGCGTCCGTGGTGGTCTCGTCCAGGTATTCCTGCCACCTGTCGCACCAGTCCCGGTAGCGTTCCAGCCATTGTTCGGCGCCGTCACGGTCGTGTACCCGGCCGACCTGCACGGCCAGGGCGCGCATCTTTCGGGAGGGTTCGGTGCGAGGGTTGCGTCCGGTGAGCTTGGTGATGGCCAGGCACACGTGGAACAGGCAGCGTTGCACGGGCGTGCCGGGCCAGTGTTCACGCAGGGCCTTGAGCAGGCCGCCGTCGCCGTCGCACACGACCAGGTCGGGCGGCGCCACGCGCGCCATGAGCGCTTTCCACGCGTCGGACGCCTCGCGTTTGGCTGCGTGCCAGCCGACGACCCGGGAGTGTTCGTCCATGGCGACCAGGACGACCGTGTCGCGGCCCAGGTGGATGCCGTCCAGGTGCAGCACCGGCTGCACGACCCCGTCCCTGGGTACGGGCGGGATGAGTTCCCACAGGACACGGCAGCGTCGCCGCAGGGTGCGTGCGGGCAGTCGGTGTTCGTCCTGGC
>NZ_JGYV01000022.1 GCF_000741575.1 Bifidobacterium cuniculi
TGGGTACGGGCGGGATGAGTTCCCACAGGACACGGCAGCGTCGCCGCAGGGTGCGTGCGGGCAGTCGGTGTTCGTCCTGGCTGGCGCGGCCCAGCAGCCAGTCCAGGCCATAGCGAAGGTCGCGTGCGGTGTGGTCCTGCACGGTGGTACGGCTCGTGCCGCACGTAGTGCACCGGTAACGGGTCATGCCCGCCGTGGTGGTGCCGTTCTTGCTCATGGTCTTGCCACATCGGGCGCATGTTGGTCGTTGCATGACACCAGTCAACGGCCAAGGGACCATGAACATGCCGGAAGGCCAAGGGTTCCAATGTCTCAGAAGGGTTTTCTTACACACTTTTTGGCCGGGTGGCATGGTCGGCCCCTAGGGTATGGATCGGCCCTCACGCCAACCGGGAGAACGCATGAGGGCCGTTTTTTTACACACTTTTTGGCCGGTAACCCGAGATTTCCAGGCCTGAATGCGCACGCATCAAACCTTGGCCGCAATGAGAGGACACGCATGGGACCCTCGCCAAAAACCCTTCACCGCAAAACAGGGGGCGGGGCCCGCAGCTTGCGCCACGGGCCCCGCCCCCCCTGGAAACGGAATGCAATCAGGTGAAGTCAGTCAGACGGTCAGGATTCGGACTCGACGGCAGCACCCCACTTCTGGTTCCACTCGTCCATGATCTGGTCGATGGTCTTGCCCTTGGTGGCGGCCTGCACCACGATGTCCTGGATCTTCTTGCCGTTGCCGTTGTTGATGCCGAGCTCGGAGTCGGAGTTGATGTCGGCGAAGAGGTCCTCCTCGCCTTCCAGCGCCGGGTCGTCCACGATCAGGTCGACGTCGGAGAAGTGCTCGTAGATCTCGGGCATCTTGTCGTCGCCCTGGACGATCGGGATGCCGCCCTCGTTCTGGGCGTAGCCGGACTTCTCGGTCATCCACTTGACGAAGATCATCGCGGCCTCCTGGCGGCTGGCGTCGGAGTTCTTGTTGATGCCCATGGAGTAGTTGCCGGACAGGGTGGCGTACTGCTTGCCGTCCACGGTGATCGGGAAGGGCATGTACTGCACGTCGTCCGGATGGTCGCCGGCCTGCTTCATCTGGGTGACGGCCCAGGCGCCGAGCACCATGGAGCCGATCTCGCCGTTGTTGATCTTGCCCTTCGAGGACTCCCAGTCGGTGGTGGAGTAGTCTTCCTCGGTCAGGCCGTTGGCCACGGCCTGGTAGAGGGTGTTGTAGACGGCGTAGGGGTAGGTCTGTGGGTCCTTGTCGTTCTTGGCGAAGGGAGCCTTGTCATGTGGCATGACCTGGTTGATGAACTTCGGGTTGCCGGTGGCGATGCCGCCGATGTAGAAGTCCCAGGCGCCCATGGCCCATTCCTCGGCGAAGTTGGTGTACAGCGGGATGGCGTCCGTCTTCTCCTTGATGAGCTTGAGGTCCGCGATGTACTCGTCCGGGGTCTTCGGCAGCTCGGTGATGCCGGCGTCCTTGAAGACCTTGGCGTTGTAGACCACGCCCGAGGTCTGGCCGTCGGTGGCGATGCCGTAGGTCTGGCCGTCGTAGGCCTTCTCCTTGGACAACTTGACTTCCTTGCCGACTTCGTCGGTGGCGCCGTAGGAGACGAAGTAGTTGCCCAGTTCGGACAGGTCGACCGCGGGGATCATCATGATGTCCCAGGAGTCGTTGTTCGCCTGGAGGCGGGTCAGTGCGGAATCGGCGTAGTTGGAGTCGGTCTGCACGTTGACCTTGATGTCCGGGTACATCTCGTTGAATTCCTTGAGATAGGCCTCCCAGTTCTTGCCGGGGTAGGTGGCCAGGCCCATGTCGGTACGGGCGTTGAGGAACGTGATTTCGGCCTTGACGTCCTTGCCGGTCTCGCCGAGCTTGATTTCCGGGTAGGTGACGCCGGCCTTGTTGTTGGCGGCCTCCGAACCCGAGCCGGAACCGCCGCCGCAGGCAGCCATGCTGACCATGGTCGCCACCGCGACGCCTGCCGCCGCAATCTTCTTGAGGTTCATGAGTGATCCTTCCTTGTTCTCTCGGGAACCGATGGCTCCCGGCTCATCGCTGAGCGTCCAGCCACGTGCTACGTTGCCGCCGTGGGTGAATGATGGATTCAGCATATCCTCACGGTTTCAGTATGTCAAGCGCTTAAGCACCATCGGCGTGTCTCATTGCATACGTTGGAGAATGCGACTCAGGGGCGGCCGTGCGGGATAGGTCGCTAACAGCTTGAAATCACGGCGTTTTGTCCATGTGCAACCATGGTCATGCCAGTACGGCGTCGAGGAAGAAACGGGCCGATTCCCTTCTTCCGTCCGTTAAGCGCTTCACCCTCCCCCAACCCCACCCTTGAGAAATATCACGGAAAAACGGAAGATTTCTCAAGCGGGCCCGCATGCACCCAAGCCCCGGTCTTGCATCCGAAAGCACCGCAATCCCCACCTACCAGCCCCCATGCACACAAAGAAGGTGGGGCCCGCGGCGCCAGCCGCGTGCCCCACCGCAACTAGCCCTTCGGGTCCGAACCGAACCTTCCGGCCGGACTCCTCGGCCCAAGCCCAAACCCCTCAGGATTCGGATTCCACCGCGGCTGCCCACTTCTGGTTCCACTCGTCCATGATCTGGTCGAAGGACTTGCCCTTGGTGGCGGCCTGCACCACGATGTCCTGCACCTTCTTGCCGTTGCCGGAGTTGATGCCCAGCTCGGAATCCGAGTTCACGTCGGCGAAGAGATCCTCCTCGCCTTCCGGTGCGGGATCGTCGGCGACCATCTCCACCTCGGAGAAGCTGTCGTACAGGGCGGGCATCTCGTCGTTGGCCAGGTCCATGGGGATGAGGCCTTCTGCGAGCGCGTAACCGAACTGCTCGGTCATCCACTTGATGAAGATCATCGCGGCTTCCTGGCGGTCCTTGGAGATGTTCTTGTTCACGGCCATCGCGTAGTCGGGGCCCATGGTGGCGTACTGCTTGCCGTACACGGTGATCGGGAAGGGCATGTACTGCACGTCGTCTGCGTGTTCGCCGGCCTGTTCCATCTGCGGTACGGCCCAGGCGCCGAGCACCATGGAGGCGATCTCGCCGTTGTTGATCTTGCCCTTCGGGGACTCCCAGTCGGTGGTGGAGTAGTCCTCCTCCGTCAGTCCCTGCGCCACCGCGTCGTACAGCGTCTTGTACACGGCGTACGGATGGGTCTGTTCGTCGTCGGCGTTCTTGGCGAAGGGCGCCTTGCGTGCGCCATGGCGTTCATGAAGTTGGTGTCGCCGGTGGCGTTGGCACCGATGTAGGCGTCCCAGCCGCCCATGGCCCACTCCGCCACGAAGTTGGTGTACAGCGGCACGACGTCCGTCTTCTCCTTGCCCGCCTTGTGGGCGGCGATGTATTCCTCCGGGGTCTTCGGCACGTCCTTGACGCCGGCTTCCTCGAAGATGCGCTTGTTGTAGACGATGTCGGAGACGGTGGCGCCGAGCGGTACGCGTAGGTGACACCTTCGGAGGTCTGGGCGTTGGTGAGGCGGATGGCCTTGTCCATCGTGGCCTGGTCGCCCAGGGGCACGAAGTAGTTCCTGAACTCGGCCTTGTCCACTGCGGGGATGCACATGATGCCCCAGGAGTCGTTGTTGCCCTGGAGGCGGGTGAGCGAGGAGTCCGCGTAGTTCGAGTCGGTCTGCACGGTGACCTTGATTCCGGGTACATCTCGTTGAAGTCCTCGAGGTAGACCTTCCAGTTCTTGCCCGGGTAGGTGTCGAGGTTCATGTCGGTGCGTGCGTTCATGAAGGTGATGTCGGCGATGAGGTCCTTGCCGGTCTCGCCGAGCTTGATCTCGGGGTAGGTGAGCACGTCGCCGTTGCTTGCGGCCGCGCCCTGTCCGTTGCCGCCTCCGCACAGGCTGCCATGGCCGCCAGGCATGCCACTGCGACGCCTGCAGCCGTGATTTTCTTGATGTCCATGGTCGTCTCTGGGATTCCCTGTCGCAGGAGCCGACACTGGCCCTGCGGTTGCATGTGGTCTGGTTTGGTTGTGCCGCCCGGCTGCAACGCTGCAAGCCCGGGTGCGGTGCTCTCAGGGTACGGTCCGCCGACAGGATCGTCAAACGCTTAAGTAGTGGCGTGTCCACAGACACACCATGAGAAATTGTTCAAAAAATGAACAATTTCTCATCGGATCACACGCAGAAGCTTCAGCGCTTATGGTCCTTGATGAACTCCCTGTACCACTCGAAGCTGTCCTTGCGTACGCGCTCCTGGGTCTCGTAGTCCACGTAGACCAGGCCGAAGCGCTTGGTGTAGCCGAAGGCCCACTCGAAGTTGTCCATGAGCGACCAGGCGAAGTAGCCACGCACGTCGGCGCCCTCGTCGAGGGCGCGCGAGACGGCCTCGAGGTGGCGCTTGAGGTAGTCGATGCGCTCGGCATCGTGCACCGCCTTGACACCGTCGGGGCCGATCTCCACGCGGTCCGGGCAGGCCATGCCGTTCTCGGTGACGACCAGCGGGATGCCGTCGTAGTCGTCATTGAGCCGCACGAGCGTGTCGTAGAGCGCGTCGGGGTCGATGTTCCAGCCCATCTCGGTGTGCGGGCCGTCGGTGGGCAGCCAGTCGATGTCGCTGGCGCCCGGGGTGGTGCTCGCCTCGGTGGACTGCGGGAACTGCGGGCGGTCGGACATGGCCACGCGGTTCGTGGAGTAGTAGTTCAGGCCGAGCACGTCCATCGGCTGGTGGATGAGCTCGAGGTCGCCGTCGCGGATGAAGTCCCAGTCGCAGATGCCACGCGTGACGGCGAAGAGCTCCTGCGGATAGCGGCCGCGCAGCATCGGGTCGAGGAAGATGCGGTTGGCGATGAGGTCGAGGCGGTGGACGGCGTCGGCGTCGCCGCGCGAGACCTGCAGGTTGAGCGTGGCGGACAGCTCCGGCTTGACGCCGGCGTAGGCGCGCACCGCCTGGCTCATCAGGCCGTGCGCCAGGTTGAGGTGGTGCGCGGCGGTGAAGGCGATGGGGCCGCCGCCCATGCCCGGCGCCTGCTCGGTGGCGCCGTAGCTCAGGTGCGCGGAGCACCACGGCTCGTTGAGCGTGGTGTAGGTCTTGATGCGGTCACCCAGACGCTTGGCCACGATGCCGGCGTAGTCGGCGATGCGGTAGGCGGTGTCGCGGTTGAGCCAGCCGCCCTCGTCGCCCAGGTACTGCGGCAGGTCCCAGTGGTAGAGCGTGACGATGGGGTCGATGCCGTACTCGAGCAGGCGGTCGACGATGCGCTCGTAGAAGCCGAGGCCCTCCTCGTTCGCCTTGCCGTCTGGGGTGGGGATGATGCGCGGCACGCCGATGGAGAAGCGGTAGGCGTTGACGCCGAGGTCGCGCAGCTGCTTGAGGTCCTCCTCCCAGCGGTGGTAGAAGTCGTCGGCGACATCGCCGCTGTCCCCGTTGACGGTGTGGCCCGAGTGGGCGAAGGTGTCCCAGATGGAGGGGGTGCGCCCGCCCTCGTCGACCGCACCCTCGATCTGGTAGGCGGAGGTGGCGGTGCCGAACATGAAGTCCTTGGGGAAGGTCATGGCCATGGCGATGGTCCTTTCTGATAGTGCCCGCAAAGCCGCCCTGCATGCCGCACTGGATGCCGGGCGACCGTCCATGGCACGATTGTAAACCATGCAGCACAATGTGTTGAGCGCTTCAAGACACGCCTTCGGCAGCTAGGGCCAAACAACGCCCGAACCGTCCCATGCTTCCATACGAAACTGACACCACTGCGGCCGAAACTGACACCCCCACGCCAAGCCCCCTGAGAAATTGTTCATTTTTCTGAACAAAATCCAGGACGCGGGCCGCGCCGGCGCGGCCCGCGTCCTGGATTTTGTTCAGAAAAATGAACAATTTCTCACGCGATGCCTGTGCCGCATAGGAGCCCAGCGCTCCATGCGACAGCCATCATGCACGTCACCTCCGCCTATTCCAAGGCCCCGTGCTCCTCAG
>NZ_JGYV01000023.1 GCF_000741575.1 Bifidobacterium cuniculi
AAGCGGCACCGGGTTGAAGAACCGAAGTTCTTCAACCCGGTGCCCGCTTTAATTCACGGTTCGCGCCCGACCGGGTGCCCGCTTTAAGTGCGGAACCGACCGCATCCGGGTGCCCGCTTTACGCACGAAAGACACACGAAACGAACACACAATGGCATTAAAGGCTTAAGTAACCAGCACAATCAGTTCCTGCCGTGCGGAGTTAATGAATTAACGCGGTAAAACGTTCCACCTCGTGGTTTACTCCCTTCATCCGGCGTGTCAACGTGACAATATTGCCTTAATTGAGTAGTATTGTTCATTAAGCGCTTAAGAAAAAGCCGTATAGATGGTCAAACGATGTCGTGACGACCATGTTTTCTGCGCCGACAGGAAAATGCGGATCGTGTGGAGGAGAGAGCCATGTGGAATCGTCACTGCCGCGGAAGGTATGCCGTACAAGACGCACAGAAAGGGCATGCGGGAATGCCTGCCGCCACGGCAACCAATACGCTGTGTCTGGGGCGCCACGCCCACCCCTTGGGCATCGTGGCGGCCATGGTGACGGCCATGGCCGTGGCCGTCACCATGGCCGCCTTCGTGACCCCGCGTGGCATGGCGGAGGACTTTGCGACGGCGGATGCGTCCGCCGTCGCCAGTGCCGCCGTCGAATTGACCGCCACCGTCAAGAACGGCGACAGCCAGGAAACGAAGACCTTCACGGGCGATGAACTCGAGGACGTCCAGAACGTCGTGCCCGACACCAACATGGACTTCTATCTCGAGGTGCATCTCAAGGACACCGCGGTCGTCCAGGCCGACGGCACCAAGAAACTCGACTGGCAGTACAACATCCCGCTTCCTGCATCCATGGTGAACGGCACCTTCGGCGAGACGCATACCGTCATGGACGGCTCGCGCAAGGTCGCGGACATCACGCTGGTCGAAGTGCCCGGCACGGACGGCAAGCCGTCGACCTGCGCCCTGCAGGTGCGCTACGACCCAGACTACGCCGCCGACAAGGACCACGATTTCTTCTTCAGCTACACCGTGCATACCACCTACAAGACCGAGGTGATCGAGGACGCCAGCACCGCCGGCTGGGAATTCCCCGGCACCGGCCTGACCATCAAGGTCGACCACACCCCCTGGAAGGTGACCGGCAACAAGAACTGCTCGTGGAACGGCAAGTCGGAGACCCAGATGACCTGCACCGTGCGGCTCGAAGCCGACGGCGACGTCGAGAACTTCAAGTTCTGGGACATCGCTGGCAACGACCTGCAGATCGACGGAACGACCGCGCAGGTGAAGTACCTGTACAACGGCGACGAAAGCAAGGGCAACGAGGCTGCCACACGACTGCAGCAGTCCTTCAACGGCAACTTGCCCACTTCTGCAACGCCTGCCGACGGCATGCCGCTGCCCAAGGGCACGTACGAGATCACCTACACCGCCACCATCGGGGATGGCGCACAGGCCGACACCAACGACGGCAACAAGTACCAGGACGCCAAGAACACGGCTCACTGGTCCTGGAAGGACGGCGAAGGCCACGCCGACTACGTGCCGGCCAAGCGCACCTGGAACATCAACTGGGTGGACAAGAACGGCTGGGTGGAAGGCGACCAGAGCAACAAGTGGTGGAAGGACGACAACACTGCCGACCGCGAGATCAAATGGACCCTCACCATCAACGGGGGCGGCGACCGCGGCAACCTGGCCGGCCGTACCATCACGGACACCATCGGAGAGGGCCATGTGCTCAAGGACGGCTCGCTGAAGGTGGTCGCACGCAATGAAAACGGCCAGGAAATCACGAACGACCTGCAGTTCGAGGTCAACGGCAACACGTTGACCTATACTTTCCCGGACACGGAGAACTACAACAAGTACGAGATCGAGTACTACACCGTCGTCTCTGCAGACGCCGCCATAGTCAATCCCGACCAGGGCGTGAAGTACCGCAACGAGGTGGAGTCCTGCCTGCCGCAAGGGGAGTGCGAGACGAAGGACAAGGAGGTGGACCGCCCCTCGAAACCGTCAGAACCGGGCCCCGACAACCCGGACAACCCGAACCCGCCTACGCAAAACGACAAGGTCGACGCCAAGCTCATCACGAAATCCGTGGGCAGCGCCAGCAAGATCGCCGGCACGAACGTGTACAAGGTGCCGTGGACCCTCACCTACACCCCGCCTGCCGAAGGCGAAGTGCGAGAACTGCACCTCTTCGAGGACTGGGTGAACGGCGTCTCCGACGGCAACACCCTGCACATGTGGTACTCGAAGGATTACCTGGACCTCAAGGTGAGCGTCTACAATCCGGGGAACGATGCCAGCTGCCGTGAGGACAATCCCTCCTGCTGGGTGGACATTCCCGCAGACCAGCTGTACATCGCCGCCGCGGACAAGAAGGGCGATAAAGATTCCGTCGGCAAGGGATACCCGCAGGAGTACTACGACGTTCGCGAAGCATACTTTGGCGACGCGTACCACCGGCCGGGCCGCGACCTGCCCTCCGGTACCTCCTACCCGGAAGGCTATTTCCGTCAGGACCCGACGCGCAACGCACAGGACACCTATGCCACGCACGACGGTGCGCCGGCCTTCGCCTTCTCCTACATGACCAGTCCGATCAAGGATGCCCAAGGAAGGACGCTCTTCGACAAGGACCAGCCCTTCGCGCACAAGATGCGCATCACCTACAACACCTTGTGCGATGGCACGCCCGACCTGTACATCAACTACGCCAAGTTCCACTACACCCTCAACGGCAGGCAGGGCGAGGAAGTGCTCTCCGCCACCACTCCCTTCGTCGGCGACGAGGTGGGCGGCAAGACCGTGGATCCGGAGAACGACGGCAAGGACTGGTGGACCAACGAAGCGACTTGCGACGAGGCCGAGGACGGCTCGTGCTCCGTGCACTGGCGCGTCTGGGCCAACGGCAAGAAGTCCTGGTGGTCCGTGCAGTACCACTACGACAAGGACGGCAACGTGACCTTCTACGAGGAGCTGCCCGGCATCAGCGGCGTCTACGAGCTGGGGGAGAGCGTCACCATGACCGACACGCTGCCCCGCGGCTGGGAACTTGACACCGGCAAGCCGATCTTCGGCCGCTTCGTGTCGATGGGCGACTACGCCACTGCGGAGGAGCTCGCCACAGCCGGGCTCGACACGTCGCTCAAGGGCTGGCTGCCCGCCGGCAAGGACGCCGAGAATCCCGGCGCATTGCCCCAGAACGAGGAAGTCTTCGATTTCTCTGGCGATGGTAAGAACTGCGCGGAGAATGTCACCTGTGCAACCTACACCGTCACCGACGGCAAGGTGACCTTCACGGTACCCAACAATGGCACGCTGACGTCGTGGGAGACGGAACGCGTGGGTGACGTGACGCCGGGTCAGACGGAAAGTGATGGCGGTCCCAACCGCTATGACAAGCCTAGCGAGCCTACCAACACTCCTATCGCACGGCAGGGCCACGCCATCGTCGTCTTCGAATTCGACACCAAGATCAGCAAGGCCGAACTCGCCAGGCAGGGCATGATCGACGGGTCGCGCTTCACCTACACGAACAATGCGCAGATCACCCTCGGCGGCCGCACCACCGACGTGTCCGGCGACACCTTCGTCAAGCAAGGCGAAGCGCCGAACCTCAACAAGTGGATCGACAACACCGGCAATAACCAGGTGAAGTACGTCGTCGAACTCGACCTGGAGCAACAGGACTTCCCCGAGGGCACCGTGCTCACGCTGCAGGACACCTTGCACAGTTCCTACGCGACCTTCGTCCCCGGATCCTTCGTGCTCGCCACGAACTCGGGCTCCTATGACCAGGTCACGTACCCCGACGACAGTGCGAAGTTCGAAGCGGTGACCGGCACCGACCCGAAGACAGGCATGCCGACGGCCATCTTCACCATCCCGCTCGACGGCATGACCTCGAGCAGCATGGACAAGAGCGAAAACGCGAAGCCGCTCTACCAGCAGAAGAAGCTGCGCCTGTACTACACCGTGCAGGTGCGCGGCATCCCCGGCCAGGAGATCGACCTGCGCAACACCGTGCGCTTCACCGGCAACCTCAGCGGTTCCGCCTCGAGCAACCGCACCGTCAAGGTCGTCAAGACGGAAGCCGACGCCGGCGCTTCCGGTTCGGTCACGCTCACGAAGAAGGACGAGTCGGGAGCCAAGCTTGCCGGAGCGACCTTCAAGGTGTGCGCGGTCAACCTGAACGCGGCGCCGTCGACTGCCTGGACGGACGGCAGGCGTGCGGAGTGCACGGACGAGCCGCGGTCGGCGGTCTCTGCGGACAACGGCACCATCGTGTTCACGAACGGCACGGGCGCCGACGAGATGTCGACGCTCCGCGGCTTTGAGCAGAACACGCTGTACGTGGCGTGGGAAACCAAGGCGCCGACCGGCTTCATGGTGAACGATGCCCCGCAGTACTTCTACCTGAAGAACACGCGCAAAGACGACTTCGACACCGTGGCGCTGGCCATGGCGGCGTACGCCGACAAGTACGACCTGTTCGTGAACGACGGTGCCTTCACGGTCGTCGACGAACTGACCGAGTTCGGCTTCGCCAAGGTCGGCTCCGAATTCGTGACCTCGGGCACCTATGACGATCCGAATACCGAAGAAGAGGAGACCATCCCCTTCTATGCGGTCACGGATGCAGACAAGGCGTATCTCGCCGGCGCCGAGTGGAAACTCGAACGGCTCGGTGATGGCGGTCAGGTCGTGCAATCGTGGACGCTCGAGGATGGCGGCGATGAAGTCAAGGACGGCGATGAGGTCACGCAGCTCAAGGACCATGACGAGCGCAACGGCCGCGTGTCGGTCCGCGGACTGCCCGTGGGCACGTACCGCCTGACGGAGACCAAGGCGCCAGACGGCTACGGTACCGGCGAGAAGAACGCTTATGAGTTCGAACTTGACGCCGCCGGGAACACCCAGTGGAACAGTGGCGGAAGCCTCGGCCAGGTGCACGAGATCACCGATGCCAAGGGTGCCGGCACTGGCGTCCACGCCATCGAGAACGATCCGCAGTCCGGCGTCATCCTCCCCTCCGCCGGCGGTACCGGTGCCCTGACGCACCTCGTCGCCCTCGGCATGGCCATCGTCGTCGCCGGCATGTGCGTTGCAGTCGTCAACCTCAGGAAGGCAGGCCGCTGCATGAACTAAAACTTGTCGGCATCGAACGTTCTCTCTCCAATCCCCTGTCCGGTGCCGACACCGCACTCTCCGTGAGAAATTGTTCAAAAAATGAACAATTTCTCACGGAGAGTGCGGGTGGGAGTGGGGATTAGAAGTTGCCGCCGTTCCAGCCCCAGTCGGCGGTGCCAGTGTAGCGGATGTAGGTACGGTCGGCGGGGATCTGCAGGGTGTTCTCCAACGCGTCCATGATCGCCGGGGTCAGCTTCTCCCAGGCGCCCTTCGGCACACTGGTGCCGAAGACGTTCACCTCGACGTAGGCGACGGGTGCGTCGTCGGAGCCGGCGAAGTACATCGGCACGTTGTCCTCGAACAGGCACATCAGCCAACCCTCGGACTTGCCGGGGACGGCCGGGATCGCCTGGCCGAAGAGGTTCTTGAGGGTGTCGCGTTGTGCGGCGGTGGTGGGGACGGACACGTGGGTATGGATGACTGGCATGGAAGCCTCCTTGGTTGCCGTGACGCCGTCGGATGCCGGCGCCTCAAACGCCAGTGTAGTCCGTCGCGAGAGGGGGTCTGGGCGACGAAAAATTACGGAGAGGTCGGAGGTTGTCGGAGGGGAAAAGGGAAGGGGCTTACTTCCAGCCCTTCGGCGTGTGCTCGATGGACCACATGCCCAGGCGGTGCGAGAAGCTCTTCTCCCACTTCGCCTCGAGCTCCTCCTCGGTGAGCACCTCGCCCTTGCGGCGCAGGCGGTTCATGGCGTTGGTGTGCGTGTCGTCGAGCAACCACTTGCGGATCACGAAGTTCCAGATGGCCACCACCACGGTGGAGACGAGCTTGCCGATGTTCGTGCGCAGCAGGTATTCGGCATGCTGCGACCAGAAGGCGTCCTTGTTCATGCCGTAGGTGGACAGCCAGATGATCACCACGTTGATGCCCAGGCCGATGACCGCCGAGCTCAGGAAGATTGCCATCTCCATCCAGCGCGCCATGTCCGGCCGGTGCTTGAACACGTACTTCATGCTCGCGAAGTAGTTGAAGACCAGCGAGATGAGGAAGGATATGGTGCTCGCCAGCACGTTGTGCATGTGGAAAAGACCGACGAGGATGTTGAGGATGCCCCAGTCGATGATGAAGGCGATGATGCCCACCACGCCGAACTTGGCGATCTGTTCAATCAATTTGCGCACGCAACCATCCTACCCAATGCCCCATGAGATTGGGGTGCGGTGCGGTGTGGTCCCTGTCTCCCGTGCCTACAGCGGGTGCCCGCTTTAATTCCGGAAATGCCCGCGCCCGGGTGCCCGCTGTAGGCACGGGAGACAGGGACCACACCGCGCAACCTTGGCTATAGCTCCACTTCCGGCTTCGTGGGGTCGTCCTTGACGTGCGCGAACTTCGCGGCCAAGGCCTCCTTGTTTTTGCGCTCGTCCTCCTCGCGGGCGCGCTTCTTCGCCTCGGCGGGGTCCCACAGCACATCCTCGCGGTGGCGGCGCCACTCGGCGCTCGCCAGCGGCGCCCACACCTGGGCGAGTACGGCGGCGGCATCGGCCGGGTCGTCGTCGCCGTTGCCCGTCGCATAGGCGGCCACGATGCCGTGCCACTGGGCGGCGGTCATGCAGATCGCGGGCACGCCCAGGTGTTCGCCCACGGCTTGCGTGACGAACACCAGCGGCAGTCCGCCACGCTCCAGCGCACGCACGCGCTGTTCCGGCGCGCCGCCGGCGTGCGGTTCGTCGTCGCCCAGCGAAGCGGTGACCTGCAGTCGCACCTGGCGCATCATCACGTCGAGCAGCACGATCGTGACGGCGAAACGCCACGTCAGGTCGCGCACCTGCGACTGGCCGTCCACATACCCCGCACAGGACGCCACCAGCGCGGCCACGGCCGTCGCGGTGCCGTCGTCCCAGCCGGCGTTGAGCGTGTCCGCGACCTGCGCGATGGCATCCGCGGTCGGCATCGTCGGCGTGCCGTCCTCGTCGATGAGCGACTCGTAGGCGTCGTTCGCGTCCAACAGCGCCTCCACCAGCTCCTGCGGGCGGCCCGGGATGGTGTCCGCGCCTTCGTAGACGAACTCGGCGTCCGCCATCGTCACGTCGTCGCCGGTCGTCACGGCTGCCGCCAGGCGCGTCATGCGCACCTGCAGGTTCTCCGTGTACTTCGCGTCGTTGTCAAGTCGCAGCGGCGTGGACAGCGGCCACAGCGCCACCAGCTCCTCGCCGTCGTGCGCGCTCTCGCGCACCGACGGCATCATGCACACGCGCTCCACCGCCTGTTCGCCATCGAACTCCATGGATGCCTCCTACTTGATGTCCTTCGCCGGATCCGCGTACGTGATGGACAGGACCCGCTTGCTGTCCACATCGTAGGTGATGGAGGTGATGGACGCGAGCGCGGTCTTGCGCAGCAGCATGTTGTGCTCCGGCCGGCCGGTCTCCAGCAGGTGGCGGTACGACCAGATCGGCGACTCGTGCGTCACCACGACGATCTGCTCGCCGGGGTGCTCGTCGATTTTCTCGTGGGCGAAATCCTGGACTCGCGCGGCGATGGACCGGTAGCTCTCGCCCCAGCTGGGCTGCCACAGGTTGCGCACCAGCTTGAGGTTCTCCGGTCGGTACAGCGCACCTTCGCCGTAGCCGATCCGCTTGCCGCGGAACTCGTTGCGTGCCTCGATGAGCCGCGGGTCGGTCTCGATCCGCAGGTCCTCCTCGCCGCGGGCCTCGCGCACCGGGTTGAGCTCGTCCAGGATGGCCTGCGCGGTCTCCTGCGTGCGCTCCAGGGGAGAGGAGTAGACGGCGCTGACGGTATTCAGCTGCGGGCTTTGTGCGATGTACCGGCCGGTGGCGTGCGCCATGCGCCGCCCGGCGTCGGACAGGTGGAAGCCGGGGAGGCGCTCGTAGAGCAGGTGGTCGGGGTTGTCCACCTTGCCGTGGCGGACGAAGTTGATGGTGGTGGCGGTCATGACGCTCCTTTCGGGTGATGCCGCACTGCCGACGGCGCCGGACGGTTGCCGGACCGTACTGCGCCCGGCGCATCTGCGCAATGGCGCGCGGCGGCCTGCCGCATCGACGGCAGCGCCATCATGATGCACGGACCGTGTGCGGGCATCTGACAAATATCTGCATGCCGGTTTTCAATCTACCGCGTGTCGCGGCCTTGCGTGCGGCTAGGCTTGCTGTGTTAGCGCGAACAGAGAGCGTGAGACTGCAGATTCCGGCGTGGCGGGCCCAAGGAGGTGCCGACCAGCCGGACCACCCAAACAACCAACCAAACCACCCAGCCATCGGCAAGGACACCCCGGCCCCGTGACGCCAAACGGCGCCGGGGCTTGCCCATGGCGTCGCACCGCGAGCAGGAAGGAGCGGCACGCACGTGTTCACTGCAATCAAGGACATCGGAAGCAGGGTCTTCGGCGGGTATGCGCAGCTGCTGCGCATACCGCACACCGCACGATTCGCCGTCGGCTCGGTCATCGCCTGCATGCCGTTCCCCATGGTCGGCATGACCATGACCATCATGACCCAGCAGTACTACGGCAACTACTCGCTGGCCGGCGCGCTCTGCGCGGTGCAGGCCATCGCCGGCGCCGTCCTCGGGCCGGTCCTGGGCACCCTCGTCGACCGCTTCGGCCAGCGCCAGGTCTCCATTCCCACGATCGTCGTGTGGATGTGCGCGGCGACGGCCTTCGTCAGCTGCGTGCTCGCGCACGTGCCGGAGTGGATCCTGTTCTGCATTGTGCCGTTCCTGGCCGCGGTGCCGCCGTGGGGCGCCATGAGCCGCGCCCGCTGGACCTATCTCATGGGCAACGACCGGCAGGGCGTCAACCGCGCACTGTCGCTCTCCGGTGTCTTCGACGAGGCGATGTGGGTGGTCGGCAACCCGCTGGCCTCCACGCTGGCCGTCATTTCCGGCGTGCTGTCCTTCTCCTTCACCGGCGCCTGCGTGTTGATCGGCGCGCTCATGTTCCTCACCGAGCTGACCACCTGCTCGCCCAGCCAGACGCAGCTGGCCGCGCGCGAGGGCATGACGCGTGCCGAGTACCGTGCCCGCGAGGACGAGCGCGCCAAGCGCAAGCGTGCGCTGAGCGCCCGCGACGACGCCCGTGCGGCGGCACGCTCGCGCGGCGAGTCCGCCGAAGCCGTCGAGCGCGCCGGCCGGGAAGCCGAGGAGAAGGCGCTGTCCGGGCACAAGGACTCCATCTGGGGGCCCGGCCTGGTGGCCGTGTGCGCCACGTGGTTCGGTCTGGGCGCCTTCCAGTCGGCGGCCGGCATCTCCATCGTCGCCTTCGCCACGGAGGCGCAGATGAAGCAATACACAGGCTTCGTGTTCGCCTGCTTCTCCATCAGCTCGCTGGTCGGTGCACTGCTCTACGGCGCGAAGAACTGGCGGATTCCGCTGTGGAAGCGCTTCTACTTCTGCCTGGCTGTGGTGAACCTGGGCATCGGCTCCTTCATGTTCGCGCGTCACCTGTGGGTGATCATGGTGATCTACCTGGTGATCGGCGTGTGCCAGTCGCCGACCTGGGGCAACGGCAACCAGCTCATGCTGCACCTGGTGCCGCAGAGTCGCTTCACCGAGGGCATGGCATGGATGGGCGCGATGAACGCCATCGGCGGCTCCATGGGCAACGCGGTGGCGGGCGTGGCCATCGACCACGCCGGCTCGCGCGGCGGCTTCGCCGTGGTGACCGGCCTCGCGTTGGTGTCCCTGGCGATCGCACTGTGCGGCATCAAGCAGATCAAGGCCAGCACCGAGACCCCGGTGCTCACGGAGATCAGCGTGACGCCGGAAGGTGCCGAGGAGGTCGCCGAGGCGCAGGAGGCCGTGGCCAGGTAGGGATGGAGTCGTGGCACTGCCCCGGACAGTGCCACCACACGGGAATGCCCCATACATATATCGGGTTATGAGCGGAACCAGGTCTCCCAGTAAGAAATTGTTCATTTTTTTGAACAAAATCTTGGGACCGGATGCCACGCAGGGGTCCCAAGATTTTGTTCAAAAAAATGAACAATTTCTTAGGGGCGGCATTCCGTCCGGCTTGCGCGCGAGAATGGTGCGCATGACTGATGCACCCATCACTGCGCCCGAAGACGCCGTCGAATCCATGAAGAACCGTGAGCACGCCAAGCCGCAGCTCCCCGAGAACGTACGAGTCCGCTTCTGCCCGTCACCCACCGGCATCCCGCACGTGGGCATGGTGCGCACCGCCCTGTTCAACTGGGCGGAGGCACGCCACACCGGCGGCACCTTCGTGTTCCGCATCGAGGACACGGACGCGCAGCGTGACTCCGAGGAAAGCTTCAACCAGATCATCGAGGCGCTTGACTGGCTCGGCCTCGACTGGGACGAGGGCGTCCGCGTCGGCGGCCCCGACGGCCCGTACCGCCAGTCCGAGCGCGGCGGCATCTACCAGGACGTGGCGAACAAGCTGCTCGAAGCCGGCTATGCCTACGAGTCCTTCTCCACGCCCGAGGAGATCGAGGCACGCAACGTGGCAGCCGGCCGCCCCAAGGAGTTCGGCTACGACGGCTACGACCGCAACCTGACCGAGGAACAGAAGGCCGCCTTCCGCGCCGCGGGCCGCAAGCCCGCGCTGCGCATCCGCATGCCCGACGAGGACGTGAGCTTCAACGACCTCATCCGCGGCGAGATCACCTTCAAGGCCGGTTCCGTGCCCGACTACGTGATCGTGCGCCCCAACGGCGACCCGCTCTACACCCTCACCAACCCCGTCGACGACGCCCTCATGCGCATCAACGTGGTGCTGCGCGGCGAGGACCTCCTGAGCTCCACCCCGCGCCAGATCGTGCTCTACCGCTACCTCATGGACCTCGGCGTGGCTCAGGAGATGCCGCTGTTCGGCCACATGCCCTACGTGATGGGCCAGGGCAACAAGAAGCTCTCCAAGCGCGACCCGGAGTCCAACCTCTTCCTGCACCGCGAGCACGGCTTCATCAAGGAAGGCCTGCTCAACTACCTCGCCCTGCTCGGCTGGTCCATCGGCCCCGACCGGGACATCTTCAGCATGGACGAGATGGTCAAGGCCTTCGACGTGCGCGACGTGAAGGCGAACCCGGCCCGCTTCGACATCGACAAGGCCACCGCCATCAATGCCGAACACATCCGCATGCTCGAGGAACAGGACTTCCTCAACCGCTCCATCCCGTACCTGTTCAACGAGGGCCTGGTCTCCGCCGCCGAGTGGGACAGCCTGGCCGACCATGAGCGCGGGGTCCTCACGGCCGCGGCACCGCTCGTGCAGTCGCGCGTGCGCCTGCTCGGCGAAGTCGGCGGCATGGTCGGCTCCCTGCTGAGCGACGCCGACTATCTGCCCCCGGCCGACGACGCCAGGAAACAGCTCAAGGGCAATCCCGGCGAGGTCCTCGACCTGGCTGTCGCCGCCCTGAAAGACGTGCCGGAAGACCAGTGGCTCACCGACACCCTGCACGAGACGCTCAACAAGGCGCTCATCGAGGACGCCGGACTGAAGCCGCGCGCCGCCTTCGGCCCGATCCGCGTGGCCATGAGCGGCCGCCGCGTCTCCCCGCCGCTGTTCGAATCCATGGAGATCGTCGGCAAGGACATCTCCATGAAGCGACTGGAGAACCTGCGCGCACACCTCGACGAGGTGCTCTCCTAAAACGACTCCACGAACGACGGCGGGGCCGGGCAGCCATCATGGCTGACCGGCCCCGCCGCGTATATCCGCACCGATTACGGACTCCCGGAAAGGCCCACCGAAAGGAACATCCACCCATGCGGTACTTCACCAGCGACCTGTACCTGCACCACCCCCTCGCCGCCCTGCGCGGCCACGCACTGCCGCAGTACGCGCACCTGACGGCCCAGGAACTGCGCGCCCAGTACCACGCCGAACACCGCGACCTGCACTTCGATTGTGCAAAACACACAACGCATGGCGCAAGTGCTCTGCACACTGTGTGCAGAGCATGCCGGTGCGGGAAACCGAGGAAAGCATGGACATTGGTAAAACCGTTGGGAATGCTGGCGACACGCCGTGATTTGCGTTAGTAGGGCACCTTGTGTATATTTTCTATTCGTTGCCTCACGGAAACGGGAAGCAACGAGATGATGCCCCCATCGTCTAGCGGTCTAGGACTACGCCCTCTCACGGCGCCAACACCGGTTCAAATCCGGTTGGGGGTACTTGGCCCACTGCTTCGGCAGTGAGCATGCCAAATTGGGATGTGGTGTAATTGGCAACACAGCTGATTCTGGTTCAGCCATTCTTGGTTCGAGTCCAGGCATCCCAGCCAATGGAAACCCTCGCGCTTGCGGGGGTTTTGTTGTATGAGGGTTGATGGGGACTCAATGCGGAAGGGGAGTACATGCATATCCTGGTGGTGGAGAACGATCGATACGCGGTGGAGAGCCTCCTGCGCGCGATCCACACGCATGTGGCGGATTCGCAGGTGTCGTGGCTGACCGGTGCGGAACCCGACATCCTGCGGCAGTGCGCTGCGGTGGATCTGGTGCTGCTTGACATGGGCCTTGGCATGCGCGATGGGGTGGACCTGTGCCGCCAACTGCGCATGGAACATGACGGCAGTACCTCCGTCCTGGGCATCACGAGCAATCCCTTGGAGTTCTACCGCGACCGGCTGGTCGACGCAGGGGCGCAGGGACTGGTGCAGAAAGGTTCCCTGCGGGCGATCCTGGATGCCATCGCCACGGTGTCCTCGGGAGAGGCCATGCCCGGGTTCCCGAAAGTCGACGATGCGCATCGCGCCGTGCAGGAACACGGCCCTTCCCCCGAGGAGCAGCTGACACTGCAGGAACACAAGATAATGACATGCCTCGCCCACCTGGGCCTCGACTATACTGCCCTGGCCGAGGCTCTCGGCGTATCCGAGGCGACCGTGCGCAGCCACATGCGCAACATCCGCAGGAAATATGGTGTCGCAAGCGCCAACGAGGTGCTCATGGTGGCCGTGGAACAGCGGTTCCGCGGCCACCATGCCTAGCGGACGAGCGTCATCTCCCGGGTGGCGGGAATGGAGACCTCCAGGTGCCATCGCTCCCCGTCCTGCGACCAGTCGCAGTCGCCGCCGATGTCCCTGAGCACGGTCTGCAGGGACGCCAGTCCGTTGTCGCCGGGCACTACGGCGCCTTCGGTCGGCCGCGTCCCGTTGGTCGAGTCGATCCGCACCATGCCGTCGTCCGTCGTCTGCACGATGACATGGTAAGGCGCAGTCTGCGACGCATGCTTGTAGATGTTCGTATACACCTCATGGAGGGCCAGCAGCACCGTCGAGCCGGTCTCCACCTCGTCGGGGTCCAAGTGCACGTCGGTGGTACCGCTGAAGCCGGAATCGGCGAGCAGCTGTTCGCTTTCGTGGATCTCGCCGTGCAGTGCGCTCGCGAATGTGCTGGGATTGCCCTGCCCTTCCGCCGTCTCGTCGCGCAGCTGGCGGATCAGGAGGCGCATGTCCGCGGCGGTCTTGGTGCTGTACCGCTCCATGCGATGCCAGGCTTCGTTGTCCGGGTCGGTCATCGCCTCCGACTGCGCCAGCAGGGACATGGCGGCCAGGTCCTGCGAGAGGGTGTCGTGCAGCTGCGCTGCCAGCAGGTGGTTGTTGCGCAGGATCCGCAGCTCCGCCTGGTCGTGCAGCGCCGCGCGCAACAGTGCGGTGCGCTCCTGGTTCCAGCGCAGAAAGCTGCCGAGGAGGATGCAAAGCAGGAAGAAGATGATATAGGAAATGACACTGCTGATCGGCATTGCATCCGGCATGAGGACGTGTTCCATCGCCGTGTATGCGATGAGTGCGAAAAAGGTGAGTGCCGCCCAGCGGTTGGTGGTTTCGTACGCGATGACGGTCGCTGCCATCATAAAGAAGAACAGAGTGAACTGGCCATAGGGGCGCATGATGTATTCACCCACGCAATTGAACAGGATGAGAACGATGCTCGCAGGAATGGGGAATGAATAGGTAAGCGCCCCCAGTGCGATGGAAACAGCCAATCCGAAGAAGGTGGCCCCGGGTACGTGGGGATTGAACCCCAGCTGCACCAAATCCATGGCGATGAATGTCACGATGAACAATGCCCGGTAAGGATGGTGCAATCGTGGACGTCGGTGGGTATGTGAATCTGCAATCGAAAGGCTATGCATGTACACGAATGATGATCCGTCCCCCGTTTTCTGGACACAGGAAATAGGAGGACGGTTCTTTTGGTTGTGTATCGTCGTGAGGTACGTGAGCAGGCGTTGGTCCTGTTCGAGTACGGGTTCAAGTATGGTGCGGTTTCCTCGAAACTGGGCATAGGCCAGGGCGTGGCACGTGCTTGGCAGGACCTGTACGAGGCTTGTGGCAAGGAGGCTTTGCTGGATATGGGAAGCACGCATCGTTCGTACGCGTACGAGACCAAGCTCGAGGCGGTACGCCGTCTGGAGGCGGGTGAGTCGCCGC
>NZ_JGYV01000024.1 GCF_000741575.1 Bifidobacterium cuniculi
CGACAGCGTGTCGGCGCCGGACGACCCCGCAGGAGCCCCGCCTCCTAGAAATTGTTCAAAAAACGAACAAAATCTTACGACACGCCCGGGTTGCGCCATACCACATTTCGTGTATCCTTGCAATTTGGTGTGTCTTCTGATATGCCGTGGTAATACTGTCCAGTACAACGGAATCGGGACTTATGGCAAAAGATGGTGTGATTGAAGTCGAAGGTCGTGTTGTCGAGGCGTTGCCGAATGCGATGTTTCGCGTCGAACTCGAGAACAAGCACATCGTGCTGGCCACAATCTCCGGCAAGATGCGCAAGAACTACATCCGCATCCTGCCGCAGGACCGCGTGGTGCTCGAAATGAGCCCGTACGACCTGAACCGCGGACGTATTACGTACCGTTACAAGTAAAGGTACACAAAACAAAAAGTAAGGAGCAACCATGAAGGTTAGCCCGAGTGTGAAGCGAATCTGCGAGAATTGCCGCGTGATTCGCCGCCACGGCCGCGTCATGGTGATCTGCACCAACCCGCGCCACAAGCAGCGTCAGGGCTGAGCGGATAGCCGCGACAACCACGAACAGGCACTAAGCCACAGACCCTTGCCCCGTCCGGGGGAGGGGCTGAACCCCGGGAACGCAGGCCCGGGCCGGGGAAACCGGGAGGCTCGGTGCAAGACCTGCGTGGACCAGAAGGAATCGCAATGGCACGTCTTGCCGGAGTCGACATCCCCAATGACAAGCGCATCGAGATCGCGCTCACCTACATCTTCGGTGTGGGCCGCACTCGTGCGAAGGAAACCCTTGAGGCCACGGGCATCAATCCGGACACCCGCGTCAAGGACCTGACGGACGAGCAGCTCATCACGCTGCGTGACTACCTCGAAGCGAACTACAAGATCGAGGGCGATCTGCGTCGTGAGATCGACGCGGACATCCGTCGCAAGATTCAGATCAACTGCTACCAGGGCCAGCGTCACCGTAAGGGACTCCCCGTGCGTGGCCAGCGCACGAAGACCAACGCACGTACCCGCAAGGGCCCGAAGCGTACGGTCGCAGGAAAGAAGAAGGCCACCAAGTAATCGGTGGGCCAAGGCCGTGGCCACGGGTGACTCCATCGCCACGGCGACAAGCAAGAGTTCGTTACTAGGAAACGAGGGTCAATGGCAGCGCAAAAGCAGGCTGCGCGCAAGACTCGTCGCCGCGATCGCAAGTCGATCCCGGTCGGTCAGGCGCATATCAAGTCAACATTCAACAACACCATCATCTCCATCACCGATCCGTCCGGCGCGGTTGTGTCCTGGGCGTCCGGTGGTGACGTCGGTTTCAAGGGCTCCCGCAAGTCCACGCCGTACGCTGCTGGCATGGCAGCTGAATCCGCAGCCCGCAAGGCCATGGAACACGGCGTCAAGAAGGTCGACGTCTTCGTGAAGGGTCCGGGATCCGGTCGTGAGACCGCCATCCGTTCCCTGCAGTCTGCGGGCCTCGAGGTCGGTTCCATCACCGACGTCACCCCGCAAGCGTTCAACGGCGTTCGTCCCCCGAAGCGTCGTCGCGTCTGAGCACTAGACAACCCACATCCGTCCATAGCCGCTTGAGCCGGTGAGTGCACCACCGGCCGAAGCTGAAAGGATAATCACAGTGCTTATCGCACAGCGTCCGACACTTACCGAGGAATCACTGAATCCCCAGCGTTCCCGTTTCATCATCGAGCCCCTGGAGCCAGGCTTCGGCTATACGCTGGGCAATTCCCTGCGTCGTACACTCCTCAGCTCGATTCCGGGTGCGGCTGTGACTTCGGTGCGTATCTCCGGCGCCCTGCATGAGTTCACCACCCTGCCGGGCGTCGAGGAGGATGTCACCGAGATCCTGCTCAACATCAAGGGCATCGTGCTCACCAGCGAATATGACGAGCCTGTCGTCATGTATCTGCGCAAGAGCGGCAAGGGCGAGGCCACCGCCGGGGACATCACCCCGCCGGCCGGCGTCACCATCGCCAATCCTGACATGCACATCGCAACGCTGGCCGACGATGGCGAACTTGAGATCGAGTTCACCGTCGAGCGCGGGCGTGGCTATGTGCCGGCGCAGATGAACAAGCAGGACGGTGATGAGATCGGCCGCATCCCGGTCGATTCCATCTATTCCCCAGTGCTCAAGGTGAGCTACAAGGTCGAGGCCACCCGCGTGGAACAGCGCACCGACTTCGACAAGCTCATTCTGGATGTGGAGACCAAGCCCGCCATCTCCCCGCGTGACGCCGTGGCGTCCGCAGGTTCCACCCTGGTGGAGCTCTTCGGCCTATGCCGCGAGCTCAACACCCAGGCGGAAGGCGTGGAAGTCGGTCCTGCCCCTGTCGTGGAGGAGGCCGACCCCGAGATGGCCGTCCCGATCGAGGACCTCAACCTCACGCAGCGCAGCTACAACTGCCTCAAGCGCGAGGGCATCCACACGGTCGGCGAACTGGTCAACCACACGGAGCAGGATCTGCTCGACATCCGTAATTTCGGTATGAAGTCCATCGACGAGGTCAAGGAGAAGCTCCAGTCCCTGGGTCTGTCCCTCAAGTCCTCGCCGCTCGGCTTCGACACCACCAACCTCGAAGGCGGCACCTTCTTCTCGCCGGAAGACGAGTAAGCGCCACCTCGACACAACCGCCACGCCGGGCCCGGACGTTCGGGCATCTGCCCACCTGAGTCCGGCGCGGCATTCAAGGAGAAACAATGCCTACACCCAAGAAGGGCCCGCGCCTGGCCTCGAGCCCGGCACACGAGCGTCTGATGCTCGCCAACATGGCCACCAGCCTGTTCAAGCACGGCCGCATCACCACCACGCTCCCGAAGGCCAAGCGCCTTCGTCCGCTGGCCGAGCGCCTGATCACCTTCGCCAAGCGCGGTGACCTGCACTCCCGCCGTCGCGTGATGCGCGTCATCCGCGACAAGTCCATCGTCCACAAGCTCTTCACCGAGATCGCGGAACAGATGGAGCAGCGCGAGGGCGGCTACACCCGCATCGTGAAGATTGCCCCGCGCAAGGGCGACAGCGCGCCGGCCGCGATCATCGAGCTCGTCACCGAGCCGGTGAGCCCGAAGAAGGCAGTGGTCAAGGAAGCCGAAGCCGCGACCAAGGTCGCCGCCAAGGAAGAGGCTCCGGTCGAGGCCGAAGCCACCGAGGCCGCCGAGAACACCGAGGCCGAGAAGGCTGAGTGATCCGGTCCAGCCGACCGGTTCTTCCAACCGAGGGGCAGGCCATGGGAACGCACGGAGGTGCGGCCCATGGCCTGCCCCTCGGCCATGGTCGGGGGGCACGTCCTAAGCCCAAAGACAATCCATATTAGGCAACTTCCATGTCCATGCATGGTTTCGCTCACGCTTCCGCAATGGCGCGAAAGACTGGAATATCCGCGTTTGCCACGTGGAAAAGACGCCCACGGCGCCCATTGCGCCTTGGCTGAACATGGCCGACGGCCGCGGGCGCGAGGTCTACGGTTGGGGACCAGTTCGGACGAGGGGCCCGGACAGCAGTCACCAAGGACAAGGACATGACAGAGCTTACGGACAGGCAGCGCGCCATCGTCGCGAAGGCGACGCGCCAGGACATCAACGGTTGGCACTACCTCAGCGTGCAGGGCGAGCCCTACGAGATCGGATTCCAGCACGGATACCTGCTGGCCGACGAATTCCGCGATGCGGTGCGCGTCTACACCCACATGACCCTGGAGATCCTGGGCATGGACTACTCCTTCTTCGTGGAGCAGGCCGTGAAGATCCACAAGGCGAGGATCGAGCAGGAGTACCTGGACGAGATGCAGGGCATGGCGGATGGCTTCACCGCCGGAGGCACGCCCACCACTCTCGACGACGTGATCGGTTGGAACGCCTGGATGGAGATCACCGGCTACTGGTGGCCGCAGGTCGCCGCCGACTACTCCAACAACCCGCCCGCCGGCCCCAAGGGATCGCACTGCTCGGCCTTCGTGGCCACCGGCTCCGCCACCAGGGACGGTCGGCCCGTGATCGCCCACGAAAGCTTCGACGACTTCTGGAGCGGCCAGTACTTCAACGTCTGCGAGATGGTCCACCCGGCCAAGGGCAACGACTTCAAGATGCAGACCGTCCCCGGCTTCATCGACTCGATGACCGACTTCTACGTCACCTCCGCCGGCCTGGGCGTCACCGAGACCACCATCGCCGGCTTCGTCGGCTACGACACCGACGGCATCCCCGAATACGTGCGTTCCCGCAAGGCCTCCCAGTACGCGAACTCGATCGACGAATGGGTCGCGATCTGCAACGACGGCAACAACGGCGGCTACGCGAACATCTGGCTGCTGTGCGATGCGGGCACGGGGGAGATCGCACGCTTCGAGCAGGGACTCAAGCACCAGGAGCTGCTGCGCACCAAGGATGGCTTCTACTACGGCTGCAACGCCTGCCACGACCCGCGCATCCGCAACCTCGAATGCGTCGACAACGGCTACAACGACGTGCGCCAGCAGACAGGCGCCCGCCGTGCGCGCTTCGAACAACTGCTGCCCGAGCTGGCGGGCACCATCGACGACGACGTCGCCAAGCGCATCCTCGCCGACAAGTTCGACCCCTACCTGGGATACATCAACGCCAGCTCCCGCAACATCTGTGCCCACTACGACGTCGATCCGCAGTATTACGCGGACGACCCGCACGGCGTGTGGAACGTCCCGTTCTTCCCCGGCGGATCCTGCGACGGCAAGTGTGCCAGCGCCGAGGACATCGACGCGCTGCGCATGTGGGGCATCTTCGGCCGCGCCGACGGCGAACCCTTCGACGCGGACGAATTCATGCGCCAGCACCCCCAGTGGAACTGGCAGCACGGTTACCTGTACGACCGCCCGAGCCAGCCCTGGACGCTGTTCGAGTGATTGTCCATCCATCCAATGTCCGGCAGAACAGAAAGGCATGACATCATGGAATTGACCAAGAAGGACCTCGCCGAGATGGCCGAGGCCTACAGGAAGGACACCGCCCAGCACATCGCCGAGCAGGCCGTCAAGAACAACGGGGTCCACGCTTCCAGCGAGCGTGAGAGCGTCGTCGTCACCAAGAACAACTTCGTGTTCTCGGTGGACGTGGACAGCGAGGCCGTCGCCAACCAGGAGCAGTCCGGCCGCTGCTGGATGTTCTCCTGCCTGAACTTCCTGCGCTTCCACATGGAACGCAAGCTCAAGCTGGCGAAGGGCTCCTTCGAGCTGTCGCAGAACTACAACTTCTTCTATGACAAGCTCGAGAAGTCGAACTTCTTCATGGAGAACATCATCAAGTATGCCGGCGAGGACCTCGACGACCGCCGCATCGACTTCCTGCTGACCACCCCGCAGCAGGACGGCGGCGACTGGGACCCGATGGTCGCGCTCGTGGAGAAGTACGGCGTCGTGCCGCGCGAGGCCATGCCGGACACCAACGTGACGCTGAACACGGCCGAGTTCAACGCGGTGCTCAACCGCCTGCTGCGCCAGGACGCCCTGGAACTGCGCGACATGGTGCGTTCCGGCAAGTCCGGCGAGGAGCTCGACGCGACCCGCAGGTCCATGCTCTCCGCCATCTACCGCATGCTGTGCGTGAGCTTCGGCCAGCCGCCTCAGAAGGTGGACTTCGAATACCGTGACAAGGACAACCAGTACCATGCCGACTTCGGCCTGACCCCGCTCGAGTTCTACCGCAAGTACCTGGGCGACGTCAAGCTCGGCGAAATCCGCGGCGTCATGAACCTGCCGGTCGAGGGCATGGAGTTCAACAAGCTGTACACGATCGACATGACCGGCGAGGTCGAGGGCTCCAACCGCCACCTGCGCTACCTGAACGTGCCGATGGACGTGTTCAAGCAGGCCGCCATCGACCAGCTCAAGGCCGGCGAGCCGGTCTGGTTCGGCTGCGACGTGACCCAGGATTCCGACTTCCAGAAGGGCATCCTGTCGCTGGACCTGTATGACGTGCAGAACATGTACGGCATCGACCTGCACATGGACAAGGGCCAGTCCTTCAGCTCCCACCAGTCCGCCCCGACCCACGCGATGATGCTGGCCGGCGTCGATCTCGACGCCGACGGCAAGCCCATCCGCTGGAAGGTGGAGAACTCCTGGGGTGCCGAGGCCCACGGCAAGCCGGTCGGCCACCAGGGCTACTTCATCATGGACGACTCCTGGTTCGACGCCTATATGTTCGAGATCGCCGTGCGTCCGGAATACCTGCCCGAGGAATACCGCAAGACCCTCGACGCCGAGCCGGCAGTGCTGCCGTACTGGAACACCTTCAACCCGGAGCCGTGACCTGCGCGCACCGACCCGACGGACCAACGGGGCGCCACCTTGGACAGGTGGCGCCCCGTTGCGCATCCGGATCCCCTCGTCGGCCCCTCGAATGACGTGAGAGCGCCTCTTCGCCGCCGCATGGGCCATGTTCGCTCTTGCCGAAGAACGGATTGAAGGGAAAACCATCGTCCTACCCTGAGGGGGAACGAAAACAGAACGCTCCGTGAGCGCTGCCGGCCTGTATGTCAAGCCAGGGGAACCCACGAAGTGGCCAGTTGGGGATCAGGGCCACCGCACCGTGACTTTTTCATGAGGCAACCCGTGATCCGCCGGGAAAGGCAGAGGCACATGAGCAATGCAACCCATGGCGCGTCGGGCGGTTCGACCGCGGCCGGCAAGGCGCCAACGACCCAGGGGAAGGCGGGTGCCGGTTCCGGCAAGCTGACGACCCTCGCCCTGGTCATGATGAACGTCACCGTCCTGGCCGGCCTGGCGAACGACGTCCAGCAATCCTTCTACGGACTGACGTCCGTGACCTACTTCCTCATCGGCGGCCTGCTGTTCTTCCTGCCCACCGGACTGGTGGCCGCGGAACTGGCCTCCGGCTGGGGCCAGCGCGGCGGCATCTTCCGCTGGGTAGGCGAGGGCATCGGCGTGTTCCCCGCCATCTCCTGCCTGCTGATCCTGTGGTTCCAGACGACCTTCACCTTCGGCTCCGGCATCCCGTCGATGTCCGCCACCATCGGCTTCTTCACCACGAAGTACGACTGGGCTGTGGACTTCGCCAAGAACTCGCACAGCTGGAAGATCACGCTGCCGATCATGATCGGCTGGCTCGCCTACTACTGGTTCTGCTGCTGGCTCGCCACCAAGGGCGTCAAGACCTTCAGCAAGGTCGCCCAATACGGCGTGATCTTGGGCACCTTCCTGCCACTGGCCGTCATCACGATCCTCGCGGTCGTCTACATCTGCCAGGGCAACCCCATCCAGACCGACATGGCACCCAGCGCGCTGATCCCGAAGTGGGGCGGCATGTCCACGCTGGCGCTCGCCGCAGGCGTGTTCTTCTCCTTCGCCGGCATCGACATGAACGCCGCGCATATCAAGGACCTCAAGAAGCCGAACAAGCAGTACCCGGTCGCCATCTTCATCTCCATGATCCTCACGCTGCTCATCTTCATCGTGGGCACCGTGATCATCGCCATGGTCATCCCGAACAAGCAGATCAACCTGCTGTACACGCTGTTCTCCACGTACCGCACGCTCGGCGCGACCATCGGCTTCCCCGACCTGTACCTGGTGTTCTGCTGGCTCGGCATGCTCAACAGCTTCGCCGCCCTGATCACCAACCTCGCAGGCCCGTCCTACATGCTCGGACAGGCCGGCCGTTCCGGCTTCCTGCCGAAGGCCCTGCAGAACAACAACAAGCACGGCATGCCGTCGCGCCTGATGTACACGCAGATGGCCGTCATGACCGTCATCGCGTTCATCGTGTTCTTCCTGCCCAACGTCGAGGGCTTCGTCGCCCTGATTACCCAGGCCATCACCATCCTGTACCTGTCGTACTACGTGCTCATGTTCGTGGCGTTCCTGCGCCTGCGCTACACGCAGCCGAACCGTCCGCGCGGTTTCCGCGTACCCGGCGGCAAGGCCGGCGCCTGGATCGTCGCTGGCATCGGCATCCTCGCCTCCGTGTTCGGCATCGTGCTCGCCTTCTACCCGCCGGCCCAGCTCAAGGCCGAAGTCGGTTCCGGCGCGACCTACGACATCATCATCATCGCTCTGCTCGCCTTCGTGGTGCTCGCCTGCGTCTGGATCTACCGTGCCTCGCGCAAGCACAAGGACTGGGTGGATCCGTCCAACCAGTTCGCTCCCTTCACCTGGCAGATCGAAGGCTTGAAGAAGCCCAGCCTGGCGCTTTCGAACATCCCGAGCGCCCTGGTCTCCGCCGGACAGGACCCGATGGGCATGCCCATCAAGCATCCCTACGGCAAGGACGAGATGATCAACCTGCCCGATCCGAAGAAGGACCCGAACGGCCAGGCCGAGGCTGCGGCCGCACTGCTGGCCAAGCACGGCATCACCGAGCCGAGCGACCCGAAGAACGTCGCCTTGGTGGGCGACCCGACCGCAGGCGTCAAGACGCTGGCCTACGCGCCGGCGCCGGTGCACACCGACGACGACGGCAACGCACTGCCCACGCCGAGTGACGCAGACATCGCCGCCGCCCCGGTCCCGACGGACGCGCTGGCCGCCGCCAAGCGCGCCATGGCCGAGGCCAAGCTGGTGCAGGCCGACTCCATCGCCATGCAGAACGAGGCACAGGCCCTGAACAACGCCGCCCGCGACGACCAGGAGCTGGCCAAGGCCGTGCGCCGCGTCCAGGTCGACGAAGCACAGGCAGCCGAGGCCGCCAAGGCCGCCGGCACCACCGTCGGCTCCACCGGCAGCGCCGCCGACGGCACCGCCACGAAGCAGTGAATCATCTTTAGACAACCAACCAAGGAGGTCTGCCATGGCAGACGAAACCGAACCAACCAAGGTCGCCGAGCAGAAGAAGCCGCTTGAGCCGCTCCCGGCCGCCGCAAGCAAGCAGTACGTGTGGAAGTCCCCGAAGGGCGACGAGATCCACTACACCGCCACCGCCGAAATGGTGCCGGTGCGCGCTGACGACGGCCAGCTCATGGGCCACATGTTCATGTTCTCCCAGGTCTCCGACGATGCCGACAAGTCCGACCGCCCCGTCACGTTCTGCTGGAACGGCGGCCCCGGCGGCGCCTCCTACATGGTGAACATCGGCGGCATGGGCGCGCTGCGTGTCAAGACCGACGGCATGGCGCACCTCAAGGGCGTCGGCGAGGTCGAGGACAACCCCGACTCGCTGCTGCCCAGCTCCGACCTGGTGTTCATCGACGCCTTCGGCACCGGCTATTCGCACGTCGACCCGAACTACGACGCCAAGAAGGTGTGGGGCGTGGACGGCGACGCCGACGCCTTCACCCGAGGCATCATCGAATGGCTCACCGAACACGGCCGCTTCAACAGCCCGCTGTACCTGTACGGCGAGTCCTACGGCACGATGCGCAACGCCGTGGTCTACCGCCTGCTCGGCGAGCACGGCGTGGGCGTGACCGGCGTGGTCGAGCAGTCCACCATCCTGGACTACGCGCCGACGCTGTCCGGCAACGACGCCTACTACATGGGCATGGTGCCGGTGTACGCCGCCACCGCCAACTACTTCGGCAAGGCCGGCCAGGGCGTCGACCAGTACCAGTGGTATGACAAGGCCTTCGACTTCGTCAACTCCACGCTCGCAGGCGCGCTCGTCCTCGGCGACGAGCTGCCGGACGACCGGATGGACGAGATCGCCGGCCAGATGAGCGAGCTGATCGGCCTGTCCAAGGACTTCATCAAGTCCAAGGGCCTGCGCATCGAGCTGGACACCTTCCGCAAGAGCCTGCTGGCCGACGAAGGCAAGACCACCGGCCGCTACGACACCCGCTTCAGCACCTACGGCTACCCGGACGTGCAGGGCGACAACGAGTTCTTCGCGGGCGAGGACCCGTCCTACGACGCCATCAACGCCGCCTACCTTGACGTGTACATGAAGCTGCTGGGCGACATGGGCTTCAAGGGCTACGAGAACTACGTGGGCCTGTCCATGAAGGTCAACGAGTCCTGGAACTGGAACCACCAGGCACCGGGCACCATGGGCGCCCCGCAGACCCCGAACGTGGCCTACGACATCGCCACCGCGCTGCGCCGCAACCCGACCAGCCGCATCCTGTTCTTCGGCGGCATCCACGATGCCGCGACCCCGTACTGGAACGTGCGCCACGACATGGGCAAGCTGTTCCTGCCGCAGGCCCTGAAGGACCGGATCGAATACCACGTGCACAGCAACGGCCACATGCTCTACTGCGACCAGGTCGCCCTGGAAGCAGCAGGCCCGGAACTGGCGGCCTTCTACGAGAAGCGCCACGAGGACTGACCCGGCCGTAGCCGTGCCACCCCGGGACCCATGGCAGCAGTGACATGACTGGGTCCCATCCTCCTCACATCAGGGGCACCCCCGGCAATCCGGGGGTGCCCCTGACGCATGCCTGCTAGACTCGGAGCCATGGTTCGCTTGCGCATCGACTTGGGTTACGACGGCTCCTCCTTCAACGGCTGGGCGGTACAGAACGGCCAGGACTGCCGCACCGTACAGGGGGAGGTGGAGGCCGCCCTGCGGTTGGTGCTGTGCGGCCGCGACCCGGACGCCCATCTGCCCCACCTGGTGGTCGCCGGCCGCACCGACGCCGGCGTGAGCGCCTCCCACCAGGTCTGCCACCTCGACGTGGAGGAGGAGCGGCTCGCCCGCTGCGTGGGCCACATGCGCATGACCCCGGTGGAGGCGCTGCAGACGCGGCTGCAACGCATGATGCCCGAGGACATCGCCATCCACCGCGTGCGCATCGCCCCCGACGGCTTCGACGCCCGCTTCTCCGCACTCGAACGCACCTACGTCTACCGCATCTGCGACGACCCCTCCAGCTGGGACCCGCGCCAGCTGAGCTATGTGTGGCAGACCGACCGACGGCTCGACGAAGCCGCCATGAACCGTGCCGCCGCCCTGACCATCGGGCTGCACGACTTCGGCAGCTTCGCCATCCCCAACCCGGGCGGCACCACGATCCGCGAGGTGAAGACCGCCCACTGGAGCCGCGTGGAACGCCGTCCGCTCATCGCGCATCCCCAGGGGGAGCGCTACCGGACACCGGCCATGGAATCGGGACTGCTGTGCTTCACCATCGTCGCCGACGCCTTCGCACGCAACATGGTGCGCTCGCTGGTCAACGGCTGCGTGCAGGTCGGTCTGGGCAAGCGCAGCGTCGAATGGTTCGCCGGCAAGATGGCCACGCCGAAGCGCGAAGGCTCCACCGGCCCCATCGCCCCGCAGGGCCTGACCCTCGAGCACATCGCCTACCCGGCGGACGACGAGCTCGCCGCCCGTGCCGAGCGTATCCGTGCCCGCCGTACCCTGTGAGTCACGGGTAGGAAGGGAAAGAGGCACGAAAAAGGGTTTCCGGCCGAAGCCGAAAACCCTATAAGCGGATAAGAAGAGATTCGAACTCTTGGAGGGGGTTGCCCTCACACGCTTTCGAGGCGTGCTCCTTAGACCGCTCGGACACTTATCCATGTTGCGTTAAGCAACTTGTTCATTATGCCATATGTCGTGGCCATGTCAAGTCGTTCGGGCATGTCGTCATTGCTGGCCGAATAGGACCTCGTCGGTGAGGGGGTAGCCCAGGCCGAAGGCGGTGTAGGCGTGGGTGGCAATCAGCATCGCCAGCTGCAGGAGGCTGGCGCGCAGCTGGCGCTGGGCGTCCTTGGTGTCGTCGGCGTGGTCCAGCGTGCCGTATTGCTCCACGTCCTGCAGTTCCTCGCGCACGCAGTCCATCTCCACGATTGCCAGGGTATTGGCCCGCAGTCCCGTAGTGGGATCGATGGCGGCATCGGGGTCGTCGATGAGCGTGGCTGCCCGGTACACCTTCTGACGCAGGTCCTCCTGGGCGCTGTCCGTCAGTCCCATGAGCCGCGACGCCGTCTCCTTGTGGTCGTCGCTCATGTCCAGAAGCGTGCCGTCGGTGGCCAACGCCATGGTCTGCCGATTGCTGCCCATGCCGGCGACGTAGCGGCCTGCCAGGGTCTGCGTGGCGAAACCGGCACGGTCCTCGGCCAGTGCGAGGCGTGCCAGCGCCTGGTTGCCGATGGGCAGCGCCGTCACGGTGTCGAGGCGGTTGACGGTGAGCGGCTGGTAGTCGCGGCCGAGCGCCGAGGCGAGCGTGGCCGCGTAATGCTGGGCCTGGGCGCTGTGCAGTACGCCCTCCGAGAAACGCTGGGAGCATTGGATGGCCACGTCCAGCCAGTCATGTTGGGCCGACCGGGCCGCCTGGTAGCGCTCGACGAGGAGCAGGGAGGCGTCGGTGACGGCCTCGCTGTGCTCGCCGGCATCGGCGAATGCGCTCTCGCAGGCATTGGCGTCGCGTTCCGCCTCCGCCTTGCCGCTGACGCGCGGTGCCGTGCAGGCAGCGCAGAGGGCCACGGCGCACAGGATCGCCGCCCATGCGGCAAGGCGCCGGCGCACGCGCGGGAAGGGGAGGAGTGTCTGCATGAAAGCCTAGAGTAGTTGTTGACTGTGACCAAAGGGCGAGAGCTGAATAACTTCATATAGGAGGTCTGAAGTTGGAACTGGACCTGAACGGCATCTACCAGCTTGCGAGCGAGCAGGGAATCGATGCGCAGACCGTGGACGAGGCGCTGACCGAGGCGCTGCGTCTCGCGTACCTGAAGACCCCGCACGCTGCCAAGCATGCGCGCGTGGAGCTCGACCCGCGCGCCGGGTCGTTCACCGTGTGGGCACGTGACGAGATTCCTCAGGAACCGACCGAGGAACACCCCCATCCCGGATTCACCCTGGGCGAGGAATACGACGATACCCCCAGCGACTTCGGCCGCCTGGCGGCAGCCACCGCGCGCCAGGTGATCTCCCAGCTGTTCCGTAAGGCCGAGGATGACAAGATCTTCGGCGCGTTCTCGGGACAGCGCGGCAAGCTCATCACCGGCGTGGTCCAGCAGGATGCGAAGGACACCGCGAACGTGCACGTGGCCGTGGGCGACGTCGAGGCGCTCCTGCCGCGTCGCGAGCAGGTGCCGGGGGAGCGCTACCGCCATGGCCAGCGCATCCGCGTCTACGTGGTGAACGTCTCCCGCGGCCTCAAGGGTCCCGAGATCATCGTCTCGCGCTCACATCCCGAACTGGTGCGCAAGCTCTTCGAGCGCGAGGTCCCGGAGCTGACGTCCGGCGCCGTCTCGATCATGGCCATCGCCCGCGAGGCGGGCGCCCGCACCAAGATCGCGGTCCGCGCCAACGTGCCCGGCGTCAACCCGAAGGGCGCACTGATCGGCCCCGGCGGTTCCCGCGTGCGCGCCGTGATGGAGAACCTCGGTCCCGAGAAGATCGACATCGTCGACTGGTCCAGTGATCCCGCCACCTTCATCGCCGCGGCGCTCTCGCCCGCGGTGGTGTCCGGCGTGCACGTGATCAGCGACAAGAACCAGACGGCCGTGGCCTTCATCCACGAGGACCAGCTCTCGCTGGCCATCGGCAAGGAAGGCCAGAACGCACGCCTGGCGGCCAAGCTGACCGGCTGGAAGATCGGCATCGAGTCCGAGGAGGCCTACGCCGCCAAGCAGGGCCAGGGTGGCTACACCCACAAATTCAACGACTGACCAAGCGAACTGCCGCCCATCCAAAGGCGGGAGTAAGCTGAACGCCGTGAAACTGGGCGCGGCGCACCCCGCGCGGCGCACCAGGGACGGTAACGAGGTAGAACGACCATGGTTGCACGATGAGAGTCCGAACGCTCGCCGTGAGAACATAAGCAGTTGCGCTCATGTATGCGCAGCTGGGAATTAGGAGAAATTGAGTGCCGAAAGCACGCGTATATGAGCTCGCCAAGGAACTTGGCGTAGACAGCAAGACCGTCCTCGAGAAGCTCAAGGACATGGGTGAATTCGTGAAGTCCGCCTCTTCCACGGTGGAAGCACCGGTGGTGCGCCGCCTCAAGGCCGCCTTCCCGAAGCAGGACGAACATGCCGGTTCCACCGACAGGGCCCCGGCACCGAAGCCGGCCCCGCACAAGCCCGCCGCCCGCCAGGAGGCCCCCAAGCCGGCCGCGCCGCGTCCCGCCGCACCCAAGCCGGGCCAGCAGCACCATGCCACGTCGGCGAAGCCGGGTCCGCAGCGCCCGCGCCGCGCCAACGGCAACGAGGAGCGCCCCAACCGTTCCAACAACAACCGTTCCAACAACGCCAACGCGCCGCGCGGCAACGCGCCCAAGCCGGGCCAGCACCACGCGCCGCGTCCGTCGGCACCCACCCCGGGGCCCAAGGGCGGCCGCGCCAACGGCAATGCCAATGCCAGTGGCAACGCCTCCGCGCACACCCCGCGTCCGGGCAACAACCCGTTCAACCGCAAGCAGGGCATGCACGTGCCCACCCCGGGCGACATCCCGCGTCCGCACCCGATGGCACGCCCCACGGTGAACAACAACGAGCGCCGCGGCGGCCGTCCGGGCCAGCGCGGCGGCAGCAACTTCCGTGGAGGCCGCGGCGGCCAGGGCGCCCCGAAGCCGGGGCAGTGGGGCCAGCACCGCCAGGGTGCCGGTTCCGGCAACAACCATTCCGGCGGCAGCCGTTTCGGTGGCAACTCCGGTGGCTTCCAGCACAACAACGGCCCAAGCAACGGGCCGTCCCGCGGCGGCGGCCGCGGCCGCGGCGGCGCCGCAGGTGCCTTCGGGCGCCAGGGCGGCAAGTCCTCCAAGGCACGCAAGAACCGTCTTGCGAAGCGTCATGAGTACGAGGAGATCAAGGCACCGGTCATCGGCGGCGTGCGCATCCCCAAGGGCAACGGCCAGACCATCAAGCTGCGCCAGGGCGCATCCCTCGCCGACCTCGCCGAGAAGATCAACGTCAATCCCGCGGCCCTCGTGACCGTGCTCTTCCACCTGGGCGAGATGGCCACGGCCACGCAGTCCCTGGACGAGGCGACCTTCCAGATCCTGGGCGACGAGATCGGCTGGAACATCAAGATCGTCTCCGCCGAGGAGGAGGACAAGGAGCTGCTCCAGCAGTTCGACATCGACCTCGAGGCCGAGGAACTGCAGGAGGACGAGGACCTGAAGCCGCGTCCGCCGGTCGTGACCGTCATGGGCCACGTCGACCACGGCAAGACCCGCCTGCTCGACACCATCCGCAAGACCAACGTCATCGACCGCGAGGCCGGCGGCATCACCCAGCGCATCGGCGCCTACCAGGTGACCGTGGACCTGGACGGCGAGGACCGCAAGATCACCTTCCTCGACACCCCCGGCCACGAGGCCTTCACCGCCATGCGTGCCCGCGGTGCCGAGATCACGGACATCGCGATCATCATCGTGGCCGCGGACGACGGCGTCATGCCACAGACCGTCGAGGCGATCAACCACGCCCAGTCGGCGCACGTGCCGATCGTGGTGGCCGTCAACAAGATCGACGTCGAGGGCGCCAACCCCGACAAGGTGCGCGGCCAGCTCACCGAGTTCGGCCTGGTGCCCGAGGAGTACGGCGGCGACACCATGTTCGTCGACATCTCCGCGAAGTACGGCACCAACGTCGACAAGCTGCTCGAGGCCGTCCTGCTCACCGCGGACGCCGAGCTCGACCTGCGCGCCAACCCGGACATGGATGCGCGCGGCGCGACCATCGAGGCCCGCCTGGACAAGGGCCGCGGCGCCGTGGCGACCGTGCTCGTGCAGTCCGGCACCCTCCACGTGGGCGACGCGATCGTGGCCGGCACCTCCTATGGCCGCGTGCGCGCCATGCTCGACGAGAACGGCAACAACATGGAAGCGGCGTTGCCGTCCACCCCGGTGCAGGTCCTGGGCCTGACCTCGGTGCCCACGGCAGGCGACCTCTTCCTCGTCGCCCCAGACGACCGCACCGCCCGCCAGATCGCCGAGAAGCGCCAGGCCACCGAGCGTGCTGCCCAGCTGGCCAAGCGCCGCAAGGTCGTCTCCCTCGAGAGCCTCAAGGAGCAGTTCGCCAAGGCCGAGATCGACATGCTCAACATCGTCATCAAGGGCGATTCCTCCGGCTCCGTCGAGGCGCTCGAGGACTCCCTCATGAAGATCGAGGTGTCCGACGAGGTCGGCATCCAGGTCATCCACCGCGGCGTGGGCGCCATCACCCAGAACGACGTCAACCTCGCCAGCGTGGACAAGGCCGTCATCATCGGCTTCAACGTGCGCCCGAACCGCCAGGTGGCGGACCTCGCCGAGCGCGAGGGCGTGGAGATCAAGTACTACTCGGTCATCTACAAGGCGATCGAGGACATCGAGGCGTCCCTCAAGGGCATGCTCAAGCCCGAGTACGAGGAGGTCACCACTTCCCACTCGGAGATCCGCGAGATCTTCCGTTCCTCCAAGTTCGGCAACATCGCCGGCGTCATGGTCCTGGACGGCGAGGTCAAGCGCGGCACCAAGGCACGCATCCTGCGCGACGGCGTCGCCACGGTCAACGACCTGGAGATCAGCTCGCTGCGCCGCTTCAAGGACGACGTCAAGAGCGTCACCGAAGGCTATGAGGCAGGCATCAACCTCGGCTCCTTCAACGACATCGAGATCGGCGACATCATCGAGACCTTCGAGATGCGCGAGATCGAGCGCAAGTAGGCGCCAGAAGCCCTACAGCCATACCGGACGGCCGGCTCCGCGCGATGCGGGCCGGCCGTCCGGCGTCTGGGCGGGTAGAATGCCCACAAGGAAACGAATGCCCACAAGGAGGCACACATGCAGTCCAGCAACCCTCGCGCCGCGCGCATCGCGGCGCTGATCCAGCGCGTCATTGCGTCGAACATGGAATCCACGCTGCACGACAAGCGGCTCAAGAACGTGACCATCACCGACGTGAAGGTCACCAACGACCTGCAGCTGGCGAAGGTGTATTGGACCACCCTCTCGCACACCGGCAACGACGACGGCGAACGCAAACGCGCCAAGACCGCCCTCGACCAGGCGAAGGGCCGCCTGCGCACGATGGTTGGCGCCAAGGCGGGTCTGCGCCTGACTCCGCAGCTGCAGTTCGTCTTCGACGAGGTGCCGGGGGAGGCACACGAGATCGACGACATCCTGGCCGCGGCCCGCAAGCGCGACGCGGAGCTGGCGAAGATGCGCGAGACCGCGCAGTACGCCGGCGACGCCGATCCGTACCGCCATGACGACGATGACGAGGAAGAGGAGCTCGACGAGCTGGAGCACGACCACAAGGACGACTACGACGAGTACGACGGCGACGTCGTTGAGGTCGAGGAACTCGAGGACTTCGACGATGACGCAGACGACATCGAACAGGACTGACGCCCCCGTGGCGCCGCTGCCTTCCGGCGGCATCCTCGTCGTGGACAAGCCGCAGGGCGTGACCAGCCATGACGTCGTCGGCGCGGTGCGCGGCGCCCTGCACCTGCGCAAGGTCGGCCACGCCGGCACCCTCGACCCGATGGCCACCGGCGTGCTCGTCGTCGGCTTCGGCGACGCGACGCGCCTGCTCAACACGATCGTGGGCACCCGCAAGACCTATGAGGCGACGATCCGCTTCGGCCAGGCCACCGACAGCGACGACGCCGACGGCACGCCCGTGCACGCCGTCGCCGACGCCGCCGGATTGCCGACCGTGCAGGCGGTGCGCGACGCCATCGACGCACGCTTCACTGGCGACATCATGCAGGTGCCGAACGCCTTCTCCGCCGTCAAGGTACATGGCAGGCGCGCCTATGACCTGGCACGCGACGGTCAGGCGCCCGAGCTCAAGGCACGCCCGGTGACCATCCATCGCTTCGACGCGCTCGCCGCCCGGCACGGCCAGGCGGACGACGGCACGCCGGTGCTGGACGTGGACGTGCGCGTGACCTGCTCGGCCGGCACGTACATCCGCGCCTTGGCTCGCGACCTGGGGCAGGACTTCGGCTGCGGCGCCCACCTGGTGCGCCTGCGCAGGCTGGCGGTCGGCCAGTTCACCGCGGACGACGGGCGGCTGGTGCACGCGCATGCCGAGAGCCGCACGGTCACCGACCGGGAAGGGCGGCAGGTGGAACGACGGCGTGCCGTGCTCGACGCCCCGCGGGGGTTGGCGGACCATGTCATCGGGATGATGGAGGCGGTGACGCGCACCATGCCGGTCGTGGAGGTCGACGGCACGCAGGCCAGGGACCTGCGCTTCGGACGCCAGCTGCGCGGCGGCCTCGAGGGCATCGCCGCCGCCGTGGTGCCGGCCGGCGGCGACGTGGTGGCGATCGTGCGCGGCCACGACGGCATGATTCAGCCGGTGACCGTGTTCGCCGGCGGGGCCGGGCCGGCCGTGGCACAATGACAGTGAAGGTGGTAGACGCAATGCATATCATTCAGTTGGTCCCGGATGTGTCGGGTACCGTGGCATGGCCGACGCTCAGCACGTCACGCAAGTCGGTGGTCACCGTCGGCGTGTTCGACGGCGTGCACCGGGGGCACCAGGCGGTGCTGCGCCGGACGGTGGAACTCGCACGCCGGCACAAGTGCCTGTCCGTGGCGATCATGTTCGACCCGCGCCCAGCCTTCGTGCACGCGTACGCGGAAGCGAACGGCGTGGCACCGCAGGATGGTGCGCCGGACAGCGGCAAGCTGACCGGCGTGGACGAGCGCCTGCGGATGATGGAGGAGATCGGCCTCGACTTCGTACTGGTGGTGCACTACACGCTCGAGTTCGCCGACAAGTCCTTCCGCTTCTTCCTCGGCCAGCTGGTGGGCAAGCTGGGCATGCGCGCCCTGGTGCTCGGCGAGGACGCGCGCATGGGCGCGCACAACGAAGGCGACATCAGGAAGATCGGTACCCTGGCCGAGGCGACCGGCGTCTTCGAACTGGTCGTGGTACAGGAACACGGCGACGGGCATGTGCGCATTCCCGCCCGTTACGAGCCGACCAGTCCCGAAGGACGCGGTGAGCCGGCCGACCCCATGGCGTCGATGAGCAAGGCCGAACGCCGCGCCTACACCAAGAAGATCGGGTCGCGCGAGGTACGTGCCCTGAGTTCGACGAACATCCGCTACCTGCTCAGCCAGGGCCGCGTGCAGGACGCGAACACGCTCCTGGGACACCGCCACGGCGTGGAAGGCACCGTGGTCCATGGCGAGGAACGCGGCAGGACCATCGGGTTCCCCACTGCGAACCTCGAACAGCCGCTGGACGGCTACCTGCCCGTGGACGGCGTCTACGCCGGCTGGCTCATCGACCTGGGGGACGCCGACGCCTACCGGCGCACCCAGGAGAAGATGTTCGACCCCGCCGAGGAAGGCGTGTCGGTGCCCTACGAATCCGGTGGGGTGAAAAGCCGCCTGGCATCCCACTCGCCCTACCGCTGGCCGGCCGCCATCTCCATCGGCACCAAGCCGACCTTCAACGAGGAGACGGGCGTGGACGGCCGCGTGCTCGAGGCATACGCCGTCACCGACGACTGGATCGAACTGTACGGACACCGCGTGCGCGTCGAGTTCAGCGGCTTCCTGCGACCCCAGACCAGGTTCGACTCGGCAGAGGCGCTCACGGCGGAACTGGCCCGCAACGCGCAGGAGACGCGCGCCATCACCGACGCGGAACGCGACTAGTCGTCCGCGTCCTGCGGGTCGAAGGAGGAGACGGCGGCACCGACCTTGGCCGTCCCCTTCCTGGCGCGCCGCCTGGCCAGTCCCAGCGCGTCCAGCGCCTCCTTGACCGACCGTGCCTGCACGATCTCGAGGCCGGCGATCGCCGGCACCTTGCGCATCGGCGGCACGATCGCCCTGGTGAAGCCCAGGCGCGCCGCCTCCCGCAGCCGGTACTCCATGCGCGGCACCGGACGCACCTGTCCGGTCAGGGAGATCTCGCCCACCGCACAGGTCGTCTTCGCCACCGGCGTGGACGTGGCGGCACTCGCCAGAGCCGCCACGATCGCCAGGTCGCAGGCCGGTTCCCTGGCCACGCCGCCCGCCACGGTAGCGATGTACAGGTCGTTGTTGAGCAGATTCAACGCGCCGTGCCGGTACAGCACCGCCACCAGCATGGCGATGCGGTTCGTGTCCACCCCATTGACGGCGCGCCGCGGCGTGGGCAGCACCGAGGACGTCACCAGCGCCTGCACCTCCACCGGCAGCGAACGGTGGCCGTCCAGCGTCGGCGTCACGCAGGTGCCCTCCACTGGCGAGTCGCTCTCTGAGAGGAACAGTCCCGCCGGGTCGCTCACCTCCTCGATGCCCTCCCCGGACATGTCGAAGCAGCCGACCTCGTCGGTAGGCCCGAAACGGTTCTTCACGGCGCGCAGCATGCGCAGCGCCGTTTGCGCATCACCCTCGAACTGGCACACCACGTCCACCAGGTGCTCCAGCGTGCGCGGGCCGGCGATCGAGCCGTCCTTGGTCACATGGCCCACCAGCAGTACCGGCACGTCCAGCGACTTCGCCGTGTCGATCAGCGCACTGGCCACCTCGCGTACCTGCGTGGAACCGCCGGAGATGCCGTCGACGTCCTGCGAGACGATCGTCTGCGCGGAATCCACGATCGCCAGGGCCGGCCGATGCTCCTCGATGAGCGCCAGCGCCGTCGCCAGGTCCGTCGTCGACGCCAGCAGCAGGTTGTCCTTCACGGCGTCGATGCGCGAGGCCCGCAGCCGCACCTGCGCCTGCGACTCCTCGCCGGAGATGTACAGGACCGTGTTCGCCTTGCGTGCGCCGGCGACCCGCGCGGCGATGTTGCCCGCCGTCTCCAGCAGCAGCGTGGACTTGCCGATGCCTGGCTCGCCCGCGATGAGCACCACCGACCCGGGCACGATGCCGCCGCCGAGCACGCGGTCGAACTCGCCGAAGCCGGTGGGCACGCGCGCCACGGCCGCCGTGTCGATCTTCGAGATCGGCAGCGCCGCGCTCGCCGCATGCGCGCTCGCCACGGTGCGCGAGGTGCGTCCCGGCGCCGCCGTGCGCGCACCGGCCGCCGGCTTGGCCTCGCGGAACTCCTCGACGGTGCCCCACTGGCCGCACTCGGGGCAGCGGCCCATCCACTTCGCACCGCTCCAGCCGCATTCGGTGCACACATAACTCACGGAACTTTTCGCCATGGTCCCGAACCTAGCGGCTCCGGGCGGTTTGCGCAAGGCGTCAGGCGGCTGTGCCAAGATGAATGCCATGGCAAACACATCGCGCGCTTCCGTCGACACCTCCTCCTCGGACACGGCACGACGTGCCCGCAGGGTCGTCGTCGTGGCCGCGATCATCGTCGTCCTGGCCCTCGTCAGCGCCTTCGGTTGGCCTGGTTGGGCGGTGCGCAGCGCGCCGGAGCCGGCGCCCATCTCCACTGCCATCGCCTCCGCCAAGCCGACCATCGAGGCCACCGCACTGCCCGAGGGCGCCACGGCGCTCCTCCAGGCGATGCCGGACCATGTGGGCAGCTACGTGCGCGTCTCCGCTGACACCACGGACGTGTGGAGCGCCTCCAAGCCCCTGGAGGAATACGCGCTGGCCTATTCGACCGGCGACGACGCCACCAAGGTGTCCGTGACCGTGGCGCAGTGGAGCGCCACCGAGGACGCGGACGAGGAATACCTGGACTTGGCCAAGGCGCTCAAGGGCAAGCAGCTGGCCGCCGGCAACGTGAAGGTGGCGGGGGAGAAGACCGGCAGCTACGTGGTCGTGCAGGACGAGGACGACGAAAATGCCGCCTCTGCGCTCTGGCGCAACGACACGGTGTGCATCCTCATGACCGGCCCCGTTGCCACCGTCGAGACGCTGGTCCGCACCTTCCCCCTGTAGGTGGGGCAAAGTTCCCTTCATGATCGCTTCCGCTTGAGAAATTGTTCATTTTTTCGAACAAAATCTCATGGGAGACTTGCCGCAAAGGGGCCTTGGTTTCCCGCCACGCCCATGCGCATATGCAAAATCCCCGGCACCACGCGGTGCCGGGGATCGAAGTATTCAAGCAATAAGACTACTTGCGCTGGTGGCGAGTCTTACGCAGCAGTTTGCGGTGCTTCTTCTTGCTCATCCGCTTGCGGCGCTTCTTGATGACCGAGCCCATCTCAAGCCTCCGTTCCTTGTACTCGAAAGTTTGCAACTTGACCAACTCTACACGGCCGAGACGACTTTATGCCGTCCCGGCCGTGCGGGAAGACTCACTTGTTCGGATTGACGAGCACGCGGGGGCCTTCCGGGTCGCCCACGATCACTTCGTTGACCATGTTGAGGAACAGGCCGTGCTCCACCACGCCGACCGTGTTGATGAGGTCCTCGGCCAGCTCCTGCGGGTTGTCGATGCGCTCCAGGTGCAGGTCGATCACGTAGTTGCGCTCGTCGGTGCGCACCGGCTCGCCGTCGGCTTCCAGGCGCAGCACCGGCTTGTAGCCGCGCTCCTCGAAACGCTTGAAGACGTGGGACCAGCCGAAGGGGATGACCTCCACCGGCAGCGGGAACTTGCCGATCACGTCCACCACCTTGGAGGAGTCCACGATCCACACGATCTTGTCCGAGTTGACGGCCACGATCTTCTCCCACAGCAGGGCGGCGCCACCGCCCTTGATGCCGTTGAAGTTCGCGTCCACCTCGTCGGCGCCGTCGATCGTCAGGTCGATGCGGTCCACGTCGTCGATGTCCACGATCTTGATGCCGTAGCCCTCGGCCTGCTCCTGCGTGCGGCGGGAGGTGGTGACGCCAGTGAACTCGAGGCCTTCCTCCTTGACGCGGCGGCCGAGCTCGTCCACCAGGAACTTCACAGTGGAACCGGTGCCCAGGCCTGCGACCATGCCGTCCTTGACGAGCTGCGCGGCGGCGATGCCCGCTTCCTTCTTCATGGCATCCTGCTGTGCCTTGTCCATATCCTTGCTCCTTCGATTCGAAGTCATGCACGCGTGCACGCCCATGCATGCACGCACAGGTCCCATAGTAGTGCTCAGCCCAGATGCGCCACGAGGAACGGGGCGTCATCCAGCCGCGCCGAGCCGTCGCCATCCACCAGCAGGTCCACTTCCACGTAGCCGCGGATCCGCCGCGGCTGGCCGTCGAAGCTCGGGCTGGAGGCCGGCGGGGGCGTGATGTGCACGTCACCGGACACGTGCAGGCCGGTGTGCGCCAGCGTCGGGGTGGGGGAGGGCTGCTGCTGCGTGGCGTGCGTCGCTTCCGGTGCGGTCCCGTCGGTCACCGGGTCCGCTGCCGCCGCCGGCTGTGCCGACGGCGTCGCGGAATCCGGCGTCGATGCCGTCTCCTGCGCCTTGTCCGTCGTCGGGCGGCCAATGGGGTCGTCCGGGCGTCGTGCGGCGGTGTCGGCCTGTATGCCCTGCGTATCGTGCGCCGTTGCGGCGTCGGTGTCACGCATGGTGCCGGGGCCTCCCATGGAGCGGCCGTCGTGGTAGTCGGCGGCCGTCAGCTCGCCGTCGAGCAGCATCTGCGCATCCTGCGGGACTTCCAGGCCCTTCGTGTACGGCGAGTCCATCACCGATTGCCAGCCCTCGGCAGGCAGGTAGCCGTCGCGCACGCCCGAACGGGCGTCCTCCGCGTAGGTGCGTGCCAGTTCGTCGACCTTCTCGTTGCCGGCGTTGCCCGCGTGCCCCTTGACCCACACGAACCTGACCGGGCCCTTGCGGCTGCGGATCTCGCGGTCGATGGCCTTGATGAGCGGCGCATTCTTCACCGGCTCTTTCTTGGAGTTCCTCCAGCCGTTCTTCTTCCAGCCATGCACCCACTTGGTGGAGCAGTTGATGGCGTACTGGGAGTCGGTCTCGATGGTCAGGGGCTCGGATCCCGGATGGGTGCGCAGCGCCTCGAGCACCGCGCACAGCTCGCCGATCTGGTTGGTGCCGCTGGTGGCGCCGCCGGCGTCGCAGTCGCCGGTGTGGTGGTGGCCGTCCGCGCCGTGCGTGTCATGGTCGGCCCATGCCCAACCCATGGGTCCGTTGGGGTTGCCGAGTGCGGAGCCGTCGGTGGAAACAGTGATCGTCATGGGGCCTAGGGTAGTGGGACCCCGGGGCGAGGGCCATTCAGGAATCAAGTGCTAACAGGAATCTCTCGTTTTTCCGTGATATTTCCAGAACGGGCCGCACATGCGGCCCGTTCTGGAAATATCACGGAAAAACGAGAGATTCCTGTTAGGGGCGGTTCGTCAAAGGAAAGGGTTGCCCTCATCCGGACCTACAGGCATCCGGACCCTTCCCCGATGCCTTCACCTACTCGCCCAGGGCGTTGTCCACGACCTCGGTGGCCTCGGACAGCACGGCGTCCAGCGTCTCGGGGGAGACGAAGGACTCCGCGTACACCTTGTAGATGTTCTCGGTGCCGGAGGGGCGGGCGGCGAACCAGTTGTCCTTGGTCGTCACCTTGATGCCGCCGATCGGAGCGTCGTTGCCCGGCGCCTTGGTCAGGATCTGCTCGATGTCCTCGCCGCCCAGGGTGGTGGCGGTCACGTCGTCGGCGTTGAGCTTGGCGAACTTCTGCTTCTGCTCGAGGGTGGTCGGCGTGTCGATGCGGCTGTACCAGCTCTCGCCGAAGCGCTCCACCTGCTCCTGGTGCAGCTGGGCCGGGTTCTTGCCGGTCTTGCCGGTGATCTCGGCGGCCAGCAGGTCGGGGATCAGGCCGTCCTTGTCGGTGGTCCACACGCGGCCGTCCATGCGCAGGAAGCTCATGCCGGAGCTTTCCTCGCCGCCGAAAGCGATCTCGCCGGTGAACAGCGGGTCCACGAACCACTTGAAGCCGACCGGCACCTCGACCACGCGCGCGTCGATGGCGGCGGCCACGCGGTCGATCAGGGAGGAGGAGACGAGGGTCTTGCCCACGCCCGTGCCCTCCGGCCAGCCCGGACGGTTGCCGCCGAAGAGGTATTCGACGCACACGGCCAGGTAGTGGTTCGGGTTCATGACGCCCCAGTTCGGGCAGACGATGCCGTGGCGGTCGGCGTCCGGGTCGGTGCCGCCCACCAGGTCGTACTTGTCCCAGGCGCCGGCGTTGAGCTGGTCGACCAGGCCCTTCATCGCGTACTGCGAGGAGGGGTCCATGCGGATCTTGCCGTCGTGGTCGATGGTCATGAAGCGCCAGGTCGGGTCGACCTCGGGGCGCACCACGCCGATCTCGAGGCCGTACTTCTCGTTGATGAGCGGCCAGTAGTTCACGGAGGCGCCGCCCAGCGGGTCGATGCCCAGGCGCACGCCGGAGGAGCGGATCACGTCGAAGTCAATCACGTTCTTCAGGTCTTCCACGTAGTGTTCGCGGAAGTCGAAGCGCTCCACGAGGTCGGACTTGACGGCCTGCTCGAAGGGCACGCGCTTGATGTTGCGGAAGTTCGGCAGCAGCTCGTTGGCGCGGTTGGCGATGGCGTTGGTCACCTCGCTGGGTGCCGGGCCGCCGGTGACCGGGTCGTACTTGAAGCCGCCGTCGGTGGGCGGGTTGTGCGAGGGGGTGACCACGATGCCGTCGGCCAGGCCGTCGCCCTCGAAGCGCTGCGAGCCGTCGGCCGCGCGGTTGTGTGTGAGGATCGCCTGGGAGACGACCGGGGTGGGGGTGAAGTCGTCGCGCGAGTCGATGCGCACGGTGACACCGTTCGCCACGAGCACCTCGATGGCGGTCTTCCAAGCCGGCTCGCTCAGGGCGTGCGTGTCGCGGCCGATGTAGAGCGGGCCGTTGACGCCGGCCTCCTTGCGGTACTCGGCGATGGCCTGCGTGATGGCCACGATGTGTGCCTCGTTGAACGACGTCTTCAGCGAGGAGCCGCGGTGTCCGGAGGTGCCGAAGCTCACGCGCTGCTCGGGCACGTCGACGTCCGGCACGACGTCGTAGTACTTGCCGATCACTTCGTCGACATCGATGAGGTCTGCTGGGGTGGCGGGCATGCCCGCATTCTGTGCAACCATACGTCCTTCGTTCTTTCACGATTCATTGACTGCCGCCGGTTTGGCGTTGCAATGGCATTGCAGCGACAAGCCGTACCCTACCAGTTTAGCCTGTGGCGAAGAACTGAAATCGATTGCAAGGTGAGGGGGCGTACAAAGCGCGCGATTCCAAGGATTCGGGCCGTCAGCTCCCGTGGCCGCGACATTCCGTGTCGGTGAAATGGCCTGTGTACTCGTGTACTATTTTGTGACGATTGGAGTGAAGACGGCGAAGCAGAGCCGCTGGACCGTCCCCCGGTGAAGGAACGGGGAGCGCCATGCGCGGGAATTGCCCGCTGTGTTCGCTTTTTTCGGATACACAGCAGCGACGGCGTCGTTCCGTGCCCCATGCGGACAATGGGGGATCCGGGAAGTGCCGTCGCTCAGGGATAGAGGAAAGGAAAGAACGATGGCTGACTCCACTCCTTCGCAGATCATCACTGCGATCGGTGGCCCGGACAACGTCAAGAGCCTGACGCACTGCGCCACCCGCCTTCGTTTCGAGCTGGTCGACGGAGGCAAGGTCGACCAGAACGCGCTCCAGCACATGAAAGGCGTGCTGGGTGCCGTGCCGCAGGCCGGCGACCGCTACCAGGTCGTCATCGGCGGCGGCGTGGCCGACATGTACAACAAGATCATGAACCTGCCCGAGATGCAGCGTGTGGCCTCCGGCACCCCGGCGCCCGCCGCCGGCTCCAACGGCGGTGGCATGTCCAACGCGGACGTCAAGGCGGCCGCCCGGTCCAAGGCGCGCGGCAAGGTCGCGTGGCTGGACTCCTTCTTCGAGTACCTCTCCGATTCGTTCCGCCCGATCCTGGGCGTGCTGCTCGGCGCCTCGCTCATCATCGCCATCATCAACGTGTGCATCGCATGCGGCTGGATCGCCAGCGAGACCGACTCGCCGAGCTGGGTCTTCATGCAGGCGCTGTACAAGGGCGTCTTCTACTTCCTGCCCATCATGATCGCGTACAACGCGTCCAAGAAGCTCAACGTGGACCCGTGGCTGGGCGGCGCCATCATGGCCGCGCTCATGACCCCGTCCTTCATGAGCCTCATGGACACCACCTGGGCCGAGACCAACTGCACCACCAGCGCCGTGGGCACCCAGCAGTGCACCACCACCGTGTTCGGCCTGCCGATGCAGCTGTCCGACTACTCGGGCAACGTTTTCGTGCCGCTGCTCATGGCCGCCGTGCTCGCGCTCGTCTACCGCGGCCTCAAGAAGATCATCCCGGATTCGGTCCAGATGGTCTTCGTGCCCTTCTTCTGCATGATTGTCGTCGGCGCCTTGACCGCCTTCATCCTCGGCCCGATCGGCGTATGGGTCGGCAACGGCCTGGGTATCGGCCTGCAGTGGCTGAACATGCATGCGCCGTTCATCTTCGCCATCCTCATCCCGATGCTGTACCCGTTCCTGGTGCCGCTCGGCCTGCACTGGCCGCTCAACGCGCTCATGCTCATCAACATCAACACCATGGGATACGACTTCATCCAGGGCCCGATGGGCACCTGGAACTTCGCCTGCTTCGGCGCCACCGCCGGCGTACTCATCCTCTCCCTGCGCGACAAGGACACCGAGATGCGTCAGACCTCCATCGGCGCCCTCGCGGCCGGCCTGCTCGGCGGCGTCTCCGAGCCGTCCCTGTACGGCATTCACCTGCGCTTCAAGAAGATGTACTCGCGCATGCTGGTCGGCTGCGCCGCCGGCGGCGTCTCCATCGCCATCCTCGGTTGGCTCTTCCCGTCCACCCTCGCCAACGGCGAGACCGTGCACGGCGTGACCACCACCGCCTTCGCCTTCACCTCGCTGCTGACCATCCCGGTCTTCAGCCAGATGTGGGTGTACGCGCTGTCCATCGCCATCGCCTTCATCGTGGCGCTGCTCATGGTCGTCTTCTTCGACTACCGCACGCCTGAGGAGAAAGCCGAGGTGCTGGCCCGCGTCCAGGCCGCCCAGGCCGACGAGGCCACCGAGACCCCGGCCAACCGTGCCGCCGTCGAGAATGCCCTTGAGCATGAGGACGACAACCTGCTGCCCGCCGACCGCACCTCCGCCGCCGGCGCCGCTGCCGCTGCCGCCGACCAGCCGATGGTCGCCACCGACCACGTCGCCGCGCCGCTCGCCGGCCACGTGATTTCCCTGGACGACGCCGGCGACCCCGTGTTCGCCTCGCGCGCCCTGGGCGAGGGCGTGGGCATCACGCCCGCCAGCGGCAAGGAATCCGTCTTCGCGCCGGTCGCCGGCGTGCTGACCACCGTGGCCGAGACCGGCCACGCCTTCGGCGTCAAGACCGATGACGGCGTGGAGATCCTGGTGCACATCGGCATCGATACCGTCAAGATGAACGGCGAGGGCTTCACCGTCGCCGTCAAGCAGAACCAGCGCGTCGCCCTGGGCGACAAGCTCGTGGACGTCGACTTCGACAAGGTGCAGGCCGCCGGCTACAGCACCACCACCCTGATGACCGTGGTGAACACCGCCGCCCTGACTCGCGTCGAGCCGCACTTCGGCATGGACGTGCAGCCCGGTGACGTGGTCATCGACGTGGAGAAGTAAGGCATGAGGTCAGGCCACCGAGGCCTGAATCCGAAGAAATCTCTCGTTTTTTCGTGACATTTCTAGGAGAAGAGGCGGCCCGCTTCCTGCCGGTCATCGCCGATGGCGATGACCGGCAGGAAGCGGGCCGCCTCTTCTCCTAGAAATGTCACGAAAAAACGAGAGTTTTCTGCCCTTCCGCATGCACATGCTCCAAGCAAGCACATATATGCCTCGCACGCCCCGCCCACGCGGGACGCCTTGTCCAGTGCTACTCGCCCAGCGGCACGCGCACGATCAGCGCCTCCCGGTCCACCGTGAACTTCAGGTGCTTCGTCTCGGGCAGCATGTCGCCGTCGACCTGCGTCAGCACCGGCTTGTCCAGGACCAGTTCGGCGCTGCGCCCCTGCATCTGGTCGATCTTCGAATGCGCGGACAGCGGGCTCTGCTCCGCCTTCTTCGTGATGGTCTGGTGCACCACGTCGCCGAACAGGTTCGCCCAGCCGATCAGGCCGCCGTCGGTGTCGATCAGCTCGAAGTCGAGCAGGCCGTCGTTGAAGGAGGCGTCCGGCATGAGCGAGAACACGGGGATCTGGCCGCAGTTGCCGGCCATGAAGGTGCGGAACTCCAATTGCCGCAAGGTCTTCGGCTTGCCCTCGCCGTCCGTGATCGACACGTCCGCGTGGTACTTGGGGGCGAAGAGGTGCTTGGCGCCGGAGACGAAATAGGCCAGCCAGCTGACGTTCTTCTTGAGGTTCGGGTCGGTGTCGTCAATCATGACCGCGTCGAAGCCGACGCCGGCGATGATGAGGAAGGCGTGGCCGTGGTCCTCGTCGGGACGGTCCAGCAGCTGCAGGCGGCCGACGTCCACGCGGTGCGAGCCGTGGGAGACCGCGATGGTGAGCGCCGCGGTCACGTCGTCGATCGGGATGCCCATGTTGCGCGCGAACAGGTTGCCCGTGCCGATCGGCACGATGCCCATCGCATGGCCGGTGCCGGCCAACGCGCTCGCCACGGTGCGCACGGTGCCGTCGCCGCCGACGGCGATCACCACGTCGGCGCCGCGCTCCAGTGCCTCCTGCGTGCAGGCGCGGCCGTCCTTGTCGAGCTGCGTCTCGATGAACATGGTCTCCCCGAGGCCACGCTCCCGGCAGAATTCACGGATCTTCGTGCACGTCTGCGCCGCCGATGGCTTGGAGGGGTTGACGATGAAGGCGTAGTGGACCTGGTCGTTGCGCCGCTGCTCGAGCTGCTGGACGCGCTTGCGGTGCATGTGGATGCGGATGAGTGCGATGGCCACCACGATGACGGCGATCAGGACGACCATCGACACCAGGATGATGACGGTTGCTGTGTTCATGGCAAAGTTCCCCATTCCTGCATAAGCGGCACCCATGGCGTCGAAACGGTCCGATTCATCGCCCCATCTTAGCAAGCCGTCGCGTGCATGGGGTGCATCCTCCACGACACCGCCATGCTGCCATGCGTGAAACACCGCGGGAAACATGGCTTCCTGTCGCATTCGAGCACTACCCTTGCAAGCATGCTTGATATTCAATTCATTCGCGAACACCCGGACGTCATCAAGGATTCCCAGCGCAAGCGCGGCGAGTCCGTCGAGCTCGTCGACGAGGTCCTGCGTTCCGACGAGACGCGCCGTGCGTCGCTCAAGAAGTTCGAAGAGGCACGCGCCCGCCAGAAGGAGATCGGCAAGCAGGTGGCGAAGGCCCCCGCCGACCAGAAGGCCGCGCTCATCGCCCAGACCAAGGAGCTGTCCGAGCAGGTCGCCTCCTACAAGTCCGATGCGGACGATGCGAACGAGCAGTACACCACCGCCATGTGGAAGCTTTCCAACATCGTCGAGCCGGAGGCGCCCGAAGGCGGCGAGGACGACTACGTGGTCGTCAAGAAGGTCGGCACCATCCGCGACTTCGCGGCCGAGGGCTTCGAACCCAAGGACCACCTCACCCTCGGCGAGGGCGTGGCCGGCATCGACATGAAGCGCGGCGTCAAGGTCTCCGGTTCCCGCTTCTACTTCCTGCGCGGCGCCATCGCACGCCTGCAGATCGCCATGCTCACCATGGCCGTCGACCAGGCGCAGGAGCACGATTTCACGCTCGCCATCACCCCCACGCTCGTGCGCCCCGAGGTCATGCGCGGCACCGGCTTCCTCAACTCCCACGCCGACGAGATCTACCGCCTGCGCGAACCCGACGAGGACTACCTGGTCGGCACTTCCGAGGTGGCGCTCGCCGGCATGCACGAGGACGAGATCCTCGACCTGTCCGCAGGCCCGCTGCGCTACTGCGGCTGGAGCTCCTGCTACCGCCGCGAGGCGGGTGCCGCGGGCAAGGACACCAGCGGCATCATCCGCGTCCACCAGTTCGACAAGGTGGAGATGTTCGTCTACTGCAAGCCCGAGGACTCCTACGAGCAGCACCGCCAGCTGCTGGCGATGGAGGAGGAGATGCTCGGCAAGGTCGAGGTCCCGTACCGCGTGATCGACACCGCCGCCGGCGACCTGGGTTCCTCCGCCGCCCGCAAGTTCGACTGCGAGGCGTGGGTGCCGACCCAGGGCCGCTACCGCGAGCTGACCAGCACCTCGAACTGCACCCAGTACCAGGCGCGCCGTCTCAACATCCGCGAGCGCGTGGACGGCGGTACCGAGCCGGTCGCCACCCTCAACGGCACGCTGGCCACCACCCGCTGGCTCGTGGCGATCATGGAGAACCACCAGCAGGCCGACGGTTCCATCGTGATTCCCAAGGCCATGCGACCCTACATGGGCGGCAAGGAAGTGATCGAGCCCACGGCGTGGGAGGCGTGATCGCCCAGGGCGTGACGACCTGATATAACAGTTTTGCGCGGCATGCGACGTCCCGGGCAGCCATGGCCCGCATGACATGGTAGACTGGGAGGCTGTGCGCCGCGCGCACTGGATAGGTGTCCGAGCGGTCTAAGGAGACGGTCTTGAAAACCGTTGACGGGAAACCGTCCGCGAGTTCGAATCTCGCCCTATCCGCCGCATATGCAAGGGCCCGGGTCATCACATGATGGACCGGGCCCTTGCATATGCATGTCAGGGCACCAGGTTGAAGAAGGAGCCCAGCACCAGTGCACTCGCCGCGCACAGGCCGCAGCAGGCGATGACTGCGCTGTGCCCGGCGGACATGCGCATGTCGACCTCTTTGGGCGTGTCCGGGTCGATGCGCCCGGGGCCGTAGAAGAAGTACTTGCGCACCATGATCCATGAGACCAGCACGATGGAGACGATGACGGCCACGCGCAGGCAGGCCCATCCCGCTTCCAGCATGGCCGACTGGTCGCTCAGGGCCAGTGCCGCCTTCGCTAGGAAGACGAAGTAGGCCATGAAGGCAATGGTGAGGGCGGCAGTGAGCAGGAGGGTGCTCACGATCAGCGCCTTGGTGGGCATGGCGAAACGGTGGGACACGGTGCGCCCGTCCTTGCGCACGCTGGTGGGGCTGGTGCGCTTGCGGCGCAGCACCGACACCAGACACATGACCGCCACGGCGCCCCACATGAGCACGCCGAAGAGGAAGATGGCCAGGAGCATGGTCACCGAGGAGATGAGTCCCGGCTCCATGTCCATCGGGACGGCGAACTCCTGGAACGGCTGGGTGCCAGCGATCAGCGGGGTCTGCCAGCCGTCGGCGGCGGTGCCGGCGGCCACGTCGTTGATCCAGTCGGCCAGGTTCTCCGTGTAGTGCTCGGCCAGCGGCAGTCCCGGCACGGACAGTGACGAGCCGGTGCGCATCTGGTGGTTGGTGGGGTAGTAGCGCACGGTCACGTTGTCGTTGCCGACCTCGTGCGTGTCCTTGATGATCTGCTGTGCCCCCTGCTCGATGGGCATGGAGGGGTCGCGGGTGCCGTAGTTGACGAGCACCGGCATGGTGAGCGCCCCGCGGTAGTCGGCGGCGTCGAAGTCGGCGTACTTGAGGCCGAAGGGGCCGAAGTCGAGGCTGGTGAGCCGGGGGATGAGCTTGACGACGCCGTCCGGCGCGCCGATGATGTTGAGGCACTCCGTGGCGGCCATCGCCATCTGCTGGCGTCCCGAGTACACCGGCGGGCTGGTGAGGGCCACGAAGTCCAGCGTGGGGTCCTTCTTCGCCATGATGGTCGCGATCCAGGTGCCTTCGGACTCCGCGTAGATGCCGACCTTCGCCGGGTCGACGCCGTCCCAGCCGCGCAGGACCTCCACGGCGGCGAGATAGTCGTCGGCGCTGGCGTCGTAGTCACGGCTCAGCGCGGTGTAGTTGTCGAGACGCTTGTCCTGGACGATGCTGGTGATGCCGGCCGACGCCAGGTCCGTGGCGACGTCGCCGTAGACTTCCGCGGCCTTGCCGGTACCGGCGCCGTGCATGAGCACGACGGCGGCACGGTCGGAGGGACCGTCCAGCGGGTCGCGCACGATGGCGGCGACGGTGTGGCCGCCGCTGACGGTGACGGTGACGTGCGTCTCCCTGACCTGGTAGGTGCCCAGCTTGGGTGCCGTGGTGTCCTTGGCGCTGATGGCGGTGTCACGGTCAGACACGCGCATGTGCGTGCTGAGCGGACCGACGCTCCAGCCGGGGTCCATCGCCACGGAAAGACCAGCGAACGCTGCGGTGACGATGATGGAAATGCCGAGTGTCCAGACGATTTGTCTCCAGAAATGCTGCACAGCACCACTGTAGCGGCACGTGTCTCTTTGTTTTGCGCACAGCGTTGCCTGCAGCGGCTCATGTTTTTCGGCGCCATGAAATTGTGCGCTTCCTGGCAGCCGAAAAATGTGAGCCTCCCATCAGGACTGCGCGCGCTCGGCTTCCTCCAGGGAAGCGAAACCGGACAGCCGCACCGTGGTGCCTACCGTGTCCTCGGTCAGGTTGCGACCCTGGTCGGCCAGAGACTCCACGAACCGCCCGTAGGCGTCCAGCGTCGCCTGCGAGTAGGTGGACAGCTCGCCGCGCAAGTATGTCTCGAAGGAGGTCGACTCCGGCGTGTCCTGCGCGGTGGCGAGCACGCGCATGCCGGCACCCAGCCCGGGCCAGCGCGCCATGAAGTCGCGCGCCCACGCCACCTGTCGCGCGATGATGCGCTCCTGCTGCGCGGTCCTGGCCTCGCCGATCGGCTCGAGGTACGGTTCGATGGAACGGTGGTACTCCTCGGGGACGGTGGAGGCCATCATGCGCGCGTACTTCTCCGTCACCAGGTTGCGGCCGGCGCGGTCGGCGGCCTGCAGGTCGTCCAGCCAGGACGCCAGCAGCGCGTCCGGCCACGTGGCGAACTGGCTGAGGCGCATCACTGTGAACATCGGCTTGTTGCCCTGGCAGCTCGCGCGGCCTCCTTCGTTGGTGGTGTCCTGGAACTGGCGCCACTCCTCCTCGACGATCCTGTCGATGAGCGCCTGGCGTTCCTGGTCATTGGCCATGGTGTCCGTGCCTTTCCTGAATAAGTGTCAGCTGATCCGGTAATGCCCCACGATGCGCTGGGGGAAGCTCGCCAGCACGTCCTCCTCGTACTGCCGCTGCGTGGCGCCGGAGTGGTGGATGAGTAGCGGCACGTTCCGCGCGTTGCGACGGTCGGAGACGACGCCGATGTGGTTCTCGTACACCACGATGTCGCCGCCCTTCCACTGCGTGGTGTCCTGCGGGTCCGTCGTCAGGGAGATGGCGTTGTGTGCCAGGTACACGTCGAGGTTCGGCACGCGGCGGAAGTCGATGTCGGCGTCCGGCACCTCGACACCGTACCAGTCGGGATGCGCGGCGATGTCGTCGGCGACCAGCTGGCGCAGGTCGTAGCCGGCGTCGCGCATGCCGAAGGCGACGACGTCCGTGCACACCCCGTAGCCGTCGTCCGGGTAGCCGCCGGCGTAGTAGGCGCTGCGGTACTTCGGCTTCGTCGCGACATAGGCGCGTACGGCCGCCAGGAAGTCGGTCTGGTCGTCCATGCCGTCGCCGTCGCGGTCGACCTGGCTGACGTAGGGGTCGGGGTCCACTGTGGTGCCGGCCGACGCCGACGTCCGCTGCGCGCGCAGCCACAGGACGCCGCCGGCCAGCAGCGCCACCGCGACGACGGCTGAGACGACCAGGATGACCGTCATTTTCACGGAATGTTTCACAGGCTGCGCAGACATGGGTCGCCTCCTTGGATATGCGCCTCGACGTACGGCCGCTGCCATTCGAGGAAATCGTCGGTACTGGAGGACAGGCCGTCCGCGTTGAGACGGTCGACGACCTGCCCGCAGATTCCCTCGACGATCGACGTCGCCTCGGCCACGGCCGGCGCGCTGCCGCGGCCACCCTCGCCGAAACCGGCGCCGCCGAAGCACGCCGCGCTCGCCACCTGCAGCAGCCGTTCGCACTGTCCGCACACTTCGGCCAGCTTCGCGAAGAGCCGCGCAGAGAGCTGCCGCCACGCGGCGAACAGCCACTTGTAGTACGGCACGTAGCCGACCGTGGCCGGGCCGTTCTCCAGGAACACGTAGGAGGCGGCGGCCCGCACGAACTCGTCGACGGCCAGCCATGCGGCGGCGCCGTCGCCACGTTGCAGCATGCGTGGCAGGTTGTACTGGCCGGCCTGTGCGAGCATGCCCAGCCGCCGCGACATGAGCGACAGGCGCACGTCGTCGGGCATGAGCTTGAACGACTGGCGCGCCTTGGAGAAGGCGCCCAGCGGGTCCGCGAACACCTTGCCGTTGGTCGCCGCCGCCAGCGTCGCCTCGTCCAGCATAAGCCACGCGGCGGGCTGGTCGGCCGGGGGAGCGGCCGGCCAGCCGGTGACCGACTCGAAGAAGGCGCCGATCTCGAAGACTCCGTCGCGGCGCGTCTCCTGCGCGCGCGGCGTCGACACCGACCTGCCGTAGACGTCGAAGGTGCGCGGTAACGCCTCGTAGTCCGCCTGCATGCGCTCGCCGACCGCTGCGTAGTCGTCTGCCGTCAGCCACAGGCAGACGCGCGGGCCGAAGTCGTGGTCGTGGCTCAGCGCGTCGTCGAAGCCGTAGCATTCCGAACCGTGGCCCACCAGGCCGGCGGCGATGCGCGGCAGGTACCCGGGATAGCGTTCGGCGAGCATGGGACGCACCACCTGCAGCCAGTAGGCGCGCGACAGCTGCATGCCGGTCATCGGTACGGCGGCCGGACGCGGGGCGGCATCATGCGACGGCACCGCAGATCCGGGTACCGACGTCTGCCCGTCAGCTGCAGCCTCGGCAGCCGACGATGGGCTGTCCGTTGCCGGTTCGCCGGCCGTGTCATCGCCTGCAGCTGGAGCTGTCGTGCCGTCGGCACCGGACGCCCTTGCGGCCGCCTGGCGCGCCGTCTGGAGGTTCGCGGCGGTGGTGCGGTAATAGTCGGTGTCCTCGCCGTAGGTGGCGGCGATGTGCTCCAGTGCGCGCTCGTAATACGCCACGGCACCGTCGGCGTCGCCCTCCAGGAACGCGACCTGCGCGCGGCCGGCGAGCGTGCTCGCGTAGTGCGCACTGTCCTGGCGTCCCGCCTGCCGGTAGATGTCGAGGGCGCGTTGCGCCAGGTCGTGTGCCTCGTCCATTTGCGCGGAACCTGCGGTGGCGGCTGCGGCGAGGACGAGTGCGAGGTTGGTGCAGGTGCCGGCGATGTCGACGTCGCGGCCGGCGTCGACGCTGGAGGATTCGAGGATGGCGAGCGCCGTGCGCAGTTCCTGCGCGGCGGCGGCGCTGTCGCCGGTCTCGGAGTACAGCATGGAGCGGTTGTTGTGCAGGGCGGCGAGGCGGCGGTCACCGGTCGGGTAGACGCGCTGCGCGGTGTCGAGCGCCTGGTCGTACAGGTCGCGCGCCTGGTCGTAGCGTCCGGCGGCGCGCATGGCGGTGGCGGCGTTGATGAGCGTGGTCGCCCAGGCTTCGGTGCCTTCGAGCCCCAGGCGCAGGGCGAGTTCGATGGCGCGCTGCACGATCCACTGGTTCTCCTCGTGGCGTGCACGGGACCGGTAGAAGCCCATGGCCTCGTTGAGGACGGTGAGTAGGCCGGCCAGGTCGCCGGCATTCTCCGCGTCGGCCATGGCGTCTTTGAGGAAGCCGTCGATGTCGCCGTCGGCGGCGTGCCGGTCGAACAGTGCGTCGAGGCTCTGCAGGAACTTCCGGGTGTCGAAGTCGTCGTGTGGCATGGCTTTCCCTTCCGGCTACCGCTGCGTGGCCACGTCAAGTATATGGTGCGCCCGTCACACGATGCGCCGGTCGGCGGCCCACAGGGTCAGCTCGTTGCGGTTGGACAGCTGCAGCTTGCGCAGTACGGAGCTGACGTGGGTCTCCACGGTCTTCACGGAGATGAACAGTTCGGCGGCGGCTTCCTTGTAGGTGTAGCCGCGGGCGATGAGGCGCATGACTTCCTGCTCGCGTGCGGAGAGGCGGTCGAGTTCGTCGTCGTGCGCGGGCGCGGCGCCGGGGGCGGCGCCCTGGAAGGCGGAGAGGACGAAGCCGGCGAGCTTGGGGGAGAAGACGGCGTAGCCCTGGGCGACCTGTTCGATGGAGTGGATGAGGTCGTGGCCGGTGATGGTCTTCGTGACGTAGCCGCGGGCGCCGGCGCGGATGACTGAGCCGACGTCCTGCGCGCTGTCCGAGACGGACAGCGCCAGGAAGGCGGTGGCGGGGGACAGCGGCTGGGACTTGGCGAGGATCTCGGCGCCGCCACCGCCCTCGCCGCCGGGCACGTGCACGTCGAGGAGCACGACGTCCGGCTGGGTGTCGGCGATCATGGCGATGGAGGATTCGACGTCGGCGGCCTGCCCGACGATGGCGAAGGCGTCGCCGAGAGTGGCGATGACGCCGGCGCGGAACATCTCGTGGTCATCGACGACGGCCACCCGTATCTGTTCGTTCATGCCTGCCTCCTGTCTTCCTGCTGGGGTGCTGCCTGTGATTGTACCGGCTGGGCGATGGGCATGCGCATGCGCACCTCGGTGCCCCAGCCGGGTCTCGACACTATCTCCACATCGCCGCCGCGCCGTTGGATGCGTCCGATGATGGATTCGCGGATGCCCAGGCGGTCCGGTTCGATGCCGTCGATGTCGAAGCCGTCGCCGTGGTCGCGCACGTACACCTCCACCTCGCGCTCGCCGGCTTCGCAGTACACGGAGACGGGTTCGCCGCCGTGGGTGACCGCGTTGACCATGGCCTGCATGGCCGCGTCGAGCAGAGCGTCGGTCTGGGCGCTGGGCCGTGCGTCGCCCACGGTGACGACCTCGATGGGCCTGCCGTGGGTGTCCTCCACCTCGGCGGCGATCTGCGCGAGTCCCGCACTGACGGAGCGATCGCTGGTGGTGCGTTCCTGGTAGAGCCAGCTGCGCAGTTCGCGCTCCTGGGAGCGTGCCAGCGTGAACACCTGCTGCGGTTCGTTGGCGTGCAGCTGGATGAGGGCGAGGGTCTGCAGGACGCCGTCGTGCAGGTGGGCGGTCATGTCGGCGCGTTCCTCCTCGCGTTCCTTGGAGGCGCGTTCGGCGCCCAGGCGGCGCACGAGGTTGACGATCCAGGGGACGAGGGCCGTGGTGACGCCGGCGAGCAGGGCCAGGCCGGAGGCGAGGGTGCGGCCCAGGGAGACGGAACCGTCGGCGCCGACGTGCTGCACCATGAACAGGGCGTAGCCGAGGAAGACCAGCACGATGCCGATGACGGTCATGCGCAGCTGGCCGCTGGGTGCATTGAACTTGAGCCAGGGCAGTGCGGCGCCGATGAGCATGAGCGCGAAGGGCAGCGCCATGGTGTCGGTCTGCCGCCAACGGACCAGGAGCGTCGCCACGGCGAAGCAGACGGCGGCCGCGCAGGCGAGAATCGCCGGCTTGGGGGCGGCGCGCCACATCTGCTGGAGGCTTTCGGTCTGCGTCGTGTGGTGGGAGGAGTCCTCCTGCAGCTGCGTGTAGTCGAGGGAAGCATAGTCGCGTCCCTGCCCCGGCAGCGGACGGTTGCCGCGGGCCAGTGGGCCGTTCGTGCCGCCGCGCTGCTCCTGCCACAGGCGTGCCGCCTCCTCGAGCGGGTCGCCGGCGGGGATGAGCATCCACAGGGCGACGTAGGCGACCACGCCGACGCCGTACCAGCAGGCGAGCGCTATGGCGGCTACGCGCACCCAGGCCACGTGGATGCCCAGGTGCAGGGCGATGCCGCGGCATACGCCGGCCAGCCAGCGGCCCTGGCGGGGGCGCAGCAGGGGCAGGCGCGCGGGGTGCAGGGGCGGCGCGGGGGCGTCATGGACTTGGCTCATGGTTCCCATTGTGCCCGAATCCGGGGGTTCAGGGTAGGGTTCCGCAGGTTTTTCAGGGATGAATCAGGGTGTCCCCGGATGCCTCGGGCGGTTTGCCTTTGCTGTAATGGGACCATGAGCAACACCAATCCGGACCCCCGTCAGCCGCAAGGAGCGGCGGGTCAGCCTTATGCCTCCCCGTATACGCAGGATGCGGCACCGCAGCCGCAGCAGCCGGCCCCCAAGCCGGAGAACCGCTTCTTCCGGTGGATCCGCGAAAGCCGCATCATGCGCACCAACGACCGCGTCATCGCGGGCGTGTGCGGCGGCATCGCCCGCACGTTGGGGTGGAACGTCACCCTGGTGCGCGTCCTCATGGTCATCGCCGTGTTCTTCGGCGGCTTCGGCGCCATCCTCTACGCCCTGGGCTGGTTCTTGCTGCCCGACGAGATGACCGGCACGATCCTGTGCGAGGAGATCTTCGAAGGTCGCTGGGACTGGGCTTTCATCGGCGTCATCCTGTGCGTGCTGATCGGCGGCTTCGTCTGGACGCCATGGATCCCCTTCGGCACCGGCGGCCTGCCGGCGAGCCTGTTCGCCATGCTGGCGATGTACCTGCTGGTTGACAACGGCCGACGCCGCTTCCTGGCACAGCCTCCGATGCCGGGCCCCGGCACCGGTCCGTCCGACGGTCCGGCACAGCCGCCGAGGACGCCCATGGGGCAGCCGTCCGTACGGCCGACGTCCTATGCGCAGAACGCTGCACCGGCGACTGCCGTGCCTCGACCGGCCGCTGCGGCACAGCCTGCGCCACCGTATCCTGCAGGCGCGCCCCAGGCTGCTGCACCTCGGCCGGTTGCCACGCCCCAAGCCGCCGCGATGCCGCGCCCCGCGGCTGCTGCGCCCAGGCCGGCGCCGCAGCCGCGTGCGGCGCGCCGTCCCGGCGCAGGCGCGCCCCTCGTGCTGCTGGTGCTGGGCCTGGTCATCGCCTCCTGCGCCATCCTGAGCCTCTACGACCGTCATTTCGCAATCACGGGCACACTCCAGCCGACCATCCTGTACGTCGGCGGCGTCACCGCCATCCTCGGCGTCATCATCATCGTCCTGGGCATCCGCGGCCACCGTACCGGCGGGCTGCATCCCTTCGCCTGGATCGCCATGGTCGTCGCGCTGTGCATGGTGGCGGCAGGCACCGCCTACAGCACGCTCATGCATGTGAGCATGAACCCCGGCGGCTCCTACACGCGCATCGTGATGGACGGACCGGCCACCATCGGCTCCACCAAGGCGGACATGGAGAAGCTGGCCAAGGGCATCGCCGTGGAAGGCCACGACTATGACAAGGACATCCTCACCATCGACCTGACCGATTACGCCAAGCACCACCAGGCCCACCGCGTGGCCCTCAACGATGGCTCGGACGGCATGTCGAACTGTCCGGCCGGCGACGTCAACATCGTGGCCACCCGCGCACAGGTGCGTGTACTGCTGCCGCAGGGGTGCTCCTGGGGCGAGGCGGAAGAACACGGCGGCGTCATCACCACGGGCTACACGGTCACGGGCGGCAAGCATTCGGTCATCTCCGGCTTCAACCCCTTCAGCGGCGACTTCGCGCTGATCCGCGTGAACACCAATTCCGGCGAGCGCGTGGATGTCTCGATCCCGCCCTTCCTGAGCGTGCACACCGGCGAAAGCCAGCAGTACTGGGATGATTTTGATGACAGCTTCGATGACGATGACGACGACATCTACGGGGATGAACGGTGGTTCGACGACTCGGCACTCAACTGGTTCTGCGATGGCGTGGCCGTCGGCTCCGACGGGGAGGTCAGGTTCTCCGAGGATGCCAACGAGAGCGTCCGCAAGCTCGTCAAGGACGGCGGCTACTGGCCATGCGCGGTCATGGCGAACGACGCCGTCGCGATCCCCGAACTGGTGGTGTCGCCCAACGTGCTGGTCGGCGCCTCCGTCAGCATCCAATACGAAGGCATCAACGACAAGTGAGCATGGTGCCGGCGGGCGCGCCGACCGCCCGTCGGCACGGCCCGAAGCATCGGCAGCCTCACAAGGCAGATCATTGAGCAAAGGAACGAGCATGAACGACGACAAGGACATGAAGGACGAGACCCAGGAATTCCTGGTGCCGCCGGACGGACAGGAACGTGACCTCCTGGACGTGCCGCTGGACGAACGGTTCGTGGAGGAGAACGGCACGGTCCTCGACCCCACCCTCGTCATGGGGGCGCAGCCGGAGCCGGCCGGGGACACGACGGTGGAAACCGTGGTGCTGGGAAGGGTGACGGAACCGCCGGCTGACGATGCCATCCCCGTCGGCGACGGCGGGGAGGACGTCGCCGACGGCATGGATGCGGACGCGGATGTGCGGGATGCATCGGCGTCCGGCCCGGAGGGCCAAGGCGAAGCAGGGAGTCCCGGCGCTCCCGTGCCGCCGACCCGGCCGCAGCAGGTGCCACTGTATGCGACAACGCCTGGCCCGCTGCCGCAGCAGCAGCCGGCCCCCACCGGCCCGAGCGCCGCGACCATCGTGCTCGGTGCCATCGTGACCCTCGTCGGCATCCTCGCCCTCGTGGTGGGCGCCCTCATGGACACGACCCTCCTCTCCTTCGCCCAGCTGCACGACCTCGGCGGCTACCTGTTCGCCGGCCTGGGCATCTTCCTCGCCGTCGTCGCCGTGGCATGGGCCGTGGCAGGTGCCGTGCGCAAGCGGCAGAGGTAGCCTGGCGCAGAACTTTTCCCGGCCGAAAAACGTGAACCGTGGGACCTCTTGAACGGCCCATAGGCAATGCGTATAGCCGCGGGCGCGTGTCGTGGACGCCGCCGTCGTAGGTTCTTGAGATGTCGGGCCGCACCGGGCGGCCCCGCGACATCCCAAGGAGGTGCACATGGCACAGCTGAACACGCAACTCGTTCACGGCGACCCGTCCGCACGCACGGACGCCACCGGGGCCGTCAACCCGCCGATCTACAACTCATCCACCTACTCCTTCACCTCGGTCGACGCCATGCCCCGCTGGGATTACGCGCGCAGCGGCAACCCGACCCGTGACTTCCTCGAGGCGCAGATCGCGCAGCTCGAGCACGGCACCCGCGGCTTCGCCTTCGCTTCCGGCCTGGCCGCCATCCATGCGGTGCTCTCCATCTTCAAGCCCGGCGACCGCATCGTCGTCGGCTCCAACATCTACGGCGGCACCTACTCGCTGTTCAACGAGCACTTCCAGCGTTGGGGCTTGCTCTCCACGCCCGTCGACACGCAGGACGGCGACGCCCTCGCACGTGCCATCCATGGCGACACCCGCGACGTGCCCTCCGCCAGGGCCGTCTACGTGGAGACCTTGACCAACCCGCTGCTGCAGGTCAACGACATCGCGCAGATCGCCCGCATCGCCCACGCCTCCGGCGCCATCGTCATCGTGGACAATACCTTCGTCACGCCGCTGCTGCAGCAGCCGCTCGACCTGGGCGCCGACATCGTCATCCACTCCGCCACGAAGTACCTCGCCGGCCACTCCGACGTCATCGCCGGCCTCGCCGTCGTGCGCGACGAGGACCTCGCCGCCCGCGTCTATTATGCGCAGAACCGCCTCGGCGGCGTCCTGCCGCCCGCCGAGTGCGACGCCGTGCGCCGCGGCATCCAGACCCTGGCACTGCGCCTGGAACGCCAGCAGGAGAACGCGCTCGCCGTGGCGCGCTGGCTGGACGCGAACCCCTATGTGCGCGACGTGCACTATCCGGGACTGCACGGCGAGGCCGTCGCCGGCAAGGGACTGCGCGGCTCCGGCGGCGTCCTGAGCTTCGAGGTCGACCCCGTGCTCGATCCGGCCGACATCCTCGACAACCTGCACGTCTTCCGCCTGGCTGTCTCCCTGGGCGCCGTGGAAAGCCTCGCCGAGCTGCCCGCACGCATGACCCACTTCGAACTGCCGCGCGAGGAGCGGCTCAAGGTCGGCATCACGGACGGACTCGTGCGCCTGTCCATCGGCATCGAGGACGTACGCGACCTGATCGACGACCTCGAAAGCGCCTTCGGGCTCGCCGTCCACCACGCCCACACGCTCTCTTTCGCGCTCGCCGGGGAATAGGAGGGCGATGATGAACTGTGCGTGTAGCGGCGGCTTTGCCACCCAGGCCATCCACGCCGGCTACGAGGCCGGCGACCACGGCGACGCAGCGGTGCCGCCCATCTACCTGTCCGCGGCCTTCGACCTGCGTGACACCGCCCGCGGCGACGCACTGTCCGCGGGTGAGCAGGACGGCTTCGCGTATTCGCGCGTGGGCAACCCGACGGTCGCCGTGCTCGAGGCGCGCATCTGCGCGCTCGAACACGGCCGGTCCGCGGTCGCCTTCGGCTCCGGAATGGGCGCCGTGGCCGCGGCCCTGCTCACCGCGGCGGAAGGCGGCGGACGCATCATCGCGCCGACGAGCCTGTACGGCGCTTCCATCGACGCCCTGCGCGACTATTTCCCGGGTTTCGGGATCGACGCGGACTTCGTGGACGACATCAACGACCTGCGCGCGGTCGAGGCGCTGATCGGCCCCGACACGCGCGCCATCTTCGCGGAAAGCGTGGCCAACCCGTCCACGCAGGTCACGGACGTGGCCGGCCTGGCCGAGGTGGCGCATCGCCACGGCGTGGCCGTGATCGTCGACAACACCGTGCCCACCCCGTACCTGTTCCGTCCCCTGGAACACGGCGCGGACGTGGTGGTGCACTCGACCACCAAGGGCCTGTGCGGACACGGCAACGCCCTGGGCGGCATCGTGGTGGACGGCGGCACCTTCGACTGGGGCACCGCCCGCTTCCCGCAGTTCTCCGCCCCCGACCTGGCCATCAGCGACGAGCGGTGCGGCGCCTGGCGCAGCTTCTCCGGACGCTACGGACACGACGCCTTCGCCGCGCGTGTCCGCGCCAAGGCCCTGCACAACCTCGGCGCCGTGCAGGGCGCAATGGACGCCTACCTGCAGCTCATGGGGATCGAGACCCTGGCCGTGCGCGTGCGTGAACAGGTGCGTTCGGCGACGGCCATCGCGCAATGGCTCCGTCGCCAGCCGCAGGTGACGCGCCTGCAGTACACGGGACTGCTGGCGGGGGAGGACAAGGAAAACACCGCGGCGCTCGACCTGCGGCTGGCGCAGGAACGGGCCGACGGCCATGCGACCCAGGAGAGCCTCGTTCGCCGCTACTTCCCGCACGGCGTGGGCGGCCTGCTGTCCTTCACGCTCGCCGGCGGCCGCGACCAGGTGCGCGCACTGATCGACGCGACGCAGCTGTTCACCTACATTCCCAACATCGGGGACACGCGCTCGCTGATCGTGGACCCCGCGCGCATCACCCACCGTGAGGTCCCTGGCTCCTTCCATGGCAGTGCCGGCGTCGGCGACGACGTGGTGCGCCTGTCGATCGGCCTGGAGGACACCCGGGACCTGCTCGACGACCTGGAGCACGCCTTCGCCAGGGCCTACGGCGCCACGATGGCAGCCTGACCATCCGACCATAACGAAAAACCCCACCGTTTCCGGTGGGGTTTCCTTGTTGGTCGGGCTAGCGAGATTTGAACTCGCGGCCTCTTCGTCCCGAACGAAGCGCGCTACCAAGCTGCGCCATAGCCCGTTATCACAACGGAAGATAATCATACGACATCGTGAAGGAAATGCAAATTCCGGCGTGTCGTCTGTCGGTCGCGACGATGTTCCCTGGGGCGGTCGCCAGGGACTCTCGGCAAATGCGGCCGGCCCCTTGGTAGAGTGGGCGTACGGGAACGTCGGCACGGCCCCGGCGACCGGTGGAAGGCGTGCGGCGCGCAAGGGAAAGAAAGGCACGATCATGGGCGGAAGGCCGTCGGCGACACCTGTGGAAGTCCATCTGTTTGCTGCACGTGACGTGACCGCGGTCATGCCGTGGCACGGCGGTGAGCGCACGGTATTCAGGGGACTCGGATTCCATGTGGACAGAGGCGAGGTGGTCGATCTGACGGGACCGTCAGGGTCGGGCAAGTCGACATTGCTGACCGCGTTCGCGCGGCTCAACGTCCATGCGACCGGTACTTTCCTCCTCGACGGCAAGGACTCGGATGCGTTCACGCCGCAGACGTGGCGCAGTGCCGTCGCATACCTGCCGCAGACGCCGACGCTCATGGGGGACACGGTTGCGGATGCAATCCGTCTGCCGTGGACGCTCGGGGTCCGGCGGGGCGGCGGCGCACGCGAACCTGGGGACCTGCTCTCCGATGCGCGCATCCGTGCGATGCTCGATCGCATGGGGTGCCGGGACGTCAGCCTCGACCACGTACCGCGCGACCTTTCCGGCGGTCAGGCGGCACGTGTGAGTCTGGCACGGACCTTGCTCACGAAGCCTCGCGTACTGCTCGCCGACGAAGTGGATGCAGGTCTCGATGAGGGGAACGCGGAAAAGGTCGCCGACCTGCTCAAGGACGTCGCACGGCAGGGGGCGGCAGTCGTACGTATCCGGCATCGCGCACCGGACGGCCGGGCGACGCGCATGGTCGTGCTCGAGGACGGCATGCTGCGCGACGTGCCGGTGCAGCCCGTCACGCAGCATGCGGATCCGTTCGGCGGAAAGGGGCGATGAGCATGGACGCCTACCTCGACATCGACATCCAGGGACTCGTCGTGGCGGTCGCCATGGTCCTGGTCGCGGCCGGCATCTCGGCGCTGATGGAAACCGGCGTCGCGAAATCGCTCGTGTGGGCTACCGTACGGTCCCTTGTCCAGTTGCTCGCCATGGGACTCATCCTGCAGTACGTGATCCGACAGGACAACGTATGGCTCGTCGTCGGACTCGTCGCGCTCATGCTGCTTGCGGCGGTGCAGATTACGTTGGGGCGCGCGACGGGGGCGCCGAAGGGGCTGGTCGGCACCGTGCTGCTCGCGCTTGTCGTCACGATGCTGCTCATGCTCGCCGTCGTCGCGGAACTCATCGTACGGCCCCGACCGTGGTATGCGCCGCAGCTCATCCTGCCGCTCACGGGCATGTTCCTCGGCAATACCGTGAGCGCACTTGCGCTTGGCCTGAACAGGTTCTTCGAATCGATGCGCGAGCGGCAGGCGGAGGTGACCACGCTGCTTGCCCTCGGTGCCACGACATGGGAGGCGGCGCGACCGTCGATGATCTCGTCAATTCGTCTTGGTCTCCTGCCCACGGTTGCACAGCTCGCATCGAGCGGCATCGTGACGATACCGGGCATGATGTCCGGACAGATCATTGCCGGGGCGAACCCGGTGGGCGCTGCGAAGTACCAGTTCGTCATCCTCGCGTCGATCGCGGCGCTCACGCTCGTCGCGGATTCGATCATCATCCTGCTGGTCTACCGACGCTGTTTCATCTCCTACGACCGGTATTCCGTGCCGGCGGCGACGCATCAGCCAAGCGTCAGGGACCTGGTGCGGAGGAACAAGGACGCCGGTGCGCGGGGAATCCCCCGATGAGCCGGGACATGCCATGGTCCACGTGACGGAAACCGGGTGCGCGGCGCCGGCAGGCATCGCACGATGGGGGTGCGCCGCGCGGCCGGCTGAACCGCCGGGCACTGTATCGGCACCACATTACACTGGTGGCCTATGACTGAAGCGAACGACACCGAAGAGATCGTCATCGACGAAACCGTCCCCGCACCGGCCATGAGCACGGTCGAACGCGCCGAAATGCTCATGGACCAGGATGCCACCATCGCCCGCAGGATCGACGAGGGCGCCACCCTCGACGAGGCGGTGGACCCCTCCAACAAGGAATACGGACCGCTGGCCCACCCCGAGCAGGTGCAGATGCGCGTCGCCAAGCGCGCCATGATGCTCAAGGACGGCCTCAACCCGTATCCGGTGAGACTGGACGTCACGGCCACCATCGAGGACGTGCGCGCCAGGTACGACGGCAAGCTCGAGGCCGGCCAGGAGACCGAGGACGTCGTCGGCATCGCCGGCCGCGTGCTCTTCCTGCGCAACGCGGGCGGCCTGTGCTTCGTGCAGCTCGCCGCCGGCGACGGCGCCACCATCCAGGGCATGCTCTCCAAGAAGCAGCTGGGCGCCGACTCGCTCAAGCAGTTCAAGCAGCTCGTCGACCTCGGCGACCACCTCTTCCTCAAGGGCCGCGTCATCGCCTCGAAGACCGGCGAACTGTCCGTCTTCGCCGACGAGTGGGCCATCGCGGCCAAGGCGTTGCAGCCGCTGCCCGCGCTGCACAAGGACCTCAACGAGGACACCCGCACCCGCAAGCCCTACCTGGGCATGATCGCCGACGAGAAGATGCGCAACATGGTGCGCAACCGTTCCAAGGCCGTCACCTCCCTGCGCCACACCTTCGAGCGCCACGATTTCCTCGAGGTCGAGACCCCGATGCTGCAGACCATCCACGGCGGAGCGGCCGCGCGCCCCTTCACCACGCACATGAACGCCTTCGACCTGGACCTGTACCTGCGCATCGCGCCGGAACTCTTCCTCAAGCGTTGCCTGGTGGGCGGCATCGACCGCGTCTTCGAGATCAACCGCGACTTCCGCAACGAAGGCGTCGACGCCACGCACGCCCCCGAGTTCACCATGGTCGAGGCCTACGAGGCCTACGGCACCTACGACACCATCGCCGCGCTCGTCAAGGAGCTCGTGCAGCAGACCGCCAAGGACGTCTTCGGCTCCACCACCGTCACCCTGCTCGACGGCACCGAATACGACTTCGGCGGCGACTGGAAGACCATCAGCATGTACGACTCGCTCTCCGAGGCCCTCGGCCAGGAGATCGTGCCCAACGGCGGCCCCGACAGCCCCGGCACCTCCGTGGAGGAGCTCGGCCGCATCGCCGACAAGCTGGGCGTGGAACGCGACGACGTGGAGAATCACGGCAAGCTCGTCGAACACCTCTGGGAGCACTTCTACGAGGACAGGCTCTACCAGCCCACCTTCGTGCGCGACTTCCCCGTGGAGACCTCGCCGCTGGTCAAGGGCCACCGCTCCAAGCCGGGCGTCGTGGAGAAGTGGGACCTCTACGTGCGCGGATTCGAACTGGCCACCGGCTACTCCGAGCTCAACGACCCCGTCGTGCAGCGCGAACGCTTCGTGGCCCAGGCCAAGGATGCGCTCGCCGGCGACGAGGAGGCCTGCGACATCGACGAGGACTTCATCGAGGCCCTCGGCGTGGGCATGCCCCCGGCCGGCGGCATGGGCATGGGCATCGACCGCCTGCTGATCGCCCTGACCGGTGCCACCATCCGTGAGACCATCACCTTCCCGCTCGTCAAGCCCTTGAACTGAAATCGCCGACGCCATGCGCCCGGCCCTGCTACCCTTGGGAACTAGTCGCGCGCATGACGCGTCACCGAACACACGAAAGAAGGGATTCACCATGAACCCGAACGAAACCCCGACCGGGGCACCCCAGATGCCGCCGCGTCCCCAGCGGCCCACGCCGCAGATGCCTCCCCGCCCGCAGCAGCCGCAGCAGCCGGCCATGCCACCGCAGCAGCCTGCCGGCGTCGACGCCGTGCAGGGCGTGAACAACTTCGCGGACAACATGGGCCATGGCCACGTGAAGATGGGCAACTACAAGGTGGACTACGCCTCGATCGTCACGGTCGTCGGCGCCGTCCTCGCCATCATCTCCGTGTTCATCCCCTTCTTCAGCAGCCGCTGGGGCGGCAGCGCCAGCCTGATGGCCACCTTCGGCTTCGTCGGCGGCTCCGGCGTGCCGTGGCTGATCCTGCTGTCCTCCGTGGCCATCGGCGTGCTCGCCGTGCTGCGCCGGACCGAGGCGGCGCTGACCGCCACCATCTACACCACCCTTGTCGCGCTCTTCATGATTCTGGGTGCCGCCCGTACCTTGGTGGCGACCGGCGGCATCTCCTACAGCTTCGGCATGTACCTGATGATCATCGCGCTCATCGTGATGCTCGTGGGCACCATCACCTCCCAGTACAACGCGATGCGTGCCGAGAAGGGCACCTTCACGCCGCTCGACACCACGCCGCAGCCGGCGGCGCAGTATGCCGACAACGGCTGGCAGTTCGGTGTGCCCGCACCCGGCGCGCCGAGCAGCGCCGACCGCAGCAACTGGCAGTTCGGCGTGCCGAACGCACCGACCGCCGCGGCCGACGGCATGCCGCCGATGCCGCAGGCTCCGCAGTATCCCGCCCAGCCCGCCGCCGGCACCTTCCCGGTGCAGCAGGCGCCCATGCCGCAGCAGACGCAGTCCTCCCAGTCCGTGTCCTACTCGCAGCAGACGCAGTACACCGCGGCCACGCCGCAGGCGTCGGTCACCGTGGAAAGCGAGCAGCAGGGCGCCATTCCGTTCCAGCAGTCCGACATCCCGCCGATCGGCGGTGACGCCGCTTCGGACGAAGGCAAGCAGCAGTAAGGCGAGCCAGCCTCGGTTCCAGGCCCTTCCCCAAGCGGGGAAGGGCCTTTTTCGTGGTGTGCGGTCTGCCCCACCCATAGGCAAAACCTATGGCACGTTCCTCGGGGGCGACATTCCGGCGCGTGATGGACGGCCATAACCAATACCTGTAAGGAAGCCGGTGTTTTGGCGTTGCGTGTGCGGTACGCTCGGGACCACGGCCGTCGGGGCGCCATGCGCCACGACGCCGTTCCCCTCCAACCGACAATCACACAACCCCTTCAAGGAGGACCAACCATGGTCAATCGCAGGGCACAGTTCCACGCCATCGCCTCGGGAGAGCCGGGCGCGGGACACCTCACCGCCGCATGGCAGCATCTCATCGGGCACGAATACGGCGCCGAGGCCTTCGCCGACGCCTACGTCGACTTCGTCAAGCGGTGGGACTGGGACTGGGTGAAGATCAACCCACGCGCCGTGTGGTACGCGGAAAGCTGGGGGTCGCGCTTCGACCCGCAGGACTACGGCGACTATGTCATCCCGCGCAAGGTCGAGGACGTCATCAAGACGCCGGAAGACATCACGAAGGTCACCGAACTCGACTGGCGTGACAACCCCGTCCTGTCCGAGTCCATCGAGGCCGCCACGCTCATCCGCGAACGCCTCCAGGACCGCGCCGTCATCCAGACGCTCTTCTCGCCGCTGTCGATCCTGCTGCAGCTCGCCGACCTGCCGCTCTATGCCGGAGACACGCACGCCCATCCGACCGTCACGCTCGACGCACTCGTCTTCGACCAGCCCGAACGCGCCCACGAGGCGCTGGGCAACATCGCACGCACCTTCGCGAAGGTCGCCGCCCAGCTCGTGACGCCGGCCAACCTCGGGGGAGCGGGCCTCGACGGCATCTTCTACGCCGTCACCGGCACCGCCGGCCTGTTCACCAAGGAACAGTACGAGGAATTCGGGCGCCCCTACGACGAAATCGTCCTCACGGCGATCCACGAGGCGAACCGGGACTCCAAGGTGCTGCTGCACACCTGCCGCGACCATGCGAACCCCGACTGGTTCGACATCGACGCGGTGGACATCCTGCAGTGGGACCAGTACGCCGACGGCAACCCCGCCGCGGACGCGGACTTCGCCGCGGTGCCCGTGGCCGGTGCCCACTCCGAGGACTTCGGACCGGACGGCGACCTTGCACGCCTGCGGCAGGAGCTGAACGACACCGTGGCCCTGCGCGACGGACGCCCCTTCCTCCTGGCACCCAGCTGCACCGTTCCCACCCCCGCGGCCGACGAGGCGCTCGCCGTGCTCGCCGAGCTGCGCGCCTGAGGTGCGCCATGTGTACCGACGGCTGTTGCGACATGCCCTGCGGCATGCGCAACGATACGAACGATGACGACGCCGACATGCCTTGCGGCATGCGGCACGACGATACCGACCGGGCGGCCGGCCGCCGGCCGCCCTAGTTTTGCACACCTTTTTCGAACCAAGGAACCAATACCCATGAGCATCCAGTCCCGAACCATCCATCGATTCCTCAAGACCTTCGCCGCGGCAGCCACCGCCACGGCACTGATCGCAGGCACCGCAGCCTGCGGCCTCGACGGCGACGACGGCACTGCCGACGCAGCAGACGCCGACGTCGTCAACATCGGCGTCCTCTACCCCAAGACCGGCCAGTACGCCGAATACGGACGCCTGTTCGAACAGGGCCTCGAACTGGCCAAGGACGAGGTCAACGCCGATGGCGGCCTCCAGGGCAAGCAGCTCGGCCTCGTCTACTACGACACGCAATCCGATCCCAAGCAGGACGCCTCCGTGGCGCCGAAACTCGCCGCCGACGCCTCCGTCATCGCCGTCGTGGGCGACTACGCCTCGCCGGCCTCCGCCGCCGCTTCCCCCACCTTCCAGCAGGCCGGGCTCGTCCACTACGGCTTCAACAATTCCTCGCCGACCTTTACCGAGACGGGCGACCACGTGTGGAGCCCCGCCATCGGCACCGACTCATACGAACGCGCCTACGCGGACGCCGCCGCCAAGATCGGCAAGAAGGTCTCCGTCGTCTACATCGAGAACGACTGGGGCAAGCAGGCCTACGAATACTTCAAGGAGCAGGCCGCCAAGAACGGCACCGAGATCGTGTACGAATCCTCCTACCTGCCGGACTCCACCGACCTGTCGCCCATCCTGATCCCCGCACGTGACGCGAAGCCCGACCTCATCGTGGACATCGGCTACGGCCCCGATGGTGCCCTCATCGCCAACACGCTGCGCGACAAGCTCGGCTACGAGGGGCCCTTCTTCGGCGGCCAGGAGACTGCCGAATTCCTCGACCTGGCCGGCGACAACGCCGAAGGCGCGGTCATCACCGGTTCCTTCAGTGCCGAGGGCACGGAAAACCCGGGCGCCCAGGCCTTCGTCAAGGCCTTCAAGGAGCGCTACGGCAACAATCCCGGCAACTTCGAGGTGACCGCCTACCAAGCCATCAAGGACCTCGCCTACGCGGCCAACAAGACCGAGCCGACCCGCGAGGGCATCCAGAAGGCCCTGCAGACCGTCGACGACTTCCCGCTCTACCAGGGCAACGACACGACCTTCTCCTTCGACCAGGAGACGCGGCGCGCCCCGGGCATCAACCCGATCCTGCTCGTCGTCAAGGACGGCAAGTTCGTCCCCTACGAGGCGTGAGCCGCCAATGCAACCCGGCGGGCGGCGACCGGACACCATGGGCGCCGCCCGCCATCACCTAAGGGACCACCGTGATTGATACGCTTTTCTCCGGCCTGATCCACGGCGGCGCGTACGCACTCGTCGCCGTCGGCGTCTCGCTCATCTTCGGCGTGACCAACATCGTCAACTTCGCCCAGGGCTCGCTCGTCGCCGTCGGCATGATGCTCGCCTGGTACACCGGTTCGGTGCTCGGCTGGCCGATCATCCCCGTCGTTGTCGCCGTCATCGTCGTCACCGCACTGCTCGGCTGGCTCATCAACGCCGGCATCATCGCACCGCTCGAGGGACGCAAGCCGATCGCTGCGCTCCTCGCCACCATCGGCGTCGGGCAGATTCTCGACAACGGCCTGCAAATCGTCTTCGGGGCGCGCACCCGCCCCTTCCCCAAGCTGCTGGACACCTCCAACCTGCAGGTCGCCGGCGTGCGCTTCGGCACCTCGGACATCGTCATGGTCGCCGTCACCGTACTCGCCATGCTCGGCCTGTGGGCCTTCCTGACGTACGGCAAGGCCGGACGCGCCATCCGCGCCACCGCGCAGGATCCGCAGGCCGCCCAGCAGATGGGCATCCCCGTCAAGCGCATCCGCAACCTCGCCTTCGTCATCGGCGCCGTGCTCTCCGGCATCGCCGGCATCTTCATCGGCCTGTTCAACGGCAACATCAACCCGATGAACGGCGGCACCATCGGCCTGACCGCCTTCGTCGCGGCAGCCATCGGCGGCCTGGGCTCCATCCCCGGCGCCGTCGTCGGCGGCATCGTGCTCGGCGTCGTCGAGGCGGTCGGCGTCTTCTGGTTCGGCGACGGCGCGCACGACCTCATCACCTTCGGTGCGCTGATCATCATCCTGATTGCCCGTCCCCAGGGACTCCTCGGTCCCAAGACGGATGTCAAGTCCGAACCCATGACCGGCACTTTCCTCGCCGGCGCACGGCCCATCGCCCTGCCCTGGTGGGGCAACCTCGCGCTGGCGGCCGCCCTGCTGGCCACGCCCTTCCTCTTCAGCGACTACCTGGCCGGCATCGGCACGCAGGTGGCCATCTACGCCATCGCCGCCGTGGGCCTCACACTCATCTCCGGCTCGGCAGGCCAGACCATCCTCGGCCTGGCGGGACCCGTGGCCTTCGGCGCCTACGCGTCGGCCATCCTCACCACCCAGCTGCACTGGCCCTTCCTGGCGGCCCTGCTGGCCGCCGGCGTCATCGCGGCGCTCTTCGCCAGCATCCTCACCTTCCCCTCATGGAAACTCTCCGGGCACTACGTGGCCATCGCCACCATCGGCCTGGGTGCCGTCATGGTCGCCCTCATCCGCGTGGCCGAACCGCTGACCCACGGGTCGCTGGGCATCACCGGCATCCCGTTCCCCACGGTCTTCGGCGCCACCCTCAACACGCAGCAGAAGATCTACCTGCTTGACGTCATCGTGCTCCTCGTGGCGCTCGTCATCGTCATGCGCATCCAGAAGGCGCACCTCGGGCACGTCTTCGACGCCATCGGCTCCGACCAGGAAGCCAGCGAGGCCATCGGCATCCGCCCCGGCGCATACAAGGCGCTCGCCTACGCGGTCGCCGCCTTCCTGGCCGGCCTGGCGGGTTCACTGCTGGCACACCAGTACACCTACGTCGACCCGACGATCTTCAACTCGAACATGTCGCTGCTCATCCTCACGATCATCGTGCTCGGCGGCATGAACTCGCCGATCGGCGCCGTGCTCGGCTCGATCATCCTCATCGGCGCGCCCGAACTGCTGCGCGTCGTGCCCGAAGCGCGCATCCTCGCCTACGGCGCGCTGCTCGTCCTCGTCATCATGTTCCGGCCGCAGGGCCTGTTCGCACGGAAAGGCTGAACACCATGAACGCTCCACAACCCACGGCGCCCACGGGCCTCGACGGCTTCCGGCCGGGCGAGGTGCGCGGACCGGTCGAGCAGGTCGACCCCTATTCCGCGGCGCTCGAACCCTTCGGCGGCGATCCGGCTGCCTACGCCCGCCACCACCGCGAGGCCGTGCTCGACGAGCCGGTCGTGCTGTCCGTGCGCAACCTGGAGAAATCCTTCAAGGGACTCAAGGCGGTCGACAGCATCTCCTTCGACCTGCACCAGGGCGAGGTCATCTCCATCATCGGTCCCAACGGGTCGGGCAAGTCCACCACCATCAACCTCATCAGCGGTTTCCTCGCACCCGACGGCGGCATCATCGACGTCGACGACCGGTCGATCGCCGGACTCACCGTGCCCGACGTGGCCGAGCGCGGCCTGTCGCGCACCTTCCAGAACGGCCGTGTCTTCGGTGCGCTCACCGTCGACGAGAACATCGCCCTGGGCTACCACCGCAAGCTCGAGGAACAGCGGCCTTTCCGGCAGCTGCAGCGCTACCCGCTGCTGCGCTGGGTGAACCTGCTGTCCGAAACGGCGGTCGCGCTCGTCCACGGGCCGAAGGTGCGCCGCGAACGCGCCGCGGTCGATGCGCGCGTCGGCATCGAGGTCGACCGGTTCCGCGAGCGCCTCGGCTCGCGACGCCATGACTTCGCCTACACGCTTTCGTACGCGAACCGCCGCCGTACCGAGATTGCCCGCGCGCACATCAGAGAGCCGTCGCTGCTGCTGCTCGACGAGCCGACCGCCGGCATGAACCAGTCGGAGACCGCGGAAGTGCTCGAGCAGCTGCAGTACCTCAAGGCACAGGGGCACACCATCCTGCTAGTCGAACACAAGATCGAGCTGGTGACGGCACTGTCGGACCGGGTCATCGCCATGGACGGCGGCCGGATCATCGCGCAGGGCGACCCCGACGAGGTGCGTCAGGCACCGCAGGTCGTCGAAGCCTACCTGGGCAAGCGCCGCGAGCTGCATGTCACGCGCACCCGCGGCCAGCAGGACGTCCTCGCCACGCAGAACGCCATCGAGGGCGCCGGCGCGCAGGATGCCGACGAACCCGAGGGCACGGCGCTGCTCAGGCTGCACGACGTCAACGTCCACTACGGGCAGGTGCATGCGCTCCAGGACGTCTCCATCACCATCCCGCAAGGCGCCATCGTGTCGCTGCTCGGCGGCAACGCCTCCGGCAAGTCGACCACCATGAAGACGATCCTGGGCCTCAACCGCGTCACCGACGGCACGATCGAGTACGAGGGACGCGACATCACGGGCGAGTCCACACGTGCGCGCGTCGTCGCGGGCATCGCCGCCGTGCCGGAGGCGCGCCGCGTCTTCCCGCGCATGAGCGTGGAGGAGAACCTGCTGTCCGGCGCCTATACCCGCACGGACCGCGCAGGCGTCGAGGAGGACCTCGAACGCATGTATGCGCGCTTCCCGCGGCTGGCGGAACGCAGGAGGCAGCAGGCGGGCACCATGTCCGGCGGCGAACAGCAGATGCTCGCCTTCGCCCGCGCGCTCATGAGCCGGCCGAAGCTCATCTGCATGGACGAACCGACCATGGGCCTGTCGCCCAAGCTCGTCGAGGACGTGCTCGAACAAATCGCCGCGTTGCGCGACGACCTGGGCATCTCCGTGCTCATGGTCGAGCAGCAGGCCGAGCTGGCACTGTCCATCGCCGACTACGGCTACGTGCTGCAGAACGGGCGGATCAGGCTGCACGGGCCGGCCGGCGACCTGCTGCACGACCCGCGCGTGCAGGAAGCCTACTTGGGCGGCGCGCACTGAGCGCCCTTTGCGGACAAGACGGAAGGAAAAACAACCATGACACAAGACGCACCCAGGCAAGGCACGGCGCGTACCGCAGTGGTCACCGGCGCGGCAGGCGGCGTGGGCAGCCACACCGTGCACACGCTGGCGTCCCTCGGATGGCGGGTCGTCGCCGTGGTACGCACATCGCAGGACGCGGGCAGTCTCGAGCGGATAGACGGCGTCGAGGCGACGGCAGTGGATCTGTCCGACACGGACGGCCTGTCCGCATGGGCCGAAACGCAGCTGGCGCCACGCCTGTCCGACGGACTCGACCTGCTCGTCCACGCCGCTGCAGTGGCGAGCGTCGGGCCGGCCGCCGACGCCGACGCAGCCACCTGGCAACGGGTACTGCGCACGAACGTGGCGGCACCGGCCCTGTTGACGGGCGCGCTGCTGCCGCAGGTACGCGCTGCGCGCGGCACGATCGTGTTCATCAACTCGGGCGCGGGGGAGCGGGCAGTGCCGGACCACGCCGTGTACGCTGCCTCGAAGCATGCCTTGCGTGGCTATGCCAACACGCTGCGCCTCGAGGAAGCGGGCCACGGCGTGCGCGTCACCACCATCTACCCCGGGCAGATCGACACGAAGATGCTCGCCGGCATCGACCGTACACTCGACGTGCCCTTCGAACCCGACCGCTACATCCGGCCCCAGACCGTGGCCGACACCATCGCCTGGGTGGCCGGCCTCGGCCCCGACGCGCACGTCACCAACCTCGACCTGCGCCCCAGGCAGGAGGTGGGCGCAGAATTCAACGTGTGAGCGGCCTCGGCGGCGAGCCGTTTGCGCCACTGGAAGCACCCGAATGGGCGAAATCGGCTTCGGAGAGTCGTTTTTCTGGCATACCCCTCAATATCGTCTCTGCGAATCGTTGGAAAATGGCGGTTCGGGATTGCCGATGCCGAGGGGTGTCTCCGAAAAACGACTCTCCGAAGCCGATTTCGCTTCGTTTGGGTGTCCACGGTGGCACAATGCGCTGTGTCAACTACCGCCGCTTGTAGAAGCGGCGGCTTGCCACTGTCCAGCAGTGCGAACGCAACATGTTGGTTAATGTTGCTTCTGCCTTTTACTTCTTCCCTCGCCGTAACGAGAGTTTCGGTGGGTGACGTTGCATTAAGGACGGTTGACAGCGCCCTGTGAGACAGAATCATGTTCTGTTTCAACCGTGTCGGATGGTACTAGCATGTTGATTCCCTTCCGATACAGATTCATTGCTGCCACACGGTCATCGTTTGACCTGTAGTGGCAGTTCTTGCAAGTAAAGAGATGGAGACGCTTATTACGGTTCGCTCGTTCCGTGTGCCCACACTTGGGGCACTGTTGACTCGTGTATGCTGGGTCAACTTTCACGACTTTTTGGCCGTGGAGTTGAGCCTTGTAGGTGAGTTTCTGTTCGAGGTCGTAATGCGCCCACGACACCATCACGTACCTGTCTCGTACTCGTACCTTTTCGGTGGCATTGCGGATTCCGGTGAGGTCTTCCAACACGAACATGGTGCCTTGAGGGTTGTTGGTGACGAGTGCCTTAGCGATGCAATGGTTGATGTCTTGCATCCAACGGTTTTCTCGATTCCCTATCTTCTTCAAACGCCTACGTGCGCTGGCAGTGCCCTTCTTTTGCAACCTTTTTCTCAGGTTCTTGTAGTGGGCACGCTTCGATTTAATCTTCTTACCCGAAACAAACCCGCTCTTGCCATGACTGTCGTAGGTTGCAGTAAGGAAGTTGATGCCACGGTCGATGCCGACCACATGGGTCACATTCGTATCCTTCAGTTCAGCAACATCTATGGTGACAGGAATGTGCAGGAAGTATTTGCCATGCTTGGATACCAACTTGGCAGTACCTAGTTTATGAGTACCGTTCAAGTACTGTTCCATAGTTGTATCAAAGTAGGCAACTTTGATACGGCCTTGCAGCGTATTGACGCTAAACACGTTCTTCCTCAACGTGTAATCACGGTTGTAACACAAATCCAACTGCGGTTTACGAAAATCAGGACGAGTCCACTTACCTGTCGGCTTGTTCACTCCAGTCGTCTTCAACGCCTTGTACTTGGCAAGAACAGTTTTGGTGACTGAGCAAGCCATTTGGCTCGGCAACCTATAATCGGAGCGTAGCATGGCATAGTTGGCTTGATGGACGTTTTTCTGTACCGTGTCATGGGATTTTTGCACGTATTGAGCCACGTGATTACATGCTTGACGGTACGCATCCAACGTCGCATCTAACAACGCTTGCTGTTCGCTAGTCGGACGAATACGAATTTTCGCAGTGATAGTAACGAGCATTTCACCTCCTCTCACTACTCACAAGAAAATTTCACTAATGCTATAATTATAGCATGTTTAGAGAAGAAAGGAGAAGGGCGATTCATCTCCCACCTGAAGAGGTGGGAGTATCCTCACCCAACATGATGAACCTCCACCAGATCGTCCTCGGCGCCCGTGTGCGCACCCTCGCCCTGTTCGTGGCACCCGTAGCGATGGGTGTGGCTGCCGCTTGGCATCTCCTGCGCGCGCACGGTACCGCGTCGTCCGGCCGCACCTGGCTGCTTGCCGTGCTGTGTCTGGCCGTCGCCGCGTTCCTGCAGATCGGGGCGAACTACGCCAACGACTACGCCGACGGCATCCGCGGCACCGACGCGCACCGCGGGGGTGCCGGCACGGTCGACCCGGATGACGGCCACGTGCCCGACTACGAGGAACTGCACGCGCCGGTACGACTGGTGGCGTCAGGCGTGGCGCCGCGCGCCGTGCTGACCGCTGCCGCCGCGAGCGCCGCACTGGCCTGCCTGTGCGGACTGGTCGCCACGGCACTCACCGGGCACTGGTGGCTCCTCGCACTCGGTGCAATCTGCGTGGCCGCCGGATGGTGCTACGTCGGCGGCCCCCACCCGTACGGCTACCACGGCTGGGGAGGGATTGCCGCCTTCGTCTTCTTCGGGCCCGTCGCCACCGTCGGCACCACCTACGTCATGAGCGGCACCACCGACCTGTTCAGCTGGGTCGGGGGAGTGCTCGCCGGCTTGGTCGCCCTCGCCATGATCGGCGTGAACGACATCCGCGACCTCGACACCGACCGGGAAGCCGGCAAACGCACCCTCGCAGTGCGCATGGGGCACACCGCCTCCCTGGTGTGCCTGACCGCGATGCTTGCCATGGTCGGCGTGGCGATGCTCGCCGCCACCATTTGGCTGGGCGTGCGCGGCGACGACAACCCGGACATCTGGTGGAGCTTCTGCGCCGTGGTCGGCATGGTGGCCGTCGAGTTGCTCGGCTGGTTCGCCGTACGCGCCGCCTGGCAGGGGGAGCATATGCGAGCCATGCTGCTGCTGTCCGAACTGGCGCTGGCGCTCGCCGTGAGCTTCGCCGGGTTTGCGCTGGCGTTGTAGTTTCGTTTCGGCCCGGCTTCGTGTGCTGTGCGAAACACGACAGGCCGGTACCGTTTTGGCACCACTGGCCGGTAGACTGAAGGGCATGACCTACAAACTGGTACTGCTCCGACATGGTCAGAGCGCATGGAACAAGACAAACCAATTCACCGGCTGGGTTGACGTCCCGCTGACCGAGCAGGGTGTCGAGGAAGCCAAGAACGGCGGCCGCCTCATGAAGGAGAAGGGTGTCCTGCCGGACATCGTCTTCACCTCCCTGCTGCGTCGCGCCATCAACACTGCGAACATCGCCCTCGACGAGGCCGATCGCCTGTGGATCCCCGTGAAGCGCGACTGGCGCCTCAACGAGCGCCACTACGGTGCCCTCCAGGGCAAGAACAAGACCGAGATCCGCGAGGAGTACGGCGACGAGAAGTTCATGCTGTGGCGCCGTTCCTACGGCACCCCGCCGCCCGAGATCGACCCGGACGACGAGTACGCCCAGAACCACGACCCGCGCTACGCCGGCGACCCGGTGCCGGAAGCCGAGTGCCTGGCCGACGTCGTGGCCCGCGTGGAGCCCTACTGGGAGTCCGACATCGTCCCTGAGCTCAAGAGCGGCAAGACCGTCCTCATCGCTGCGCACGGCAACTCCCTGCGTGCCTTGGTGAAGATGCTCGACGGCCTGACCGAGGAAGAGATCGCCAAGCTCAACATCCCGACGGCCATGCCGCTGGTCTATGAGCTCGACGAGAACTTCAAGCCGATCAAGAAGGGCGGCGAGTACCTCGATCCCGAGGCCGCAGCCGCCGGTGCCGCCGCCGTGGCGGCGCAGGGCCAGAAGTGAGCCTCGCGGCATAGCCAAGGGCGGTAAAGGGGGTTCCCTTGCACACGTGCAAGGGAACCCCCCTTTTGCGTATACCGCCAATCCATGCGTCGGTACTGGCGATCCGAAGTCGTACCGATGCGTACAAGTTCGAAGATTTAGCGGTTCATCAGCCACTCGGGAATGTACTCAATGCGTATGCCTTCCTCCGTCATGCCGGTATCAAGGCGATTCAACGTCAATACCAGGCGTTCATGGGCATCGGTAAGCGCTTGCAGTGGCTTGAGCTCACGCGTGCGCACGCGGTCGTCCAACATGTCGAGCGTTACCTGGATATACAGTTGTTTCGTGCCGAGGCGCGCCACGAAGTCAATCTCGCTGCCGCTGTCCCTGGGCTCGCCGAGATCGCCGACGGTCACGGCATAACCGCGCCGTATGAGCTCCATGAACACGATGCCTTCCAGCTGCGCCCCGCGATCCGAAGCGGGGTTTCCGGTCGCCAGGTTCCTGAACCCGTTGTCCACTGGATACCATTTCCTGTTCGGATTCAGCAGTGCTTTTCCGCGAAGGCGTTCCTGAGGTGCGGCATAGAGCAGGAACGCATCGCTCATTGTCTCCATCCATTGTTCGACGGTGTTGCGCGAAATGGAGGCGTTGCTCTGCTTCAGCGCATTGGCGACTTTCGTTGCGTTGACCAAGCTGCCAGAGGTGCTGAACAGATACTGACATAGTCTTCCCAACGCGGCCTTGTCGCGGATTTGGCTACGTGCTGCAATGTCTCGGTTGACTACGCTTTCGTAGATATCGGTCAATGTCTCTGCCCAGGTGGTGCCATCGGGCGCTCCTTGTTCATAGATGGCCGGCATGCCGCCGTGCCGCATGTATCCCAGGAAGAGTTCTTCCAGGGAGTGGGAGGGGGTCGACGACTGGAAGTGGGTGGCGACTTCCACGAAGGACAGAGGTTGCACGTGGATGCTGATGTACCGACCGGTCAGGAGCGTTGCCAGTTCGCTGGACAGCAGGTATGCGTTCGATCCGGTGATGTAGACGTCCACGCCATCTGTTGCCTCCAGGCCGCGTACGATACGTTCCCAACCGTCCACTTCCTGAACTTCGTCAAGGAATACGTAGAAGGGTCCTTCTGCTTTCCCGGCCATTGCGTGCGAGATTTCCTGATGAAGATCTCGGGCGGAATAATCAAAGAGATATTGGAACTCGTCGAGGCGGCGTATGAACACGTTTTGTTGCGGCACGCCGGATTCGACAAGTCGCCGCGCGAATTCCATGAGCAACGTACTCTTGCCGCAACGACGCACGCCGGTGAGTACCTTGACGAGATCCCTGTCACGGTACTTGTCGAGATGGTTCATGAGATCGGGACGCTCGATAAACATATGTTCAGTATACTGAAGATTTTTCCTTTGTTGAGTAAAGATTTTCAGTATGCTGACAATTCTCGGTGCCTGTTCCAAGGCATGGGCAGGGACTTGGATTGGATCGACTCAAGCCGAATCTGTGTCAATGCAGTGGCTGGCAATCTGGAAAGTGCGTCATTCCCGGGAGAAGAACCGATTCGCTGCTGCCTGGAACAGCATGATCTCGTCGTCGCTCGTCGACTCGTCGTCCGCCATGACCGGCTCGCCCTTGGCGAAGCGGTCATGCAGTTGGGTGAGGTGACGGTGGAGTGCTTCCATCATGATGTGCGTGTCCTCGAGGCCCAGGTGCCGTTCGTCCTCGCCTTGGTCCAGGGCGAGCACGCCGCCGTCGGCGGCCGGCAGCCGTACGCCTTGCGCGGCGTCGATCGCCCCATGCCGGCGCGCATAGTCCTCCAGGGTGAAGCCGCGCGAGCGGTAGTCGTCCGCATGCACGGCCACCATGCGCGAGTCGAGGATCCGTGTGCGCCCCTCGCGCACGGCCTCGGCGAAGCCGGCGCAGTTGTTCGTCAGGAAATGCCGCTCGAAGCGGGCATGGTGGGCGACCATCGTGGCGCCGTCCAGCACGTCCATCATCCGGCGTTGTGCTGCCACGTCCTCCTGGAAGGGCATGAAGCCTTCGAGCTGCGGCACGTCGATGCCGTTGAGCTCCACGGTTTGGCGCCGCAGTCCCAATGCGGCGCGCTCGGCGCTGATGCCGTAGGTGTGCCGCTGGGCATCGAAGGCGCGCCCGTCGGCCAGGTCGTAGCGTTCCCAGCCGGCGTCCACGATGTAATCGGAGTAGGGGCTCAGGCCGGTGGTCTCCAAATCGATGCCCACCAGCACGCCACGCGGTGCCGCGGCGCCATACGCACGCACCATGGCTTCGCTGGGCCGCATCCCCTGCGCCTCGGCATCCTCCACATCCTGCCGGACCTCTTCCACGGCGCGGTCCTGCAGCAGTGCGATTTCCCGGTATACCGGCGTCGGGTCGTCCAGTTCGTTGCCACGGAAGCGCGGTGTCGCCTTCGGCTTGCGCCGGTGGTAGGTGCGCTTGGGCGCGGTGGGGCCCAGCACGTCGGCACGGATGCGGGCTGCCGCGTCGGCGCCGATCGTCCGTGCGAGCCAGTCGAGCTCGTCATGTGCGTCACGCAGTTGCCAGGTGAGCAGGCGCATGGCGTCGGCGCGCGCCGGGGCAGGAGAGTGCGGCGCATACCACAGGCGTTCCATCGCCTTCGCCGTGTCATGCACTTCCTGCCATGCCGCATAGGAGTCGCGGTACAGCTCGGCGGCGTCCGCGCTGCCGCCGTTGATGGCGGCGCCTTCGACGGATCGTCGCAGCGGACGCATCGCGGCCGCCGTGAGCATGTCGCCGACCTGCGTCAGGGCGTCGCCGCGCTGCGGCGTGCCGTCGGCGGCGGCCTGCCAGGCGTCGGCGTCCTGCGACGCGTGCGCGGTCAATCGCAGGTACTCCTCGCGCCCCGCATCGGTGCGGGCGACCATGTCCATGGCATCCTTCATGCGAATCCTCCGGAAACTGGCAAACGGCAACCCACCCAGCATATACCGGAGGCGTCGGCATGTCGCTGTGCCCGGGAACCACACTGCAGAACCGCATGCGGAAAAGTGCAGTTCCCGTTTGGCCGATAGGACAATGGAACCGTACATGACACAAGGCCAAACAAGAGCAAGGAACAGGCGGATGACCAATGGATTCGCACTCGCCGGCACCGCCATTGACGCCACTTCCGAGTTCCGGGTGGGGGTGTCCTCACGCCCGGCCAGACGCTCGGTCGCTGACCGTCGCCATGCGCCGGACGGGCGGGAGCCGGCTGGCGCATGGCGGGAACGTGCCTCGCCTGCCATGCGCGCGGGGCACATTTTCAGGCGATGTACAGTCGGCTCGCTGTCAGTGAATATCGCCGTCCCTCACAGGTCACGGGCCCACAATGGGGGCACAGACCGCGCCGAGATCCGGTGCGGCGAACGCGAATCCCGGCGGGCCCCGGTCGGTCGGTGAGGAGGAACCATGTACTATTCCGCAGGAAATTTCGAGGCATTCGCCCATCCGAGGAAGCCGGAGGGGATCGAGGACAAGAGCGCCTACATCATCGGCACCGGCCTGGCTGCCCTGACGGCCGCCTTCTACCTGGTGCGCGACGCGCAGATGCCGGGAGACCACATCCACGTCTACGAGAAGGACAAGCTGCCCGGCGGCGCGCTCGACGGGGCCTTCATCGCCGGCGAAGGCTACGTCATGCGCGGCGGCCGCGAGATGGACAACCATTTCGAGGTCATGTGGGACGTCTACCGTGACGTGCCGAGCATCGAGGACGAGCACGTCTCCATGCTCGACTACTACTACTGGCTCAACAAGGAGGACCCGAACTACTCGCTGTGCCGCGCCACCGTCAACCGTGGCCAGGACGCGCATACCGACAACCGCTTCGACGTCTCCGACGAAGGCTGCATGGAGATCCTCAAGCTGTACCTGGCGACCGACGAGGAGCTCGCCAACAAGAAGATCAGCGACTACTTCGACGACAAGGTGCTCGACACGAAGTTCTGGATGTACTGGCGCACCATGTTCGCCTTCGAGAACTGGGATTCCGCACTCGAGATGAAGCGGTACATCCACCGTTACATCCACCACATCGGCGGCCTGCCGGACTTCTCGGCCCTGCGCTTCACCCGCTACAACCAGTACGAGTCGATGATCCTGCCGCTCGTCAACTACCTCAAGGCACACGGCGTGCAGTTCCACATGCAGACCTCGGTGGACGACGTGACCTTCGAGATCAGCCCGGACGAGAAGGGACCGGTGCGCGCCTTCACGAATGTCGCGATGGACGAGGCCCAGCGCGCCCAGGCGGAGAATGGCGCCTTCAAGCGCAACCCGTACGGCACCCCCAACAAGAAGGTCGCCAAGACCTTCGTGACGACCGACCTGACGACCGGCAAGACCACCACGACCGAACTGACCGAGAACGACCTCGTCTTCATCACCAACGGCGGCCTGGTGGAAAGCACGACCGAAGGCAACCAGACCACGCCGGCCGGTTTCGACCCCTCCCTCAAGCCCGGCAACGGCTGGGACATGTGGAACCGCATCGCCGCCGTCGACCCCAGCTTCGGCCATCCGGAGAAATTCATCTACGACCCGAACCTGACCAAGTGGATGAGCGCCACCGCTACCACGCTCGACGACGCAATCCCGCCCTACATCGAGAAGATCACCGGCCGCAGCCCCTTCGGCGGCCACGTGGTCACCGGCGGCATCGTCACCGTCGAGGACTCCAACTGGCTCATGAGCTGGACCGTCAACCGCCAGCAGCAGTTCCGCGACCAGCCCAAGGACCAGGTCAGCGTGTGGATCTACGGTCTGTTCGCGGACAAGCCAGGCAACTACGTGCACAAGCCGATGCAGGAATGCACGGGCGAGGAGATCGCCCAGGAGTGGCTCTACCACATGGGCGTGCCGGAGGACCGGATCGAGGACCTTGCCAAGAACCACTGCAACACGGTGCCGGTCATGATGCCGTACATCGACGCCTTCTTCATGCCGCGCGAGCTGGGCGACCGTCCGGACGTCGTGCCCGACGGCGCGGTGAACTTCGCCTTCATCGGCCAGTTCGCCGAGGAACCGCGCGACACGATCTTCACGACCGAATACTCGATGCGCACCGGCATGGAATCCGTGTACACGCTGTGCGACGTGGACCGCGGCGTGCCGGAGGTGTGGAACAGCGAATACGACGTGCGTGACCTGCTCAACGCGGCCGTCAAGCTGCGCGACGGCCAGCCGTTGACCACGATGGGCAACCATGCCATCGAGCACGGCGCCATCAAGATGGCGCTGGGCCGCACCAAGGGCACGGAGATCTACGAGATGCTCAAGGTGTTCGGCGTGGTCCAGGATCACGAACACCCGGTGGACATGAAGCCGGGCATGCATCTGGACGAGGCCAGGTGAAGGCCATGAAGGCATATGTGCTCGAGGACGCGTCCTGCGTGACGCTCGGTTCGGTCACCCTCGACGAGGTGCCCATGCCCGAACCTGGCCCGGGCGAGGCGCTGGTCAAGGTGCACGCCGTGGGACTCAATCCGGTGGACTGCAAGCTGGTGGCCTCGCACGACGATGCCTGGACCTACCCGCACGTGCTCGGCCTGGACGCGGCCGGTGAAATCGTGGCCCTCGGCGAAGGCGTGGACGACCACTGGAAGGTGGGCATGCGCGTCTCCTGCCATGGCGACCTGCGACGCAACGGCTCCTTCGCGCAATACGTGGCGGAACCCACGTATGCGCTCGCACTCATCCCCGAGGGCGTGACGTACGAGACGGCAGCCGGCCTGCTGTGCTCCGCCATGACCGCCTACCAGGCCATCAACCGCAAGCCGAACCTCAACCTGGTGCGCACCGCGCTCATCCAGGGCGGTTCCGGCGCGGTTGGCGGCATCGCCCTGCAGCTGGCGAAGATGCACGGCGTCACGACCTTCACCACCTGCTCCACCGGGAAGATGGACGCGGTGCGCGAACTGGAACCGGACGCGGTCATCGACTACCGCACGGAAGACGTGAGCACGCGCATCGACGAACTCACCGACGGCATGGGTGTCGATTTGGTCGTGGACACCGTCAGCGCCGTGGAGGCGACCCGCGACCTGGACCGCCTCGCCTACAACGGCCAGCTCGTGTCCATCGTGGGCACGCCGGAGCCGCAGCCGGGCGCACTGTTCGAGCGGGCGTTGAGCGTGGAGATGGTCAACCTGGGCGGCGCCCACGCATCCGGCAACCCCGCCGAGCAGCGAGACCTGGGAACCATTGCCACCGACCTGCTGCAGATGGCCTCGATGGGCCGGATCGACCCGCTGGTGCACACGGTCCTGCCCTTCGAACGACTCACCGACGGCCTGGCCCTGCTGACCGACCACCAGGTGACGGGCAAGGTGGTCGTGACGCTGGACTGAGAAACCTCTCGTTTTTCCGTGACTTTTCTCGGGGATTCCGAAATTAAAGCGGGCACCCGGACGGGGGTGAATCCCGACTTAAAGCGGGCACCGGGTCAAAGAACTTTTGAGTTCTTTGACCCGGT
>NZ_JGYV01000025.1 GCF_000741575.1 Bifidobacterium cuniculi
GCCGGATTGTCGTCGCCGACGGCGACGACAATCCGGCGCGTCCGCCTCCGCCCCTAGATTTTGTTCAAAAAAATGAACAATTTCTTCTAGTTCTTGTGCAGCTCGCCGTTCAGCGCGATGCCTACCTTGCGGGGACGCGCCTGGATGGCGCCGGTCAGGGAGTTGCGGATGAACAGGATGTTGTCCTTGCCGCTCAGGTCGGCGCCCTTGACCACGTCGAGGGGGACGCCCGCAGCGGCCTTCTCCTTGTCGAAGACCTCGATCTTGGTGCCGGCGGTCACGTAGAGGCCGGCCTCCACGACGCAGTGGTCGCCCAGGGAGATGCCGATGCCGGCGTTCGCACCGAGCAGGGAATGCTCGCCGATCGAGTTGCGCAGCTTGCCGCCGCCGGAGAGCGTGCCCATGATCGAGGCGCCGCCGCCCACGTCGGAGCCGTCGCCCACCACGACGCCCTGCGAGACGCGGCCCTCGATCATGCAGGTGCCGAGGGTGCCGGCGTTGAAGTTCACGAAGCCGGCGTGCATCACGGTCGTGCCCTCGCTCAGGTAGGCGCCGAGGCGCACGCGGTCGCCGTCGCCGATGCGCACGCCGCCGGGCACCACGTAGTCGAGCATGCGCGGGAACTTGTCCACGGACAGCACGTTCACGTCCGCGCTCTGCAACGGCAGCCCGTCGGAGGCGTTCTGCTGCATCACGTCCAGGCGGCGCAGCGCGAAGTCCTGCACGGCGAAGGGGCCCATGGTGGTCCACACCACGTTGTTGAGCGCGCCGAAGATGCCCTCGAGGTTGATGGTGTTCGGCTTGACCAGGCGCATGCTCAGCGCGTGCAGACGCGCGTACGCGTCGGCTGCGGACTCGATGTCCGCGTCGAAATCGACCTCGGTGAAGACCGGCACGCGGCGCACGCCGCGACGGTCCTCCCCCTCATGCACCAGCGCGCCGAAGCCGTGGTTCGGACGTGCGCTTCCAGCCGGGGCGGCACCCATCGTCAGGGTCGGGTACCACACGTCCAGCGTGTTGCCGGCGGCGTCGATGCTCGCCAGGCCCCAGCCCCACGCGTTGTGTTGCTCTGCCATTGTTGCTCCTTACCGAAAAGGGGATGCTCCTCGCGCCCCTAACCTTACAACCCGCACGGCACCATGTGCCGTCGGGTCCGTCATCCCATGGATATTCCCGGGTCATGCAAGAGCGAACAAGGGCAGCCATTGCGCTACACTATCGGCTTGTGAGCGCGAATCGACATGACAGGGACCGGCAGCGGGAGGGACGCAATGGCGCACGCATCGTGGCCATTGTGATCGTCGCCGCCATGATGCTGGGTTGCGCCGTACCGTTCGTCCTCGCCGGACTTTGACGGCGCCGCGAACCGCACGTGCCGAGGACGGCACGGATTCCCCGTACATATGTGAACAGAACCAATGACAATGACCGGCCGCACCAGCGACCCGCGCGACCGGCACAGCGACGAAGGACATCATGGCAGAATTTGATTACAGCGCGGCCATCGCCGACGCACGCGCGAAGTACGACGCCATCGCCGAGGCACTCGACGTGGACCGCCTGAGGAAGGACGAACAGGACCTCGAGGTGCAGGCGGCCGAGCCCGGCCTGTGGGACGATCCCGAGCATGCCCAGAAGGTCACCTCCAAGCTGTCCGCCGTGCAGTCGCAGCTCAAGCGGCTCGCCGGCGCCACCAGCCGCCTCGACGACGTGGAGACCCTCGTCGAGCTCGGCCGGGAGGAGAACGACGAGGACACCCTGGCCGAGGCCCACACCGAGATCGAGGCCATCGCCAAGGACCTCGACGACATGGAGATCCAGACCCTCATGGACGGCGAATACGACGAACGATCCGCCGTCGTGACCATCCGTTCCGGCGCCGGCGGCGTCGACGCCGCCGACTTCGCGCAGATGCTGCTGCGCATGTACCTGCGGTGGGCGGAACGCAACGGCTACAAGGTGAAGGTGATGGACACCTCCTACGCCGAGGAGGCCGGCATCAAGTCCGCCACCTTCCAGGTGGACGCCCCCTACGCCTACGGACGCCTCTCCGTGGAAGGCGGCACCCACCGCCTGGTGCGCATCTCCCCATTTGACAACCAAGGACGCCGCCAGACCAGCTTCGCAGCCGTGGAAGTGGTGCCGCTCGTCGAGGCCACCGACCACATCGAGGTGCCGGAGAGCGACATCCGCGTGGACACCTACTGCGCCTCCGGCCCCGGCGGACAGGGCGTGAACACCACCTACTCGGCGGTGCGCATCACCCACCTTCCCACCGGCATCGTCGTGACCATGCAGGACGAACGCTCGCAGATCCAGAACCGTGCCGCCGCCATGGCCGTGCTCCAGTCGCGCCTGCTCGTGCTGCGCCACGAGGAGGAGGCCAAGAAGAAGAAGGAGCTCGCCGGCGACATCAAGGCCAGCTGGGGCGACCAGATGCGCTCCTACGTCCTGCACCCGTACCAGATGGTCAAGGACCTGCGCACGGGCCAGGAGACCAGCCAGACCCAGGCGGTCTTCGACGGCGACATCGACGACTTCATCCAGGCCGGCATCCGCTGGCGCCACGAACAGCGCCGCGAGGCCGCCGAGAACGGCGACGAGTAACGGGCACATACGCCACCCTGGTTGGATTGGAGAAGCCATGGCACTGATCTCGATGGACCACGTGAACAAGATCTATCCGAACTCCACGCGGCCGGCGCTCGCGGACATCGACCTGCACATCGACCGCGGCGACTTCGTCTTCCTGGTAGGCGCATCCGGCTCGGGCAAGACCTCGCTGCTGCGCCTTCTGCTGCGCGAGGAGGAGGCCACCGGCGGCGATATCCGCGTGGGCGGCTACGACCTGCGTCGCATGGCGGGCAAGCAGGTGCCGCAGTACCGACGTTCGATCGGCTTCGTGTTCCAGGACTACAAGCTGCTGCCCAACAAGACCGTGTGGGAGAACGTGGCCTTCGCCCTCGAGGTGATCGGCACCTCGCGGTCCGCGGTTCGTTCCCTGGTGCCCAAGGTGCTCAAGACCGTCGGCCTGGAGGGCAAGGAGAAGAAGAAGCCCAACGAGCTGTCCGGCGGCGAGCAGCAGCGCGTGACCATCGCACGCGCCTACGTGAACCATCCGCAGATCCTGCTGGCCGACGAGCCCACCGGCAACCTCGACCCGACCACGTCGCTGGGCATCATGGAGGTGCTGGACGCCATCAACCGCACGGGCACCACCGTGGTGATGGCGACGCACAACGAGGAGATCGTCAACTCGATGCGCAAGCGCGTGGTGGAGCTGCACGCCGGGCACATCGTGCGCGACCAGGCCGCCGGTGTCTATGACTCGGCCCTGTACTTCCCGGACGGCCAGGTCGCCGCCAACGCCCATGAGGCCATCTCCGGCGAGGCGACGTCGGCAGGGACGTCCGTGGGACGACACAGCGTGTCCGCGGAGCAGCTGGGCAAGCTCGAGCGCGTGGACCGTGCCAGGATCGTGGTCGACCAGGTCGACGAGGCCCTGCGCAGCGGCGCCCCCGACGAGGGCATCGCCCGGCTCGCCCAGTCCGTGCACGCCGGCAAGACCGGACGCTACGGCGAGGCGTTCGCCCCGCTCGAGGAGACCCTGACGTGGGGTACGGGTCTGTCGCTGGAGGACATGGAAGCCAAGGAAGCCGACGACGACGGACAGGACGCCGCACCGGACGAGGCGGTCGCCGCGGCCGGTGCCGAAGCTGCCGTGACCACCGGCGACTCCGAGGGGGACACCAGCGACGAAACGCAGATTCCCGATTCCGACGCATCCGTCACGGGCACGCCGTCCCGGGACGAGGCCGAACCCGACGCCCAGTCCGCAGAGGCGGCCCGCACGGCATCCATCCCGCGTCCGCCGGCCGATCCGACGCAGGCCATGCCGCCGGCACCGCCGAAGCCGCCGACCCGGCCGGGCCCGCCCCGTCCTCCGGCATCCCAACCATCCACCAGTGCGCAGGAGTGAGCAGCCATGCGATTCCGTTTCATCCTTTCCGAGACCTGGACCGGCCTGCGCCGCAACGTGCCCATGCTGCTGTCCGTCATGCTCGTGACCTTCATCTCCTTCCTGTTCATCGGCGCATCCCTGCTCACGCAGGCGCAGATCACCCGTGCGAAGGGCGACTGGTACGACAAGGTCGAGGTCGTGGTCTGGCTGTGCCCCGACGGCACGAGCCAGTCGGCGAACTGCTCCACCGGCAAGGCCGCCACCACGGCGCAGATCAACGACCTGCAGAAGGTCATCCAGTCCGAGCTCGGCGACGACGTCTCCGAGGTCACCTTCATGAGCAAGCAGGAGTTCTATGACAACTCCTTCACCAAGCAGTACCCCAACGGGCAGTACCAGGGCCGCACGCTCACCGCCGCCGACATGCAGGACTCACTGTGGCTCAAGCTGAAGAATCCGGAGAAGTACAAGGTGGTCTCCGAGGTCCTCTCTGGCCGAGAGGGCGTCGAGGAGGTCGTGGACCAGCGGCAGATCTTCGAGCCGGTCTTCGCCGTGCTCAACAGGGCGACCGTGGCCACGGCGGCCCTGGCGGCCGTCATGGTGCTCGTGGCCATCATGCTCACGGGCACCACGATCCGCATGTCGGCGGCCTCCCGCAGCGAGGAGACGGAGATCATGCGTCTGGTCGGCGCCTCGAACTGGACCATCCGGCTGCCCTTCGTGCTGGAAGGCGTGGCGGCCGCGTTGCTCGGCTCGCTGCTGTCCTGCGGCGCATTGATGCTCCTGGTGAAGGTGTTCGTCACCGACTGGCTGGCCAAGTCGATTACCTGGCTGCCCTTCGTGACGCAGTCGACGGTATGGGCCATCTCGCCGGTGCTGGTCGCCGGCGCCGTCCTGCTCTCCGTGATCGCCTCCACCGTGGCCCTGCGACGGTACTTGAAGGCGTAGTGAAGATGGCTCGACCATACCCGGCGGGGCATGCTAGGGTAGGGGTGAGCTTGTCGTACGAAAGGGATTGGGAATGAAGCATTCCGTGACACGCAAACCGTGGACGGCTGCCTGCTGCGCGGTGGCGCTGTGCGCGTCGTTGCTGGTCGTGCCGACGGTGGTGCCGACGGCCGAGGCGGACACCTACAGCGATCTGGTCAGCGCGCAGAACTCCCAGCAGGCCAGTGCACAGCGCGAGGCGCAGCTGCGCGAGCAGCTCAAGGGCGTCAAAAGCGACCTGTCGGACAAAGTGGTCGAACTCGACGACCTGACCAACACGCAGATCCCGGCGGCCCAGGAGAAGGTGACCGCGGCCAACGCGGCAGCCGCCGCAGCCAAGGACGAGGCGGACGCCGCCGCCGAGCGCCTCAGCGCCGCCCGCAAGGACAAGGCCGAGCTTGAGGAGAAGATCAAGGAGACCGGCGAGGACTACGACGATGCCCACGCGGCCGTGGCCCAGTCCGCGCGCGAGTCGATGCACGGTTCGGACACTTCCGACCTCATGAGCGTGATGACCGGCGCGACCGACACCAAGGAATTCATCCAGCAGATGCAGTCGCGCGACGCATTGAGCCGCAACGAGGCGAATGCCGCATCCGAGGCCGCCGACGACCTGAGCACGTCGATGAACCGTTCCGACCGGCTCAAGGCGATTGAGGAACGTATCGCCAAGTACAAGACCGACGCCGACACGAAGTCGGCCGCGGCCCAGCAGAGCGCCACCCAGGCACAGGCGGAGCGTGACGCACTCGAAGCCAAGCGCGCCAAGGGCGAGCAGCTGCGCAGCGAACTGGAATCGCGTTCGAGCGAACTGCAGGACGCCGCCGCCCAGCAGGCGGCCAAGCAGGTCATGCTGCAGTCGCAGATCGACTCCCTCAACCAGCAGTGGATCGACGAACAGGCAGCCGAAGCGGCCAAGGTCCAGCAGCAGGTGCCCCAGGGCACCACCCAGCCGGCTGCCAATACGACTTCCACGCCTGCACAGACCACGATGTCGCGGCCGGCGCAGACCACGACGCCTGCCGCCCCCTCCACGCCGGTGACGCCTACGCAGCCGTCGACGCCGACAGCCCCGTCCGGCGGTTCCTCGGGCGGCCAGGGCACTTCCAACGGCGACTACGGCAATGCCTACGCCGCCGGCCAGTGCACCTGGTGGGCCTACGAACGCCGCAAGCAGATGGGCATCGGCACGCCGTCCTATCTCGGCAACGGCGGCGACTGGTGGAGCACCGCACCGAGCTACGGCCTGCGCGTGGACCACACACCGCAGGTGGGTGCCGCGCTGTCCTTCCTGCCCGGCCAGGCCGGGGCTTCCGTCCCGTGGGGCCATGTGGCGGTCGTGGAAAGCGTGGGCGCCAATTCCGTGACCATCTCGGAATCCAACGTGGCCGGCCTGTACACCATCACGAATCGCACACTATCCAACCCCGGACAGTTCTGGTATGTCCACTGAGCCACAAGGAAACCGCTGACAAGCATGGCCACGAAGAAGGAAGACGACAGCAACAGGGTCATCGCGCGCAACAAGCGCGCCACGCATGACTACGCCATCGAGGACACCTATGAGGCAGGCATCGTGCTCACGGGCACCGAGGTGAAGTCCCTGCGCGAGGGACGCGCCTCACTGGCCGAGTCGTTCATCAGCATCGACAAGCGCGGCGAGATCTGGCTCGAGGGAGCCAACATCCCCGAATACCTCAACGGCACCTGGAACAACCATGCGCCCAAGCGCAAGCGCAAGCTGCTGCTGCACGCGGCGCAGATCGAGAAGCTGGCACGGCAGGTGCAGGCCAAGGGCGTCACGATCGTGCCCCTGCACCTGTACTTCAAGGACGGCCGCGTCAAGGCCGAGATCGCCCTGGCCCGCGGCAAGAAGGAATACGACAAGCGCCAGGCACTGCGTGAGGAGCAGGACAAGCGCGAGGCGCAGCGCGTGCTGCGCTACCGCAACATGCATGCGCATGGGTGAGCATCCCCTCAGCATGAGAAATTGTTCGTTTTTTGAACAAAATCTCATGAGGCGCTGTCCACTGGGTGGACGGCGTCACGTTCCCGTAGCATCGTCTTCGTATGGTTCTAGGCAGTTCCGGGCGTTGCCCGGCGTCGAGAACCATTCATCAGAGGGACGAGAGCATGAAGCAGCAGCATTGGAAGACCATCACCGCATTGACCATGGCGGTGGCACTGTGCGCCACCGCATCCGCCTGCGGGACCAGCGACGTGGACGGGACCGCCGACGCGGCAACCGCGGGGGCCGACAGGGGCTTCGACGTGTCCACGGTGCAGACCGATGAGACCATCGCCGCCCTGGTGCCCGACTCGGTGAAGGAGGACGGCAAACTCACCATCGGCATGGACACTTCCTATGCCCCGGCCGAGTTCCTGGCCGAGGACGGCAAGACGCCGGTCGGTTTCGACGTGGACATGTCCAAGGCGCTGGCGAAGGTCATGGGCCTGGAAGCGGAGCAGAAGGTCTCCAAGTTCGACCTCATCATCCCCTCGGTCGGCTCCAAGTACGACCTGGGCATCTCCTCGTTCACCATCACCCCCGAGCGCATGGACGCCGTGGACTTCGTGAGCTTCTACAAGGCCGGCTCCACCTGGGTCACCCGCAAGGGCAACCCCGACCAGGTGGATACCTCGGACCTGTGTGGACTGAAGATCGCCGTGCAGACGGGCACCACCCAGGAGGAGGAAGTGACGGCGATCAACGAACAGTGCAAGGCCGACGGCAAGCAGGAGATGGAGGTCCTCTCCAGTGCGCTGCAGACCGATGTGACCACCAATGTCGCCACGGGCAAGGCCGTGGCGTTCTATGCCGATTCGCCGGTCGCCGGCTATGCCATCGCACAGACCGACGGGCAGTTGGAATCCCTTGGCGAGGACGTGGGCGTGACGAAGCAGGGCATCGTGGTCGCCAAGGGCGACACGCAGACCGCGGAGGCCGTGCAGAAGGCCATGCAGAAGCTCATGGATGACGGCACCTATGCGCAGATCCTCGAACTATGGGGCGTGCAGTCCGGCGCCATCGACAAGGCAGAGATCAACCCGACCGACGTCAGTGAGTAACATCGGGCGGCATTCCGCCCATCGCATAATCATGGTTGTACATTTATGCATGTACGTCGATGAATATTCACCCGTGGGACGGTTAACCGATTCGTAGCATAGCGTCATCACACTATCGCTGTATTTTGCACCCAGCACCGCCTCCCGCACGGGACCGGATTCGAGGAGAGACAACCCAGATGAGCATGCGTGGTTTGAGGAGGTTCGCGGCGGTTGCCGTGTCCGCCATGATGTTGGTATCCACGGTGGCCTGCGGCACCACCGACGAGACGGCCGGTGATGCCGGCGATGCCGCGAAGGCGAACTTCGACGTCTCACAGGTCAAGAAGGACGATGCCATCGCCGCCATGGTGCCCGAGAAAATCCGTGAATTCGGCAAGCTGACCGTCGGCATGGAGCTGTCCTACGCCCCCGCGGAGTTCGTGGGCGATGACGGCAAGACGGCCGAGGGCTACGACGTCGACTTGGCCAAGGCGCTGGGCAAGGTCTTCGGACTGGAGACCGAGATCGTCTCCTCCACCTTCGACTCCATCGTCCCGTCGGTCGGCTCGAAGTACGACTTGGGCATCACCGCCATGACCATCACGCAGGAGCGCATGGACGCGGTCGACTTCGTGAGCTACTACAAGGCCGGCTCCATGTGGGCGGTGAAGAAGGGCAACCCGGAGCACGTGGACACCTCGGACCTGTGCGGCATGAAGATCGCCGTCCAGGTGGGCACCACCCAGGAAGAGGAAGCCAACGAGATCAAGCAGCAGTGCGCGGCCGACGGCAAGAAGGCCGTGGAAGTGCTGCCCAGCAAGCTGCAGACCGATGCCGCGACCGCCGTAGTCACCGGCAAGGCTGATGTCTTCTATGCGGATTCCCCGGTCGCCGGCTACGCCATCACCCAGACCGACGGCCAGCTCGAGGAGCTGGGCAGTGCCGAGGGCGAGGTCAAGCAGGGTATCGCCATCAAGAAGGGCGACACGGAACTGGCCAAGGCCGTGCAGGCCGGCATGCAGCACCTCATGGACGACGGCACCTACATGAAGGTCCTCGAGGCCTGGGGCGTGCAATCCGGCGCGCTGGACAAGGCGGAAATCAACCCCTCCGACCTCGACTGAGCACAGGCACGCGCAAGGCAAGGAGCAAGAACGATGCCTCATCACGTTGAACCCGACGGCGAGGGACTGCCGATTCCCAACCGCGTGCACGCCAAGCCGGTCAAGCGTACCGGGCAGGTCGTGGCCGCCATCGTCGTGGCGATCCTCGCGGCCATGCTCGTCAAGGGCCTGATCACCAATCCGCGCTTCGAATGGAACGTCGTCTGGAAGTACCTCTTCAACGAGCGCGTACTGGAGGGTGTCGGCTACACCCTGCTGCTCACGGTGATCTCCATGGTGGTGGCCATCATCCTCGCGGTGATCCTCGCCATCATGCGCAAATCCCCGAACCCGGTGCTCCGCGGCGTCTCCTGGTTCTACATCTGGTTCTTCCGCGGGACCCCGGTCTACACCCAGCTGGTCTTCTGGGGCCTGTTCGCGGTGCTCATCCCGCGCCTGTCCATCGGCATCCCGCTGACCAGCATCCAGTTCTGGAGCATCGACTCGCAGGCCGTCATCACGGCCTTCAATGCCGCATGGCTCGGCCTGGCCCTCAACGAGGCCGCCTACCTGGCGGAGATCGTCCGCGCCGGCCTCGAGGCGGTCGACCCCGGACAGTCCGAGGCCGCGCAGGCCCTTGGCATGAAGCGTTCCATGATCATGCGACGCGTGATCCTGCCCCAGGCCATGCGCATCATCATCCCGCCCACCGGCAACGAGACCATCGGCATGCTCAAGACCACCTCCCTGGTGCTGGCGGTGCCGTTCACGCTCGAGCTGCAGTACGCCACCAACGCCATCGCCAACCGCATCTACAAGCCGATCCCGCTGCTGCTGGTGGCCTGCATCTGGTACCTGCTCATCACCTCCATCCTCATGGTGTGCCAGTCCATGCTGGAGAAGCACTTCGGCAAGGGCTACGAGGCACGTCCGGTGGGCACGCGCGGCAAGCAGCCGCCGCTGCCGGGCAAGACCGAGGGCGAACCCAAGGACGACGTGGACAAGACCAACGAGGCGGTATTCGCCGGGTACACGGCATAACGCGAGGAGGACAAGACGATGGCAGACACCACGACCAAGGATGCGGTCCCCGCCGTCAAGGCCACCCAGGTGCACAAGGCATTCGGCGACCTGCACGTGCTCAAGGGCATCGACCTGACCGTCATGCCCGGCACCGTCACCGTGATCCTGGGCCCCTCCGGCTCCGGCAAGTCGACGTTCCTGCGCCTGATCAACCAGCTGGAGACCATCACCGGCGGCGAGATCGAGGTGGACGGCGAACGCATCGGCGTCAAGACGCGTCCCGACGGTCAGCTGCAGCTGCTCAACGACAAGGAGATCGCCCAGCAGCGTGCCAAGCTCGGCATGGTCTTCCAGAAGTACAACCTCTTCCCGCACATGACGGCACTGGAGAACGTCATGGAGGCGCCCGTGCACGTCAAGCGCATGGGCAAGGCCGAAGCGCGCCGGCTGGCGGTCGAGGAGCTGTCCAGGGTCGGTCTGGCGGACCGACTCGACTACTATCCCGGACAGCTGTCCGGCGGCCAGCAGCAGCGCGTGGCCATCGCCCGCGCCCTGGCCATGAAGCCGGACATCATGCTGTTCGACGAACCCACGTCCGCCCTGGACCCCGAACTGGTGGGGGAGGTGCTCACGGTGATGCGCCAGCTGGCCGCCGACGGCATGACCATGGTCGTCGTCACCCATGAGATCGGTTTCGCCCGGGAAGTGGCGGACCAGATCGTCTTCATGGATGGCGGCGTGGTCGTTGAGCAGGGGGGTCCTGATATCATCGACCAGCCGAAGGAGCCACGGTTCAGGGACTTCCTGCAGCACGTGCTTTGACGACTTGTCCATGCGGTGGGGCGGGATGCTTCCCCTTCCCGCCGCATGGATGCCACGGGACAGGTGGGACGACGACGGGAGGGATTCGCGCACATGGCTCAGGTGCAGGGAAACGAGGATTCGCCTCACCGCTGCGAGGTGGCGTTGGTGGACAATGACTCCTTGGTGCTCAGCCTGCTGGCCAAGATCATCGCCAAGCAGCCGGGGCTCACGATTGCCTGGACGGCCCGCAGCGGCGACGAGGGCCTGGAGACCTTCCGCAAATGCATGGCGGGCATCAACAGCAAGCCTGACATCGTCATCACGGACATCTCCATGAAGGGGATGTCGGGTTTCGAGCTCGCCTCAGCCATCCGCTTCGAGGACGGGGACGTGCCTGTCCTGGGTGCCACATCCTACGATCCCTATGTCTATGAACGTGAAGCCTTTGACAGCGGCATGCAGGGCATCGTGGCCAAGGACGAGATCGAGCATCTGGTGCGCGCCGTCTGCCTGCTGGTCAGGGGAGTGCCGATGCACATGGAGCATGGCGGTTCCTTCGAGACGGCCGCGGCCGCCCATGCGCGCCTCACCTCGCAGGAGAAGCCGGCGATGCTCCTGCTGTCCGACAACGAGCGTGAGGTGATGGACCTGTGCGTCCAGGGGTTTTCGACGCGGCAAATCGCCGAGCGGCTCGGCGTCAGTTCGTCCACGGTGAAGACGTATGTGAGCCGCGCGGCCAGGAAGCTGGACGTGCGTTCAAGGCGGGAAGCCGTGGCCGTCTGGGCGAAGAAGACGGGAATGTGACGTCGGGCCCCCGAAACGCACATCTACCGCACAAGAGCAGCGAAAAAACTGTTCGAACGAACATTTGTAGTCCGCTGAACTACACATGATGGCATCCCTGACAGAACGGCCATAGAATGCCAGTGGGCGAGAGAGAAGGCACAGGTTGCGTTCCGGCACCGAGGACACGGTCTCTGGCCGTCAGGGGAGCCGCCACTGCACGGGCTACGGGGGCGGTGCCACGGAACGCTGCCGGGTCGGGACGGTGCCTTCATGGATACCCTGTGAGGATTCCACGCCCAGCGCATGCGCTTTTGATGGGCTTCCATTATGCTAGGTGGGTATGTGTGGAATCGTAGGATATGCGGGGAATGTCACCACCCCGTCAATGAAGCCGCTCGACGTCTGCCTCCAGGGCCTGGAGCGACTGGAGTACCGCGGATATGACTCCGCCGGGGTCGCACTGACGGCGCCGGGCATGGGCCGTGTGGCCGTGCGCAAGAAGGCGGGGCGCCTGTCCAACCTCGTGGAGGACATCGAGCGCCACCCCCTGCCCGATGCGACCGTCGCCATCGGGCACACCCGTTGGGCCACCAACGGCGAGCCCAACGACGTGAACGCACATCCGCACTGCAGCCGCGACGGCAAGGTGGCCATCATCCACAACGGCATCATCGAGAACGCCTCCCAGCTGCGCCTCGACCTGCAGGCCGAGGGATACCATTTCGTCTCCGCGACCGACACCGAGGTGGCCGCCAAGCTGCTGGGCAAGGTCGTGGACACCGTGATCGCCGAGACCGGCGAACCCAACCTCCTGGAGGCCATGTGCCTCATGAGCCGCATGCTCGAGGGCGCCTTCACCATCCTGGCCGTCGACGCGCGGCAGCCGGGCATCGTGGTCGGTGCTCGCCATGATTCGCCGCTGGTCGTCGGCGTGGGCGACGGCGAGAACTTCCTGGGATCCGACGTGGCCGCCTTCGTGGCGTATACCAAGACCGCCATGGAGATCGGCCAGGACCAGGCGGTGCAGATCAGCGCCGACGAGATCGTCGTCACCGACTTCGAAGGCAACGAACCGACCGACGAAGCGAACATCTTCACTGTCGATTGGGACGCCTCCGCCGCGGAGAAGGGTGGCTGGGATTCCTTCATGGACAAGGAGATCCACGAGGAGCCAGCCGCCGTGCAGCGCACGCTCATCGGCCGCATGGACGACGCGGGCAACATCAACCTCGACGAGGTGCACATCGACGAGCATGACCTCAAGGCCATCGACAAGATCATCGTGGTGGCCTGCGGCACCGCGAGCTACGCGGGCATGGTGGCCAAGTACGCCATCGAGCATTGGGTGCGCATCCCCGTGGAGGTCGAGCTCGCCCACGAGTTCCGCTACCGCGATCCCATCCTCACCCCGCGCACCCTGGTGGTGGCCATCTCCCAGTCCGGAGAGACCATGGACACGCTCATGGCACTGCGCCATGCCAGGGAGCAGGGCTCCAAGGTGCTGGCCATCTGCAATACGCAGGGCGCCTCCATTCCGCGCGAGTCCGACGCCGTGCTCTACACGCACGCCGGCCCCGAGGTGGCGGTCGCCTCCACGAAGGCCTTCGTGGCGCAGATCACCGCCGCCTACATCCTCGGCCTCTACCTGGCGCAGATCAAGGGCACGGTGTTCCATGACGAGATCCGCCAGACCATCGACTCCCTCAAGGAGATGCCCCGCAAGATCCAGTGGGTGCTGGACACGCAGCCGCAGGCCGTGACCAAGGCGGTCGCCGGTCTCGTCGACGCGCAGTCCTTCCTGTTCCTCGGCCGCTACGTCGGCTATCCCGTCGCCCTCGAGGGCGCGCTCAAGCTCAAGGAAATCGCCTACACCTTCACCGAGGGCTTCGCCGCCGGCGAGCTCAAGCACGGCCCGATCGCCCTGGTGGACGAGGGTGAGCCCGTGGTGTTCATCGTGCCGTCCGCGCGCGGCCGCAACATCCTGCATTCCAAGGTCATCTCCGGCATCGAGGAGGTCAAGGCGCGTGGCGCCTTCATCATCGCCGTCGCCGAGGAAGGCGACCGCGACGTCGAACGCTACGCGGACATCGTCTTCTGGCGTCCCGAATGCCCCACGCTCCTGAGCCCGCTGGTCGACGTGGTGCCCCTGCAGCTGCTGGCCATGGACATGGCCAAGCAGAAGGGCTACGACGTGGACAAGCCGCGCAACCTCGCGAAGTCCGTCACGGTGGAATGACCGGCAGCCAGGCGCATGCCGCACGCCACCGGTGGGTGACCGAGGAGCCGGACATCCCCTTCGACCTGCCGGTGGTCTACGAGGACAGCCGCATCATCGTGGTGGACAAGCCGCACTTCCTGGCCACGACGCCGCGGGGCATGTGGTACCGGCAGAGCGCGCTCATCCGGCTGCGTGAACGCTACGGCGAGCCGCAGATCACCCCGGCGCACCGGCTCGACCGGCTCACCGCCGGCATCGTGGTCTTCGTGCGCGACCCGGCGGCCCGCGGCGCCTACCAGATGATGTTCCAGGAACGCCGCGTCCGCAAGACCTACGAATGCGTGGCGCCGGCGCGGCCGGTGACGCGCCCGCGCACCGGCACGACCGTCCGGCTGGCGCCGCCCCGGCCGTTCCCGTTGCTGCGCGCCTCGCACATCGACAAGCAGCGCGCCGTGCTGCAGGCCCGGGAGATCCCCGGCACGCCGAATGCCCGCACCCGCATCGACCGCGCCGAACTGCGCGTCGAAGCCAGTGCGCGGCTCGGCGCACCGATGTGCCGGTACGTGCTGGAGCCCGTCACCGGCAAGACCCACCAGCTGCGCGTGCACATGGCCGGCCTGGGACTGCCCATCATGGGCGACGACCTGTATCCGACGGTCCGCGAACCCGACTACGCCGATTTCAGCGACCCGCTGCAGCTGGTGGCCCGCACCCTGTGCTTCACGGACCCGCTGACAGGGGAGCCACGGCGTTTCGTCTCCCGGGTGCCGCTGGCCTGAGACACGGACGGAGGCAACGCGTGCGGTATGCTGGGCTGGCAGGATCCCGCCCATCGAAGGAGTCAACAGTGCGTCCAGCAGCCAGGCATTGCCGACGGTGGCTTGCCGTCCTGTGCGCCATGGCGATGACGCTCCTGTCGGGCTGCGCGCAGGACGACGGACGCACGCGCATCACCGTGTGGTCGTGGGAGCCGTCCATGCAGCTGCTGGTCGACCGCTTCGAACGGCTCAACCCGGACGTGGACGTGACGCTGGTGGAGCAGTCCGACTACGACCTGCTCAACCAGGCCATCCAGGACGGCTATGGCATGCCCGACGTGGCGCAGGTCGAGTACTACGCGCTGCCACAGTACGCCGTGAGCGGGCAGCTGCGGGACATCACCGACGACACGGTGGGCTACGGCTCCTTCTACACGCCCGGCTCATGGTCGAGTGTGCGGCTCGACGGCCGTACCTTCGGCGTGCCCCTGGACTCGGGGCCCATGGCCTTCTTCTACAACGACGAGCTCTTCCGCGAGGCCGGGGTCGACGCCTCGCAGATCCGCACCTGGGACGACTATTACCGGGCCGCACGCAAGCTCAAGGACATCGGGGTCTGCATCACCTCGGACTCGGGGGAGGCCAGCTTCTACAACTCCATGATCTGGCTGTCCGGCGGCACGCCCTACCACACGTCCCGCGACGGCAAGGAGGTGTCCATCACCCTGGACACCGACGCCGGCACCCGCGAATTCACGCAGTTCTGGCAGCGCATGCTCGACGAGGGTCTGGTGGACACCACGGTGTCCACCCGGTCGCAGTCCTGGCGCCAGGCGGTGGGGGACGGCCGCATCGCCTCCATGTTCGCCGGCGCATGGATGGCATCGGTCCTCATGGCCGAGGTGCCGGGCGGCGCCGGCCTGTGGCGGGTGGCGCAGATGCCCACCAAGTACGGCAACTATGCCAATGCCGAGAACGGCGGCTCCGCGCTGGGCGTGCTCAGCTCGAGTCGCAAGCCGCAGGCCGCCATGCGGTTCGTGGACTTCGTGTGCCACGACGTGGACAGCATCGAGCTGCGCGTAGCCCACGGCGCCTTCCCCGCGGACAATGCCACGCTCGGCAGCGCCGCCTTCCGTGGCCGCACCACCGTCGCCGACGGCCGCGGCATCGACATCGCCTACTTCGGCGGCCAACGCTACAACGAGGTGTTCACCGAGGCCGCCAGCCACGTCGGCACCCGCTACCATTACCTGCCCTTCGACGTGTATGCGCAGGAGGACTTCCACGCCACCGTGGGGGCGGCCTACCAGTGGGTGCGGGACGAAGCCGACTATGCGCACGACCTGCAGCTCTACCGGGAGGACCGCAAGCCCGAGGCACCGTTCCCCATGGTCACGTTGCACGACGGCATCCTGGCCTGGCAGGCGGACCTCAAGGAATACGGCACCAACCAGGGGTTCACGGTCGTCGACTGACGACGCGGGTCACCGGTTGAGTTCGTAGATGGCGGCCATGCCCTTGAAGATGAGGTCAGGGTCGACCACGTCGATCAGCGGCGTCTCCAGGACGCGGGACAGGCCGCCGGTGGCCACCACGCGGAAATCTTCGTGGATCTCACGGCGGAACTGGGTGATGATGCGTTCGATGCCGCCGAGGAAATCGTAGTACAGGCCCGCCTGGATCGCCTTCCTGGTGTCCTTGGCCAGAATGGAGCGCGGCCGTTCAATCTGCACTTCCGGCAGCTGCGCCGTCGACCCCGCCAGCGCGGCGGCGGCGGTGCGGATGCCGGTGCTGATCAGGCCGCAGGTGATGGTGGCATGCGCGTCCACGTAGTTGTAGGTGGTGGCGGTGCCCATATCCACCACCAGGCACCGGCCGCCATAGGCCGCGTAGGCGCCGGCGCAGTCCGCCAGGCAGTCCGCGCCCAGCGTGCGCGGGTCGTCGATGCGGATGTTCATGCCGGTGCGGATGCCCGGGCCGACCACCAGGGGCTCGAGATGGAGGAACTTGATGATGGACGAGGTGAAGGAATACATGACCTTGGGCACCACGGAGGCGACGATCACGTCCTCCACGTCGTCGGGGCGGAAGGTGGAGAACTGCAGGAACTGCAGGATCATGAGCCCGTACTCATCGGAGGTGTGATTGGCCTGGGTGGAGATGCGGTAGGTGCCGACCGTACGGCCGCCCTCCAGGAAGCCAAGCACGATGTTGGTGTTGCCGATGTCCACTGCGATGAGCATGACGAATCCTCATTCCGTTTCCGTTGCGCTGCCGGCGTGTGGGGCACACCGGAGCAAAAGACCGACCTTATCCTACAATACATGGGTGGTGGCCGACCCCAGCGGCGGCCAACCCTTGCAACATGACCGAAATGACGACCCACACGAGGGAACCCATGACACAACCCAATGGTGTGCACGGCAACGCCGGCGCAACCGAACACGACAACGCATCCTTCACCACCGACGCCAGCCTCGCGTCCAAGGCCAAGCAGCCCTCCGGCGGCCCGCGCCGGGCACGGTGGGCCCCCGTGGCCTTCCTGGCCGTGATCTGCCTCATCCTGGTATGCATCTGGCACCCCTGGAGCCGTGGCGACGACGCCGCCACGACCGCCGGCGAGCCGGCCGACACCGTATCCATCGGCCTGAAACTGGCCCCCACCAACCTCGACATCCGCAACACGGCCGGATCCGCCCTGGACCAGGTGCTCATCGGCAACGTGTACCAGGGCCTGGTGGCACGCAACAGCGAGAACGAGGTCGTGCCCGCTCTCGCCAAGAGCTGGGAGGAAAGCAAGGACGGCCTGACCTACACCTTCCACCTCAACCAAGGCGTCACCTTCTCCAACGGCGACCCGTTGACCGCCGAGGACGTGGTCTGGTCCATCCAGGAGCTGGAGGACAAGCAGTACCACGACTCCGACGCGCTCAAGAACTTCAAGTCCATCAGCGCCCCCAACGACGACACCGTCGTCATCACCCTGAGCAAGCCTTACTCCAACCTGCTGTGGGCACTCACGGGCCGCGCCGGCCTCGTCTTCGACAAGGACGCCAAGTACGTGGCGAAGACGCAGGCGGTGGGCTCCGGCCCGTACGAGGTGGAGAGCTTCACGCCCAACAGCTCCCTGGTGCTCAAGGCGAACCCGGACTACTGGGGCACCAAGCCGAAGACCGGCACCATCGTCATCAAGTACTTCGCCGACGACAATGCGGCGGTCAACGCCCTCAAGTCCGGCGACGTGCAGGTGCTCGCCCCCATCAGCGCCACCCTGGCCGAACCCTTCGCCTCGGACACCGACCACTACGTCGTGGCCGCCGGCGACGGCACCGACAAGTACGTGCTGGGCATGAACAATGCCGACGGCAAGGCCACGGCCGACCGGCGCGTGCGCCAGGCCATCCGCTACGCCATCAACCACGACGAGCTCATCGCCTCCCGCGGAGGCGCCGACCGGGCGCTCGGCGGCCCCATCCCGTCCCTCGACCCCGGCTACGAGGACCTCACCGCCCTCTACCCCTACAATCCGGACAAGGCGCGTGAACTGCTCAAGGAGGCCGGCTACGACGAGGACCATCCGCTCAAGCTCACCCTCACCTACGCGAACACCTACGGCAGCGAGATCGGCGACCAGCTGCGCAGCCAGCTGGCCAAGGTCGGCATCGACCTCAAGGTGAACGTGGTCGAATTCTCCACCTGGCTGCAGGACGTGTACACGGACAAGGACTACGACCTCTCGCTCGTGGACCACAACGAAAGCCACGACTTCACTCAGTGGTCCAACCCCGACTACTACTACAACTACGACAATGAGGAAGTGCAGCGACTCACCGCCCAGGCGCAGGCCGCCACCTCGGACGAGGAGCGCGACACGCTGCTGGCGAAGGCCGCACGCATCGTCTCCCAAGACGCCGCCGCCGACTGGCTGTTCAACTACCGCGTGACCACCGCCACCGCCAAGGGTGTGGAAGGCTTCCCGCTGAACATGAACCAGACGGTCATGCCGCTCGCCGAACTCACCTACACGTCGGTATCCGGCAAGTAAGGATCCCATGAGATACCTCCTTCGCAGGCTGGCCCTGTTCGTGGTGGCGCTGCTCGTCATCTCCCTCGTCGTCTTCCTGGCGCTGCGGGTGCTGCCGGGCGACATCGCCACGATCATGGCCGGACTGAACGCCTCCCCCGAACGGGTCGCCGCACTGCGCGACCAGCTGGGGCTCGACCGGCCGCTGTCCGAACAGTACGGCTCGTGGATCGCCGGCTTGCTGCACGGCGACTTGGGCACCACCATGCTCACCGGCCAGTCCGTGGCGGCCGTGGTCGCCACCCGTGCGCGCATCACCTTCCCGCTCATCATCCTCGGCCTGCTGGTGGCGCTCGCCATCGGCATCCCGCTGGGCTGCGCGGCGGTGCTCGCCCGGAAGGCGCGCACCCGCGCCTTCTTCCAGGTCCTGGCGGTCATCGGCGGTGCCGTGCCGGCCCTGTGGGGCGGCCTGCTGCTCATCCTGCTGTTCGCCAAGGGGTCGGGCATCCTGCCCATCCTGCCGGCCACCGGCTTCCCGCGCACTGGCTGGCACACCCCCGGCCAGGCGCTCCTGGCGCTCGTACTGCCCGCACTGACGGTGGGCATCATCGTCGGCGCGTCCATCATGCGCTACACGCGCTCCGCACTGCAGTCGGTGGCCTCCACCGGCACCATCGAGATGGCCATGGCCTGCGGCATGACCAGGACCGACGCCGTGCTGCGCGTCGGCCTGCGCCTGGCGATGCCGCAGCTCGTCTCCGTGGTCGGCCTGACCTTCGCGGAGATGGTCACCGGCGTCATGGTAATCGAGAACCTCTTCGCGCTGCCCGGCATCGGCAGCGGACTCGTCGACGACCTCGGGCACCGCGACCTGGTGGCCGTGCAGGGCGAACTGTTCCTGCTGGCCGCCTTCTTCCTGGTCATCGGCCTGCTCGTCGACCTGACCCACCGTGCACTCGACCCGCGATTGGGGGCCAACGATGACTGACACCGCCACGCGCATGCGCCGCATCCGAATCGTGCTGTCCAGCATGTGGCGGCAGCCCGCGGGCAAGTATTCCCTGACCGTGCTGGGACTGTGGATCGCGGTGTCCCTGGTCTCCCTGTGCTGGACGCCGTATGACCTCATGGAGACGGACGGCTACCACGTCTGGCAGGCGCCGTCGGCGAGCCACTGGCTCGGCACCGACGGCACCGGTGCCGACGTCTTCAGCTGGCTCATGGCCGGCTCGCGCACCGACCTCGTCATCGTGGTCCTCACTGTGCTCTTCTCCGCCGCCCTCGGCCTGCTGCTCGTCGCCGCCATGGTCTCGCGCTCCGGTGCGCTCGCCCACGGCTCGGTCGTGGCCATCGACGCGCTCATCTCCATCCCCACCGTGCTCATCGCGCTCATGCTGGCCGTGCCCATGGGTGCCTCGGTCGCCGTCATCGTGCTCGCCTGCGGCTTCGGCTACGGCCTGAACCTGGCGCGCGTCGCCCGCCCGCAGGCGCTGCTGGCGGCGAACAGCATGTACGTGGAGTCGGCGCGCGCGAACGGCGCCAGCGCGCCGCGCGTGTTCCTCACGCACGTCGTGCCCAACATCATGCCGGTCGTCGTCGTGCAGTGCTCGCTGTCCGCAGGCACCGCGGTGCTCGCGGAAAGCGGCCTGACCTACCTCGGCGTCGGCGTGCCGTCGGGCGTGCCCAGCTGGGGCCACTCCCTGGCGACGTCCGTCAAGTTCATCAACATCAATCCGCAGACCGTGCTGTGGCCCGGCCTGCTGGTCACGCTCATGGTGGTCGCGCTCAACCTCTTCGGCGACGCGCTGCGCGACGCCATGGACCCGTTGGCCAATCCCCAGCTGAGGAGGGCATGACATGGCAGTCGTGACGGACCGGCTCGGCATCGCCATCGCCGGCAGGCAGATCGTAAAAGACGTGCACCTGGAGATCCATGACGGCCAGCGCGTGGGGCTGATCGGCTCCTCGGGCTCCGGCAAGTCGATGATCGCACGCGCCATGATGGGCCTGCTGCCGCCGGGCACCGACGTGAGCGGCACGATCGACCTCAATGGCGAACAGGTCGTCGGCATGCGCGACGCCGACCTCGCCGCCCTGCGCGGGGCGGCGGTCGGCATGGTCTTCCAGAACCCGGGAATCTCGCTCAACCCGCTGCTCACCGTCGGCCAGCAGATCGCCCTGCCGCTCAGGCTGCACTACGCGCTGTCCCGCGAGGAGCTCGGGCAGCGCGTCCGCGCGATGATGACACGCGCCGGACTGCCCGAGGAACTCATCGACCGCCGCCCGCACCAGCTGTCCGGCGGCCAGCAGCAGCGCGTCGGCATCGCCTGCGCGCTGGTGGCCAGCCCACGGCTGATCATCGCCGACGAGCCGACCACCGCGCTCGACTCGCTCACCCAACGGCAGATCGTGGACCTGCTGGTGTCGCTGGTGGACGAGGCAGGCGCCTCCATGCTGTTCATCACCCACGATTTCTCCGTGCTGGCGCACGCCACGCAGTACTGCTACGTGCTCGACGCCGGACGGATCGTGGAACACGGCGCCACCGCGGCCCTGCTCGAATCGCCGGCCAGCGAGACGGGCGAACGGCTGGTGATGGCCGCCCAGCAGCTGACGTTGCACCGCGGGAAAGGAGACGACGATGGGCGAGCATGACGGCTTCCTGCTGGAGGGACGCCATCTGGACAAGTCATTCGGCAAGCCGCCGCGGCAGGTGCTGTTCGACGTGTCCGTGGGCGTGCGGCCGGGGGAGTGCCTGGCGATCATCGGCGGCTCCGGCTCGGGCAAGTCGACGCTGACGCGCATCCTGTTCGGCCTGGAGCGCGCGGATGGCGGCGAGGTGCGGTTCCGCGGCGGGTCGATTGCCACGAAGGACGGGGCGGCTGCATTGCGCCGACAGTCGGGGGTGGTATACCAGAACCCCTTCGCCTCGCTCGACCCGCGCTGGACGGTGCGGCGCAGCGTGGCGGAACCGCTGCGGCTGCACGGCCGCAAGCTCGACGGCGCCGCGGTGGAGTGGCAGGTGCGCCAGGCCCTGGGCCTGGTCTCGCTCGACCCGGACATCTTCCTCGACCGGTATCCCATGGACCTGTCCGGCGGGCAGGCGCAGCGTGTGGCCATCGCCCGTGCGGTGATCACCTCGCCGAGCGTGCTGCTGGCCGACGAGGCGATGAGCGCCATCGACGTGGCGGCGCGCCTGCAGATCCTCGACGCCTTCGCCGCCATCCGCGAGCGCACCCCCGGCATGGCGATGCTCATGGTCTCGCACGACCTGGGCATGGTGCAGCACATCGCCGACCGCATCCTGGTGGTCCACGACGGCCACGTCGTGGAGGAGGGAACGGCGCGGCAGGTGCTGGACCACCCGAAGCAGCCGTATACGCGACGCCTGGTGGAGGCGGCGACGCTGGACTGAGAACCAGGAGTCCGTCTCGCCCCACCTCGGCCCGCATCGCCTGGGAATTGTTCATTTTTCTGAGCAGTTTCTAGACGGAGCGAGCCAAAGGCAGGGGCGAAGCAGACCGTACTACTGGTTCTCGAACTCACGGATCGCGGCCATGAAGCGCTCCCCATACTTCTCCAGCTTGCTGGCGCCCACGCCGTTGACCTCGAGGAACTCCTCGTCGGTGGCGGGGCGCCGGGAGGCCATGTCGCGCAGGGCACGGTCGGAGAAGACGATGTACGGGGGCTTGGAGATCTCACGTGCGATGTCCAGGCGCACCTGGCGCAGGCGCTCGAAGAGGTCGTCGTCGCTCAGGCCGTTGGCGCCCAACGGCGTCGGCTCCGGTTCCTGGCAGGCGGGTTCGGGGAACACGGTCTCGGCCATGGCCTGCGCCGTCGCAGTGTCATCGATCACAGAGGCGGCCGTCGTCGGCACGGAATCCGTGACCACGGGCGTGAAGGACGCGAGCGACGGCGCCTTCCGCGGGGCCCGCTGGGCACGTCGCGCCGCGGTGCGCGGCTTGCGTTCGCTCTTGCGCTTGGTGCGCTTGACCTCGTAGTGGAAGCCGGGGGCCGCCGTCTCCGCGGCGCGCCTGCCGAACTGCAGCAGCGGCAGGCGCCCCGGTGCCACGAACAGGAAGCCGTCGGCCACCATCTGGCCGATCACGTCGCGGATCTGCGGTTCGCCCACCTTGGCGAGCATGCCGTAGGTGGGGACGCGATCCAAGCCGCGGTTGAGGATGTCCTGCGCCTTCGAGCCGCGCAGCACCGCGACCACCTTGCCTGTGCCGAAACGCTGCCCCAGGTCGTGCACGCAGCGGCTGACCGACTGCGCGACGGCGGTGACGTCCACGGTCTGGAAGGTGCTTTCGCAATTCACGCAGCCGCCTGTACAGGTGTCCCCGGCCTTCTCCAACGCCTGGCCGAAGTAGCGGGTCATGTAGGCGTGCAGGCATTCGGTGGTGCGGCAGTAGCCGATCATCGCGTCCAGCAGCCGCAGCTTGGAGCGGTGCACCATCTCCTGTTCGTCGGCGCTCAGCCGTTCGTTGGTGCCGGCGTTGTCCAGCAGGCGCCGCCGGGTGACGATGTCGGACTCGTTCCACAGCAGTGTGCATCGGCTCGGCTCGCCGTCACGGCCCGCACGTCCCGCCTCCTGGTAGTAGGCCTCGATGCTTTCCGGCATGTTGTGGTGGATCACGTAGCGCACGTTCGACTTGTCGATGCCCATGCCGAAGGCGTTCGTCGCCACCACCAGCGGTACGCGGTCGGTCACGAAGTCACGCTGCGCTTGCTCGCGCTGGGCGGCCGGCATGCCGCCATGGTAGGCGACGGCCACCGGCATGCCGGGGTCGAAGCCGTCCCTGCCTGCGGCGCGCGCCAGTTGCGGCACCAGGACGTTGAGCGTGGCCGCCAGTTCCTCGGTGACCTTGCGCGTGGAACAGTAGATGATGCCCGACTCGCCGGGGCGGGCCGCCACCGCGCGGGCGATCCAGTTCGCTTTGTCGCGGTTGGCCAGTTCCAGCATGTCGAAGTACAGGTTCTCCCGGTCGAAGCCGGTGACCAGCACGAGCGGGTCGCGCAGGCCCAGCAGGTGCACGATGTCCTCGCGGACGCGCTGCGTCGCGGTCGCCGTGAAGGCGGCCACCGTCGGACGGTCGGGCAGGGATGCGATGAACTCGCCGATGCCCAGGTAGGAGGATCGGAAATCCTGGCCCCACTGCGAGACGCAGTGCGCCTCGTCGACGGCGATCAGCGCGATGTCCGCGCGCGCGGCGAAATTGCGGAAACGCTGCGTCTCCAGGCGTTCCGGCGCCACGTACAGCAGCTTCACCTCGCCGGCGTAGGCGGCGTCCAGCACGCGTTCCTGCTCGGCAGGCGACTGCGTCGTGTTGACGAAGGCGGCGGGAATGCCGATCTCGTTGGCGCCGTCCACCTGGTCGCGCATGAGGGAGATCAGCGGGGAGATGACGATGGTGATGCCGTGCAGCAGCAGGGAGGGGATCTGGTAGCACACCGACTTGCCCGAACCGGTCGGCATCACGCCCAGCACGTCACGGCCGTCCAGGATCGCCTCGATGAGCTCTGCCTGGCCGGGACGGAAGTCCTCGTAACCGAAGTATTCGCGTAGCGTCTTCAGCGCTGCCTCGGGCGTCGGCGGGTCGAGCGGCTCGGGCATCTTCCTGCGCGGCAGGTCCAGCAGCTGCGGCTGCCAGTCGGCAGGGTCGGGCGGCACCTCGTCCGGATGGCCGGGATCGTCGTAGTCGTCGGCGGGCGGCTCCTGGCTCAGGTAGTAGGCGTCGTCCAACGTGTAGTCATCCTCGTATCCGGTCATAGCCGACAAGTCTAGCAACGCCGCACCGCACTGCCCAGTGCGTGGCCACGGCGATTCGTGCGCCGACGGCGATATGCGCACCCATGGCCGGGTCGATGGGTGCACGGTGGGCACGTATGGTCAGCGACACGGTGGAGGACGGCATGGACAATCGACGCACGACGACGCAAGGGCACGGCGGATACGCCTCGGAACGGTGGGTCATCTACATGGAGATCGCCGCCACCGTCCTCATCGCCCTAGGTGTCCTGCTCGACATGCTCGCCGCCCACGGCTACCTGGCCGACAATGCGCTGCTGCGCTGTGCCGAGGACTCCTTCTTCGTTTTCCAGATCCCCGTCTACTACCTGGCCTTCGGCTACGCCTACCAGCACACCTGGCGCGTGGACGACGGACGGATGTGGCTGCGATGCGTCGGGCGGCAGCTCATCCTGTGCCTGGTGCCCTTCCTGTCCATCACGCTGGCCACGCTCCTCGTGGACGCCGGACTGGGACAGGTGCCGCTCGACTGGCATCAGCTCGCGACCTTCCTCTTCACCAGCCCGGTCAGTCCCGTGGCCTTCTACCCAATCCTGCTGCTCATGTACCTCGTGACGCCGACCCTGCGCTCGTGGTGCGGCGCCGGCGTGCTGCTGGCGGTGGCGCTCGCCCTCAAGGCGGTGGCCGTGGCGCTGCCCATGGACGGCTGGCCGTACGTGCTGTCGGGACTGTGCGGGTCGTGGATCTGGTTCTGCCTGGGCATGGCCTTCTGTCTGCACACGCACGCTCACGCCGAACGGTTCCTGCCGCGCCTGCTGGGTACGTCGAGACTGGCCGGGGTCGCGCCCGTGCGCGGCAACGTGGCAATCCTGGGCGTGGCGTGGCTGGCACTGTCGGTGGTCGTGTCGCTGTCCGGCTTCGCAGGGACGAAGGTCGGTGCGGCACTCCTCACGCTGGTCGGCCTGGCATGGTTCACGTCCATCTTCGCCACGTCCTTCGCCGGAGGCCGCAGTTCGCGGCTGTTCGACACGGTCGGCAAGTCCACTATCGGCATCTTCCTGCTGCACCCCATCTGTCTGGGCGTGCTCTTCTTCCTGCTGCGCCTGCCCAGGGCGGCCGGGGCGCTCGCGGGTATGGACGGCACCGTGCGCGGGACGGTCGCCTTCCTGCTGGCCCTGGTGGCGGCCTACGCGGTGCCGGTGGCGCTGCAGTGGGTGCTCGACCATGCCTGGAAGCTCGGCTTCCTGCTCAAGCCGGCACGCTACCTGCCCGCCGTGCGGCAGCACTGAAGGCGCCGTCATCCTTCCTGCGCCCCGGCGCCTCATCCTCGCGGACGAGTGCCGCCAGACAATCATCCCGCGGCTCTATCCTCTTTCCTTCCCGTGCCCCATAGAGTGAAACCATCAGCTCTTCGGACACCCCCACGGTGCCCCGCACGAAAGGAAACGACCATGATCCGCAATTTCTTCCTCATGATGATCGGCCTGTCCACCAACGGCGTCCCCACCACCACCGTGACCTCGGCCACCACGCTCGGCATGGTGGCCGACATGGAGGACAACGCCGCGGCAACCCCGGCCACGCCGCTAAACTGGGCCGCATGAGCACAGGAACCCTGGCATTGCGCCGCCGTCTCGAATCCATGGCCGACCCCGCATACCGGCAGTTCAACGCGCGGTCGGTGCCGACCGTGGATCCGGACTCGATGATCGGCATCCGCGTGCCCGGACTCCGGGCGCTCGCCAAGGACCTGCTGCGGTCGGATGCCACGACGGTGGACGAATTCCTCGACGACCTGCCGCACCGATGGTTCGAGGAGAACATGCTGCACGCCATCCTCATCGGCGAGGTGGCACGCGACGAACAGGAGGCTTTCGCCCTGCTCGACGCCTTCCTACCCCACGCGGACAACTGGGCCGTGACCGACATCATCCGCGTGAAGGCCTTCCGGCGCCGCGGTGCCGACGATGAAGCCATCCTGGAGCGGCTGGCACGATGGAGTGCCAGCCGCTCGCCGTACACGGTGCGCTACGCGGTCGTGGAGCTCATGGCGGATTTCCTCGACGAACGCTTCGAACCGGCACACCTCGACATGGTCGTGCGCATCGCCTCGGACGACTACTACGTGAACATGGCCCGCGCCTGGTACCTCGCCACCGCGCTCGCCAGGCAATGGAACGCCACGCTGCCGGTGCTCGAGGGGCGGCGGCTTGACGCCTGGACCCACAACCGCACCATCCGCAAGGCCTGCGAATCCTTCCGCGTCAGCGATGGACACAAGGCCGTGCTGCGCGCGTTGAAGGTGCCATGGCCACCATCATCGACTACGATCCGCAGTACGGCGACGACATGATCTTCATGGTGCTGTAGGATGCCCTGGGACGCATTCCCCGACTCAACGAGGACCTGCTCGACGTCGAAGGCCATTATCGTGCCGTCGGCGGCGCTTTCTGGCTTGCCTTGGACGAGGGTGGCCGTGTGGTCGGCTCCTTGGGCTGCGTCATGGCGGACAGTGGGGATGCAGTGCTCCATCGTCTCTATGTGAAACCGCAATGCAAGAGGCAGGGCATCGGTTCGGACCTGCTCCTGCAGGCGGAGAAGTACGCGCGTGCCCGAGGTTGCGCGCGCGTACTGGCGCATCTGGGCGATCCGACCACGTATTGGGAATCCAGGTTGTTCTACCCCCATCATGGGTATGTGTTCCTCGACGACAACCGCGTGGGCAAGATGTTGGACACCCATCTGCCTTAAGTGCGTGAATCCGGGCGCCGTCAGAGGTCTATCTGCCTTAAGTGCGGTCCGGGGACGTCCGTATCATCTGTCGACTATTGTTTTTCTTTTTAATTGTCTCATTGTTTTGCCGCTTGGCGTATTGTCGGTTCTTTAACGGCGCATGCTGGATACATGGCTGCTGCGCGGCAACCGCACTTAAGGCAGATAGATCTCTGACGGCGCCCGGATTCACGCACTTAAGGCAGATAGGTCCTCCAGACCGGCCAATCGTGCGCCCGTCAGGCAGAGAGCGGCGAGACCGATGCGTCCACGGGCATGACAAAGCCGCCCGCACTGCGGGGCGGTGCGGGCGGCTGGAGGTCAGGTCAGCCGATGAGCCACTTCTCGTTGGCCAGGCTATGCAGCGGGATGAAGGGGATGAGGATCGGGGTGTGCTTGGAGTAGTGCCGGTATGCGGGGTCGTCGCCGTACTCCTTGTTCTGGCGCAGTTCGAGGCGACGGGCGCCGCCGAACATGATCCACGTGATGCACACGAAGCCGCCGATGGCTGCGATCCACTGCCATGCGTTGTCGAAGACGGTCACGCCGGAGAGGAAGACGCCGATCCATGTGATCACCTCGCCCAGGTAGTTCGGGCAGCGCACGAGGCGGAAGACGCCGACGTCGCAGAAGCGGTCGGGGTGCTGCTGCTTGAAGCGGTTCTTGGTGAAGTCGGCCGCGGATTCGAGGATGATGCCGCCGGCCATGACCGCGGCGCCGACGATGCCCATGACGTCCGTGCCCGCGTGGTTGTCCAGACGGAAGAGGACGGGGGAGGCTTCGCAGGCGTAGAGCAGGGCGCAGCCGACCCAGGTGAGCAGCTTGAGCGGCAGCGTGACGTGTTCGCCGTTGTCGATGGCGTCCTGCATGACCTGATGGTAGGAAGCGCTGCGGTACTCGCGCACGAGCAGGTAGATGCCCAGACGCAGGCCGTACACGATGAGCAGTGCGCTCATGATGATGGGGATGACGCTGAGGCGCCCCTGTACGCCGAACATAACGAGCAGTGCGGCGCCGATGGCGGCGATGGAGAACCCGTAGCCGATGGAGATGAACCAGATGTAGCGCCTGAAGCCGACGGCACTGACGGCCAGCGCGACCAGGAAGATAATCAAGAATGACATGCCTCCAGCGTATCGGAGATGTGCATGGCACTCACCCGATGATGGCGAATCATGCTTCCGGCGCAGCCGGGCGATCCTCCAGTTTGGTGTGCATGGGACGAAACTTGCCCCCCCCCCCTGATTTGTTGCTATCGTTCTGAACGAAAGAGAAGCGGCACCAAGGAGGGCGATCAAAGTGAATCAAAAACAGGAAAACCCTATTGTCAAGTTAGTGAAACGCAAGCTGAGCACCAAGTCGGCAGTGACGCTCACCTGCATTCTTTCTGTGATAGGAACAGTGCTCCTTGCCAGTGGTTTCTTTGCGCTGTGTCCGTGGGCGGTTCCTGAATTCCTCAAGGGCAAGCCCGAATCCACGGATACCCAAGTCGTCCGTGCCTTGCAACGCACGGAAGAAGTGTCCCTCTTGCGCCTGGGTATTACTGGAATCAAGTCGCAAGAGACAAGTGGTCATTTCTTCTCGATGGAAATCCCGGGGACGGACCGGGCGAAATTCATCCAGTACACTTTCGACGTCAAATTGGGGTTTGAGGGGAAGGATGCGCGCATTCTCCACCAAGAAGGAAAGATCTTCACCATCGAGATTCCGGAATTCAAGTTCATCGGATATGACAATCCCGAATACCGCGTCATTGTGGAAACCAATGGCGTCATGAGTTTCGGCACTCCCCAGATCGATACTGCGGAGATGATCAATGAAATCCTCAATGACAAGACCAAGCAGTCATATCTCGAGGAGAACATCGATCTGCTCAAGGAGCAGGCAAAATCGTTCTATACCTCGATCATTCTAAGTATCGATCCGGAGGTGAAACTCAACTTCGTTTTTGCTGACAACTCAAGCTCGTGAGAGGCGCAATCACATCGCCTCAAGTGTCTCCATCGCCTCGATGATCTGCTCGCTGGTCACGCCGGGCACGGCGGCGTGGTATGGGGACTCGGGAGCCGAGGCGAAGTCGGCCACGGTGCGCCGGTGCTCGTCGGTGAAGTCGAGGCCCATCCGGCGCCAGCTGGTCGGCAGGCCGACCGCCGCGAAGAAGGGCAGCAGCTTGCGCGCCTCGTCCTCCTTGCCTTCGGTGAGCAGCTGCACGAGCACGCCGTAGGCGACCTTCTCGCCGTGCATCGACTCGGCCGAGCCGGGCACGCGCGTCAGGCCGTCGTGCACGGAGTGCGCGCCGGACTCGCGCGCCCGCACGCCGCCGAAGCCGCCGACGCAGCCGGCCAGGCCGATGATCGTGTCGATGAGCGTGCGCACATGGTCGTTGTCGTAGTCGCCGGCGCGCACCGCCTCAAGCGCGGGCACGCTCTCGGTCAGCAGCAGGTCGCGCACCAGGCGCGCCGATTCGTGGCTCAGCCGGTCGAAGACGGTCACGTCGCCGGCCTGTTCGAAGACGGGGGTGGACTCGTACCACTTGGCGAGGGTGTCGCCGATGCCGCCGACGAGCTTGTCGGCGCCGGCCCGTGCGATGAGCGCGGAGTCGATGAGCAGCACCTGGCTGTTGCGCGGGTGGATGGGTATGCCTAGGTAGCGGTGCTGGTCGTCGTAGTTCACGGAGAAGGGGGAGTAGGCGGCGCAGGCGCAGGCCAGGGTCGGCACGATCACCAGGTCGAGGTCCAGGAACTCCGCCGTGTTCTTCGCGGTGTCGCTCAGCTTGCCGGCGCCGATCGCCACGATCACGTCGGCGTCGAGCGCCTTGGCCTGTTCGGCGAGTTCGCGCGCGTTGCGTTCCGAGGAGGTGCCGTCGTAGCGCAGGATGGGCGCGAAGAACTCGCGCTCGCCCACGTAGTCGAGGAAGGCGGCGGCGGAGCGCTCGCCGGTGATGATGACGGGGCGACGGTAGTCCTCGAGGTAGCGCTCGACCTGCTTGGCGACGCCGGGCGTGCTGATCACGCGGTCGGGGCCGGAACGGACATCGGTATCCTGCACGAAAGTTGCCATGGATGGTCCTTTGGAAAACACGAAAACGGCGGAAACGTATGGTGGTCCGGAAAGGATGCAGGGGCGAGGGGCGTGCGCGGGGTGTGCGCCGGTCCCTGTCCGGGTCCTTCCTGGGGTCGTCCGGCATGTGGGCTTGTGGCCGTGCCATGGCGTGTTGGCTTTGAGTGTAGGAAGAAGTGTGGAATATCGGCGGTTTTTGTTCTCCAGGAGGAGAAGAACGGCGCCATTGTCTCACGATTCGAGACGGCGAGCATTTTCGGTTCCGTCACGCCGGGGCGACACCGTCGTTCATGCCGGCGGCATGACACGCACTACAGTGGTACCCACCATGCCCATGAACGAGAAAGGCAATGCCATGAGCGAGGAACGCAAGCCGATGCCGGAGAGCTTCGAGCTGGACCACACCAAGGTGAAGGCGCCCTACGTGCGCTACATCGATACGCAGACCGGCCCCAACGGCGACGTCATCTCGAATTACGACCTGCGCCTGGTACAGCCCAACGAGAACGCGATCCCCACCGGCGGCCTGCACACCATCGAACACACCATCGCCGTGCTGCTGCGCGAGCGCATCCCCGGCTACATCGACTGCTCGCCCTTCGGCTGCCGCACGGGCTTCCACCTGCTGACCTGGGGCGAGCACTCCACCGAGGACGTGGCGAAGGCGCTCAAGGAGTCCCTCGAGTTCATCGCCGACGACGCCACGTGGGAGGACGTACCCGCCACCACCGTCGAAAGCTGCGGCAACTACCGAGACCACAGCCTGTTCACCGCCAAGGAGTGGGCGCGCGACATCCTGGACGCCGGCATCAGCTCCGACCCCTTCGAGCGCAAGGTCGTCTGAGATCCCGGGGCGCCGGCACCGCGAAGTGCATACGGCGTGCTAGGTTCGCAACAGGAGCGGCGCCGCATCGGTGCCGCTTTGTTTTCACTGACACATCGCAAGGTCCGAGGAGCAGGATGACTGGCACGTCCACACGGCGCTTCCGTCACGCCACCATGCAGGATTACCCGCAGGTCGAGCGAATCTATGAACACGGTCGGGAAGTCATGGCCCGCAACGGCAACCCCACCCAGTGGGGCAGGACCTTCCCCCGGCCCGAGGTGACTCTGGACGACATCGCACAGCACCGCCTCATGCTCTACGTGGACAACGTGGGCGGCCGTGAGCGCATCCTGGCGCAGTTCGCGGTGTGCACGGGCGTCGACCCCACCTACGAGCCGATCGAGGGCGCCTGGCTGGACGACGACACCTATGTCACGCTCCATCGCGTCGCATCCTCCGGCCTGGTGCGCCATGCCGCCCGCGACTGCCTTGAATGGGCGCTCAAGCACTATGGCAACGTGCGCGTGGACACGCATGCCAGGAACAAGGCCATGCAGCACGTGCTGGAATCCTGCGGCTTCGCCCGCTGCGGCCTGATCCAGCTGACAGACCGCGATACGGACACCACGCGCATCGCCTACCAACGGCATGAGTGGTAGGTCAGGGAGACGAGGGACAATGGCACCCATGACCGCAACCGCATCCACTGACTGGTCCTTTTCCTCCCCCGAAGGGGAGGAGCATTACCGCAAGGCCCTGCAGGCCTACCCGGCGCAGGTGATCGTCGACCTCGCCGCGATCCGCGACAACATGCGCCGCCTGGTGGATGTCGTGAACCGCGAGGGTGGCCGCACCGACGTGATGGGCGTGGTGAAGGCCGACGCCTACGGCCATGGCCTGCTGCCGGTGGCCTTGGCGTCCCTGGCCGGCGGCGCCACCTGGCTGGGCGTGGCGCAGGCGCGCGAAGCGCTCCTGCTGCGGCGCGCCGGCATCGACGCGGACCGCGCGCACGTGCTGACCTGGGTGAACAATCCGCTGCAGGCGCCGTACCGCGAACTCATCGACCTGGACGTGGACCTGTCCGTGGCGACCCTCACGGCCATCGACTGCATCGCGCAGGCGGCGCGCGAGGCAGGCAAGCCGGCGCGCGTGCATGTCAAGGTCGACACCGGCTTCGGGCGCAATGGCTTCACGCTGGAGCAGCTGCCCGCGGCAATCGAACGGCTGCGTCCGCTGGTGCAGGACGGCACCTTCGAGCTGGTGGGGCAGTGGAGCCACCTGGCGGTGGCGGACGCGCCGGACAACCCCGACTTCGTGCGCCAGACCGACCTGCAGGTGGAGCGCTTTGAACGCTTCACCGAGGAGCTGGCCGCGGCCGGCCTGACGCCGCGCATCCGCCACCTGGCGAACACGGCCGCGACCCTGGGGCGCCCGGAGCTCCACTACGACTTGGTGCGCCCGGGCGTGGCGCTGTACGGATACGAGGCCGACCCGGCGATGGGCACGCCCTCGCAGTACGGGCTGCGTCCCGCCATGACCCTGCAGGCACAGCTGAGCTCCGTCAAGGACGTGCGGGCGGGGGAGGGCCTGTCCTACGGCCGCGTATACGTGACCGACCGCGACACCTCCGTGGCGATCGTGCCAGTGGGCTATGCGGACGGCATCCACCGTTCGGCCTCGGGCTTCGACGAGGCGGGCGCGCGTCACGTGGACCATGCCGGAGGCCCCCTGCGCCTCATGACGACCCAGGGGCCGATGCTGGCCCGTGTGAGCGGCCGGGTGTGCATGGACCAGTTCATCATCGACCTGCATGGCTCCGCGCAGGACCTGGGCGTGCGCATCGGCGACACCGTCGAACTGTTCGGGCCGGGACGGGGGGAGGCCTTCGCGGAACCCACCGCCGACGACTGGGCGCGCGCGGCCGACACCATCAGCTACGAGATCTTCACCTGCTTGCGCAACCGCGTCCCGCGCCTGTACCTGCATGCCTACGATGTGCTTGACGGGCGGGACCTGGCGATGCTCGAGCCGGACAGCCTGCTCTGACGACTTTTTCGAGGGAGGCGGCCATGGGCGCTCGATACACTGTCCGCGACGAGGACCGGTGGGCGCCGGAGCCGCCGAAATCCACGACGCGCACGCCCTTCGAACGCGACCGTGCCCGCCTCATCCATTCCTCCGCGCTGCGCCGGCTGGGCGCCAAGAGCCAGATCCTCGTGGCGGGCACCGACGACTTCGCGCGCACCCGCCTGACCCACACGCTGGAAGTGGCGCAGATCGGCCGGCAGGTCGCCGAGATGCTCGGCTGCGACCCCGACGTGGTGGACTGCGCCTGCCTGGCCCACGATCTGGGACACCCGCCCTTCGGACACAACGGCGAACGCGCCCTAGCGCGGATCGCCGCGGACATCGGCGGTTTCGAAGGCAATGCGCAGACCCTGCGCCTGCTCACCCGCCTCGAACCGAAGGTCTGTTTCCCCGACGGCCGCAGCGCCGGCGTGAACCTGACGCGCGCCTGCCTGGACGCCTCCGTGAAATACCCGTGGACGCTGGCGCAGGCCGCGCAGCATCCCAAGGGCGAACGCGGCACCAAGTTCGGGGTGTATCCAGACGACCTGCCCGTGTTCACGTGGCTCAAGGAGGGGGCGCCCGCCGGCCGCATGCCCATCGAATGCCAGGTGATGGACCTGTCCGACGACATCGCCTACAGCGTGCACGACGTGGAGGATGCCATCGCGCTGGGCTCCTTCACGCCCGACCGGCTGCGCGAACCGCGGGTGCTGGACGCCATCGCGGACGACGTGCGCGCCTGGTACGGCCCCCAATGGGAACGGGACGGGCTGTTGGACGCCTTCGCCAGGCTCACGGAGGCACACGCCTTCCCGGAACGCTTCGACGGTTCCCGGCGCGCCCTGGCACAGCTCAAGAACGTGACCAGTGCGCTGATCGGCCACTTCGCGTCGTCGGTGGAGGCCGCGACGCGCGCACGCTACGGCGAAGGGCCCCTGGTGCGCTACGATGCGGACCTGGTTGTGCCCGAGGCCATTCGTTACGAGATCCTGGCGCTCAAGGGCATCGCGGTGCATTTCGTGATGGCGCCGCGCGAACAATCCCCCATGCATGACCGGGAACAGCGGATCGTGACCGACTTGGTGGATGTGATGATGGCCGACGCTCCCCGTGCCGCGCTCGCCTTGCAGCCGGTCTTCCTGGAGGATTGGATGGCGGCGGCCGATGACGGCGCGCGCCTGCGCGTGGCGATCGACCAGGTGGCGAGCCTGACCGACGCGTCAGCACTGACCATGCACACGCTGCTGTGCCCCTGACATGACCATGTCGCCGACCCGACGGCACTGGGAAAAACACCCGCCGGCTGCTATGCTTCTGCCCCATGGCAGGCATGATCGTGAAGGAAGACATCGAGAAAGTACGCAACGCGGCGGACCTGTATGACATCGTGTCCGCGGACGTGACGCTCAAGCCCTCGGGGCTGGGCTCCTTCACCGGACTGTGCCCCTTCCACGATGAGAAGACGCCCAGCTTCTCCGTGCGACCCTCCATGGGCGTGTGGCATTGCTTCGGCTGCGGCCGCTCCGGCGACGTCTTCAAGTATGTCGAGGAATCCGAGAACCTCGACTTCCGCGACGCCGTGGAATACCTGGCGGACCGTTGCCACATCGAACTGCACTACGTGGCGGGCGACACCCCCGCCAAGCACCAGGGATCCAAGCGCACGCGACTGCTCGAGGCGAACGAGGCCGCCCAGCGCTTTTTCACCGCCCAGCTCATGACCGAGGAGGCGCTGCCCGCACGTCAGATGCTCGCCGGCCGTGACTTCTCGCAGGCCGACTGCACCCGGTTCGGCTGCGGCTACGCGCCGCGCGGCTGGGACAACCTGGTGCGCCACCTGGCCGACCAAGGCTTCACCCACCAGGAGCTCCTGGACGCCGGCCTGGCACGCCAGGGCCAGCGTGGCATCTACGACTATTTCCGCGGGCGCGCCACCTGGCCGATCCGCGACTCGACGGGCCGCACCCTGGGCTTCGGCGCCCGCAAGCTCTATGACGACGACCAGATCGGCGCGAAGTACATCAACACGCCGGACACCCAGCTCTACCACAAGAACCAGGTGCTCTACGGCATCGACCTGGCCAAGCCGGCCATCGTCGCCAAGCGCCAGGTGGTGGTCGTGGAAGGCTACACGGACGTCATGGCCATGCACCTGGCCGGCGTGGACACCGCCGTGGCCACCTGCGGCACGGCCTTCGGCGAGGAGCATGCCAAGATCGTGCGCCGCCTGGTGGCCGACGACTCGTTGGGCGCCGTCGTGCAGCTCGTGGGCCCCACCCGTGTCGAGGGCCAGCCGCTGAGCAGCCGCGTCGTCTTCACCTTCGACGGCGATGCCGCCGGCCAGAAGGCGGCCCTGCATGCCTTCGGCCTGGACACCGCCTTCCTCTCGCAGACCTTCGTGGCCGTCGCGGACGACAACCTCGATCCCTGCGACCTGCGCCTGCAGCGCGGAGACACCGCCCTGCAGGCGCTCATCCGCGGCGCCACGCCCCTGTTCGACTTCGTGATGGACTCCGCCATCCGCCGTTTCGACACCTCCTACACCACCGGTCAGATGGGTGCGGTCAAGGCCGTCGCCCCGCTCATCGCCCGCATCCGCGACAAGTCCCTGTGGGACATGTACGCACGCAAGGAGGCCCGCCGCATCGGCGTGGACCTCGAGGTGATGCAGCAGGAGGTACGTCAGGCGCGCCGGCGCGAGCATGTCCGCGACGAGGACGCCTACGCCCAGCGCCGCCGCCGCTTCAGCGAGCCGTCGCAGGACAAGGGCGGCCTGACGGATGCGCAGATGCGCGCCATCGAGCGCGGCAACGAACGCAGCCAGACCTTCCACCGCATCGCGGACGCGGTGTTCATCTGCGAACAGCAGTTCATGGCCACCCTCATCCAACTGCCGCGCGCCATCAACGGCGAACTGTACCGGGCGCTGACCGTGCATTGCTTCCAGACGCCGGTGTTCCAGACGCTCTTCCAGGCGGTCGAGGTCGCCGGCGGCCCGCCCCAGGAAGCCATGCCCAAGGGACTGTGGATGCACAACCTCACCAAGGCGGCAGGCCCCATGCTCTCCTCCACCATCACCGAGCTGGCCGTCATGCCCCTGCCGCTGCTCGCCCAGGAAACCCCCAGCCAGGCCGAGGAGGACCCCACGCTCGCCGAGGCGACCCTCTCCCAGCGTCAGTACGCGAACCAGCTCATGGCCCGCCTGCTGGACGTGGGCTACCTGCGGCGCATCGACGCCGCCAAGCACCAGGCACAGCGTGCCACCGATATGCAGGAACGCATCGAACTGCTCGCCGTGGTCACCGACACCGAGCGGGAACGCAAGGCGCTCCAGTCGCGCATCTTCGGCAACGCAGCCGGCTGACCATTCGCCGACCGTCCGTGAAACGGTCGGCGCGGCAGCCCGCAGCCCGCAAGCCGCAAGGCTCCGGACGGTCGGGAACGTGACACGGCAGGGGGCCTGCAGCGGCTGCCCTGCGTGTAGGATGGTGCCGTTGAAGCCGTTCACTGCTGGAGGCTGGATGAGGCAACGCGCGCTGACTTTCGTACGAAGCGAGACCATCTTGGTGGTGGCCACGCTCCTGGCCCTCATCTCCTGTTTCATCGTGCCGCCGGACGGCGAATACGGCGGCTACGTGCACGTGAGCACCATCAGCCAGCTGTGCTGCCTCATGCTCGTCGTCGTCGGCTTCCAGCGCATCGGTGTCTTCCGCAGGATCGGCGCCAGCCTCCTGCGCCGCGTGCACACCGCCCGCGGCCTGGTGCTCACGCTCATCTCGCTGACCTTCTTCTCGAGCATGCTCATCACCAACGATGTCGCCTTGCTCACCTTCGTGCCCTTCGCCCTGTCCGTGCTCACCATGGCCCACATGGAGCGGCACGCCGTGCTCGTCTGCGCCCTCATGACCGTCGGCGCCAACACGGGCAGCATGCTCACGCCCATCGGCAACGCGCACAACCTCTACTTCAAGGCGCTCACCGGCATGTCCACCGGGCGTTTCCTGGAGATCATGGCCCCCTACTCGCTGCTTGCCGCCGTCCTGCTCGTGCTCGTCACCTGCGTGGTCTTCCGCGGCCAGCGCATCACCACCTTCGACGACCTGGACAGCGACAGCATCGAGAAGGGCGTGCTGGCCCCCGACTCCTCGCGCCACCAGCCCGACAGCATCCTCGTCAAGGGCTACGGCGCCGACCGCCGCGGCTGGCGCATCGCCGTCTACTCGGCCGTCTTCCTCGTGTGCGTCCTGGCGGTCAGCGACATCGTGCCCCTGTGGGTCATGTGCGTGGTCACCGCCGCCGTCATGCTCGTGTGCGACCCGCGTTCCTTCCGCCACACCGACTGGGGCCTGCCGATTACCTTCATCATGTTCTTCATCTTCATCGGCAACATGAAGCGCGTCCCCGAGTTCTGCCACATCGCGGAGATGTTCGTCGGCGACCACCCGCTCGAGGTGTCCATCGTCTCCAGCCAGGTCATCTCCAACGTGCCCACCTCGCTGCTGCTGTCCGGCTTCTGCGACCAATGGGTGCCGCTGATCATCGGCACGAACATCGGCGGCATGGGCACGCTGATCGCCTCCATGGCGTCGCTGATCACCTACAAGGCCTACGCGCGCGACTACCCGCACTCCAAGGGACGCTACCTGGGCGTCTACACGGCCGTCTCCTTCGGCTTCCTGCTGGCCATGTACGCGCTGGCCGTCATCATCCTCTAACGCCGTACGTTTGCTAGAATGGGCGGCTGGACCACCCACGACGACGAAGGCGAGACATGGCGGACGTAAGAGAGGAGCTCGCGCAGCTGCGGCCGGTCTATGACACCGGCGTACTGCGCATGCTGCTGCACAAGTACTCCGACATCTACGTGGCCATGCTGCGCGCCTGCTTCACCCCGCTGACCGCGGAAGTGCCCCAGGAGCGGCTGCTGGCGGACATGACCGACGCCGTCGGTGAGCTCGTGGCATCCGGCGACTACCGGCTGCGCGACGGCGAGGACGACGCCATGGCGGCCCGGCGCATCCTCAAGGAACTCAAGGCACAGGACGAAGGCGACTACGCCTGGGTCGCCGACTCCTTCGACCGCCGCCAGCACCGGCTCATGTGCCGCCTGACCCAGCGTGCCCACCGCGCCATCGAAGCGCTCGCCAGCCTGCAGACACGCACCGTCTCCCTGTCCGGCGCTCAGGTCAACTCGATCATCATGGAGATCGAACACGCCCGCAAGCAGCTCACCGTCGACGTCGAAGAACGCATCGAGCTGCTCGAACAGGAAATCGCGGAGCGCCGCCGGCAGATCGACGAACTCAAGGCGCACGGCATCGAACGGCAGCCCACCGCCGAACAGGTCGGCGACATCATCAACGTCGTCTACAACACGCTGCGCGGCGTGCCCGTCGACCTGCGCGAACTGGTGATCGCCGAACGCGACAACGGCGACGCGCTGCGCCGGCGCATGGACTCGGGCACCATGAGCGGCAACGACATGCTCGACTTCTACCACAACGACTACGAACGCACCTACCGCGACAGCGACGAGGGACGACGCTTCAACGACGCCTTCCAGGTGATGTACGCGCCGGAAAGCCGCGAGCAGCTCGACGACGCCCTCGACGACATCGCACACAGCGAGTGGCTGCACGGCGAAGCCGACGAGCTCATGGCCGTCGTCTCCCACGAACTTGAGGACATCTACGGCGGCATCGACGCCGTGCGCGACCAGCAGCGCGTCACCGACGACAGCGTCAAGCTGCTCGTACGCCAGCAGACCGACATGCGCTTCCGCACGATGTCACGGCAGCTGTCGCGCCTCTTCGCCGGCCTCGGCCGGCGTGCACGCGGCAAGGAGCGCTTCGACTGCGCCATGGGCGACGTGACGCTGCCCACGCTGCCCATGCGGGTGCGCGAGACGACGCGCAGTGCACGGCCGCCGGCCCTGCGCGAGGCGGATGACGGCACGTCCGCGCTCGACCTGGGCCGTATCGTGGCCATCGGCGGCCCGCGCATCGCCCACATGGTCAGCCTCGTGGCCGCCACCCCCGTCCACGCCGGCGAGCTGGTGGACGTCGCCGCCAGCTTCAACGCGCTGGATGCCGAGGAACGCCGCGAAAGCGAACTCGTCGGCTTCCTGAGCTACCTGGCGCCCGACGCCGAAGCCGACGACTGGTCCACCTGGCGCTGCGTGGGTGCCGACGGCACCGAACGGCTCTGGCGCACCCGCCCCCTGCTGGTGAGCGAGGCACATCTCGACGACTTCCTGGAGGAGACATGACGGACGACACCAACGAAGCACTCGCGCACGACGCGCTGGCCGGCGACGACGAACGGCCGGCCGTGGTCGACGGCAGCGGCATCGCCGACCTGACCGGCATCCACGCCCTCTTCGAAGGCGACAGCGGCGACATGCCCATCCAGGCACGCGAAGCCGCCATCCAGCTCAAACGCAACCGCGCCATCGACGGTGCCCTGTTCGACCAGGCCATGGACCACCTCGCCGACGTGCGGCGCTCCCTGAACAACGACCTGCTCGACCTGCTCATCGACGAACACTACCGCGTGATGGTCGCCGTCCCCGTCAGGGCCGACGGCTATGCCGTGCGCTCCCTGAAGAACCGCGCATCCCTCAACGCACGTGAGGCATCCCTCCTGGCCGCGTTGCGCCGCAAGGTGCTCGAATACGAGAACGTGGACGTGCCGTCCGAAGGCTGGGAGGTCTCCCGCGAGGAGATCGTGCAGGTGCTGTCCACCGGGTCCGGCTTCCTGGCAGGCCGCAACAGCGAGCAGGCCGTGCACGAGCAGGTCGACCGGCTCATCGGCACCATGCGCACCAACGGGTTCCTCGAGGACCGCGGCGACGGGCTCTACCTGGTCACCAGCCTCGTGCCGATGGTGCTCGACCCGGCGCACATCGACCTGTGGCTCGGTGCGCTCGACGCGCCCGACGACGACGGGGAGGCACCGCCGGCCGACGCGGACGAGGCCGACGACGATGGCGAAGTCACCGAGGAGAAGGACGAGACACTGTGGTAAACGAGGAACTCTTCGCCCAGATCGAACTGTCGCCGGCCCACTGGCAGCTGGCCGAACGCCAGCTCGTCAACTGGGGGTCCTACGACGGCTACCACGTCTTCAGGCCGGCGCCCGGCGACGGCGAGCGCGTCACCCTGCTCACCGGCCAGAGCGAGTCAGGCAAGTCGACGCTCGTCGACGCGCAGGTGTCCCTGCTCTACCCGACGGGAGCCGCCTTCAACAAGGCCTCCAACGCGGGCAGGTCCGACCGCAGCGACTACACCTACGTACGTGGCCTGCGCGGCGTGCGCAACGACCGCGGCCACGACGAACCCGTCTACCTGCGCGGCACGGACGGCGACGGCAACCCGTACGCCGTGTGGGGCGCCATCGTCGACACCTACCATGACGACGCCAACGACGGCACCCTGTCCATCGCCAAGTTCATGGCCATCCCCGCCGACGGCAGCCCGCAGGACATGGTCAAGCTGTACGCGGTGGCGCCCGGCGGCCTCGACCCGCGCCTCATGGACGGCGTGCGCGACGAGCCGTTGACGGCCGCCGTGCTCAAGCGCGTCTATCCGGACGCCCGTGTCTACCGGCACGCCCGCCAGTTCCACGAGGACGTGTGGCGGCGGTTCGGGCTGACCGAGTCCGCGTGCCGCCTGCTGCACCGCATGCAGGCGTCGGACGCGCCCAGCCAGCTCGACGACATCTTCCGCAAGGGCGTCCTGCAGGAGCCGCGCGCCTTGCAGCTGGGACGCCACGCTGTGGATGACTACGGGCAGTACCGGGAGAACTTCACGAGCATCGAACGCAACCGCGAGCGGGTCGCCATGCTCGAGACGATGGCCGACGAATACCAGCGGTTCGAGGAGGCCGACGGCGACGTGCGCGCGTTGGGCGCCATCGACCCCATGAACGGGGCGCCGGCCGTCAAGGCGCGCGACGCGTGGCTCGACCGGCGGATCGACGAGGATCTGGAGCGCATGGTGCCGTCCTACGCGCAGGCCATGGACGCTGCCGCCGCCAAGGTCGCGCAGCTGGAGACGGAGCAGACGGACCTGCAGGCCGCCTACGACGAGGCGCGCGAACAGCTGCGCGGGGCCGGCGGCGGCGACCTCGAACGCCTGCAGGAGCAGCTCAGGGACGTCCAGCGGGAACGCTCCCTGGTCAACCAGCGGCGTGAACGTCTCCTGGCGCGCTTCGCCAAGGTGGGGGAAGAGTTCCCTGCCGACGCGCCAGGCTGGCAGGAGTTTGCCGACCGGTGCGCGGCGTACCTGGAGGACGAGCGCGAACGGCGCGACCAGCTTGACCATGAGCGGTTCAGCCTCATGGAGTCGCGCAGCAGGCTCAGGGAGGAACTCAAGGAACTCGAGGACGACTACGCGTACCGCAAGGCGCACGGCACGCGCATCAGCACCACCATGAAGCAGGCGCGCGAACTGGTCATGCAGGCCACCGGACTGGGGGAGGACGAGCTGCCCTACGTCGCCGAGCTCATGGACATCGACGACGAGGACTGGCGCGTCGCCATGGACGTCGCCTACGCGCGCATTGCGCAGGTCATTCTCGTCGACCGGCGCCACGAGGACGGCTTCGCACGCAAGGTCAGCACCATCCCGCACCAGCTCATGGCGCGCCGCAACTGGCAGTTCGTGGACACGTCCGTGCAGCCGGACGTGCGGGAGCGCGACGGCTGGCTGTCCGGCAAGCTGCGGGTGAAGGAGTCGCCGTTTGCCGGCTGGGTGCGCGAGCGCATCGCCGCCGACGACGTCGACGCGCGCTGCGTGCAGGCCATCGACGACCGGGACACGACCCGCCAGGTGCAGCCCGACGGCCAGCTCAAGGCAGGCATCCGCGGCAGCCACGGCACCAGGGGGCTCGAACCGGTCATCGGCTTCGTCACCGAGGAGTACCTGCGCCAGCTCGAGGCGCGCATCGGACAGGTGCGTGCGCAGCTGGAGGAGCTGGAGGGACGGCTGGCCGACCTCGACCGGCAGCATGACCTGCTCGAGGCGTGGCGTGTCCTCGCCGCCGCCGTCACCGACGACAGTTGGGACGCGGTGGACGTGGCCAGCAGGGACGCGCGGGCCGCGCACCTCGAGGAGCGCATCGCCGCCATCCGCGACAACCCCGAGCTCGCCGCCCTCGAACAGCGCTGCGAGGACTGTGCGGGCAAGCTGGCCACCCTGGGCCGTCGGCTCGCCAAGGCCCGCAACGAACGCGCCGACGCCCAGCGCGCCCTGCACGCCGCCGAAGGCTGGCTGGCCGAGGCATCCGGCCACGGCGACCCCGCGCTCAACAAGGCCAGCAGCCAGGTCCTCGCCGAAGCCTACGGTTCCTTCTTCGGCACCGACTCCAGCGTGGAGGAACGCGTCGGCAAGATCCTCGCCGTCGACGGCGGCGCCGCCGGCAGCGCCCACGCGCCGGCCGACGGACGCGCCGCCAGCCCGGTCGTGCGCAGCCTGCGCGAACGGCTCGCCCAGGCCACGCGGGCGACGCGCGAGGAACGCGAACGCGCCCGCCAGCTGCTGCGCAAGACCTGCGAAGCGACCATGCAACGCTATCTGGAGCGCTATCTGCCGCAGGAGACGCGCGTGGCCGCCGACGTCGACAACGAACGGTTCTTCGAACGCGAACTGGCCGAGCTGCAGCCCAACACCATCAGCCAGCGCGAGGCGGACCGCGAATACTTCAACTCGCTGGACAAGGTGCGCCAGGACCTCATGCAGCTGCGGCGCGCCCTCAAGGAGGACCGGGCGCACATCAAGACACAGGTCGCCAAGATCAACGGCCTGCTCGAACGCTACCCCTTCGGCGCCAGCCACGGCCAGCTGCGCATCGTCGTGCAGGTGCGTGCCGCCGATCCGAAGTTCATGGCCACGCTGCAGCGCGTCATCGACGACCTCAACACCTTCCGCCACCAAGGCGGCGGCGACGTGGACCGCTGCCGTGAGCTCTTCGCGCAGGCCGCGCCCCTCATCGACGCCATCAAGGGCAGCTTCGACGAATATGCGCCCAACGGCCGCGGCAACGAGAACCTCGACCCGCGCCGCCGTTCGCGCTTCTTCGGCGAGGTGCTCCGCCCCGACGGCGCCACCGAACGCATCAACTCCACCGGCGGCGGCTCCGGCGGCTACCTGCAGGAACTGACTTCCTTCGCCTATGGCGCGGCGCTCATGTATTTGCTGGCGGACGACAACGCCACCGAACCGTCCTATGCCACCGTCTTCCTCGACGAAGCCCTCATCAAGGCCGACGGCCAGTACACCAGGCGCGCCCTGAGCGTGCTGCCCGGCCTGGGCTTCCAGGTCATCGTGTCCGCACCGGAATCGAAGACCGCGGAAATGATGGGAGCGGCCAGCAAGGTCGTCGTCGCGCGCAAGGACCAGGCCAGCGGCCTGACCACGCTGCACGAGGCCGTGTTCGAGACCGCGGACGGCGACTGATGCGTTCGCCGCGGGAACTGGCCTCCCTGGTCGAGGCGCATCTGGGGCGTCACCTGTTCGACGTGGCCGACCCGTGGCCGCTGACGCTCACCGTGCAGCTGCCGTCGGCACGTGCGCTCGAGGACGACCCGGCGGGCGCGGCACGCACCAACCGGGAGATCCTTGCATGGGCGGATGCACACGGCGTGGCCACGCGCCTGACGGTGCGCCGCATGGGCGGCACGCCGCTCGAACTGGTCTCGCACGTCACCATCCCCGACGAGGACGTCGCCCAGCGGGTGGTGGGGCGCGCCATGCGCGGGCGCCGGTGCAGGGTGCTGGCGCGGGCGGCCCGTATCCGCGCATTGGGATGGCCGGTGGGGGAGGAGTGCGTGATGCGGGTGGTGCGCTGGACGGAGGATGCGGACGACCTCGACTTCGACCTCCTGATGGCGGCGGCTGTCTGGTTCCACGGCCACCTGGGGGCGGTGGCGTCGATGACCGCGCGCGAAGTGCCCTTGGAGGGTTTCAGCGGCAAATGGCTGGGCGGCGTGCGTTCGTTGCACCGTCGTGCCCTGTGTGCACTGCTCGAGGTGGACGGGTTGCCGTTGCGCGAACGCCCGGAAGAAGTGCGCTACCGCTATCTCGACCCGGCCGCCGCCGGCTGGGCGGAGCGCTTGGCCACCGAGGTGCAGGAGGCGCCCGAGCTGCCGGTGGCGCGCGCCATCGTCGTGGAGAACAAGGACACCTACCTGGCCATGCCGGCCATGGCGGGGACGGTCTGCGTGTTCGGCGCCGGCTTCGCGGTGGGCGCTGCGGTGCGTCTCCTGCCGTGGCTGGCCGGACTCGACGTGGCCTACTGGGGTGACCTGGACGCGGCGGGCTTCGAGATTCTCGCCTCATTGAGGGCGGCGGGTCTGGCGGCACGCGCCGTGGGCATGGACCTGGCCACCTATGAACGCTTCCGGGCCTACGGGACGGCGCTGGGTGAGCGGGGGACGCCCATCAAGGCGTCGGAACCCAAGGAAGGGCTGGACCTGACCGACGACGAATATGCCCTCTATGGGGCCCTGTGCCGCCAGGAACTTGGGGTGCCCCGTGTGGAGCAGGAGCGCATCCCGTTGGATTGGGTGATGTCGGTCCCCCAACCCCGCTAGAGTAAAGAAGCTTGCCTCCGTAGCTCAAAGGATAGAGCAATGGCCTTCTAATCCAGTGGTTGCCGGTTCGAGTCCGGCCGGGGGCACTTTTCATTGCGGCCGTTGACACATTTTTGGCGGCCGGAAAATCGTGTAGGTCTCTGGCCCGCACAATTTGAAGTTGTGCGGGCCAGAGACCTACACGATTTCCCTGCCGCCAAAAATGTGTCATCGGGCGAGTGCACCACGCACCCGGGCAAGCATCAGGCCCCGGGTCATCCCGTAGCGTTCGTGCAGTTCCGCCAGCGGCACGCGGTCGGTGAACTCCTTGGCGGCGCCGAAATTGAGCACCCTCATATTCAGGCCTGCGTTGGCATAGAAGGCAGTGACTTTCTCGCCCCAACCGCCCTCCAGCTGGCCGTCCTCCAGGGTCACCACCACATGGTGGCGCCCGGCCAAGGCGCGCAAGGTAGCCTCGTCCAGGGCCGAACACTGCAGGGGGTCGAGCAGGGTGGCGTCCAGTTCCCGCGCCAGGCCAAGCGCCATCGGGAAGGCGTCGCCCAGTCCGAGCACGGCTACGTCCTTGCCTTCGTGCGCCATCCGGTATCCCAGCCAGGGCGCATCGGCGTCCGTGGCCTGCGGCGACACGGTCACGTCGGGATCCAGCGATCCGTCGCGTTCGCCGGCCAGGATCGCGGCGCCCGGCACCCTCAGGAACACGGGATGCGTGTTGTCCGGCCCGGTGGCCCAGGCCAGCATGTCCAGGAACATGCGCCGTGAGGTGGGCGCCAGGCACAGCAGCCCGGGAATGTTGGAGAACAGCGCGAGGTCGAAGACGCCCGAATGCGTGTTGTCCGCGTCGGACATGCCGCCGCCGAAGCTCAACAGCGTCACGGGCGTGTCGTTGAGGCACACTTCCTGCTGCACTTGGTCGATGGTGCGCTGGAAGAAGGTCGCCGAGGTCGCCACCACCGGCCGGCCGCCGGCCCGCGCCAGGCCGGACGCGAAGGCCACGGCATGCTCCTCGGTGATGCCCGTGTCCACGTAATGCGCCCCCGCGGCCGCCCGGAACTCCGGCGTGATGCCGTTCGACCCCGGCGTAGCAGGGGAGATGACCACCAGGCCAGGCTCCTGGGCAAACCGTGCTGCCAGCGAATCCATGGCCAGCCGACCGTAATGTTTGCGCGCGCCCAGGGGCCTGCCCTCCTCGCTGAGGGGATCCTGCCAGTGATTGGCTTCGCAATGGCCCGCACGGATGCCGTGTGCGGCGTCCTCGTCGTCCAGGCCCAGCCCCTTGGTGGTGTGGATGTGCAGGACCACCGGACGGTCGGTGCCCTTGAGCGCCGCCAGCGCCCGCACCATGGCGTGCACGTCGTTGCCGTCCTCCACGTAGCGGTAGTCCAGTCCGAAGGCGCGGAACAGGTTGTCCGGGCAGTCGCCGCCGCTGGCGCGCATCCGCGCCAGCGTCCCGTACATGCCGCCATGGTTGCCGGTGATGGACATCTCGTTGTCGTTGAGGATCACGATCAGGTTGCCGCCCTGCTCGGCCAGGTTGTTGAGCCCCTCGAAGGCCTCGCCCGAGGAGAGCGCGCCGTCGCCGATTACCGCGATGACGTTGTCCGTGGTCGGCTCGCCTCCGGTCGCGCGCACCATGTCACGCATCTTGGCCAGTCCGCACGCCAGGGAGATGGCGGTGCCCGTGTGCCCGAGCACGAAATGGTCGTGCTCGCTTTCCGCCGGGTTGGTGAAGCCGGTCGCCGTGCCGAACAGCTCCGCCTGCGTGAAGGCGCGCGCACGCCCGGTGAGCATCTTGTGCACATAGCTTTGGTGGGACACGTCGAAGACGATCTTGTCGAGCGGCGAGGAGAACACGACGTGCAGGGCGACGCACGCCTCCACCAGCCCCAGGTTGGAACCGACATGGCCGCCGTACTCCTTGCCGTAGCGCACCAGCGCCGTTCGGATCTCGCCGCACAGCTCCTCCAGCTGGCCGGTGTCCAGTGCCTTCACGTCGTCTGGGGTGAGCAAGTTCGACAGCAGGTCAGTCATTGCCGTATCAGTCCTTCGCGCCGTGGGCATCGTCAGCGGCCTGACGACCGCACAGGGACATATTATAGTAGGCCGGAACATATTCGCGCCGATCGTTTGGTCGGCAACGCGAAAGGAGCAGCCATGCTGGCCGTATACGCCGCTGACGTCAATCCCGGGGACCCGCTGGCCGCGCTCGCGGTGGGCGAACTCGACGAGCCGGAGGCCCCCGCCGGCTGGGTGCCCGTCCGCACGCGCGCCGTCACCGTCAACCACCACGACCTGTGGTCCCTGGCGGGGGTGGGACTGCGGGCCGGGCAGACGCCCATGATCCTGGGCACCGACCTGTGCGGCGTGCTGGAACATGCGCCCGCCGGGCGCCCCGACCTGCACGACGGCGACGAGGTCGTCGCCTACACCGTCATCGACGCCGACACCGCCGGCGTCGTGCCAGGCGTCCGACGCAGCATCCTGTCCGAACGCCACCCGGGCACGATGTCGCAGGTCGTGCGCGTGCCCGCCGCGAACCTCTTCGCCAAGCCCGTGCACTGCACGCCCGCGCAGGCCGCGGCCCTGGGCACGAGCTGGCTGACGGCCTACAGCATGCTGTTCTCCCCGGTCACCGGCGCGCGCGTCCAGCCCGGCGACAGCGTCCTGGTGCAGGGTGCCTCGGGCGGCGTGGCCAGCGCCGCCATCCAGCTGGCGCACGCCGCCGGCCTCGAGGTCTTCGCCACGGGGCGCACGGAAGCGAAACGCGACTACGCCGCTGCACTCGGCGCCGATGCCGTCCTCGAACCGGGCGGCCGCCTGCCGCACAAGGTCGACGCGGTGATCGACTCGGTCGGCGCCGACACCTGGGGCCACTCGATCCGCAGCGTGCGTCCCGGCGGCACCGTGGTGACCTGCGGCGCCACGAGCGGCGACCAGCCGGGCGCCGAACTGACGCGCATCTTCTTCCAGGACATCCGCATCCAGGGCAACACGATGGGTACGCGCGCCGACTTCGCCCGTCTGCTGCGCTTCGTGGAACACGCCGGCCTCGTCCCCGCCATCCACGCGACCCACCCGGCCGAACGTGCCCGCGACGCCTTCGCGCAGGTCATGGCCGGCGACTTCCTGGGCAAGGTGGCCATCGACTTCCCCGCCTGACGTCTCACGGCCGGCACCCCGCCGGGGCTGCCGGCCGCCTGATGGCGTACAGTGGTGCGGGTATCCAATCTGCCGACCGAAACGAGGGAAGACAATGGCAGCACAGGACCCGCAAGTCGCCGTCATCATGGGATCGGCCAGCGACTGGGAGACGATGAGACACGCATGCGACATGCTCGACCGGTTCGGCGTGCCCTACCTGAAGCAGGTCGTCTCCGCACACCGCACGCCCGAACTCATGGCCGAGTTCGCGCACGGTGCGCGCGACCGCGGCATCAAGGTGATCATCGCCGGTGCCGGCGGCGCCGCCCACCTGCCGGGCATGGTCGCCGCGCAGACCACGCTGCCCGTCATCGGCGTGCCCGTGCAGTCGCGCGCCCTGTCCGGCCTCGACTCGCTGCTGTCCATCGTGCAGATGCCCGGCGGCATCCCCGTGGCGACCACCGCGATCGGCAAGTCCGGCGCCACCAACGCCGGACTGCTCGCCGTGAGCATGCTGTCCATGACGGACGCCGCCCTGGCGGACGCCCTGCAGGCCTATCGTGACGAACTCAAGGACAAGGTGGAGGAGTCCAATGCCCAGCTGGTCTGAGGAACACGGCGTGCTCGCACCCGGCGCGACCATCGGCATCGTCGGCGGCGGCCAGCTGGGCCGCATGATGGCGTTGAGCGCGAAATACATGGGCTTCAGGGTGGGCGTGCTCGACCCCACCGAGGACTGCCCGACCGCACAGGTCGCCGACTTCCAGGTCGTCGCCGACTACGACGACCATGAGGCGATCCGCGAACTGGCCAGCCGCAGCGACGTGCTCACCTACGAATTCGAGAACGTGGACGCCGACGCACTCGACGCGGTACGCGACCTGGCGGCCATCCCGCAGGGCACCGACCTGCTGCGCGTGACCCAGAACCGCGTCGCCGAGAAGACCTTCATCAACGACCACGGCGTCGCCACCGCCCCCTGGGAGGCCGTTAACAACCATGCCGAACTGGAGGACGCCTTGGGACGCATCGGCTACCCGGCCGTGCTCAAGACCTGCGAGGGCGGCTACGACGGCCACGGCCAGATCGTGCTGCGCGAGCCTGCCGACCTGCAGGACGTATGGCCCGACGACGCCTTCCCGCCGGCGATCCTCGAAGGCTTCGTCGACTTCGACTACGAGGCGTCCATCCTCGTGTCCGGCAACGGCGGCGACTACGTGACCTTCCCGGTGGTGCGCAACATCCACCGCAACAACATCCTGCACATGACCCTCGCACCCGCGCAGATCGACGACGCCATCGCCGCGCGCGCCCGCGACCTCGCGCTCGCGCTGGCGGACGGCTTCACGCTGGCCGGCACGCTCGCCATCGAACTGTTCGTCACCCGCGACGGCCAGGTCATCGTCAACGAGCTTGCGCCGCGCCCGCACAACTCCGGCCACTACACCATCGAAGCGTGCGACTTCGACCAGTTCGACCTGCACGTGCGCGGCATCGCCGGCTGGCCGCTGCAGGAGCCGACCCTGCTGTCCCCGGCGGTCATGGCCAATGTACTCGGCCAGCACGTCGCGCCGACGCGCGCCGCACTGCCCGACCACCCTGAATGGCACGTCCACGACTACGGCAAGGCCGAGGTCAAGCACAACCGCAAGATGGGGCACATCACCGTGCTCACCGACGACCCCGAACAGGCCATGGCCGACCTCGAGGCGAGCGGCTGCTGGGACGACGTGCGCGTAGAATGACGCGCTGACATCCGTCCGACGGCACAAGACAGAGGCGATATGGCCCGCAACACGCACCAGAAAGACACTATCCGGGAAGCATTGCGCGAACGCTCCGCCTTCATCTCCGCGCAGCAGCTGCACCAGCAGCTCGAAGAGCGGGGGGAGCGGATCGCGCTGGCCACGGTCTACCGGCAGCTCAATGCGCTTGCCGACTCCGGGCAGGTGGACACCGTGCGCATGGGCGGCGAACAGCTGTACCGCTACTGCGGCGCCGACGGGCACCATCACCACCTGATCTGTACGTCCTGCGGCAGGACGGTCGCCATCGACCCGCCGAGCGAGAGCTGGCTGCGGTCCGTGACCGCCGAGCATGGCTTCACCCTGCAGTCGCACACCCTGGAGGTCTTCGGCCTGTGCCCGGAGTGTCAGGCGCAGGATGGCGACGCATAGAAACCTCTCGTTTTTCCGTGACTGTTCTCAGGGTTCCGAAATTAAAGCGGGCACCGGGTCCGGATGCTTTCCGAGATTAAAGCGGGCACCCGGACGAGGGCGAATCCCAACTTAAAGCGGGCACCGGGTCGAAGAACTTTTCAGTTCTT
>NZ_JGYV01000026.1 GCF_000741575.1 Bifidobacterium cuniculi
CGCGCACCCCGAATCGGACGCGTGGCTGGCCGCGAACGCACTCACCGAGCAGGACCTGGCCGACTGGTACCAGCATGCGTGGCAATACGCGCCGCAGGACCTACGCGACCCCGACAGCATGCCTGCACGCTACGGGACCGGCATCGACTGGAACGCATTCCACGACCACTGACCCTTTTACACACTTTTTGGCCGGTAACCCGAAATTGTTCATTTTTTGAACAAAAACTAGGGGGCGGACAGGCCCCGATACCGATCGGACACGCCACCACGCCATCGGACAGCCGATTTCGGCTGTCCGATGGCGTGGTGGCGTGTCCGATCGGTATCGGGGCCTGTCCGCCCCCTAGTTTTTGTTCAAAAAATGAACATTCTTATGCTCAGCGGCTCGTGTAGTTCGGGGCCTCCGCGGTCATCACGATGTCGTGCGGGTGGCTTTCGCGCAGGCCGGCGTCCGTGATGCGGATGAAGCGGCCGCGTTCCGGCATCTCGGCGATGTTGTGCGCGCCGATGTAGAACATGGACTGGTGCAGGCCGCCGATCATCTGGTAGAGCACGGCGTTGAGCGGTCCGCGGTACGGCACTTCGCCCTCGACGCCTTCCGGCACGATCTTGTCGGTGCTGGTCACGTCGGACTGGAAGTAGCGGTCCTTGGAGTAGCTCTTCTTGCCGCGCGGCGCCATGGCGCCCATGGAGCCCATGCCGCGGTACAGCTTGTACTGCTTGCCGTGCAGCAGGACCTTCTCGCCCGGGGCTTCCTCGGTGCCGGCGAGGGTGCCGCCGAGCATGACGGAGCTGGCGCCCGCCACGAGGGCCTTGGCGATGTCGCCGGAGTAGTGGATGCCGCCGTCGGCGATGCAGGGCACGCCGGCCGCGCGGCAGGCCTGGGCGGCTTCGTACACGGCGGTCAGCTGCGGGACGCCGACACCGGCGACCACGCGGGTGGTACAGATGGAGCCGGGGCCCACGCCGACCTTGACGGCGTCGACGCCCGCGTCGATCATGGCCTGCGCGCCCTGGCGGGTGGCGATGTTGCCGCCGATGATGTCCACGCCGTCGAAGGCGGAGTCGGACTTGATGCGGCGGATCATGTCGAGCGCAATCTTGGCCTCGCCGTTCGCGGTGTCCACCACGAGCACGTCGACGCCGGCCTCCATGAGGGCGGAGGCGCGCTGCCATGCGTCGCCCAGGTAGCCGATGCCGGCGGCGACGCGCAGGCGGCCCTGCTCGTCCTTGGTGGCGTCCGGGTACTGTTCGGTCTTCACGAAGTCCTTGACCGTGATCAGGCCGGTGAGGTGCCCCTCGGCGTCGACCAGCGGCAGCTTCTCGATCTTGTGCTTGGCCAGCAGGTCGTGGGCGTCCCTCTTGGAGATGTCGGACGGCCCGGTGATCAGGTTCTCCTTGGTCATCACGTCCTTGACGCGCAGGTGGTCATAATCCTCGGAGGGGATGAAGCGCATGTCACGGTTGGTGATGATGCCGACGAGCTTGTTCTCGCGGTCCACGACCGGCAGGCCGGAGATGTGGAACTTGCCGCACAGCTTGTCCAGGTCGGCCAGGGTGACATCCGGGTTCACGGTCAGCGGGTCGGTGATCATGCCGGACTCGGAGCGCTTGACCACGTCCACCTGGGCGGCCTGGTCGTCGATGGACAGGTTGCGGTGCAGTACGCCGATGCCGCCGTTGCGGGCCATGGCGATGGCCATCTCGGCTTCGGTGACGGTGTCCATGGCGGCGGAGATCGCCGGGATCTTCATGGTGATGTTCTTGGTCAGGTGCGTGGTGGTGTCCACCTCGGAGGGAATCACATCCGTCTCGTTCGGCAGCAGCAGCACGTCATCATAGGCCAGGCCAAGCTGGGCGAAGATGGGTGGGAGGGGGGCGTACGGGGACTGTTCTGTGAATTCAGGATTTGTAGCCATGGCACCACTATAGGGATTCGAGAAGACGAATCGCCACGCCGTGCCGCCTGCGCCGCCGGACGTGCGACGGTCCCCGGCTAGCGACGTCGCGTGTGCCGGGCGGTGTACCGGCTGCCGGCACAGTGCGGCAGCGGTTCGTCCTCGTGCCCCTTGGGGGCGCCCTTGGCGAGCCGGCGCTGCAGGTAAGGGGACATGGTGGCGCAGGTCAGCGCCACGACGCCGACCAGGAACACCACGAGCACGTGCCAGGACGTGAAGAAGAGCAGCATGATCGAACTGAAGGCGATGAGCGCGGCCCATCCCCACAGGATGAGCACCGCCCCCTGGACGCTGTGGCCGATGCGCAGCATGCGGTGATGCAGGTGCATGCGGTCGGGGTGCATGGGCGACTGTCCCTTGCACAGGCGCCGCGAGATGGCCATGAGCATGTCGAGCACGGGCAGGAACAGTACGAGGACGGGCAGCAGGATGGGCATGAAGGCCGGCAGGTAGATGGAGGCGCGCACGGTGGCCGGGTCGATGCGGCCGGTCATGACGATGGACGCGCAGGTGATGAGGTAGCCCAGCAGCATGGAGCCTGAATCCCCCATGAAGAGCTTCGCGGGATGCCAGTTGTGCAGCAGGAAGCCCAGGCAGATGCCGACCATGGCGACGTCGATGAGCGTGGCCATGGAGGCGTAGCTCGGCGAGGTACGCGCCAGGATGTAGGAGTAAATGGCGAATGCGACGCCGCCGATGGCGACGATGCCCGCCGCCAGCCCGTCGAGGCCGTCCACGAAGTTGACGGCGTTGATGGAGACGACGATGAGCAGTGCCGTCAGCGCGATGGAGATGGTCGGTGACGCTGTGACGAGCGAACCGATCGGCAGCGAGATGATCTGCAGGCCGCCCCAGGCGACGAACACGGAGATGAGCAGCTGCCCGGACAGCTTGAGCATCCAGTCGAGGTCCCAGATGTCGTCGGCGATGCCGAGCAGGCAGATGAGCACCGCCCCGACCATGACGACCCATGCCTGATGGTTCTGTTGGAAGACGCCGCGCAGGAAGGCCGTCTTCGAGGCGAACAGCATGGCGGTGACGAAGCCCATGAGCATGGCCAGACCGCCCATGCGCGGCGTGGGGACGATGTGCACGTCGCGTGCACGGACACGTCCCACCGCGCCCCAGCGGATGGCGAGGTGCCGCACGAGCGGGGTGAACAGGTAGGTGGCGCAGATGGCGACCACCGCGATGAACAGGTAGACCCTCATGCCAGCACGCCTCCGTCGCCGTGCAGGGCGGCGTGGACGAGGGACGCGCCGATGACCCCTTCGCGCAGGATGGCCACGCCGTCGTCCGCCTTGGGGTCGGCCGCGACCACCGTGCTCGCCACGTGGCTGCGCGTGGGGCCACCGTCCAGGTAGAGATCCACCCGGTCACCAAAGGCCTCCACTGCCTCCTGCACGGTCTGCGCACTCCGTTCGCCGGAACGGTTCGCGCTCGAGGCCGCCACCGGTCCCGTGACGTGCAGCACACGCAACAAGTCCGCGTTGTCCGGCACGCGGATCGCCTGGGTGCGTTGGCCGTCGCCGTCCACCCGCAGGGTGGCCAGCGTGCAGTCCTGCCGCGCTTCGGCCACCGGCGAAAGCCCGCCCGGCAGGAAGGCCCGTGCCAAGCGGCCGAGCGGCGCAGGCAGGGTGAGCCCCAGCTCGTCGAGGTCGTCGACGTCCGCCATGATCACCTGCAGCGCCTTGTCGGAGGGGCGGTCCTTGGCCGCGTACAGGCGCGCGATGGCGTCGGCGTTGCGCGGGTCGCACGCGATGCCGTACACCGTGTCCGTCGGCAGCACCAGCAGGCCGCCGGAGCGGATGACCTGCCGTGCCAGTGCCATCGATTCGTCGTCGATGGGTCGTACCTCGTTCATCGCCCCTCCTTCACGCGTCGGATTCGTCCATTGTATGCGGTGCACCCGTGCCGCCGCTCACCTCATGGCCACGAGGTAGCGGGGCCGGCCCGTCAGGTCCATGCCGGTGCGTGCCGACGCGAAGCCGTTGGCCTGTGCGAAGGCGACGGTGCGGTCCGCCTGCGTGATGTCGTGCTCCATGACGAACAGGCCGCCCGGATGCAGGAGGGACCTGACGCGCAGGATGATCCGCTCGGGCACCATCATGCCGTCGGCCGACCCCCCGTACAGGGCACTGTCCGGATCCCAGTCGCGCACCTCCGGCTGTTCGGGAACCGCACGCTGCGGCACGTAGGGCGGGTTGCTGGCCACCACGTCCACCGTGCCGTCGAGCTGTGCCAGCGTGATGGGGCAGGTGGCATCGCCGATTTCCAGGCGGTAGTTCATCGTCAGGTCGGGGTGTGCCGCAGCGACGCGGGCCACGTTCCGTTCGGCCCAGCGCGCGGCCTCGGGTTGCAGTTCCACGGCCCACACCTGCGCGCCGGGCACCTCGGTGGCCAGTGCCAGGCCCACGGCGCCGCTGCCGGCGCACAGGTCGACCACGCGCGGCGAGGCCAGGCCCTGCTGCGTGATCCAACGGATGGCTTCGTCGACGAGCAGTTCCGTCTCCGGCCGTGGGATGAAGACGCCGGGTCCGACGGCCAGGTCGAGGTAGCGGAAGGGAGCGTGCCCGACGATGTATTGCAGGGGTTCGCGGGCCGCGCGCCGGCGCACGTCGTGCGCAAAGCGCGCCAGTGCGTCGTCGTCCGCCAGCCGTGACGTCCCGTCGCCCAGCAGGGCGGCCTTGTCCACGTCGGACGCCGTGGTGCCGGATGCCTCGGCCAGCAGCAGCTTGGCGTCGTGGCGGGGCGTGTCGATGCCCGCGTCGGCGAGGATGGCGGCGGCCGAGGCCAGCACCGCCTCCACCGTGTCGGTGGTGTGCGCCGTCGTCATGGTTCCGTTCACTCCTGCTTGGCGAGGCGCTGCGCCTCGTCGGCCTGCACGTCGGAGTCGATCACGGCCTGCAGGTCGCCGTCGAGCACGGCGTCCAGGTTGTAGGCCTTGTAGTTGGTGCGGTGGTCCACGATGCGGTTCTCGGGGAAGTTGTAGGTGCGGATGCGTTCGGAGCGGTCGAGGGAGCGGACCTGGGAGTGGCGCATGTCGGCGGCCTCGGCGGCCTCCTGCTCGTGCTTCATGGCCAGCAGGCGGCTCTTGAGGACGCGCAGCGCCGCGGCGCGGTTCTGAATCTGCGACTTCTCGTCCTGCATGCTCACCACGATGCCGGTGGGGATGTGCGTCATGCGCACGGCCGAGTAGGTCGTGTTCACGGACTGTCCGCCGGGGCCGGAGCTCATGAAGATGTCGATCTTGAGGTCCTTGGGGTCGATCTCGATCTCGTCGTCATCCTCGTCGGCCTCGGGGAACACGATCACGCCGGCGGCGGAGGTCTGGATGCGTCCCTGGGATTCGGTCACGGGGATGCGCTGCACACGGTGCACGCCGCCCTCGTACTTGAGCGAGGCCCAGACGCCGTCCTCGGGCGCCGGGGTGCCCTTGGCGCGGATGGCGAGCTGGACGTCCTTGATGCCGCCGAGCTCCGTGGAGTTCTCGGACTGGATGGTCACGCTCCAGCCGCGCTTCTCCGCGTATCGGGTGTACATGCGCAGCAGGTCGCCGGCGAACAGGGCGGCTTCCTCGCCGCCGGTGCCGGCCTTGATCTCCATGATCACGTCACGCGCGTCGTCAGGGTCGCGCGGGACGAGCGCCGCGCGCAGGCTCTCCTCGACGGCCGGCAGCCGGCCTTCGAGCTGCCTGGCCTCGTCGGCGAAGTCGGGGTCCTCGCCGGCCATGGCGCGGGCGGCCTCGAGGTCGTCGCGGACCTGGGCGTACGCGCGGTAGGCGGCCACGATCGAACCGAGTTCGGCATGGCGCCGTCCGAGCTTGCGCATGGCGTTCGGGTCGGATGCCACGTCCGGCTGGGCCATCTGCTGTTCAATGTTGCGGTATTCCTCGAGCGCGGTGAGTGCCGCGGGGAACTGTTCGTCTGCCATCTTGCGAGTGCGTCCCTCAAATGATTCGGGCGCGTGCCGACGCGCCCAGGCGGTCCTGTGTTCAAACGGGTCCATCCTACCCAACCGTGCGGTCATGGAGGGGACGACAACGGAAAACGCCAGCCCGGGGGCTGGCGTTTTCCGTACCGCAAGACTGGAACTTACTTCCTCTTGCCGTAACGCTTCTCGAAGCGGGCCACGCGGCCACCGGTGTCGAGAATCTTCTGCTTGCCGGTGTAGAACGGGTGGCACTGGGAGCACACGTCAACGGTCATGTGATCGCCCTTGGCGGTGGACTTGGTCTCGAAGGTGTTGCCGCAAGAACAAGTAACGGTAACCTTGTGGTAATCAGGATGGATACCCTGCTGCATAATTCGTCTCCTAAAGATACGGGGGACCCGGGTCGCCATGCCCCTATGGCAGGCGTGAACCGGATACGTGCATTGTATGGTCCGGTGTTGACCGCACCACTGCGTACAACAGGCGACCACGCGCATTATTCCCCACCAGCGGCGTTCAGCGTGTTGCCTCCCCATCGAGAAATATCACGAAAAAACGAGAGATTTCTCAAGGAGTGGAGCCTCAGGGGCTTGAACCCTGGACCGGCGGATTATGAGTCCGATGCTCTAACCGACTGAGCTAAGGCTCCCCGTCGCACGGGCGCAAGGCCACGCGACTCGCTAAATTGTAGCAAACACGGCGACATACGCACCCCGCTCACCGGTCCTTGGACCGGGCGTCCTTCGACTCCTTCTCCTTGGCGGCCCGTTCCTTGGCCTTGGCCTCTTCCTCCGCCTTCTTCCTGGCTTCCTCCTCGGCCTTCTTCTTCCCCTCGGCCTCCTTGGCCTTGCGCTCGTCATCGGCCACCTTGGCCTCGCGGGAGGCATGGACCTTCGCCATGGCGTCGGCGAGCCTGGGGGCCATGGCTTCCATGGCCTCGATGTCGTTGCCCTTCGCGAGCGTCTCGGCCTGGCCGATCAACGCCTCGAGTGCCGTGTAGGTGGAAGCGTCCAGGACCTTGTCACGGCCCAAGTCGAGCTCGGTGCGCGCCTCGCGGATCTTGTCGCCCAGGGCGCCCTGGGCATCCTTGACGTCCTTTTCCTGTTTGGAGGCCTGCACCTGGGCCACGGCCGACTGCAGGGACTCGATGTGCGCGTCGTACCATTCGCCATTGTCGCTGATCTGCGCCATGAGGTCGTCGTAACCGTCGATCGAGACCGCCGAGCAGGTCACCGCTTCGGGCATCTGGGCATGGAGCTGCTCGTCGAGGGCGACCACCGTCTTGGTGTCCGCCACCTGGATGTCGGTGATCTTCGCCGCCTCCAGCGCGTCGCCGCCGACCAGCTGGTCGTACTGGGCCGCCCGCCCGTGCAGGTCCGCCAAGGCCTGCTCGCACTGCGCACGGTGCGCGGACAGCTGCTCCTGGCTGCGGTGGTGCACCATGGCCACGGCGCCGATGCCGAGCGCGATCACGATCAGCGCCGCCAGGGACGCGACCACCATGCGCACGTACATGCGGTGGTCGGGGTCGCCCTGCGGATCGCGCCCCGGCGGCGGCGCAGCCGTCAGCTTCGCGATTTCCTGCGCATTGATGAACTCCGTCTGGGTGCCGACCTCGGCATTGGAACGGTCATCGGTGACCATGGATCGCCTCTCTCCCGTGGTATCGGCATCGTCATCGGCGCGGCGCTTCCCACGCCCTTCCAGTGTAGGCGCGTCCATGGTACCAGCCGACGGGGCCGTCTTACGTTCTGGAACGACAGTGCGACACGCGGCCGCTAGCCGCGGCGGCGCACCGCACGCCCGGAGGCGAAGTGGTCGAGCACGCCGGTGTACGCAATCGCCACGTACAGCAGCCAGCTGAGCAGGCCGGCGATGAGGACGCCGCTGACGGCCTCGCACACCATGTGCACGATGCCGCGCGGGCTGAGCCACGCCACGCCCTGGTAGCGGAACAGCATGAGATAGACGCCGTACTCCAGCCCCACGCACAGCCCGGAAAGCAAGGACATGGGCAGGTTGAAGACGCGATAGCGCGTGACGGCGAAGGGCAGTTCCGCAAAAACGCCCTGGAGGGCGGCGGACAGGAAGACGAAGCCGAAGGAGAACTGGTTGCCCAGCAGCATCTCCGCCGCGCAGCCGACGAGGTTGACGAAGACGGCGGACCCGGGCTTGCGGATGATGAGCACGGCGAGCGTGCCCGAGAAGTACCACACGCCATGCAGGATGCTGGCGAATCCCGGCAGCAGGCCGCCGAGGATGGGGCTGACGCCCATGTATGCGAAGTTGAATCCCCAGAAGACCAGGCCGGCGGCGATGCCGAGCGCGGCGGTGACGGCGATGTCCGCGGGACGCCAGCGCAGGCGGGCGGAAACGGTGGGGTTGGTGGTGCGGTCGGCCATGGCGGCCTCCTTCGGATCGGTGCTGCGCAGTGTGGGGACGCTGTGCGAGGCACGCGGACAACCCCTGACCTGCGCAGCCCGGGCGGGGATGCCGCACGACAGCTTACCAGCTGCCCGGCACCCCCTCCCCCGACCGGTCAATCCGTGGATTGCAGGTAGCCGAGCGGATTGTCGATGAACTGACGCAGGCCGACTGCGGCGGCGCCCATCAGCGCGTGCCGGGCCTGGGTACCTGCGTCCAGCAGGCGCACCTGGACCTTGTCGCGCGCCAGGATGCGCTCCTGCACGTGCCGTCGCATGGCGCGCAGGGTGTCCGTCGCCGCATGTGCCCAGCCGCCGCCGAGCACGATGGTGTCGACGTCGGTCAGGTTGACCACGGAGACCATCATGGACTCCATGGCGCGCTCGGCCTGTTCGACCACGCCCACCACCCGGGGGTCACCCCGGCGGAAGCGGTCCATGAATTCCTCGATGGCAGGCACGCCGGCCGCAGCGTCGCCCGTGGCGATGCCGGCAAGCTCCACCATGGAGCGCCGCCCGGCGAAGGCCTCCACGCAGCCTCGGCGACCACAGACGCACAGCGGGCCGTCCATCTGCACGGACAGGTGCCCCAGTTCGCCGGCGAATCCGTGCTCGCCGCGCGAGACGCGGCCGCCGCGCACGACGGCGCCGCCGATGCCGATGTCGGTAGAGACGTAGACGAAGGAGCTGCCGGGGCTGACCAGGCCCTCGTCGGCGCGTTGGGTGGCATAGCCGGGCAGCAGGGCGATGGCGGCCATGTCGGATTCGTTGCCGGCGGCCACATCCAGCCTGCGCACCAGGTCGAAGCCATTGAGGTCGAGGTCCTCCCAGCCGAGGTTGCGCGCCATGATGAGGTGGCCGTCCCCGGTGACCAGGCCGGGCAGCGCCAGGCCCGTGCCGGCGACGGTGTAGCCATGGTCGCGCAGGAGACGCTCCTGGCCCTGCAGGAGTCCGTCGAGCCCGGCGAAGATCTCCTGGGCATCGGCGTCGTGCAGGTCGGCGGCGATCCAGCGTTCCGCCACGATGGCGCCGTCCAGGTCGAGCACGAGGTAGCCGTATCCGTCGGTGTTCACCTGGATGCCGATGCCGCACATGACGCCGCCGTTGACGCTCAGCGGGGTGCTGGGCCGGCCGTAGGCGGACTGCACGACCGGCGTGCCTTCCTTGACGACGTGGCTGTCGAGAAGCAGGGAGACGAGCAGCGACATGGTGGCCTTGGTCAATCCGGTGGCCTTGGCCAGTTCGGCGCGGCTGAGCGGGGTGACGGAGCCGAGCATGACGGAAAGCACGACCGAGAGGTTGTGGTTGCGCAGGTCGTCCTGGTTGATCCGTTTCATCGCTGCCATGGTCCCACCTTCTTATGTATGGTTCCCGACCATCCGCGTATCCTCGGGCGGCGTCCGGTTCTAGGTATGCTACACTATGTGGTATAGTTTAATCATCTAACTATATTACGCGGGGCAGCGCCGGACGCGCAATGGGGCGCCCAGGCCGCCGCCCGCGCACGGAACCCAAGGAGCCGCGAAATGGACAGGATACTCGTTGCCGGGGTGGACACCTCCACCCAGTCATGCAAGGTGCGCGTCACGGACGCCGAGACCGGCGCATTGGTGCGCTTCGGCCAGGCCAAGCATCCCGACGGGTCCACGGTGGACCCGCAGGCCTGGTGGGACGCCTTCCTCCAGGCCGCCGAACAGGCAGGCGGCCTGGCCGACGTGAGCGCGATTGCCGTGGGCGGACAGCAGCACGGCATGGTGTTGCTCGACGCGCAGGGTGCGGTGATCCGCGACGCCATGCTGTGGAACGACACGAGCTCGGCACCCCAGGCCGAAGAGCTCATCATGGCACTGGGCGCCGCGCCGGCCGCCGACGGCGAAGCGCAGGACGTGCGCGCACGCGGCGTGGAGCGCTGGGTGAAGGCCGTCGGTTCCTCCCCCGTCGCCTCCTACACGCTCACCAAGGTCAAGTGGGTCGCCGAGCACGAGCCGGACCATGCGGCACGCATCGCGGCGATCTGCCTGCCGCACGACTGGCTGACCTGGCGCATCGCCGGCTACGGGCCGGTGGCCGAAGGCGAGGACGCCCACCTGGACATGCTCGTCACCGACCGTTCCGATGCCTCCGGCACCCTGTACTTCGACGCGGCGCGCAACGAGTACCGCCCCGAACTGCTCGCGCTCGGCCTGCGAAGCGACGCCACCGCGGAGCCCGACGGCGCGTCCTTCGACATGGCCCAGCGCATCGTGCTGCCGAAGGTGCTCGGCCCCAACGAGGTCGCACCTGCCCTGGCCGACCCCGCGATCGCGGGCGCCGACGTGGACGGCGGCTGCATCATCGCCCCCGGCGGCGGCGACAACGCCATGGCCTCGCTGGGCCTGGGCATGGCCGTCGGAGACGTCTCCGTCTCCCTGGGCACCTCGGGCGTGGCGGCCGCCGTCAGCGAGGCTCCCGTCCACGACCTGACCGGCTCGGTCTCCGGTTTCGCCGACTGCACCGGGCACTTCCTGCCGCTGGCCTGCACGATCAACGCCTCGCGCATCCTCGACGCGGCACGCGCCGCCCTGGACGTGGACTACGACGAGCTGACCGACCTGGCCCTGGATGCCCGTCCCGGCGCGGACGGCCTGACGCTGGTGCCGTACTTCGAGGGCGAACGCACCCCCAACCGTCCCGACGCGACCGCCACCCTGAGCGGCATGACCCTGCGCAACACGAACCGCAGCGACATCGCCCGCGCCTTCGTGGAGGGGCTGCTGTGCTCGCAGCGCGACTGCATGGAACTCATCCGTTCCCTGGGCGCCGCGATCGACCGCGTGCTGCTCATCGGCGGCGGCGCGAAGTCCCTGGCCATCCGCACCTTGGCACCGTCGATCCTGGGCATGGACGTCACTTGCCCCGCCACCGACGAGTACGTGGCGATCGGCGCCGCCCGCCAGGCCGCCTGGGTCCTGTCCGGCGTGGACGACGCCCCCGACTGGAAGGTCTCGATCGACGCCGTGCAGACCGGCACCCCTACCCCGCAGGTCTACGAGGCCTATGTGAAGGCGCGCGGGTGACACCCCCTCGCCACCTCTCCTGTAAGATTTTGTTCAAAAAAATGAACAATTTCTTATAGGGTACTAAAGCACTACTTCTCCTTGGTGGAGATCAGCAGGCAGATGCCCGCAACCAGGGAGCAGAAGATCAGCGAGCACACGCCGAAGGCCACGGAATTGGGACGGGTGCCCTTGTAGATGCCCCACGACACCACGGTCATCGGGATCATCCACGCCAAGGGGATGATCGCCCAGCCGAGGCCCACGGTCGAGATGAGCATGAAGATGAAGGCGACCAGACGCAGGGTGCGGTCGCTGTCGCTCATCGCATACCCCTGGGATGCGTATGCCTGCACGGGCTGCGCCGCGTAGGGCCGCTGGTATTGCGGCGCTTCATAGGCCGGAGCATAGGGCTGCTGGCCGTATTGCGCCTCGCCGTAAGACTGCTGGCCGTATGGCGGCACCTCGCCATACGACTGCCGAGGATCGTAGTCGTTCTGGGGATTCGTCACGTTCTTCTCCTTCACCATTCATGACAAGGCCGGTGCGGGACGTGGTGTCCCGCACCGGCCTTGTCGTGCAGTATCCCAGAGGCGGCGGCGAACGGCAGGGGCCGTTCCGCGAGCCGGACTAGTCCAGTTCCCGGTACTCGAAGTCGGAGAACCTCGCGGTCGCATCGTAACCGGACAGGTCCACGGCAGCCAGTCCCACGAAGGCGCCGGTGAAGAAGCCGCCGTACCGCTGGTTCACGTAGTCGTCGGAGAGGATGCGCGCATCCAGTTCGACGCCCAGTCCGATCCAGCGCTCGCCATCGAACGAGTACTCGTACGTGTAGGTGTCGGTACGCACCTTCGTGCGCAGCCACACGGTGTCCACGTCGTCCGGCACCGGCACGGCGTCGTCCTTGAGGAACGAGGTGTAGTCATGGAAGTCGTTCTGCGCGACCTCGATGACGCGGCAGCCGCGCCGTTCGTCCCACGTGACGAAGGCCCAGGACCAGCACAGGTCGTTGTAGTAGTTGGTCAGGCCCGCCATCTGCATGTAGTTCCAGGGGTCGAACCGCACGGCGACCTGCGCGTCGAAATCGAAGGCCTGCCAACGGCGTGCCACCAGCGACAGGTCGAACAGGTTGCACAGCGATCCCTGGCCGCGCAGGGTCAGGGCGCCGTCGCCCACGCTGCCCATCGCATCGTCGAAGGGCACGCGCAGGGTGCTCCAGTCCAGGCCGAGTTCGGGGGCGGTGAAGTCGTCGCGTTGGCTGTGGCCCATGGGCACATCCGTCTCGATGGCGTCCCGGGGCGCGTCGACGACGAGTTGGCCGCCGTGACCTCCGACGATGACCGGCCAGCCATCGTCGGTCCATTCGACCTGCTGGATGGAGGTCTCCCTGCCGAGCGTGCACCAGCCGCGGGGGTCGGTGACCGACTCGTCGGGATGGTGCCAGGGCCGCGCGGACAGCGAGGCATAGTACCACTGCCCCGACGGCGTGTCCACGAGCGCGCCGTGCCCCTGCTTCTGCAGCGGGCTGCGCGGGGTGTCGAAGTTCGTGACGAAGGGGTTGTAGGGGCTGGGTTCGAAGGACAGGGCGTCGAGCGTGGCCGAACGCGCCACGACTTCCTGGTGGGTCCACACTGTGCCGCCTTCGGCGCAGAACAGGTAGTACAGTCCGTTCACCTTGTACAGGTGCGGCCCCTCCACGAGCTTCACATCCGTGCCGTGCCACAGCGTCCGCGTGGTCTCGGGCTTCAGGCGCATGGCCTGCGGATCGAACTCGGTGCAGGTGATGCCGTCGAAGGGATGGTGGTATTCACGGAAGTCCCAGGTCTGCTGCACGAGGTACTTGCGGCCGTCGTCGTCATGGAACAGGCTGGCGTCGAAACCCACGCCGTTGAGGCGCACGGGCTCGCTCCAGGGGCCTTCGATGTCCTCGGCGGTCACCAGGTAGTTGGTGCAGTCCTTGAACGCGCCGCCCACGATCTTGACGTCCGCATAGACGAGCCAGAACCTGCCGTCGGCGTAGCTCAGGTCGGGGGCCCACACACCGCCGGACGAGGGGTTGCCGCGCATGTCCAGCTGCGAAGTGCGCCGCAGCGGGCCGGGCAACGTGCGCCAGTGCACCATGTCCCGGGATTCGTGCAGACGCACGCCGGGCCACCATTCGAAGGTGGAGTTGGCGATGTAGTAGGTGTCCCCCACGCGGATCATGGAGGGGTCGGCGTGGAAACCCGCGAGCACGGGGTTGACGATCTTCATGGTCGTGTTCCTTTCTCAGCCCTTGACTGCACCGGCCAGGCCGCCCACGATCTTCTTCTGGAAGATGGTGAAGCAGATGAGTGCGGGGATCATGGACAGCGACGTGAAGGCGAGCACCTGCGCGGTGTCGACGGAATGCTGCGAGCTGAACATTTGCACGCCCAGCGGCAGCGTGTACTTCGTGGAGTCGTTGAGCAGGAACAGCGGCAGCATGTAGGCGTTCCAGCTGGCCACGAAGGACAGGATGGCGATGGTCGCCACGCCCGGCCCGCTCAGCGGCAGCACCATGCGCACGAAGAAGCCGAGGCGCGAGCAGCCATCGAGTTCGGCCGCCTCCTCCAGCTCCATGGGGATGGACTGCAGGAAGGGCACCATGATGATGATGGCCTGCGGCAGCCCGAAGGCGATTTGCGGCAGGATGATGCCCAGCTGGCTGTTGATCAGGTGCAGGTTGCGCAGCAGCAGATACAGCGGCGTGATGGCCACGGTGATGGGGAACATTATGCCCGCGGAGAACAGCGTGTACAGCACCTTGCCGAAGCGCATGCGGTAGCGGGCGATGACGAAGCTGACCATGAGCGCCAGGATGACGACGCCGACCATGGTGCCCACGGACACGATGAGCGAGTTGACGAGCTCGGTCCAGAAGGTGCCGGAGGCGATGACGGTCAGGTAGTTGCCCACGTTCCACGGATTGGGCAGCCCGGCAGGGTCCTGCGTGATCTGCGAGTTGGTGCGGAAGCCGCCCAGGATGATGTAGAGGACGGGCACCACGCAGATGAGCACGAGGATGAAGGACAGGACGTAGACGATCGGATGGCCCCAGGGTGTCTTTGCCGAGCGCTTGAGTGCGTAGGGGTCCTTGGTTGCCGAGCTCATGCTTCCAGCTCCTTTGCCATGAGGGGTGCGGCGGCTGCACGCGCGCCCTTGCGTATGGTTTCCACTGCGGTGCGTTCCATGGTGTCGGCCGCTTCGACGGCCGCCGCGGTGCGTTCGACGGCTGCGCCGCGGATGCGTGCCTTGCGGCGCGGCTTGCTGCCCGAACCGCCGCGGTTGCCTTCGACGGCGCCGTCGAGGTCGCGGTTGAGCACGAACTTCTGGTAGGACAGTGCGATCACCAGGGAGATGACGAAGATGACGACGGCGACCGCTGAACCGTAGCCATAGTTGTTGGCGAGCCTTCCCTCGCGCACCATGTAGGTCGCCATGGTGGAGGTGCCTGCCGTGGAGGCCACGTACTGGCCCCAGATGATGTAGACGAGGTCGAAGAGCTGCAGCGAGCCGATGATGGACATGAAGGCCCACATGCGGATGGTGGGGCCGAGTAGCGGCAGGGTGATGCTCCACTGCTGGCGCCAGAAGCCGGCGCCGTCGACGCGCGCCGCCTCGTAGAGCTCCTCGGGGATGGCCTGCATGCCGGCGATCATGAGGATGACGGCGAAGCCGATGTACTTCCACGAGATGATGAACATGAGGGTCCAGATGGCGATCTTCGGGTTGGCGATCCAGTCGACGCCGTGCAGCCCGAACTTGGCCAGGACCGCGTTGACGGCGCCGGTGGGCTGCAGCATAAGGCTCCAGCCGGTGCCGACGATGACCTCGGAGACCACGTAGGGCACGAAGATGAGCGTGCGGATCAGGCCGCGGCCCTTGAATTTCTGGTTGAGCAGGAGCGCGAAGAGGATGGCGAGCGGCCCCTGGATGACCAGGGACATGACGGCGATGAACAGCGTGTGGCCCAGCGCCTGCTGGAAACTCGGGTCGGTGAGGATGACCCTGTAGTTGTCCAGGCCGACGAACGTGCCGTTCACGTTCGGCTTGCCGAATCCCTTCCACTTGTAGAAGCCGTAGTACGCGGCCATGAACACCGGCAGGATGACGAATCCGATGAACATGACGAGCGCGGGGACGGACAGGACGCCGACTTCGAAGCGCCTGCGGGCGCGGTCGCTGCGTGGCCGCGCATTGCTGGTGGTTGCCTCCGACATGATTGATGCACCTCGTGGATATGTCTGTGTGATGGATGGGATCCGGTGGAGGGGCGGCGTCGCCGCCCCTCCACCGGGCAACGGTCCGGTCAGCCCTTGGCGGCCGCCGCCTCGATGCCCTTGACGATGTCCTCGGCGTTGCCCTTGCCGGCCATCATGTTGACGACGCCCTCGTTGAGCGCGTTGCCCACGTTCTGGCCGAACACGGTGTCGAGCCACAGGGAGACGGAGGAAGCCTGGTCATAGGCGCCGAGCACCTGCTTGAGCGCCTCGTTGGTCACGGCGGACTGGGCGTTCTTCGCGGCCGGGATGGTCACGAAGGCCTCGGCGTATTTCTCCTGCCATTCCTGCTGCGAGATGAAGTTGAGGAAGTCCACGGCCTCCTGCGGCGCCCACGCGCCGATGGACATGGCGTCCGCGCCGGCGAGGATCGCGGTCGGGCTGCCTTCGCCGCCCTCCATCTCGGGGAAGGTGAAGTAGCCCAGGTCGGCCATGTCCTTCTGGTCGGGGGTCAGGTCGCGCACGACGCCCGGCTCCCAGCCGCCCATGAGCTCCATGGCGGCCATGTGGTTGGCAAGCAGGCCGGCGGAGGAGCTGGCACCCTGCTGCGCGGAAGTGGTCAGGAAGCCGTCGTTGAATCCGTCGAGATCGAGCAGGTCCTGCACGTCGTCGCCGGCCTTCACCCAGCACTCGTTGGTGAACTTCATGTCGTTGGAGGCCTCGTCGAAGGCGGACTGGGAGCACTCGCGCAGCGCGAACCAGTAGTACCAGTGAGCCGCCGGCCACGCGTCCTTGCCGCCGAGGGCGATGGGCGTGATGCCGGCCGCCTTGAGCTTGTCCACGTCGGCCTTGAACTCGTCCCAGGTCTTGGGCGTGTCGGTGATGCCGGCCTGCTTGAACAGGTCCTTGGAGTACCAGATGCCACCGGGCAGCACGGACTGGGGCACGCCGTAGACCTTGCCGTCGATGCTCGTGGTGTCCAGGGCCGTCGCCATCTGCGTCTTGACCTCGTCGGAGATCTTGTCGGTCAGGTCCATGACCTGGCCGGCCTCCACCACGTCGCGCAGCTTCTGGCCGCCGCGCGCCAGGAACATGTCGGGCGCGGAGGCGGGATCCTGCAGGGCCGTCTGCAGCTTGCCGTCCATGTCCTCGTTCTGGATGGCCTCGATCTTGATGTCGACGTCCGCATGTTCCTTCTCGAAGGCGGCGGCCGCATCCTCCCAGAACTTCTTGCCGTCGCCGGTGGTGGAGTTCATCCACACCACGACTTCCGTCTTGCCGTCCGCCGTCTTGCCGTCGCCGCCACCGCAGGCGGATGCGCCGATGAGGGTGGCCAGGGCCAGGGTTCCTGCCAGTATGGGCTTGATCTTCATGGTTTCCTCCTTGCCGGCGGGACACGTCGTCGTCGGCGTGCCGCCTGGATCCGTTCCTCCCGTACCATTGCAGTGGATGGTGGGTACCGGGGCAGCGATGCCCCAGGGGAGAAGACTGAAACTTTTCGAAAACTATCGTTGTTTTCGGTGAAAACTATCGTAAAACCACTTAGTTCGGTTGTCAAATTAAAGTTCGCTCACGGCGTTTCGTTTGTTTCTGTTCACCAATTCGCACAATACTTAACAAAGCTGTATGTTTCGCCACGCGCAGAGATTGCCAACATCACGAAAGTTTCGATATACTGTCAGCAGCAACGGCCCAGCGGCCGCATGATGCACGGGACTTCGAAAACCTTACGTTCTCCCAGCAAAGGAGCTGACCATGACCGACCCCGTCTCCGCCCCCAAGGTCCGGCTGTCCGACATCGCCGCGGCGACCGGCTACTCCCTGGCCACCGTGTCCAAGGTGCTCAACGGCCGCACCGACGTAGCCTCGTCGACGCGCCGCGAGATCGAACAGGCCCTGCGCGCCAGCGGCTACACCGCCCATTCCCGGGCACCGCGCGCCCAGCGCATGATCGAAGTGGTCTTCCAGGACTTCGAGACGCTCTGGGCCCTGGAGGTCCTGCGTGGCGTGCTGCGCGAGACGAAGGCGCACGACGTCAGCGTCATCACCACGGAAAGCGGCGACCGCCAGCACCCGGACGCCTCGTGGGTCGACGGCGTCCTGAGGCGCCGGCCGATCGGCGTGATCCTGATCTTCTCCAACCTGACCGACGAGGAGAAGGCGAAGCTCGACCGCAACACCATCCCCTACGTGGTCTTCGACCCGTCCGGCCAGCCGTCGGTCGACGACATGTCCGTACAGGCGGACAACTGGACGGGCGGCGTGATCGCCACCCGACACCTGCTGGAGCTGGGGCATCGACGCATCGGCATCATCACGGGCCCCGAGGAGATGATGTGTTCGCGCGCCCGCCTGGACGGCTACAGCGCCGCCCTGGCGGAACAGGGCCTGCCCCTGGACCCCGCGCTGGTGACCGAAGGCGACTTCACCACGGACGGCGGCTACGCGCAGGCCATGGAGCTGCTGGCCCAGCCGGACCGCCCCACCGCGATCTTCGCGGGCAGCGACCTGCAGGCGATGGGCGTCTACGAGGCAGCCCGGCAGAACGGCCTGCGCATCCCCGAGGACCTGTCGGTCGTGGGATTCGACGACGTGCAGACCGCCGCCTTCCTGGGCCCCGCCCTGACGACGGTGCGCCAGCCGCTGCAGGACATGGCGAGCGCGGCCGCCGGGATGCTCATCGACACCGTGGACGGCCGCGACCCGCAGCGTCACGTGATCCTGCCGACCACGCTCGTCGTGCGCAATTCCACGCAGCGGCTGCCCTAGGCCGGCAGTTCGATGCCGACGGTGCAGCCGACGAAGCCGCCCGCCCATTCCGTGCTCAGGGCACGAATGTCCACTTCGGCGGCCGGCTTCGCGGTGCCGTCGCCGTGCAGCCGCACCACGCCGCCTGCGACGATTGCCTTCCAGGGGCCGTTTCCCTGCACGCTCCCCTCGTCCACGCGTCCGTCGGCGTGCATCGACCACCGCAGGTACCCCGGTCCGCTGAAGAGGTCGAGCCGGTGGGCATCGTCCTGACGGATGCGGAGGTGACCTTCGGCCGGCACCGTGATGACACACCGTTCCTCCTGGATCCGGTGGTAGCGCATGCCTTCCCGTCCGCGCACCGTGAGTGCGCCTGCTTCGGCCAGCAGATCCTCCACGTCCAGGAACTGGGTGTCCGTGCGGTCGAAGCGGACGTGCAGGATCCGCACGCCTTCCCCGTCCGCCTCGAGATGGCGGACCAGCCGTCCCACGTCCCCGGACAGCACGGGCCAGCCGGGAGTGCCATCGACGTCGACGTTCCGTGGGGTCGGCTCGTGTTCCCAGTTGATGGGTGCGATGAAAGTCTCGCGTCCCAGGAAGTTCAGCGCCGGTCCCCATTGGGTGGGTGTCTGCCGGGTGCCCAGGCATGCCAGCCACCAGCCGAGGCGCGGGTGGTGCAGCAGGTCGGCGTGTCCCACGCATTGGACGGGTTCGCCGTTGCCGAGCATGCGGTGGGTGAGGAAGGGGTTCTTGGGGTCGGGCCGGAACAGCCTCCCCGGTTGCGCCTCGGTCAGGGCCTCGCCTAGGCCGTGTGGGGTGTGGGCGCGCATGACCATCTCGCCGTGGTCGCATCCGGTGCCGCCTTCCGCGGTCATGAGGTAGGTCCACTCCCCCATCCGGTATAGGTGTGGCCCTTCCGCCCAGACGGCGTCCAGTCCGTAGCCTTGCCACAGGGGTGTCATGGCGCTGCCGGCCACGAAGGTCCAGGCGTCCGGGTCGATGGGCCGGGTCCAGATCTCGCCCTGCCCTTCCACCCGCGGGTCGGGCGCACCGTGTGTCTGCGTCCAGTAGACGATACCGTCGGCGTCCTCGAAGAGGTCGGGGTCGATGCCTTCGGCGCCGGCAATCCAGTACGGCCCCTCCCAGGGGCCTTCCAGGTCGTCGGCCACGAGCACGAAGTTGCCTTGGGCTGCCAGGAAGAGGTCGAGCTTCTTCCTGTCCACGCCGGCGTCGCGGGCCGCCTGGTCGTCCATGCGTGCCACGGTGCAGGCGATGGCGTAGCGTCCGTGGATCATGCGCAGGGTCGGTGCGTACAGGCCGCCGGAGTCGAGCACGTAATCGAGGAGCAGCTCGTGTGCCATGGCTTCGTCGACGGCGTGGCCGACCAGCCGGTAGTGTGCCAGGTCGTCGGTCACGTGGATCGGCAGGCCGGGCACGTATTCGAAGGTGGAGTTGACCAGGGCCACGCGGTCGTGCCCTTCGTCCCACATCCAGCTGGGGTCGGGATGCATGCCGCGCAGCACGGGGTTGAGGATCCCGCTCATGGGCGCACCTCCCCCGCCTCGGGTCGGTAGTCGAAGCCGGTGAAGGTCGCCGACGCGCGGTAGCCGGACATGTCGACCGTGCACAGGCCCACGGTGGCGCCCGTGAAGAAGCCGCGGCCATGCTGCCACGCGTAGTCGTCGGAGAGGATGCGCGCGTCGGGCCATGTGCCGGTCTCCTGCCACGGTCCGTCGTCGAAGGCGTAGTCGTAGGTGTAGCGGGAAGTGCGTATGCGCGTGCGCAGCCGCACCGTGCGCGTGCCTTCGGGCACGGGCACGCTGCCGCACAGGTAGGTGGTGGTGCGGTCGGTGAAGGAGGCGTGCACGCTCTTCACGTTCGTGGCCACCAGCCAGTACCGGCCATGGGCGTAGGAGATGTCCGGCGCCCAGACGCCGAAGGAGCTGGCGACGCCGCGCAGGTCCAGCTGGCGTGCTTCGCGGATCGGCGAGCGCACGGCGGTCCAGTTCGCCAGGTCCCGGGAGACGTGCAGGTTGACCGCGGGCCACCAGTCGAAGGTGGAGTTGGCGAGGACGTAGGTGTCGCCGACGCGGATGAGGGCGGGATCCGGGGCGAAGCCGGTGAGGATGGGGTTGGTGATGGACATGGCGCTCCTCGGGGAAAGACTTCGGATACAAAGGGACGCCCGGCCCCGGTCGCTTCGGGCATGGGCGACCGGGACCGGGCGTCAGGTGCGCCACCCGTGGAAGGAAAGGGAAAGGACCGGGGTGTGCGCATCGGGGCACGATACGGAGGTGCTGGGCCGTCCGCCGCGGCCATGCGGAACGCCGCGGCGGACGGGAGGGGCGGGCGTCAGGCTTCGGCCAGGGCGTCGACGATGTAGTTGTTGATCGTGGCCTTCACGTCCTCGAGGTGGTCGGGCTTGGTGGAGGCGATGATCTCGGACTGCGGCATGTCGATGGCGTAGTCGTTGAGGGAGGCCAGGGTGGCGGTGCCGTCGTCGATGGTCTTGCCGATGCCGGAGTCGTAGGAGGCGTAGCGGTTGGCCACGAGATCCTCGATGTACTTGTCCTCATGCATCTTGGCGGCCACGAGCAGGCCGGCGGCGAAGGAGTCCATGCCGGCGATGTGGGCGCGGAAGAGGTCTTCGGCGCTGAAGGAAGTGCGGCGCGGCTTGGCGTCGAAGTTCAGGCCGCCGCGCGGGCCGATGCTGCCGGCGTCGAGGACTTCCCACATCACGGAGGTGGTCTCGTACAGGTTTGTCGGGAACTCGTCGAGGTCCCAGCCCAGGAGCATGTCGCCCTGGTTGGCGTCCAGGGAGCCGAGGATGCCGTTGTCGCGGGCGACGCGGATCTCGTGCTGGTAGGTGTGGCCGGCGAGGTTGGCGTGGTTGCCTTCGAGGTTGAGCTTGAAGGTGTCCATCAGGTCGTAGGCGCGCAGGAAGTTGGCGGCGGTGGCGGCATCGAAGTCGTACTGGTGCGTCATCGGTTCCTTGGCCTTCGGCTCGATGAGGAACTGGGCGTCCATGCCGATCTCCTTGGCGTAGTCGGCGCACATGTGGAAGAACTTCGCCATGTGCTCCTGCTCACGCTTCATGTCGGTGACCCACAGGTTCTCGTAGCCTTCGCGGCCGCCCCAGAACACGTAGTTCTCGGCGCCGAGGCGCTTGCCGATCTCCAGGGAGTGCTTGAGCTGGCCCGCGGCGTAGGCGTACACGTCGGCGAAGGGCGAGGTGGAGGCGCCGGCCACGAAGCGGGGGTTGGTGAACAGCGAGGAGGTGTTCCACAGCAGCTTGATGCCGGTGGCCTTCATCTGCTCCTCGATCTTGTCGACCACGCGGTCGAGGTTGGCGTTGGTCTCGCGCAGCGTCTCGCCCTCCGGGGCGATGTCGCGGTCATGGAAGCAGAAGAAGGGGGCGCCGAGCTTGGTGAGGAACTCGAAGGCGTAGTCGACCTTGGCCAGGGCGTTGTCCATCGGGTCGGAGTACTTGCCGTCCCACGGACGCTGGGCGGTACCGTCGCCGAAGGGGTCGGTCAGCCGTGCATCGAAACTGTGCCACCAGGCGACGCCGAAGCGCAGCCAGTCCTTCATCGTCTTGCCGGCGACGACCTTGTCCGCGTCGTAATAACGGAAGCCGAGGCCTTCCTTCTCACCGCCCTTGCGGCCGACGTACTCGATCTTGTCGATGTCCCACAGTCCCATGGTTCACTCCTTTGTGTTGATGTTGCGGCGACGTTCTGTGTTGCGTCTTGATCGATATAGTAAAACGGCCAAACTATATTTGTCAAATCGTCGAACTAAGAGCGTGTCGTGAGGGTTTCCAAGGCATCCGTGCATCGACGGAAAGCTCGGGAATGCGATCGGGGCCGGTGACGGACATCGTCCGTCACCGGCCCCGATCGCATCATCGGCCCTCAGCGCAGCAGGTCGGCGTACCGCCCGGCGACCGCCGCCAGGTCGTCGTCGGCGATGCGGTGCGCGTGGTGCAGCAGCAGCGGCTCCTCGAAACGCATGCCCAGGTAGTTCGCTGTCATGCGATAGGGCTGGAGCACCTGCGCCATGGTGGCGCCCTGCTTGCCGTCCTCGGCATAGTCCTCCAGCTTGCCGCCCGCCGTCACCGCCAACAGCATGCGCCTGCCCTCGAGGCTGGAGCCATCCACCTCGAAGACAGCATCCTCCCACTCCTTGAGCAGGGCGGGCGCGCTGTACCAGTAGAGCGGAAACTGGAAGACGATGAGGTCGGCGTCGGCGGCGATCGCACGTTCGCGCGCCACGTCGATCCGGAAATCGGGATACTGCGCGTACATGTCGCGCACGACCGTACCCGGCACCTGCGCCGCCGCGTCCATGAGCGCACGGTTCGCGCGCGAATGTTCCATATGCGGGTGGAATACCATGACCGAAGTCGCCATCGTGTGCCTCCTATGCCTCACTGTCGCCCGCCGTCCGCGACACAGCAGGCCCGCTTCCACTGTAACGCCGTCGCCGCACCCCGTTGCGCTGGGCGCGAATCGCCGTCGCGGCAGTCCGTGGGGCGGAGACGGCGCACTGGCATCATCGTTTCCGACGGGGGAACACCGTGACGAATCCTTACGGCAACCCGCAGCCCTACCGCCAGCAGCCATATCGGCAGCAACCGTATGCACCGGCGGCAGGCGCGCCGCAGCAGCAGACGCAACAGTCGCCCTACCAGGCCCCGCGCCATCCGCAGTACGTCGCCCCCATGCCGCAGCCACAGGCCACGTACACCCGCCGGCGTCCCGCGCGCACCATGAGCAGCCGCACACTCGCGGCGCTCATCATCGGCATCTTCGCGTTCGCGTTCGTCTTCGGGGGCACCTACGCCATCGTGATGGCCAGGCAGTCGCATGCCCGTACGGCCTCCGCCAGCCAAGGCGCCATCGACTCCCTGCGCGCCCGCGGGTACGAACCGGACGACTACGTCGACGATGACGGCCGCGTCAAGGACGAACAGGTCTACTACTACGCCCAGTCCGAGGGATTCAGCCGGTACGCCGACGCGCTGGTCGCCATGCGGGACAAACACCTGCACATGGACGTCGACCGGATCCTGGAGATCCCGCCCGAGAAAAGCAGACGTGGCGCCGACTACTACCACGTCTGGATCACCTGGCTGACCGACCAGCACGCCGCCCAGTACTTCGGCGACGACCGCGTGACCAGCGACCCCAACGAGATCGAGAAATACTACGACGCGCAGATCGCCGCACTCGATGACATGGAGCAGCAGTTCCTCAAGGGCGAGGACCTCGGGTTCACCGTGCGCGCCAAGCAGGAGGACGGCACCTGGAACATCCTGCAGACCGATGACCAGGACGCAGTCAGCCAGCAGGAACAGCAGCCCGACCGGCCGGCCACGCAGGATACGGTCGCCACACTGACCGCGAAATGGGAACAGGCCATCACGTCCGTGCCCGACACGCCTAGTGCCGACGGCACCTACACGCAGGTCGGCGAACAGCTGGCGGCATCCGTGGGACCGACCATGAACTACGACTTCCAGTCGATCTACGGCCACTGCACCATGGACGGCAGGCTGGGTGACCCGAACACCTTCGGCGCCTACTGCCCGCTCACCCCGCAGGTCATCTACCTGAACACCGACAGCAACCAGGACGCCAACGACGTGCGTTCGCCCTACTACGCCGCCGACATCCGCCACGAACCGGCGCACGCCAGGTGCACGCCGGCCAGTACAAGGTCTCCTGAACGCCGCCCGTCCACATAGGTGGACATCCCTCCCTGCCACGGCGCCGCCATGCTTAAATGCTGTCTGTCAGACCAACGCATGCCATCTCAAGGAGCGCAACGCATGAGCGAACACGTGGACACCATCTGTGTACAGGGCGGCTACCAGCCGGGCAACGGCGAATCCCGCACCCCGCCGATCATCCAGGCGACCACCTTCAAGTACACGTCCAGCGAGCAGATGAGCCGCCTGTTCGACCTGTCCGAATCCGGCTACTTCTACACGCGCCTGCAGAACCCCACCAACGACACCGTCGCCGCGAAGATCTGCGAGATGGAGGGCGGCGCCGCGGCCATGCTCACCTCCTCGGGCCAGGCCGCCAACTTCTTCGCCCTGTTCAACATCTGCAACGAGGGCGACCACATTGTCGCCTCCTCCGCCATCTACGGTGGCACCTTCAACCTCATCAACGTCACCATGCGCAAGATGGGTGTCGCCTGCACCTTCGTGAGCCCCGACTGCACGGACGCAGAGCTCGAGGCCGCCTTCCAGCCGAACACCAAGGCCGTCTTCGGCGAATCCATCGCCAACCCCGCGCTCATCGTGCTCGACTTCGCCAAGTTCGCCGACGCCGCCCACCGCCACGGCGTGCCGCTCATCGTCGACAACACCTTCCCCACCCCCGTCAACTGCCGACCCATCGAGTTCGGCGTCGACATCGTCACCCACGCCACCACCAAGTACATGGACGGCCACGGCTCCTGCGTCGGCGGCGCCATCGTGGACTCCGGCAACTTCGACTGGATGGCGCATGCCGAGAAGTACCCCGGCATGACCACCCCCGACGACTCCTACCACGGCGTCGTCTACGCGAAGGACTTCGGCAAGGCCGCCTTCATCACCAAGGCCACCGCGCAGCTCATGCGCGACTTCGGTTCCACCCCCTCCCCCGTCAACTCCTGGATCATGGGCATGCACCTCGAGTCGCTCGGCGTGCGCATCGAACGCCACTGCGCCAACGCGCTCGCCGTGGCCGAGACGCTCCAGGCGGACCCGCGCATCTCCTGGGTGAACTTCCCCGGCCTGCCCGGCGACAAATACCATGCGCTCGCCGAGAAGTACATGCCGAACGGCACCTGCGGCGTCATCTCCTTCGGCGTGCCCGGCGGCCGCGAGAAGGTCTCCGCCTTCCTCGACCACCTGAAGATGATCTCCATCGCCACACACGTGGCCGACGCACGCAGCTGCGTGCTCTACCCTGCCGGCACCACCCACCGCCAGCTGACCGAGCAGCAGCTCGAGGAGGCCGGCGTCGGCATCGACCTGGTGCGGCTGAGCTGCGGCATCGAGAACCAGGACGACATCATCGCCGACCTCAAGCAGGCACTGGACGCCGTGTTCGGCCCGGTGAAGGCGTAGGTGTTTTCCTGCGTCAGGGGGGTTGCGATGCCGGATGGCCTCGCGACCCCCTGACGCGTGCTGCGAGTGACGACGTTGGCCGCTGCGGCACCCTGTATCGGTCCATTGCCTCGATGGCGCCACCTCTTCCCGGTGGACCTATCTGCCTTAAGTGCGTGTTTCGGGCCCCGCTCGGGACTCTATCTGCCTTAAGTGCGGTTGCCTAGAAGAGCACATGAACGACGAAATGCCATCTATAAGCAAAATAAACACTTCTTCAATTAAAACAATGGCAGATAGGCAAGGATAATTGGTTTTGTAAGTAAGGTGTCGCAGGCGCAACCGCACTTAAGGCAGATAGAGTCCCGAGCGGGGCCCGAAACACGCACTTAAGGCAGATAGGCCACGACAAGAACAACGACCCCGAATGCCCAACCTCACTCAGCAGGACCACCAAGCGCGCTGCCGGCGCCAGCGACGGCCATCGAACAGCTGGGCATCCGTGAGCGGCGGCACGGGGTGAAAATCACAGCCACTGCGTTCCCGCACCGCATTCGCCACGCGATCGACCAGGCGTTCAATCATCTCGGGGTTTTCCAGGTCTTCTTGCGTCACTTGGATGACGATCCATCCCATGTCCTCGAGGTCCTTGCGTCGGTTCACATCCGCCGCCCATTGTGCGGCATGGTGCCTGCCGTCATATTCCAGGGCGATCCCCAGCTCCTTGAATGCCGCATCCAAGTAAAAGTGGCCGCCGCGCAGGGAGTTCTCCACCCTCACGTTCACCTCAGCGTTGCCGAAGCCACGGCGCAGCAACAGCAGCCTCATGCGGCTCTCCTGCGAGGAATCCGTATCCTCACGCATGATTCGCAGGGCCTTGTGGCATTTTTCCCAGCCGCGGACCTGCCGACGGCGATGCTCGCTGCCCCACTCCTCCAGACGGTGCAGATACTCCTGCAGGGATTCCAAGGTCATCCTCTTGAGACGCCGGTCACGCCGCATCAGGCACTCGCCCAGCACCACCAATTCCTCCAAGGAGGCTTCGGCCCCCATCATCGTCCAGGCACATTCGGCCGTCACCCGCCATACGTTCGCCTTCACGCGGTTCATCTCTATCAGGCCGTTCCACATGCGGCACGCAATGGCGTCCGTGTCGTTCCTTTTACGCACATCGTTCACCACGCGCTCCAGCCTGTCAGGTACCAGCCGCAACTCCCGGGGCAGCTCGGCTCCCAGCAGCACCACTGCAGTCCTGCCGCTGAACGCCACCGGCCCTTTCAGCTCTCCGGCCGCGGCAAGACACCGTGCCTCCATGGAGCGCTTGGCTTCCATCAGTTCCTGCAATTGCATCGATCCCATGCGCATGAGACTGCCATGGACCGGCGCGAATGACAAATCGGGATTCTGAAAATGTGGAAATGTGGATAGACTGGATGGTCCCGATACCGAGAAGAGCAGAAAGACCACCATGATCCGCGACATCACCACATCCGTCGACTTCCTGTCCAAGCCGTCGCAACCGGCCGATCCGACCGACCCGCTCGACAGCGCCATCGCCCACGACCTGGCGGACACGCTCAAGGCCAACCGCGACCGCTGCGTGGGCATGGCGGCGAACATGATCGGCGAGGACCGGCGCATCATCGTCTTCGTGGACGAGGCGATGGGCGGCGCGGTGAGCGTGATGTTCAACCCGCGCATCACGGCCGCCGACGGCGCCTACGACACTGCCGAGGGCTGCCTGAGCCTGCACGGCGAGCGCCGCACGATCCGCCACGACCGCATCGAGGTTGACTACCTGACCCGTACCGGCCGCGCACGCCACGCCACCTTCACGGGGTATGCCGCGCAGGTCATCCAGCACGAGATCGACCATTGCGACGGCATTGTCATTTGAGACTGGAATAATGGTCAGCGCACTTCGACCACTTTTCAACCTTCCGACAGAATGGAACATCGTTGGCAGAGTTTATTTACCAGATGATCAACGCCCGTAAGGCATACGGCGACCGCGTCATCCTTGACAACGTCACCTTGAGCTTCCTGCCCGGCGCAAAGATCGGCGTCGTGGGCCCCAACGGCATGGGCAAGTCGACGCTCCTGAAGATCATGGCCGGCCTGGACACCGTGAGCAACGGCGAGGCGCAGCTGACCCCCGGCTTCACCGTGGGTATCCTGCAGCAGGAGCCGCCGCTGGACGAGGACAAGACCGTCGGCGAGAACATCAAGATGGCCTTCGGCGACATCGCAGCGAAGGTGGAGCGTTTCAACCGGATCGGCGAGGAGATGGCCGACCCGGATGCCGACTTCGACGCGCTCATGGAGGAGATGGGCACGCTGCAGACCGAGATCGACGCCGCGAACGGCTGGGACCTCGACTCGCAGCTCGAGCAGGCGATGGACGCGCTGCAGTGCCCCGATCCGGACACCCCGGTATCCGTGTGCTCCGGTGGCGAGCGCCGCCGCGTGGCGCTGTGCAAGCTGCTGCTCGAGGCTCCCGACCTGCTGCTGCTGGACGAGCCGACCAACCATTTGGACGCCGAGTCGATCCTGTGGCTGGAGAAGTTCCTGCACCAGTACCCGGGCGCCGTGATCGCCGTCACCCACGACCGTTACTTCATGGACAACGTGGCGGAGTGGATCTGCGAGGTCGACCGCGGACAGCTTTACCCGTACAAGGGCAACTACACCACGTACCTGGAGACCAAGGCGAAGCGCATGGAAATCCAGGGCGCGAAGGACGCCAAACTGGCCAAGCGCCTCAAGAGCGAGCTGGACTGGGTGCGTTCCTCGCCGAAGGCCCGCCAGGCGAAGAACAAGGCCCGTCTGGAGCGTTACGACCAGATGGAGCAGGAGGCACGCAACTCCAAGAAGCTCGACTTCTCCGAGATCCAGATCCCGCCGGGACCGCGTCTGGGCTCGACGGTGCTCGAGGCCGAGCACATCCACAAGGCCTTCGGCGACCGCGTGCTCATCGACGACCTGAGCTTCACGTTGCCGCGCAACGGCATCGTGGGCGTGATCGGCCCCAACGGCGTGGGCAAGTCGACGCTGTTCAAGACGATCGTGGGCTTGGAACCGCTGTCCGGCGGCGACCTGAAGATCGGCGAGACGGTGAAGATCAGCTACGTCGACCAGAACCGTGCCGGCCTGGACCCGAACAAGAACCTGTGGGAGGCGGTCTCGGACGGCAACGACTTCATCGAGGTCGGCGGCATCGAGGTACCGACCCGCGCCTACGTGGCCAGCTTCGGCTTCAAGGGTTCCGACCAGCAGAAGCTCACCGGCGTGCTGTCCGGCGGCGAGCGCAACCGCCTCAACCTGGCGTTGACGCTCAAGCAGGGCGGCAACCTGCTGCTGCTCGACGAACCGACGAACGACCTGGACGTGGAGACCCTGGAGTCCCTGGAGAACGCACTCATCGAGTTCCCCGGCTGCGCTGTAGTGATCTCCCACGACCGTTGGTTCCTCGACCGCATCGCCACGCACATCCTCGCGTGGGAGGGCACGGACGAGAACCCCGCGAACTGGTACTGGTTCGAGGGCAACTTCCAGGCCTACCAGGAGAACAAGATCGCCCGCCTGGGCGAGGAGGCCTCCCCGTCCGCACCGCCTGCACCGCAAGCTGACGCGCTAGGGCATATGCTCCTGAGAAATCTTTCGTTTTTTCGTGATATTTCCAGGACGCGGGCTGCACGTGCAGCCCGCGTCCTGGAAATATCACGAAAAAACGAAAGATTTCCATGCATGTGAATGCAACCACACCCGAATCCCCTTCCACCCCACGCCGGCAGCATAGTCGGCTGCACGTAACACGGCTTGGTTACACTGCACGGTAGCTTGCCCCCCTGGTGAAAGGATCGAAGACATGAGCGACAGCGAGACGCCACTGCAGCGGTTGGTGAAGGTGCTCCAGCTGGGCACCCCCTCCTCCTACCGCGACCATACCTACATCAGCGGGGAAAGCATGTACTTCCCCACCGGACGGGTCTACGGAGGACAGGTGATCGCCCAGTCGCTGGTGGCCGCCTCCAAAACGGTGCCCGAGGGACGCCTGCCCCATTCGATCCATGGCTACTTCATCGCCCCGGGCGACATCCACCAAGACCTCCTCTTCGATGTGGAGACCCTGCGCGACGGCCATTCCTTCTCCGCCCGACGCGTCAACGTCACGCAGTCCCAGGGCCCGATCCTTACGGCAATCGCCAGTTTCCAGAGCCATGGCCAGGATGGCGTGGAATACTCCGATGCGATGCCCGGCGACCTGCCCGCCCCGGAGGACCTGCCCAGTTCGAAGGACCTCATGGCCCCCTTCGCCGACAAGTCTGCCTTCGCCGAGTTCTATGCGCAGAAGTCCCCCTTCGACATCCGGTACGTCTCCAAGCCGATCCTCATGGGCCCCGACGAGGAGAGCCACACCGCCGACAGCGGCAGGCAGCTGGTGTGGATGCGCGCCGACGGCGAACTGGACGTCCCGCAGACGCTCCACCGTGCGTTGCTGGCGCTGGGATGCGACCAGATCATGCTCGAACCGATCCTGCGCCGTGCCGGCCTGACCGTCATGACGCCGGGCATCTCCTTCGCCTCCATCGACCACTCCATGTGGTGGTACCGGGACATCGACGTCACCCAGTGGCACCTCTACGTGCAGGACACCCCCACCGCCGGCCATGGCCGCGGTCTGAGCACCGCGAAGGTGTATACGCGCGACGGCGTCCTGGCTGCGGCCATGACGCAGGAGGCGATGGTGCGCGTCCCGCAGGCCGACTGAGCTATGCCAGACCCTGCTGCTTGCGTTGCGTGGCGGTCGGATGCTCGGGGCCGTCCGTGGGCGGCAGCTTGCACAGTCCCTCGCTGACGATGCCGAGCACGAGGTCGATGAGGCTGGCCACGGCGGCGATGGCGCATTCGACGATGACGCCGCGATAGTAGGAAGCCTCGAACCTGGGCATGAGCGTGACGATCTGGCCGCCGTACCAGCCCAGGAGGAAGGCGCCCGCCACGGCGAGCGCCTTGGCGTAGACCAGCGTCTGCAGGGCGCGCTCGGGCGTGACGGTCCTGAGCTCGAGCTTCTTGCGGGCATCCGCGGTCGCCCAGCGGTGCACCTGCCAGGCCAGCACCGTGACGACGACGCCGACGGCCACCATGAGTGCCGACACCAGCCACGAGGTGCCGAGGAAACCGATGTTGCGCCGTTGCGCCACGTAGCCGAGCAGGCCGCCGAGGACGGCGCCCACCACGCAGGTGACGACGTAGACCCATGGCCTGGTGCGATGTGCCATCAGTGCCCTCCCCCGATGATCCAATGGTCGGACGCGAGTCCCACGAAGGGCGCGTCGGGCGCATTGGCCAGGGCGAAGGCCACGGGGTCGCCGTCCACGGTGGCATCGGGATCCATGTCCATCCAAGGTGCCAGGAACGCCGCCCGCTTGGCGCCCTGGAGGTCCAGGCCGGCGCGTTCGCGCGACTGCAGGCCGTCCATGGCCACCACGCCGAGGCCCACTGCCCCTTCATGGGTTCCGTGCAGGGCCTGCAGCATGTTGTTCAGCTGACGCAGGCTCATGGTGGTGTGCAGGGCGATGACGGCGCTGTGGGATGCACGGCCGTCCGGTGCCGTCACATGGTAGAGCGGCGAGATGCCTTCGACCTGCGTGCCGGGGATGCCGTCGATGGCGACGATGGCGGCCCGCATGACGTCCTCGGCGTTGGGGACCGCGCTTTCCATGGCGATGACGGCGCCGCGGCTGACGTGTTCCACCGGCAGCGCCTCGCCGACGGTGTCGCGATCCGTGGCGACGGCGTACCGTCCGGGCATGTCGTCCACCGCGAAGTCCACGACGACTTCGACGTGTCCGCAGGGAACCCTCAGCGCGACTTCCTCGGCGAGGTCGGCGGCGATGCGTTCGGCCGTGGCGTCGCGCATGGTGGCGAGCACCTGGCGGACCACCTGTGCCGCCAGTGCGCTGTCGATGGGATCCTCCCCGGTGCACGTCACCTCGACGTGCCAGGTGGTGTTGGGGATGTCGACCCCGGTGAAGCTCAGGGTATGACTGGTCACGATGCCTCCTTTGACGACAGGGGCCCGGCCGCGTGGCGATGCCGCGCGACGGGCCCCTGCATATTCGACCGGCCTTACTGCTGGTCCATGCCTGCCGACTTCTTGAGCGACTCCGGGATCGGTACCGGCGGCAGCTGCGAATCCGGACGGTGCGGGTTGCTCAGCCATACCTCGCGCTGCGGCGCCTTCTTGATGTTGGCGAAGATCTCCTTGAGTTCCTTCTCGTTGAGCGTCTGCTTGACCAGCAGCTGACGCACCAGCTCGTCGAGGATCTCACGGTTGTCCATGATGATCTGCCAGGCCTCGGTGTGCGCGGTCTCCACGAAGTTCATGACCTGCTCGTCCATCATCTGCGCGGTCGCGTCGGAGTAGGCGCGCGGACGCAGGCCGTCGAGTCCCTGGTCGTCGTCGGAGTCGAGCCACTTGATGGCGCCGAGCTGGTCGGTGAAGCCGTATTCGCCAACCATGTGGCGCGCGATCTTCGTGGCCTTCTCGATGTCGTTGGATGCGCCGGTGGACGGGTCGTGGAAGACGATCTCCTCGGCGGTGCGGCCGCCCATGGCGTAGGCCATCTGGTCGAGCAGCTCGTTGCGGGTCTGCGAGTAGCGGTCCTCGGTGGGCATGACGGCCGTGTAGCCGAGGGCGCGGCCACGCGGCAGGATCGTCACCTTGGTCACCGGGTCGGTGTTGTTGAGGGCCGCGGCCACCAGGGCGTGGCCACCCTCGTGGTAGGCGGTGTTGCGCAGTTCGTCGAGGGCCATGCCCTTCGAACGGCGGCGCGGACCGGACATCACACGGTCGATAGCCTCGTCGATAGCGCGGTTGTCGATGAGCTGGGCGCCCACGCGGGCACACAGCAGGGCCGCCTCGTTGAGCACGTTCGCCAGATCGGCGCCCGTGAAGCCGGGGGTGCGCACGGCGATGGCGTGCAGGTCGATGTCCGGCACGAAAGGCTTGCCCTTGGCGTGCACCTTGAGGATGGCCTCGCGGCCTTCGAGGTCCGGCGCCTCGACCGCCACCTGGCGGTCGAAACGGCCCGGGCGCAGCAGTGCCGGGTCGAGCACGTCGGGACGGTTCGTGGCGGCGATGATGATCAGGTTCGTGTCGTTGTCAAAGCCGTCCATCTCCACGAGCAGCTGGTTGAGGGTCTGCTCGCGCTCGTCGTGTCCGCCGCCCATGCCGTTGCCGCGCTTGCGGCCGACGGCGTCGATCTCGTCGATGAAGATGATGGCCGGTGCGTTCTTCTTCGCCTCGTCGAACAGATCACGCACACGGGAGGCACCGAGGCCCACGAACATCTCCACGAAGTCGGAGCCCGCCATCGAATAGAAGGGTACGCCCGCCTCGCCGGCGATGGCGCGCGCCAGGAGCGTCTTGCCGGTGCCGGGAGGGCCGTAGAGCAGTACGCCGCGCGGGATGCGCGCGCCGAGCGCCTTGTACTTGGACGGATCCTGCAGAAAGTCCTTGATCTCCTCGACTTCCTGGACCGCGGCCTCCTCGCCGGCCACGTCCGAGAACTTCGTCTTCGGGATCTGGCCGTCGGAGAGCTTGCCGCTGTTCTTCTTGCCGCCCATACCCAGCATGTTGCTGCCGTTGCCCATGCGCGAGAGCAGCCACCATGCGAACAGGAAGAAGATGACGAGCGGCAGGAAGGAGCTCAGCAGGTACATGAAGGTGCTGGACTGCTTCATCTCCACGGTCCAGCCGTTCGTGGCCTGCGCGTCCTCCACGGCCTTCACCACGTCATCCTCCTGCGCGGTGGTGAAGTAGAACTGCACTTCCTTGCCGTAGTTGCGTTCCTGCTGCGACGTGGGGTCGGTGGCCTTGTAGTCGTCCTTCAGCTTGAGCTGCACCTGCTGCGTGTTGTCGACGATGGTGGCGTACTCGATCTGCGGGCTGCGCGATTCGAGGATCTGCATGCCGTCCTTCGTGTCGATCGTCTGCGGTCCGCCGGCGTTGAACATCTGGAACAGCAGCACGCCGAAGGCGATGATGACGACGACCCACAGCCATGGGGACTTCCAGACCGGGCGCTTGCCGCCGTTGTTGTTAGTGTTGGGGCTGCCGGAACCGCCGAAGGGGTTCGTGAACGGGTTGTCCTGCCGGTTCGGACCGCCCTTGGGTTGTTGTGGGCCCTGAGGCACGCTCATGCTGTTGCTCCTTCGTACACTTCCGGCTTCAGCACGGCAATCGAGTCGAGATTGCGGTACTCCTCGTCAAAGTCGAGTCCGAAACCGACGACGAACTCATCGGGGATGATGAATCCCTTGTATTTCACATCCAATTGCACCTGGTGGCGTGCCGGTTTCTCCAACAGCGCGAAAATCTCGACGCTGGCCGCCCCACGGCGCTTGAGCTCCTCCACCAGCCAGGAGAGGGTGACGCCGGAGTCCACGATGTCCTCGACGATGAGCACGTCCCTGCCGCGCACGTCCGTGGTCAGGTCGCTGCGCACCGTGACGTGGCCGCTGGTGCTCGTGCCCGAGCCGTAGCTCGACAGGCTCATGAAGTCCATCTCCAAGTGGATGGACATGGCCTGCGAGAAGGCGGTGAGCGTGTTCACCGCACCCTTGAGCACGCAGACCAGCAGCGGGACCTTGCCTGCATAGTCGGCACTGACCTGTGCCGCCACTTCCTTGATCTTCGCCATGATCTGGTCATGGCTGATGAGTTCGTGGTCAATCTCTTCTTGCACGTCGACGATTTGCATGCGTTACATCTTCGCACACCTCAATGACGTGTTTCTTGCGAATCGCTGAATGTTTTCTGGGAAGTTCCACGGCCCCCTGTCCACGCCACGAGGAGACCAGGGCTTCGACGGCACGCACGTGGCGCTCGCCGCTGCCGGGGGCGCACCGGGCGAGGACATGCGCGATGACACGCCAGCGGATCGCCTCGGGTTCGCCGGCGAGCAGGCGCGCATCCAATCGCGCGCCGTCCCCCCGCATATTGCACGGCCCGCGCCTCGGCCTGCGCGGCCAGGGAGTCGAGGAACTCCACGTCGCGCCTGGCGATGCGTGCGCCCTGGGCGAGGCGGCACGCCATGTCGGTCCCGGCGAAGCGGGAGAACTGCGGCAGCAGGGTATGCCGCACGCGCGAGCGCAGCGGATAGCCGTCGGGCAGCGGTTCGTCGGCCGGCCATGCCTCACCGTTGGTGGGGTCGTCCCAGTAGTCGAGGCCCAGCTGTCCGCAGATGGCGGTGGTGTCCGCGCGGGACAGGTCCAGGAAGGGCCGCAGGAAGCGCACGCCGTGCACGACCTGCATGGCGGGCATGCCGGCCAGGGCATCAGTGCCCGTCGCGCGCATGAGGTCGATGAGGATGCCTTCCGCCTGGTCGTCGCGGGTATGTGCCAGCAGCACCACGGCGGCCTGCAGTTCGCGGGCGGCGTCGACGAGCGCATCGTAGCGGGCGGTGCGGGCGGCTGCCTCGAGCCCCGCAGGCGCCGACCCCACTTCCACCTCGCGCACGGACACCGGAGCCAGTCCCAGCGCCTCGCAATCGTCGGCGGCACGCCGTGCGACCCGCGCGGAGCCCTCCTGCAGACGGTGGTCGACGATGACGGCGCCACAGCGCAGGCCGCGCATGCCGCAGGCGATGTGCGCGACGGCGGCGCAGGCCAGGGAGTCTCGGCCGCCGGAGCAGGCGACGAGCACCAGCGGCGCACCGGGCATCGGCTCATGCTCGCCGTGCGCGGCGAAACGACGGTCCTGGCGCCCCAGTCCCGCCTTATCGAGGGCGGCACCCATGGCGCCGACGGCGCGCCTCATCTGCGGGGAGTATGCCATGGCCGCCCTCACAGCCTGGCCAGGGCGGCGACGAAGCGGTTGACGGCGGTGCGAGCCCCCGCCATGTCGGACGGGTTGTTCACGATGACGGCGAAGGCGGCGACGCCGCCGCCTTCGCGCGAGACGTTGCCGGCCATGGAGGTGACGGTGCCCAGGCTGCCCGTCTTGACGCGCAGGAGCCCGGAGGCGTCGGCGTCGGCGAGCCGCGTGGCGGCGGTGCCGACGAGACCGGCCATCGACAGCCCCTCGGCGGCGGCCGGCGCGATGCCGATCTCGAGGTTGCGTTGCTGCACCTGCGCCAGCGTGGACACGGTCAGCCGCGAACCCGGCGAGAGCCCGGAGCAGTCGGCCATGGTCACGCCGTCGGTGTCCACGCCGAGCTTGTCCAGCTGGGCGAGCACCGCCTGGGTCGCACCCTGCGGGGAGTTGGCGACGCCTTCGTGCAGGGCGAGCAGACGGCCGAAGAGCTCGGCCAGCGTGTTGTCGGAATGCTGCAGCATGAAGGCCATGACGGCGCTCAGCGGCGCCGAGCTGACGGAGGCGAGCGCCGTGCGGTGTTCCGGCACGGCGACCTGTTCGGGAGCGGCGGCCTGCACGGTGATGCCCTGTGCCGCGAGCAGGGTGCGGAAGGTGGCGGCGGTGTCCTGCGCGGTGGTCTGCGACAGCTGCGGGTAGTCCTCGAAGGTGTCGGGGTCGTCCAGCGGCCGCACCCGCTGGCGGCCGCCGTCGATGGCCATGGAGGAGACGCCGGTGTAGTACAGCTGGTCGCCGTTGTTCTCGCTGATGCGCGCCGGGTAGCGTTCATCGCCGAAAAGCGAGTCGTCGTAGTCGACGGTGACCTTCGTCACGCCTTGCTTGCGCAGCGCCTGGGCGGTGTCCTGCGCCAGGGTCGCCAGGCCGGCGCGTCCGTTGACGTGTGCGGCGTCGCTGGCGCCGGCGCCCAGGAGCATGTCGCCTTCGCCGCTGAGGATTACCGTCGAGGAGCCGTCGGACCCGGTGGCCAGCAGCGTACGCGTCTCGAGGGTCGAGCCCATGTCGAGCACGGAGGCGGCGGCCAGGGAGGTGAGGGTCTTCATGGTGGAGGCAGGCTCGCGCGCCGTGTCCGGCTGGTGGGAGGACACGACGGTGCCGTCGGCTTGCATGACGGCCACGGAGACGTCCTTGCCGACGGCCTTGTCCGCGCACAGCCGGTCCACGAGCTTTGCGGCCGCCGCGGCGTCGATGGCCTTGTCGCGGTCCGCCGGCGCCACCAGCGGCGTGCCGGCGCGCACGGTGCGCGCATCCGCGAAGGTGGTGCCATCGACGGCGGCGAAGGTGAGCGCGCCGTCCACCCAGTCGTTGCCGTCGGCGACCACGTAGCCGGCCGCCAAGGCCACGCTGGCGAGCATGGACACGATGACCGTCGCCACGCGGCGCACGTGCCTCCTGCGGCATTGCCCGCGCTGTTCGTCCGTCAGTTCCTCCACGGTACCTTCCCGTCATTGCTGCAAGGCTGCATTCCTTTCCAACGTGCGCAGCACCTTGAGCATGCGCACGTCCAGCAGCTTCGCGCCCAACCATACACCAAGGGCACAGATGGCGATGCCGTTGGCGAGCGCGATCGCCATGATCCACGGGTAGTATTCCAGTCCCGCGCCGAACAGCAGCCAGAGCGTGCCGCCGATGGTCGGGGCCATCACCAGGGCGGAGGCACCCATGAACAGGAAGGGGATGAAGGCCTGGGCGACCATGCGTCCCTGCGGGTTCGCGAAGGGCTTGTCCATCGAGGGCACGGGGTAGATCATGGCACAGTTGAACACCTCGGCGGCACCCAGGCTGGCCAGCGACCAGGAGAAGCCGGTGACGGTGAACACAAGCGCGAGGAGGGAGTCCTGGGCATCGCGCCAGACGCCGGTGACGGCATAGGTGACCAGGCCGAGCACCACGAAGTAGACGACGAACAGCGTCACGTAGGCCATGACGCGGCCGCGGCGGTCGGTGCGGCCGTCGACGCCGGCGATGACTTCCATGGAGAAGCCCATGCCGTCGTAGGCCAGTCCGTTGGCCTCGCCCATCAGCATGATCCAGCCGGCGATCAGCAGTCCCAGGAAGGGGAACCAGGGGCCGACGTCCCCGCTCTGCAGGAAGAACAGGGCAACGAACAGGACGGGCAGCAGCAGGAACATCGTCTGGCGCACGTCACGGCGCAGCAGGCTGAGCACGCGTGCGCAGATCGCGCCGGCCGGCGAGTCGGCCGTGCGCGCGAAGGCGCCGATGCCCTTGATGGAACGCGCCCCGTTCTGCTCCCCCAGGGTGCGGCGCTGGCGGTGCAGGCACCAGCTGGAGACCAGGAAGCAGGCGACGACGGTGAATGCGGCGATGGCGACGCGCGCCAGGGCCGCCCACCAGGCGCCGGCGGCCACGTCGAAGGGCACGGCGAACAGGCAACCGAGCGGCAGCCACGAGAAGACCTCGGTGGGGCCGAGCAGGGCGTCGATGCCGATGGTGACGCTGCCGTTCATGAGCATGCTGGGCAGCTGGGACACGGTAACGACCAGCAGCATGACCACCACGTAGACCACGCTCTTGCCGCCGGCGGTGCCGATGAGCGTGTCCATGAGCGCGAGCGCCGCCTTGCAAAAGCAGACGGTGAGGATGACGATGCAGGGGGCCATGATGATCTGTGCGAGGACTGCGCCGGCGCCGTAACCGCGGTAGGCCATGGACCACAGCATGAGGCATGCGGTGGCGGCCAGCGAGGCGACGCCGCTCAGCGAGGAGAGGATGATGCCCAGCTGCAGGCTGCGGTCGGGGATGCCGAAGGGTGCGAACTTGCCCATGCTCATGGTGGATCCCTCGCCGAAGACCATGGCCTGCATGAGCATGACGAAGAGGATGGCGACGGTGCCGCCGACGACCATCGCGACCCACAGGAGGGGGCGCCACTCTTGGCCGGCCGTGCCGACGGCGAAGGCGCCGACGACGGTGCCGACGACGGTGCCGAGCGCCATGAGTGCGGCGAGCACCATGGCGACCACCTGCCAGGCGGAGGTCTTGAGGCCGCTGAGCGTGAGCGCCCACTTGAGGCGTACGAGCGTGCCGACGGCGGACGGTGGCTTCACGGCGGCCGTCATTGCGCCACCCCTGCCGTGTCCGGCTCGGCGCCGCCGTCGAGCCAGCCCAGGTGGGCGGCGCCGTGGCGGCCGCCGACCAGCTGCAGGAAGCGTTCCTCGAGGTCCTCGCCGGCGGCGACCTGGGCAACCGTGCCGGCGGCAGCCACCTGGCCGTGGTTGACGATGGCGACGTGCGTGCACATCCGCTCGACCAAGGCCATGACGTGGGAGGAGATGATGACGGTGCCGCCGGTACGCACGTATTCGACAAGGATGTCCTTGATGTTGGCGCTGGAGACGGGATCGACCGCTTCGAAGGGTTCGTCGAGCACGAGGATGCGTGGCGAGGCGATCATGGCGGAGGCCAGGCACACCTTCTTGGTCATGCCGGCGGAGTATTCGCGCACCATGGTGTTCGCGGCGGCGGCCAGGTCGAAGGCGCCCATGAGGTCCATGGCGCGCTTGGAGGCCTCGGCGCGCGGCATGCCGCGCAGCATGCCCGAATAGACGAGCATCTGCATGCCGGTGAGGGTCGGGAAGATCTGGTCCGGCTGGGGCATGAGGCCGATGAGGCGCTTGGCCGTGTCCACGTCCTGCCAGACGTCATGGCCCAGGATCATGGCCATGCCCGCGTCGGGCACCAGCATGCCGGTGACCATGTTGAGGGTGGTGGTCTTGCCGGCGCCGTTGGGGCCGACCAGACCGTAGAAGGAACCGACGGGAATGTCCAGGGACAGGCCGTTGACGGCCACCTTGTCCCCGAAACGCTTGAACAGGCCGCGGACGGACACGGCGGCCGACGGATTGGGTGCGGGCAATGCGGGCGGTGCGGGCGATGGCACCGCAACCGGCGCCGGCATGGGTTGTTGGCTCATGCCTCCCAACGATAACAAAGCGCGCAATCCTTCGCAACTGTTGTCATTCCATGCAACACATCATGCACGGATGCCGCGTAATTCCTCGTTGATCACACTGTCAGGGCGGCCGGGTCCCCCGCTGGGGCGCCCCGGTGCACGATCGGTTTCCACTCGGCCTTGGCGAAGATGGCCATGAAGGAGATGGGCACGTAGCTGAGCATGTAGATCGGGAAGCTCAGCACGTAGGCGAAGAGCTCCTTGTTCGTGGCGCCGATGTTCTTGCGTTCCACGACGGCGGTGAGTGCCGCCAGCGCCATCATGACGATCACGGAGTTGACGATGCCGGTGGTCCAGTTGAGCAGCGACGCCATCTGGCTGGCCCAGCTGACGAAGCCGCAGGCGGCGAACAGCATGCCCATGGCGATGCGGATCACGGCGATGACCATGAAGGGGCAGATCCACAGCATGAAGTCGATGGTGGAGAAATCGCGTTCCTTGATGCCGCGGCGCAGCAGGGCGGCCCCATAGTACCGGAACACCTGCAGATAGCCCTTGCTCCAGCGCACCCGCTGGCGCCAACTCTGCGCAAAGGTCACCGGCTGCTCGTCGTAGAGGATGGCCGTGCCCACGTAGCCGATGCGGTCGCCGTGCAGCACGGAGTCCATGGTGAACTCGAGGTCCTCGGTGAGCAGGTGGAATTTCCAGCCGCGGTTGCGGCGCATCACCTGCTGGGAGAACATGAAACCGGTGCCTCCCACGTGGCAGCTGTTGCCGAGCACCATCCGGGAGGCGGTCAGGAAGCGCGACTCGCGGATGAACCACAGGGCCGCACCGGAGGACACCCAGTTCTCGGAGAGGTTGACGGCGTTGCGGTAGCTCGTCAGGATGTGGAACCCCGCCTGGAAGCCCTTGTTCATCTCGGCGAAGTAATGCCGGTCCAGGCGGTTGTCCGCGTCGAAGACGAAGAAGGCGTCGTAGCGGTCGGCATCATGGGAGTCGAGCATCCTGTTGAGCAGGTAGGTCAGGGCGTAGCCCTTGCCGATGCGTTCCAAGTCATGCCGTTCGACCACGTGGCAGCCCAGTTCGCGGGCCACGCCGGCGGTGTCGTCGGTGCAGTTGTCCGCCACGATCCAGATGTCGATGAGGCGCGCAGGGTACGTCTGCGTCTGGATGTCCCGGATGAGGTTGCCGATGACGTTCTCCTCGTTGCGCGCGGAGATGAGTACGGCATAGCGCCGGTCCATGGACGCCGCGGGGAAGGTGACCGGCTTGGAGAACAGCGATACCACGATGCAGAGCGCCTGGTATCCGATGCTCAACCCGCCGGTGACCGTCAGCAGGATGTCAAGGATGTCGAGCAGGACCATCAGTGCCACTGGCTCCTGGGGTTCTCGGCCGACGGGTCGCCGGACGCATCCGACGACTTGGCGTCGCCGTCCGGGGACACGGGCATGGGGCCGGGATCCTCCATGGCGAAGTCCTCGCCCTTGCGCAAGGCGTTGAGCCCGCGGCCCGAGACGTTCGCGTCGAGCACATGCTTGGGGATCGCCATGGTCGGCGACTCGGGGTCGGACGCGGCCTCGTCCGTGGTGCCGTAGGTCGCCTGCTGCAGCTTCTGGATCTCCTCGTCGAAGGAGACATGGGCGCTGGAGCCCTTGGCCTGGCGCGGCATGGGCATGTGGTCGCTCACCGGCTTGATCACATGGTCGTTGAGGGCGTCCGCCGCCTCGACCATCTTCGACTTCTTCTTGACCTTCGGGTCGTTCATGAGCGGCGAATCCACCAGCGGGTACTGCCTCATGGACACCTTGAGCAGCACCTGGATGCTGGCGGCGATGGGCAGCGCCAGGAAGGCGCCGATCGCGCCGAAGATGGAACCGAAGAAGAGCACGGACAGGAAGGCCATGCACGGGTTGATGTCCATGGTGCGTTCGGAGATCTTCGGCGCCAGCAGCAGGTTCTCGATCTGCTGGTAGACGGTGATGAACACCACCACGCCGATCGCGTAGCCGATGCCGCGCTCGCCCCAGGCGAACAGTACGGGCAGCGCACCGCCCAGATAGGTGCCGATGGTGGGCACGAACTGGGAGACCACGCCGCAGAACAGGGCCAGCGGCAGCCAATACGGCACCTTGATGAACATGAGGAAGATGCCCGTGCACGCCGCGTTGATGGCGGCCAGGATGGAACGGGAGAACAGGAAGCTGGAGATCTGGCCCTGCACGACGGTCCACACCATGAGGAACTTGCGCTGCGACTGGGGCGCCACCCACTGGCACAGGCTGCGGCGCAGGCGCGGGCCGGCGATGGAGATGTAGAAGGCCACCATGATGGCGGTGGTGACGTTGAGCAGGCCGCCGACCACACCGAAGGTGGTGCTCAGGGCCTGGCCGGCGAAGTCGCTGACCCAGCTGGTCTGCACGTGCTTGAGGATCTCCCCGCCGAGGCTGTTGATCTCGGGCAGCCTGAAATCGGTGCGCGAGGCGATGTCGGTGGCGATCTGGTCGTACAGGGCCGGCAGGCCCTTGACCATCGAGATCATCTGCTGTACGAACATGTTGCCGAACAGCGCCAGCAGCACGACGATGATGACCAGCAGGCCCACCAGGCAGGTGACGGAGGCGGCACCGCGGCGCCACCCGTGGCGGATGAGGCGCAGGACCAGCGGTTCGACGGCAAGCGCGAGGAACAGCGCGATGATGATGTCCACCGCAATGAAGCTGACCTTGCCCCACGACTTGAAGCAGAACCAGCCAAGGAACACGGCGATGACGGCGTAGAACAGTGCACGCGAGTACCACTCGGGGGGTCGGCGGGGGTCGCCCTTCATCGGGAAGAGGGACGAGACGTCGAGTTTCTGCTTGGCTTGGTTGCTCATGCGGCCCATTCTACCTACCCATGGACCGGACTTGGCTGCGACCACGCCGAAAACGCCACGCGTTGAGCGAACAGGCACGGGTTCCCGCCCTGCGAACAGGACGGACACTGTACGGGAGGGCCCATATCCTTGTGAACTATGTTGAATGTCTCGATCATCATCCCGGCATGGAACGAAGAGGAACGGATCGCCGTCTGCCTGGACAACGCACTGCGCCAGACGGTGATGCCGTACGAGGTCATCGTGGTGGACAACCGCTCCACGGACAACACGGTGGCCGTCGTCGAGCAGTACATGAAGGACCATCCGGACGCCCCGGTCCGCCTGTTCCACCAGGACAAGGAGCAGGGACTCATCCCGACGCGCAACTTCGGCCTCAACGCCGCCACCGGCGACGTGCTCGGCCGCGTGGACGCCGATTGCATGCTCAAGCCCGACTGGGTGGAGGTCGTGGCCGGCATCTTCACCGAGGATGCCGAGGCGATGGGCGCGACCGGCCCCGTGACCTACTATGACATGCCCGCACGCAAGATGGCGCTGCGCGGCGACGACCGCGTGCGACGCCACACCTACCGTGCGGACGGCGGTCTGGTGCTGCTCTTCGGCTCGAACATGGCCCTGCGCGCCTCCGCCTGGCATGAGATCGCCGACGAGGTGTGCCTCGACAAGGAGGACGTGATGCACGAGGACATCGACGTCTCCCTGCACCTGCTGGGCCGCGGCATGAAGACGGTGTACTCGAAGCGCATGATCTGCGGCATCTCCGCACGCCGCATGGACACCTCCTTCAAGTCCTTCCGCAAGTACATGAAACGTTTCAAGAACACCTTCGAGGCACATCCGGAGCATTGGCGCAAGCACAAGTCCGAACGGACCCTGTACTTGATGTATCCCTGGCTGCATGCCCTCTTCCCCGTCTACCAGCAGTACCTGGAATCCCAGGACATCAACCCCGCGGCCCGCGTCTGGCTGCGCGAACAGGTCAAGCTTGCCAAGACGGAGGGCGACGACCTGGAGGACCTGCCCGGCATCGACGAATTCGTGGAGAAGATTCCCACGGACATCCCGGGCGTGGACGAAGTGGACGCCAGCATCCCCGACATCGGTGACTGAGCCCCTCTCCCCATAAGAAATTGTTCATTTTTGAACAAAAACTTGGGGAGGCTGACCACACCGGGTGTGGTCA
>NZ_JGYV01000027.1 GCF_000741575.1 Bifidobacterium cuniculi
GTGTGGAAAATGGCCATTTTCCAACACCCATACCGAGGGGTATCGCCCAAAAACGACTCTCCGAAGCCAATCTCGGTTGACACGTTCCGATTTGGGGCCTCCTGTGCCCGAGAAAAGTCACGGAAGACGAGATTTCGCAAGACGCCTAGAAGTTCGCGTCCGCATCCACGCTCATCACGTACACGTTCTTGCGCAGCTGCCTGGCCTGCGCGCGCGTGATCTCGTCGGCCTCCACCATGTCTTGGATCACGCGCAGCTCGATGGCGAAGCTGTCGCGCTTGACCTCGTCGATCTGCGCGGCCAGCGCCGTCGCCGAGCCGACGTTCGGGCGTGACTTGAGCGTCGACTCCGCCAGCCGGTAGTCGAGCAGCAGCGCGGAGCAGTACTCGGTGTCGTACTCGTCGCGGCCCATCTCCTCGTACAGCTTGTCGATCACGTGGTCGATGGCGTTGATCTGCATGGCGTGCAGGTGCGCGTAGATCTCGTCCTCGCTGATCATCGGCGTGCTGCGGCGCACCATGTTGTTCACGCGGCTCATCAGCAGCACCGTGCGGCGGTGCATGGAGCGCAGCCGGCCGCGCAGGCGCCACATGGCATGGTCGCGGTCGGTCTTGGTGTGGCGCAGGGTCGTCATGATCTGGTCGAGCATGCGTTCGCACACCTCGATGGTCAGCTCGCCGTCGGCGGTCGGCTCGTGCTTCTGCGCGATCTTCGCCTCCGCCAGCCGCTCCTTGACGTAGTCCTTCTCCCACTCCAGCGCGGTGATCTGCAGGTCCACGTAGCCGGCGGGGTCGATGCCGCCGAGCCGGTGCTTGAGCCGGGTGATGCGCTTGGTGTAGGAGTCGATCACCGTCAGGATGGCGCGGCGGTTGGAGTCGTCGGCGCGCTCCGCCAGTTCCTCCACCGTGCGCCGCAGCACCTCGATGGACGCTTCCATCATCTCGCGCGAGTCGTCGCCGCCTCGTTTCGGCGCCACCACCGGCAGCAGGAAGTTCGCCAGCAGCAGGGTCACGATGATCACGCCGCCCGCGATGAAGATGAGCTCGTCGCGCATCGGGAACCACTCGCCATTGGTCAGCGTGTAGGGGATGGTGAACATCAGCGAGAGGGTGATCGTGCCCTTGGGGCCGCCGAAGGTCATGACGGCGGCACTGCGCCAGCGTTCCTTCGTCATGCGCCGGCGCGCACGGGTGTCCTCGGCGCGCGCGAGGCGCAGCATGCCCGCCACCCACAGGAAGCGCAGTCCTACCACCACGCAGGCCACCACGAGGATGATCGAGATGAGCGTGACGTTGCTGATCTCCGCGTCGTCCCAGCTCGCGGACATCGCGTCGGGCAGCAGCATGCCCAGCAGGATGAACACGGCGCCGTTGAGCGAGAACTCCAGCACGTGCCACACGCTCGACGCGACGATGTTCGTGCGCGCCACGTTCGGCCCGATGCCGGTGCGGTCGAAGCGGACGAGCAGGCCGGCCGCCACCACGCACAGGATGCCGGACACGTGCGCCGCCTCCGCCACCAGGTACAGCAGGAAGGGCAGGAAGAGCTCCATGAGCACGCGCGTGGTCGTCGTCTCCCAGCCGAAGGCGCGCACGCGTTCGAAGACCCAGTTGATGAGCAGGCCGAGCGCCACGCCCAGGATGGCGCCGCCGAAGAAGGAGATGACGAACTCGAGGATGGCGTCGCCGACCTCGAAGGTGCCGGTGAGCGCCGCGGCGATGGCGAACTGGAAGCCGACGATGCCCGAGGCATCGTTGAACAGCGACTCGCCCTTGAGTACACCCACCTGGCGTTGGCTCAGCGCCGCCTCATGGCTCAGCGAGCTGACGGCGACGGCGTCCGTCGGCCCCAGCGCCGCGCCCAGCGCGAGCGCCGCGGCCAGCGGCACCATCGGCCACACCGCGTGCAGCGTGAAGCCGACGCCGACCATGGTTGCCACCGCCAGTCCCACCGCCAGGGACAGCGACAGCTTGAGCGACTTGAGCAGCGCGTTCTTGTCGATGTTGTGCGCCTCGAGATAGAGCAGCGGCGCGATGAACAGCACCATGAACAGCTCGGGGTCGAGCTCGGTGTCCGGGAAGAAGGGCATCTGGGAGGCGACGATGCCCAGCACGATCTGCACCAGAGGCGTTGAGACCTTGGGAATGAAGCGGCTGAGGAAAGCCGAGAGTACTACTGCGCCGACGATGCAGAGGATGAGGGTGAAGACGGGCAAAGGCAGTTGCTCCTTCCTGGAGGCTGGGGGAGTGCTGTCTTTTCAGCCTAGCAGGGTGGCCGGCGGTTTCGCCGGCCTGTCTTGGGGCGGGACTTGACACATTTTTCGGCCGGGAAAAATCGTGTAGGCCCCTGGTCCACACAATTTGATTTTGTGTGGACCAGGGGCCTACACGATTTTTCCCGGCCGAAAAATGTGTCAAGTCCCAGGAACAGGAGGCGGCCCATGTGGCGTGATGCGATGAGGATGGCCATGGCCGAGGCGGCCAAGGCCGGCGACGACGTGCCGGTGGGCGCCCTGGTGCTCGACGGCGACGGCACGGTGATCGGCACCGGCCACAACCGCCGCGAACAGGACGGCGACCCGCTCGCCCATGCGGAGGTGGAGGCGCTGCGGGCCGCGGCGGCGGCACGCGGCGCCTGGAATCTGGAAGGGTGCACGCTCGTGGTGACGCTGGAACCATGCCCGATGTGCGCGGGGGCGTGCGTGCAGGCGCGCGTCGGCCGCATCGTCTTCGGCGCCTGGGACGCCAAGCTGGGCGCCTGCGGTTCGGTCTGGGACATCCCCCGCGACCCGCACGTGGGCCATGTGCCCGAGGTGGTCGGCGGGGTGTGCGAGGAGGAGTGCGCCGCTCAGCTGCGCGGCTTCTTCGCCGCCCGCCGCTGACTTTCTTGCCGCCTGCCGTGACACTCCGCCTTCTGGGCAAGGAATCCGCGCTCCCTTACCATGCAAAGGGACTATGGACTCTCGACCAAGGAGCATGGCAATGACGCATGTGGTCACCGTACCCTCTTCTCGTGCCGGCCTGGTGCCGGACGGCATCTATCTCGAACATGACGACGTGGCCGTCGCCTTCGTGCTCGCCGACCGGCGGCCTGCCGGCGCGCGCACTGGGGGCGCCCGCTGCCCGACCCGCAGGACGTGCCCGGCGCCTGGGACGCGCTGCGTCCGCAACGCGTCTCCGGCGCGCTCGACGTGACGCCCTGGCCGGGCATCCTGCCGCTGCAGTCGGATGCGTGGACCGGCTCGCCGCGCCTGCGCCTGCGCCGCGGCGGCGTCGAGCTGTTCTGCGCCTTCGCCGTCACCGCTGTGCACACGCTCGCCGACGGCGTCACCGTCGACGCCGAGGACCGTGAGCAGGGCGTCGGCCTGTCCTGGACCTGCGCGACGAGCCGCTCGACGTCGGTCACGTCGAACTGGGCTTCGCCGTGCCCGCCGACATGGCCGAACCGCTCACCACCACCGGCCACCACCTGCGGGAACGCTCGCCGCAACGCCAGTCCTTCACCGTAGGCCGCTTCAGCAAGCAGACACTGGTAGGCCGCCCCCGACGCCTCGCTGCTGCTGTGCGCGGGCACCCCGGGCTTCGGCTTCACGCACGGCGACGTCTACGCCGTCCACGTCGGCTGGAGCGGCAACAGCGTCCTGTCCGCGGAACGGCTGCCCGCCACCGGCGGCGAACTGCTCTTCGAGGGCGAAGTCAGCCTGCCCAAGGCCGCCCCGACGCCACCACCTACCTCACCCCGACCGTCTACGGCGCCTACGGGCAGGGCCTCAACGAGGTCGCCCGCCGCTTCCACCGCACCCTGCGCGCCGCCCATCACGACTGGCGCCGCCGCCACGGCGTCGCCGACAGGCCGCGGCCCGTGATTCTCAACACCTGGGAAGCCGTCTACTTCCGGCACGACTACGACGTGCTCGAGCGGCTCGCCGACGCGGCCGCCTCCATCGGCGTCGAACGCTTCGTCGTCGACGACGGCTGGTTCGGCGCCCGGCGCGACGACACCGTCGGCCTGGGCGACTGGCAGGTCTTCGCCCAGAAGTGAGTCATCGGCGGCGTCATGCGCGGCGCGGTGAAGTAGCCGGCCCGCCAGGGCTGCTGCGTCCCCTCGGCGCGCCCGGCAACGGCCGCTGCCGGGCGCGCCTACAATCGTACGATGACGGCCATCCGCCGGACCGCCGTCTTGCAGCCAACGAAGGAAGCAGGAACCATGACATCCACGACACCCCCGACTTATGCCGCGCCGGACTGGCACGTCGTCGACGCCGTCGCGCAGGTCGAGGAAGGGCCGGCGGGGCAGCGGCGCCGCTTGCCCCTCGACGCGCAGTGCGTGCGCGTCGCCGCCGAGCCTGCCGACGGCTTCGCCGGCGTCTCGCGGCTTGCCGCGATTAGCGTGGACGCCATGCTGCCCGGCGAGCGTAACCCCATCCTCGACCACCCCGTCTACGCGCCGCTGCGCTCGCTGACCGCACGGCTGGCGCCGCCCGCGCACGACGGCCCCATTCTGTGCGTGGCCCAGCACAAGGAGTGGTGGATGCGTCCTTTCTGGTGCGACGACTGGACGCAGGTGCCGGCACGCACGCAGCTGCTGCTGTGGCGGCAGGGGAGTGGGGACGACGGTGTCTCGCCATCCGTCGATCCCGCGGGTCGTGCGGACGGCCCGTGGCACCTGGCGCTTGCCGCCTGCGACGGCGACCTGCGTGCCGACTGGCGCGGTGGGGACGGCGGCGGGCTCCTGCTCGACGTCTCGGTCAACCAGGCGGGCCATGACGCGCTCGCCGGGATGTGTGCGGTGACGGGGCAGGGCGACGACCCGTACGCACTCGTGCACGCGGCCGTGGCGCGCGTCGCGCAGGCCACGGGGATCCGGCTGCGCGGGGAGCGGCCTTTCCCGGCGGCGCTCGAAGGCCTGGGCTGGTGCACGTGGGACGCTTTCGGCCAGGACGTCTCGCAGGCGGCGATTGTGGCGAAGATGGAGGAATTCCGCGCCAAGGGCGTGCCGGTGTCTTGGGTGCTCATCGACGACGGCTGGTCGCAGGTCGACCGCGGCAGCAGCCGCCTGGTGGGCTTCGACGCCGACCCGGTACGCTTCCCCGACGGCCTGTCCGCAACGGTGCGGCTGCTCAAGGAGGAGTACGGCGTGCGCTCCGTGGGCGTCTGGCAGGCCTTCCAGGGCTACTGGGCGGGGCTTGACCCGCAGGGGCCGGCCGCCGGCGAGACCCGCGCCTTCCTGGAACGCATGCCGGGCGGCTGCCTCGTGCCGGCCGCCGGCGCCGCCGGCGCCTTCGGCTTCTGGCACCGCTGGGATGCACGGCTGGCCGAGGCGGGCATCGACTTCGCCAAGGTGGACTCCCAGGGCAGCATGTCGCTCATGGCGCGCGGCGTACAGGACTTCGGTACGGCCACCGCGGGCCGTCACGCCGGCCTCGACGCCGCCGCCGCGCAGTGCTTCTCCGGCGCGCTCATCAACTGCATGGGCGTGGTGCCAGAGAACTACTGGCGCCGACCGTCGTCGCCGCTGACGCGCACGAGCGACGACTTCTTTCCGCGCGAACCGGCGTCGCTGCCCGAGCATGCCATCGAGAACGCCTACTGCTCGCTGCTGCTGGGTGAGCTGTACCACTGCGACTGGGACATGTTCTGGACCGACCACCCGCACGCGCGCACGCACGCGCTGCTGCGGTGGATCAGCGGCGGCCCGGTGTACTGCTCGGACGCCCCCGGCGCCACCGATGCCGACCTGCTGCGCCTGTTCCTCGACGACGGCGGCAGCCTGCCCCGCCCCGATGGCGTGGGCGTGCCGGTGGAGGAGAGCCTGCTGGCGGACCCCACGTCCACCGCGGTGCCGCTGGGCATCCGCAACACCTTCGCCGGCCGCCGCTTCCTGCTGTTCGTGGGCCTCAACCCGGACCTGCCCCAGCAGGCCACGATCGGTGCGGACGACGGGGTGCCGGTCATCGTATCCGACCCGGTCGCGCACACCTACGACACGCTCGCCCCCGGCGAACACGTGTCCTTCGAGGTGCCGTATGGCGAAGCCGCCATCCGGTTCCTCGACCCCGTGCCGCAGTATGTGTGAACCCTGCACGTGCCGCTGGCATAATGCTGCACAAGACGATATAACGGTGGGTGGTGTGTGGCGTGTGTGGCCGGGGGCGCCCCCTGCGAGAAATCTCACGTTTTTTCGTGAGATTTCTCGCAGGGGGCGCACCCGGCCACACACGCCACACACCACCCAAAGCCACAAAGGAGCGCAACCCACATGACCACCTTCACCCGTTCGACCATCCCCGACGCCGTGCGCACCAACGGCGCTACCCCCAACCCCTGGTGGGACAACGCCGTCGTCTACCAGATCTACCCGCGCAGCTTCCAGGACTCCAACGGCGACGGCATCGGCGACCTCAAGGGCATCACGAGCCGCCTCGACTACCTGGCGGACCTCGGCGTCGACGTGATCTGGCTGAGCCCCGTCTACCGGTCGCCGCAGGATGACAACGGCTACGACATCTCCGACTACCAGGCCATCGACCCGATGTTCGGCACCATGGACGACATGGACGAACTGCTCGCCCAGGCCCACGAGCGCGGCATCAAGGTCATCATGGACCTCGTGGTCAACCACACCTCCGACGAGCACGCCTGGTTCCAGGAGTCGCGCGACCCGCACTCCGACAAGGCCGACTGGTACTGGTGGCGTCCCGCCCGCGAGGGCCACGAACCCGGCACCCCCGGCGCCGAACCCAACCAGTGGGGCTCCTACTTCGGCGGCTCCGCCTGGCAGTACGACCCGCAGCGCGGCGAGTACTTCCTGCACCAGTACTCGAAGAAGCAGCCCGACCTCAACTGGGAGAACCCCGCCGTGCGCCGGGCGGTGTACGACATGATGAACTGGTGGATGGACCGTGGCATCGACGGTTTCCGCATGGACGTCATCACCCAGATCTCCAAGGTCACCGACCCCGATGGCAGGCTGCCCGGCGAGCCCGGCAGCCGGATCGAGGACTACCCGGCCGGCGAGGAGGGCTACTCCAGCCCCTACCCCTTCTGCTCCGACGGCCCGCGCATCGACGAGTTCCTCAAGGAGATGCGCCGCGAGGTCTTCGAGCACCGCGACGGCTACCTCAACGTGGGGGAGGCCCCCGGCGTCGATGCCGTGCGCAACGGCTACATCACCGATCCCGCACACAAGGAACTCGACATGCTGTTCCTCTTCGACCACCTCGGCATCGACCAGGTCGGACCCAAGTGGGTGTCCAGGCCCTTCGCCGTGCAGCACCTGCGCCACCAGCTCGCACTGCAGCAGGAAGCCGTCAAGGACCACGGCTGGGCGAGCCTGTTCACCTGCAACCACGACCAGCCGCGCGTCGTCACCCGCTGGGGCGACGACAGCTCCGAGGAGATGCGCGAACGCAGCGCCAAGGCCTTCGGCATGCTCGTCCACCTGCACCGTGGCACCCCCTACATCTACCAGGGTGAGGAACTCGGCATGACCGGCGCGCACTTCACCAAGCTCGGGCAGTACCGCGACCTCGAATCCATCAACGCCTACCGCCAGCGCGTCGAGGAAGCCAAGGTGCAGTCCCCGGAGTCGATGATGGACGCGCTCGCCCTCTTCGGCCGCGACAACGCCCGCACCCCCATGCAGTGGGACGGCTCGAAGTACGCCGGCTTCGAGGCCCCCGGCGCCCCCACCGAACCGTGGATCGCAGTCAACCCCAACCACGTGGAGATCAACGCCGCCGCGCAGATCGACGACCCCGACTCCGTCCTGGCCTTCTACCGCAAGCTCGTCAACCTGCGGCACAACAGTGCGACCGTTGCCGCCGGCGTGTGGAACCTGGTCGATGACGACGACGCCAGCGTCTACGCTTTCACCCGCACTCTGGGCGACGACCGCCTGCTCGTGGCGATCAACCTGACCGGCGAGGCCGCCGCCCTGCCCGCCCAGGTCCGCGGGCTGCTGGAGGACGGCGTCCAGGAGAGCCAGATGGTGCTGACCACCATGGACGCCATCCACAGCGCCAAGGCCCTGGCTGCCGGCAAGCTGGAGCCCTGGGAAGGCGTGGTCGTGGAGCTGTAGCCTATCCTTTTGAGAAATTGTTCGTTTTTCTGAACAATTTCTCAGCGGGGAGCCCGGCGGGCGGCCCCTGTCTCACGCACGTGGCCACCCTGCGGACGCACCGGCGCGGGTCCCGGCAGCCGCGCCTACAATAACCCCTCATGGAACAGAAAGACGTCTTGCAAGCTATGCGCCGCGACCACGCCGCGGAACTCGACCTCGCCGCCGAACGCCTCTCCGGCATCGCCAAGCACACCCAGGTCATCGACTCGCCGGTCCTGTCCGAGATGACCGGCCACACCGTCAAGCTCAAGCCGGAGAACCTGCAGGTCACCGGATCGTTCAAGATCCGCGGCGCCACCAACAAGATCGCCTCCCTCACCGACGAGGAACTCGAACGCGGCATCGTCACCGCCTCCGCCGGCAACCACGCGCAGGGCGTCGCCCACGCCGCACGCCAGCGCGGCACCAAGGCCACCATCCTCATGCCCGAGATCACGCCGCCCCTCAAGGTCGACGCCACCAAGGCCTACGGCGCCGACGTTGTCCTGCACGGCGAGGTCTTCGACGAGGCCGCCGCCTATGCCATCGAGCTGTCCCAGCGCGACGGCATGACCTACGTGCCGCCCTTCGACGACTACGAGGTCCTCGTCGGCCAGGGCACCATCGCCATGGAGATCCTCGAGGACGTGCCCGACGTCACCGACATCGTCGTGCCGCTCGGCGGCGGTGGCCTTGGCGCCGGCGTCGCGCTCGCCGTCAAGACGCTGCGTCCGCAGGTGCGCGTCATCGGCGCCATCCCCGAAGGCTCGCCCGCCTTCCGCCGCTCCCTGGACGCCGGCCGCGTCGTGGCCGCCGACCAGGTCGTCACCTCCGCCGAGGGCGTCGCCGTCAAGCGGCCCGGCGACCTGACCTTCGCGCTGCTCAACGAGTTCCTCGACGACCTCGTCGAGGTGTCCGAGCGTGACATCAACGAGATGATCCTGCTCATGCTCGAGAAGCACAAGATGGTCGTCGAGGCGGCCGGCGCCGTCTCGCTGGCCGCGCTCGAGCACCTCAACCTGCGCTCGCGCAAGTTCGCGCAGGCCGAGGGCGAGCACGTCGTCGTGCCGATCGTCTCCGGCGGCAACATCGACACCGTGACCATCGGCGCCGTCATCCAGAAGGGCATGATCGCACGCGGCCGCATCATGAACTTCGAGGTGGAGCTGCCCGACACCCCCGGCCAGCTGGTGAAGGTGGCCACGCTGCTCGCGAAGACGCGCGCCAACGTGATCGCCCTCGACCACGACCAGTTCAAGGCGAACGGCCACTACACGAACTCCGTCGCCCTGGGCGTGACCGTCGAGACCAACGGCCCCGAGCACATCGAGCAGATCCTGGCCACCCTGCGCGCGGGAGGCTACGCACCGAAGCGCATCTATTAGCGGTCATCTCCCAAGGGCAGGCCCCCGAAAACGCCGTGTGAGGCGTGTTCGGGGGCCTGTCGTATTGGTTCCAGAACTTGAGCAGTGAACCGTGGAACTTAGGAAGTGTAGTTAGGAACTTAAGTAAGGGGATGGTGGTGTCATGTTCGTTCGGATTGAAACCGACGAGGATTTGGCAAATGCGATTGACCTGATGAGAGAAGTCGGGACTGATCTTTCGAATTATGAGCTCAAGGAGGCTGGAGGGGGCTTCCCAGGATCGCTACCGGACTCCATGGTTGCTTTTGCCAACACTGACGGTGGCGTGGTGATTCTTGGGGTCAATGAAAAAACATTCCGAGCGGTGGATATAGATGTCAAGGATTTGCAAAATGCCTTGGCCAATGCGGCGAGGAATCAAGTGCAGCCTTCGTTGAATGTTGATATACGCGTATTGCATTATGAAGGTAAGCCGGTGCTCGTCGGGAATGTATTTGAGCTTTCCGTACGGGAAAAACCTTGCTATGTCAAGAAGAAAGGGCGGCTTGCCGGTGCGTTGATACGTACCGGCGACGGTGATTATCCCATGACATCGTATGAAGTCGACCGATACATGGAAAGCCAGTTGCGGATTGCCCGGCATGACATGGTCGTCGTCGATGATGCGACATTGGACGATCTGGACCAGCAATTGGTGCGGGCATGGTTGAGCGTGCAACGAAGTGGCTCTTTTGGCGGAACTCTTTCCATGAGTGACGAACAGCTGATGATGAATCGACGTGTGGTGGCTTCCGATTCACAAGGCGTGCTACGCCCGACTGTAGCCGGGCTCATGGCTTTGGGGACCTTTCCCCAAAAATTTTTCCCTCGCCTGAACATCACATTCACGGCGTTCCAGCGATCGACAAAAGGCGAGGTCGATTCAAATGGGCGCCGTTTTGCCGATTCCGAGAATATCGAGGGTCCGATTCCGGTCATGCTGCTTGCTGCATTGCGGGTGCTGTCCCGCAATATACGGCATGGGGCTGTCGTTAAGGGTGCCTTGCGTGAAGACGTGCCGGATTACCCATTGGATGCGGTGCGAGAAGCGGTCGCCAATGCGCTGATGCATCGGGATTATTCCCCGGAATCCCAAGGCGCGCCAGTGAGGATGGAGCTCTATCCGGACCGTTTGGAAATTATCAATGCCGGTGGCCTGTTCGGGCCGCTGACCGTGGAGAGACTCGGTGAGAGAGGCAGCACCCAGTCCCGTAACCGATTCCTTTCGCGCATCCTCGAGGACGTACCCTATGAGGACATTGACGGACGCCAAGGTCGCGTGGTGGAAAACCGTGGAACCGGCTATGGGATCATGCGCAATGCCTTGGCAGACGCATTGATGGAGGACCCCGTCGCAATGAGTTCGCTCGACGAATTCAGAATCATTTTCCGGCACCGGAAGATGACCGAGCGGGAAGATGCAGGATATTCCAGGCAGAATGTGGAAGAGGCAATACTCGCCTATCTTTCGGAACACGCCAGTGGAAGTACGGCCGAGCTGGCCCGTGCCTCGGGAATGTCCACCAAGACCGTCCGGAATTATCTCAATGCATTGCTGCGCGAGGGCATCGTGGAAGGCATTGGATCGAAGCACTCTCCCCAGCGACGATATCGGATAGCCGCCCAGTGAACAGTCCCATGCGCATCATCGACTACGACGGCACCTACCCCGACGACGTCATCGCGCTCATCCTGCATATCCAGAACGACGAGGCCGGCATCGGCCTGCCGCTGGAGGAGCAGCCTGACCTGCTCGATATCCCGCGCGCCTACATCGCGCCGGGCGGCTTCTGGCTGGCCGTGGACGACGACGGCGCGCTGGTCGGCGCCATCGGCCTGATGAATGTCGGCGCCAGTTGCGGCATCCTCAAGAAGTTCTTCGTGCGCGCCGACCGCCGCGCGCACGGCGTCGACGGCGCGCTCTACCGCGTGCTGATGGCGCACTGCGTGCGGCGCGCCATCAGCACGCTCATCCTGGACACGCCGTCAGTCGCCGTCGACTCCCATCGCTTCTACGAACGTCGTGGCTTTGTGCGCGCCGACCGCTTGGAGCTGCCGAGTGCCTACGGCTTCCCCGACCGTGATTCGTTGCTTTACCTGAAGCGGCTGTGACGGCGGCGCCTGCGGCAGGTCGTGTTGCGCGGGTATCCGCAGGGTTATGCCCCGGTCACGACACACACCTGCGAATTACCCGGGGCCTACCCGGGCGTGGAGACCTCACCCATTCTCGCGGATCGTCTCCTCGACCAACTGCGGCAGCGCCACGGCGATGTCCTCGTGGATCAGCCGGTCGGCCAGCGAGTCGTACTGTGTGCGGCCCATGTTCATGATCGTGATCGGCACGCCGGCCTGCGCGGCGGCGGGCACGATCGACGCCGCCGGGAAGACCTCCAGCGTCGAGCCGATCACCCACAGTTCGTCGGCCTGCTGCGCGGCGCGGATCGAGCGTTCCTTGGCGCCTTCGGGCAGCATCTCGCCGAAGTACACCACGTCCGTCTTGATCAGCCCGTTGCAGGGCATGTCGCCCTTGTAGGGCAGCCGGCGGTGGCAGTGCGGGTCGGGCTCCTCGTCCAAGTGGCCCATGATGTCGGCCGTGGGGTATTCGTGGTGGCAGCGCATGCAGTGCGAGGTGCCGATGGTGCCGTGCAGGTTGACCACCTTGTCCGGGCTGCTGCCCGCCTTCTCGTGCAGTGCGTCGAAGTTCTGGGTGGCGATCAGCTTGAGCATGCCCGCCTCCTCGAGGTCGACGAGCGCGTAGTGCGCCGCCCCCGGCTTCGCGTTCCACACCGGCGACTCCTTCTGCCAGCGCCAGGAGTACTCGCGGGCCTCCCGGTCGCTCAGGAAGGCGTCGAGGTCGTACACCTGCATCTGGTCGGGATGCTTCGTCCACACGCCATCGGGCCCGCGGAAGTCGGGGATGCCGGCGGACGTGGAGATGCCTGCGCCGGTGAACACCGTGATCTGTTTCTTATGCTGTGAATTGGCCATACCCTAGGCTTACCACGTTCGGCTGGGTGTCGATGCCGTACGGCGTCTGGTACGCCGGCGGCGTGGACGACGTGGCGAAGATCGGCGAAGCGCAGCAAGGGCACCCGGAGGCCGGATGCGACCCCCATGGCGAGGTGGCCGTCCTACCGTGGGCTGTCCCGACGGTTGAAGGGGCCTGTCGTCAAGGCAGGGTGTCGGTTCGGGGTGTATTCCCTTCGTTAAGGCGGGCACTGTCTTGGGTGTGTTTCTCGATTTAAAGCGGGCATTGGGTTGCCGGTGTTTGTGGTGTTTCCCGTGAAACATGGTTCGTGTGGTCGGGGTCGGTGTGGGTTTGGGTGTGGGAGGTGTTGGTATTGTTGGCGACACGCCGTGTGGGTTGCGTGGGTTGGGGTTGTGGTGTAGGTTTTTCTCTTGCTGCCGCTGGGCGGTCGGGTTCCTTCGGGTGCCGGGCTTTCCTGGTGTGTGGTGGTGGTTTGAGAACTCAAGAGCGTGTACTGTACTACTTCCTCCAGCGTTTGTTGGAGGGTTTGTTTTTTGATTGCCAGTCCAATCCCGCCCGTGCCTGTGTGGTGTGGGTCAGTGAGAGCTGTGAATGGGGTTGGGAGGTTTTCGTGTGGCGTTTCCCCCTTTTTTCGTGGGGGAGCGTCTCGTTGATTTTCCTTTGTGAAATAAATCTTTGTTTTTGTGAGAGTCTTTGTTGGCTTTCCGCATTTGTTTTTTTGTGGAGGGTTCGATTCTGGCTCAGGATGAACGCTGGCGGCGTGCTTAACACATGCAAGTCGAACGGGATCCGGCCAAGCTTGCTTGGCTGGTGAGAGTGGCGAACGGGTGAGTAATGCGTGACCAACCTGCCTCATGCACCGGGATAGCTCCTGGAAACGGGTGGTAATACCGGATGTTCCACATGATCGCATGTGATTGTGGGAAAGGCTTTTTGCGGCATGGGATGGGGTCGCGTCCTATCAGCTTGTTGGTGGGGTGATGGCCTACCAAGGCTTTGACGGGTAGCCGGCCTGAGA
>NZ_JGYV01000028.1 GCF_000741575.1 Bifidobacterium cuniculi
GGGCACCGGGTTGAAGAACCGTGAGTTCTTCAACCCGGTGCCCGCTTTAATTCGCGTTTCACCCCCGTCCGAGTGCCCGCTTTAATTCGGGAAAGACCCCAACGACTACTCGAACACCCAGTCCACGTTCACGATGTGCAGCTTGGGGGCCAGCGCCTCCTGGATGGCGTTCCTGGCATTGACCAGGTCGTCGACCTTCACGCTGTCGCCGGTGCCGTTGACGATGATGTCGACGTCGAAGTTCATGCCGGTCTTGAAGACGTGGATCTGCTGCACTTCCACGCTGGAGGGGATCAGCTTGCGCACGTGGCCCTCCACGAAGGCGTCGATCTCCTCGTCGTCGTGCACGCCGCCCACGAGCTCCACGAAGGCGTCGCGCAGCACGTCGAAGGGCTCCTTGATCGTCAGGGCCACGATGATCGTGGTGATGAAGAAGTCACCCGTGTAGTGCAGGAAGTCGAGCGAGGTGCCCATCGGCAGGAAGTACAGGAGCACGGCCACGATGCCGATGCCCAGCGAGATCATGCCATCGATCCACGTGCCGTTCGCCTCGGCGCGCAACATGGTGCTCGCGTTGCCGATCGCCTTGTTGCGCGCGCGGTAGTAGCCCACGAGGATCAGGCACACCGCCACCGCGGCGATCTGGTAGATGACCACGGGCCCGAACTCCATGGGTTCGCCGATGTGGAAAACGAAGTAGTCGATGGCCACCTGCAGCACGTCGAGGAAGGAGAACAGGAGCAGACCGATGGTGAACACGGCCTTGCAGATCGCGTAGATCGGCTCCAGGGCGAACATGCCGTTGGGGTAACGGTCCGAGGTGACGACGGTCTTCTTCGACAGGTACGCGGCAACGGCGCCGGAGATCACGGAGATGACGGTGAAGGCGGCGTCGAGGAACATCGCCTTGAGGCCGGTCACGAAGAACACGACAAAGCCGGCGATGGCCATGATGATGTTGACGACGATGCCGACGACGAGCGCCTGTCGTTCTATTTTCTTCTGGTTCATGGCTTCCAGCTTAGCCGTGGCGTGCAGGGCGCGCCGCGTTTGTCAGCCCATAGCGGGGCATGGGGCGTGCCGTGCGGGCCGATTTCCCCCGGAGCGCATCCCGGACCTCTCGCCCGCCCGTCCACGCTATGCCGGGGCGCCGGTTTTCCCCCTCGCCTACTAGACTTGACCGCATTATGGCAGCTTTCAGTTCTTTGACAGACAGGCTCTCGAATGCGTTCAAGCATCTGAAGAGCAAAGGCAAACTTTCCGAGGCGGACATCGACGGCACCATCCGTGAAATCCGCCGCGCACTGCTCGACGCGGACGTCTCGCTCGAGGTCGTGCGTTCCTTCACCGCGCGCGTGCGCGAGCGCGCGCTCGGCGCCGAGGTCTCCGAGGCGCTCAACCCCGCGCAGCAGGTCGTCAAGATCGTCAACGACGAGTTGACGGGCATCCTCGGCCAGGGCGTCGACCGTCCGCTCAACTTCGCGAAGAACCCGCCGACGATCATCATGCTCGCCGGCCTGCAGGGCGCCGGCAAGACGACGCTGGCGGGCAAGCTCGGCTACTGGCTCAAGGACGCGGGCCACACGCCGCTGCTCGTGGCGGCCGACCTGCAGCGGCCGAACGCGGTCACGCAGCTCGAGGTCGTCGGCGAGCGCGCCGGCGTACCGGTGTACGCGCCTCAGAAGGGCGTGCAGTCGGCGGGCGGCCAGGAGGTCGTCTCCCCGGGCCAGTCGGTGGGCGACCCGGTGAAGGTGGCGCGTGACTCGATCGACTATGCCCGCCAGAAGCTCTACGACACGGTGATCATCGATACCGCGGGCCGCCTGGGCGTCGACGAGGAGCTCATGAAGCAAGCGCGCGACATCCGCGACGCCGTGCAGCCCAACGAGATCCTCTTCGTGATCGACGCGATGATCGGCCAGGATGCGGTACGCACGGCGCAGGCCTTCGACGAGGGCGTGGACTTCACGGGCGTGGTGCTCTCCAAGCTCGACGGTGACGCGCGCGGCGGTGCGGCGCTGTCCGTGGCGTCCGTGACCGGCAAGCCGATCCTCTTCGCCTCCAACGGCGAGGGGCTGAAGGACTTCGAGGTCTTCCACCCGGACCGCATGGCGTCGCGCATCCTGGACATGGGCGACATCCTGACGCTGATCGAGCAGGCGCAGCGCGAGTTCGACGAGGAGCAGACCCGCAAGGCCGCCGAGCGCATGGCGGAGGGCAGTTTCGGCCTGGACGACTTCCTCGAGCAGCTGCAGCAGGTGCGCAAGCTGGGGTCGATGAAGTCGCTGCTGGGCATGATCCCGGGCATGGCGCAGCACCGCCAGGCGCTGGAGCAGTTCGACGAGCGCGAGGTGGACCGTACGCAGGCAATCATCCAGTCGATGACGCCGGAGGAGCGGCGCAACCCGAAGATCATCGACGGTTCGCGCCGTGCGCGCATCGCCTATGGTGCCGGCGTGACGGTGTCCGCGGTCAACGGTTTGCTGCAGCGTTTCGACCAGGCGGCGAAGATGATGAAGCGCATGACGAACAAGGCCGGCATCGGCGGCATGATGGGCGGTCCCGGCGGCTCGAAGAAGAAGGGCAAGAAGGGCGGCAAGAAGAAGGGTTCGAAGTCCGGCAACCCGATGAAGCGCGAGGCCGAGGAGAAGGCATTGCGCCAGCGTCTGGGCGGCAACGGCAGCGGTTCCGCCTTCGCGAAGAAGACGCAGAACCCCGCCCTGCCCGCCGGCCTGGAAGACATGCTCGGCAGCCAGGAGCTCCCCCCGAACCTCGGCCAGGGCCTCGGCGGCCTGCTGGGCTGACCTTTCGCGGCGATCCGTTCCACCCTGTGGTTTCCCGTGGTCCTGTGCACTTAAAGCGGGCACCCGGACGGCGGTGATTTCCCGGTTAAAGCGGGCACCCGCTTGGGGCGTTTCCGCACTTAAAGCGGGTGCCCGCTTTAACCGGGAAATCACCGCCGTCCGGGTGCCCGCTTTAAGGTTTTCGGGCTACCCCGGGCTCATCCCCAGATACGACATATTCCGACGATTGACGCTAGGTGCATAGCACTACCAGCGCAATCAACGCGAATTTTCCTCGCTCTTCCCAAAATGTCCAAATAGGCACAGTCTTCGAATCCTGCCGCAACTGCATGCTTCGCAAAGCCACCCATAGGAGCACGCATGATGTCGGCTGCCATACGACATAAGCGCCAAGCAACGTCCATGCAGACGCGCCTGGCATCGAACGCAGTATCAGCCACGCCGGCGCAACCATCACGCAACACAGCACCGGCATGGCAGTCAAATGGCGTTCAACCATCCATCGAGGAACACGACTCCCAGCCAAGCAATCATCAGCAGCCTCCTCATCTTGCCGCAGCAGTCACCACAATGCCGTGCCGGTGGTACATTCGCAACAGTACTTCACCGTCCACTTGCCGAAAGGACCACATTGCTCATTGCACTTTGGGGCATCCTCATCGTCCTCATGGCGTGGCTGGCGCTCACCGAGCTGCCGGCCGGCTGGGACGGCCACTATCCCTGGCCGTTCCTCATCGCGCTCACGCCGTTCCTGTGGATCGGCTTCGCCGTGGTCGGCGTCGTCGGGCTGTGCGTGCACGAGTGGGCCTTCGCGGGCTGCGCGGCGGTGGCGTTGGTCGCGTCGCTGCTGCGCAAGACGTCGTATTACCTCACCGACCTCAAGGCGCCGAACACGGCGGCGGCACTGGCCAGGCACCTGCAGGAGCGCAAACAGGACGCCGCACAGCCTCCCGCACGTGACCTGTCGCGCCTCGACGACGCCCACGACGGCCGCTTCCGCGTGATGACGCTCAACTGTCGCTTCGGCAACGCCGACGCCGCCGAGATCGTCACGATGGTGCGCGAGCAGGACATCGCCGTGCTCGCCCTGCAGGAGTGCTCTCCCGAGCTCATCGAGCGGCTCGACGCAAATGGCCTCAAGGAACTGCTGCCCTACCGGCAGCTAGGCGACCCGCAACCGAACGACAACGGCGGCTTCAACGGTGTATGGCTGCGCGTGGAGCCGAATCAGAGCACGCCGACGGGCTGTCCGATCCCCGCGGCCGATGTGCCGACGGTGACGCTGCCGCTGAGTTCGACGCGCGACATCGTCTTCGCCTCCGCGCACCCGAAGTCGCCGCAGCGCAGTTGCCGCGAATGGTCACGGGGCATCATCGGGCTGCGCGCGCTGGCTACGGCGGACGCCGACGACGAGCATGAGCGCATCGCCGTGGTCATGGGAGACCTCAACTCGAGCATCCCCCACCCGAGCTTCCGCAAGCTGCTCGCCGGCGGCTTCCACGATGCCGCGCTCGACGAGGCCGCCGGGCAGCACACGACCTTCCCGTCATGGCTGCCGTGGCCGCGCATCGTGCTCGACCACGTGCTGTTCACCGACCACCTGCGCGCCTCGCAGGTGCGGTCCGTGAAGGTGACCGGCAGCGACCACCTGGCCCTGCTGGCCACGCTGACGATCGAGCGGCGCAGCGAGCCCGCCAACCCGGCCGCCCGCGAATCGTGGCCGGAATCCCTGCCGCCGATCCGGCGCAAGGAACGGGCATAGGGCGTGCAGGTATTCGTGCGGCCGTGACCGTGGAACGTGTGTGCCACGTTGGGGCGGACACTCGGATGCCCCATCTCACTTAAAGCGGGCAGTGGGATATGACAGTGCAATTGGTTTCAGAGAGTCGTTTCGGGTGGTTCGACCGATGGCCGTGATCCGAAGCCAAACTCACCATCACCGGCCGGCGGCCGCCCTGATTCAGGAACCATCCGAGTCGGGTATCCGTTGTTCGGGAAAGGCCCGCAATCGGGTGCCCGCCTTAAGTGAGGAAACACCCTCGTCCCACTGCCCGCTTTAAGTGAGATGGGGCACTCAATCGGGTGCCCGCTTTAATGCAGTAAATACTCGGGTCGGAGGACCGCAAACTCACAGAACCTCACGACTACTGCGGGCGCAGGGTGACGGCGAAACGGAAGGCGGGCTGGTCCAGGCGGTACTGGGGCAGGAGCTCCGGACCGCAGCTGTTGGAACCGATGCCGCTTTGCCGCCAGTCGACGCACACCACGGTGGCGCCGCCGCGCTCCAGCTGCCAGTCGTGGGCGGCAGCGGTCATCGCCTCGGCGGTCACGTCGAGGGCCTGGAAGTCGAAGGCATCCCCGTCGCCGCGCAGGACCTGCAGCATCACGCCGTCGCCGGCGACGCTCGCCCAGTCGCAATCGTGGTGGTTGCCGTTCTCCTGGGGGCGGATCTCGTCCTCGAAGAACGTGGCCGGCGTGCCTTCGAAGATGCCGTGCCAGCAGGAGCGGTGCTTGTCGACGTAGCTTTCGTTCGGCCCGTAGCCGCAATACACCACGTTGCGCATCCGATCCGGGCACACCATGCGGATGCCGAAGCGCGGCAGGAAGGGGAATTCCGTGTCGCGTTCCACGTCCATGGCCAGTTCGAGCGAGCCGTCGGCGTGGACGGTCCACGTGGTGTCGGCGCGGGCGATCGGCTGCACGGACGGGGCGACCACCGACAGCAGGCATCGGATGCGCACCGCGGTGACCGACGGCTCCGCACTGGCGTCGGCGCCGGTACGCGAAACAGTGCTCGACGCCACGGCGCGCACGTCCAGGTCGCGTGCGCTGGCCGTCGCATGGTCGTACTGCGCGCGTTGCCATTCGACGCGGATGTTGCGGTCGTTGTCCGTGGGCGCGCGCCAGATGTCGATGGTCATCGGTTCGCGCAGCAGCGCATGGTTGCGGTAGTTGAGCTCACGGAACAGGCCGGTGCGCCTGTCGAGCACGTAACGCCAGTCTGTGCCTTCCACCACGATGGCGTCGCTGGTCTCGGACACCTGCACGCTGGCGCCGCGTTCGTCGCCGGCGACCATCTCCTCGTGCTGCTGCGCCACCCACTGGTTGGCGCCTTCGCGCACGACGACCTCGTCGAAGCCCAGTTCGAACAGCGGGTCCATGCCCCACATCGCCTCGCGCGTGAGCATGCGCAGGACCACATTCACGCGGCCCTCGCCCGCCGTCGCCAGCGCCTCGGACAGGCCAGACAGCGGCACCTCGCCCTCCCCGTGCGGCTCGATGGTGAGCGCCCGCATCGTCTCCCCGTCGTCGCACAGCCGGTACGCCAGGAGCCGGCCGTCCTCGTAGAGTTCCCACATGGGCACCGCGAGCTCGTCCAGGGTGAGGAAGTCGCAGTGGTTGCGCAGTGTCACCCGGCCGTCGGCGTAGCCGGTGACGCGCGCGGGGCGGAAGACGTTCTTGAACTCGTCGAGGCCGGAGTGCGGAGTACGTCCCGGGCTGACCATGCCGTCGACGCAGAAGTTGCCGTCGTTGAGCCAGTCGCCGAAGTCGCCGCCGTACAGGTACTTGCGCCGGCCGCCATGGGCGGTGCGGCCGGCGTCGACGGCGTGGTCGGCCCACTCCCACACGTAGCCGCCGACGAGCCCGGGGTGGCGTTCGATGGCCTGGAAGTAGTCCTCGAGGTCGCCGGGGCCGTTGCCCATGGCGTGGCAGAACTCGCACATGACGTACGGCTTGACCTGCCCGTCGTCACGCCGCCCGTTTTCGCCGGCGGCGCCGTCGGCGGCGGGGATGTCGCCGCCGTGGGCGAAGTAGTCGTCGATTTCCCTGATCGACGGGTACATGCGCGAGTGCACGTCGAGGTTGCCGTAGTCATGGCGGTCGTGGGCGTCGACGTAGCGTGCGCTCTCGTAGTGGGTGAGCCGCTTGCCGTCCGTTTGCTTGACCCAGTCGAGGGCGCGTTCGAAGCCGATGCCGTAGGCGCTTTCGTTGCCCATGGACCAGAAGAGCACGCAGCCGTGGTTCTTGTCGCGTTCCACGCACCGGCGGACGCGGTCGAGGATGGCGTCGGCGAACATCTCGCTGTCGGCGATCTTCTCGTTCCACAGCGCCTGGTTGCGTTCCCAGTCGTCGGCGCGGCGACGGTAGACGTCGCAGGCGCCGTGTGCCTCGATGTCCGCCTCGTCGATCACCAGGAAGCCGAGCTGTTCGAACAGGTCGTAGAGATGCGGGGCGTTCGGGTAGTGGCTGGTGCGCACGCCGTTGACGTTGTGCTGTTTCATGAGCAGCAGGTCCTCGCGGAACTGTTCGACGCCGATGGCGTAGCCGGTGCGCGGGTCGGCGTCGTGGCGGTTCATGCCGTGGATGGTGATGGGCCGGCGGTTGAGTTCGATGACCTGGTGGATGCCGTCGGGTGCGGTGACGCGCAGGTCGCTGACGGTGAGCAGGCTGGTGACGGCTTCGTCGGGCGTTTCGATGACCAGCCGGTAGCAGTACGGGCGTTCGGGATTCCACGGCTGCACGTGGTCGATGGTCAGGTGTGCACTGACGGCGGCTGACTCGCCGTCGGCGGAAGCGGCGCGGGGGTCGAGCCGGGTGTGGGCGACCGTTTCGCCGTCGGCGTCGAGGATAGTCACGTCGATGGCGTCGGGCAGTCCATGGTCGCCGGCGGCGAAGTCGACGTCGATGCGCGCGCCGGGGTCGGCCGGGTCGGTGAAATCGACGGCGTCGTGTACGGCGTAGTCGCGGAAGGTGCGCTCGGGGCGCAGGAGCAGGTAGACGTCGCGGAAGATGCCGCTCATGCGCAGCTTGTCCTGGTCCTCCAGGTAGCTGCCGTCGCACCATTTGAGCACGAGCACGGCGAGCGTGTTCTCGCCGTCCTCCACCAGGTCGGTGATGTCGAATTCGCTGGTCGAGTGGCTCACCTGCGAGTAGCCGGCGAGCTCGCCGTTGACCCACACGTAGAAGCAGCTGTCCACGCCCTCGAAGTCGAGCAGGACGCGCGGGGCGGCCGGGTCGGCTTCGTAGTCGAAGGTGCGGCGGTAGACGGCGCAGGGGTTGTCGTGGGGCACGAAGGGCGGGTCGAAGGGGAAGGGGTAGCGGATGTTCGTGTACTGGTGGTGGTCGTAGCCGTGCATCTGCCACGTGCTGGGCACCGGCAGGGTGGCGTAGGCGTCGTCGGGGTTGAAGGCCACGTCCATGAAGGCGGGCTCGAAGACGGACTGCGCGGCGGCGACCTCGGCGTCGAGGTCATGGATGGACGGGTAGTAGCGGAACTGCCAGTCGCCGCTCAGCAGTCGGAAGCGGTCGGAGCCCTCGCGGCGCTCGAGCGTGGTGTCCATGGGGCGCGAGGCAGGGATGAAGTAGGCGCGGTCGGGTTCACACCCGACGTGCAGGGTGGTGGGATCCTCGAAGTATGGCGGGATGAACATGGGTGTGCCCCCTGGGTACGGTCTACGACGGCGTGGACGGGTTCCAAGGTACTCGGGGTACGGGAGATTATCCACACCGCGCCGTATACTGTTGGGGTTATTTGACGATGCGGGGCCCTCTACTACCGCATGGCCAAGGAACACGTGGGCCAGCGGTCCTGTGCCCCACACTGGAACGCATGGCGCACACCCCTACAGTTACAAGGAGAGCCATTTTGGCAACCAAGATTCGTCTCAAGCGCATGGGCAAGAAGTTCTACGCGGTGTACCGCGTGGTCATCATGGATTCGCGCACCAAGCGCGATGGCCGTGCCATCGAGGAAATCGGTCTGTACAACCCGAACACCCAGCCGTCGACCATCGAGATCGACTCCGAGCGCGCTCAGTACTGGCTCGGCGTCGGCGCCCAGCCGACCGACCAGGTGCTCAACCTGCTCAAGATCACCGGCGACTGGCAGAAGTTCAAGGGCCTCAAGGGCGCTGAAGGCCACCTGAAGACCGCCGAGGCGAAGCCGGATGCGGCCGCCCTCGTCGAGGAAGCCGACACCAAGGCCCAGAAGCTGAAGGCCGCCAAGGCCGAAGCCGAGCTCAAGGCCAACGAGAACGCCACCGACTCCGACGCCGCTGCCGAGCAGAAGGCCGACGAGAAGGTCGAGTTCGCCGACGCCGAAGAGTCCGGCCCGGAATCCGTCTGATCCCCAAGATCCACCAAGGAGTGAGGCATCATGCTTGCTCAAGCCGTCGAACACCTGATCAAGAACATCGTCGATTTCCCCGATGACGTTTCCGTCAAGTCCCACGAGAACGCGCGCGGCGAACTCATTCGCGTGCGCGTGAACCCGGAGGACATCGGCCGCGTGATCGGACGCAACGGCCGTACCGCCAACGCGATCCGTACCGTGGTGCAGGCCATGGCAGACCACAAGGTCCGCGTGGACATCATGGACGTGCGCAAGTGAGCGGTGGATCTTCCAACACGGACCCTCAGGAGCTCCCGGTCGACGAGGCCGAGCTGCTGAGGGTCTGTCGTATCGGCCGCGCACAGGGACTGAAAGGCGAAGTCTCCGTGCGCCTCTTCACGGACGAGCCCGAGGAGCGTTTCGAGCCCGGTGCCGTCCTGTTCTCGCGCGACGGCTCGACCGAGTACGTGGTACAGCGTGCGCGCGCCTTCAAGGACCGCTGGTACCTCAAACTCGAGGGCGTGGACGACCGTACCGCCGCCGAGGCGCTCAACGGGACCGAGCTGTACGGCGAGGCCTGGGAACTCGACGACGACGAGTTCTACCCGAAGGACATCGTCGGCCTCGAGGCGCGCCTGCGCACCGCCGACGGCCCCGTGATCGGCACGGTCGTGGACATGACCGACAACGCCCAGTGGCTGCTCAAGATTCGCCTGGCCCATCCCGTGGGCGACGAGCGCACCGCACTCGTGCCCTTCGTGGAGGCGCTGGTGCCGCAAGTGGACCTGGACGGGGGTGTCCTGGTCATCGACCCGCCCGGCGGCCTCATTCCCGGCGTGGACCGCACGCTCTAGGACACTCCACGCCGGAGGGCACCGCCGGCGCAAGGTGGTCCCCTCCGGCGTGCACGTCCCGCCGTCTCACATTCCGTCGTCGGCATCCCCAGGTGCGCGCTCCCTTCCCCAAGGATTCCCATGAATATCGATATCATCTCCGTCTTCCCCGAATACTTCGACGTGCTCAACCTGAGCCTGCTCGGCAAGGCGCAGGAACGCGGCCTCGTGCAGGTGCGCGCGCACAACCTGCGCGACTGGACGCATGACGTGCACCAGTCGGTCGATGACACCCCCGTGGGCGGCGGCGCCGGCATGGTGATGAAGCCCGAGGTGTGGGCGGAGTGCCTCGACGAGATCCTGGACACCGATGGCGCGCCCGTCCTCATCTTCCCCAACCCCAGCGCACCCACCTTCACGCAGCAGGATGCGACCGAGCTCGCGCATGCCGAGCATCTGGCATTCGGCTGCGGCCGGTACGAGGGCTACGACGCGCGCATCCCCGTCTACTACCGCGCGCAGGGCATCGACGTGCGCGAATACTCGATCGGCGACTACGTGCTCAATGGCGGCGAAGTGGCCGTCTCCGTGATGCTCGAGGCGATTACGCGGCTGATTCCCGGCTTCATGGGCAATGCCGACTCGATCGTGGAGGAGTCGTACACCGGCACCAATGCGCTGCTCGAACACCGCCAGTACACCAAGCCCGCACACTGGCGCGGCCTGGACGTACCCGAAGTGCTGACCAGCGGCGACCACGGCAAGGTCGACCGTTTCCGCCGCGACGAGGCGCTGGCGAAAACCAGCGAACTGCGCCCTGACATGATCGAACGGCTCGACTGCACGCTCCTGGATAAGCAGGACCGCAAGACCCTCATGGCACTGGGCTGGGAGGTGTCCGGCGCGCATCCGCGGCGCGGCTGAGCCGGGTACGGGCCGCGTCAGTCGGCGCTTTCCTGCCTGTAGAAGGTGTACACGGTCGTCTCCCCGTAGTCGCGACGGTCGGCCTCGACCCATCCGGCCGGTGCGGCGGGCGCCTTCGACCGTTTCGAGCGTTCGAGGACGATCGCGCCACCCTCCCCTACCAATCCGCGGGAGGTCATGTCGGTCATCAAGGCCTCGCAATCGGCGGTCGGGAACGAATACGGCGGGTCGATGAGCACCAGGTCAAAGGGGTGCTCCACCTTCGCCTTTGCGGCATAGCGTTCCGCCTTCGCACGCACGACATGCGCGCGCATGTCCTTGTGCCAGTTCGCATGCCGTTGGAGCGACGTAAGCGTATGCGCGATGAGGCCCGCGGCCGGCGCACTCGCCTCGACGACGACGAGTTCGCGCGCGCCGCGGCTCAACGCTTCGATACCGAGAGCCCCGGTACCCCCGAACAGGTCGAGCACCCGCGCGTTCTCCAGACGGCCTCGCGCCTCGAGTCTGGAGAACAGCGCCTCCTTCGTACGGTCAGTCGTGGGACGGGTCACGGAAAGCGGCGTCGTGAGCGGCACGCCCTTGAATCTGCCGGTAATGACATGCATGCCTGCGAGCCTACCGCGCCGTCAGCCCAATCGTGTCCGCCCCGGCCCCGAAGGCAACCGGTTCATGCCCGCGGCGCACAGGGCTGCACCGACGAGACACACCATGGCGAGCGCGAACATGATCATGCCTTGTTCGAGCCTGCCGCCGGTCGAGGGCAGTTCGACGCCCACGGTGTTGACGAAGGCGCCGTCCGTCACCTGTACGTCGGCGGCAAGCCTGCCCTCGCCGTCGTCGCTCACCGTGATGACGAGCGTCGCCGCATGCGTGTCGTAGTAGATGCCACCATGGGACGATGATTCGTCGATTTCGGTGATTTCGTAGGTGTAGGTGCCGGCATGGTCGAAGGTGAAGGTGCCGAAATCAATCGGCGCAATCATGCCGTCCTGCGGTTTGCCGACGCGCACCGTACATGTGCGCGCTTCGGTGTCGCATGCGGAATCGTCGGGGTCCCTGAGCGGCAGCGGCGCCGGGATCGTCTCGCCGTTCTCATTCGTCGAGATGTCCGTGAGCTTGAAGCCGAAGTCGAGTCCGTCGTCCCATGCGTCCGCACGCAGCTCCTTGTGCAGCTGCCCTGGCGTGTCCACCTGGACCGGTGCCGGCGTGTACCTGTTGACGAAGGTGCTCCCCTCGATGCCGCTGATGGTTTGCCCAACGCTGTACTGACCACGGCCGTTGTCGACGACACTGAAGGTAAGGCGTGCCGGCTTGGCATGGCTGAGGCCGTCCACGGTCTTGCCGGCGTTATGCTCCGTGACCGTATACACGTAGACGCCCGCTTGGCTGAAGACGAAGTCGCCGAACCCGAAATCGACCGCGTTGCCCTTGCCCACGGCCACCTCACGCGTCTGCGGCATCGCCGCTTCAAGTGTCTCGGCGCTCACCGACGAGGCCGCCTCCTCGGCTGCGAGCGTGAAGGTGAAGGTCTCGTCTTCCTTCCAGTCGCGTCCCGTCAATGTCTTGGTGAAGGTGACGGATTGCGGCGTCGGCTCGATCTCGTAGCGGTTCGTGAACGCTGCAACCGTCGCGTCTGCGCCATCGACGGTGGTGCGCACTGCGAGTGTACCCTTGCCGGTGTCGCTGACGGCGAGGCATACCGTATGCATGCTCGTATCATAGGTCACGCCGTCGTATACGAGCGTGTTGTTCGGCCCGGGCGTCGCGGCTTTCGGGATGGTTTCCGAAATCCGGTAGCAGTAGGTCCTGTCCGCATCCTGCTGCGTGAAGGTCAGGTCGGCGAGCAGGGTGCCGTTGACCGGCCAGACCAGCGCCTGGCCGTCTGCGGAAGCGTATGGGTTCTCCGTGGTCGCCGTGCCGTCCGGCAATGGCGCGTCGTCAATCGGCGTGATGGCGAAGGCGAATTCACCGGCACGCAGGGAACGGCCTGTCAGCGTCTTGCTGATGCGCAAGGTTCCCACGTCGCCGTACTGCAACGATGTGACGGCGTAGCTGTTCTCGAAGGCCGCCGTCGCCTCGTCTGATGTCACCGTGGCCACGAGCTTGCCGCCAGTGTCTGCGACGACAACGGTCACGATGTGCCGATGGGTGTCGTAGGTCCACCCTTCCACCGTCGGTTGCAGCGACCCGGGCGCGCCTGCCGCGGTCTGCGGAACCCGTTCGGCAATCGTGAACCGGTAGGTACCCGGCTTGGTGAACGTCACGTTCCCGAAGTCGACGTGCCCTGCCGCACCCTGTTCGATTGCCGGCGTCGCCGCCGTCACCGGATCCGACCACGGCGTGCCGCCGATGTGCACGGCATCGGCGTCGCCTTCGAGTGTCGCCTCGAAGGTGAACTTCCCGGCTTGCGCACTGGCGCCGGAAACCGTCTTCGTCACCTTGAGCGGGGCAATCGTGGCCGGCGCCGCCTCATACCGGTTCTCAAACTGCACCTGGTCGCCGCCGTCGGGATATTCGACCGTCGTGACGAGGTTCCCGTCGGCATCCAACTTGAGCGTGACGACGACCGTGTACGTCGTGAGGTCATAGGTCATGCCGTCCAGTGTCGGGTTGTCGGCAGTGACGCCGTCGGGCACGACTTCGCTCACGTGGTACGTGAAGCGTTGCTCCTTCTGGTGGTTGAGCATTGTGTCGTCGAATGCGAGGTTCCTGTTCCATGTTCCGTCAAGGCCGATGTTGACGATTGCCTCGCCGTCGGCACCCAGTGCCGGACCCGGCACCGGATTGTCCTTGTCGGCACTCACACGCACCTGGAACTTGCCGACCCGGTCGATTGGATTCGTGCCGGTGACGTCCACATACCGCTTGGTTCCGGTGATGTCGGCGAACGCCTCGTTCTTGCCGATGAAGCTGTTGACGAATACTGCGCCTCCGTCCACCGATGGCTCCCCTTCGATATGGTCGCCATTGTGGTCGAAGGTGTTCGTCAGGACGGTGTCGGCAATCCTCAGCGCACCCTGGCCGTCGTCCTCGACGACGACCGTCAGGACATACCGGGCACCGGAATAGCGGATGCCTGGCCGTACCGCGCCTGCGGATTCCTCGATGACATACCGATAGGTGCCCGGCACCGTGAAGGTGATGTCGCCGAAGGAGAACGGTACTGCTTTGTCCTCGTCATACTGCCCCCGCAGGGTGACTGCCGTCTGTGCAGGCAGCGCCGGGGCAGGGTTGGCGACACCCGCGCTGATGGTGAAGGTGAATTCGTCGTCGTCGAGCCAATCACGGCCCTCGAGCGTCTTCGTGCCGCTGACCGAGGGATCGCCGAGCGTGACCGGAGCGTAGGTGTACCGGTTCACGTATTCGAGCGTCGCCTTGCTGCCGGATTCCACGGTCACCGACCGTGTCGGCCCATCGTCCACGCTCCAGCCCGGACCACCCGCATCGGTCTGCACGCAGACGACCTTGATGCCTGGGGAATGTTGAGGATGTCCATCGCTTCGTTGTCCCTGAGCGTGAACGTCGATCCGTTCCTCATCTCGCTCGTCTCACCGCCGTACTCTGCATGTACGGTCCCGGTGAACGGCGTGCCGTCCGCATTCGTCAATGTCAGGGTGAAGGGGAAGGTCTTGTCGGGATCGACGGATGAACCCTGCGGCTGCACGACCTGTTCGGTTATGCGCAGCGAACCGGGAATGGCCATCAGCTGCACGCCGTTGTTGCCCAGACGCACGTTGACGTTCGTGTCGCGCCATTGTGGTGAGGAGGAGTACTTCGCGGTATCGGTCGGATTCTCGGCCTTGTCTCTCGTGTACTGGTTCGCGAGCACGGTGCGTGGCGTACCGGCGGGCGCATAGTACTGGCCGGTTGCCGGATTCCTCGCAGCGACGCGCACGGCGGATGTGCCGGGCATCGTGATCCACTGCTCGTGCCTCGCGTTGTCCGCATAGTAGATGCGCGGATAGTAGTAGGTGCCGGCCTCGTTGACTTCGGTGGCCGGGTCGTCCAGACTCGTGGAGTTGTACAGCGGCGTGTCCTGCGTGAAGTAGTAGAAGTCGTTGGTCTGCGCCGGCGTGAACACGGCGGTCGTGCTGCCGTAGTCACCATTGGCCGTCCTGCTGTATGCGTTCGTCAGGAAGCGCACGTTGCCGTCGTCGTCGATGTTGTCCGGGTTGGCAAGATAGGCGCGCATCGCCTCATCCGGATTCGCCACCTTGTCCACCGTGCCGTCCTTGAGCCCGACCTCGTAGAACAGGCGTATCGGGTTCGTATGGTTGATGCTCGTCTCCACGTTGCCGTCCTTGTCCACCTTCGCCGTGTACAGGCGCAGCGGCAGCAGATCGGCAGGCACATTGACGGTGATGGTGTCGCCGGCGGACTCTTCGCCGTGCGTAACGACGATGCGCATCGTGCTCAGGTCGGCGTCCCTGTAGATCTCGTTTGCCTCGACGGAGCCTTCGAAGGTGTAGACGGTCTGCGAACCGTCCGCGGAGACCTGCGCCGACGACTGCGTAAACTGCTTGCCTGCGAGCACGATGCTGTTCATGCGTGTGACGTGCATGTAGTCGCCGAGCCGGTCGGTGAAGGTCACGACGCCTTTGCCTTCCGTCGTGCCGCTTGTCGATTCCGATTGGATTGGCGGGGTCGGGTTGCTCGCCACCTCATCCCAGATCGTCTCGAACACGGCATTGAGCACATCGGCGTCCGAGGCCGCCAGGTAGTATTCCGCATTCGCGGCGCGAGCGCCAAGGCTCGTGTATGCAGTGGCATCCGGATAGTTGCTCGAAACGCCTTGCATGAACGCGTTCGACTTGAGTGTGCCGTTGCTGGAGTCCGTCACGTGCGAGACGTCGGCGGACGGATCGGCACCGTCGAATATGCCGACCGAATACACCTGGGCGCCCTCGAACTTCATCTCCTTCGCCTGCAAAATGGCGTCGTTTGCCACACTCTTGTCAAAGCCCGTATTGCCGGGCTCTCCGTCCGTGAAGAAGATGACGACCTTCGACGCATCGGTACGGGCTTGCCCAAGCACCTGCATGGCTTCGGCCATTCCCTTGCCGGCCTGGGTGCCACCGTCTGCCGTCAAGCCGTCCACGATGGTCTTCAGGCCATCGAGCGAATCGGTGAGGTCGCTGCGCCGGCGAGCATCGGAGGCATAGGTGACCAGACCGATGCGGTTCTTCCTGTTCGGGTCGGACACCTGGCCGTTTGCCGCGATCGTCTGGTCGATGAAGCCGTTCACCGCCTGCTTCAGCGCGTGCATGCGGCTGTCCTTATAGCGGACATAGAACTGGGTATGTGCGGGGTCGTCATCGGACGCATTCGTCCTGGGCGTGACGGACACCCACTGTCGTCGTTGGGTGTATCCCCACGTGTTCCTGTCGTCGTTCCAGGTCACTTCGCGGTAGACCAACCCGTTCGGGATATAGTAGCTCTTCGTGGTATCAAGCGCTTGCTCATACACCGGCTCGTACTCGTAGGCCCATGATGCGAGCTTCTGCCCATCCATGCCATAGTCCATTGAACCTGAGGTGTCGAGGACGAGCACGACGTCCAAAGGTTTCGTATTGTTCGCTACGCCGATGAGCCGCTGGGCGCTCGACATCGCGGACAGGCCGACGAGGAACGAGCCGTCCTGGGGGCTCACCGTCACTTCGTTGCCGTCATAGGTGCTCAGCGTCACCGGACCGGTCGACACCGACTTATCGGTCCACACGCGTCCGGTGGAACGCTGGTCGGTCGGGTCGCCGATGCCCTGTTCCCATTGCGTGAAGGTCGTTGGGTCGGCCACCCGGTTCCCTTCCGGTTCGGCCGCGTGCGTCGGCACCACGGCCATCGCCACGACCATCGCCACGCCGAGCAACGTGCAGATTGCCCGTTTCGTCAATCCCTCCATCGAGTAGAGAAGCCGTGTTCCCCACTCAAGCAGCTGCTGTCTGCTCATTACCATACCTTCATCTTTCGCAAGCCCCGCAGATTGAAGCAAAAACACTGCAGGAATTGGCAAAGCCTGCGGTCCCATGCGAATCCATGCACGGTGCTACCGAGGATTTGAAGATTATGTCAGCCCAGTATACATGCCCTTAGCGAAATAATATATAGACAGATTCACTAACTTTGTTTGACACAGCGCTACGCTTACGACATTAGGCGCATATTGCACAGTGCCTTGGATACGCCATATGCCACGGCACGCGCCATCGCATGCAAGGCCACGCCGTTCGGCTCAGGCGCCGCACACGGTGCACGGGTGTCGTGCTCAGTTGCTCGTCAGGAACTTCTCGTTGCCCCGGGTGAAGTCCAGCACGGCGCCGGCCAGCTGCACCTCGCCGTCCAGCTCGGGGTTGGCGGCCAGCAGCTCCTCGGCTTGCCCCCGGGCACGTTCGATCAGCTTGGCGTCCTTGACCACGCGCAGCAGCTTGAGGCTGGACTTGCCGCCGGACTGGGCGTCGCCGAGCACGTCGCCGGCGCCGCGCAGTTCGAGGTCCTTCTGGGCGATGAACGCGCCGTCCAGCGAGCTCGAGATCACCCCGAGGCGTTCAGCGGCGATGCTCTCCCCCTCGGCCCGGGAGACGAGGAAGGCCCAGCTGTCGGTGCCGCCGCGGCCCACGCGTCCGCGCAGCTGGTGCAGCTGGCTCAGGCCGTAGCGGTCGGCGTCGAAGATCACGATGCAGCTGGCCTGCGGCACGTCCACGCCCACCTCGATGACGGTCGTCGCCACCATGAGCGGCGTCTTGCCGGACGCGAAGTCCGCCATCACCGACTGTTTCGTGGCGTCGTCGTCGCGGCCGGTCAGCGTGCACAGCTCGATGCCGTCGAACTGTGGCAGGGCACCCAGCCGTTCCGCGATCTCCTCCACGGAGTGCAGCGGCGGCCGCGGTTCGCCGTCCTCCTCGTCGAGCAGCACGTCGACCATGGCATCCTCGACGTCACCGGCGTCCTCCTCCTCGTCCTGGTCGATGCGCGCACACACCACGTAGGCGCGCTCCCCCGCGTCGATGCGCCTGCGCACATGCCAGAACATGTCCGCCACAAGCGCACCGTTCGCCTCGTCGATCACGAAGGTGCGGATCGGCTTGCGGCCGCCGGGCAGTTCGGTCAGCCAGGAGATGTCGAGGTCGCCGAACCAGGTCATGGCGGCGGTGCGCGGGATCGGCGTCGCCGTCATCACCAGCAGGTGCGGGTCGCACTCGGATTTCGCGCGCAGCATGTCGCGCTGTTCGACGCCGAAGCGGTGCTGCTCGTCGATGACGGCGAGCGCAAGCCGCGGCGTCTGAAAGCTCTTGGAGAACGCGGCGTGCGTGGCGACGACGATGCACGGCTCGCCGCTGGCGGCGGTCGCGAGAGCCTTGCGCCGCGCCGCGAGCCGCATGCCGCCGGTCAGGAGGATGACGGGCACGTCGTCGCCGACGGCTTTGCTGATGGAGCGGTAGTGCTGTTCGGCGAGCACCTGGGTGGGGGCGACGAGCACGGCCTGGTAGCCGGAGCCGACCGCCTGCAGCATGGCGGACACGGCGACGACGGTCTTGCCGGAGCCGACCTCGCCTTGCAGGAGGCGCTGCATGGGGTGGTCGCCGGCCATGTCATGGCCGATGGTGTCGATGACGTCCCGCTGGCCTGCGGTGAGCGTGAAGGGCAGGTCGGCGATGTAGCGGTCGCGGGCGGCGGTGTCATCGCAGGCGAAGGCGCGGCCGGCGGTGGCGCTGGCGCGTGCCATGAGCAGTGCGCACTGGCAGACGAAGGCCTCCTCGAAGCGCATGGTGGCGATGGCGGCGTGGAAGTCGTCGACGCTGTCGGGGTCGTGGATGGCGCACAGGGCCTGCGCGCGGTGCATGAGCCGGTTGGCGGCGAGCACGGCGCCGGGCAGCACGTCGGGGATGTGCGCGTCGAGCTGGCTGCGCGCGTCGGGGTCGGTGGCGTAGAGGGAGCCGCGCTGGGCCGGCTGGGGCGCGTCCGTGGGGGCGGCGGGGTCGCGGCCGGCGAGCATGGTGACGAGCTGGAGGATGGTCTCGTGGATGTGCTCGCTGGAGATGCGCGAGTTGGCATGGTAGACGGGCCGCGGTCGGGTGACGCGGGCGAGGCCCTGTTCGACGGTGTCGACGTCGTATTTGAGCTGCGGGCCGGGGTCGCGCGGCGGCGCGGAGCGGTCGTCGAAGGCGAGCTGCGGTGCGGGGCCGGCGGGCTGCGGCGGGGCGACGGTGAGCAGTTCGGGGTGGGTGAACTGCAGGCGGTCGTTGAAGACGCTGGGTTCGCCGGCGATGACGAGGGTGAGGCCCGGCTGGAGGCGGCCGGCCATCCAGTCGACGTAGGACTTGCGGTGGGAGAAGAAGACGAGGGAGGCCAGGGAGCGGTGGGCGTCGGCGACGAGCACTTCGAGCCGGTAGCCGCCACGGGCGTTCATGGGCGAGACGCGCACGTTGCGCACGGTGACGGGGCATGCCATCTTCCGGCCGAAGACGACGTTGCCCAAGGGGCGTACGGGGACGGGGTCGGTGACGCGGAAGGGATAGTAGGTCAGGGCGTCCATGACCGTGAGCACGCCCAACGCCTTGAGCGCACCCAGCCGGCGCTTGTTCGTCAGGACCGCCGCCAGGGGCGTGTCCACGGTGAGTTCAGTCATGCGTCCCATTGTGCCACGGGTGGTTGGATGTGGGGTGGGGGTTGGGCCGGGGCGGCCCCAACGCAAAGGACCCCGGGAGCCACGGCTCCCGGGGTCCTCCATGTCTGTCTGTTGCATATCAGGCAACGCGCACACGCTGGACCTTGCCGGCCTTCAGGCACTTGGCGCACACGCGGATGCGGACGTTCTGGCCGTCCACGGTGGTGCGCACCGGCTGCAGGTTGGGCAGGAAGCGGCGCTTGTTACGGATATGCGAGTGCGAAACGGTGTAACCGGTCTGCGGTCCCTTGCCGCACACTGCACAACGAGCTGCCATGATTGGACTCCCTATAATACTTTTATTGACTTGCAAGTCTGCGCATTCGGCACTCTCGGCGCCCTCCGGGGACACTGATGGCCGTACACACAACTTCCCAATGATACAACCACCTCACGGACAAGACGAAAGCTGCCCATTTTCGCGGGCATGATTGGCCCTTCCAGGCGGTTTTCCTCTACAATTTGACAACAGTGGTTCTGTCTTTACCATTCCCGGCATCGACCAGCCGGGCCAGACGAAGGGGGCATTGAATGCTCAGCGACATCCTCCAGAAGATCCGCGCGCCGCGCGACCATGAACCGACGGTGATTTCCCTGGGGCAGACATGGGTCGACCTCATGATGACGGTCCCCGCCGTCCCCGCAGCCGGCGAGTTCGTGAACGCCACCGCGGTCAGCGGCACCGTGGGCGGCGCCTTCCAGGTGCTGCAGGCAGCCGGCCGCATGGGTGCGCGCACGCAGCTGGGCAGCGTCCTGGGCCGCGGTCCGTGGGCCGACTATATCCGCAAGGAACTGCGCGCAAACCGCATCGCGCACATCGGCCTCACCATGCAGGCCGGTGACAATGGCTTCCGCGTGATCCAAGGCGACGGCGAGCGCAAGGCCTTCACGGCATGGCATGGCGCGGAGGCCGCTGCCGGTCCGGACGCCTTTGACGAGATCCGTCCCCAGGCCGACGACGTGGTGCACATCGGCAGCAACGCGCTCATGAACGAGTCCTCCATGGCGGTGGCGGCCTTCCTGGAACGCCCCGAATGCCAGGCGGACGTACGCGGCTTCCGCATCGTGATCAACCCCACGAGCACCCTGCGGCTGGTCAACGACCGCCTGCTCGAGACGCTCGTGGTCGCTCGTCCCCTGTGGTCGATGAACCGTCAGGAGGCCCGCACCCTGGCGGACCGTCTGGGAGTGGAAGTGGACTCCTCCCATGAGCAGCGGATGGACGGTGGCTTCGATGAGTCGATGTTCGCGCTGTGCGAGGCGTTGAGTGACGCCCTGCGCTCCCCCATCGTGCTGCGCGCCGGCTCGCGTGGCGCCTGGGTCAAGTACCGCGGTTCCGCCGTGCAGCACATCGAGGGCTTCCCCGCCAAGGCCACGCACCAGCGTTCCGCCGGACTGGCCCATACCGGCGCGCTGTGCGCACTGGTTGCCGAAGGCTGGAGCCTGGACTGTGCCGTGCAGATCGCGAACGCGGCCGCCAGCCTGGCCATCACCCACAACCGCCACGGCGTCCCCTTCTGCCCCACCTACGACGAGGCCTATACCCTGGTGGAGGAGACGCTCAAGGTCCAGTAGGGCCCACCCGTACCCCGTGAGAGATTTCCGGTAGGAGACCTATCACAAAGGGCGCCTTGGCCCCATATGGACCCGCCCTACTGCGGTAGCTGGCCCTCGCCCGCGCCGAACAGCATGCACCGGCGCAGGGCCTGGATCACGTCCTCGCGGCGGTACGCCCACAGCGTCCACACGCCATGCTCGGCGGCCAAGGGGAAGCCGGCGTCGACCAGGCGGATCGTGGCCTTCGCCACCGTGTCCAGCACCGCACGGCTGGGCGCCACGGGGATGCCGGCGGCGCGCAGCATCTGCTCGGCGCGCTCGCGGTCGGGCACCTCCTTGGCATCCATCTGCCCGAGCAGCTCCTCCACCTCGTGGCGCGCGCTCGGGGTGAAGCTCGTCTCCGGCATCGACAGGGTCATCGCATAGCAGGCCAGCGCCGCCTCGTGGCTCTTCATCTGCCACAGCGCATACGCCAGACGGTAGTAAGCGAAGTTCACGTCCATCGGCATGACGGCCAGTTCCAGGGCGCGCATGAGCACGTCCACGGACTTGGCGTAGTCGTCGCCCACTTCCACCGCGTCCATCGACTGCTCCACGAAGGGCTGCACCGTGGTGGGTGCGATGTCCTCGCAGGCGCGGCCCTGCGCGAGGGCACCCCCGAGGTCGCCGTTGGCGCGGCGCATCCGCTCCAGGCCCATATGCGCGTTGTAGATGCCGTCGGGCACCTTCCAGTACCGGGTGCCTTCGTCGCCTTCCGTCAGGGACACCATCATGCGCATCACCGGGTACTCGCAGTACAGCGGCTTGAGCGCGGGGTCACGGGGCGGCAGTTCGTTCTCCAGTTGCATGAGCGCGGACTCGAGCTCGAACTCGCCTCCCACACCGCTGGCCGCCTGCTCCTGGTCGCGGTAGATGTCGAACACCTCGGAGCCGCTGATGGACGCCGTGTCGTGCATGATGTCGAGTTCGCCGGCCGTCTCGGCGCGCAGCAGCGACCTGAGGTCGTCGGGCAGCGGCCGCGTGTCGCTCCACAGCGGCACGCGCTGCGCCTGCAGCGCGTCCGCAATCGGCAGCGGCTCAACGGGCGCCAGGCTGCCGTCGGGCGCGAACTGCACGCGTTGGCGCGCCGGCTGCAGCACGCCCAGCACGGCGGCCGGGTCGGTGTCGTCGGTCGGCTGGTCGAGGCGCCCCGACGTCATGGCGCGCAGCGTATCCATGGTGAAGGGCATGCGGTCGAAGCCGAGGGAGAGCACCGGCGTACCCTCCAGGGAGCCGTCGCAAGCGGTGACGTCGACATTGGTGACGGCCACGCCCGCCACGAAAGCGGCGTGTGCCAACAGCGCCGCCAGCCGCAGCGTGTAGGAGGCGACCAAGGCGCCGCGTCGGTCGCGCAGTTCCCGCCAGCCGTCCGCCGTGTACGTGGAGGAGGGGAACATGGCGACGCGCGGCGCGGCGAAGCGGATCGCCATCTGGCCGCTGGCCGGGTCGACCTGGCAGCGGTACTCGAGACGGTGCGGCAGCACGAGGCGCTCGCAGATGGCGACGAAGGCGGTGGTGACGTCCCAGATGCCGCCGCGGGCCGCCGTGGTGCCGCGCATGGTAGCCCACGGGTTGTCCCGGCCGGCCTGCTCGGCGACGAACCTGGCGTGCGCCGCCCACTGGTGGAGGGTGGCGCTGCCGGCGGCGTCCAGCTGGCCTTCCGACAGCGTGGCCATCATGCCCAGGCCGCCGTCCTGGCTGCAGGCCTCGCGTTCGGTGGCCACCAGGCGGTTGAGCGCGGACTCCACGGCGAGCGCCGTGGTGCGCTCCCCATCGTCGAGTTCGTCCTGGATGCTCAGCCAGAACAGGTGGGTGCTGTCGAGACGGATGGCGCCCAGCTGGTGCTGCGCCGCGATGGGCCGCAACCCGGCGGCGCCGGCCTCGACGAGCTGGCGGGCGGCGTAGCGTTCGAAGGGCGTGGCGTCCTGCGCGTTGGTCATGCCGCGGTAGATGAGTTCGTCGACGGCGTCGGGCAGCGGCTTGCTGACGATCGCGTCGAAGGCGACGTCGCGGATGAGGCCTGCGGACGGCGCTGGCTGCCGGTCCGGGCCGGCGGCGGGTGCATCCGGCGCGGCGGTGCGGAAGTGGCAGTTGGCGAGCCAGCAGGCGGCCAGCAACACCTCGGTGGGGTGGGTTCCCTCGAGGTAGGTACCCAGCGGCACGACGCTGCCGGCCAGGTGGGCGCGCCGGAAGTCGCCGTCGTAGGTGGCCAGGGTGGCCATGCGGCCGGAGGGCGGCACCAGGTGCACGTCGCCGCCGCGACCGTCGTGGTGCTCGTCGAACTGCACCTGGGGGTACCCCTCGGGTTCCTGCGCGAGGGGACGGTCGGTCGGGTAGGCGCACATGTCGTCGGACAGCCATGCGAGGATCTCGACCTTGCGTCGGCCGACCACGTGCACCACGTAGCCGCGGCCGCCGGCGGGCTGTTCGATGTCCTTGGCGATGTTGTACACCTCCATGGGCGACTGGTTGGGGATGGGCGTCAGGGGTATGCTGTGCGAAATCAGGGGCAGGCGGTAGAAACCCCGTGCTGCTGCCATGTCTTCCTCTTTTCGATTCGGTTCAAGTCGGTTCCGTGGTCAGGTATGACGATGCGCCCGGCATCGGCCGGGCGCCCGTCGTCCTGCTGTCTTGTCGTCCTGTTCGTTACGCCTCGTGCTCGCCCTTGCGGAAGGCCTCGGCGTCCTCGACGCCGTAGCGCAGGGAGCGGCGCAGGCTCGGCAGGACGTCGCCGTCCTGCAGGGTGCCCAGCAGCCACACGGCCTCGTCGGCGGCCAGCGGGAAGCCGGCGTCGACCAGGCCGATCGCGGCCTTGGCCAGCAGGTCCTGGTTGGCCTTCGACGGCGCGAAGGGGATGCCGTGGGCGCGCAGGATGTGCTGGGCCTCGTCGACTTCGGGCAGCTGGCGTCCGGGCGCCATCTCGTCGATCAGCTCGTGGGCTTCCTGGCGCGCCATCTCCGTCAGGTGGCATTCGGGCAGCGCCAGCACCATGGCGTAGCATGCGAGCGCCGCCTCCAGGTCCTTCATCTGCCACAGCGCGTAGGCGAGGCGGTAGTACATGAAGGTCACGTCGAAGGGCATCATGGCGATGTCGAGGCCCTTGATGAGCGCGTCGGCGGCCTTGGCGTAGTCCTCGGTCTCGGCGGCGGTCAGGGCGAGCTCCATGTAGCCCTTGGCGGTGGTGGGGCCGATGGCGGCCAGCGCGTGGCCCTGCGCCTCGGCGCGCGCCATGTCGCCGGTCTGGTCGCGGTACAGGCGGCTCAGGGACAGGTGTGCCATAAACAGGCCGTCGGGCATCTTCTGGTAGCGGGTATCGGCGTTGCCAGGCAGGCGGTCGACCATGAGGCGCATGTAGGGGTGCTCGCAGTTGAGCGGCACGCGGCCGGCCGGTTCGGGCAGCGACGCCTGCAGCTGCATGAGCGCGTTCTCCGTCTCGAGGACGGCGGTGGCGGGCGAGTCCTCGTTCTGCTCGGTGATGGCGAAGACGTCGGCCAGGCTGATGGCGCCGTCGTCGTGCATCACGTCGAGCTCGCAGGCGCGGTCGGCGCGCAGCAGCGCCTTGAGGTCGTCGGGCAGTTCGCGGGTGTCGCGCCACAGCGGCACGTGCTTGTCATGCAGCGCGGCGGGCACCGGCAGCGGCTCGATGGCGGTCAGGCCCCTGTCCGGCCCGAAGGCGATGGACTGGCGGGCCGGCTTGAGCAGCGCCAGCAGCGCGGCCGGGTCGTCGTCCTGCTCGAGTTCGTTGACCTGGTCGTTGAGGTAGGCGGGCAAGGTGCCCAGCTGGAAGGGGATGCGGTCGAAGCCGAGGGACAGCACGCGCGCACCCTCGAGCGAGCCGAGGCAGCCGGTGACGTCGACGCCGGTGACGGACACGCCGGAGATGAAGGCGGCGTCGGCCACCAGGCCGGCCAGGCGCAGCGCGTAGGCGGCGGCATGCGCCGGACGGCTGGCGCGCACGTCCTCCCAACCCTTGTCCCACAGCTGGCTCGACGGGCACATCAGCGCCGTCGGCACGGTGAACAGGACCGCCATCTTGCCGCTCGCCGGGTCCACCTCGCAGCGGTACTCCAGGCGGTAGGGCAGGATGAGGCGCTCGCAGATCGTGGTGAAGCGCGTCATGGTGTCCCACACGCCGCCGCGTGCCGCGGTGGTGCCGCGCAGTTCCTGCAGACGGTTGGTCATGTCCGCGCAGGACTCGACGAACCTGACGTGCTCGTCGAAGTCGTGCAGGCCATGCAGCCCGGCGAAGAAGCACTGCTGCTCGTTGAGGGTGGTCAGCAGCGCCATGCCATTGTCCTGGCGGCCGGCGGAGCGCTCGCAGTCGGCCATGCGGTTGAGCGCGGCCTCGACGGCGAGCACGACGTCACGCTGCAGGCCCTGCACTTCGTCGGCGTCGAAGCGGATCCAGAACATGCCGGTGGACAGGCGGATGACGTCCATGGAGTTCTCCGCGGCGATCTGGCGCAGCTCGCCGGCGCCGGCTTCGACCAGCTGGCGGGCGGCGTAGCGTTCGAAGGGCGTGGCGGTGGCGGCGTTGGTGGTGCCGCGGTAGATGACCATGTCGACGGCGTCCGGCAGCGGGTGCTCGAGGAAGACGCGCAGCATCTCGCCGATGCGGCCCGAGCCGGCGCCCGGCTGCTCGCCGCGCTCGACCGGCTTGAAGACGTTCGCATACCACAGGGCGGCCAGGAACTGGGCCTTCGGCCAGCCATGCTCGCCGTAGATGCCCAGGTCGGCGGAGCAGCTGAGGGCCTCGAGGTCCTCGGGGCCCGCCTGCCGGTATTCGCCGACGGTGATGGCACGGGTTGCATCGGTGGGGCTCGCCACGCGGATCGCGCCGGTGTCCGGCTGGTCGTCCCACGGGTCGAGGTGCAGGTCGGCCTGGCCGGACGGGACGCCCTCGAGCGGCGCATCCGTGGAGTAGACGGCGCCGGACGCGGCGAGCCAGGCGAGGATGCGCACCTTGCGCTTGCCGACGACCTCGACGAGGTAGCCCAGGCCCTGGCCCTTGGGCTCGACGATGTCGGTGCAGATGCCGAAGGTCTCGCTGGCGCGCTGGCCCGGCAGGTCCTTGAGCTCGCGCAGGTGATGGATGAGGGGAAGCTTGATGATCGCATTGTCGGCCATGTGGTCGGGTCCTTTCACCTCGTGTGGTCTCATGTCGTCTCGGGCGCGCGCCATCGCGCAGATGGACCCCAACCTAGCATGCACACGATTGCAGCGCAACGGACGTACTGCATGTCGGCACGAGGCTTTCACATGAGGTTCCCGGAGCGATTGGTTTCAGGCCGGGTACGCTCCGTATGGAGGCCAAGGCGCCCTATGTGATTGCTTCCGCTTGAGAAATATCACGAAAAACGAGAGATTTCTCAAGGGAGACCTACCACATAGGACGCCTTGACCTCCATACGGAACACGGCCGCCTCACGCAGACTGACGCCCGTAGCGCTCGTGCATGAACACCTTCAGCCGCCCGATCGCACGCTCCAGCTGCTCCGTCTCCATGCAGTAGGACAGGCGCATATGGCCGCCCACGCCGAAGGAGTCGGAAGGCACCAGGAACAGGTCGTACTCCATCGCCTGCGTGCAGAACTCCAGGGCGTCCTCGGTGGGCGTCCTCGGGAAGATGTAGAAGGTGCCGCCGGGACGCTCCACCTCGAAGCCGAGCTCCACCAGCGCATCGTAGATGAGGTTCATGTTGCGCTCGTACACCGACAGGTCGCTCGTCTCGTCCACCACACGCGCCACCGCCAGCTGGATGGAGCTCGACGGGCAGTTGTGGCCGATCGTACGGCTGATCTGCGCGAAGACCGGCACCATGAGGTCCGCATCCGTGGCACGCGGGTTGACGGCCACGTAGCCGATGCGCTCGCCGGGCAGCGACAGCGACTTCGAGAAGGAGTAGCAGGTGAGCGTGTTGTCGTAGTACTTCGCCGGGAACAGCTGGTCGGCACCGTCGAAGACGATCTCGCGGTACGGCTCGTCGCTGATCAGGAAGATGTCATGGCCGTATTGCGCGGCCTTGCGCGCCATGAGGTCGGCCAGCCTGCCCATGGTCCGCGCCGTGTACACCACGCCGGCGGGATTGTTCGGCGTGTTGATGAGCACGGCAGCCACCCTGTCGGTCAGCATGCGCTCGGCGGCGTCGAAGTCGATCTGCGCGCCGTCCGCAGCCGCCGGCACCACGGTCAGTTTCGCGCCGGAGCCCTCGATGTAGGGGCGGTATTCGGGGAAGTAGGGGGCGAAGGTGAGCACCTCGTCGCCCGGCTTCGTCACCGCACGCACCGCATGGGCGATGGCCGCGGTCGCGCCGGAGGTCGGGAAGACGTGGTTCTCGGTGTAGTCCATGCCGAAGCGGCGGTTGAGGGAGTCCGCCACGGCCGCGCGGAACTCCACCAGGCCCACGGAGGGACTGTAGCCGTGCAGTTCGTAGGGGTCCCGCGTCTCGTACAGGTCGACCATGGCGTCCGTGAACGCCGGCGCGCACGGCACGTTCGGGTTGCCCAGCGAGAAATCGAAGACGTTCTCGGCGCCGATCTCGGCGCGGCGTGCGCTCGCCGTCTCCGCGATCTGCCGGATTACGGACTTCTCGGACAGCATGGCCTTGTAGTGTTCGTTGATCATGCCCCCAGCCTAGTGCACGCCCCTGCCGGCCGCAGGTTTCCTGCCCCTGGCCCGCCTTCCTAGATTTTGTTCAAAAAATGAACAATTTCTCGGAAGGGCGGAGAGGCAGGGGCCAGGGGCAGCTACGCGTCCGCACCATGCCGGCGGTACTTCGCCAGCTGTTCGCGCACCTGGTCGAGCAGGTGCGGGTCGCGCACGTCGGCGCGCATGGTCGGGAAGGCGTCCACCCAGCGACGCTGCTGCCCGGTGAAGCGGTCGTGCACCCTGTGCGCCAGCTCGCCGCCGCGCTCGCGCACCGCGCCGGTCGCCTCCTCGAGGCGCTCCTGCACGCGTGCCTCCACGGATTCGTGGGCGGCGCGCGGCTGGACGCCCAGCTTCGCCTCGGCACGTTCGATGCGCTCGTCGGTGGCGGTGATGTGCACGTCCATGCGGCCGATCTGCCGCTGCTTCCACGCCTTGATGTCCCCCTCGACCTCGCCGAGGCGCGAGCGCATGCTGACCAGGCCGGCGATCGTGACCGCCACGTCCACCATGAGCAGCGCGAAGAGGATCCACGACAGCCAGTTGACCAGCACGGGCGGCCATGAGTCGAGCACGCGCATCACCTCGGGCTGCACCCAGAACTTCACGACGGTGCAGCCGGCGGCGAAGAACAGGAATCCGTTGAGGTAGACGCGGCCGTTGATGTTGAAGGGCTTCTTCGAATAGTCCCACAGGCGCATGTGGAAGAGCTTCTCCACGCCCCAGCTGGTCACGTACTCGAGGGTGCAGGCGAGCACGCCGCTGGTGAGGAACACGGCGAGCAGCGAATGCTCGCCCTCCAGGGCGAAGATGGCAATCACGGCACCGAAGCCGTAGATCGGGCACAGCGGCCCGTTGAGGATGCCGCGGTCGACGAAGCGTTTCTTCATGGCGATGTTGAGCAGGGTCTCCCACAGCCATCCGACGAAGCTGTAGAGCAGGAACCACAGGAAGACCTTTTCCAGGGCGAGCATAGTCATGCTCGCTAGGCTACACGAGCGTGCGGGCCTTGCGCCGCGGGCGTGCCGCGTCCCCGGGTGGAGCGGCGGCCATTACAATGGGGGCGACACCGGAGGAGCGACCATGGGCACCATACTTGACTACGCACGCGAGGAGACGCGCAGCTTCTCCGAGTACCCGTTCCACGTGGCCGACGCCCTGGTCTTCGCCCAGCTCAGCTATGACCTGATGCCACCGGACGTGCCGCGGGTCCGCACCCTGCTGGAGCATTACCGTTCCCTGCCCAACCGGCTGCGCGGCTTCGACCTGCGCCACCCCGGCCGTTCGCTCAAGGCGCTGGTGCGGCCGCCCTTCGACGGCCCCGGGCTGCGGCAGGTCGAGGAGGAGCTCGCCACCTACGAGCGTGACCATCCGTACATAGAGGAGCATGCCGGCTTCGGGGAGCCGGCCACCGACCGCGCCTTCTACCGTTCCCTGGGGCACAATCCGCGCTTCGCCTCGGTGCAGGTATCCGCGGCGGAGGAACGCTTCGACATGGACCAGCAGACGCAGTACGCGGCCGAGACCTTCCGGCTGCCCGACGGCATGCTGGTGCTGGCCTTCCGCGGTACGGACGACTCGCTGGTCGGGTGGAAGGAGGACTTCAACATGGCCTACCAGTATCCGGTGCCGGCCCAGCGGCAGGCGGCGGACTACCTGGAGGACGTCGCGGGCCTGTGGGACGGCCCGCTCGTGCTGGCCGGCCACTCCAAGGGCGGCAACCTGGCGGTGTACGCGGCCATGAACGCGCCGGACAAGGTCAAGGACCGCATCACGCACATCTACTCCTTCGACAACCCGGGCTTCACCCAGGACGTGGTGCGCAGCTACGAGTACGGCACGATCGTGGAACGCATCACCAAGGTGGTGCCCGAGGCCTCGATCATCGGCATGATCCTCGAGTTCTCCCGGCGCGAGCACCTCATGGTGGTCAAGTCGGACGCAGAGGGACTGGGGCAGCATTCCTGCTTCAGCTGGCTCATGGACGGCGACCGCTTCGAGCTGGCGGACGGCCTGTCCGAGCATTCGAGGACCTTCAACGGCGCCATCAACTCCTGGCTGACGGGCATGACGCAACGCCAGCGCGAACACGCGGTGGATGCGCTGTTCCGCGTCCTGGGGGCGAGCGGCCTGGCGAGCACCACCCAGCTCATGGCGGCCGGCCCGCGGGCGATCCCGGGCATGCTGGGCAGCTACGTGGGGCTGAGCGGCGAGGAACGCAAGTACATCAACCAGGCACTGTGGATGCTCGCCACCGCCACCTGGGGTGCCCGGCACTGAGGGACCGAGGGAGGACATCCCCCGCCCCATGTCCCCTGCTGTTCGCCCCCAGCCCACGGCATGGGCCGCACAGGGGGCCTCCCGATACACTGGAAGGGAGAGATTGGCGCATATGCGCACACGTACGGCCGTTCACCTTCCGAAGGTTCCTCGCGGATGGCCGTGACGTCAGTATCAAAGGAGCGAAACACATGCCCAGGCCACGTCACGACTCGGAGGTCCTGCCCGCCAAGCAGCGGCTGGAAAACTCCTTCTGGTCGTTGCTCCAGGACGAGGACTTCACCAAGATCACGGTCACCGAGGTCGTACGCGACGCCCAGGTGAACCGCAATTCCTTCTACTACCACTTCTCCGGGCTGCCAGAGCTTGCCGATTCCGCAATCATGCACGAGGTGGAGCGCACCCCCGACCTGGGGTGGACGCACGACGGCACCGACCCGATCATGGGATGGCGCCACTACGTCACGTATGTCCTCGCCGACCCCGAGCAGCGGCAACGCATCGAACGCCTGTCCATGCTCACCGGACAGCATGGCTGCACCGACCTGACCGACTCCCTCCACGACTTCATGCTGCTCAACCTCATGAGCCTGGCGGACCTGGACATGCAGACCGCCACCACCAAGCAGCGGCTCATCGTCGACTTCCTCGTGAGCGGCATGATCGGCATCCTGCGCAACTGGCCGCAGCTCGCGGACACCCTGACGCCCCAGGACCTCATGGACGACGACATGGCCATCCTCATGGTGGGCCTGAACCTGAGCCTGACGAACGACACCGCGATGCCCTACTGGGACACGGTGTTCACCATGGGCGAGGTCCCCGGCCGTTCCCGCTGACGTCCGCCGCGCCGTGGCGAAGGCCGACTATGCTGGATGGCGTGACGACCCTCGCAACGCAACAAGACATCCTCGACACCGTCGGCCTGTGGTTCAGGACGAACGCCAGCAAGCTCATCTACCTGGCGGTCGTTTGCCTGGTGGCCTTTGCCTGTGCGCGCCTGATCACCAAGGTGCTCCGCCGCGTCCTGGACCGCTCCCAGGTACCGGACGCGTCCATCTTCGTGAACTTCGCCCGCGTGCTGGTGTGGGTGGTGGCCCTGACCCTCGTGCTCAAGCCGGTCTTCGGCATCTCCCCCACCACCCTGTTCACCGCGCTGGGCATCGGCGGCGTGGCGATCTCCCTGGGCCTCAAGGACTCCATCGCGAACACCATCTCCGGCTTCCAGCTCATGTTCTCGCACGTGCTGCAGCCCGGCGACCTGGTGACCATCTCGGGCGTGACCGGCGAGGTGACCGACATCACCTGGCGGCAGACCATGGTGCGCGAACGCAACGGCAACATCATGATGATCCCCAACTCGGTGCTCAACACCACCACCCTGGAGAAACTCAAGCCCGCCAACGAGGCCATGGTCACCATCCCCTTCACCGCGAAGCCCGGCGTGGACACCGACAAGCTCACCAAGCAGCTGCTGGAAACCATCGACGACGCCGCGCGCGACCTCATGGACCCCAAGCACGGCCCGTCCGTGAGCTTCACCGGCTTCTCCCCCAGCGGCGTGACCGGCAACATCGTCGCCTACGCCAAGTCGCACACCACCCTGAGCGCGCTGACCGACGCCGTGACCCGCTCCATCGCCGCGAAGGCCCTGTTCACCGACCTCGCCGCCAGCGGCTCCGGCCGAGCGAAGGACATGGTGATGGAGCCGTCCTCCTCTTCCTAGAAAAGTCACGGAAAAACGAGATTTCTCAAAGCACCGACAGCAACGTACCCGCCACGCCGATCACCAGGAAGACCACCATACCCACGTTGCCGAAGACGACGCCGCCGATCGAGCCATGCGGCAGCTCCACCGGCGCCGGGTAGAAGACGAAGCGCCTGCGCTGCACGATCAACAGCACCAGACCGGCGATGAAGGCCGCCAACATCACCAGAGCGAACAGCAGCATCGGCACCATCGAGACGACCTGTGAGCCGGTCAGCTCGGCCGTCTCCGCCGCACCCAACGCACCGGAGGCCTCGGCACGTTCCAGCACCCAGGGCGCCACCACGCCGCCGACGGCGTTGATGGCCATGTGCATCGCCACGCTGTAGCGCAGCGCGCTGGTGCGCAGGTACACGTAGCCGAACATGAGGCCCAGCGCGAAGGCGTAGAAGAACTGGTACATGTTCACGTGGAAGAGCGCGAACAGCAAGGCGGAGACGAGCATCGCGGGGCGCTCGCCGTAGCGGCGCAGGCGGCTGAGCACCTGCTTGCGGAACAGCCATTCCTCGAACAGCGGCGCAAGCACGACCACGGCGACGGTCGAGATGAGCCATTCGCCGATGCTGGTACCGCCGACCATGTCCTCGATGCGGTTGGTGGAGGTGCCGAACTCGCTGGCGACGAGGTTGCCGACGATGCTGCCGCCGTACATGAGCGGCACGCACATGAGCAGCAGCACCAGGAAACGGCCGATGGGCAGCCGGTAACGGCGCGTGGGCTGGACGGGCGCCGTGCTGAGGATGGCGTAGCCGACGGGGATGGCGACGCAGTAGAGCACCACGTCGTTGACGACCAGGGCCAGCCAGCTGGAAAGCACCGGCGTGCCCATCCACATCGGCACCAACCGCTGCAGGGCGGCGGTGAGGGTGAGCCAGATGCCGATGGTGACGGCGATGCCCAGGCCGATGCGCGAATAGGCGCGCTTGGCGTGGGCGATGGCCTGTGCCCAGGCCTGCTGCATGGCCTGCCAGGACGGGCCGGGCTGGCTGGGACGGTTCGGGGGTGGTACCGGCATTGGGTTCATGGGCTGTGGCTCCTTGGCTCGATGTGGTCCCGAATATACCACGTGCCGTCAGGCAGCGATGGGTTCGCTGCCTGACGGCACGGGATGCCACGGGACCTACCGTGGCTTACTTGTAGGTCTCGTTGTATAGCGTCTTGCCGTCGCCGTCCACGATCTTCAGCTGCATGGCGGCGTCCGGGAACATCTCCTGCATCTCGCCGGCCTGCTCCTTGAGCTCGGGTTCGAGTTCCTCGACGAGCATGTCGGACATCATATCGGCAGTCGAGCCGGTGAAGTCGTCCAGCGCGAGGTCGAAGACCAGCGTGTTGCCGGTGGCGTAGATGTCCATGTTCACGCCGTCGGGCATCTGGTCGGACAGCTTGGCGAATTCCTCGTCAGCGTTCGTCAGCTTCAGGAAGTCCTCCAGCGTGTCGCCGGTCAGGTCGTCGTCGAGGTCCTCGAAGGGATCGTCGATGTCTGTCGTCGGCTCGTCCGTGGGGTCGGTCTTCGGCGACGGGGCCGGGTCGCTCGTGGCGGGCACCGAGCTCGACACGCTCGGCGACGCGGTGGGATCGGCCTTCGCGTCGTCGTTGCCGGTCAGGGCGATGATGCCCCACACGATGAGGGCAATCGCCACCACGGCGGCGACGATGACGCCGGCGATGACGCCGGGGTGCAGCTTCTTCTTCGGTGCGCCGCCCGGCTGCGGCTCGTAGCCGTTCTGCGGCGGGATCTGCGGGGGCATCTGGCCGTACTGCGGCTGCTGGCCGTATTGCGGCTGACCGTAGCCGGACAGCTCCGTGGTGGGCTGTTCCTGGCCCTGCCCCGACTGCACGACCTGCGGCTGGCCGGGCTGGCCTGGGTAGGCACCCGCGGGCGGCTGGCCGTAGGGCGGCATCGCCTGCGTGGGATCGGCCGGCGGCTGGCCGTAAGTCGGCGCCGGCTGTCCGCCGTAGGGGAAGGGCTGTTGACCGGTACCGGTCAGCGGCTGCGTGGCGTCGACGGGAACCGTCCGTCCCGGCGCGGGGAAGGCCTGCGTGGCGTCGGGCACAGCCGACTGTCCGTAGTTCAGCTGCGAGGGGAACTGCTGGGGCGCCGACGTGTTGTCATCGTTGGCATGCGGAACTGGCGATGACTGATAGGGGTTCGACGGCGTCGATTGCGTGCCGTTGTCGTACGGATTGCTCATATGCTCGCTCCTGTGTGGCTTGGCAAATACAAAGTCGTTAAGTCACACACGTTACTCCATGCAACCGTTGGCAACAGGGGGTGTCCACGAGATGGGCGCATCCACGTCACCGTGCGAGACGGGCGTGCGCCCATGCAGTCAGGCCAGCGCCCCCTCCAGCAGGGCGGTGATCAGCTCGCCGTAGCCGATGCCCGTCGCGCCCCACGCCTTCGGGTACATCGAGATGGGCGTGAAGCCGGGCATCGTGTTGATCTCGTTGACCATCACCTCGCCGCCGGGGGTCACGAAGGTGTCCACGCGGCTCAGGCCGGTGCCGTCCACCGCCTCGAAGGCGCGCAGCGCGACGGAGCGGACTTCCTCGATCAGGTCGTCGGGGATGTGCGCTGGGACCTCCACGTGGCTGGCCTGTGCGTCCATGTACTTGCTGTCGAAGTCGTAGAACTGGTCCTCGTCGTGCTTGTCCAGCACGATCTCGCCGGGCAGGCTCGCCCGCGGCGCATCCGTGGAACGCGGACGCAGCACCGCGCACTCGATCTCGCGCGCGTCGATGCCCTGCTCCACCAGCACGCGCCAGTCATGCAGGCTCGCCTCATACACGGCGGCCGCCAGTGCCTCCGGGTCGTCCGCGCGCTCCACCTTCGTCACGCCGAAGCTCGAGCCGGCGCGCGACGGCTTCACGAAGAGCGGATACTCGAGGCCTGCCTCGTGCACCAGGTCGAGGAAGGCCTCGCCGTCGTGCGCGAACCGCGTCGCCGCGTCGTACTTGCGGGTGTCGAGGGTGATGCCCGGCGCCACCGCGATGCCCGCGGACGCCAGCAGCACCTTCGTGTAGTGCTTGTCCATGCAGGCGGCGCTGGCCAGCACGCCGCAGCCCACGTACGGCACCTGCATCATCTCGAAAAGGCCCTGGATGGTGCCGTCCTCGCCGTTGGGGCCGTGCAGCACCGGCAGCACCACATCGATGTGACCGAGCGACTCCAGCGTGCCGTCCGCATTGCGTGCATGGAAGCCGTCCTGGCCTTCGCCGATGCTGAGCACCACGTCACGAGACCCCGCGGTGCGCAGCACCTCCGGCAGCCCCTTGTCGAGGTCCCAGTCGCGCGGGTCGTCGCCGTCGACGATCCACTGGCCGTCGCGCGTGATGCCGATGAGCACCGGCTCGAAGCGGTCGGTGTCGAGCGCCCGCAGCACGTTAGCCACGGAAATGCAGGAGATGGGATGCTCGTCGGCCTTGCCGCCGTACATCACAGCCACACGGATCTTGTCGGTCATGTTCGTCATTCGCCTTCCAGGAAAAGCCACGGATGCGCACTAGTCTACGACGTGTGGTGGTCGAATCCTCCTTGCGTTAAAGCGGGCACCGGGTCGGGGTCTTTCCCCGAATTAAAGCGGGCACCCGGTCGGCGGTGAATCGCCACTTAAAGCGGGCACCGGCTTGAAGAACTTTGGTTCTTCAAGCCGGTG
>NZ_JGYV01000029.1 GCF_000741575.1 Bifidobacterium cuniculi
CGAAGAACTTTTCAGTTCTTCGACCCGGTGCCCGCTTTAAGTTGGGATCCGCCCTCGTCCGGGTGCCCGCTTTAATTTCGGAAAGCATCCGTACCCGGTGCCCGCTTTAATTCTCCGGATCCCCGGGAACAGCCACGGACAACGAGAGATTTCTAGACGTCCCGCTACTGCGCGGACGAGGAGCCGCCGCCGTTCTGCTGGACCAGGGAGGCGAAGAAATCGTGGTTCGACGCGGTCTTCTTCAGGCGCGGCACGATGGTCTGGTAGGCCTGCTCGGGTTCCAGGCCGCCCAGGAGGCGACGCAGGCGGTAGATCAGGGGCAGCTCGTGCGAATCGGTGATGAGCTCCTCGCGGCGGGTGCCGGAGGCGTTGATGTCGACGGCGGGGAACATGCGCTTGTCGGCGAGCTCGCGGCTCAGGCGCAGCTCCATGTTGCCGGTGCCCTTGAACTCCTCGAAGATGACCTCGTCCATCTTGGAGCCGGTCTCCACCAGCGCGGAGGAGATGATGGTCAGCGAGCCGCCGTTCTCGATGTTGCGGGCGGCGCCGAAGAACTTCTTGGGCGGGTAGAGGGCCTGCGCGTCCACGCCGCCGGACAGGATGCGGCCGGAGGCCGGCGCGGCGATGTTGTAGGCGCGGGCGAGGCGGGTCATGGAGTCCAGGAGCACCACCACGTCCTGGCCCAGCTCCACGAGGCGCTTGGCGCGTTCGATGGCGAGCTCGGCGACCATGGTGTGGTCGGAGGCGGGACGGTCGAAGGTCGAGGAGATGACCTCGCCCTGCACCGTGCGCTCCATGTCGGTGACCTCTTCGGGGCGTTCGTCCACGAGCACCACCATGAGGTGCACCTCGGGGTTGTTCGTGGCAATCGCGTTCGCGATGTTCTGCAGGGTGATCGTCTTGCCGGCCTTGGGCGGGGAGACGATCAGGCCGCGCTGGCCCTTGCCGATGGGCGCGACGATGTCGATGAGACGGCCCGTCAGGCGATTCGGCGTGGTCTCCTGGCGGAGGCGCTCGTTCGGGTACAGGGGCGTGAGCTTGCTGAAGTGGGGACGGCCCATGGCCTCCTCCACGCTCATGCCGTTGATCTCGTCGATGGACTGCAGCGGCACGAACTTCTGGCGCTGGTTGCGGCGGTCGTTGTCATGCGGGGCGCGGATGGTGCCCTTGACCGCGTCGCCCTTGCGCAGGCCGTACTTCTTGACCTGGCCCATGGACACGTACACGTCGTTGGGGCCCGGCAGGTAGCCGGAGGTGCGGATGAAGGCATAGGAATCGAGCACGTCCACGACGCCGGCGACCATCACCGCGTCGTCGCGCTGCTGCGGCTGGCGCGACTCCTGGTCGTTGCCCTCGTGGCCGCGGCTACGGCGCGCACGGCCATTGCCACGGTCGTTGCCGCGTCCACGGCGGTTCTCGCGGTCGTTGTGCGCCACGGGCAGGGTGTCGAGGATCTCGTCGAGCTCGATCGCCTCGTCCTGCGGCTTCTCCTTGGACGCGGGACGGCGGGAAGGTGCAGCCTCGGCGTCCTGGCGGCGGCCACGGCGTGCGGGACGGTCGCCGCGCAGGTCCAGGGAGTCGAGCAGGTCGTCGGCACGTCGGTCGTCACCGGCGGCGGAGGCACCGCGGCGCTTGCGCACGCGACGGGCCGTGACCTCCATCTCCATGTTGCTGACCGGCTTGGCAGCCGGCTGCTCCTTGGGCTCGGCCTGGGTCTCGGGTTCCGCGGCCGACGCGGTCTTCGCAGCGGCGCGGGCTGCGCGGCGCGGCTTCTCGGTGATCTCGTCCAGCAGCAGTGCCGGGGATTCGACGGTCTTGTCGGCGGCCTTGTCAGGGGCCTTCTTGGCGGCCTTCTCGGCAGGACGGCGACGCACAGTGACGCCGGCAGGCGCCTCGCCGCCGGTACGGGCCGCGTGCAGCGTCGCCACAAGCTCTCCCTTGCGCATGGTGGAGACACCGCGCAGTCCCAACTGCTTGGCGAGTTCCTTGAGCTCAGGCAGTTTCATCTCTTCTAGGTTGGAGGTTGTTGCCAATTGGTGTGCCTTTCCTGATACCGGCCCGACGGATGCGCACCGGCCAAAACACATGGGGTTATGCAAAGAATACATGTTCTTCGCTGGGAAACGACCCACTACCTTGGTGGGTCCGTCCCAGAATACAACGCGACGGCGACGATTGGCCGCATTCGGCCAGTCGCAAACGGCAGGGGGCCGGCATCCCGATGGATGCCGGCCCCCTGGGGAGGAGGAGTCCTCACTTGGACTCGTGGTAGGACTTGTCCGTGTTCACGGACCACACGTTGCGCTTGCTCGTGCGGCCTTCCTTGATGTTGCCCACAGCCTCGATGGCGGTCGCCATCGAATGGTCCATGTTGTTGTAGCGGTGCTGGCCGTTGCGGCCCACGCAGTACAGGTTGCCGAAGGAGTCGAGGTACTCGACCAGCTCGGGCATCCGGTCGTAGGTGTCGAAGTAGGCGGGATAGGCCTTCTTGACGCGTTCGCGGTGGGAGTCGAGCACCTCGTGGGCGCCGGAGATCACGCCCATGCGCGTCATCTCGGCGATGGCCAGCTTGGTGGCCTCCTCGTCGGTCATGTTCCAGAAGTCGTCGCCTTCCTCGCAGAAGTACTCCAGGCCGATCCACACCGTGTCGTCCACGTCCTTGACCAGGTAGGGGCTCCAGTTGTTGAAGATCTGGATGCGTCCCACCTTGTAGCCCGGATCCTGCACGTAGATCCAGCAATCCGGCACAATCGGCGGGTTGCCCAGCGTGGGGGTGTCGGTGGTGTTCCTCAGCTTGAGGTGCCTGACCAGCAGGCCCACGGTCACGAAGTCGCGGTACGGCAGGCCCTCGGCCACGGCCACCATGTCCCTGGGGGCGGGCTGTGCCTCGGTGTCGATGGCCTGGACCAGGTCCTTGACCGGCATGGAGGAGATGAACTGGTCGCCTTCGAGCATGACGCGGCCGCCGTCGGCGGTCTCGTAGACCACGGAGGACACCTTGCCGTCCTTGCGGTTGACGCCCACGACCTTGGCGCCGGTGATGACCTTGACGCCGGCCTGCTCGCAGTTGGCCTCCACGGTCTCCCACAGCTGGCCGGGGCCGAGCTTGGGGTACCAGAACTCCTCGATGAGGGAGGTCTCGACCTCCGCGTTGGAACGCTTCTTCGGCAGCATCTTCTGCACGGCGTTCTTGAGCACGCCCATGATGCTCAGGCCCTTGACGCGCTGGGAGCCCCAGTCGGCGGAAATCTGCGAGGGGTGGCGCCCCCACAGCTTGGTCGTGTAGTCCTCGAAGAACATGGAGTACAGCTTGCGGCCGAAACGGTTGATGTAGAAGTTCTCCAGGTTGTCCTCGGGCAGCTTGTGCACGGCGGACTTGAGGTAGGAGAAACCCGCCTCGAGGGTGATCCGGGGGCCCATGGCCTTGAGCGTGTTGGCGTTGAGCGTGACCGGGTAGTCCAGGAAGTGCCGGTTCCAGAAGATGCGCGAGACGCGGTGGCGCTTGAGCATCACCTTGTCGGTCCGCTCCGGGTCGGGGCCGCCGGGGGTGAGCTCGTGGGTGCGTCCGAGTTTCCTGTCGTCGTAGGAGGGGGCGCCCTGCAGGGGCAGCGTGTCCGCCCACCACCGCATGATGCGGTCGTCCTTGGAGAAGAAACGGTGGCCGCCGATGTCCATGCGGTTGCCATTGTGCCTGACCGTGCGGGAGATGCCGCCGAACTCGCCCGTCTCCTCGAGGAGGGTCACGTCGTAGCGGTCGGCGCCGCCGTCCCTGACGAGCTCCCAGGCCGCGGTCAGGCCGGCAGGGCCGCCGCCGATGATGACAATGGATTCCTTCTGGGACACGATGAGATCTCCTTTTGCGTCTCGGCCGGTATCCGGTCAATCGGGCACAATACGTCGTTTAGATTCTAGTTGCTCCCGTCACCAAGATGCCGGCGGTTTGCCGCAGGCAAACCGCCGGGCCGTCCCTACATGCCGTCGGGGATGTCGATATCGCTTTTCTGCACTTCCTCGACGTTGACGTCCTTGAAGGTCACGATGCGCACATTCTTCACGAACCGGCTGGACCGGTACACGTCCCACACCCACGCATCGGAGAGGCGCACGTCGAAGTACACGTCCTGGCCGGCGGAACGCACATTGAAGTCGACCTTGTTGGCCAGGTAGAAGCGGCGTTCTGTCTCCACCACGTAGGTGAACAGCTTGATGACGTCCCGGTACTCCTTGTACAGGGCGAGTTCGGCATCGGTCTCGTAGTTGTCGAGGTCTTCGGCACTCATACTGTCGTTTCAGCTCCTGATGGGTCAGATGGTTTGGGTCAGCGGCGCTTGGCACGGTCGCGGCCCAGCGTGCGCCACCACGCCTTCTTCGTGTCACCGCGCTCGGAGTAGCTGTACGGCCAGGCGGTCTCGTCGTCCCCGGGCGCGGGATGCTCCCCCGCCTCCTGCGTGGCCTCGTCGACGAGCCGTTCCAGCGGCTGCTGGCGGATCGCCATGGAATGTTCGTGCAGCGCCATCGCCTTGGCCATGCCCGGGTTCGTGGTGATCACGTGCATGCCGAAGGCGTCCATGGCCCGCACGGGGTCGTACTCGTCGACCAGCGTGTCCAGCACGTGCAGGTCCTGGTACTTGCCCAGGCGGTTGTCCCACAGGGCGTGGCGGGAGACTCCGGATGGCACGAAGCCGAGCGACTGGTAGACGGACAGGCTGCGCGTGTTCTTCTCGGGGATCGCCACCCAGATGCGGTGCATGCCCAGGCCTTCCGGCGCGTCGGCGAAGCCGTAGGTCATGACGCGCGGCATGGCGTCGCGCGAATAGCCACGGCCGCGGTAATCCTTGCCGAGGATCACCTGGATGCGTGCGGAGCGCGCCCAGCCGTCGATGTCGATGAGGAAAATCATGCCGATGAACTCGGTGGCGTTCTGCGCGGTCATGGTGACGTCGGTGCAGTCGTCGGGCGTGGTCATGAGCGCCCAGGCGATGGTGCGGCGGTGTTCGGGGTCGTCGACGCCGCTGCCGACTTCCGTGCCCTTGGCCCAGGCCTCGGAACGGCGCACCCAGGCGTGGACCGCGGAACGCTCCGCCACCCGGTCCTTGCCGGTGATGCCGGACGCGTTCACGTAGGCGTCCAGGGAGTCCATGAGGTCGAGGTCGGCCATGGTGGCGGGCCGCATGTATACCATTTCGCCCCTGATGTCCGGAATGTCGATGCGTACGGGAAGGTCACGCGGGCGATCCTGCTCCCCCTGCAGACGGTCGTCGGTGTCAGCCATGTCCATCCTTCGTTGATTGTGTGCCTTGGAAAGACCCCTTGTCTTTCAGCCACCCCATTCTAGTCCATGGCGTCGTCCGGGGGCAATCCTGCCCTGAGAAATTGTTCAGAAAAATGAACAATTTCTCAGGGCAGACCCATCACACAGGGGACCTTGGCCTCCGCATGGGGCCGGAGCGGATGGCTTCGGCCCTCGGCCTCTCAGCCCTTGATCTTCTCCATCACGATCTTCGTGACGGCCTTGGCGTCGGCCTGGCCCTTGGTGGCACGCATGACGGCACCGATGAGCGCACCCATCGGCTTCATGTTGCCGGCCTTGAGCTTGGCGACGACGTCCGGCTGGGCGTCCATGGCCTCCTGGACGGCGACCTGCAGGGCGCCGTCGTCGGAGACGACCTTGAAGCCGTGCTTGGCGACGACCTCGGCCGGGGTGCCCTCGCCCTGGAGCACCAGGGCCATGGTCTGCTTGGCCAGCTTGTCGTTGAGCTTGCCGTCGGCGATGAGCTGCTCGACGTCCGCGACCTCCTGCGGGGTGACGGACAGTTCCTCGAGGCCCACGCCCTTGGCGTTCGCCTCGCGGGACAGTTCGCCCAGCCACCACTTCTTGGCACCGGCGGGCGTCGCGCCCAGCTTGACGGTCTCCTCGATCAGGTCGAGCGCGTCGGCGTTGACCACGTCGCGCATCTCGGTGTCGGAGAACTGCCACTCGCCCTTGAGGCGGTTGCGGCGCTCGCGCGGCATCTCCGGCATCTGCGCCTTGATGCGCTCCACGTGCTCGGGGGTGATGTGCAGCATCACCAGGTCGGGGTCCGGGAAGTAGCGGTAGTCGTCGGCGTCGGACTTGACGCGGCCGCCGGCGGTCGCCTGCGCGGACTCGTCCCAGTGGCGGGTCTCCTGCAGGATTTCGCCGCCCTTGTCGAGGATCGCGGCCTGGCGGCGGATCTCGTACTGGATGGTGCGTTCGATGCCGCGGAAGGAGTTGACGTTCTTCGTCTCCGAGCGCGTGCCGTAGGGGTCGGACGGCGAGCGGCGCAGCGACACGTTCACGTCGGCGCGCATGTTGCCCTGCTCCATGCGTGCGTGCGAGATGTTGAGCGCGCGCACGATGTCGCGGATGGCGCGCATGTACGCGCCCGCGATCTCCGGCGCGCGGTCGCCGGCGCCCTCGATCGGCTTGGTCACGATCTCGATGAGCGGCACGCCGGCGCGGTTGTAGTCGACCAGCGAGTGGTCGGCGCCCTCGATGCGACCGTCGGAGCCGCCGACGTGCGTGTTCTTGCCGGCGTCGTCCTCGATGTGCGCGCGCTCGATCGGCACGCGGAAGACGGTGCCGTCCTCGAGCTCGACGTCCAGGTACCCCTCGCCGTTGGTCGGCTTGTCGTACTGCGAGATCTGGTAGTCGCGCGGCATGTCCGGGTAGAAGTAGTTCTTGCGGGAGAACTGGCTCCACTCGTTGATCTGGCAGTGCAGCGCCAGGCCCAGCTTGATCGCGTAGTCAACGGCGGCCTCGTTGAGCACGGGCAGCGAGCCGGGCAGGCCCAGGCTCACCGGGGTCAGCTCGGTGTTCGGCTCCGCGCCGAAGGAGATTGGCGCCGGGCAGAACAGCTTCGTGTTCGTGCTCAGCTCGACGTGGGTCTCGAGTCCGATGACCGGGTCGAATTCCTTGACGGCCTCGGAGTACTTCATCAGTTGTTCAGCCATGATTGTCTTTCCTCACGTCCTCTACTTGTTCAGTCCGTCGAGCCACGGGGTCTTCAGGGACTGCCAGATCGGGCCGCCCCAGGCCTCCTCGAGCGCGGCCTCGAGCGCCGCGGCCGGCTTGTACATGACCTCGTCGCGCTGCTGCGGCGCGATGAACTGGAAGCCGACGGGCAGGCCGTCGTCGGACAGGCCGGCGGGGATGCTCATGGCCGGCACGCCCGCGAGGTTCGCGGGGATCGTGGCGATGTCGTTCATGTACATGGCCAGCGGGTCGTCCATCTTCTCGCCGAACCTGAAGGCGGTGGACGGGCTCGTCGGGGACACCAGCACGTCTGCCTGCCCGAAGGCCTGCTCGAAGTCCTGGATGATGAGCGTGCGCACCTTCTGCGCGGAGCCGTACCAGGCGTCGTAGTAGCCGGCGGACAGCGCGTAGGTGCCCAGGATGATGCGGCGCTTGACCTCGTCGCCGAAGCCGGCCTCACGGGTGTAGCTCATCATGTTCGCGGCGGTCTGCGCCACGTCGGCCGGCGGCATGACGCGCAGGCCGTAGCGCATGCCGTCGTAGCGGGCCAGGTTGGAGCTGACCTCGGAAGGCATGATGATGTAGTAGGCGCCCAGCGCGTACTTGAAGTGTGGGCAGGAGACCTCCACGACCTCGGCGCCCATGGACTCCAAGGCGGCGACTGCCTCGTGGAAGCGCGCCTCGACGCCCGGCTGGAAGCCTTCGCCGCCGAGTTCCTTGACCAGGCCCACCTTGAGGCCCTTGAGGTCGCGCTTCATGCCCTCGCGGGCCGCGGCCGCCATCGGGCGCGGACCTTCGGGGAGTGGAGGTGGAGTCACGCTTGTCGTGGCCGCCGATGATCTCCTGCAGGAGTGCGGCGTCGAGCACGGTGCGCGTGACGGGACCGATCTGGTCGAGCGAGGACGCCATGGCGATGGCTCCGAAGCGGGAGACGCCGCCGTAGGTCGGCTTGACGCCCACGGTGCCGGTCAGCGCGCCCGGCTGGCGGATCGAGCCGCCGGTGTCGGTGCCCAGGGCCAGCGGCGCCTCGAAGGCGCTCACGGCAGCCGCGGAGCCGCCGCCGGAGCCGCCGGGGACGCGCTCGAGGTCCCACGGGTTGGAGGTCTTCTGGTAGGCGGAGTGTTCGGTGGAGGAACCCTGCGCGAACTCGTCGAGGTTCGTCTTGCCCAGCAGCGGCATGTGCGCGGCCTTGAGCTTCTCGATGACGGTCGCGTCGTACGGCGGCACCCAGCCTTCGAGGATGCGGCTGGCGGCGGTGGTCTCGATGCCCTTGGTCACGATCATGTCCTTGATCGCGATCGGCACGCCGGCCAGTTCGGGCAGTTCCGCCTTCTCGTCGTCGGATAGGCCGTCGTAGGCGTCGGCCTGCTCGAGCGCGGCCTCGCCGGACACCTTGAGGAAGGCCTTGATGCCGGGTTCGGCGGCGTCGATGACCTCGAGCTGCGCGTTGACGAGGTCGCGGCTGGTGACCTCCTTGTCGCGCAGCAGCTGCGCCATCTCGAGCGCGGACAGCTTGACCAGTTCAGTCTTGTCGGTCATCTCACTCCTCCCCCAGGATGCGCGGCGCCACGAACATGCCGTCGGCGGTGGCCGGGGCGGCGGCGAGCACCTCGGACTGCGGCAGCGGCGTCACCGGGACGTCGGGACGCAGGTACGCCTCGAGCGGCACCGGGTTGGCGGTGGGCTCCACGTCGTCGGTGGCGACTTCCTGCACGGAATCGATGGATTCCGCGATGACATTGAGTTCGCTCTGCATGCGAGTGATTTCCTCGTCAGTGAGCGCAATCCGGGCCAGGTCGCCCAGATGCATGATTTCTTCGCGTGTGAAAGTTGGCATGGCTCCCACCATAGCGCCGTATTGTGACGTGTCCGGGCCTGTTCGCAACGCGGCTGCGGTGTTGCCGCCATGGTCGTGCGCCATGGTCGTCATGGCCGGCCGACGCCGGCGGACTCATCGTCAGTCCTGCACCGCGGCGTGCTGCGCGATCCATGCGTGCATCGCCACGGCCGCGGCGGCGCCGGCGTTGATCGAGCGCACGGAGCCGAACTGGCTGATGTAGACGACGTCGTCGGCCAGCTCCAGCGCCTTGTCCGACAGTCCCGGCCCCTCGGCGCCGAAGAGCATGAGGCATTTCTCGGGGAAGCGGTAGGTCTCCATGGGCACGGCGCCGTCGACGATGTCCAGTGCGATGACCTTCGCCCGGTCGAGCGTCTCCAGGGTGCGGCGCGCCTCGTCGGCGCGGGTGGCAGCGGCCGTGCCATCGTCAGGCGCCGGGACGTCGCCAGGGACGTCTGCGGCTGCATCCACGACGCCGGCCGGCGACTGGTTGGCCTCCAGGACGGCGAGCGCCTCGGCGCGCTGCGCGGCGAGGCGCTCGTGCCAGCCGTCCACCAGCTCCTGGATGGACGGGTGGTGCTCCACGTGCTGGTATAGCTCGGTCATGAGCGCACCCTTGCGGTTCCACTTGTGCGGGCCGACGATGTGCACCTTGTTGGCGGTGAAGGCGTTCGCCGTGCGCACCATGGAGCCGATGTTGAAGTCGTGCGTCCAGTTCTCCACGGCCACTTCGAAGCCGTGGCGCCCCCGGCTGTCGAGGTCGGCCTTGATGGCCTCCACGCCCCAGTAGCGGTAGCGGTCGAGCACGTTGCGTCGGTCGCCCTGCGCCAGCAGCTCCGGGTCGAGCCGCGGGTCGTCGGGCAGCGGCTCCCCGGGGTGCTCCTCACGCCAGGGGCCGACGCCGATCTTCCTGAAAGTCGGTTCGCCGGAGGCTGCCGCCGCCAGCGAGATGGGATTGGGCTCATGCATGCCGCCCAGCTTACTTTCTCAGTGACACATTTTTCGGGGCCCAAAAATTGTGTAGGTCTCTGGGCTGCACAATTTGAAATTGTGCAGCCCAGAAGGCTACACATTTTGTCAGCCCACAGAAAATGTGTATAGAAAGGCCGTCCGACCACATTGCCAAGGCAGGTTTGCAACACCGACAGTCGCTTTTTATGGTGATGGCCATGAACAGTTTTATGACAGACGAGGCAAGGAACCGCAGAAGCCTGGTCGTAAGAGACATCATTGCCAGGCTGCCGCACTTCCGCAGACCGCCCATCATCTCCCACGTTACGGCGCTCCAATACTGGGGATGTCCGCCTTACGGCAACAAGCTCGACACCAACTTGCTACACGTAGCGGTGAAGGAACGAAGGAAGAGGCCCTTCGCCGAAGGAGTCCAGCCCCATCTGTGGACTTCCCCTATGCCGGTCCACGAGGACAAGGGGTTCTTCGTCGTCCAGCCCGCAGTATGCCTGGCACAGATGGCGAGCTACCTGAGCGAAGACGAACTGGTGCAGGTCGCATCCTCCTTTGCATGCCGCGACCGGTCGCGGCGCGTGGCGACGATGGCCGACCTCATCGCCTACGCAGAGCGCACCCCCAAGTTCCATGGACGATCGAAGATACTCCGCATGCGCCCATATCTCCTGGAGAATACCGATTCACCGCGGGAGGCACTGCTGGCCAAGTTCCTCATCGAAGCAGGCATCGGGCCGCTGGTGGCCAACTACCCCGTCAAGCTGGACGCCAGCTACTGCTACATCGACCTCGCCATCGTGAACCTCAAGCTGGGGCTGGAATACCAAGGCGCCCACCATGCCGACGCGGAGCAGATGCGCCGGGACGCCGACAAACACAACCAGCTCATCAGGCGAGGATGGAGAATCATCTATGTCACGGCCAAGGACTTCGAGCATCCCTATAAGGTGCAGCAGTTCCTCCTGACGGTAAGGGGTGCCATCGCGCACCAAGCTCACCTGTTGGGGTTGAAAGAGGCCACCTGAGGTCCCACCGCTTGACACATTTTTCCAACCTGAAAAATTGTGTAGGCTTCTGGGCTGCACAATTTCAATTTGTGCAGCCCAGAAGCCTACACAATTTCCCGACCGCCAAAAATGTGTCAAGAGCATGCCATGGATGACCGGCTAGAGACAGGTTGATTGGCCGGGGAGAGGAGACAAGGCCCCCTACTCCTCAAAAGCCTTCACGAAGGGAACCTCCCTCGCCTGGCCGTCGGGCGACACCACGTGGATGGTGTCGCCGGCCGAGCCCACCAGGGAGGCGATGGCCACCACCTGGGCGCCTTGGGCATCCACGATCCCGAAGTCCAGGCCCAGCTCGTTGCCGTTCCTCAGGGTAACCAAGGAGGAGGTCTGCACATACGACTTCTGGGAAAGCCACGAATCCACCAGCACCACGCGCTTGCCCTCGATGGACGGCCCCTTGGTCGCCGGGTACACGAAGTCCATGACGAACCCGTCCAACACCTCGCCGCGCGAGGTGGCGGCGGCCATGATGGCGCACACAATCGGCACGGAGGCCGCCGTCAGGGCGCCCACCGCGTCGAAGTCCTCCACGGAGTACCCCTGCTCCTCCAGGGTGTCGAGCATCACGTGCCCGATCAGCGCCGCACCCTCATGGTCGAAGGTCACGGCGGACAGCTCGGAGAACGGCTTGTCCTGCATCTGCCGCTCCAGCATGGCGTGCAGGCGGTCCTTCGGTTCCATCATCATGAGTGTCTTGCGGAAATCGTCCATGGAGCCCACACTACACGATGGCGTACAGTAGTCGTTGAGAAGTTCACCCGGGATCCGAGGAGTCCTCATGAATCTGTTCCTTGCCGTGCTGGTCGTGGTGGCGGCGGCCGTGCTGACGATCATGGTCAGCCGCTTCTTCTTCGGCGCGCCCGACTCCCGGGCAGCCGCCGACTCCCCCACGGTCGACGTGACGACGCTGACCCACCGCACCATCGTGTCCGCCGCGCTGACCATCGTCGTGCTCCTCCCCCTGGCCGTCGGCACCATCGTAGACGTGCCCGACTGGATGACGACGCCGTGGCTGCAGGCGATCCTCATCACGCCGGTGATGTTCTACGGCGGCGCGCCCATCCACACGGCCGGCTGGGCCGCCGCCCGTCGCCGCGACCCGGACATGGACTCGCTGGCCTCCTTGGGCACCATCGCCGCGTACGCGTACTCGCTGGTGGTGTGCGTGGCCGACGACGCGCTGCCCGAAGGCATGCGCGGCGCCTACTTCGAGGTCGCCGGCGTGATCGTCACGCTGGTGTTGTTCGCCCAGCTGACGATGCAGCTGTGGCTGCCGACGCGCACGGCCGTGCCGCTGCAGACCACAGTGAACCGCTTCTCACGTGTCTTCGTGCCCGTCGTCATCCTCATCGCGCTGTGGACGATGGCGCTGTGGCTCATCTTCGGCACGCCCGCGCAGGCGCTGCTCATGGCGGTCAGCGTGCTGATCATCGCCTGCCCGGCGGCGCTGGGATGGGCGGCGCCGCTGTCGGCGGCGGCCGCACTGGAGAACGCGAAACGGCACGGCATGGCGGTGCATACGATCGCCGTACTGCAGGTAGCGGCGCGCACGCGTACGATCGTGACGGACGCGTGCGCGCCGGCCAGCTGCCGGCGGACCTGGGCATCGACGTCGTGACGACGGACCTGCACGACACCGCGCAGGCCGTTGCGCTGGTGCAGGCGCAGGAGCGGCCGGTGCTGCTCGTCTCCGACGGCAGCGAGGATGCGGCGGTGCGGCAGGCGGCGACCGCTTCGGTCGTGGTGGGCGACGCGGACGACGCCGACGTGACGTCGACGCACATGTGCGTCGACGAGCTGGTGCACCTGTCGCAGGCGATGATGCGCAACATCCACTCCAGCCTGGCGTGGGACTTCGTCTTCAACATCGTCGGCCTGCCGCTGGCGGCCGGCGTCCTCTACCCCTTCACCGGCTGGATGCTCAACCCGATGATTGCCGGCGTGGCGATGGTGCTGTCGGTGGTGTGCGTGTTCCTCAACTCGCTGCGGCTGCGGCGCGCCAGGATCTGACTGTCCCCGCCGCACCATAAGGGGGCACCGGCCTTGCTATAAGGGGCACGACATGCCGGCGAACGGTGAACGTTCGCCGGCATGTCGTGCCCCTTATAGCAAGGCCGGTGCCCCCTTATGGTGCGGAAGAGCGGCCGGGTGGCCTCAGTCGCCGATCTCCTTCTCCTCCGGGTCGACCTTCGGCCAGCTGCCGGACAGCTTGACCTCGGAGTCCTCCGGGTTGGTGTCGCCAGCCATCGGGTCGTCCTCGTGCACGCTCAGCTCGAGGTGCTCGCCGCCGGTGTGGTCGACGAGCACGGTCTCGCCGTCCTTGATCTGGCCGGCCAGCAGCATGCGGGCCAGCTGGTCGCCGACCTCGGTCTGCACCAGGCGACGCAGAGGACGGGCACCGTACGCCGGGTCGTAGCCGGTGTCGGCGAGCCATTCGCGGGCCGAGGCGGTCACGTCGAGGGTGATGCGGCGGTCAGTCAGGCGCGAGGCGACCTGCTTGACCTGCAGGTCGACGATCTTGCCCAGCTCCTCGCGGGTGAGCGGCTGGAAGATGATCGTCTCGTCCAGGCGGTTGAGGAACTCGGGACGGAACTGCGCGTGCACCGCGTTCATCACCGCGTCCTTCTTCTCCTGCTCGGACAGGTCGGGGTTGATCAGGAACTGCGAGCCGAGGTTCGAGGTCATGATCAGGATCGTGTTCTTGAAGTCCACGGTGCGGCCCTGACCGTCGGTCAGGCGGCCGTCGTCGAGCACCTGCAGCAGGATGTCGAAGACTTCCGGGTTGGCCTTCTCGACCTCGTCGAAGAGCACCACCGAGTACGGACGGCGACGCACGGCCTCGGTGAGCTGGCCGCCCTCCTCGTAGCCGACGTAGCCGGGGGCCGCGCCGATGAGGCGGGAGACGGAGCTCTTCTCCATGTATTCGGACATGTCGATGCGCACCATGGCGTGCTCGTCGTCGAAGAGGAAGTCGGCGAGCGCCTTGGCCAGCTCGGTCTTGCCCACACCGGTCGGGCCCATGAACAGGAAGGAGCCGGTCGGGCGGTTCGGGTCGGAGATGCCGGCGCGCGAGCGGCGCACGGCGTCGGAGACGGCCTGCACGGCTTCGCCCTGGCCGATGACGCGCTTGTCGAGGTAATCCTCCATGTTGAGCAGCTTCTCGTTCTCGCCCTGCATGAGGCGGCCGACGGGCACGCCGGTCCATTCGGACACGATCTGCGCCACGGAGTCGGCGTCGACGTGGTCGGGGACCATCGGCTCGTCCTGGTGGGCGAACTCGGCTTCCTGCTCGGCTGCCTGCTCGGCGGCGGCGAGTTCCTTCTGGATGGCGGGGATCTCGCCGTAGAGGATGCGGCTGGCCTGGGCGAGGTCGCCCTCGCGGGTGGCCTTGTCCGCCTCGACGCGCTTCTCGTCGAGCTTGGCGCGCAGGTCGCCGACCTTGTTGTGGCCTGCCTTCTCCGCGTCCCAGCGTGCCTTGAGGCCGGCGAGCTGCTCACGCGCGTCGGCGAGTTCGGACTGCAGCTTGGCGAGGCGGTCCTTGGAGGCGGCGTCCTCGGCCTTCTTGAGCTGCATCTCCTCCATTTCGAGGCGGGTGACCTTGCGCTGCAGTTCGTCGATCTCCTCGGGCTGGGAGTCGAGCTCCATGCGCAGGTGCGCGGCGGCCTCGTCGACCAGGTCGATGGCCTTGTCGGGCAGCTGGCGGCCGGTGATGTACCGGTTGGACAGCGTGGCCGCGGCGACGAGGGCGTCGTCGCCGATGGTGACCTTGTGGTGTGCCTCGTAGCGCTGCTTGAGGCCGCGCAGGATGGCGACGGTGTCCTCGACGCTGGGCTCGCCGACGTACACCTGCTGGAAGCGGCGTTCAAGGGCGGGGTCCTTCTCGATGTTCTCGCGGTACTCGTCGAGCGTGGTGGCGCCGATGAGACGCAGTTCGCCGCGGGCGAGCATCGGCTTGAGCATGTTGCCGGCATCCATGGAGCCTTCGGCGGCGCCTGCGCCCACGATGGTGTGCAGCTCGTCGATGAAGGTGATGATCTGGCCGTCGGACTGGCGGATCTCGTCGAGCACGCTCTTGAGGCGCTCCTCGAACTCGCCGCGGTACTTGGAGCCGGCGACCATGGAACCCAGGTCGAGGCTGATGAGGCGCTTGTTCTGCAGGGTGCTGGGCACGTCGCCGGCGACGATGCGCTCGGCGAGGCCTTCGACGACGGCGGTCTTGCCGACGCCGGGCTCGCCGATGAGCACCGGGTTGTTCTTGGTGCGGCGGCTGAGGATCTGGATGACGCGGCGGATCTCCTGGTCACGGCCGATGACGGGGTCGAGCTTGCCGTCCTTGGCGCGCTGCGTGAGGTCGGTGGAGAACTTCTCCAGCGCCTTGTAGCTGGCTTCGGCGTCCGGGCTGGTGACCTTGGCGCCTCCGCGGACCTCGGGGATGGCCTTGCGGATCTTCTCCGCGGTCACGCCGTTGGCCTCGAGGATCTTCGCGGCCTCGTTCGGCTTGGCTTCGACGATGCCGAGCAGCAGGTGCTCGGTGGAGACATATTCGTCGCCCATTTCCTTCATGGCCTTCTCGGCTTCGACGATGGCCTGGGTGAGCTGGCGGCTGGCCTGCGGCTGCGCCGTGGACGAGCCAGAGGCGCTGGGCAGCGCGACCAGGGCGTTGCGCACGGCGGCGCCGATGGTCTGCACGTTGCCGCCGCACTGTTCGACCAGGCCGCGGATGACGCCGTTCTGCTGACGCAGCAGTGCGTCGAGCAGGTGCAGCGGGTCGACCTGCGGGTTGCCGGCTGCGGATGCGCTCTGAATGGCGTCGCCCAGTGCCTCCTGGGCGAGCGTCGTGAATTTCTGTTCCATAGAGTTCCTCCATACACACGCCGGGGCTGCGGAAGCGCTGCGCGCCGGCGGTTGTCGTTCTGTCTGATATGGTCAACCAGCAGCCCGGCCAGGTTATTCCCAAAACTTGAGCGAGATTCACTCAAGTTTTGACCCCCGGCGACAGGCAACCTGTCCGACGAATCATCCACCGCCATTGTGCGCCCGAAACGACAAACGGCTGCCCGCTTTCAGCGGACAGCCATGTACGGGAGGAAGTGTTATGCGTGCCTCATCTCAGCCCTGAACGACCACGTTGCGCAGGTCGCCGAGGCCCTCGACGCGGACCACGGCTTCGTCACCGGGGTGCAACGCACCCGAGGCATACGGCGTGCCGGTGAGGATCACGTCGCCGGGCAGCAGCGTGGAGAAGCTCGAGATGAAGGCGATCTGCTCGGGGATCGAGTGGATCAGGTTCGCGGTGGTGCCGGACGCCTCGGGCACGTCCTCGCCATTGAGTGTGAAGGAGATGTGCGCATCGGAGGAGTCGAACTCGTCCTTCGTCACGATCCACGGACCCAGCGGGCAGGAGGTGTCGAAGCCCTTGGCTCGCGTCCACATCGGATCGCCCTGCTGCAGGTCGCGCAGGGTCACGTCGTTGACGCAGGTGAAGCCCAGCACGTAGTCCAGCGCCCGCTCCGCCGGCACGTCCTTGGCCACGCGGCCCATCACCACGGCCACTTCCGGCTCGAAGTTCATGTCCTGCGAATAGCTCGGATACACGATCGGGTCGTCCGGACCGATCACCGACGTGGACGGCTTCATGAACACCACCGGCTTGGCCGGCGCATGCTCCACCGTGGACTGGCCGTGCTCGAACATGAACTGCGCATGCGCCTCGTAGTTCTTCGCCAGGCCGTAGACCTTGGAGGGAATCACCGGGGAGAGCAGGCGCACGCCGTCGGCGTCGAGCGGGATGCGCTCGCCCGTGGGGCTCACCTGACCGATCAACGGGTGGCCGTCGAGCACCACGAGGTAGTTGAGGCCGTCTGAGGCGTCCTTCTGGACGAAGGCGTACTGGGGGGTATCATTCCTGGAAAAACGTGCAAGTCTCATACGTGCCAGTCTACGCGCCAGGATGCACCTCGGACTTGTCCAGTTGTTCGAGACGGGAGGAGAGGTCCAGCACTTGGCGCTCCAGCTCGTCGATACGGCGTACTTGCTGGTAGATCAGCAGGTCACGGATGTCGCCCTGCTCCCCCGTCAGCACCGGCTCGCCGGCCAACGGTGCCTTGCCCGGCGAGAACGGCGTAGTGCCCGGCGCAGTCCGGGCCGAACGCGGCTTGCGCACCGTGGGCACGCCCATCGCCTTGCGCCAGCGCGCGATGGCGCATTCGATGCGCTTGTAGCCGATGAGCGACGGGTCCAGTCCCGCCTCGCGGAACAGGCTCACCGGCGAGACGCCCTCGCCGTAGCGTTCCACGCAATAGGCCTTGAAGGCCTCGGTGTACGTGATGCGTCGCGCCGTGGCATCCGCCACCGCCGGCAACGTCTTGAGATATGCGACCTCTTCGGCACTGAACGTGCCGCCCCCGCTGGTCACTGGCTTGCTCCTTCTGCTTGTCGCGTGGTTGGGCCGTGCGCCCCGGTGCCCCCACTGCCACGCATTGTCCTGGGTTTCCTTGGTTCGTGGGCTTGGATATGGGTAGACGCCCCCCCGAGCGACGGGAGGGCGGCGCGGGGTGCCGGACAGTCGGTTTGATGGCGTCGGCGGACCGGAGATAGGAGCCCACCGGTGCGAAAAGAGTCCGGCACGTGTGTGCAATCTCAGCCGCGCAGCTGGCGCTTGAGGCTGTTGGAGCGCACGGCGATCAGGGCCGCGGCGCCGCCTAGCAGCAGCGCCATGACCACGAGCATGATGATGCCCGCAGCACCGGTGAGCGGCAGCTGGGTCACGGACTTCACGTTCTTGACGGTGTAGGCGTCATCATCGCCCTTCTGAAGCAGGCCCCAGGCGTCCGTGCCGAAGGTGACGTTTCCGTCGGCATCGATCGTGACGGTGAATTCAGGCTGCACGTTCTGGAGGTAGCCTTCCGGGACCTTGGTCTCCTTGACGGTGTAGGTGCCGGCGGCCAGGCGAGTGAAGCTCACCTTGCCATCCGTTCCGGTGGTGACGACGCTGTCCTTGTAGTCAGCGTCGATGTTGTCACCGGAGATGGTGAACTCGGCACCGGCCAGCGCATTGCCGTCGGCATCGGTCTTGGTGAAGTCGAAACCGTAGGAGTTGAGCTTGACCGGGGTGCCATCCGCAATGAACTCAGTGGTGTTGGGGGGCGACCGAGGCGGTGTTCGTGTACTCGTTCACTGCCTGCTCGTTGACCGTGGCGTTGTAGGTGACCTGGACGGTCTGGCCGTCCTTGCCCTTGACATCGCCGAGGTCGATGATGGTCTCGGTCTCGCCGTTCGCGTTCGTGGAGGAGGTCACGGTGAAGTCGGCATACGGCTCACCGTTGATGGTGACGCCGAAGCCGCTCTTGTCCGTGGGCATGTCGAGGCCCTTGGAGGCAACGTCCTTGATCTTGTAGGTGAAGGGGTCGTTGCCTGCAGTGCCGGGGATCACGGAGGTGATGACATAGCCGAGGACATCGCCCTGGGTCACCGTGCCGTTGATGTCACCCGACACGGTCTTGCCGGGCTTGGATGGCTCAGTGGGCTTCGCGTATGCGACGCCAAGGGTCTGGCCGTTGAACTGGTCGTACACCTTGCCGTCATGCTCGATGGCCGTGCCCACCAGGATCGGGGCACCGGCGGAATCGATGATCAGGTAGTAACCGGGAGTCAGGTTCTCCAAGAGGGCCGCCCCATCCTTGCCGGTGGCAGTCGCCGCGGCATCAGGCTTGCCCGTGGCCTTGGACAGTTCCTCGGCAAACCGGCGCAGCTTGGCGCCGTCCGTGGTCTCGTTGAGCGTGGTCATGTACGCCAAGACATTGCCCTTGTATGCATCCGGGATGGTGTCCGGCGAGATGGCCGTCGTGGCGGCCTCGGCGATGCTGGGCGAGGTCCACGTGGCCTGGTTGAAGTCCACGGAGGTGACCTCGTCACCCGTGAGGACTTCGTTCACGTAGGTACCCAAGGGATAGGCGGTGAAGGTACGGCCGCTGACATCGCCCGTGATGGTGATCGTATTGGCACTGTCCGCCGCGTTGGCCGACGTGGCGCCGATTGCCAGGCCGCCGAGCATGGTGGCCGCGGCGGCGACACCGGCGAAGATTCGCTTGAGGTTCATGGTGCGTGTTTCCTTCTCTGTGTTGTTGTCCGGTCGCTTGGCGGATGCCTTGCGACCGGGCGGCGTGGTCACGTTCTTGCGAACGCCTGTTGCGCAATGTCCCCTTGAAATGCTCCGAGCCATTGCACGACATCTTGTGGTTATCCGGTCCATCCCGGGGGATGGAGGGGGAATCCGCGGCCCCAGAGGGGCGGAGAGAGAAAGGGGTTGCCTGGTTCTGCGGCCGCGGAAGTCTTATGGGGTCAGACCTGGCTGCGCTTGCGCCAGACGGCAACACCTCCCGCACTCAGGAGCGCCAAGGCGCCCAATCCGCCACCGATGACGAGCCAGAGCAATGGAGTCGCCCCGCCCTCACCAGTCAAGGGAAGTTTGCTGACCGGCTTCAGCCTGTTGGTGAAGGCGGCAAGGTTCTTGTTGGCGTCGGTGGCATCCGAGTCGCCATCCGGGTACGTGTAGGAGACGGTGGCCTTGACCGTGCCGTCGGCGTTGAATTCCGGGTCGCCGGCCGTGTTCCTGGCGACCGTGACGGTCACGCCCACCTGGTCCTGGTCCCAGATCCAGCCTTCGGACTGCGGATCCTGCTCGTTGACCGTGAACGCGTATGCCTTCGAGGTTTCGCCAGGTGCAGGCAGCTGCAGGGTCACGGTGCCGTCGAAGGCGCCCGTCCTCTGCTGGTCCCGCGTGAAGGGGCCGGCAACGGTGGTGTCCGCGGACGTGAAGGCGGTGGTGCCGTCAGTGGTGGCGCCCGTCAGGCCTTCGCCTGCGTTCAGGGTGAAGCCGAAGTCGCTGTCCGTGTCCGTTCCCTGGACCGTCTTGCCGACCTGGATGTTGCCCAGGCTGAACGTGGCGGTCTTCGGGTAGTTGGTCACGGTCGTGAAGTAGCCGCTGCCGCCATCGGTCTGGTTGGCGTCCAGGTTCCATTCTCTCTTGGCGTCGTACTGCGTGTAGTAGGCGTCATAGGAGTGCTCGGTCACGGTGAAGGTGCGGTCGACGTCCGCCACCGGAATCCAGACCGTCGCGTGCCAGTCCTCGGTGGCGGCATCGTTCGGGTCCGGCGCGACCTTGACGTTGTCGTAACCGGTGCAGGCCTCGCCAGCCGCGGTCCTGCAGCTGATGTCCACGAGGATGGAGTCGGGACGGTCGGCGGTCGGCACGCCGACCCAGTGCTTCTCCACGGTGAGCTTGGCGAACTTGGACTCGTCCACCTGGATCACCGGGTGGGGCATCGGCACGTCCTTGACGGGATCCTGAGAATTGCCGTCCACGCGGGGCGTGTAGTCGATGGTTGCCTTGTCGTTGCTGCGGAAACCCGGCTGTCCGGCCGAACTGGCGCCCGTCTCGTCGTCGCCCTTCACGCCGGCGTACGCGCCGTCGGCGCTGCCGGAGTTGAGGTTGGAGGCGTAGTCGTCATAGGCCTTCTGGGTGGGCTCCACGGTGTACTCGAGGCTGTAGCGGTAGCCGTCGTGCAGCGCATAGTTGTCCGGGAAGCTGACGCTCACCGTCTTGGTCGCCGGGTTGGCGGTGATGGCGTAGGTCTGGCCCTGCTCGTCGGGCAGCCCGACCGCACTGGGATCAACCACTTTGCCCTGCGCATCGCGGATGACCAGCTTCGCTCCGAAGTTTGCGGCATCGGGCTGCGTGAACTGTGCGTACTGCGACAGCGTGTCCGTCATGGTGACGTTCTCGTAGGCGGTGCCCGAGGTCACGATGTCGATGAGCTCGTCGAAGATTCGCTGCAGGTCGGTGCCTGCGGTCACGGCCTGGTAGTAGACGTTCCCGTACTTGCCTTCGCCGGGCGAAATCATGGAAGTGGCGTCGGGGAAGTTGCTCGACACGTAATTCATATATTTGTTGACCTTATCCGTGCCGGTCGGGTTCGCATCCGACATGGCTCCGATGGCGAAGATGGTCGCTCCGGCAGCTTTGAGGGTGTGAGCTGCTTCAATCGCACTATTGGCTACGTTTTGTTCAAATCCAGTGCCGTTGCCGGGGCTAACGGAGTCGCTCTTCGAATGGTTCGGTTCGCCATCACTGTAGAAGATCACCATCTTCTGCGCATTGGCTCGGGAGCCCTTATCCAGTTCCTGTTTCGCGAATTCCAAGCCGTAGTCAGCAGACGTCGCACCGCCCTCCGTCAATGCGTCCACGGATGTGCGAATCTTGTCCATCTGGCTCGTCAGAGGCTGCACTACCTGCGAATAGTTGTAGGTATATTCGCCCTCGGTGTACGTATCATTACCAACTGTCGTATTCTTCTTAGCTGCATACTTGATGAGCGTGACCTGGACCTTGCTGTCCGGGTTCGCGATGGTCTCGTTCTGGGCGGCCAGCTGAGTGAGGAATTCATCCACGGAGGCCTTGAGGACCTGCAGACGTGTCTGTCCTGTGGACACCTGCCTCACTTGATAAAACTTCGTATCAGGACTGACACCTGTAGGCGTGCTCCCGTTGTAGGACACATTGTACGAAGCACCTTCGGCTGTCTGCCAAGTCGTGCAGACAGTGGAAGTGAAAATGTGACCTACAGTCTGCATCTTGCTACACGTCACCGGTTCGTACGTATCGCCATTAGGAACATAGTACGTGTTGCGGTAACTCATGTTCCGCAACGCCACTTCCGAATACTGGTCCCTCATGACGGGTTCATCCATACTTCCCGACACATCGAGCACCAGCGCGATGTCGAGCGGAATCACCTGCTGCTCGGTCGTCTCACTGGACTTGCCGGTCACATCCATGCTCAGGGTGTAGGTGCCGTCGTCGTTGGGCTCGATCTGCTTGTTGAATGCCGGGGCGTCCACGGCCTTAGCCGTCGGCTCGGCGGCCTGCGCCGTGACCTGGGCATCCTGTGAGGGCGCGGTGGACTCGTCGTCATCGCCGTATGCGGATACCGCGGCGCCGGTCATGCCGGCGACCATCGCCAAGGCGCACAACAATGCCACGAGCTTGCTGCCATGGTTCCGGGTACGCACAATCCCTGACTGCCGCCCATGACGGCGTGGGTTCAGGCTGCTTGGTCCCTCCATGAATTCCCTCCAAAGATCTCACTTTTTCAAAGTTCTGAGTGGTAGCATACTTTGGGGAAATTTATTTGTCTGACCTCCAACGGAGTGGATGCAATCCACTCCAAAAAATGGGTTTCCGAACATAACCCCAAAGAAGACCCCTCGAACTTCCCCTTGACATCGGTTGTGAACTATTTGTAACAAATAAAGATGGGCGGATTACCCCCCCCCCCGCAATTTCCCCCCAAGCGCAATTCTTCGTTGAAATTCCAAGGGTTTCTCACCTTCCGACGACAAAGTCGGTGTGCCCCTTCCGCGACACGCCGACCACATGCCTCCCACGGCATTGCCGACCCCTTTATTCGACACACATGCGTGTCGTCACCAATCGCGGCCATGGCGTACGCGCATGAAGCCCTTCCGGCGTCTGCGCAGCAGCGCGCACACCAGCAGCCCGAGCACCAGCGTGACAATCGCGGCCATGGTGCCCGAGGTGCGTCCGTCATGCAGGTCGCTCGGGTTGGGTGCGGGGTACGGGATGCTCACGCGCGTGCCGGAGACGAGCAGGCGCTGGGTGTTGACGCCGTAGGGCGTGCAGGTCATGAGCGTCACGCGGTCCTCGCCGGGCACCACGCGCAGCTGCGAGGTGTCGTCCGGGTCGATCACCGTGATGCGGTCCACCTTGTAGCCGAGGGTCTCCCCCATCACCTCGACGTAGAAATAGTCGCCCTTGACCATCTCATCGAGCCTGGTGAACATCGGTGCGGCCACCAGGCCGCGGTGCCCGGTGATCACCGAATGCGTGTTCGTGCCGCCCACCGGCAGGCTCGTGCCGTACAGGTGTCCCGCCCCCGATGCGAGCGCCTCCTCCGAGGTGCCGTGGTAGATGGGCAGTTCCACGCCGATCTTGGGGATGCGGATGGAGCCCATGACGCCGCCGCCGGTGTCGAGCAGCTGCTGGTAGCGCGTGTCCTTGTCGGCCGCGGAGTCGCCCTGTCCGGAGGCGCTGGAGCTGCCCGAAGCGCTGGCGAAGGGGTCGACGGCCTCGCCGAGGATCGGCTGGCCGCTGGCCGCCAGCTCATGGTTGTACTCCTGTGCCGCCTTGATCTCCTCCTCGGCCTGCGGGTAGGGCCAGCCGAGCACTTCCTGCTGCACGCTCCTGGTCTGCAACGACAGGCTGCGCGACGTCTTCCACTGCAGCACGAAGGGGGTGGCACCCACGATGAGCGCGGCGGCGACGAGCAGGAGGGTGAGGATGCGCATCGCCAGCATGCGCCGGCGCAGCGAGCGGCGCAGGCGCACGACATCAGTGATGTCGGTCGCCTGCGCAAAGTCGAGCGGCTGCCATGGCTGCGTCTGGACCTTGGCCTGCTTGCGCCGTCTGTGCATCATGCTTCCTGTCTTGTTTGCCTGTGGAACCCAACGCCACGTTAGCTTAGCAGCGTGGCGATGGCGCGCAATCCCCTCGAAGCCCCCTTCGAGAGGTCGCGCATATGGCAAGGTGCCCACGCCAATGCCTGGCGCGGGCACCTGGGAAGGGCGACGGCTCAGCCGCGCAGCTGGCGCTTGAGGCTGCGGGCGCGCAGGGCGATGTGTACGCCGGCGCCGCCGAGCAGGGCGATGTGGCCACGGTCGTCGCCAGTGGGCGAGGTGACGGAGGTCACCGGGCTGGTGTAGGTGCAGGTGCCGTCGCCGTTGTCCACGAAGCTCAACGGTCTTGCCGTCAGCGCCTGTGACCTGGAAGGTGGCGCCGGGCGTGCCGGTGCCGGCGCGCGAAGCCGCAGCCGTCGGCGGCGGACTGGTCCGCGGCCGGCGTGGCGTCGTCGACGGTCGCGACGGCTCCGGGGCACATCATGGCGATTCCCATCGCCAAGGCACCTATCATGGCCATCAGCCTGACCACGCGGCCCACTGCCGTCGCCTGAGTCCCGTGTCGGAGTGGGTTCGAGTGGATGGATGCCCCCATTGACATTTTTTACAGGTGTTCCTTGGTGCAGTTCCAGGAATCGACTGATGGGAAGTCTACCCACGGTCACATTGCCCCGCAGGAAGGCTAGAGCCCCTGTACAAATGGCGCCAAATCGGGAAAAGCTCCGCGCACAATTCAGGGCGCAAATATGCAACGCTTCACCAGGGAAGTGACGCGTTGTGTACGGAAAATTTCAGCAACAGCTGGACGCAACCGTGCATCCACCTGCCACACCCTCTTCTCTAGAGGCACAATCCACTCGATGTTTCCCCAACGTTGAAGTCCTCTCCGTTAAAGCGGGTGCCCGCTTTAACATTGGGAATGCGCCCCTTACTTGAAATCCCGCTCCCCGAAGATGCCGGTGCCGATGCGCACGATGGTGGCACCCTCGGCGATGGCCCACTCCTTGTCTCCGGTCATGCCCATGGACAGTTCCCGCGCGCTGGCCACACCGGCGGCGAGCGCCGCGTCGCGCAGTCCGCGCAGGTGCGCGAAACCGGCGCGGACGGTCGCCTCGTCGTCCACGTTCGCGCCGACGGTCATGAAGCCCTGCACCTCGACGCCGTCGAGCGCCGCGACGGCGAGCGCCAGGTCGAGCGCCTCGTCGGGGGCGATGCCGGACTTGCTGTCCTCGCCGGATTCGTTGACCTCGATGAGCACGCCCATGGTGCGGCCGCGCACGGCCATGCGCCGGGCGATCTTCTCGGCCAAGTCGAGGGTGGCGACGGATTCGATCACGTCCGCGTCGGGCAGCACCTTGCCGATCTTGTTGCTCTGCAACTGGCCGATGAGATGCAACGGCAGGCGGTTCAGGGCCTCGGGGTCGTCGGCGCCTTCCGCGGTCTCCAGGTCGCTGGCGCCGATCACCAGGCCGCGCTGGGCGCCCTGGGCGCGCAGGCCGTCGATCTTCGCCACGATCTCCTGCGGCCGGTTCTCCCCCAGCAGCCGGATGCCCGCGTCGACGGCCGCCATGATCTCCCCCACGTCGCGCGTCTTGGAGGCGGCCAGCACCTGCACGGATCCGGCCGGCCGTCCCGCCTGTTCCTCGGCCCGTGCCACGTCGTCGAGGACACGGTGGACGCCGTCGGCGATGCTCCGTGCGCGTGCCTCGTCGATGGACTCGTTCGCCAGGTCCTTGTGTTCCATATACGCCGTCATCGCGTCCTCCTCATGACTCTCCCGCTCATTCTAGCGGCCCGTGCCATCGCCCGCACTCCCGTGTCTGCCGGCCAGCAGTGCGGGCGGGATCTCCACGTCGTCGCGGCGCACCCTGCCCCAGGAGAACATCGCGAGCGCGTCCTGCGCGGACAGTGCCTCGGGGCGGTCGAGCAGCCCCAGCGCCCAGGCGGCGACACCGAGGATGTCCTCGGCGTGCATGCCGGCGGCGCGCATGGCGCCCATGTCGGTGGAGCGTTCGCGCTTGGCGAGCCGCTTGCCGTGCGGGTCGTCGAGCAGTGCGATGTGCGCGTATGCGGGCACGGTGCCGCTGCCGATGCCGAGCCCGGCGAGCCGGACGCGCAGCCACTGCTGCAGCGCGGTGGAGCGCAGCAGGTCGCGGCCGCGCACGATGTCGTCGACGCCCATGAGCGCATCGTCGACGCTGACGACGAACTGGTAGGCGAACAGGCCGTCGGAGCGGCGCATGACGACGTCGCCCAGGTCGGCGCCGACGTCGAAGGACTGCGGGCCGAAGACGCGGTCGTCGAAGCCGACGAGGCCGTCCGGGTCCCCTGGCGCAGGCACGGCGAGCCGCCACGAGTGGCGGTCGCCGCACGCCAGCCGCGCCGACCGCTCGTTTTCGGACAGGCGACGGCAGGTGCCCGGGTAGAGGATGAAGCGGTCGCCTTCCTGGGGCGCGCTGGCCGCGCGGATCTGCGCACGCGAGCAGAAGCACGGGTAGACGAGGCCGTCGTCGCGCAGGTCCTCGAGGATCTGCGCATACAGGTCGGTGCGCCGCGACTGGTAGGAGGGTCCGCCGTCCCAGTCGAGGCCGAGCCAGTCGAGGTCGTCCATGATCCGGCGGTCGGCGCCGGGCACGACGCGCGGGACGTCGATGTCCTCGATGCGCAGCACGATGCCCTCGCCGCGCGACCTGGCGGACAGCCATGCCGCCAGCATCGCGGTGATGTTGCCGATGTGCATGCGCCCCGACGGGGTGGGCGCGAAACGACCGACCAAGCGTGCCTCCCCTTTCAGAACGCGGTCCACAGTTCGCTGTCGAGCGGGTGGATGTTGGGTTTGCAGCCGTCCAGGTGCATCGACTGTTCCTGCATGAGCGGCGCGGGCTGGCCCTCGCCGGCGCAGGTCTGCTCGTTGTCGATGTGGCCGAGCGCGTGGCCGACCTCGTGGTTGATGACCATGGTGCGGTAGTCGGCGAGCGTGCCGCCCGCCTTGAGCCATGCCTCGACGCCGTTGTCCCAGCGTTTCTTGTTGATGATGACGTCGCTGCCCACGCGGCAGCTGTACTCGGCGGAGCACATCGGCGAGAAGCTGGGCACCTGCGAAGGTTCGGACAGGGTGAGCGTCACGTCGCAGCCCTCGGAGACGGGTTCGAAGGTGACGCCGGCGCGCGGCCAGCCCTTGGTGTCGTTGAGCGAACGGTAGATGGCGTTCGCGAAGCCGTCCGTGGAGCCGACCTTGCCTTTCGAGGAGACGCAGTAGGTCATCGTCACCTGCGCCGCCCCACTGGCCTTCGCCGTCTCCTGCGCCTTCGCCATGATCTCCTGGCGTTCCTTGTCGGAGATCGACGCGGACTGTGCGTCGAGCGCCTGCTCTTCGGGCGAGGCCGTCTCGCTGGGCGTCGCCGAGGGTTCGGGAGTCGCCGAGTCCCCGGACGACGGCGTCGCCGACGGTTCCGCAGTGGCCGACGGCGGGGCGGCCAGCGTCACCGCGGTGGCGCCGGGCACATGCCGCTCACCCAGGCCGCCCAGTGTCGCGCGCACGCTCAGCGTGACCGCGGCGACCAGCAGCACCGCGCAGCATGCCACGACGGCACGGCGGATGCAGTAGATGCGTCTTGCCTGTGCGCGTCGCGTCCGTCGACGCCCGTTCGTGCCGGCCATGGCTCCCTCCCGAACGACGGACGGCGGATGGCGCGCAGGTCGACGCGCAGCCATCCGCCGTCCATGACAATCATGAAGTGTTCAGTATACCATTCAGATCGCGAACAGCACCTGGAACAGCCAGGCACCGATGATTGCGCCGCAGATCGGGGCGACCACCGGGATCCACGCCTCGTTCCAGCGCGAGCTGCCCTTGTGCTTGATCGGCAGCACCTGGTGCAGCAGGCGCGGCATCAGGTCGCGGGCCGGGTTGAGGCCGGGGCCGGTCGGTCCGCCCAGGGAGCACACCAGGCCCCACACGATGAAGCCGACGACGATGGAGGCGGAGGCGTAGTTCTCGCGGCCCCACTGCAGCTCGAGGCAGCACAGGGCGCCCAGCACCAGCAGGAGGGTGCCGAAGAACTCGTTGATGAAGTAGTTGATGCGGCTTTCGTGCGCGTCGGTGGTGCAGAAGGTGGCGAGGATCGCCTCGGGGCTTTCCGTCTTCTGGTAGTGCGGGTAGTAGGTCGCGTACACGATGAGCTGGCCGACCGCGGCGCCCAGCACCTGTGCGCAGATGTACGGCAGGACCTGGCTCCAGGGGAACATGCCGTTGACGGCCTGCGCGAGCGTCATCGCCGGGTTGATCTGGGCACCCGAGACGCCGCCGAACATGAGGACGGGGAACATGACGCCGAAGCCGTAGCCCATGGCGATGTTCAGCCATCCTGCCTTGTGTCCCTTGGTGCCGGCGAGTTCGACGTTCGCCACGGCGCCGTTGCCGAAGATCATGAGCACGGCGGTGCCCACGAATTCCGCGGCGAGCTTGGTAAAGAGGGAGTACTCCACTGCTCTTCTTCCTTCACTTGCTTGGGTTGGTTCTCTCTGCTGGGATTGACGCGCCACGCGCGCGGTGCCGTCCGCGACTCACCGTCGAGCCGGGCACGCCAAGGCGCCCAAGGATGAAGAGGCCGGAGAAACCGCGGCTGTGGTCGGGCCGCGTACAGCCGACCACTCTACCCTGCGGCATGCCCAGCGCCTGGTGCCTTGGGTACTTTCGGCGTTATAGGAGGCTTCCGGGGCGCGGACGCTGGGCAGAAGCGAGGGGGTTGCCTCTGGCACTGAAACGATTAAGGCGTTACGGTTCATCGTGACGGCCCATTCGATGGCACGCCCCTCCGGCCATGATGCGAGCCGCGCCCAACGGCGGGTGCGGACACGCCGTCGATTCCCTCGGGACACCGACGAAGGAGAGGCACCTTCCATGCTTGACGCGCCTGTGCATCAGCGCGCTCGCCGCCCTGGGCGCGGTCGGCACGCTCGCCGCGGCCGTGCCGACCGCCGCCGCCGAACCTGCGCCCGTCGCCATCGCGGACCGGCAGGCCTCGGTCGCCAAGCGCGCCCTGTTCGCCGAGCTGCGCGACGGCGACGCAAATTCCCTGCGTTTCGGCCACCAGCATGCCCTCGACGAGCACGTCGGCGACGATGCCGACGGCACCGCCGTGCCCATCGCGTTCCGTCCACTGCACGAGAACAACGGCAGCTGGTTCTGGTGGGGCGCCACCCATGCCAGCACCGCGGAATACAAGGAACTGTTCCGCTACATCGTCGACTACCTGCGCGACGCCAAGGGCGTGCATAACCTGCCCTATGCCTACTCGCCCACCGGCTCCTTCAACGGCGACCCGACGAACTACCTGGCCACCTACCCGGGCGACGCATGGGTGGACCTGCTCGGCTACGACCAGTACATGTCGTCCGGCACCGTCGACACCCGGAACGCCGAAGCCGGGCGATGCCAAAACCCTGGATGCGCCTACGACGCCGAAGTCGGGCGACACGGCCAAGCCCACCCCGAAGCCCTCTGCCACCGACACCAAGCGGCCGAAGGCCATGCGGAAGGGTATCGCCGACACCGGCAGCCAGTCACCATCGCCGTCTTCGGCGCGGCCCTCCTGGCCGCCGTCGCCTGCGTCCTGATGCCGATCAGGAAACGCCACAGCTGACCCACCCCCTATGACCCACACAAGGAAGAGAAACGGAAGGGACGGAGGATCAGGCGTCCCGATCACACGTGGATCACCGGGAACCTGCCGCGTCGCGAATCTGGTCCGCCAGCAGGGCCAGGCGCTCCTCGCGGTGGGCCTTGTCCAGTTCGCACTCCCACACGTCGATCACCTTCCAGCCATCCGCCCTCAGCCGTTCATGCTGGAGGCGGTCGCGCTCGCGGTTGCGTTCGAGCTTGGCCGTCCAGAATTCCACGTTCGACTTGGGAATCGTGAACTTGGGGCACCCCTCGTGGGCATGCCAGAAGCATCCGTTGACGAAGACGACGGCATGCCACTTGGGCAGCACCACATCGGGATGCCCCGGGTAGCGTTTGTCGTTCTTCCTGAACCGGAACCCGCACGCGAACAGGTAGCTGCGCACCATCCGCTCGATGGAGGTGTCCTTGCCGCGGATGGAGGCCATGATCCTGCTGCGCTGCGGCGAAACCGGTGCCGAATCGTTCACGCCACCCATGGTAGCCAGGGCCGCTGAGGTCACGTTTTTCGTCCGGGAACAATTGTGCGCTCCCACAGGGCGCACAATTGTTCCCGGACGAAAAACGTGGCCTACCGCACTCACTTCATCCGCCGCACAGTCTCCTTATAAACAATAAGCAGCTTCATCATCTCGCACGCCCACCACGATGACGGTCATTCCCCGCTCCGAGCGCTGCAGCTGGTAGACGATGCGGATGCCGTCGCCATGGAGCTTGACCTTCATCAGGCCTGTCAGGTTGTTGCCCCGTTTGTCGCCCAGAGGCTTTCCGCACCCTCCCTCGGCCTGCGGCAGCGGGTTCTGCGCCACTTTCTCGATCGCCTTGAATACGTGGCTCTTGGTCGGTTCCCTCAAACGCGAGACGTCGCGTTCCGCCTGCCTGAGATAACGAACGGTCCAGCTCATTCGAACTCCGGTTCATACCCGTCGTCGACAGGCTCATAGTCATCACCGAATACCTGCTCCGTGGTAAGCCGCTGACCGTCGTCATGGTCCACGCGGTCCATGGTGAGCAAGTACAGGCGGTATTCCTCCGCTTGCTCCACCAGGTACTTGTAATCAGCCGGGGTGAGCAGTACGGCAGCCGGCTGGTTGTTCTTCAGGATGACAGCCGGCTGGTTGTCGCGCAAATCGTTGATGGTGCGGCTCGCCCCTCCATGGTTGAGCGTCGAAATGGGAATGAGCCGGTCCAGGATAGTCGCGTCAGACACGATATCCTCCATAGATTTATCATTATTCACATACCAATAAGTATGCCATCTTATATCCTTCGCTCTCTGGAGGCATCCTCATCGCAAGCAGCCGTCAGGCAATACCGAACACATTTTTCGGGGCCGGGGAAATCGTGTAGGCCCTGGGACTGCACAATTTGAAATTGTGCAGTCCCAGGGCCTACACGATTTCCCCGGCCCCGAAAAATGTGTCAGACCTCAGGCCCCGGAACCAACCTTGGAAGGATTTCCGGGCCGCCCGTCCCGCACATCCATCCCCGGCAGGCGGCCCCAGGAATAGATGACGGCGAGCGCGACGGCCAGCCCGGGCAGCTTCCAGTAGACGAAGACCGCGAGCGCCGTCACGGCAGCCAGCATGAACGAGCAGCGTGGCCTGGCGACCACCATCATGACGGCCGTCCGCACGACCCAGCCCGTCGGCTCGTCGAAGTTGGCGCGCACGGCCCAGCTGGCCATCACGAACAGCGCGTAAGCCACGTTGACGGCGAGCAGGATGTCGGACACCGCGAAGCCGGCGGTGCCCAGGTCATTGCGCTGGACGAACCAGTATTCCCACAGCAGCAGTGCCCACACGACAGCCTGCGGCCAGCCGAAGCGGTTGGCCGCGAGCAGTTCGCTCTTCCAGGCGCGGTGGAAGACCCGCCAACTGCGCGCGGCCGACCACGAGCGGTCGTCCTCGTCGCGCAGCCAGGTGCGGTAGAGCGTGTGGCACATGGCCAGGGAGGGGAAGAAGCCGCCGACGACCAGCCCGGCCAGGGTGTGCACGACCATGGCGACATGCGCGACCAGCACCATGAGGACGATGCGGACGAGCGCGAAGCGTTTCACGTGGAACCTATCCCTTCACCGCGCCGATCATGACGCCCTTGTTGAAGTACTTCTGCAGGAAGGGGTAGATGACAAGCAACGGCAGCGTGGAGACGATGATGATGCCGAACTTGATCTGGTCCGCGGCACGCTGCGCGTCGGCCACGCCGATGCTGGTGGTGGAGGTGTTCTGGTTGACGAGCAGCAGCTGCTGCAGGACGTTCTGCAGTGGCTGCCTGGTGTCGTCGGTGATGTAGATCAGGCCCGTCATGTAGTCGTTCCAGTGGCCGACGAAGTAGTAGAGCCCGATGACGGCGATGATGGCGCCGGACAGCGGCAGCACGATCCGCACGAAGTAGCCGAAGTAGCTCAGGCCGTCGATCTGCGCCGCGTCGTGGAGGTCCTCGGGAATCGACGTCTCGAAGAAGGACCGTGCCACGATGACGTTGTACACGCTGACGGCGCCGGGCAGGACGAACACCCACATCGAGTTGAGGCTCTTCGCGTTTGAGTGTGTAAGGGCCGTGTCTCATCATTGTTTGCGTGATCAATAAAAGAGATGACGGGGCACGGCCCTTACACACTCAAACGCGAAGAGCCAGATTAACCAGGACCCCATACGCATACGCACCCATCGCGATTCAGGCAAAGTCGCCCCGCCCTTCCTCCTGCCGCCTGGCGGCAAGGGCCCGAACGTCACCGGCAAAACGGCTGCGCCACGCATCCACGTCCGATACCATGGCATGGTCGGCAGTGTCTTCCTCCGCATCTGGTCCGCCATGACGGCGACGCAGGGCAACAAGCCCCAAGACAAGCCATGGCAGATACATCAGGAGCAGTCCCGGCCACACACTTCCACGGGCAGCGAATGCGACGCCTACGATCAGCGGAATCCAAATCCACGTCGCTCCGCCGCACACCACCCGACAACATGGCAATCCGGGACACCGCCACACGGTCCCCCACCAGGAGCGTGCCCGCCATGGACGACGAAGGAATCAGGAACACCGGAAACACGAACACGCGCACCACCAGCACGCACACCACGGCAACCGCCACGACCCGCACCTCAGACCACACACGCCGCACCACGGACTCCTTCCCGCAAGTCCGCCAGCCAACCATAATCACTTGCCGCGCATTCGACCAATAGCCGCCACGGCCATCAGTGGCGAACAGTTTCCCTTGACCATGGCTTCTCTCCTATGCTCTTGCAGTGCCCCTTCACGATCCCAACAGAACTTACCGTATCCTCGCAAGGCAGCGACAGGCAATGGGCATGCAACGCCATTTGCCCAATATGTTTCCGAATGAGGCGAACATGGCAACTCTGCACATGCCGACATGGGCGGCCCGGTCAACCACAACCGACGGAACGTCCGTAAACCAGAGATCCAAGCAAAATACAAGAAAGCCCCGGCCGCAAGGCCGAGGCTTCTGGTCGGTGCCCCCTCAGGGATTCGAACCCTGGACACGCTGATTAAGAGTCAGCTGCTCTAACCAACTGAGCTAAAGGGGCGTTGGTCGAACCGAGTGATAAATATACTCAGATTCCACACAATCGCAAACCCTCGGCGTGTCGCAATATCGCACGCCCGGTCAAACCTCAACATTTCCAAGGAAAACAGCCCATCAAACCCATCGTGGAACACCGCGCGGCCGTCACGGCAACCAACGGCCGCCACCGATCGCTCAATCGCCAATCTTCACAATTTCTTCACAAATGTGGTCCCGTCTACTCCAGGTCCACTGCCATGCAGTCGCCGGTGCCGTAGCCGTTCGCGGTGCACCAGGCGGAGGCGGCATCCACGGTGTCGAAGGACTCGCCGCTGAGGATCACGTAATAGTCCGCCGCGTTGCCGTGCTTCGTGTAGTTCGGGTAGTCGACCGCCCAGATCAGCAGGGCCTTGGGATGCTTGGCGTGCAGCTTGAGGAACTGCCGGTAGATGTCCACGTAGGTCCACGTCTTGCCGTCGATCTGCATACCGTACTTCTTGCTCGACAGCTGCGTGGTGTAGTGGTCGTAGAAGTCGGTGGCGTCGGAACCGTCCTCGTCGAGCTGCTCGGACAATGCGGCGAGCGCGTACTTCTCACGGTCGTCCTGGGCGATGTCGGCACCGCCCAGCGCGCCGCCCACGCCGGCGGCGGCCCTGTCCTCCCCTGTTCGCCGGTCTGCCAGACGACCTCGAGGTCGTCTGCGTCCATCTCGTCGACGGGCTGCCAGCACTGCAGGTCGTCGAAGGCGAGGGAGAGCTTGGCGTAGCCGTCGTCGAAGGCGAGCGGATGGTCGGCGAAGTCGTAGATGGCGGCGGCCACTACGTCGCCGGAATCGTCGTCCTTGAGGGTGACGCGTACGCCGGATTCGCGGTAGGTGCCGTAGGTGCAGACTGCGTCGGTCAGTTCGAGCGTGGCAATGAGCGAGGTGCCGTCCTGGCGCACGCCGCCCACGGTGGCGTCGGGCGTCGCCGTGCACGACTGGCCCTGTGCATCCTTGCCGTCCCCGGCCTGGCTGCCGGCATCGGCGTCGCCTGCCTGGCCGCCCTGCGTCGGCGACTGGCAGGTCTCCAAGCCGCTGACCAGGCGCGTATCCGTGACCTACCCGACGGCGCTCGACGGCTTCACGATCAACGGCGTGGCCGTCTCCGCGCACAACGCGGTCGAGATGCCTGCGGATGGCAGCGCCGTCTTCGTGGCGTACCCGGGCGTCTACCAGGTGGGCATCGGCGAGTCGAAGCTCCTGTCCGCCAAGACGGTCACCGTCTCCACGGCCGACGGAGACGGCAGCCACGAGCTGTGGGTGGAGGCCACCGACGAGCTGGTCGCTGCGCTGCAGGAGCAGGTGGACGCCAAGGTCGACGAATGCGCGAAGGAGAAGGGCACATCGCCCTATGGCTGCCCCTTCCGCGCCTACACGTACTCCACGATCCGCAACTTCGCGTGGACGGTGAGCCAGTACCCCAAGGTCACGCGCAACGTGTCCGTCCAGGACGGCACCTTCACCACCTACGGCGGCACGATGAAGTACACCTACGAGGAGAAGCGCTCCTCGGGGTGGACACCGGACAACGGGTCGTCGGAAATCGGCGCCATGCCCGGCACCTTCGACATCGACGGCGACACCGTGCATGTCGACTTCGACACGTCCGGCTTCTGACGGTGCACCGGCCCGTCTAAGCATGGGGAAGGCCCCCGCGCACACGTGCGCGGGGGCCTTCCCCATGCTTAAGCTCAGGCAACTGATGCCTTGATGATGCGGATTGCCGCGATTACTCGGCGACGACCTTCACGAAGAAGTTCGCGGTGATCTCCGGGTGCAGGGCCACGGAGGCCGGGAACTCGCCGGTGGTCTTGATGGTCTCGACGGTGATCGTCTTCGGGTCGACGGCGACCTTGTCGGCCAGCGCCTTGGCGATCTGATCGGTGGAGATGCCACCGAACAGCTTGCCGGACTCGGAAACCTTGGCGGGGATCTCGACGGCGATGCCCTCGATGAGGCCCTTGGCCTCGACGGCGCCCTCACGGGTGGCGACGGCCTTGGCCAGACGTGCACGCTTCATGGCCTCGGCCTGGGCGGCGGCACCCTTGCTCCACGGCATGGCGTAACCCTGCGGGATCAGGTAGTTGCGGGCATAGCCGAGCTTGACCTCGACGATGTCGCCGGCATGGCCCAGATCGTTGACGGACTTCTTGAGAATAACCTTGGTGTTAGCCATTGCTCTTGCTCCTCCTCGACTCAGCGGCCGTTGGTGGCGTACGGCAGCAGGGCCATCTCGCGCGCGTTCTTGATGGCGGTCGCGATCTTGCGCTGCTCCTGGACGGTCACGCCGGTGATGCGGCGGGAACGGATCTTGCCGCGGTCGGAGATGAACTTGCGCAGCAGGGCGACGTCCTTGTAATCGATTTCGGTAACCTTGGCAGCCTTGAGCGGGTTCGGCTTCTTCTTGAACGGCTTCACCGGCGGCTGCGGCCTCTTGCGTGACATCTTTCTTATGCTCCTTGTAAGCTTCGTATGATGCTATGGGTTGAATGAATGTGAGGGGTGGTATTCGATTCGGCCCTAGAATTCGGGCTCGCCGGAATCGTTGCCGAACTCGGCGGGGGCCCCGAAGGTACCGAAGCTGGAAGAGCCCGAATCGGGCGTGTTCCACGGGTCCTGTGCGGGGGCCTGCTGCTGGGGCGCCGCGAAGTTGCTGGCGCCGCCGGCGTAGCCGCCGTTGTTGAAGCCGCCACCGTTCTGCTGGTAGCCGGCATTCTGGTTGAATCCGCCCTGCTGGTTGCCCACGAACCCGGAGTTCGCGGACTGGCGCGTGACCTGTGCGGTGGCGCGGCGCAGCGAGGGACCGATCTCGTCGACACGCAATTCCACGACGGTGCGCTGGGTACCGTCCTGAGCCTGGTAAGAACGCTGCGTCAGACGTCCCTGGGCAATCACGGTCATGCCCTTGGACAGCGAATTCGCAATGTTGGTGGCCAGTGAGGTGCGGCCGGAATCCCAAGCCGAGCAGTTGAGGAAGAGCGTGTCGCCATCCTCCCACTGGTTCGTGTTGCGGTTGAACTGCCTCGAGGAGGACGCAATCGTGAAGTTCACGACGGTCGAGCCGCTGCTCACGGTGCGCAGCTCGGGATCGCGGGTCAGGTTGCCCACCACGGTGATGATTGTCTCACCTGCCATAATCGTTCCTTCCTTCAGACGTTTTCTCTAGCGGAAATGCGAATACCAGGTGGATTACTTGCGAAGAATCTTGGTGCGAACGATGGTCTCGCTCAGGTTCATGACGCGGTCGAGCTCATCGCTGGTAGCGGGCTCGCAGGTGTAGGTCACCACGACGTAGTTGCCCTCGGTCTTGCCGTCGATTTCGTACGCCAGCTTGCGACGGCCCCAGATATCGACGTTGTCGACGGTGCCGCCCTCCTTGGTGACGATCTCCATGTGCTGATCGGTCAGCTTCCTCAGACCGTTCTCATCCAGTTCAGGATCGGCAATGAACATCATTTCATACTTATGCGCAGACATCACCCACCTCCTTCGGACTTGCGGCCACGGACGTTCCGTGGCAGGAGTGTGTTTGCGTTCGTGCCCGCGTCGCCGTGCCCGAGTATGCGGAACCCGGCTGGCGGGACAACTTGTCCAATCGTAGTGCGCGGGCACGACACGCACGGCCATGCCGACGGGGCGTTCCGCAGTCCGACGGCGGCGGACGCGCGGCGGGCGACGACGGAACGTGGCTCGCGCACATACAGCCGCGCTGTTATATTGGAGAGGCTTGAATATCCGCCACCCTCATCCACAGTCGGAAAGGCCATCATGTCTGCAGTTCTTGAAGGCACCCCAGATAAGCGACTTGCATTGGTAACGGGGCGAGCCTACCCCGAACAGGCGGAGGAGACCGCGCATTTCCTGGGCACCACGGTGCTGCCGACGACGGCCTACGACTTCGCGAACGGCGAGATGTACGTGCGGTTCACGGAACCGGTGCGCGGCGCCGACGTGTTCATCATGCAGGCGCACACCCAGCCGATCAACAAGTGGATCATGGAGCAGCTCATCATGATCGACGCCGCCAAGCGCGCGTCGGCGGCGTCGATCACCGTCGTGGCGCCCTTCCTGGGGTACTCGCGGCAGGACAAGAAGCACCTGGGACGCGAACCGATCACCGCGAAGCTCGTCTTCACGCTGCTCAAGGCAGCCGGTGCCGACCGCGTGATGACGGTGGACCTGCACGCCGCGCAGGAGCAGGGCTTCTTCGACGGCCCGGTCGACCACCTGACGGCCATGCCGGTGCTGCTGGACTACATGCGCGGGCGCCTGCCGTTGGAGAACACGACGATCGTCTCGCCGGACGCGGGCCGCATCAAGGTCTCCGAGCAGTGGGCGGCCAAGCTGGGCGGCCTGCCGCTCGCCTTCATCCACAAGACGCGTGACACCACGCGTCCGAACCACGCCGAGGCGCACGGCATCATCGGCGACGTCGAGGGGCGTGACTGCGTGGTCATCGACGATATGATCGACACCGCCGGCACCATCACCGAGGCGGTGCGCACCCTGCACGACCACGGCGCCAAGTCGGTGACGCTGGTCGCTACCCACGGCCTGCTCTCCGGCCCCGCAGTGGAGCGCCTGCGCGACTGCGGCGCCAAGGAGATCGTACTCATGGACACCGTGCCGATCCCCGAGGAAAAACGCTTGCCGAACATGACCGTCCTGAGCAGCGCCCCCCTCCTGGCCGCCGGCATCCGTTCCGTCTTCGAGTCGAGGAGCGTCTCGAACCTCCTCAACGGCCTCCCCGAGGACCTGAAGACCCGGAACATCTACGCCTGACCCCTATTTTCTTAAAGCGGGCACTGACTCGGGGTCTTTTTCGGTGGTAAAGCGGGCACTCGGACAGGGACGTTTCCTCACTTAAAGCGGGCACCCAGTCGAGGCGAAACGCGAATTAAAGCGGGCACCGGCTTGAAGAACTCTTGGTTCTTCAAGCCGGTG
>NZ_JGYV01000030.1 GCF_000741575.1 Bifidobacterium cuniculi
GGTCGCTTGTATCGTCCTGCGCCTCGTTGGCGACGACCACGTTTCTGCCCTGCCGGGCGAGCAGGACGCGGAACCATTCGAACCCGACACGGGTCAACCGGTCCTTGTGTTCCACGACCAAGGTGCCCCATTCGTCGGATTCCAGCAGGCGCGTGAGCTTGACCCTATGGTCGTTGACGCCGGAACCGACTTCCTTGACGACCTTGACGACCCGGTACCCGGCGGCATTGGCGAATGCGGCCATGCGCTCGGCCTGACGCTCCAAGTCCTCTTTCTGCCGGTTCGTGGACACGCGCGCATACACGGCCGCGTTCCTCAGGTTCTCGACCTTCGGGTCCGGCACGACCACGTGCCCCGTCCCGTCCAAGTATGCGCCGGGAATACGCCCCTTCTTCCACCGCAGGTACGCACCCTTGTAGGTGATACCCTCATTGCGCGCATACTGGGATAATTTCATGGTACCCAGTATACCATAAATAGGTCAGAACATGATAGAATCAGAAAATAGTTACAACACCAATGAGCAAACACAGCATGAGAATCAAAACCGCCGGCGAGTGGGGCCGCTACCACACCGCCTACGAAACGCTCTTCTACTTCCTCACGGAAGTTGTCTTCAACACGGACATGCTCGACGCGCTACAGGAGATGACCGGCGAGGAACGCGATGCCTACGCCGCCCACTGGCTCGACGAACACGCAACCCTATGGAAGCCAGTCACCGCCAAGACGTTAGGGGACGCACGCAAGGCAGCCGACAGACTCGACGCCTACACCGCCCAAGGCACGGCGGGCGCGCTCGCCATCATGGCCGAACACAAGGCCAACCACGGCCGAGGCACGCTCTGAGAGGCTGGACCATTGGAGACATACAAGGACGTGTACCGGGCCTACAGGCTACGCGGATTCAGCCCCGTGCCAATCCGGCCCGGCCGGAAAACCCCGGCCGCCCCAAAATGGCAGCACGCGGCCGAGTGGACGCCCGCCGACTACGAACGCATCGCCGTCAAATACTCGCAATGCGGCGTAGGACTGGTAGGCGGCGAGTTCATCGCCCTCGACGTAGACGCGGCGGCAGACCACAAGAAGGACGCCGACGGCGTGACCGCCTTCGCATGGTTGCAGCATGATCTCGGCGCACTGCCGCCCACCTACACCAACACGGCACGCGGCAAGGATAGCCCCGCACGCCACTGGCTGTACCGCATCCCGGCCGCATACAAGGGCATGAAAGCGCACTCGCCGGCCGCCGGTATCGACATCAGGGAGAAGGGCGGTCAGATATGCGTATGGCCCACCATGCACCCCACCGGGCGCCAATACGTGTGGTACGCCCCTTCAGGGGATGAAACTGGCATCCCCTCGCTTGGAGAACTGCCCGAACTGCCTACCGCATGGGCGGACATGATCTACCGGCCGGCCGGATTGAACCAAGAGTCGACTAGTTCAATCCCGTTGAACCCGACTGCCAATGGTTCAATGTGCAAGGCCGTTACCACCGCACTCGGCAAGTGGACGGCCGACCCCGGCCGCAAGGGCAGCCGCCACGACACCACACGGGACGCCGTGCACAAGCTAGCCAACATGCATGCCGAAGGCCACAAGGGCGCACTGGAAGCCATAGAAGCCATAGGCGCCCAGTACGCGGCCATGGTGGCGGACGCGCGTGACGGCGGCCAGAAAACCGCCGAAGATGAATACCGGCGCATGGTGGACGGCATGACCGCCCAACTGGCTGCCACGCCGGCACGGGAGGACCCGTGCGACACCTACAGGCCGACACCCCCGCCGCGGCCCGCCTTCACGGCGCCGATGGCGGATGCAGGGGACGCGCCCACCGGCCGGCACGCCATGCTCACAGACGGTACGGCCGTGACCATCGACCGCCCCACCTTCCTCGGGGACCCGATGCTGCCCACCGGCGTCATCACCCTCATAGCGGGCCGCGCCGGCGTATCCAAGAGCACGCTGAGCATCCACTACGCCGCGCAAGTGACGCAAGGCACCTTGGAAGGCGACTACCATGGGCACCCCCAAACCGTCGTCTTCTCGGCTATCGAAGACGGCAAGGGCATGCAAGCGGCACGTCTCAAGGCAGCCGGCGCCGACATGAGCCGCGTGAGGTTTTTGGACATGTCCGACACGATCAACGGCACCCCATTGGAGAGTGGCGTGCGCATCCCCGAGGACCTCGACACGATACGCGGCGCGCTCGCCGACTGTGGGGCAAAGCTATGGATCATCGACCCCATAACAAGCGCCATGGCCGGCAACACCAACAAGCGGGATGACGTGCGCGGCGCGCTGGACCCGCTGGCCGCCCTTGCGCGTGACCTAGATCTCGCCGTCGTGGGCATCCTGCACTTCAACAAGGGCGGCGGCTACGCCAGTGACAAGATAAGCGGCAGCCACGCCTTCCGCGACACCGTACGGTCCCTGATTCTTGTGGCGCGGGATGACGAGACGCACGACTGCATCGCTACGCTTGACAAGTCAAGTTACACCCCCTCGGCGGGGCAGTCATGGGTGTACGGCCTTGCCTCTCAGGCCGTGGACACGGCGGACGGCCAGACCATGAGCGTACCCGTGGTATCTGGCCTCATGCCCACCGACCGAACCGTGGGGGAGATCATCAACCGCAACGAGGCGGCCGGCAGCGTAGTGGCCGAACGTGCAGAGCATGGCGAGGTCTTCGACTGGCTGACCGCATACCTAGAGGACAATGGACCCACACCCTACCGGACGCTACTGCACGACGCCAAGGACGAACAGGGATACACCGACCGGCAGCTACGCAACGCCCGCGAACAGGCACACGGACCATGGATAGTCACCGAGAAGGACCCCGACCACAAGGGCCCCGGCCGCGCAATGCTATGGCGACTCTCAAGGACCCCACCAGACGACTAAAAGCACCCTCAGAATACTGCCGTTAATCCTATCGGCAGTATTCACGGCAGAATTCATTAGCCCTACTCCCATAAGGGATTACGAATACTGCCGACAATACTGCCGATAAAAGTAACGGCAGTATTCAACCCACCAAAAACTAGACAAGGAACACCACGAATGTCTAACCCCATCTACACCACGCACAGCACCACAACCATGGCCATGACGGCCACAGTTGACACCAAGGGCACCAAGCGCCGGCGCCCTCACCCCGGCCGCATGGAACGATACCGGCGGCAGATACACCGCCTACAAGCGGAAAACGACCTACTGCACGCCCGCCTAGCCATGATCTACGACGCGCTCAGCCTCACCCCCGAAGACCTCACCAAGGAAACACAATGACCTACACGACACGACAAGTACTACCCACGCCCCGCACCATGCCAACCTCAGACATCGCCTACCATCGCGCCCGCGCCGAACGCATCGCCTTGGACCTCATCAGGGAAGCCGCTGCGGCGCTCGCCGAAGGACGCGACATGTACAGGCCCCACATAGCACTATCCACGCCCACCGAGGACGCCATAACCGCCCAAAGCCTCACCCTGTTAGCCCGAACGATCCGCACGCACATGGAACAAATGGAAAAGGGACCCGACACCACCGAGCCCCTTAGGAAGGATACGACCAATGAGCAATAACGAAAAGACCGCATCCGCCACCAAGCATACCCGCAAGCACGGCGGCACGCCCAACACGCTGCACATCACCAACCCCAAGGACAACACCGACGGCAAGGTGCATGCCCTTTGCGGCGAGGTATGGACCCAAACCACGGCCGAGAAGTTCGATGACATCACCGGCAACCATAAAGGCTACATACGCTGTGGCGCATGCGATCTCGCCCACTACGCCATGCTGTACGAAGCCGCACGGGAGCATTTCGGGGACAGTCCCCACTTGGACCGTGTCACGCGGGACGCGATGAAAATCCGCGAGAGGCGCATGGGGATGGACATATGACCACGGCAGAGGAATACGAGCGCACAATCCAATCACTAGCCGCCGAAGCCGCCATGCAACGCCGCCGCAAAAGGTATTGGAAGACCTATGCAAAACAACTGGAAGCCCTAGTGGCCGCCTTGCAGTCTGTACCGGACGCGGATACAATGGACGACGACGCCGCGACGTAATCGGATGACGGGCGGCAGTCAGACCGTAGCCAGTAGGCACACCCAACCATGGGCGCACCTACTGGCTTTTCCGTATGTGCGCTCGCCAACCATAGGAGACACACATGGAACATATAGGAATCAGCACAAGCGCCCTCGCCGGCGTCTACGATGACAAGGCCTTCCCGCCCTCTCAGGCCATCCCGAACGCCCTAGTCCTCTCCCAGACCACCGTAAGCAAGCCCATCGAAGGGGACGCGGCCACACTTCGCGTACCCTACATCTCCACCGACTCGGCGGCCGCTATCGTAGCCGAAGGCGAAGAGATCGAAAAGGGCGGCGCACAGTTCAGCGTCTTGGATATTCGTACCCGCAAGGTGGCCGTCATCGAAACGATCACCAACGAAACCTATAGCGAGTCCGAAGTGCGACGCATGCTCACGGATTCCATGACCCAAGCAATCACCGACAAGGCTGACGCCGTGTTCTTGCAGAACACGGCCACCGATGCCGCCAGCAACGGCGCCCCCGTCGGTATCTTCAACACCGAAGGCGCCATAGACGGCGGCACCATCACCACCGCACTCGACCCCATCGTAACCGCCCTCGGCCAAGTCGCGGCCAACGGCGGCAGCCCCTCGGCCATCATTCTCAACCACGCCACATGGTCCCAGCTGCTGCTCTTGAAATTCAAGGACGGCCGCCCCATGATCGAACCAAGCGTAGCCGACTCGCCCACCCCCATGCTCTACGGCATCCCCATCGTGATCAACAAGATGGCGCCAGCGAACGCGCTCGCCATCATCGACCGCACGGACATCATCAGCGCCGTGGGCGCCGTGACTCTGTCCGGCAGCGATCAACGTTATTTCGATTCGGACGCCTACGCCATCCGTGGCACTTTCCGTAGCGGTTGGGGCGTCATCCACTCTAACCGTCTCGCCATCGTCCACACCGAGGAGGCCGAGTAATGCGCAAGGACACACACGACTGGCTAGCCGCCACGCTCGACGGCATGGCCGACTACATGCACCCCATGGTCCACAAGCTCGCCCACGCCATCGACACGCACCAACTGGCCAACCAAGCCACCGTAATCGAACTGGAGGCCCTGTGCCGCATCGCGGACAGTCTAGAGGCCCTAGTGGCCTCACTCACTGAGCCGGCCGCCCCCAAGACACCTACACCGAAGGACGTGCGCAATGGCCGACACTAACCCCACAGAGTCCGCCGATGACACCGAAGAGCTCGAAGCCTTGCGCGCCTACAAGGCAGAGAGGGAAGCGGCAGACGCGAAGGCCGCCATGCTCGCCAAGGTATCCAAGCGCACCGGCGTCCCCGCCGACCTACTTCAAGGTTGCGCGGACGAAGAGAGCGCCATGCAGTTCGCGCATGACCTTGACCAATACGCGCATCCCAAACCACAGGGAATGCCCAACCAAGGCACCGTGCCTGAGCATCCGGCACAGACGAACGCCTTGCAGTCGGCACTCTTCAATGACTAGCCCGGCCGTGGGGGAGACACCCCGGCCGGGCCTCAAAAGGCACCCTCGGGTGCAGTGCCAATATATCCCCAACCGAACAAATTGTTACGTTAGTAGGCGGTTTGAACCATGAATTGCGAACAGTGCGGCAAGCCTCTTCCGGCCCGTTACGGCAAGGGAAGGCCGGCCCATTATTGCAGCGACTCATGCAAGCAAGCCGCCTACCGTAAACGTAAGGCCTCTAGGATGACGAAAAACCGCCCCCACGATCTCGACGCGGACGCCTTCGCATCCATGGCCGACGGGCGGTTTATCGACGTGCTACGGGTCGTTCGGGACCGCCTCATGGCGGTATTCATGGCCGAGGACACGCCCGCCACGGCCATAGCGCCCATTAGCCGCTCTCTAGTGGACGTCGCCAAGCAAATAGACGACATCCATGCAGCAGAGGACGCGGCGGCCGGCGAGATCGCGGCGGCCATGAAGGACACGGCCGAGGATGCCGGCGAGTTCAACATGAACGACATCTAGGTTCAATGTTCTCAGATTGTTCTCACGGCCACAGTTCGGGGTATGGAAAACGGCTAGAATCCATTGGAATCTAGCCGTTTCCTGTTGGTACCCCCTGAGAGAGTCGAACTCTCGTTGTCAGATTGAAAGTCTGGTGTCCTAACCGTTAGACGAAGGGGGCTGACAACTCGACCTAGTGTACAGGAATGGCTCCGATATGCAAGCATCGGCGTGTCGAAGTGTGCCCATAGTCCTGCACCATGTGTTTTGACTCACGAATTCATTCCCTGCGTACCGTATTATCTCCGAGGTGAAAAAACGAAGGGAATGCCTGCAATGCCTGACGTTGCAACATTTTAGCATGAAGGGGCATCGGAATGAACCATGCATTGTCTTGAGAGATGTTCAAATATTTTGATGACACGCCGCATTAATTACGAATTGCCGTAAATTTTGCTATCGGAGGAGAATGGTTGTGCATGATAGCATGAGGAAATGAAAACAATTACCGTCAACGCCAGGCAATTCGACGTGGTGAAGCTCCTGGGGCGGGGGGAGCATAGCTACACCTTCCTGGTCTGTGCCCATAACGCGCCTCACCGCCGCTATGCGCTCAAGCAGATGTGCTACACGCCCGGTGTGTTGCATCGGGTTGGCGAGCATGTGCAGTCGGACATCCGCGACTATCGTCGCCTGTGCGAGCTGGGCGTCCGTGTCCCCACCATGATGGACGTAGACATGGAAGCCGAGCGCATCCTCAAGCAGTATGTGGAGGGGCCCACCGTCTACGAGCTGATCATGGCCGACCAGATGGAGGACACCTACCTCGAGCAGGTCCGTCAGATGGCCAGGCAGCTGGCCAAACGCCACATCGACATCGACTACTTCCCTGCGAACTTCGCGGTCGAGGGGGGACGCCTCTACTACGTCGACTTCCAGTGCAGGGAATACACCGACGAGCGCAACTTCGAGAACTACGGCCTGCTGTACTGGTCGAAGTCGGAGAAACTGCTCGACTATGCCGCCCACCACGACGTGGTGATCTCCACCGTCTGAGCGTGGGGACCCGGTCGGCGGCACCGTTGCCGCCAACCGGGTCCCTTGCATAGGGGGCGTGGATGTTCGTGCCTGCGCCGTCCACCGTTGCGTGTACATCCCGTGCACAAGTGCGGGCATTGCTGCGGGCATCCCCTCCATTCCAGTATCATGGTGTGCATTGGCATGGCGGAACGAGGGAGCGGAGGAGGCCATGAAGGAGAACGAAGCACGGATGCTGCGCATGCTGCAGGGCGCCGTGTACGGCGAAGCGATCGGCGATGCCCTGGGTGTCCCCTACGAGGGATTGGCCCGCGATGCCTTCAGTTGCATCACCATGATCGACGGCGTCCGTCCCGCCGGCACGTATTCCGATGACACGGCGATGACGCTCGCCACGCTCGACTCACTCATGCACTGCGACGGGCAGGTCGACGTGGAGGACCTGCGCCGGCGATACCTCGACTGGCTCGAGGACGGCAAGTACACTGCCGACGGCACCGTCTTCGGCGTCGGACGCACCACCGCCGAGGCGCTGCGCGGCGGCGTCGGCCTGTCCGGCGAGCGGGACAACGGCAACGGTTCGCTCATGCGCAGCATCCCGCTCGCCTTCTTCGACGTCGACGACGACGCAATCAGGCAGGCCAGTGCCGTCACCCACGCCCACCCCACCAGCATGGACGCCTGCGTGCGCTTCGTGCACGCCGCACGCGCGCTGCTTGGCGGCGCCGACACCCGCCAGGCCGCCCGCACAGGCGGCCATGACCGCATCTGGGAACAGCCGCGCGACGCCATCCGCTCGACCGGATACGTGCTCGACACCCTGCCGGCGGCACTGTGGTGCCTGACGACCACCGACTCCTACGTCGACTGCGTGCTCACCGCCGTCAACCTCGGCGGCGACGCCGACACCACGGCCGCGGTCGCCGGTGCGCTCGCCGGCATCGTCTACGGTTTCGACGACGAACGCGAGGACGGTCGCGGCATCCCGGGCAAATGGGACGACATGCTGCGCGGATGGCGCGTTATCGCCAACGTAATCAGCGGTGGCCCGCTCGACGTCGAGGACTGGAACATCGCGCAGTCCATGGACGAGGAAGCCGGCTTGGGAACGGTGGACCGGGACGTCTCACCCTGCGAGCAGGGCGACGAGCTGGTGATGCGCGCCATGCTGTGCGGGGACGACGAGGAACGCGTGCTGCTCTTCGGCCACGCCGCCCGCTGCTTTGCCGCCGGCGTGGAACTCGGGGATGCGCAGTGCGCGACGAACCTGGGCGTCCTGTACCTCTACGGCCACGTGCATGCCAAGGATCCCGCCGCCGCGGCCCGCGCCTGCTTCGAGCGCGGCGCGCAGATGGGCAGCGCGGAATGCGGCTGCTACATGGGTGACCTGTACCGTGACGGCAAGGGGGTGGAGCAGAACGTCGACGAGGCGTTCAGCTGGTATGAGGAGGCTTACCGGCTCATTCCCTCCAGCCTGGACCGCAACGATCCGCATGACTGCGTGATCGTCTCCATGATCAACCTGCGGCTGGGCCAGGGCTACGAGTGGCTCCTAAGCGATTCTGACGGCTGCCCGGCCGGCCTCCGCGAGGACATCCATGCCCGTGCCCGCATGCACTACGAGCATGCGCGTGACAGTGCCTGCCGAGCCGTGGAGGGCGGCCTGAGGATGAACCTCAAGGAGCTCGTCCTCTCCAAGGCCGGCCTGGAACGGCTCGAGGACCTCTAGGCCTGCAGCATCGGGTGGTGCTTCGCGGTGAAGCTGTCCGACTCGATCTTCCACACCGCCACGGCCCGAGCTGCCTCGGGCCGGTCGAAGGGCTGGCCCACCAGGCGGTTGGTGAGCATGTCGAGGACGCGCGTCTTCTCGGCAGGGTCCTCGATGAGCATGGCCGTGCCCGTCCCCACGATGGAACGGAAGGCAGTGGTCGAGGCGCAGGGGGTGCGGCCGGCATAGATCATCTGGTCGCATTCCATCTCGAACGCGACCGGCAGCGCGTTGTCTGCGGCGGCAATGGCGTCCATCTTGCGTCCCTCGCGGGCCGAATACATGTACAGGACGACCGTACCCCGCCGGCCGCGGCCATCCCGGTCATACCGGTTGGGTGCCTCGGGACGGTACTCGTAGGCGAAGTGCACCGGGATCACCGTCTGTCCTTCCCCGTCCTCGTAGGACACGTGCACCACCTGGGAATGCTCGAGGATGTCCGCAATCTGGGAGGCCTCGAGGACCTCGCGGTCGGCGCGTCGCATCGGGCGCGGTGCGGGGCGGACAGCGGTGGGGTCGTAGGTGGACATGGGGCGGCTCTCCTCAGGGCGGTCGTCGACGTGGTTCCTTCCAGCGTAGGGGTGCGCAACAGGGCGGTGCCAGAGCGTGCCGGCGACTTTCACCGAATCCTCACGGCACCGTGCGGTATGCCCGGCGGACGCGGCCGCATTCCGGCAGTGACGCATGTGCGTGGGGGAGACGATTCCTCACGCACATGCGATGCCTCCATATAACTGTGGGCACGTGTCGGCACGACGGGGTGCGGGGGCACGTGGCCGGAAGGAGGGGCCATGGGTGGAAGGAAACTCTACCGTTCGCGTTACAGCGATGCATGCGGCAAGGTGCGCTATCCCACCAGGCAGGACGCCCAGCTTGCGCTGGCCTGCTGCAAGGGATCGCCCAACGGCCAGCGTGCCGAATGCCGCACCTACCCCTGCAGGGTATGCCGGGGCTGGCACCTGACCAGCCGGCCCAACGCCCAAGGCGTCAAGCGTTCCATGGCGGAACTGGGACGAATGGCGGGCCATGCGATGCACGTGGCGCGCTGCACCTGCCGTTCCATGCGGTGGGACGTCGACCAGTCGAGACGCTTCCTGACGGTATCCCTGCACACCCTCGACGGCTCCGGACTACCCGTGCGCGCCTGGGACGACTGGTGGATGTGGCGTGCCATGCGCAACCATGCGGACGGTCTGCTGGCCAGGGAGGAACGGCACCGGCTGCGCGAACGCATGGACACGCTGACCGGCTTGCTGGCCAAGGCGCGCCGCATCGATCCGGACGGATGGGCCACCCCGCAGGAGACCATGGCCATCGCCCGGGGATGGTCCGAGGAACAGCAGGCGTGGAACCAGCCCGCGCGCCTCTGGGTGGCGGCTGCCGCCACCGTTTGAGCCGCCGGACCCCGCGGTATAGTGGTGACGGTTGCTGCACGCAAGGAAAGGCGGTCCGGGATGCGGTACGGGAAGGCCATCGTCGCCACGCTGGCGTCCTGCGCACTCGCCTGCGCCCTGACGGCCTGCGGGGGCGGGGGAGAATCCTCCCGCCCCACGCCGTCCGACACCTCCGGTGCGTCCCCCGGGACATCCTCCCCGGGCACGCCGGGCAGCTACGAAGCCAGCGATATGGCTTTCAACGGCCCCAGCCACGACTCCACGGCCGGCCCCGACGACTGGGGCGACTCCGGCTGCGACCCGGACAGGTCCATCCGGGTCATCACCGTGCGCGGCACCGGCGAGGCACTCCACGGCAGCATGCTGGACGACCTGGCCGACCGTATCGCCGCAGCCTTCCCCGACGCCGTTCAGGTCAGCGAACTCGACTACCCGGCCAGCTGGCACAGCGGAAGCGCCGCCGACGGCGTCAACCGGCTCGTGGCGCTGCTCAACGGCACCGCCATCCAATGCCCCGCCATGCGCACCGCCGTCCTCGGCTACTCCCAGGGCGCCATGGTCGTTGGCGACGCACTGTCCGAACCGCAACGACGCTACAACGAGGACAACGCCACCGCACTGACCGACGCCGCGCGCCGCCGGCTCGCCGTGGCGGAACTCTTCGGCGACCCACGCTTCGACGGCGCCGCCGGTTACGGCCACGGCGACTACGACCGTGACACCGATGGCATCCTCGGCGCCCGCGACGGCACCACCCTCGGTTGGGTCGCCGTACGGCTGCGCAGCTACTGCACCGCCGATGACTTCGCCTGCCAGGCCGGCGGCAGCAGCGCGCCGCACGGCCAGTACCCGACCGACGGCAGCTTCGACGACGCCGCACGCTTCGCCATCGACCATCTCGAATGACCACACCACCTCAAGGAAAGGGACGCATGCACCAGATCCGCTGCCCGCACTGCGGGGAATCGTTCACCATCGACGAAGCCGGCTACGCCGACATCGTCCAGCAAATCCGCAACCAGCAGTTCGACGAGGAGATCAAGCGGCGCATCGACGTACTCGAACAGGAAAAGCAGCAGGCCATCGCGCTCGCCGAGTCGAAGGCGGCGCGTGAACGCGACGACCTGCGCCACGAGGTCGAGCGACTCGCCGAGCAGCGCAAGGCAGACAGCGAGCTCGCCGAGGCGAAGCTGGAGGCCGCCGTCCAGCAGGCGCGCATCGAGCAGGATGCCCAGGTGCGCGAGCTCACGGCGAAGCTGGAGTCCGCGGCCACCGCCCAGGAGCTCGCGGTGCAGCGCGCCGTCGGCGAGGTGGAACAGGAGCGCGACAAGCTCAGGCTCGACCTCGAACGCAGCGAGGTCGAGCAGAAACTGCAGGCGCAGTCGCTGGCGGAGAAGTACGAACTGCAGATCCGCGACCGCGATGACATGATCGAGCGCCTCAAGGAACTGCGCTCGAAGCTCTCCACGAAGATGATCGGCGAATCGCTGGAAGTGCACTGCCAGGAGGAGTTCAACAAGAACCGCACCTCGATGTTCCCCTACGCCTACTTCGAGAAGGACAACGATGCGCGCACCGGCAGCAAGGGCGACTTCATCTTCCGCGACTACGACCGTCCGGAAGGCCAGGAAGGGCGCACGGAGATCCTCTCGATCATGTTCGAGATGAAGAACGAGACCGACACGAACTCACGCAAGCACCACAACGAGGACTTCCTCAAGGAGCTCGACAAGGACCGCCAGCAGAAGGGCTGCGAATACGCGGTGCTCGTGAGCCTGCTCGAGCCGGACAGCGACCTGTACAACCAGGGCATCGTGGACGTCTCCTACCGCTACCCGAGGATGTACGTGGTGCGTCCGCAGTTCTTCCTGCCGATCATCTCGCTGTTGCGCAACGCGTCGCGCGGCGTGCTCGAGTACAAGCGCGAGGTCGAGCAGATTCGCGAGCAGAACATCGACATCACGAAGTTCGAGGAGCGGCTCGAGGACTTCAAGCTGAAGTTCGACCGGCAGTACGAGCAGGCTTCGAGGAACTTCCAGAAGGTGATCGACGAGATCGACAAGTCCATCGACCACCTGCAGAAGGTGCGCAGCGCCCTGCTGGGCACCGACCGTTCCCTGGAGCAGGCGAACAAGCGCGCCCAGGAGATCACCGTGCGTAAGCTCACCTTCAAGAACCCCACGATGCAGGAGAAGTTCAAGGAACTGCACAAGGAGCAGGCCAAGGCGGCCAAGGCCGCGGCCAAGGAGCTGGAGGCGTCGGACGAGCCGCAGGTCGAGGTCGAGGTCGTGGAGGAGGACGCCACCCGGGAGGCATGAGAAGAAAAGAAAAGCCGGGGATTGCCTGTGCAGGGGTGTGCGGCAATCCCCGGCTCCGCGGTCGCCTTGCAGATAGAGACGATCGCGGGGAACCACCGGTGGTGAGGAAGGAAAAGGTTCGGAAAACCTTGAGCCATCGGCAGTTCCGGCATCGACGCCTTTGTCGGTGCCGGTCCTTGGTCAGTCCTTATGCAGACGTCGCATGATTAGCAACCCGGCGGCCAGTGCGGCCATTGCGACCGAGAGTGCGGCGCCGGTCGCGGCCAGCGGGGTCTTTGCGGCCTTGGGCTTCTGTTGTGCGGTCTGGTTGGTCTTGGGTGTCGGTTGCGGCGTCTCCTTCTTGGGCTGTGGGGTGGGTTGTTCCGGTTCGGGAGTCGGTTCGGGCTCCGGGGTCTTCGTGTTGGTCAGCACGAACTGGCCGTTCTTGTTGCGGGTCCAATCGCCGCGGCTGATGCGCAGGGAGTCGCGGTCGATCGTCACGGCCGGCGTGGTGAGCTTGTCCTCGACGTGGACATTCTTCAGGTTCTTGCCGGCGCCGTTGACGCGCAGGATGTAGGCGACGCGGTTGGCGGTCTCGCTGCGCTGGTAGCCGTACTTGGCGAAGATCTCGGTCGGGTCGTCGCTGCCTTCGGGCAGGACCTCGATCTTGCCCACGGGTACGACATGGCCGTCGATGGTGACGGAGACGTCCCTGGTGCCCAGCGTGATCTTGCCGGCGTTGTCCGGGATGAAGGAAGCGGTGACGTCGGAGTGGGACTCCACGTACTTGGCATAGGTCAGTTGCAGCGTGCCCTGCTCCTTGCTGATGACGGCGTGGGCGACGACGCTCCCGTCGGGTGCGGTCACGTCGAAGTAGTGGTCCGTGTAGTAGGCGAAGCCTTCGGGGAGGGTGATCGTGGAGGTGTCGCCCTCATGGATCGTGTTGTTGGGGAGCCTGAACTCCATGCGCAGCTCCACGGGGGAGTTCTTGCGGATGGTGTCCGAGGAGAGCGTGGCCGAGGTGACGATGTTCTCGGACACTTCGGCCACGGTCGCGGTGCGTGCGCACATCGCCGGCGCCATGCCCAGCAGGCCGATGCATGTCAGCACTGCCACGAGCATCACGCGTATCGACGCTCAGGGAATGCCGGAATGTGTGGGTGTGGGCTTGGTCATGGTATCTCCTTGCTCTGCAAATAGGGTGGGGGACCTTGGCCCCTCGCGTGCCGACGGTCCCCCACGTGTGACGGGCGCCGGTATTGAGGTGCGAGGCGCCCGTGGGTGGCCCATCCGGCTGCAGGTGTGGCATGCCTACACGATGAGCAGTGATGCACGGTCTGCCTTGCCTGCGCGGACGGGGACTGAGGAACCCGTCCACCGGGTGGGTCGGTACTTTGAATGTATGTCCTATGAAATCTTTTCGCAAATCGAATCAGGCACTTTCTTCTGAAGGTGTGAAAAATGCGAGAAAATGGCATGCTTTTTGGTCACTATCGTGTGTCGCGTCTAGGCATGGCCGCTGGTTTATCTGGTACTGAAGGTGCGCCTTCGTGGGGTATCGTGTCCGTATGTTGAAAAAAGATGAAAATCTTGCGAAGGTTTGGGCGAGGAACGCTTCAAGCGAATCGGCTGTAGGCAATATGCAGCACAATGGAGGTGATCTGTTGTCCCGCGCCAGTGCTGGCAGGAAGGAGTCGTCCATCGTGAGCGTGACCTTGGCTGATATTGCGGAACGGGCCGGAGTGAGCCTGGCCACCGCGTCCAGGGCCATCAACGGACGCCCCGGGGTGTCCGAGGAGAAACGTGACGCGGTGCTCGCCGCCGCCCGCGAGCTTGGCATGGACCCGAGCCGCGGCATGGTCAGGGAGGCCCGCGTCATCGTGGTGGTCACGCCGGTGCTGACCGACCCGGTCATCGCCCATTTCGTGGATGAACTGGGCGGCCAGCTGGCACGCAGGGGATGCCTCATGCTGGTGTGCTCGGACAGCGGCGTGCTCCTGCCCAGCGTGCACCTGGTGGACGGTGCCGTGGTGCTGGACGCGCGCTATGCGGAATCGCCGGTGGTGACCTTCCTGGAAAGCCAGGGCGTACCCATGGTGCACCTCAACGGACAGTCGGACGACGAGGACGGCCTGTGCGTGGGCACCGACGTGCGCGCCGCCATGACCATGGTCCTGCGCCACCTCATGGACCTCGGGCACCGCCGGATCGGCCTGCTCATGGGGCCGCGCAACCGCTACGGTGCGCAGGACCGGCTGGAGGCGGCCCGCGAATGCCTGGAGGGGCGTGGCGTGCCGTACGACGACGACATGACCGTGTGGACCGGCCTGGACGTGGAGTCGGGACGCCTGGGCGCCCGGCTCCTACTGGAGCGCGACGCCACCGCCGTGGTCTGTGCCGGCGACGAACTGGCCATGGGGGCGGTGCGTGCCTCGCGCAACCTGGGCCTGTCCGTGCCGGGCGACGTTTCGGTGGTCGGTTTCGGCGACTCCCCGATGATGGCCACCTCGGTGCCGTCCCTGACCACCGTCCGCCAGCCCGTCACGCGCATCGTCAGCTTCACCCTGGACGCCCTGGCCGCCATGCTCGACAACCCCGAGGCTGTCGTGGGGCGCAACGTGCTGACCTTCGAGCCGGAGCTCGTGGCCCGGGAATCCACGGGACCCTGCCCAGACGGCGCCCGCTAGGCAGCGGCTTCTCCGCCGGCCGAACGCCCTCGACTACGATGGGTGTCGGATTGACGCGTCCGGCATCGGGCGCGATGCGTGAAGGAGCTTCCATGAACGATTTCCTGAGCCGGGTGGACAATCCCGACGACCTCAAGAAACTGCCCGTCGAGGACCTGCCGGAACTGTCCGAGCAGATCCGTGACGTGCTGATCCGCAAGGTCTCCGCGACCGGCGGCCACATGGGGCCGAACCTGGGCGTGGTGGAGGCGACCGTCGCCCTGCATTACGTCTTCGATTCGCCCAGGGACAAGATCATCTGGGACGTGAGCCACCAGTCCTACACCCACAAGATCCTCACCGGACGCAAGCAGGCCTTCCTGGACCCGGCGCACTACCACGACGTCACGGGCTACACGCATCCGGGGGAGAGCCCGCACGACCAGTTCGTGGTCGGCCACACCGGCACCTCGATCTCCATGGCCGTCGGCATGGCCAAGGGCGCCCGCGCCCGGCATCAACCGCAACGACAACACGCACTCCGGGTGGCGGCCATCGCCATGGTCAACACCATCCTCGGTCTGACCGCCCTGGTCCCCGCCACCGCGGAGGAACTGCTGGCCATGCTCGACTGGTCCATCGACCGGGCCGGCCGGCCGGTCGTGATCACCATGCCCAAGCGCGGCGTGGTGCACGAGGCCGACCTGCCTTCGCCCCGGCGCAACCGGTGACCGCCGGCGCCGCGTTCGAGGACGTCGACCTGCGCTACCGCACCATGGTGCAGGGCAGCACCGTCGCCGTGCTCGCCCTGGGCGACATGCTCTCGCTGGGCATCCAGCTGGTGCAGGTGCTCAAGGACGACCTGGGCCTCGAGGCCACCCTGGTCGAGTCGCGCATCTACTCCGAGCTCGACACGCAGGCGCTGGACGAACTTGCCGGCACCCACGACGTGTTCCTCGCCCTCGAGGACGGCGAGCGCGTGGGAGGCTTCGGCCAGACGGTCGCCGACCACTTCGGCGGCACTGCCACGCGCGTGCTCGTGCGCGGCACGGACAAGGAGATCCCTGATCTCGTCCCGACGGGGGAGCTGTTCGAACGCTACCGCATGACCCTGCCGCAGATGGTCGCCGACATCAAGGCACAGCTGGACTGACGCGCCGGCCGACGGTTGCGGTGTGCGGCAAGGCTCACTAGCATGGGTGGCGTCGCCTCACCGAGGATGCGACGCCACCTGAAGAAGGAGACCACATGGTCTATCGCATGATTTTCAACCAGACCGCATATTTCGGCAGGGGAGCCATTAAAGAGATCCCGAACGAAGCGAAGTCGCGGGGGTTCACCAAGGCGTTCATCGTCACCGATCCGCTCCTCGTGGAGAACGGGACGGCCGGGAAGGTCACCGACGTGCTCGACGAGGCCGGCCTGCCGTACGAGATCTTCGATGACGTGCAGCCGGACCCGCCGGTCGAGAACATCCAGCACGGCGTGGAGGCCTTCAAGGCCTCCGGCGCCGACTTCCTCATCGGCCTGGGCGGCGGCTCGCCGCAGGACACCTGCAAGGGCATCGGCATCGTGGTCGCCAACCCGGAGTTCTCCGACGTGCTTTCCCTCGAGGGCGTGGCACCCACCAGGAACCCGAGCGTGCCGATCTTCGGCGTGCCCACCACGGCCGGCACCGCTTCGGAGACCACCATCAACTACGTGATCACCGACACCGCCAACAAGCGCAAGTTCGTGGCGGTGGACCCCCATGACATCCCGGTCGTGGCCTTCGTGGACCCGGACCTGACCGACGGTATGCCGCGCGGCCTCAAGGTCGCCACCGGCCTGGACGCCCTGACCCACGCCATCGAATCCGTCATCACCCCCGGCGCCTGGGGCCTGTCCGATGCGCTGAGCATGCAGACCATCCGCATGATCGCGCAGAACCTCGCCAAGAGCGTGGAAGGCGACAAGGACGCCGGTGAGCAGATGGCCTACGCTTCCTACATCACCGGCATGTCCTACTCCAACGTCGGACTGGGACTCGTGCACGGCATGGCCCATCCGCTGGGAGGCCGCCTCGGCGTGGCGCACGGCGTGGCCAACGGAATCCTGCTGGTGCCGGTCATGGAGTACAACAAGGACTTCTCGGGTGAGAAGTACCGCGACATCGCGGACGCCTTCGGTATCGAGGACGCCTACACCGGCGACCTCGAACACGTGCGCGACGAGGCCGTGGCCGCCGTGGCGCAACTCACCCGCGACCTGGGCAACCCGACCACCATCAGCGAGGTCGGTGCCACCGAGGAGGACCTCGTGCCCCTCGCCCATGACGCCTTCGCCGACGTGTGCACGCCGGGCAATCCGCGCCAGGCCACCGAGGAGGAGATCCTGGGGATCTACCGCAGCCTGATGTGATGGGGTGGCGCCCGCCATCCATGGGGCCCGCCTGTCCATGCCGGACAGGCGGGCCCCGTCGCATTTGCAGGGCCGCCCCGACGTAACCGGCCGTTAATCCCACAGGTCCGTTTCTTTACCGCATCGTAACGCCGTACGGGTGAGTGCGCACGCCATTGTGGGCACAATCGAACCATCACGTACGACCCAAGGAAACGAGGACCGCCATGCCACAGCACACGACCCAGGACATCGAACCGCTTGAGGCAATCTCCCTCCATGCCTTCGCACACCTGACCAAGGGTGCGCCCGCGCCATACTGGCTCTTCGCCGGTGTATGCGCCGCTTGGGGCATCACGGCCCACCGGGCGGAACTCGATCTCGTCACCGTCTCGGAAAACGCCACCTTCCTCCTCCTGCTCGACGGGCGCCCGGAAGGGGTCGTACGCGTCTCCCAACCCGGCTACGTGGGAGGTCCCGAGGCGGTCGTCTCCGAGATGGCATGGCTCAACGCACTGCATGAGGTCGAAGGTGTGCGTCTCATCAACCCGGTCCCCACCGTGCGGGGCACCTTCGTGACGAGGATCCGTGACCGCAACGGCGTCGGCTGGACGGTCGTCTCCACGAAGTTCGTGGAGGGAACCGTCCTCGAGGACCTGGACGACCCCTCCGCCCACTATTTCACCATCGGCCAGTGGGCCGCGAAGTTCCACGCCCAATCACGGTGCTGGACCCCGCCGCACGGATTCCGGCGCTTCAGTTGGGACATCGGCGACATGGTCGGCACCGCCCCGCGCTGGGGACGATGGGAAACCGCGGCACTGTCCGGCAGCGAGCGGGCACTGTGCGAGCGTGCCCTCGACCGGGCGCTCAGGGTCGTGCATGCGTACCCGCGCAATCGCCGCACATGGGGCCTCGTCCACGCAGACCTGCGCCCCAGCAACATCATCCGCGGGGACGGGGGCGAACTGACCGTCATCGACTTCGACGATGCCGGCTACAGCTGGTTCCTCTACGACTATGCGTCCTCGCTGAGCTTCGTCGAGCACAAGCCGTATGCCCCGGCCCTGGCCAAGGCATGGAAACGCGGGTACGAAAGCGTAGCCGGGCCGCTCGGCGAACAGGAACTGCAGGTCATGTCCGCACTGTCCATGATCCGGCGCCTGCAGATGCTCGGATGGACCACGAGCCATCGCGAGGACGCCCTGCCCGACGGTCTCGCCGGCGAGCAGGCATCCGGTACCGTCCTGTGCGCACGGCGGTACCTCACCGACGCCCAGTGGCTGCTGCGCTGACGGCCACCCATCGACCACCGCACCAACCACGGTCAGGAACCCATGCAATAGGCATTTGACACCAAGGACACCACAAGAGAGGCAGGCGATCGACATGTCGTCATTCACATATTCAGGAAACGGGTTCGGATCGGTCACGTACGTGGCCACCGACAAGGACTATTTCAAGAAGCGGCAGCTCAAGCGCAGCGCCGGCGCCTTCGGCCTGTGGGCCATCGGCGTCTCGGCCGTCATCTCGGGCGACTTCTCCGGATGGAACGGCGGCATCGCACAGGCCGGCTGGGGAGGGTTCCTCATTGCTGCCGGCGTGGTGTACGTCATGTACGTGCTCATGCTCAACTCGATCAGCGAGATGGCGTCCGCCATGCCGCACACCGGCGGCGCCTACTCCTTCGCCCGTGCGGCCATGGGGCCGTGGGGCGGCTTCTTCACGGGACTGGCCGAGACGGTCGAATACGTGATGACCGCCGCCACCATCGTCTATTTCTCGTCCGCATACGCCGACTCGATCCTGGCCGACCTGACCGGCTTCTCCCTCACCGACGCCGGATACCAGTGGGTGTGGTGGCTCGCCATCTACGCCGTCTTCGTCGCCCTCAACTGGGCAGGCGCCGAAACCTCGTTCCGCTTCGCACAGGTCGTGTCCATCGCCGCGCTCGCAGTGCTCGCGTTCTTCGTGGTGAGCGCGCTGGCCAGCGGACGCGTCGACTTCGCTGCGCTGCTTGACATCGAGCCCACCGCCGGCAACAGTGCGTTCCTGCCCTTCGGTGCCGGTGCGGTCTTCTTCGCGATGCCCTTCGCGATGTGGCTGTTCCTGGGCATCGAACAGCTGCCGCTTGCCGCGGAGGAGGTGCGCGATCCCGAGCGCAACATCCCGAAGTCTTCGCGACTGTGCATCGCGACGCTGGGCATCACCGGCCTGCTCGTCGTCTTCCTCAATCCCGCCGTCATGGGATCGGCGGCGCTTTCCGGCTCCGACGAACCGCTGCTCGACGGCTTCCGTGCCGTGCTGCCCGGCAACTTGGCGGCCGTGCTCTCCGCCTTTGCCCTCGTGGGCCTGCTCGCTTCCGTGCAGGGCATCACCTTCGCCTACGGCCGCAATCTCTACTCGCTGAGCCGCGCCGGCTACTACCCGGCCTTCCTCTCGCTGACCGGCCGCAAGAAGACGCCGTACTGGGGTCTGGTCGTCGGCGCGGTCATCGGTTTCGCCGCCCTGTTCGTCATCGCATACGGCGGCGAGGGTGCCGGCTCCGTCGTGCTCAACATCGCCGTGTGGGGAGCTGTGCTCGCCTACTTGCTGCAGATGGTCTCCTATGTGCTGCTGCGCCGCAACATGCCCGGCATCAAGCGGCCTTTCATCAGTCGCTTCGGGGTGCCCGGCGCGGTCGTCGCCGGCCTGCTGTCGTTCGCGATCTTCGTGGCCGTGCTGCTCAATCCGGACTACCGGCTCGCCGTCTACGTGATGGTCGGCATCTATGCGGCCGCCACCGTGTTCTTCGCGATCTACGGACGCAAGCACCTGGTGCTCTCTCCCGAAGAGGAGTTCGCGGCTTCCGGCGGCACCGCCGAATACCAGACCCACGAGTGAGCCGGTGGGTCGCCCCCCAGGTGCGCCTCCCTACGGTCATGGGCTGCCCAATGGATCGGCACCGATGGTGCCGCTCCATTGGGCAGCCCTGTCGTCCGTTGCCTGGGCGCAACCAATTGCACCCCGCATGCGCGTAACGGTCGGTTACCTTCCGGTCACATGCGGCACAACAAAGCTTCGCTAGGCTCAAGGCAACCGAACCAGACCAGCCGAAGGAGGGCCCCATGGCCACACGTTCCACGATCATGGACACCAACAGCTTCCGCCCGGAGATGGCGGCCGCACTCGATCCGCAGACACGACGCCTCACCGAGGAGCGCGAGGTCCTCGGCCCCGCCTATCGCCTGTTCTACCGCAAGCCGGTCCACCTGACCAAGGGGCGGGGTGCGCGCGTATGGGATGCGGACGGCGAGGAATACCTGGACGTCTACAACAACGTCGCCTCCGTGGGTCATGCCAACCCCCGCGTGGTGGATGCCATCGCGCGGCAGGCAGGGCTGCTCAACACCCACACTCGCTACCTGCATGAGAATGTGCTGGACTACGCGCAGGACATCCTTTCCACGATGCCGGGGGAACTCGACCGTGTCATGTTCCAGTGCACCGGCTCCGAAGCCAACGACCTGGCCGTGCGCGTCGCGCGCGCATACACGGGAGGTGAGGGAGTCATCGTGACGGCAGAGGCCTACCACGGCAATTCCGCACTCACCTCGGGACTCTCCCCGGCACTCGGCACCGCCCAGGAACTGGGATTGACGATGCGCATGATTCCGACTCCGGACACCTACCGGCTCGAGATCGACGGCTGCCCCGGCAATGCGTGCCCGGCTGCCGAGTTCGGCGCGTGGATGGCCGGCGAGGTGCGGCGTGCCGTGGCCGACATGGAACGCCATGGCATCAGGTTCGCCGCGCTGTTGGCCGACTCGATCTTCTCCTCCGACGGCGTCTACCCGGATCCGGCCGGGTATCTCGGGCCCGTCATCGATACGGTGCATGAACTCGGCGGCGTATGGATCGCCGATGAGGTGCAGCCGGGCTTCACACGTACCGGGGACGCCTTCTGGGGGTTCCAGCGGCAGGGCATCGTGCCGGACCTGGTCACCAGCGGCAAGCCGATGGCCAACGGATTGCCGACTTCCCTCATGGCGGCCCGGCATGAGGTGCTGGAGCCTTTCGCCGGCTCCATCCCGTATTTCAACACCTTCGGCGGCAACCCCGTCTGCATGGCGGCAGCCCAGGCCACGCTCGACGTGATGCGTGACGAGGACACCATGGGGAATGCCAAGCGGGTCGGCACCGTGTTCCGTCGCGCCGTGGAAGGCCTCATGGCGGACCATCCCTGCATCGGCGACGTCCGTGGTGCCGGCCTGTACATCGGGTGCGAGATCGTCGTACCCGGGACCAAGGAGCCGGACCAGGCCACGGCGCTCGACATCCTGGAGACCCTGCGCATGCACCACGTGCTCACCTCGGTGTGCGGTCGCTTCGGCAACATCCTCAAGCTGCGGCCTCCGCTCGTGTTCAGCGAGGAGGACGTGGACATGTTCATGGATGCCATGGCCGTCACGTTGAGGGAACTCGGGCTATGACCGCCGTGGCGCCGCAGGCCGCGGCGGAGGTCATCGCGGCACGACTGCGCTCCGTCATCAGGACGCAGGGACTGCGTCCGGGCGAGCGGCTCGGCACGGAGCGGGCCATTGCGCAGGAGCTGGGCGTCTCCCGCGCATCGTTGCGCGGCGCGCTGGCCTCGATGGAGGCCTCGCACGAGATTGTGCGCAAGATCGGCCGTTCGGGCGGCGTCATCGTGTCCGACGGCAAGCTCGAACGCAACCTGGACACCGTCGAGTCGCTGACCCAGATCGCCCGCCGGCAGGGAAGGACGCTCACCTCCAAGGTGCTGTCCTCGGCCCTGGCCGCAGCGGACAGCGCGGATGCCAGGCTGTTGCGGTTGCCGGAGGAACGCCGCATGGTCATCGTCGTCTCGAGGCTCCGCATGCTCGACGGCAGGCCGTTCTGCCTGGAGACCACCCATTTGCCTGCCTACCGCTTCCCCGGTTTCCTGGAACGGGACCTGACCGGTTCCTTCTATGGCATGTTCGAATGCGGGTATGGCATTCGTCCCCACCATGTGGAGGAGACACTGGATTGCTGTGGGGTCGACGGGGAGGCCGATCGGCTCCTCGGCGACCCGGACGCCGTGATGCGGATCCGTCGGCTTGCCTGGGATGAACGGGAATGTCCCTGCGAAGTGGCGGTCGACCTATACCGTGCCGACCTGATTCGTTTCACCATGCACCATTCGGGATTCGTACGCCTGTCGGCGGCACGGCAGTGAGCCATGACCGTGAGGGAATCCATGGAGAGAGAGGAGAAGGAATGATGCGGTCGCATTGCGGGGGAACCCGGAGAAGGAGAAGAAGGGGGAAACCAATGTCGGTTCCCTCGCGGGCGACCATCAGGAGTGTGCTGTTCGGTTTGGGAAACACTCTCTAACCAGTAGACTACGCGATTTTGTAAAGAGCATGTGTCGTTTTGCCTGCATTCATGTCCACAGTGAAAAGAGGCCGACATAATGTCTCAGTCCCGGCCACCCAGCGCGTATCCGATGCAGATGCCGGCCGCCAGTGCCGCCAGCGCGGTCAGCACGGTGCAGATGGCTGCCTTGTGCACCGTGCAGGCGGAAGCATCCACGTCGGCGTGCTCCGGGTTGTCGTCCGGGTCGTCCAGTACCTGGAGCTCCTGCGGGGTCAGTTCGTCGTTGTCCATGTTGCCTCTTTTCCGTACGGGAACCTTGCACGTACCACGGTAGCCCTTGCGGTGCGCAGCAGGTGGCCGTCTCATCTCCTGGCGATGGAACGCGGCATGCGTGGACACCGGCGTGCCGCGTCGGCATGGCTTCGATAGGCTGGTGTCCATGAGCGATTTCAATCCCATGGAGCCGCAGGGCAACGCCGGCGGCCAGCAGCCCAATCCGTACGAACAGCCCCAGTATGGACAGCCGCAGTATGCGCAACCGCAATACGGGCAGCCATACGACCAGCAGCAATATACGCAGCAGTACCCGTCCCAGCCGTACGCGCAGGGCGGCTATTACGTGGCGCCGACCGAGAAGTGGAACACGATGTGCATCGTCGGCTTCGTGCTGAGCTTCCTCCTCCCCCTCGTCGGCCTGGTCCTGAGCATCATCGCCCTGGTGCAGATCAACAAGACAGGGGAGAAAAGCAAGGGCATGGCCATTGCCGGCATCGTGATCGGCGCGCTGGCCACGATCCTGTCCATCGCGATGATCGGGTTCATCTTCTGGTTTGCGGGCTATGCCGTCGAACATGCCAACGAGATGCCTGAATGGCTCGAATCCGAGTTCTGCAACGGCGACACCTGCACCTTCTGCGAGGATGGCAATTGCTACCGCCTCGAACGCGGCGACGACAACAGTTCCGCGAACTACTGGGATTCCTCGGAAATCATGGCACCCGTGGATACCTATGACATCGTCGTGACTGCCTGACGCGTCGTTGCGACACGCCGCTACTTGCGCTCTTGCCGAGTTTCGGTATTATATACATCTGTTGTCCCGATGAGAGATCAGCGGGAAGAGCAACGGCCGCGTAGCTCAGTTGGTTAGAGCGCCGCCCTGTCACGGCGGAGGTCGCCGGTTCAAGTCCGGTCGTGGTCGCTTGGTTGCCTTGGTCCAAGCGGCTGAAGCACTACCAAGGCCGCGTAGCTCAGTTGGTTAGAGCGCCGCCCTGTCACGGCGGAGGTCGCCGGTTCAAGTCCGGTCGTGGTCGCGAAGTTCGGTTTTCCGAATTTTCTGGCTCTGTAGCTCAGTTGGTAGAGCGAACGACTGAAAATCGTTAGGTCAACGGATCGATCCCGTTCGGAGCCACCAGCGAAACCCCGGTCATGGACCGGGGTTTCTGGGTTCCATAAGAAATTGTTCATTTTTGAACAAAAACTTGGGGAGGCTGACCACACCCGGTGTGGTCA
>NZ_JGYV01000031.1 GCF_000741575.1 Bifidobacterium cuniculi
ACGCGTCGGACGCCTCGCGTTTGGCTGCGTGCCAGCCGACGACCCGGGAGTGTTCGTCCATGGCGACCAGGACGACCGTGTCGCGGCCCAGGTGGATGCCGTCCAGGTGCAGCACCGGCTGCACGACCCCGTCCCTGGGTACGGGCGGGATGAGTTCCCACAGGACACGGCAGCGTCGCCGCAGGGTGCGTGCGGGCAGTCGGTGTTCGTCCTGGCTGGCGCGGCCCAGCAGCCAGTCCAGGCCATAGCGAAGGTCGCGTGCGGTGTGGTCCTGCACGGTGGTACGGCTCGTGCCGCACGTAGTGCACCGGTAACGGGTCATGCCCGCCGTGGTGGTGCCGTTCTTGCTCATGGTCTTGCCACATCGGGCGCATGTTGGTCGTTGCATGACACCAGTCAACGGCCAAGGGACCATGAACATGCCGGAAGGCCAAGGGTTCCAATGTCTCAGAAGGGTTTTCTTACACACTTTTTGGCCGGGTGGCATGGTCGGCCCCTAGGGTATGGATCGGCCCTCACGCCAACCGGGAGAACGCATGAGGGCCGTTTTTTTACACACTTTTTGGCCGGTAACCCACAATTTCTTATGGGTGCGGCCCTTGCGCACAGGGGAACCGGGCAGGCATGCGGGAGGTTGGCGATAGACTGGGACCTTGGAAACAAGGACACAAGGAAAGAGGCACGCACATGGTGGACAGCCACGACGACGAAACATACACCCCGGAGGGCTCCCGGCTCATCTGGATCGACTGCGAGATGACGGGGCTCGACATCGACCATGACGAACTGTGCGAGGTCTCCGTGGTCCCCACCGACTTCGACCTCAACGTGCTGGACGAGGGCGTCGACTTCGTCGTGCGTCCCTCGGATGCTGCCGTCGACCACATGAACGACTTCGTGCGCACCATGCACACCCGCTCGGGACTCATCCATGAGTGGGAGGACGGCCTGGACGTCGAGGAGGCGCAGCAGGCGGTCGTCGAGTACGTCAAGCGTTTCACGCCGGACGGGGTACGCCCGCTGCTTGCCGGCAACTCCGTCGGATCCGACAAGAAGTTCCTCGACAAGTACATGCCGCGCCTCATGGAGATGCTCCACTACCGCGTCGTAGACGTGAGCACCGTCAAGGAGCTCGTCCGCCGCTGGTACCCGGACGTCTACGAGCATCGCCCTGCCAAGAACGGCGGCCACCGCGCCCTCGCGGACATCATCGAATCGCTCGACGAACTGCGCTACTACCGCCAGGCCATCATGGTGCCCGAGCCGGGCCCCGACGCCGAACGGGCAGCCGAGATCAGCCGCAAGGTCAGCGAGACCAGCCTGCTGGCCGCCGACGAGGACTGAGTGAGGGGAGTACATGGCAATGGCACAGGAATGGACCGACATCGCCACACCCGTGGACATCCGCCTTATCGCCGCCGACATGGACGGCACCCTGCTGGACGCCGACAGCCGGCTGCCCGAGGGCTTCTGGCCCATGCTGGACCGCCTGCAGCAGCGCGGCATCGTCTTCGTCCCCGCCTCCGGCCGCCAGCTGGCCACCCTGCAGTCGATGTTCGCGCAAGCCGCCCAGCCGCTGAGCTTCATCGCGGAGAACGGCAACGTCGTCACCTACGAGGGCGAGGTCATCGAGACGCACGTCGTGAGCAAGGACATCACCCGCCGGACCATCGACCTGGTCGACCGCGCCACCGACGACATCGGCCTGGTCGTCTGCGGCCTGGAGAGCGCCTACGTCCAGCGCACCGACGCGCCCTTCGTGGCCGAGTGCTCCAAGTACTACCACAAGCTCAAGGAGGTCAAGGACCTGCACGAGGTGCTCGACTACCCCGACGAGACCATCCTCAAGCTCGCCATCTTCGACTTCGGCGACGTCGAGTCCAAGGCCAAGCGCGAACTCGGCTTCGTCACCGAACCCTACGAGTACGTCGTCTCCGGCAAGCACTGGGTGGACATCATGGACGGCCGCGTCAACAAGGGCGTCGGCCTGGCGGTCCTTCAGGCACGTCTCGGCATCACCCCCGCGCAGACCGCCGTCTTCGGCGACTACCTCAACGACACGCCCATGTTCGAACACGCCGAATGGTCCTTCGCGATGGCCAACGGCCACGAGGACGTGCGGCAGGCGGCGCGCTACCTGGCGCCCGCCAACACCGAGGAGGGCGTGATCCGCGTGGTCGACCGCCTCGTCGGCTGACCTGCGGCGTACCATGGAATCCGGCTGTCCGCCAGCGCGGCGGGCAGCCGGATTCGTCGTTTCCGCAAGCAGAAAGCCATGCCCATGCAGCAGTCCGAAGCCCTGGCCATCCTCGAAGCAGGTGCGAACGTCTTCCTCACCGGTGCGCCCGGCGCCGGCAAGACCTATGTGCTGAACGAGTTCATCGGGGACATGCGCCGCCGTGGCAAGTCCGTGGCGGTCACCGCATCCACCGGCATCGCGGCCACGCACATCGACGGCCAGACCATCCACTCATGGAGCGGCGTGGGCGTGCAGACGGCCCTGACCGACGGCCTGCTCAAGCTGATCCGCACCCGCCGGCGCAAGCAGGTGCGCGCCGCCGACGTGCTCGTCATCGACGAGGTCTCCATGATGCACGCGTGGCTCTTCGACATGGTTGACCAGGTCTGCCGCATCCTGCGCCGGGACGAACGGCCCTTCGGCGGCCTACAGGTCGTCCTCTCCGGCGACTTCTTCCAGCTGCCGCCGGTCTCCGCCTCCAACCGCAACCGCGACGTGGTGCCGCCGACGCCGGAGTTCGTGGCAGCCCGCGACCGCTACGCGCGCGCCGGCCTCGACCCGGAGGGCTTCGTCACCGAATCCTTCGCATGGCGCGACCTGCAGCCCGTTGTGTGCTACCTGACCGAGCAGCACCGCCAGGACGACGGGCGGCTGCTCGGCATACTCACCGACATCCGCCAGGGACGCGTCAGAGGCGCCGACCGCGACCTGCTCGTCACCCGCCTCGGCCAGCGGCCGGCCGAGGACGAACAGGCGGTGATGCTGTTCCCCGTCAACCGGCAGGCCGACCTGCTCAACGACCGGCGGCTGGCGGCCATCGACGCGCCCGCGCACGTCTTCCATGCGCAGACCGCGGGACCGGCGCATCTCGTGGAACGCATGATGCGCAACATGCTCGCGCCCGAACAGCTCATCCTCAAGGAAGGCGCCAAGGTCATGGCCGTGCGCAACGACCAGGACCACCAGTACGTGAACGGCTCGCTGGGCACCGTCGTCTCCTTCGTCGACGAGCGCAAGGGCGGCTGGCCCATCGTGGCCTTCGAGAACGGCAGCACGGTGACCATGAAGCCGGCGGACTGGCAGATGCTCGACGGCGAGGAGGTGCTCGCCGCCGTCTCCCAGGTGCCGTTGCGCTGCGCGTGGGCGATCACCATCCACAAGTCGCAGGGCATGACGCTGGAGCGCGCGGTGATGGACCTCTCGCGCACTTTCGCCCCCGGCATGGGCTACGTGGCGCTCTCCAGGGTCGAACGGCTCGACGGCCTGTACCTGGACGGCGTCAATGAGCGCATGTTCCTGGTCAGCGACGACGCCGTGCGCCTCGACGGCGACCTGCGCGCACGCTCGGCCGCCGCCTCGTCGCAGCTCGCCGAGATCGGCGCCTCCTCCTTCGTGGAGCTCTACGACGAGTTCAACCAGGACGAGCTGCTGTTCTGACGGGCGCGTAACGTGGCTGCCCGCCGTCGGCCGACGGCTACAATGGCTGTGCAGCAACCTCGAGAGGAGAATCCCATGAAGCAGCATCGTTCGTCGTACATCGTCGCCGGCATCGGCGCGCTCATCCTGTTCGTCGCCTTCCTCATGCACAACTCGGCACCGGTGCCGCTGTGGAACTGGATCAAGCTGTCCGACCTGCTCACCATCGTCGGCGGCCTCATGTTCGTCATCCCCTTCTACAACCTGTCGGTGCGCACCAAGACGCATGAGCGCGCCCCGCATCCCGTGGTGTGGCAGGTGCTGCCCGTGGTGGGCATGGCCGTGATGGTCATCGGCCTGCTCATCCCCAACGACTTCCTGAGCATGGGCGCCATCGCGCTGTGCGACGTGATGTACCTGGTCGGCTGCGTGCTCATGCTGCTCATCTTCGTGTACCCGTGGCACTCGGTGAACGAGGAGATGCTCGAGGAGGACGTGCGCGAACGCGCGGACGGCGAACGGTAGGGGACTGCCTGCCCCTCGTCGGCTCGGCTGAGTAGTTTTGGTGCCATGACCAAAGCACTCCGTATGTCTACCATGTTCCTGCGCACCCTGCGCGAAGACCCCGCCGACGCCGATGTCGATTCGGCCAAGCTGCTGCAGCGCGCCGGCTATATCCGCAAGGCCGCGCCCGGCATCTGGACCTGGCTGCCGCTGGGACTGAGCGTGCTCAACAAGATCGAGGCGATCATCCGCGAGGAGATCGACGGCATCGGCGCCCAGGAAGTGCACTTCCCGGCCCTGCTGCCGCGCGAGCCGTACGAGGCCACCCACCGCTGGGAGGAGTACGGCGACAACATCTTCCGCCTCAAGGACCGCCATGAGGCGGACTACCTGCTGGCGCCCACCCACGAGGAGATGTTCACCCTGCTGGTCAAGGACATGTACTCCTCGTACAAGGACCTGCCGGTGACGCTCTACCAGATCCAGACCAAGTACCGCGACGAGTTCCGCCCGCGCGCCGGCCTGATCCGCGGCCGTGAGTTCATCATGAAGGACGCCTACTCCTTCACCGTGGACGAGGAGGGCATGCGCCAGGCGTACATGGACGAGCGTGGCGCCTACGAGCGCATCTTCCAGCGCCTCGACCTGAAGTACGTGCCCGTCTTCGCCATGTCCGGACCCATGGGCGGCTCCGCCTCCGAGGAGTTCCTCGCCCCGATGGCCATCGGCGAGGACACCTTCGCGCTCGCGCCGTCCGGCAAGGCGTGGAACGTGGAGGCGCTGCACACCCCGGCCGTCGAGGACATCGACTTCTCGGCCACCCCGGCCGCCACCAAGCGCGCCACGCCGGACGCCGCCACCATCGAGGCGATGGTGGAGTACGCGAACGCCAACGAGCCGCGCACCGACGGCCGCGACTGGGAAGCGGCCGACATCCTCAAGAACGTGGTCGTCGCGGTGAAGCATGCCGAGGACGACGAGCATGACGAACCATGGCGCGAACTGATCGTGGTGGGCATCCCCGGCGACCGCACCGTCGACATGAAGCGCCTCGAGGCGCAGTTCGCCCCCGCCGAGCTGGAGGAGGCGACCGAGGACGACCTCAAGGCGCATCCGGAACTCGTGCGCGGCTACATCGGCCCGATGGGCGTCGGACCGCAGGCCGACGAGGGCCACCTGCGCTACTTCATCGACGCGCACGTGGCGAAGGGGTCCGCCTGGTTCACCGGCGCCGACGAGCAGGACGTGGATTACTATGACCTGGTCTACGGCCGTGACTTCGAGGCCGACGGCACCGTGGAGGCCGTCGAGGTGCGCGACGGCGACATGAGCCCGGACGGCTCCGGACCCTTAAGCTTCGAGCGCGGCGTGGAGATCGGCCAGGTCTTCCAGCTGGGTCTGAAGTACTCCGAGGCCCTCGGCCTCAAGGTGCTCGACCAGAACGGCAAGACCGTGCCCGTGTGGATGGGCTGCTACGGCATCGGCGTGAGCCGTGTGCTCGCCTGCATCGCCGAGACCCACCATGACGAGCGCGGCCTGGCGTGGCCGGCGAACATCGCCCCCGCCCAGGTGCACGTGGTCGCCACCGGCAAGGACGAGGCCGCCTTCGAGGCCGCCGAACGCCTGGTCGGCGAACTCGAGGCGCTCGGCCTCGAGGTGATCTACGACGACCGCAAGAAGGTCTCGCCCGGCGTGAAGTTCAAGGACGCCGAACTGCTCGGCGTGCCGGTCATCGCCGTCGCCGGCCGCGACACGGTGAACAACGGCACCATCGAGGTGCGTGACCGCAACGGCGAGAACAAGGAAGCCATCGGCCAGGACGGCGCCGCGCAGGCGATCGCCGACCGTGTGACACGGCTGATGCGTGGCGAGTAATCGGCCAGAAAACGGGAACGGGGCTACGGAGGAAAACCTTCCGCAGCCCCGTTCATTCATTGTCGTCTGTAGTGCAACGGCTTTGGAAGGACCGGGTAGCCGAAAGACGTCTGATCCGATGAAGGTTTGAGTCATCGTATAGGGAAGGGAGAAATCTCTCGTTTTTCGTGATATTTCTAGGACGCGGGCCGCCCCGAGCGGTCCGCCTTAGAAATATCACGAAAAACGAGAGATTTCTCAGGCCTCAATTCTTGCTTGATGCACGCGAAGACATGGGGTTAAAGGAGGGCCTTATCCACATTCCGCCAGTCCACTGGCCGTCCGACCACATTGGCCGGATCGGCTTGGCGGGGGCGGGGGTGCTCGGCCATAGTGGTGTCACCGGCGGGATGGCCCGGCGGGACGGCAGGAGAAAGGACACCGCCATGGCATTGCAGCAGGGATTGGTCACCATCACCGGGTTCCTCGGCAGCGAACCGGTGCTGTTCGGCAGGGAGGGCGGCAGGCCCGCCTGCACCTTCCGGCTGGGAAGCACTCGGTACTACCTGGACCGCGAAGGGGAATGGCAGCAGCTGCCGACCACGTGGATCACGGTGAAGGCGTTCAGGACATTGGCGCTCAACATGGTCAACTCCTTCCACAAGGGCGAGCCGGTCATCGTCTCCGGCGTGCTCGGCACGGAGGAGTGGACGTCGGAACCCGACGGCGTGCGGCATGCGCGCGTGGTGATCGAGGCGAGCAACGCCGGCCACGACCTCAACTACGGCGTCACCGCGATTCGCAAGATCCCACGGGATACCAAGGCGCCGGCGGACGCCACCGCGCCGCAGCAGGCGCCGGTGGGCGAGTCGGTCGAGGTGTTGCCGCCGTCACAGGGCGCAGTGCCCGGACAGCCCCAGCCCATGGTGCAGGGCCCCGCATCGGCCACGGCGCCGGCACCGAGCCAGCCGGACGGGCAGCCTGTCCGCGGGAACGGGAGACCGGGCATCGAAGGCACTTCCGGCGAGGAATTCGAGACGGGAGGTGATGCCATATAAGTCAGACAGAAGCCATATGAGTGCGACTCTGCAGTCATGAAACTTGGTTGGACACGACAGTGGGGCATCCGGAGATCCCGGATGCCCCACTGTCGTGTCATTGTCGACGCGCGTCACCAGATGTGCACGCGTTCCTCGGGCTTGAGCCACATGCGGTCGTCCGCGGTCACGCCGAAGGCCTGGTAGAAGAGGTCCACGTTGCGCGCGATGCCGTTCGTGCGGCACTCGGCGGGGGAGTGCGGGTCGATCTGCAGGTACTGTTCGGCCAGTTCGTCACGGTTCTTGGTGCGCCAGATCGAGGCGTAGCTCAGGAAGAAGCGCTGCAGGCCGGTGAAGCCGTCGAGCACCGGGGCGGTCTCGAGGGAGGCCTCCACGCCCTGCGGCGAACCGTCGATCGGGCGCCCCGCGGCTTCGTCGAGCGCGAAGGCGTAGGCCTTGAGGGCGATGTTCACACCGGAGAGGTCGCCGATGTTCTCGCCGACGGTCAGCGCGCCGTTGACATGCGGCGCCTGTTCGTCGCCGTCCGCGTACTTCTCCTGCAGCTGCTGCGGCACGAACTTGTCGTACTGCTCGATGAGCGCCTTCGTGAGCTGGCCGAAGCGCTCCTTGTCCTCGGGTGTCCACCAGTCCTCGAGCTTGCCCTCGCCGTTGAACTGCGCACCCTGGTCGTCGAAGCCGTGGCCGATCTCGTGGCCGATCACGGAGCCGATGCCGCCGTAGTTCGCGGCATCCTCGGCCTTCGGGCTGAAGAACGGCGGCTGCAGGATGGCGGCCGGGAACACGATGATGTTGAGCGTCGGCTCGTAGTACGCGTTCACCGTCTGCGGATTCATGAGCCATTCGTCATGGTCGACGGGCTTGCCGCACTTGGCCAGCTGGTAGCCGAACTCGTAGGCGGAGGCGGCGCGCATGTTGTCCACCAGGCCGTACTCCTCGCGCACGTCCAGTGCGGAGTAGTCGCGCCAGTGGTTCGTGTAGCCGATCTTCGCCTCGAAATGGTCGAGCTTGTCGAGCGCCTTCTTCTTGGTCTCCTCGCCCAGCCAGTCGCTGTTGATGATCGACACGTGGTACGCCTCGATGAGGTTGTGCACGAGCTGCTCGACGCGTTCCTTCGACGACTCCGGGAAGTGCTGCTGCACGTAGACGCGGCCGACGTCCTCGCCGCTGATGCCGTTGACCAGGGAGACGCCGCGCTTCCAACGGGCACGCTGCTCCTTGGTGCCGGCCAGCGTCTTGCCGTAGAACTCGAAGTTCGTCTTGTCGAAGACGCTCGACAGCATGCTTGCGCGGCCGATGATGACGTGCACGCGCGCCCACAGCTTGAGGTCCTCGAGGTCGGCGTCCTTCCAGAAGGCGTCCAGGCCCGTCAGGAAGCTCGGCTCCATCACGTTGACGTGCGCCAGTGCGCCGAGCATGTCCACGTGGTAGGTCTCCGCGGTCCTCGAGGAGTCGTAGGACGCCTGCACGGCCTCCGCCCAGCGCTCGACGTCGAACTCCGCCAGCTCCTCCTTCAGGGTGGCGAAGTCGGTCGGGTTGTTCGTCTTCTGCGAGTCGCGGGTGGCCACGTTGTCCCAGTGGTGGGACGCGATGCGCGTCTCGATCTCGAGCAGCCGCGTGGCCTGCGCCTGCGCATCGTCGGCGTCCTTGGCGTAGCCGGCGTTCGTCAGCTGGGCGGCGACCATCGCCATGTAGGCGTCGCGCACCGGCCGGTAGTGGTCCTCGCGATAGTACGCCTCGTCGGGCAGCCCCAGGCCGCCCTGCGCCAGGTGCATGATGTTCGTGTCCGGGTTGTTGAAGTCGCCGAAGATGTCGAAGCCGAAGAGGTCGGGGCCGCCGTAGGGGCTCAGCGTGCCGAGCGCCTCGGTGAGCGCGCCCTTGTCGGCGGCTGCGTCGATGCGCTCCAGGTCGGCACGGATCGGCTCCATGCCGGCCGCCTCCACGGCGTCGGTGTCCAGGAAGGAGCGGTAGATGAGCTTCGACTTCGCGGCTTCGTTGCCATCGGCGTCGAGGATGTCGCGCACCTGCTCCTCGGCGGTCTCCGCCAGGCGGTCGAAGGTGCCGAAGCGCGACTTGTCATCCGGCAGGATGTACGTGTCGAGCCACGGGCCGTTGACGTACCGGAAGAGGTCGTCCGCAGGGGAGATGACGGAGGAGAAGGAACTCGGGTCGATGCCGGAGCCCAGGGTGTTGCCATTGGTATCGGTAATGCTGTGCATGGGGCCCAAGCGTAGTAAAATTGACCGACACTATGCCCAGTGCCCAACGGCCTGAGCGAAAGTCATGGTTTTGCTTGAAAGTCAAATCACTACGCTGGCTGGAAAAACTTCGGTCGGTCGGAGACGAAATCGGACAAGATACACCAGACTGAACTCAGGCATGCCGTACGCGGCATGGTACGCACAGACGCTTCGCGAAACGCGGGGCGCCGGACAGAAGCGAGAAAGGAAGACCATGTCTGATCCAATGTACAACCAGAACCAGGGCCGGAACGGGTGGGACAGCCCGTTCCGCCTGGTGCAGGAGATGCTGCCCGCGGGCGCGAAGAACGCGGTGCGCGTCGCCTACGGCGTCATCGGCATCGCCGCCGTCGTGCTGGGCATCTGCCTGCTCGTGTGGCCGGGCCGCACCCTCGAGGTGGCCTGCGTCATCCTCGGCATCTACTTCCTGATCTCCGGCGTGGTGCGCATCGTCAGCTCCATCGTCGAGGTCGGCCTGCCGGGCGGCTGGCGCGTCCTGGGCATCCTCGTCGGCATCCTGCTGATCATCGGCGGCTTCGTGGCCCTGCGCTACGTGCCGATGTCCACCGCCACCCTCGCCATCATGTTCACCCTCGTCGTCGGCATCTCCTGGATCATGGAAGGCGTCATGGCGCTCGCCGAGTCCTGGAAGGCCCCGGGTTCCGGCTGGGCCATCGCCTACGCCATCATCTCCATCATCGCCGGCTTCGTGCTGCTGTGCATGCCGGGCGCCGGCACCGTGTGGCTGATCATCTTCGGCGGCTGCGCCATGGTCGTCATGGGCATCATTGCTGTCGTGCGCGCCTTCACCTTCGGCCGCACCCCGAAGGCAGCCAACTGAACCATACGGCGGTTGCCGTGATTCCCAAGGGCGTGGGCGCCACCGTGCAGGTGGCGCCCACGCCCTTGTTGTAAGGCGCGAGGGATAGGGTGGAGCACAATGCAACCCATATCACCAGAGCGGAAAGCAAGGGTCTCATGATTGAACTGAAGACGAGTACGGAAATCGAGGAGATGAAGCCGGCCGGCCGTTTCGTCGGCGGTATCCTGCGCGATCTCAAGGAGTTCACCAAGGTCGGCACCAACCTGCTGGAGATCGACGAATTCGTGCACCGGCGGATCGTGGACCGTCCGGGCGCCGAGTCCTGCTACGTGGACTACGCGCCGGACTTCGGCACCGGCCCCTTCGCCCACTACATCTGCACCTCCGTCAACGACGCGGTGCTGCACGGCGTGCCCTACGACTACGACCTCAAGGACGGCGACCTGGTGAGCCTCGACCTGGCCATCAACGTGGACGGCTGGGTGGCCGACTCCGCCATCAGCTTCGTGGTGGGCAACGATCCCGACCCTGCCGACCTGCGCCTGATCAAGTCCACCGAGGAGGCGCTCGCCGCCGGCATCGCCGCCGCACAGCCCGGCAACCGCCTGGGTGACATCTCCCATGCCATCGGCGACGTGGCACGCGCCTACGGCTACCCGATCAACCTGGAGTTCGGCGGCCACGGCGTCGGCCGCATCATGCACGGCGACCCGCACGTGCCCAACGACGGCAAGGCCCACCACGGCTACAAGCTGCGCCCCGGCCTGGTGATCGCCATCGAGCCGTGGTTCCTCAAGACCACCGACGAGATCTACCAGGACCCGAAGGACGGCTGGACCCTCAGGAGTGAGGACGGTTCCCGCGGCGCCCACAGCGAGCACACCATCGCCATCACGGAGGCAGGCCCCGAGATCCTCACCGTGCGCGACTAGCATCGCCCGTTCCGGCGGCCCTGCCCGACCTTCCGTCGGGCAGGGCCGCCGTCGTTTTTGAGACGGCAGGGGCCTGCGCCACCGTCGCTGCCTTATAGTGGGCTGATTGACACAACGGCGGGCGCATGCCCACGGTAAGGAGAACCGCATGTCCAATGCGCATCTGCATGTTGCCTCCGAGGAATTCAAGCTTCCCGTCGTCGAGGCGAGCGAAGGGCCCGACGGCATCGTCATGTCCTCCCTGCGCAACAACAACTGGGTTTCGCTCGACCCCGGTTTCCTCACCACCGCGCAATGCGAGTCGAAGATCACGTACATCGACGGCGAGCATTCCATCCTGCGCTTCCGCGGCTACCCGATCGAGCAGCTGTGCGAGCGTTCCGACTTCCTCGAGGTGGCGTGGCTGCTCAAGCACGGCGAACTGCCCAGCAGGGGACAGTACGACCGGTTCATCGAATCCATCAACCACCGCACCATGGTCGGCGAGGACTTCCGCACCTTCATGGGTTCCTTCCCGCGCAACGCCCACCCGATGAGCGTCATGGCCTCCGCCGTCAATGCCCTGGCCACCTTCCATCCGGAGACCACGGACGTGTGCGACCCGGGCCAGCTCGACGAGGCCGCCACCATCATCATGGCCAAGGCCCGCACCATCGTCAGCTACATCCTGCGCCGCCGGCGTGACGAGCCGATGCTCTACCCGGACTATGCGCGCGGCTACGTGGACGACTTCCTGCGCATGTGCTTCGCCGTGCCCTACGAGCGCTTCGACTCCGACCCGCTCTACGTGCACGCCCTCGGCCGCCTGCTCATCATCCACGCCGACCATGAGCAGAACTGCTCCACCTCGGTCGTGCGCATCGCCGGCTCCGCACACGCGAACCTGTACTCGGCGGTCGCCGCCGGCATCAACGCACTGTCCGGGCCGCTGCACGGCGGCGCGAACGAGGCCGTCCTCAGGCAGCTGTCCGCAATCCGCGATTCCGGTCTGGGGGTGCGTGACTTCGTGGAACGCGCCAAGGCGGAAGGGCACCGCATCTCGGGCCTGGGCCACCGCGTCTACAAGTCCTACGACCCGCGTGCGGCCATCGCCAAGCAGTACCTGGGCAAGGTCATGGAACGCAAGGAGCTCTTCAAGCTCACCGCCGACGAGGAGCGGCTCTTCGACATCGCCCTCGAACTGGAGGACATCGCCCTGACCGACGACTACTTCGTCTCGCGGCACCTCTACCCGAACGTCGACTTCTACACGGGCCTGATCTACCGTGCCATCGGCTTCGAACCGGAGATGTTCACCACCCTGTTCGCCTTGGGGCGCATCCCCGGCTGGATCGCCCAGTACCGGGAGATGCTCGACGACCCCATGACGAAGATCGGCCGACCCCGCCAGGTCTACACGGGCGAGGTCCTGCGCGACTACGTGCCCATGGAGGAGCGCGCCGACTGAGGACGTCTACCGGCGGCCCCTACTTGTGGTACGGCTCGCCGGCGTTGATCTTGTACGCCCGGTAGACCTGCTCGAGGAGGATGACCCGCATCAACTGGTGCGGGAAGGTCATGGGGGAGAAGCTCAGGAGCATGTCGGCACGCGAGAGCACGCGAGGGTCGAGCCCCAGCGACCCGCCGATCACGAACTGGATGTGGCTGGTGCCGTGCACGCCGAGTTCCTCGAGCTTGGCGGCCAGCTGCTCCGACGAAAGCATCCGCCCCTCGATGGCCAGGGCGATGACGAAGGCGCCGTCCCTGAGGTGCTTGAGGATGCGCTCGCCCTCCTTCTCCTTGATCTGCCGTTCCAGCCCCTCGGGCGCATGCTCCGGCGTCTTCTCGTCCGGGACCTCGAGAACGGCGAGCCTGCAGTAGCGCGACAGGCGTTTCGAGTATTCGGCGATGGCGTCGCGCAGATACTTCTCCTTGACCTTGCCGACGGTGACGATGTCGATGCGCATGGTGTGGTTCCTTGGTTCCCGAGAAATTGTTCATTTTTTTGAACAAAATCTAGGGGCGGAGGCGGACGCGCCGGATTGTCGTCGCCGACGGCGACGACAATCC
>NZ_JGYV01000032.1 GCF_000741575.1 Bifidobacterium cuniculi
GATAACGGTTCCTGCCGTCCCTTCGGGGGCGGGTGAGGCCCCATGTGGATCACGTGGTTGATAGGCCGGGTGTGGAAGCCCTGTGAGGGGTGGAGCTGACCGGTACTAATGGCCGAAGACGACCCTTTTGGTTGCTTTGTCTGGCGCTGCGGGCATTTCCGGGGCGGGCGGGGATGGCACATGGGTCGTCGGGTCACTGAGATGAGCAAGCATAGTCATGGGCTTGTTGTCGCGTCCGCTGTCCGGTTCCCTGACCGCTACGTATAGTTGGTTTCCTGTGCAAGACTGCCGGGATGCGTCCCCTGTGTGTGGGGTGTGTGTCGGGTCTTTGTTGGTTTTGCGGTGGCCTTGGCCCAGGGGAGACGCCCGGTCCCATTCCGAACCCGGTAGCTAAGCCCTGGCACGGCGATGGTACTGCACCTGGTAGGGTGCGGGAGAGTAGCACGCTGCCGCTTTCTTCTTTCGAGGGGGTGTCCCGTTGCGGGACACCCCCTCCTTTATTTTTTCCCGGCACGCGCGAACACCCCGAACCATGCGCGTCCGGGGCGACGACAATGGTCGGCGCGAAACGCGCAATGGTTATATTGACGGAAGCCGGGGTCGGAGGCAGCGCGATGCTGCCCATCATGATGTTCTTCACCATGTTCCGGCTGCACGAGGGTGACTTCTGTACAAGACCGTGAAGGCGAAGCTGACCCAATGCGGCGACTATCCGTATCCGCATGCCTCGCAGTGGGGCATGCTCGTCATAGTGGCACTGTTCTTCGTAATCATGCTGCTGCCGGACCCATTACGGCGAATGCATTTATGTCGCGTACTTCCTGCTGCTGATCGTCTCGCTGCTGTTCCTCCTGTTCTTCGTCCGCCTGTTCCGCCAGACCGCGAATGCGCGCGACGTCATCGTCGTGTTCATCGCCGCGACCGTCGTGGTCATGTGCACCACCGTGGCGCCGATGACGCGGCGGAAGGCGCATTTCGAGTTCCACAGCATGTACTACAGCGAGATCCTCATCTACGTGATCCTCTTCGGCGTGTTCATCTTCATCGGCGAAGGTCACCTGGAGCTGCTGCTGTTCATGTTCCTCGTCATGTTCGTCGCGCAGTTCCTCGCACAGACTTTCGCGGGACGCCTGATGAAGCGGGCGGGGCGACTGCGCGTGTCGAACGTCGTCATCTGCGCGTTGATCGTGACGAGTCCGCTGCTGCTGTTCCGCCAGACCTTCTTCGTCGGCTGCTTTGTCACGTTCCTGCTGACGACCGCCGGCCACGTGCGCGTCGCGCAGCTGTACGCGAGGCGCCATCCGCACCCGCGGCTCGGCGCACAGCTGTCGAACCAGTACATGAGCGACCTGGGCATCATCCTGGGACAGACGGTGCTCGTGGGCGTGCTGGCCGTGGTGTCCTTCGCCATGGACCACAGCACGACGGTTGCGGTGGCGGCGTACGCATTCCACATCCCGCGGCCGTGGAGCACGTCTTCTTCGTGACGGCGCTGGCGTGCACGGTCATCTTCGACCTCCAGGAGGCGATGCTGCTGCTCGGTTCGCGTCTGCGCGGCGAGGAGGTCTTCGAGTTCCCCAAGTATGATGGCCAGACCGACGATCCTGCCGAGAGCATGGGCGAGACGGCGCCGGAGATGGTGGCCGGCAAGGGTGCCCATGGCGCGGAAGCCGGTGCCTAGCGCGTACCGGCCCGAAGGCACCGAACTACGAGGCATTCCCGGGGACGCCGGATGGCTAAATCCTTTTAGCGCGCGGATGACGTATACTGATGTACGTCAAACGCGCCGGCCCGAAGGTGGGTCGGAACCGGTAGGGGAGGAGATCGGCCATGGCACGCAGGGTCACGCTTCGTGATGTCGCCAAGGATGCGGGGGTGTCGGTCACCACGGCTTCACTGGTGCTCAACAAACGCCATTCGCGCCTGTCGGAGGAGACGCGACGGCTGGTCTTCGAAGCCGCCGAGCGTCTCAAGTACGTCCCGAACCAGAGCGCCCGCAGCCTGGTCACCAAGAACACCATGCTCGTCACGCTGATCGTGCCGGACATCGAGAACCTCTTCTTCGCCTCGCTCGCCCGCTGCCTGGAGGAGGAGTGTCAGCAGCAGGGCTACTCGCTCATCATCGCCAACTCGGATGATTCACGTGAAACAGAGCATGCGCTGATCGGGCAGATCGTGGCCCGTGGCGTCGACGGCGTCTTCCTCATCCCCGCGCGCGAGTCCTTCGGACGGCTCGACGAGCTGCAGGCGGACGTCGCGTCCATCGCCTGCCCCGTCACGCTCCTCGACCGCATGGTCACCGGCGGCTGGTGCGACGGCGTCGGCTTCGACAACCGCCACGGCGGTTCGCTCGCCGCGCAGTGCCTGATCGATGCCGGGCACACGCGCATCGGATGCATCGCCGGCGAGGGCAACGCCAACCGTCGGCGGCAGGGGTTCGTCGACACGCTGGCCGCCGCCGGGATCAGTCTGGATCCGCGCCTCGACGTCGTGGGCAACTACCGTTTCGACAGCGGTTTCGCGGCCGCCTATGCCATGGCGCAGGCCGGCGCAACCGCCGTGTTCTGCTGCAACGACCTCATGGCCGCAGGCATGCTGCGGCGACTGGGGGAACTGGGTCTGCGGGTGCCCGAGGACATGTCCATCATCGGGTACGATAACATCTTGGCGCGCTTCGGCATGCCGATCGAGGTGACGACTGTGGAGCAGCACGTCGAGTCCCTGGCCGCCGAAAGCTGGCGGATGCTCTATGCGCGCATCCTCGAGCATGCAGGCGACGACGACGCGCGGCCGTGGCTGAGTGAACCGCAGACGAAGCTGCTGGAGCCGCGGCTGATCAACCGCGGGACCGTGAAGGTGCTCCGTGGCTGTCGCCAGGGTGAGGAATAGCTGAAAGCGAACACACGACGTGTCGCGTGATAAAACGTTTTATCATAATGACATTGGCGATGAAGCAACGCCAAACGACTTGCGGCAATGATTGCCGCACGCCCCGGAAGGAACACGATCCCTCAACGAAGAAGGTATGGACATGAAGAAGCTCATTCTTGACCTCGACACCGGCGTCGACGACACGCTGGCCATCGCCTATGCGCTCGGCAGCCCCGAAGTCGAGCTGATCGGCATCACTGGCACCTACGGCAACGTACTCATGGAGCAGGGCGTGCGCAACGCCCTCGCCATCACCGACATCCTCGGCCACCCCGAGGTGCCCGTCTACAAGGGCCTGCCGCACGCCAGCACGAAGGACGGCTTCGAAGTCCTCCCCATCTCCGCCTTCATCCACGGCGAGAACGGCATCGGCGACGTGGAGATCCCGGATTCCGGCCGTGATGCGCAGGACGGCGGCGTCGACTTCATCGTGGACGCCGTCAAGACCTACGGCAAGGACCTCATCATCGTGCCAACCGGCCCCCAGACCAACGTGGCCGCAGCCATCCGCAAGGCCCCGGAGATCGTGGACGAGGTCGGGCGCATCGTGCTCATGGGCGGCGCACTCACCGTTCCGGGCAACGTGAACGCCTGGACCGAGGCGAATATCTCCCAGGACCCGGACGCTGCGAACTTCGTGTTCCGCTCGGGCGTGCCCGCCACCATGGTCGGCCTCGACGTCACCCTCCAGACGCTGCTCACCTACAAGGAGACGCGGCGTTGGCGCGACCTCGGCACCGCCGCCGGCAAGGCCCTCGCCGACATCACCGACTTCTACATCAAGGCCTACGAGACCACCGCCCCGCACCTCGGCGGCTGCGGCCTGCACGACCCGCTCGCTGTGGGCGTGGCCGTGGATCCGACGCTCGTCACCTGCCTGCCGATCAACATGAAGGTCGACGTGGACGGCCCCACCCGCGGCCGCACCATCGGCGACGAACAGCGCCTCAACGACCCGGTCAAGACCATGGAGGCCGCCGTCCAAGTCGACGTGGACCGCTTCCTCGACGAGTTCATGACCCGCATCTCCAACCTCGCCGCCGCGGCGAAGTGACCCGGCACCTGACCGGGCACGGCGGCACGTGCCCGGGATGCCCATGACGCCATCGGAACACCGGCAGCGATGGCCGGTACCCGGTTGCCGTGCCGCGGCCATGCCACGGCGCGGCAACCGGCCGCTCCGGGCGGTCCCAGGGAACCGACCGGAACCTGATACCAGAGGAATCAGAGGAAAGGACACTCGCGATGAGTGCAGTAACCACCAAGGCAACGGCGGATCCGTACGCCGACCCGGAGACCAGCAACAAGGCAGCCGTCAAGGCACTGGTCTTCCTGCTCATCACCTTCATCCTGGGCACGCTGTGCGTGCAGGGATTCAATCTCGTCTTCGACCAGATCGGCCAGTCCGTAGGCGCCCCCGAACAGGCGTCGCTGATCACCGCCATCCCGGGCATCGTGCTCGGCATCGTCGCGTTCATCTACGGCTCGCTGTCCGACTTCGTGTCGATCAAGAAGCTGACCATCTTCGGCTTGGTCATGCTCTTCGTCGGCTCCGCCTACGGCTTCGTCACGAACTTCTTCTTCGACGCGAACCTGTGGAACGTCATCATCGGCCGCATGATCCAGACGGCCGGCGCCCAGGTGGCCGGCTCCGTCTACCTGGTCATCGCCACGAAGTACCTGCGTGACAACCTCAAGGTCATCTTCTTCGGCCTGTTCACCGCCGGCTACCAGTTCTCCGCCGCCATCGGCGTCTTCGCCGCCGGCCTGCTGAGCTCCATCGCCTGGCAGTACCTCTTCCTCATCCCGGCCGTGACCATCGTGTTCCTGCCCTTCCTGATGAAGCTGCTGCCCTCCGCCGCCGGCACCGGCGCGAAGATCGACTGGCTTGGCTTTGGCATCTTCGGCGTGGCCGTCGCCTTCCTGACCGTCTACTTCAGCTACATCAGCCAGTGGTGGCTGCTCGTGGTCGCCATCGTGCTGTTCGTCTGCTTCGGCGTGTACATCGCCAAGGCCAGGGAGCCCTTCATCACGCCGGCCTTTTTCAAGAACACCCGCTGGCTGCTGGCCATCAGCCTCATCGCGCTGTTCTACTTCGTGAACTACTGCATCTCCCCGATCTACAACAACATCGGCGCCCAGGTCTACGGCATGGACACCGGCCAGGTCTCCGCGTACATCGTGTGGGCCTTCGTCGTGGCGACCATCGTCGGCACCAGCTCCGGTGCCATCGTCGGCAAGATCGGCCAGGTGCCCGCGATCATCATCGCCGGCCTGCTCATGACCTGCGGCTTCGTCGGCGCCGCCTGCTGCATCAACACGTCCTTCCTGATCCTCACGCTGTGGGCGTGCGTCTTCTACGCCGGCGTCGGCCTGCTGTACTCGCCGCTGACGGCGACGGTGCTCGGCACGCTGCCCGTTGACCAGTCCGGCCGCGGCATCGGCATGAACGACCTGGTAATGAACGTCACCGCTTCCATCGGCATCGCCGTCTTCGGTACGCTGATGAGCGCCGGCTCGCTCAACGGCTCCAGCTTCGTTGGCACCACCGGCGTCGCCGGTGGCTTCTCCAACCTGCTGCTGATCGGCGGCGCGGTGCTGCTCGTCGGCGTCATCGTCTTCCTGCTCATCCGCCGCAAGGTGTATGCGGGCGAGACGGCCGCCGAGGAACACGAGCCCGGCCCGGACGAGGTCGGCGCGGCGCTCCAGTGACGCCACGGTCGTGCGCGGCTGCGCCCAGGCAGGCCGCGCACGCGAACATCTGTCGGTGAGGACCGCCCTACGGTGCGGGCGGCCCTCACCGGTCCCTGGGCGCCAACAGTCGTCAAGAGAGTCGTCAAGAGTCAAGGAGTGGTCATCATGGCAAAGGTACAGGAGGATCTGCGGGCGCTGGACCGCCTGCACGGCACGGTCGCGGTCGTCGGGTCGATGAACGTCGACTACACCATCACCACGCCGCGGCTGCCCGAACCGGGCGAGACCGTCACAGGCGGTCCGCTGGAGCTGCTGCCCGGCGGCAAGAGCGGCAACCAGGCCGCCGCCGCCGCGCTGCTCGGCGCCCAGGTGCGCATGTTCGGTGCCGTCGGCTCCGACGCCAATGCCGTGTTCCTGCTCAACCACCTCAATGCGGCCGGCGTCGACGTCAGCCAGATCAAGCGGGTGGATGGCCCGAGCGGCCTGACGGTGATCACCGTGGACGACGCCGGCGAGAACACGATCGTGTACTCGGCAGGGTCGAACGCGCAGGTCGACGTAGAATACGCGCTCTCGAAGAGCGAGGAACTGACGAGCGCCAGCGTGCTGGGCCTGTGCCTGGAGAGCCCGATCGAAACGGTGACGCAGTGCGCGCGGCTGTGCCATGACGCCGGCGTGACCGTGCTGCTCAACAACTCGCCGTTCCGTGCACAGCTGCCGCAGGAACTGATCGACCATGCGGACATCCTGCTGGTCAACGAGGTCGAGATGACCCAGCTGCTCGGCGTGGAGGAACCCGACGACTGGGACGCCTTCGACTGGGACGATGCCGTGAACCGGCTGGCCGCGATGGGCTTCCGGCAGAGCGTGGTGACGCTCGGCGGCGACGGCTCGATGGTGCTCGACGCGACCTGCTCGCAGCGCGTGACGAGGATCGACCCGGTGCATGTGAAGGCGCTCGACACCACCGGCTGCGGCGACTCCTTCATGGGCACGATCCTGGCGGCCCTGGCCTCCGGACAGTCCCTGCAGAAAGCCGCTCGCCTGGCCAGCTACGTTTCCGCCTACGCCGCCACCGGCCGCGGCGCCCAGGCCAGCTACGGCACCCCCGCCCAGATCAAGGCGATGTTCGAGGAGTAACGTTCCTCACTTAAAGCGGGCACCTTCTTAACGTCTTTTTCGACATTAAAGCGGGCACCGGGTTGAGGATGATTTCCTCACTTAAAGCGGGCACCGGGATCGGCCGTATAGCGCCGGTCCCGGTGCCCGCTTCTGTGTATATCTGTGCATAGAGATGCCAGTTATCCACATTTCCACATTTTTCGTAGGCCGGGATGCGCGAAAACGAACGATTCGCTACTGTGCAAGCATGTCAAAACCTTCATTATTGCTTGAAGCGCTCCACGGCGAGCATGAAACATTCGCACATGAGTGCCTGGCACTGCAAGCACGTACCGGAATCATCGCGCCGTTCGCGCTGCGCTCGGCCCTCAAATTGGAAGAAGTTGCCGCTCCCTACATGCACCCATCGCGTAGGGAAGGCGTCTTCGTCCGGGATTTTGATCTCGTGGTCACGGATAGAAACCACAGGTCACATGTCCAAGGCGTCAATTTCTGCGAATGGGACATGCCGTTGCTGCTCGCAGTCGACGAGCACGGACTTTCCTTCACCCATGGCCCTTGCACGGTCGTCACCATGGCACAACGATTATCGCCACGTGAGCTCATCGTCCTGGCGGAAAGCATGTTGCGTCGTGACCCAGCGCTTCGCAGATCAAGCATCGATGAATTCCTGATGTACTTCGACATGCTCGACGATTGCACGGAGCGAAGGAACAGACGCGCCTTTCGGGGGAGCAAGACGCTGCGCAAGCTCTTCCCGCTGGTGAGGGACAATACCGATTCTCCGCAGGAGAGCCGCGTGGGCCTTGTTCTCATGCAATATGGGCTGGGGCGCCCCGTCGTGAACTATCGGGTTCTGTTGCCGAATGGCCGCGTCGTCTACTTGGACATGTCTTTTCCATTGCTGAAGATAGCCATCGAATACGATGGTGTATTCCATCTGGGCCAGCAGCTTGACGATGAGTTGCGGCAGATGATGATCGAAGAGGAGGGATGGCTGGTCATTCGCGTGCGCGGCACAGATCTTGGTTCGGTGGAGTCGGAACAAGCGTTTGCGCGGCGAGTTGCGGATGCCGTGGAGCGCAGGAGTGGCGAGCAAGTGCTGTTGTCCGATCCGATGCCGCTGCTGGAGCTGGCGAAGTACCCGGAGCTGTCGTACGATCGACCGTGGTTGGCGGCTTGATTGGAATGTCTTTTTCGGTGGTAAAGCGGGCACCCGGACAGGGACGTTTCCTCACTTAAAGCGGGCACCCAGTCGAGGCGAAACGCGAATTAAAGCGGGCACCGGCTTGAAGAACCAAGAGTTCTTCAA
>NZ_JGYV01000033.1 GCF_000741575.1 Bifidobacterium cuniculi
CAGGACGCGAACCATTCGAACCCGACACGGGTCAACCGGTCCTTGTGTTCCACGACCAAGGTGCCCCATTCGTCGGATTCCAGCAGGCGCGTGAGCTTGACCCTATGGTCGTTGACGCCGGAACCGACTTCCTTGACGACCTTGACGACCCGGTACCCGGCGGCATTGGCGAATGCGGCCATGCGCTCGGCCTGACGCTCCAAGTCCTCTTTCTGCCGGTTCGTGGACACGCGCGCATACACGGCCGCGTTCCTCAGGTTCTCGACCTTCGGGTCCGGCACGACCACGTGCCCCGTCCCGTCCAAGTATGCGCCGGGAATACGCCCCTTCTTCCACCGCAGGTACGCACCCTTGTAGGTGATACCCTCATTGCGCGCATACTGGGATAATTTCATGGTACCCAGTATACCATAAATAGGTCAGAACATGATAGAATCAGAAAATAGTTACAACACCGATGTCGCCCACGTGGCGCGTCCCACGCCACGGTGACACGGTGCCGCGGCGCACACCGTTGTACTCCTGCGACGGGGTGCAGCGCCAACCACCGCCGTCCAACAGTTCCACCGTGGTCGCCCACCTGTATACCGGTTGGCCGAGTAGACGCTGCTGTCCGCAACGGTTCATGATCTGCGCGCTCATGCCACCACCCCCAGAAGGGTCATGGCATGAGTATCACGTCGCCCGGCTGATGCTCGGTCGCGTCCTGCGCGGCTCCGAACCATGGGATGGTGAGGCGTCCCTGCGCCATGAGCGTCTGGAGCCGTGCCCAGTCGTCCGCCTCGTAGTAGCCGCAGCCGAGCACGGTGACGCGGGGAACATGCGCGCATTGGATGTTCATTTCGTGCACGCTCGACCCCGCACGGGTCATGCGGCCCGCTATCCAGCACACATGCCCGTCCACCATGCCGCGCGTCAGGTTCTCCGTGGACGCGATCGAGATTTTCGGCACGTTGGCCGAGTCGTCCAATCGCAGCACGTAGCACACGTAACGGCCGAACCGGTCCGTCTGCGACCACAGGAACGGTGAATAGAAATAGTGCAATGCCGTCGCGTCCGTCGGCGTGACCATGGTGTGTCCGTCCGCATCCGTGGTCAGCGTCGCGTTGCTTGACCACGTGCGTGCGGGAGGCGAGCAGGCGGGTGCCGGATACAGGTTGCGCACTTCGATCATGCGACCACCACCAGAACGCGGCAGCCACCCACGTGTGGACGCGGAATGCTAAGCGGGAGCCCCCCGTTCGATGCTGTCGCCGCTGAACCACTGCACCGGGGTGCTCATCGCCTGCATGTTTTCCCAATCCGACAACGTGTACAGGCCGACATGGTTGAAATTCAGTGCGTCGTTGCCGGTCGGCGCGATATTGACACGCAGTTCGACACTGTTCGTGGAGCCCAACGTGAATTCGACCTTGTTGAATCCCAACGCGAACGGGCAGTAGGCGATTTCGGACAGGGGGGATGCTTGCACGACCCTCAGGCTCTTGGCCGGAGCCGACTGGGCGACCCTGATGTTCACGGCGAACACGTAGCTGCCCGCTTTCAGACCGTGCACCACGGTACGCACATACGCGTCTGACACGCCCGTGAGGTTCTTCGCGTACACGGCGGTGCCATCGGCGGTCATGCGCAGTTCAATGTCACTGTCCCGACCGGCAGTGTTCCACGCCGAAACGCTAATCGGTTTCGGATTCGTTACCAGATTCGTCGCCTTGCCCATGCGCCACCACCTCCCTCTGAGCCTTGACCGCGGTCAGTTGGGCGCGCAACACGGCGTTCTCCTTCGTGAGACGGGCGATTTGCGCGCACAGGTCGTCCACGACCACATTCACGTCGATTGGCGGTGTTTCCTTCATCATGCGAGGAGTCCCCTTTCAGGTTAGATGAAAATCATGTAATTGACACGGAAAATAGCCGACACCGCTTCGGAACAGTACACGTACCAGCGTTTGTCCTTCTCGGAAAAACCGGTGCCGGTCAGGCTGATGTTGCGCGCGTCCACGTCACCGTTGGAAACGATGACGACCGCGTGGCCGTCGTTGATCTTGTTCGACGTGATTTCCGCCCATTGCGCTTCCGAAAACAGGGTGTGGCGAGTCGAGGAGCCGGTAGGGCTGACCGTAATGGAGCCTTTGAAAATCAGCGGCATGGGCTGATTGTTGATCTTCACCGTGCTGCCGTAGATGTTCACGCCGTCCTCGGGGGCGGCCATGCCGATACCGATGCCCCTGCCGTCCGCGGAAATGTCGAACACGTACTGTGCGGGAGCAACCGATGTGAGCGCGGTCGCGGTCGCGTACTTGTCCTTCAATGTGGCCCGGAAGGAACATTTTACGTCAGCCGAGTAAGGACCGACGATGCTCGTTGACACACCATCCGACGTGGAAACCGATGCAGTCAGGTCCTCGTACTGGTTCTTGTTGCCTTGGTTTTGCCACGCGAACACCATCGACTGGAATGCGTTCGACGCATCGTTCGTCGTGTCCACGCGCCACGCGCATGACAGTTTCACCCAGGTGCCCTCATCGTCCGGCGTGCCGTCGGCCGTGCAACGCTGCGCCGTAAACGAACTGATGGTGGGCGCGGCAGCGTTACGCTTCCACACCGCATACAACGTGACGTTCTGGTCAGCACCATACCTTCCTCCCGGCTGGTAGGCGACCGCACCCGACGCGCTCGTCGCCCATCCCTGGAACGCATAGCCCACCCGGGTGGGTCGCACCGTGGACAGAGTGAGCGCCGTACCGTACCATTTCGTCTGATTGCCGGGAGCCCCGGACCCGCCGTTGGCGTTGTATTTGACCGTGTGGGCCGCCAGGGCGGGAATGGTGATCGTAGTCGAGGCAGTGCTCGTGCCTGCCGCGTAGCCGGACACGGCGGCCACGCCGCGCAGCGTAACCGTCTGCGGCGAATGGGTGCGGCTGATTCTCAGCTCCTTGGTGACCAGGCCCACCGTCGCGTTCTGCGAGAGCGACACCCCGGTACGCGTCACCGACGCAGACTGACCGTTCACGGTGGCCGTACCCGTCACGTTCAGCCCCGAGTACCAGTAGCCGTTAATCGACTGGATGCTCGTGGTTGCAACCAGCGTATACGAATAACCGTCACTCGCTTTCACGGCCGCGTAGAGTTTCGCACGCCAATTGCCGACCGCGTTGCCATACACGTCCACCATCAGGCCGCACCTCCCATGTACTGCAACGACAGGTGTCCGTTCTCACGGGGCACCCACGCGAAATTACCAATCGTCAGCGTGGACAGGATCGTCGCATTTGCAATGTTCATGCCATCATTCGCCACATACGCGGCCTCCGTGTTACCGGCCATGAAACTCAGTTTCGTGTTGCTCAACTGCACCCGGTACTCGGAATCCGTCGCACCCAGTTCCAGCAGCGGATTATTGTCCACGTTCGAGAACCGCATGTAGGTCTGACGCTCCAGAATGTCCGTGTTCAGCGCATCCTCGACCGCCTGCACATCGTCAGCAGCCTCGTCGCGTACCGTGTTGATAGCGAACGTCAAATCCGATTGTGTTGCTGTCAACTCGGAAGAAGTCGCCAACCCTGACTCGCCCACGTCCACACCGGACGTGAGATTGAAATCAATCAGCGTCTGCCCGTCACGAACCACGTGCAACCCGGTCGAATCCAAGCTGACGCGATTGTCCGCATCCGAAGAAGTGGCGAACGTAGCACCCACGATCTCACCGGCCTCCACGCGTGCCGATTTAATCGTCACGTTGGAGGCAAGGCTGCCGTCCATGAGGATGTCGCCCGTGTCAGCAATCAGCGTGAATGTAGGCTGGTTCTTCGCACTGTAGGCGACCAGGCCGCCGGTGGTCATCTTCAAACCGCGGTTCTTGTCTGCCGTGGTCTGCACCGTCGCGCCCGTAACAGTGCCGCCGCTGATGTCACTGTCGGACTGGATGGCACCACGAATCGACAACACCCACTGGTCCTTGTCGTCCTTGGCCAGCGCGAACGCCTTCTTGTCCTTTTCGGCGTGGTCTCCGAAGTAGACGCCGGAAGCGTTCATCTGTGCGAACGTAACCCCGTCTACGGCAAGCTTGTAGTCGGCGCCGACGATACTGCCCGCGTTGATTGTGGGCGCATCCTGGACACCGCCGTACATGTGCAGATTGCGTAGAACCACGTCGCCAGTGTCTGCCAGCATACTCACGGTTCGGTTGCCCGAAGAGTCGAACAAGGCCAGTCCGGCATCGTTCATGATGAGATTGCCGTTCGTGGTCTTGTAGGTGCCGCCGATGAACGTGCGGCCATTGAACACGTCAGCGCTCATGAGGTCGGCGCTGATAGAACCGTTGGCGAGAATGTCCTGCGCATACAGGACATGCTTGGCCCATGCGGCACCGTTCCAGATTTTCATTTCCTCGATCTCGTCGGAATGGTCCACCAGCACCGAGATGGAGTTGTTGGGTTCGCCTTCCCAGTAAGTTTCCAGCAGGGTGGAGGTCTTCCACCACAAGTCTCCTGGGCGTATCTTGTCCGCCAACGAGTCCCCGTTCGCGTCCGTTCCCTCGCGCGGGTCGGTCGCCTGCATGAACACACGGTTTTTCGAGTCGGCGGTGGTGAACGCCAAATCTGCGACATCGCCGGCATCGTCCGCGCTTTTCTGAGCGCTGATGGCTTTCTGGTCGGCGGCTACCGCTTTCGCGTCGGCGTTCGCCGCAGCCGTGACCGCTTTCGTCGCGGTCTTGTTCGCCGTGTCAGCCAACGTTTGCGCCTCGTACGCGAGCGTAATGTCCTTGAGGCTGAAGTCGTCCAGGTAGGCGCCGACCGGCTGGTTGAACGCGAACCGGCAGCGAAGCCACTTCATGCTTTCGGTTGCTACCACGTCCACCGACGTGGTACGCCAATCATCGCCCGGAGTCAACGCCACGCCGGGACAGTTCGGCACGTCCGCCCACGTTTTCCCGTCAGACGAATACTGGAGTCGTGGGCCGCCCGCCGTAGCCGTACCAACATCGGTCAGCTTGTACCAGCAGCTCATGCGGTAGCGTTGCCCAACGGTGGCCTGCACCGCATGAGTTGACACGATTTCCTTCACGCCGGCCTCTGCCGTGAACTGGGCCCTATACTCGCCGGAATGGCTGTATTCGCGGGACAGTTGCACGAAATTAAACCCGGAGACGTTCGTGGTCCAGTAGTCCTTGCCATGCTCGAAACCCGGGTTAGGTTGAAGCTCCGCCGAGGTTTGCATGAGGATGTTCGCCGCAGTCTGCGCCGACGTGGCCGCCTGCTGGGCGGCCGTGGCCGTGGCAGCTGACTGGGTGGCCAACGCTGAGGCACCGTTCGCCGTGCTCTTCGCAGCCGCCGCGTCCGTCTTCGCGGCAGCGGCATCCTTCTTCGCAGCCGCCGAGTCGGCAGCGGACGCGGCAGCGCTCGACGCGGACTGTGCGGCCGACTGGGCCGACGCCTGCGCATTGCTCTGCGCCGTCTGGGCCGCCGTGTTCGCGTTCGTCGCCGCCTGCTGGGAGTCCCGAGCCGACGTTTCAGCCGCCTGAGCCGCCGCATAGCTCGAGGACACCTGCACCGGCGTCCAACTCCACGACCCATCCGAGTAGTCCACGCGCATCGCCGTGTACAACGTCTTGTTACGGTCATACGCCGGCTCGGACAATGCCCAGGAGCCGCCGGGAGCCTTGTTCGATGGCTGAGCTGGTTGCGCCAGGGCCAGATTGTAGAACGTCGTCACCGCCGTGATGGACACGCCGGCAGCACCGTTCACGCCGGCCGGACCCTGCGGCCCCGCAGCACCATCCTTGCCGGGCTCGCCCTGCGGGCCTTGCGGACCAGTGGCACCGTCAGGGCCTTGCGGGCCGATCGCCCCGGCAGGTCCGGTATTGCCCGTCACGGGAGCAGCCGCCGAATAGACGACCGTGCCGTCACCCTTCGTGATCTTCGTACGCATCCACACCGTCGCACCAGCCGGACGCGTCGTATCCTGAGACGACCAACCAGTCGTCGGCGCAGATACCGCACCACCGACCGCATACTCGATCACGCTCGAAACGACCGTGTCGGCCTTCGCGGCGGCAGCATCCGCCTGGGCCTTCGACGCCAACGTGGCCGCATTGTCCGCCGTGCTCTTCGCACCCTCGGCGGTACTCTTCGCACTGCTCGCGGTTTCCTTCGCGCTCTTCGCATCCTGCTCGACCGTGGTCACACGGACAGCCTGCTCCAACAGGTCAGCCTTCACACTATCCACGTCCGTGGCCATTGCGTCCACATTACCGGAAATACGGTCAGATTCGGCCTTAATCCTGTCCGCGTCCTCCTGGAGCTTCTGGTCAGCCTCCTCTCGAAGCCGTTTCTCTTCTTCGATGCCGTCTGTGTTCGCCTGAATCTTGTCCACGGCATCCGTAATGGCCCCGTTGACCTTTTCCACCTGCTTCTCAGCATCCGCAGCCGCGGCCGCGAGAATGTTCTCGGCAGCATCGTCAAACTCCTGCTGAGACACAATGGCCAAAATTTCCACGTTCACATGCACGGACTCGGCAGAAGCGTTCGGCGTCGAGTTGCCATACTGGTCGTGGGCGTCATCGTATGCGACAGCCCACACGTCCATGACCGTGCCAGCGTCGAACACGCCAGTGTTCACCTCGCCGGGGCCACGCAACGCGCCCACTTCGATGGTTTCCGCTTGAGCGTTACCGGTTTCCTTCGCGTACACGACGACCTTGAGGAAATCATCGGGGATACCGCCCTCAAGTTCACCGTCCCACCGAATGAGAGCAGTGGACAAGTGAGAGGTCACGTCCAAACCGACCGGACGGCCTGGCGGTGTCGTGTCCCCTACCCACTGGGCGACACCGTTCACGCCAGCACCGACACCAAGAATCGTCTCCGTCACGCCGTCGCCGTTCGGAACCACGATCGTACCCGCGGTACGCGCACTGTTATCCAAACCACGATTAAGAGCACTACGAGCCGCCAGATACGGCAACGCCGCCGCATCCGGGCGGAGCTCTTCATGAATAGCCATACAGTCCCCTCCTAGACTACGGGGTCTTCCATGATGTCGAACACGAGGGTCGCCTTGCCCGTCTCATCCCCGCTCATCTGCATGAGCCGTACCGGATAGGTCCCATCCGGCAGGTCCGGGAACCCGTCCACGTGCAAGTCGAACATCTCCCCCGGCCAGAACGAACCAAAAGGATGCAACGGCAACCCAGACGCATCATGGTCGAAAGCGTTCACCTCACCCTTGATCTGCATCAGCGGCCTGTTGTTCGCATTCAGTGACGCCACCGCCAATGACTTGAGGCTGCCGATTTCCTCGGCCTTCGAATCCGACAGAGTGGCCTCCACCAGGGGCCACCCATCCGCACGGTTCACCAAACTCAAATCTTGTGCCAGATAACACAACGTGCCGGACCCCGTGCCCGCACCCACCGCGTAGACACGCTCAATCGGCGCAGCCCTATCCACGGTCATGTTCTCCAACGTGGCACCCTCCGCCGGAGTAGACGCCAGGCTCAAACGACGATCCTGATACAGGTACTGGTCACCATCGCTGCCGGCAACGAACCGGAAGCGAACATGCTGCCCATCCTCCGTAAGGTAGGGGCGAAACTGCATGTCAGGACCACCGGACGAGTTCGCAATGGTCTTCAGGATGTCAGCCGCGGCATGATTCGTCACATTGAAATCGCGATAGATGACGTCCGTGGTCTTCTGCTCGGTCGTCTTCGCCGGCCCATCGGTCTTCTTCGAACTGCCCGTCTGCTTACCATTACTGTCGTACGTGTACGTGGTGGTGGTTTTCGTGACCGTCTTCTCCACCACATAACCTTTTTCCTCGGTGACGGTCTTCACCTCGACCACGGTCTTGCCCGTCGTGATCGTCTTGTTCACCTGGCGGGTCTTCTCCACCCGCTTCCCGTTCGACCACACCGTGTACTTCTCATTAACCTTCACCGTCTTGGACGTCACCGTTTCCGTATGGTCCGTCACCGTCACCTTGCCGCCCTCGGTCACGGTCTCGGTCCACCCGTTCGGCTTGGTCACCTTCTTCGTGACCTTCTCCGACGAATCCACCTGGTCCGGGTCATCACCCGACACCTCCGGCAACTGGTGAGAACCCTTCTCATTCAAATACGGCAGGTCAATCGGCAGGGCGCCACCCGGCTTCGCCTCCGTACACTCCCGAATCACCTCGCACGCCACCGCACGCCACGACAGGTTAGACCACTTGTACTCCCCCTTCGAGGAATTGTTCGGCCCAGACCCGAACCCACCCTCATGCACCAGGAACCGTGACTCCAACAAGCCAAGCATGCTCACGAACGGCATGCTCACGTCATCACGACTCGACGTGCGCACACCCAACGCCCCGGCCAGAATCGGCCGGCCAGGAAGATTCAGGTCATCCGCGGCACTATGCCAAAACAGGACGATGCCACGCTTGTACGGCATCAACGCGGAAGCCCGCGCAGCCGCATCCACGCCCGGAATCTGAGCCCACGGAAGCTCGATACCACCAATCTCGTCCTCCCCGAACCCCTTATCCTTCGACGTCGAAAACGAGGCGTCGGACACGCTCATGCTCCACGTGAACGACGGAACATCAATCTGCTGCGCCAACAACCCGGTCATCGTGTCATACAGGAAAATGTTCCAACCGTCCGCATAGCTCATTACCGTGCCGCCCCCGCATCCCAAATCGAAAACCTACGCCCCACCCACACCTCAGCAGTGCCGGCGCCGCCGCTGTAATGGAAATTAGGCTTACTGCCATACCCGAACCAACCACCCACTTCCGCCGTATGCTCACCGGCAGGAATCTCCGCCGTATACGACGTTTCATGGGTCGTCCACGATGTCGCATGAGACACGAAATTCACCGCAGAATGGTCGAGGACCTTCCCGTCCACGTAGAACGCCATTGCCCATTCACTGATGGAATCCTTGGTCGCCCCCTGAGCCGAAAAGTTGCACTTGTAGTCGAACCGGAGGATACGGTCGGACGGCAACGTAAACGACACCTTCTGCATCTTCACGATGACAGCCGCCGCGGCTGTCCACGAGAAGTCCTGCCGTAGCCATGACTCCGCGATCTTGCCACGGTTCGCACCATACGGCAGCGCATAATTCACCGTCTCGTACTTCGTCGTGCTCTGCGTGCTCGTGGCCCCCGCAGGCATGAGCCTGGCACCAATCTCCGTACAGCCAGCAGGAATCGCCGGTTTCACAGGAGACACGGCAGGAACCCCCTGGGTCACGCCGACATGCACACGGTTATCTGGGTCCGCAGGATACTCCGGCGAATTGTTCGCCCTGATCCACACCACGTCGATACGAGGGTTGGAAGGGTCGCCGGCAGAAACTCGGTTCTCCGTGGCGCCGCCCTCCCAGTAGGCCAGCATCATTCCATCCGACGGGGCACGCTGCACGACCGCGCACCCCGCCGACACCGCATAGGAAAGATCGGACCGGCCGGTCACGCCCAAACCGTAGATCACGCCCGTATCTTGGAAATACGAGCCAAGAATCAGCCGATGAGTAAGCGGAGTGACACCCACATTATCCGTAGTGGCGCTCACGCCCAAAGCCGTAGTAGCCATACTAAAAAGCCTTCCTAAAACAAGGAAGGCACCCCTCATAAGGGTGCCTTCACCGAACCAGAAAAGAGCCCGACAGGCTCCTACATCCACGTGTCATAAGACACTGCGTCAACCCAGCCGTTCCCAAGCGTACGCAACGTCACCGTAATGGAATCCCCCGGTTCAATCACGGGAAAACCACGCTTCAACAACGTGCGTGACACGTCCAAACCGCCAACAGTCGCAGTCCGCGACCGCGAATCCAACACCAACGGCGTACCATATACCGGCTGGGAACACTGCAACCACAGCCCGGTCCCCTCAACCACCAAGTCCACGCCGTTCGGCATCGGCCCATTCACTGTAAACACCGGATACGCACGCGACGAACCATCATTGCGCAAGGTGACCTGGTTGGGCCGCTCCACGTTATCCGTCAGAATATATGTCAACGGATACCGGAGCCCCGTCACACCCGCCAGCGTCTCCGCCAACACAGACGTCGAATTGTTCGCCTCACCAGTCCACCACGTCAACAATCCGGGCCCATACGACAAGCCAGACCCATCCCCGTCAACACCATGCGCCAGCATCTGCCCCGAATGAGGAACCGTGCTCAACAGTTCAGGACGCACACAGACCACGTTTAATGTGCCCTGCATCCAATCCCGCTCCCACGTCGCCGGACCCTCAAACGACACCATGCCCTCACACCAACAATCCCGAGACTGATCCACCAGCCTCACCCGAGTGTTACGGTGAACGAACACGCGCACCTGGTCAAACAAGCGAAGCGTATCATCCCTATCCACACCCCACGCCGCAAAACTGATTTGCACCGTACGAGTCGCATACGAAATCAACGAATCCGGCACATCATGCGCACCATCACCCTGACCCCGCTCAACCGTCCCAGTTTTCACATCCGGCGACGAATACCAGCCGTCAATACCCTCTTCAAGGAAAAACAACTGGCCCGGAAGCCCACTGTTGCCCTCAAGACGAACAGTGGGCACCCCCGGCGCAGACAGCTCAATGAAACCAATATCAGGCATAATCAAACCCTCGCCATCCTCGAAGCATTACGGAGCAACGCGGACTGTTGAATCTGAGCCGCCGAATGCAAATCCTGATCCGAACGAACAATCTTCGTGGAGCTATTAATCGTCTGGTTAATAGTCGTACCAGCGTTAGGCACTTCAATCTTGATATCACCGCCGAACCATTCCTTCACCCGGCCACCAGTCGCATACGCAGCCTTCGCAAGATTCGACGCACTGTTCAAATACGCGGCACCAGCATGAGCAAGCGCATATTCAGCACTACCCGTCGCATTCAACGCATGAAGGAAATTCGGACCAACCGTCTTATCCAACTTACGCACCGCAGCAGCACGAATCACATGCTCACCATTCGACAACATCGCAGGAATCGAATCCGACGTACCAGACCCAGGCCCATGGATACGACCGCCAGTAGCCACATGAGCCTCACCATCCTTCGTGGTGACAATCTTCACATAGCGAGTAGCAACAGTCGTACCATCAGTACGAGCAATAGCGCTAATCACACTATCAGCGTCACTGGAATCACCCTGGACCCTCGCCCAAGGCCTTGCAATGGTCCTACCACTAAAGCCCATAATCGCTTTGATCGCGTTCCTCGCATTAGTATTCTCACCTTGCACACGAGCCCAAGGCCTAGCAATAGTCGAAGCACCATACTTGCTAATCGCATTGATCGCGTTCTGAGCATTCGTCTTCTCACCCTGTACGCGAGCCCACGGGGTAGCAATCGTCTTGGAACCAAACGCAGCAACCGCGTTCATCACATTCCACGCCTGGTCAGCATTACCCTCGACCATCACCTTCTTCGGGGGGATAATCAAGGCCATGATGCCAGCCACGACCGCAGCAACACCCTTCACAGGGTCCTCCACAGCCTCAACCGGAACCTTCTTCGCTGGACCATTCACCGCCGCATACGTCACCAACTGGCCATCAGCAGAAGACGTGTCCGCATTGATAGCAATATCCTTCGGGCCAGCAGGTTCAGTGACGAACGCGGAAACCTTCTCTTTCGCGCCTTCCGTATCGGCTTCGACCTTGGTTTTCTTCTGCGACGGCAACTCTTCCAGCGCCTTCACATAAGCCTCGAGATCGGAATACCCATACCGCTGGAACCGCATGCGCGTATCCTTCGCTTCAGGAATGCTATCCACGAGGTCCTTGATTGCCTGAATCGGGTCCTTGCCCTCTGCCTGAGCCTTGACAATCACGTCCTTGACCTCGGGTACGTCCTTGAATGCAAGAAGCAACGCATCCACGTCCGACTTGCCTTCAGCGCGAGCCTTCAGATATGCCTCGTATACTTTCCCGTCAAACGTGGAAAGCAACTGGTCCATATCGTTCAGCTGTGTCACCACGGTCTGAGTGCCGTCTGCCTTGGTGTAGATCGTGAACTCATGAGTCCCCTCAGAGACCTCAGCCATCATCCGTGACAAATCCTCCGGCGTAATGTCACCGGACATGACCAGTTTCATTGTCAATTCACGAACCTGGTCACGGGATTCATCTGGGAACAGGAACTGCATCATATTCACCAAGTTCACTAGGTCTGTCTTCGCCTGCAACGTTTCCACGCTCACCTTGGTACGGACCTCTTCAGGAGTGCCCAACAAAGTCTGCACCAAAGCGTCCGCCTGATCGTCAGCGACACCGGCTTCAAGAGCGACCTGCCTCAACTGGTCAGCCATCTCACCATGCTTGGCAACGACCGTATCCGCCTCAGCGCCACTGGCAATCATCGCATCCACATAGGCGTTCTGATTGTCAGCCAAACCGATAAGCATGTCGGACGCATATCGGCCCGCCTCGGTAGTCATGTTGAACGACTTCTCCTGCTTATTCCACACGTCAGCCGAGTTCTTCGCGTTCTCACGCAAAGTATCCATCGCCGGGTTCAACTGCTTATCCAAGAACTCGTAATACGACTTCTCGGCCGCAGTCTTCTTCGTGAACGCAGACCTATCCTTGTCCAAAACAGAAGACATCTTCGACGTGACCGCAGAAAGACGTTCCGTCCGTTCCGTAGCGGTCAGCAAACTTTCCGCCACGGATTCAATGCTCTGCCCCTGGTCTCGCAGACTATCCACCCAAGCATCGGTCTTGCCAACAGAACGAGCCTTGACCTTCAACTCGTTTTCCATGGAATTGACCAGTTTCGCCAGTTCTTCACTCGCAGTCCTGGCGGCATCCGCCCGCTCCTTGTACTCCTTGGACACTTCGCCATCAGTACTCATCTGCAATTCTATGTTGGACTGAGCAAGATCATTCAAAACCTTGTCGTAATCAGCGACATCCTGCCGAGAACCAGACAAAGCCTTCGCCATGTTCGTGCTGCTCTCGCCAATCGTGTCCAAAGCCTCAGAAATCGAACTGAAATCAGCCTTGGTGGGGTCGATATTGTCCCAGAAATCACGCGACTCATCGAGTGCTTTCTGAGCGGCAACACCGAAATTATTCAACCCCTTACCTACTTCTTCCAGCGTGGTCGGCGCTTCAGTCAGGGCGCCCGGCGTGGAACGCAAAACCTCATTGAACGATTCCTGCGTATCCTTCGCCTTAGCCACATGCTGCTGGTAGCTGGAGAACACGGTAGCCAAATCGCCGAGAGCCAAACCAAAAGCCACAGTAGGCAGAGCAGACTTCATTACGCCACCCAAGAGGCTTAGTATGCCCTTAGATTGGCCGGCGGAAGTACCAACCGCAGCCAACTGGGTAGCAGCACCCGCAGCGTTTTGTGCCGTGCTCTGCAACCCGGACGCATTATCGGACAGGACACCCTTGATGTTGCCGTTCTTCAACTGCAACTGCGCCCTGACCAAGCTGCCGAAGCTGATTCCGGCCGTGTCGGCGCTCATGCCGAGCTTCTGAAGCATGCCCTGGTATTCGATGGTTTTCTGCACGTTTTCCAACATGCCGAGCTTCAGCGAATCCAAAGCGCTCTTGCCAGCACGGCCGAATGTCATCCAAATACCGGCAGCGCCCTTGACGGCATCCGGCAACGAGTCGAACGCTTTCGCCACCTGCTCCGTGACCTTCGCAATCGACTCGATCGTCGGCGCCACAGCCTTCAACGTGGACGAGAACGTACTGCCGAACGTCTTGGTCAACTGGCCGGCCATCTCCACCAGATTGCGAATCATCGGAGACGCACTGTCCAACGCCTTCGTAATCGAAGAGAACCCGTCACGCACGCCTTCGGAGAACTTGCTGATGGACGGACTGATCTTCGACAGCATGCTCGACATGTCACTGACCACATTGCCCGTCAACTCGCCCAGGTTCTTCATCACGTTGGCGACGTCGTCGCGCATCTTGTTCGCAGCTTGTCCAACGTCACTGAATGCGTCACGCATGCCATGCTGGGCGTCCTGGGCGCCGCGCACCCACGCCTGCATCGTCTCCTGGAAGCTGACTGAGTGGACGGCTTCGTTGGCCTTCTGCAAGTTCACGGCGAACCGTTCCAAACCATTCTGGTTCTGGCTCAGCGGTTCGAACACGCCCTTGATGATGTCCTTCAACGCGAAGAACGACTCGCCAAGATACCCGGCCTGCTCCTTGACCTTCGCCATCGCCGTGTCAACAGTCGCCGTGTCCTTCTGCACCTCGGACGCCCACGTAGCAAACCACGTCACATTCCGACTAATCCAATTAGCGAACTGCGGCAAATACTGGCCTCCAGCATCCGCCAAATCCAACACGGAACGAACCAAACCGTTGATACCGGGAGTGAGAGCGTCCACGCTGTCGTTCACATGGGTGAACACGCGAGCCACCTGCCCGACCTTGCCGGACTCCGTGACCATGCGCATCACACCCTCAACGACCACACCCTCCTTCTCAGCCAGCGACACCATGGCCGGAGCCAACACGTCACCAATCTGAACACCAAGGTCCTTGATCGCCGGAGCAGCCTTCCCATAAAACGCCTTCTGCACCTGCGAAGCCATGTTCTCCATGGCCGTACCCGCAAGAGAAACATTCTCCTTCCACGCGGCACCCTCTTCGCCCATAATCATACGAAGATTCGCATACGCAGCGCCCAGGCCGATAAGCGCAACCGGAGCAGCATACGCAGCCTTCGACAGACTCACGATGCTCTTACCAAGCCCACCGACAGTGCCTGCCAGGTTGATCGCGCCGGCACCAATATCCGACAACACAGTCGAAACCAGTGCAAGCTTCGGCACCTTACGGTCCAACGTGTCAAACAAGTTCACAAGATTCTGGAACGAGTTCTCCACACCCTTCAAGCCAGTAGCACCATACGTCATGCCGCCAAGAATCTTCCCCATATCCGTACCACGGAACCGGGCAAAAATATCCACCGTACGAGGCCTGGTGAACGACGCAAGATGAGCACGGGCAAGAGCCGTCTCCACATCCACGTCCATCTTCATCTCGTCATAGTCGTTCTGAAGATCACGAAGCTTACGGCGAGCATTCATATCGTCAATGTCGATATCGACGTCGAAGTCGATTTCGTCGCCCTTGCGGATGCTTTCTGCCGCCTGGCGCATCTTCGCCACCGTGGTCTGCACGTCCACTTCAACATCGACAGGAACGGTCACATGTTGACGCTTCAACACTTCCAGTTGGCGCTGCAAATCGTCGGCAGCATCGTCATACACGCGGGCACGAATCTCAACAGTGACACGCTCGTCAAGACTTGCCATGGCACGGCCCACGCGCGTCATTTCCGCGTCGAAACGCTTCGTTTCCAACTCGACGGCGATCTTGTACTTGTCCTTGCCGAGCTGGGCGTACTTCTTGCGTAGATTCGTCAGGGTCTTCTCGTGCGTGGAGATGACCTTGTCCATGTCGGCCATGGCCTTCTTGTGCTTCTCCAAGCCGTCCAGCCCGTACTTGTGGGCTTTGACGATGGAATCCCCGTAATGCTTGTAGTCTTCACGAGCCTTGCTGATACGCTTCGACTGTTCAGCCATTTCACGCTTGAACTTGGTTGCAATATCGGCCGCATTGTCCTCGGCCATGGCGAACTTCTTCACCGAAGCCGTCGCCTTGCCCAAGTCACGAACCACCGTCTTGGTATCCACTTTTCCCATGGCACGAGTCATCTCCTGCCACGCCTCAGTAGACTCCTCGCTACGGCCAACCATCTTCGCAATGGCACTATCCGCCTGACTGAAACCACGCACCACCTTCGCCATACGGTCCGGGTCAGACTTGTAGATTTCACGAGACGACTCCAACGCCTTGCCCAGCGCAGCCTCATTATCCACAATGGACTTCTGCACATAATCCAAGTCACGAAGCTGTTTGCTATACGACTCCAACTGCTTCGCCGCGTTTGCTCGGACAGTAGGAAGATTCTGGGGGTCGTTGGCAACGCGAATCAGATTCTGTACCTTATACAATTCCTGCAAAGAGTCCTTGAGCTTCTTGATTTGGGTGTGAATCTTTTCACCCCCGCCAATCGACTCACCGTAAAGGTTGTCGAGGTCAAGGCGCTCAAAAGTCTTAAGGCCCTTGCCGTTGAAGAAGTCCTTCATGTTCTTCTTGTAGAACTTCTGAAGGTTCGCCTGCCGGTCCTTCAGTGACTTCGCTTCGGCAGCCTCACGATTCTTCAGTTCCTTCGCGTGGCGGTCCGTGATGCTCTTCTCAGTGCTGGCGAACTTGTCCCACCAAGCGTCTGCCGCGTCACGCGCCTTCTTCGTATCCGCACTGATCTCGACCGGCTTCTTCGCCCAGTCATCCCGAAGCTTCTGCCCCGCCGTCTGAAGATTACGCAACTGCCGGTCGTCCACACGGATAGCGAAGTCCATGTGCCCGTTCCGACCGTCCCACTTACGGAACGCCGACTGCGCCATGGCATCATCCACGTTGAAATTCAGATCGACCGTCGCGTCGTCAATCTTCTCCAACGCTTCACGAAGCTTACGCGCGAAACCGCGAGTATTCGGCTCAACGTCGATAATAACCTTGCCTGCGAGGAATCCTTCACCAGCCATACCCGCACCCCTTATCGCGCATAAAAATGTGAGGGCCAGCAGCCCGCCCCGGCTACCGGCCCTCCCCTGTTTGTTCTGTCCCTAATTTGCCTGCCGTGACAGTCGCATCGCCTTCGCCGCGAAATCACGAATACCCATACGCCCCTCAGGCTGCGTGTTCTCCTTATGCCCTGGCGGATACACGGGAGACGGTTTCGCATGCTTGCCACCATACTTCGCCGTCGTCACCGCATCCATCAGGTTACGCATATCAGCCAATAGCATCGTGTCCGACGACCATCCAAGCCAAGGCAACACCACCGGCTTCTTCTCCCTCGGCCGGTCCGCCGCCTGCTCTCCCTCGTTCTCCTCCAACATGCGAGCCCGATACAAACTATCCGGGATCGCCTGCAACCCCGCCAACAAGCGAAGCGTACGGTCAGGTGGAAGCGACGAATCGAACACGTCCAGATTATAGAAGCGTTGGAAGTCGGAGGCGGCTTCTACCGGGTACGAGTCGAGGACAGCTTCGACCCGGTGTTTTTTCCCACCTGCACCATGTAATAGCGAAGCAGGATCATCAGCATGCTAAACACGGCGTCCACGCTCGTGCCGTTCAGGAACGACTCGAACTCCTCATCGCCCATGCAATCGTCACGGAAGAAGCCGATGGCATCCTCCGCCACGTCAGCGCGCACGTCCAGGTTCTCCACCACGTCCGCAGGGTTCTCATCCTCGAACGTTGCATAGGCGAGCCGGGAACGCTCATACAGCTTCTCCAGGTTCGCTACCGCGCGGAACGGCAGCTCATGTGGCGGAATCATTTCCGGCAGGTTTTCCGCCCACTCGAACTCCTTGCAGAACGCTTCCCACGTTTCCGGGAACTCGAAGCCTTCGCCGCCAGCTTGCGCTTCCTGCTCTTGCACGTCATCCGTCTCAACCTTCGCCTTAGTCCTAGCCATAGGATTCTCCCCGTCCTTTCACTAACGATTAACTCCCCGCCAATGGAATGGAATAACCAACGAAAAGGGGACGCCGCGCGCGGACGGGGAGACCACGCGCACGGCGACAGACAACACCCGAAAAGGGCCACCGTCAGGCGGCGAAATCATCCGGGAGGTAGAAGGTGAAATCATCCTCGCCCTGCACGGACTCCGCAGTAGCGGTCATACCCTGCTCAACGAAATTATCACCAAAAGTAGGGCCACCATTCGGCTTGATCGAAGTCGAACGAATCTGCAAACCAAACTTGTTCTTCTCATCATCATCCGGCGTATCCTGCGCAATGATGACAATCGCCATCTTGTTCGGCGTCATGTCCAAGTTGGCACCCACGCCCGCACCAGTCGAAGACTTCGAACCGTAAATCAGCTTGAACGTGTCCTTATTCATCTGAAGCGACGTGATCTCAACGGTCAACGACGCCGCAGAAGTCGACTTCGTCCGCAAATTATGCACCTGCCACGAACCAGACGACTCGGTTTCACCACCATCCAGATTAATGGTGACACCATTCTCCTGCGACGTGTGACCAAGATTCGTCCACTGGGCGCCGCCATCACCGCCAGCCGCAACAGTCTCAGCCATGATCGTGAACGCCTTGATCCCACCAGTAGGCAACGCGGTACCAACCGGCGCGTAGAACACGGCACCATAATCCGGGAAAACCGTACTATCCTTGATAGCCATTGCTATCTTCCTTCCATAAACAAGGAACCCAACCCGGCCAAAACCGGATTGGGCCCCAACAAAGAAAACCAGAAAATCAGGGCTGCGGGAACGGCTCCCAAAACCCCGACACAACAAGAGACTTGGAGGGCCGTTCCGGCCGCACCATGTCAGACACCAACAGTGCGCATGCGCTGCCGGTGGAATACTGCTTGACACCCTTCGCCGTCGCCTGCTTACCAGACGCGGCCTTCGCAAACGCCGGAGGGTACTGAATCTTCAACACGCGCCCATGCTTGGATGGTTCCATGCGAGGCCACGCCATCACCGCACGCCGCACAAACGACGCCAACCGGAACGCCCGGTCAACATCCGTGGATTCCACCAGAAACTCCACGTCTACCCGCCACACACGGCCACGCATGTTCGTCGTAGCAGGAACAGGAGCCTCAGCATGGAAAATCACGACATCCGTCAACTGCGCATAAGCATCCGTATCGATATCGATCTCGTTGAACACCATCGGCGGCACCTCACGTGCCGGTTCACCATCCCACCCCAAGCCTTCCGCATCCGGAGCCAACGATGCAACCAGCATGTCCATGATGACGCTCTCCGCGTCCACCTGAGGACGCTCAGACGGCCACAAATCCAAATCAGCACCAGGAATAGGCACAACACATCACCTACCCCCGAGCGGCCCGCTGCATCACATGATGACCCGGAACGAACCGGCGAGCCTGCACATTGTAGGCGCCGAACTCATGAGCCGCCGCCACCTCGCTGCCATCACGGCCAGTAACCGACATCACCACAAGCGTGTCAATACCGTGATACTGCTTCCCGAACGAAATATGGTCAGCCACGGAATGACCCGGGTTACGGCCAATCGCCGCAGTCACAGCAAGAGCCTTCGCCCTCGCCATCACCTTCGACGCTTCACGGTCAGTGATCGCCGGGCCAAACTCCTCAGCAACCTTCGTGCTCAAATGAGGAACTAAGACAACTCGTGCCATCCACTCACCCCCGGCGTCTCGCCCCATACCGGGGCATCCTCAGCAGGAACAGGCGCCCTAGGCCGCAACGCTTCAGGAATCTGAGACCAGTCAGCAATACGACGAAGCTTCACATCCCAATGATGCGTAATACCGTGTTCCCGATGCTCGGCAGCACCGTCCACGTCGTACATGTCACCGTCATACCAGACCACGGCATGAATATCGGCATGCCACTCAGGCGCCAATATCTGCTTGACCGTGACCTCACGCAAACCACCAGAAGTCTGCGGAGACTTATCTTCGGAACCGGAAATAGAGAACATGCCCGCCTGCTGCTCACGGCCCTCAATGGAACACCAGCACCAGAACGCCTCATCGCCCTTGTACTCCACACCATGAGCGGTCCTATGAATCGTGCGAGGAACCACAATCACCTTATCCCCGTAAAGGATGGTCTGCGGCTTCTCGAACGGTTCATTGTCATACAGGTACGATGGTTTCTCTTCCTTCGGCTCATCATCGAACAGGAACGCCATGAACCATCACCTACATTCCGTAGACACGATTCAACCCCATGCTGACCGACCCGAACGCGCTACGCCCCTTCGGTTCACAGTTCAGCAAAGAGCGCTCCTTGGAAGTCACCATCAAATCCGGGCTGATCTCCCAACCCGGCTGATTCGTCTCCATCGTCTGGTCAGTGCGTTGGAACGCACCATTCGACTCGGTTTTGACCCGTGTCCAACGTGCCACACGTAGCACCATGCAGCACACCACATAGCAAAACACCCTCTTGGGAAGCTTGCCGGACTCAAGGAAAACCTCAGCGGAAGGGCACTCCTGGAACGCGATATCGCACGCAGTCAGGCAATGCCCCTTAATCCACTTGTCATCCAACCGATTATCGAACACTTCACGAGTGTTGCCAGCGTACAGGCGCATGTGCTCCAGCCAGTCCTCCTGTTCAGGATTGAAACCAGCCATCAGCCCACCGTCCTACTAGCCCAAGACGGAAGCCTGGAACGTGTTGTTGGACTGCACCAGAATCGGCATCATGGTACCGGTAATGTAGGTGTCATAACGCAACGGCGCAGTATCAGACAGGACAGCACCCACAAGACCCGTGTTCACGGACTTGTTCAAACCGTACTCGGCGCTCTCAGCCTCGCCGGTCGGACCAACGAACGTGGCGCCAAGCGCGGAATCGTTGAAGCTGGAGAACATCAGGAATGTTCCCTCAGGCAGCAGCGTATTCACGAACGACGGCAGACGCATGGCATAAGTAGTCTGGAACGACTTGTAAGCCTCGTCAATCAGACGAATCTCAGTCAAACCGCAGTAGGATTCCAGCACGTTACGCACATCATTGTCGGACACCATGGTCGGCATGGTCGTCTCGTTGGTCTTGGTAGCCAACTGGATGATCTGCGCGTTCGTGGCGAGAGTATCCATCACCTTGCGAGTGGTGATGACCGCCTCGGGAAGCACACCGTTGACGGCAACCAGGAGGTTACGCCAAGCCTTGATATCATCCACCGGGGTAGAAGTCTTGGTACCCCAGTTCTTCGTAGGCTTGACACCACTCAAAGTAGCGTCACGGCCGAAATCATAGGGAACCTTCTGACCGTTGATATTCACATCGAACTTGGCGTTGACCAATGCGGAAACGCGCAGCATCTCCATACGGACGGCAACCTCAGTGGCGAGCCTGCCGAAATAGTCGGAGAAGCGTTCACGCAGCCACGACTTATCGTTCACGTGACCGATGATGTCACGCTCAGACACGTGCATGCGCTTACCCAACGGCATCAGGGGCGCCAGCTTCTCACCAGTCTGACTAACGGACTTACCGTAGCCGACCTCGGCATCCCAGCCACGGAAATCAACCATGTCCACCAGCTCAAGAGGCTGGTTCGGGGTCCAGGTCACGTTTTCCTTGCCATCATTGTCTACCAACGGGAACACGCTGGAGAACGGCAAAGCACTGTTCACGGACTTGAACACATTATCCACCATGGCCGAAGCTTCAGCCGGGGTCATGATGGTAGTTTCAAGAGCACTCATGCCCTACACCTTCCTTCAAACAAAAACCCGCCAAAAAGGCGGGTATAAGAATCCTTAAGAACTCGAAAAACGTCAGTCAGACGCCTTCGTGGCAGCAGCGGCACCAAGCTTGGACGTGACACCGGTTTCAGGGTCAACAGCCATGAAGTCACCGCCCCAAGTAGCATCCGAACCAACCTCAATGGGCAGATTGGCGACAATGATGTCGCCACGGTAACGCATACCGACCGTTTCGATCTCCGCGTCCCAACCGTTGAAACCAACAGTCACCTCGACATTGGACTCCAGGAGACCATCGATACGACCATTACGGCCATCGGTCGCCTTCGGGTCATACGGGCCGAACTTGCCCGCATTATCGCCGGACGTGATACGAGCCAGCGGAATACCGGAACGAATGTAGGCGGTATTCGTCTCGCCAACACCAGTCAGGTACTTCTTCTTCAACTCATCCGTCGCGTTCTCAAACGTGGTCAGGTCAAGCACCACACTGGTAAAACCAGCAGGCTGCTCACCGAAACGCCACGACTGATCGTCCTCGACACGAATAGTGCCGCGATCCTTGACCATGTTCACCATGTGTCATTCCTTCCTAGAAAATTACTTGTCGTCACCATTGCGCTGGAGATTACGCCGGAACTTCGCAAGATACTGAGCAGCCAGCTTTTCGCCATCCTCAGCAGTACCCCCCGCGCCGATATAGCGACCTTCCATGTTGTGAGAGGCGCGAGCAACGTCGGAAAGGGAAGGAGCCTTCTTAGGAGGTTGTGGCTCTTCCGTCTCATTCGTAGGAGTTTCCTCCGGATTCGAGGAAGGGAAGAACCCTGCGGCAGTCTTGGCCCATTCTTTAAGCTGTTCAGCGTTCAAACCTGTTGGCGCCAGCTTCTGAATCATGTCGTCGGTAATCTGGGGGTGTTCCTGCTTGATTTCCATGCGGGCAATGGTCATGTTGGCAGCGTCCAGCGAAGACTGCAACTCAGTGTTCTTCTCGTTGGCCGCTTCCAGCTGCTTGTTGGCGTCCTGCAAGTCCTTGTAGCTCGCTTTTGCACGGTCCTCGTGCTTGCGCGCCATGGCTTTCCAGTGAGCCAGCTCGTCCATGCCGTTATCCGGCGTGGCCTTCGACTCGGTAGTCTCCTCAACGTTGCCCATATCAGGCTCGGTCTTGGTGTTTTCCTCGTCCATAATCATCTCCTCTTCAGGATCAATATGTTTGTGTTTTGTCAACTCGCCAACGAGAAACGATTGGTGAGCAAACGAATGTAGGACTCGTACCAGTTCAGCGCCTGTCTTACGTGGTAGTCGTAATGCAGTTCATACTTCCTATGGTCGAGTTGCACTTCCACGCGGGCGGAATGGTCGGCAAGGATACGCTTGTAAGCGTCCGCCATCTTCCGATAGTGCGACAGGATACGTTTCATCTGACTGTTGGTCATCGCCAAGTCGGGAGTGCTATACGTGCCGTCTCCAGTGCTATATGCGGCACCCTCGGCCGTAAGAACCGGCCCGATTTCACTGTTCGTGACGGTTTGGACCTTAATTGACATAAGGTCAAGGTTCGTCTTGCCGCCAGCATCCTCATACAGACTGTCCAGCAATTGCCGATACGCATTCTTATTGCGTTCCGGGTCATTGTCATTGGTCAAGACCGTGACACCACACTTGCAGTTGGAATGCAACGGCATCAGATCGCGCGTATGGTAAATGCGGGTAGCCGCAGCAATACACAGGCCACACGTACCAGTATCAGACAGTTCAGGGTGGGGGACTCGAATGTAATCATTCACGCCACTACGCGCCCATCGCTCCGTAGCGGCAGCATTACTCGCCAACGTCATGTCGGTAGTGGCAATCGTCCGCAAACGGTCCAAACCAGATTGAAGCCACGAAGCAACCGTAGCCAAATCAGTACCAGACAGTTCATCCCACGACACCGGACGCAACTGCGGCATCTGCACAGCCGCATGACGATACGCCAATGCGGGCCGCTCCAACACCTCCAGCGGAGTCGTATTCGCACGAGTCACAATGAACCCATCCAACGGTTCACCGCCAGGAGACATGCCAGCGTTTTGCAACACCGAATCCGCATAACTCACACCCAAACGACGGGCCGCCTCGATGAAGCTCTCATATGCCGGGGCAAGTTTCGCGCTGACACCGATCGTGACGGCACCATTCCACCAGTCAGCCGGAGTCAAGGTCTTCCACACATCCCACGACTGCTTCACGAAAGATTTCGTCAACTGGTCCCGTTGGGACTGGTACGCATCCTGCAACGAATCAGAGGAAGGTGTCATGGCTACTCCTCCACGTCAACCAGAACCGCATTATCCCCAGTAGAAGCCGACTCATCGAACCCAGTAGACTGCGACTCAGCCTGTGCCTGGTTCGTGGTGACCTGTGCCGTGAACGAAGCATCGTTCATATCCTGCATCGCCTCGGCAATCTCCGTCTCCGTCATATGCAGATACTTACGCATGATCGTCTTCGCAGGAAGAATCTCCTGCACATAGTTCGCCGCCTGAGCCGTGTTCAAATCAGAATCATGCATGATAGGCGCCCAAACCGTCTCAAAACGCTGGTCTACCGCAGAACTGTCACCATTCGCAACCATCGCCATGCGCATGGCAAGAACAAACCCGTCGTTCGCCCTGGCATTCAAATCAGTAACGTTGAAAATCAGGCCTTCACGCTTCAAATCCGCACCAGAAGCGGAACCCTGCACATCCGGGCTGAGAATGTCCAACGGCAACCCAGTAGCCGCCGCCAACTGCTTGACATCGTTCGTCGCGGCAGTCACCCATGGCGTAATGTCAGTGACCGCGCTTTCCCAAATCTCAGCTCCCTCCGGCAGCGTCCACAACATGCCGGGGCCAAGAGAGAACGTGTCTGAATAGTCGATATGGTCGCCAACCTTCTTGGTACCGGCGACGACTTCAGGGTCACCGTCCACGTACACGGTTGGAATCTTGCCCTTGACCGCACGCTGACGGAACGCCTGCATCACCTGCACGCAGAAACGGTCGAACCGTTCCTGATCCAACGACATGAGGATACGAAGATGCGGCTCAAACTGGCCCATACCATCACCAGAGCCAACACGTACAACAGGAATAGAATTGCAGTTTTTTGCAAAATCTGTATCCTTGCCGTCGCCCTCGCTATCCCATGAAAAATCAGTGGGAATTGTAGGTATAGTAGCTTGTGGGTCATTACACAATTTATAGATTTCGGTTGAATCGCTCTCCGACATGATGCTACGCCCATTCGTAGCACGTGTTGCATGTCGAACCTGTATGTTCGACACGGTGCCATCATCATCCCGTTCTGCCCGGTACAAAGAAAACTGTTCTACGCCGTTGAAGGCATCATAGGAATAGATAACAGCAGAATCTCCATCATCTGAAACTGCCGTAGTCCAAGGTGACAATACATCAACACGATTAGGGGCAATACTATCTGTCACCATCAGGTATCCGGACCCATACAGGGCGACATCATGCATCATCTGCCGCGCCTTCAAGTCCATGCGATTATCGAACCAAGCGGTATCCGCATCCGTATTGCGCGCAGAGTTCTCCCCGACCATACGGAAGCCAATAGGCTTCTGACGGGAACTAATCGAGTTCACGATAATACGCGCATAATTCACGGCACCCATTTCACGGAACCGCTCATAGATCACGGTGCTGTTATCGCTCGTACCGTCAGGAATCATGCTGGTGGGAATAATTTCCTGACCATCGTAGAACGTACGCAGCTTACACAATTGAGGAATACGGTCCACCAGACGCTGTGCAAGAACACTAATCCAGTAGGCGTCCATATCATCATCGGCAGCGCCGGAAATGATGTTATTGAAATCAGCCATCCAAGCCACCTCCGATTACCCGTACACGCGAATGGGCCGGTACAGGACTTCCTCTTCCTCGCCATCCGCCAGATACTTGTTCCTGGCCGCGTATGCCAACAGGCCAGCCATCATCGCATCGATCTTGTTCGGCGAGTTCGGTGTTTCCTTGAACACCAGGTAGCCGAACCGTTTCTCACGGCGTCGAGCATTACGAAAATGGTCCACGAGACGAGGGTCAGCAAGGAGCGCTATCTGCTGCCGTATCGGTTCGGCATGACGGGCAACGGGCTTCCACTCATATTTGAAGTTCGTTTCCATCGTGACCAAAGTGTCGTACACGTCCCGTTGGAACCCGTTCATCGGGAACCGAATCTTGCCACGGTTGCCACGCGGAGACACCCGCAGCTGACCCTCATAATCCTGTTCCCAAGCGGCAATGTACGGCTCCCAGAACGCGGTATCAGCGAACATGCCAACCACGTTGTAGTGCTCCATCATGTACCGGACGGCACCATCGAACGCATCACGGTCCACCGTCCAATGCGCATTCTCCGCACCATCCGGTTTCGCCAACAGCTTCACCAGGAACAGCAAGCCGTCACGGACACGGCACCCCACCAGCGCGGTCGAATCATCCGACACGGAACCATCGAACCCAAGCGTAATCTCCTCGTCCGGTTTGATGACCTGCTTCCACACGTCCATCACCGCACGCGCGTCCGCCGCCTGGTCATACAGTTCACGGCCAAACAGGTGCGTTTGAATGTCAGACTCGGGAACCCACGCATCCGCCGCACTCGTAAGCGAGTTCAAATAGTAGCGGATAGCCTCAGCAGGGTCAGTGCCCGCGTTGAGAATCAGGTTCTTCGGACCATCCAAATCCACCCACCCGTACTTCGACGGGCCCGGCTCCACCCCCGGCGTCGCCAACGAATTACCATACTCGTCGCGGCCGGTACCGGGAACCACCGTCGTAATCCGACCGTCAGGAAGAATCAGATGGTCCTTCCCATCCTTGGACAACGCCACCGACCCATGCGACTCCATGAGCGCATGAGTCAGCTTCTTCTCGTCCGCAATATCATCCACGCTCAACACCGCATAACGATGATCGAACAAAGTACGCTGGTCATGCTTCGTCTTGCCCTCGGCAATACTCCACGCCGTCCGGTACGTGTCCTCAGCCAAAGAGTTCAAACCCGGCTGATACATGGTCGTCGTCTCCAACACCCACGGCTCAGCGTCACGCTTACGCTTCGACCCGTTACGAATCAGAGTGCGGGCCATACCCTTCGCACGCCCCTGGAACAGGTGGGACTCGTCCAACTCAATCCACGTCTGCAAACCACCATCACGCGACGCCGCCCCCGACGTGGCAGGCCGAATTTCACCGCCGCCACACTCCTCGGGCAGGATGATACGGGTCTGCCCCACATCCATGCCCACGCCACGCAACTGCGCAAGAGGCCCATCCGTACAATTCACGTAGATCACGTCGTACACGTTGCCCGTCTGGTCCTCACTGTTAGCAGCAAGAGCAACCCTGGAGCCTTGAATCAGGCGCCCAACCGGCTCACCCGCTTGGTAACGGTACGTGCGGCCAAGAAACATGTACGACTCCCCAGCCTCAGCCCAATGGTCAAACCGGCACGGCGCCAACGACTCAAACAACGCAATCAGCCCCGCCAAACCACTCTTGTTGGAACCCTTCGGCCGACTCAAAAACACACGATCAAACAGACGCCGCCCATGCCGGTCCAATGCGTAACAATTCACCAGGAACTCGGCATACTCCGGCGTAAACACCATCGGCTCAGTCTCAACAGGCGGCGAACCAATCACACAAAACGACTCAATCCACCACACCGCAAACCAGCCCATAGAACGGGCCTTCTGCTCACGAGACAACTGCGGGATGACATCATGCACAACCCATCACCCCGCAATCATCCCCTATCCGAGAATCGCACCCCTCAAATCCACCAAATGCTCAGCATTCACATCATTCACCACAGCACCACCACCCGCAGCCATCTGGTCCGGGTCCGGCGTATCCCACTTCAACGCATGCCGCGCCAACGGGCCCACACCCAGCGCATTCTCCCGAGCCCTAACCTCCGCAGCCAACTGAACACTAAACCTGCGATACAACTGGTCCTTGCAAAAAACCAAATCAAGCACACTATCCCAGTCAAGATCAGTCCCCAACTTCAACGCCTGGGGGCTCCTACGAATCCGCTCATAGTATTCTTCCGGCCCCCACGACGTCAACCACTCCTTACCATCCGGCCTCAACGCCGGAAACTCCGGACCTCGAACAATCCCATCCCACTTCAGTGTCTCACCCGTGACCTTGCTTGCGCGCCTTCCTTGACCTGCCAATCGGAGACCTCGCTTCCCACTTAGCCCGACACCCCGGATGCAACAGCACACGATTAGCCAACACCGGCAAGCCGCCAGCCTCCAAAGGCAACAGCCAGCCAGACCCAATCACGTCACCCTCGGCAACCTCACCGCCACACTCAACACAGAAACCATTCGACGCAGCCCACACATCCCGATTCGTGAACTTCTCCACCATCGGCACCGGCTCCTCCGGCACCCGGTCAAACACGTCGTCAGAAGAAATCACCCTGTTCCGGCCACGAGTAGGCAACACGCCACCACGACGCCGCAAACGCATATATCGCATGCGACACCGGGCGGAACAAAAATCCTTAGGCCTGTCGCCCACATCCATCCACGTGCCGCACACAAAACACAGCTTCTTACGCTGCACCGGCCTCACGATCTTCCCGTGATAGCGCACCATGTCATAATGCTTCCTACACAAGCCGGAAGCACACACGTCACGGCTGCACCCATCCACACTGCAACTCATCGGAAAGCGGGATGCTCATAGAACTTGGCAGCATTCCTCCTCCGCGAAGCCTTCACACGGCCTTCCGCCGACTCGGCAGCAGTCTTCTGCACATGATGGTAATGACACAAGGCACGCAGATTATGCGGGTCATCGTCATCCCGCACCATGTTATGCACGATATGGTCCACCTCATTCGCCGGAGCGCCACACACGCCAGCCGGGAACCCGTTCTCATCGGACACCGGCCACTGGCACATATGATGGTCACGCTCCAGAATCTTCGCCCGGGTCTTCACCCAACCCTTATTAAACCGCTTCTTACGATTCGATGAAGACCAAGGCATCAGGCGCACCCCTCACACGTAATAAGGCGACACGGAAAACAGTCAAACCCGATTCTCTTATGGTTTTCAGTCATCAACGCACTCAGAGCGCCTAGTGACCGTACATCGCATCACCCAGCACGTTGAGGAGGAATCGAACCTCCGTCTACAGTTTTGGAGACTGTCGTGCTACCACTGCACCACCAACGCAAACGGCAGCAACGAACCGGATGCTGCCTTATCCATCCCGCAGGATGGAACCCTCTCGTTTGATCTTGCGACGCCGAAACGCCAGACCGTACCTTCCATTCGCCGCCGAGGGAATTGTCACCCAACCAAGGGCTGACGGACGAGTCACATCGCGGGCCTTGCAAAACCCCACGCGGCACTCCCACCGTTGCAAGCGGCATCCGGGAGCCTCCCTGTGAACTGTTCGGGAATCGAACCCGTCCCTCCAACCACAGAGGTTGGCGTGCTGCCACTACACCACCAGCTCCGGCACGCCTTATAAGCAAGCCCTGAATGTGGCAGGGCTACGCGCCGGTAAGTACTCCGGGCGGGACTTGAACCCGCACTGAACGCATTTTGAGTGCGTCGCCTCTACCCATTGGGCTACCAGAGCAACCGTGGCCTCACAGCCACGACGAGGACCATGTTAGCGGAAGGAAAAGGAAAAAGAAACCGCCGACCACGCACGCCCCTACGCGCAGCCAAACCTACCCATTGAACACTGCACTGAAAGCCTCCAACGCACGCACCAAACGAGCACGAAAACCCTCCGAATCAGGAATCAACGGAACATATGCGGTATCGTTCGCGTCGGCACCCTTAGTCACTGGTCCCAGCCGAAACGGAAACGGGACCTCGACCTCACCAAGCGGCTCCTCACGGTTACCCGCACAGAACTTCACGCTCACGGTCACAATCTGCTCGGTACGATCAACGGCCATGACGCATCAGCTCCTGGAGCACTCGGGTATTGGGTACGAAAATAATCAGTTGGCGTGCCACGCTGCACGATACCTACAAGGTATCTTACACACCAACCGTGTTGCAGCAAGCGTTGCACCCGCTGTTGCACCGAGTGTTGCACCCCGCGTTGCACTCAGCGTTGCAGCAAAACGTTGAAATACCAACGATTCCAAGCACTCTGTTACGGCAATTTCAAAAAGTCCCGGACCACATTCACGGGCAGAACCAGACACCCCTGCGGCCTTCCTTTGACCCCGGGGGTACCCTCCCCTGCCTCGGGTTGGTCCCGTCGTCGGCGTCCTGGGTGTGCGGCGTGGCCGCGCGTGCGTGTGATGCGGCCGTGCGACGCGGCCGCGCGTGACGCGGCCGCGCGCGTGTACACCATACGGCTGCCGTGCGCAACCCTGCGCCGCGTCGGCTCATGTTTCGGTGCCGCGGCCCTGGACATGCATGTGCCGTGTTGGCGCGACCGCATGGAATCCCTTTATTTTCAACGCGACACGCCGTACGCTTGCTAACCAGCTGGGTAGCCTGTATAGTGATAGCCATCAAGCACGAAACGCTTGGGACGCTTGAGAATTGAAGAGTGAAACCCCGATACAGATACGCGGCGGCGCCCATGGTGAGACTCATGGATATGCGAGCGGCGTCCGCTGACTCTCAGACTCGGCTAAACTAGACCTACACGGGACGGAGGCCATCATGAGTCTGAAGGATTTACGGGCCGCACGCGGCCTCACACAACGGGAGCTAGCTAATCGGTGCGACGTGTCTCACGTGCGCATAGCCGACTGGGAACGCGGAGCGCGAGACCCGCGCAACATGAGTCTAGATACAGCGATACGACTAGCCGACGCCCTGCACGTGAGAGACCTACGACGGCTACTAGACGACTAGCCACAGTCGTCGGCGCTAGAGGGTTGAGCCCTGGGCACGTCGTAGTGCCACTGGCGCACGAAAATGGGGACGACACGCCGGAGTCACGCCCACCGCGTCGTGGTGTGGTACGCTCATGGCATCCCCGATTTTTCCCGCCCACTCGGGCGGATGCCATCTCCTACAAAATTCCCCCAGAGGTTGCAGCCTCTGGGGGATGGTGCTTCGAAAATTTACCCATTTTGTCAGCCCTCTCAGTGTATCAGCATGGGGGCTGACGTGCAAACTGGAGGATCAAAAAATGTCTACAGTCGTAGCCATCACCAGCAACCGACACACTCCCCGTGCTCACTGGCGCGAGACCTCCCGCGAGGTCATGGCCGAGGGGCATGAGGCACATGTGGCATGGAGCCGCATAGAGCGGGACCCCTCGTGTCGGACGCGTGGAAACTACGGGGTGGTTGAAACGGTGTTGTTGGGCTTGGTTCGTGCCGATGGCCGCGTGGATGCGCTTCGGCTGGACGTGGTGAATGAAACGCCATCATGTTTTATCGCTTTCATGTTCCGTTTGTTCCGCACGGTTCGGCAGGTTAACGGCATGTCGGTTTCCGATGTGCTGGCGAAACATGATTCGTTTGGTTGGCGCGTGGAGAGTTTTGCCGGGTTGACTGAGTTCATGGCGGCTTCGGCGTCGGCTAGGGCTTTTTGTTCCTACCGTGAGGACGGTTGGTTTACTGCCGACTAGGTTTTCGGCCGTGAGTTGGCGGCGATAGTAGCCACTCCCCCTCCGGCGGGCTGCCGGGAAAAATAATCGTGCAGGTTTAGGGAGATTGTTATGAGCACGCGCTGTATGATCGGTATCGAGTACGCTGACGGGACCATTAGGAGCGTCTACTGTCATAATGACGGCTACCCGGAAGGGGTGGGCCGTATCCTGGTGGAAAATTACAAGACGGTTGAGCGCGTTGAGGCGGTCATGAAGCTGGGGGCGCTGAGCTCTCTGGGCCGCGAACCTGTGTCGTTTACGCGGGAGGAGTATGACGCTTTCGGCCGTGAGATGACTGAGGAGGAGCTGAGCGCCAAGTGCTTGTCTTACAAGGGGTGGCGCGACGACGATGTCCCGGCCGATGAGGTTGAGGGGCGTGGCGAGTACGTTGATTTTAACTGCGCCGACGGCGACATTGAGTACTTGTACTTGTTTGACGCGGGGTCTGCCGTGTGGCGGGTGCATGAGACGGCAAAGGGCGGGTATGATTTTGTTCCCGTTGTGTTCCGGCTGACTCGCTGATTTTATCGACACGCCGACACCAACAGTTTCACGTTTGTGTTAAACTATTGGTGTCAGCAGAAATTCGACTGCAACGCAGTCCAACATCTAGGAGATGACACAAATGGAAAACAAGATTTTTGATAATACGGACCTGTGGGACCTGATTCAGCATGATGACGTGTTGTAACTATTTTCTGATTCTATCATGTTCTGACCTATTTATGGTATACTGGGTACCATGAAATTATCCCAGTATGCGCGCAATGAGGGTATCACCTACAAGGGTGCGTACCTGCGGTGGAAGAAGGGGCGTATTCCCGGCGCATACTTGGACGGGACGGGGCACGTGGTCGTGCCGGACCCGAAGGTCGAGAACCTGAGGAACGCGGCCGTGTATGCGCGCGTGTCCACGAACCGGCAGAAAGAGGACTTGGAGCGTCAGGCCGAGCGCATGGCCGCATTCGCCAATGCCGCCGGGTACCGGGTCGTCAAGGTCGTCAAGGAAGTCGGTTCCGGCGTCAACGACCATAGGGTCAAGCTCACGCGCCTGCTGGAATCCGACGAATGGGGCACCTTGGTCGTGGAACACAAGGACCGGTTGACCCGTGTCGGGTTCGAATGGTTCCGCGTCCTGCTCGCCCGGCAGGGCAGAAACGTGGTCGTCGCCAACGAGGCGCAGGACGATACAAGCGACC
>NZ_JGYV01000034.1 GCF_000741575.1 Bifidobacterium cuniculi
CGGCSGCGCGCGCGCCGCCCTGGATTTTGTTCGAAAAAGTGAACAATTTCTCAGGACGGGGGTCTGTTGCTTTCGTCTCAATTTTGCTAGGTTGGCTTCTGGCATATGAGACAACCCAAAGGGGAAGCATGGTAGACAAGCGGCTCTTCTCGCTCGTACCCGGCGCCAGACGGCTCGTGCTGGCGAAAATACTGTGGCTGTGGATCGGCCTGCTGGCAGACATCGCCCTCGCGGTGTCCATGGTGGTGCTGGTCACGCCCATGATCACGTTCCGCTCCGTGGACGCCGGCCTGGCATCCATCGGCCTGGACGCCTCACTCAACCGGCTCGTCGCGGCCCTCGCCTTCGTGGCCATCGCCGCCATACGCTTCCTGGCGCACCACTTCGCCACCAGGTGTGGCACCGAGGCGGCCGAACGCGTCAAGCTCGGCCTGCGCAACGAGCTGTACCGCAAGATGGTCGACCTCGGCCCTTCCTACCGGCAGCATGTGCGCACCGCGGACGTCGTCCAGCTCACCGGCGAGGGCGTCGACCAGGTGCAGAGCTTCTTCGAGTCCTTCCTGCCGCAGCTCGGCTACGCCATCCTCGCACCCCTCACCCTCTTCGCCGTCATCGCGCCGCTCAACATGCCCACCGCCGTCACGCTGCTGGTGTGCGCGCCGCTGATCATCCTCATTGTCGGCGCCGTCGCCATGTCCGCGGCGAAGATGTTCAGGAAATACTGGGGAAAGTACACGGACATGGGATCCGTGTTCCTCGACGACCTCCAGGGCCTCGAGACCCTCAAGACCTTCGACGCCGACGGCCGCGCCGCCGAACGCATGGACGGGCAGGCCGAGGACTTCCGCGTCATGACCATGCGCGTCCTGCAGATCCAGCTGCGCTCGCTGACCGCCATGGACGTCGTCGCCTACGGCGGTGCCGCGGCCGGCATCGGCGTGGCCCTGTGGCAGCTCGTGCACGGCGGCACCACGCACTTCGCCACCTCCAACGCGCTGCTGGCGTCCTTCAACGGCCCGGCCGTCGGTTTCGCGGCCGTGCTCTTCGTGATCCTCATGTCCGTCGACTTCTTCCTGCCGCTGCGCCAGCTCGGCTCCTTCTTCCACGTCGCCATGAACGGCATGACCTCCAGCAAGCGCATCTTCGCGCTGCTCGACCTGCCCGCCGCCCGCCACGGCAGCGAGGAGCTGCCCGCCGGTGCACGCGCCGTGGGCGTCTCCATCAGCGACCTCGGCTTCGCCTACCCGGATGCCGACCGCCAGGCACTCGACGGCGTAACCCTGGAACTGCCGGCGAACTCGCTGACCGCAATCGTCGGCGAATCCGGCTCCGGCAAGTCCACGCTCGGCGCGCTCATCGCCGGCGAGCTCGACGGCTACAGCGGCTCCCTCGCCTTCTGCACCGCCGCCGGCGCGCAGCAGGTGAGCGACCTGAGCGAACACGCGCTGACGGACGCCGTCGCCATCGTCAGCGCGCGCAGCCACCTCTTCGCCGGCACCCTGCGCGACAACCTGCTCATGGCGCGCCCCGACGCCGACGACGCCGACCTGCGCCGCGCGCTCGATCAGGCACACATCCTCGACTTTGTCGAATCCCAGGAACGTGAACTCGACATGCCGATCGAGCAGGACGCGGCGAACCTGTCCGGCGGCCAACGCCAGCGCATCGCCGTGGCGCGCGCGTTGCTGCGCCGCGCGCCCATCATGGTCTTCGACGAGGCGACCTCCAGCGTGGACGCCGCCAGCGAACAGCTCATCATGCAGACCGTGCACGAACTGACGGAACAGGCCGCCGTGGTGCTCGTCACCCACCGACTGGCCGATGCCGTCGGCGCCGACAGCATCGCCGTCTTCGACCACGGCCGCTGCGTGGAGACCGGCTCGCACCAGGAACTCATGGACGCCGACGGGCAGTACGCCGCCATGTTCCGTGCACAGGCCGTCGTGGAGGACGTGCACCGGCGCGAGGAACACGCCGGCATCACGTACGCCAAGGGCGTGACCGTCGCCGCCAAGCCGTTCGCCGCCGCCGACCTGCGGGCGGCAGCTGCTGGCGACGCCGCGACTGTCGACACGGCGCAACCGTCGTCCGCGGATAAACCGACGATGACCTCCATGCAGGTCATCGGCCGGCTGCTCGGGCAGGTCGGGCATCTGCGGCCGCTCATGGTCATCGCCTGCATCTTCGGCGTGCTCGGTCACGTGTCCGCCACCTTCCTGCCCGTCTTCGGCACCATGGCGCTCTTCGCGGCGCTCGGCCAGCCGGCGTGGGGACTGTCCGTCGGCTGGGCGGTCACACTCATGGCCGTCTGCGCGCTCATCCGTGGCATCATGCGCTACTGCGAGCAGTACATGAACCACAACCTCGCGTTCCGCCTGCTCGCGCTGTTCCGCTCCGGGATGTTCGCGGCACTGCGCCGCCTCGCGCCCGCCAAACTGGCCGGCAAGGGCAAGGGCGACCTGATCTCCATGGTCACCACTGATGTCGAACTGCTCGAGATTTTCTTCGCACACACCATTTCACCGACCGTGATCGCCATCTCCACCACGCTGATCTACGCGGTCGCGCTGCTGTTCCTCTCGCCGTGGTTCGCGGTGCTGCTCGTGGTGGCGCACCTGCTCATCGGCGTCATGGTACCCAGGTTCTTCGCCGGCGCACTGCGCGGCGTGGGCGACGACATCCGTCAGGAAAGCGCCGCCCTCGACGACGACATGCTCGACGACATGCGCGGCCTCGAACAGATCATCCGCTTCGGGCAGGGTGCGGCGCGCCTGGCGCGCATCGACGCACGCTCGCGTGCCCTGTGGCGCCAGCGCGTGCGGCTGAGCCTGCGCAACGGCCTGTTCGGCGGCATCGACCACGTGATCGTCGTGCTCGTGTCCGGACTGGGCGTGTGGCTGGCACTGGCGGTCGGTGCCGCCGACCCGGGACTGCGGGCCGGCTCCGTGGTGGCGCTGGTGCTGCTGGTCAGTTCCTTCGGGCCGACGCTGGCGCTCAGCGCACTGCCGGCGAGCCTGACGCAGACCTTCGCCTCCGCTCGCCGCCTGTTCGGGCTCATGGACGAGGCGCCCGCGGTGACGGAGACCGGCACGCTGGAGCCGGAATACGACGGCATGGCCATGCGTGACGTCACGTTCTCCTACGGCTCTGGTTCCGCGGACGGTGCTCCGGTGCTCGAGCACGTCTCGCTGGACGTGCCGTTGTCCGGCATCCTCGGCGTGCAGGGGCCCTCCGGGCGCGGCAAGTCGACGACGCTCAAGCTGCTCATGCGCTACTGGGACCCGCAGTCCGGCGCCGTGGAGATGTCCGGCGACCCGCTGCCGGACGTCGACGCACACCACCGCCGCAGGGTGCAGACCATGATGAGCCAGGAGACCGTGCTCTTCGACGGCTCGATCGCGGACAACCTGCGTGTGGCCAAGGTCGATGCCAGCGAGGGCGAGATGCGTTCCGCATTGGGCAAGGCCAGCGTGCTCGGCTTGGTCGACTCGTTGCCGGACGGCCTGGAGACGCCGGTCGGGGAGCTCGGCGGCCGCCTCTCCGAGGGCGAACGGCAGCGCATCGGCCTGGCGCGCATGTTCCTGCGTGACGCCGACCTCTACCTCTTCGACGAGCCGACCAGCCGGCTGGACTCGCTCAACGAGGCGTACATCCTGCAGTCAATCAACGGGCTGGTGGCCGAGCGCGGCGCCGCCGTGGTGCTGGTCTCGCACCGGGCGTCCACCATGAGGATCGCGGACGACGTGGTGCAGATGTAGCCAGGGGCACTGGCTCCCACGGCTTCTGATGGTTGCCGGGGTATCTGCGGGCGGACCGTGGTTGCATGTCGCGATGTAGCCACGGTCCGCTTGGCATTGGGGCCCATGCCATGCATTGGGCATTGGGCGTGATGGATGCCGATGATGGCGGTACCAATTGGGCTGCCCTCACCCTTGCGCTGAATCCGGCGTGGCTGGGCGTGTCGCCCGCGTGGCGCGCTTGCTTCGGTCCGCATTCTCCCGTACAAGTGAACCATGAGTCGAAGGAACGGGTATTTCCCCAAGCGGTATTTCAATGCGTCGGGGCCGATGGAACGGCTGCTCATCATCGTGGTGGCGGTCATCGTCCTCGGCATCGCCGTCGGCGTGCTGCTGCCGCGCGTCTCACCACAGTTCGTCCAGCTCACGGGACAGTACCACGCCACCGGCACCGCCGCCGAAACCTTGGAACGGCTCGTCGTGGACGATGACGTGTCCACCAGCGGCTATTCGCGCGATGCCTTCGGCTATCGGGAGACCGACGACGACGGCAACGGCTGCGACGTGCGCGACGACGTGCTCGCCCGGGACCTGACCGATGTCACCTACACCAAGCGCGGTGGCTGCAAGGTCAAGACGGGCGTGCTCCAGGACCCCTACACCGGCAAGACCATCCACTTCCAGCGCGGACAGGACACCAGCTCCGCCGTGCAGATCGACCATGTGGTCGCCCTGCAGAACGCGTGGCAGTCCGGCGCCAAGGACTGGGACAAGGCCAAGCGCTTCCAATACGGCAACGACATGGTCAACCTGCTGGCGGTCGACGGCCCCGCCAACCAGGGCAAGGGCTCGTCCTCCGCCGCATACTGGCTGCCCACCAACGGGGAGTTCCGGTGCGAATACGTGGCGCGGCAGATCGGCGTGAAGGACAAGTACGGCCTGAGCGTGACCTCGCAGGAGAAGCGTGCCATGCTGGCGGTGCTGCATTCGTGTCCGGGGCAGGCGGTGCCGGAGGAATGAGAAATTGTTCATTTTGCTCAGAAAAATGAACAATTTCTCATGGGGTAGCATGGGCCGTGCAGATGAGTGCAGGGAGTGGTGATCGCATGGCCGTCAAGCGTGGAACAGATCGTGAAACAGACGTACCGACCAACCCGCAGATCGACGCCGAGATCAAGCAGGACATCGCCATCGAGCGCCATGACATCGGCAAGCCGGAGAAGCCGGTGCATGCGCTCGCCAGCATGCTGGGGCCGGCATTCGTCGCGGCGGTCGCCTACGTCGACCCCGGCAACGTGGCCGCCAACCTCACTTCCGGTGCCGAATACGGGTACCTGCTGGTGTGGGTACTGGTCGTGGCGAACTGCATGAGCGTGCTCATCCAGTACCAGGCGGCCAAGCTCGGCATCGTCACCGGCAAGAGCCTGCCGCAGATCCTCGGGGAGCGCATGGGTACCGGCGGTCGGTTCCTCTTCTTCGTGCAAGCCGAGGTCATCGCCATCGCCACGGACCTCGCCGAGGTCATCGGCGGCGCCATCGCGCTCAACCTGCTCTTCGGCATGCCGCTGCTGGTCGGCGGCCTGGTCATCGGCGCCGTCTCCACGTTGCTGCTGCTCTTCCAGGGCGGCGAGACGCACAAAATCTTCGAGCGGCTCACCATCGGGCTGCTGCTGGTCATCACCTTCGGGTTCATCGCGGGACTCTTCTTCGACCCGCCGAACCCGCTGCAGGTCGCCGGCGGTTTGGTGCCGCGCTTCCAGGGGAGCGGGTCGGTGCTCATGGCGGCGTCCATGCTCGGCGCCACCGTCATGCCGCACGCCATCTATCTGCATTCCACGCTCGTCAACGACCACTTCGGCCACGGCGCCAACCGCCCCGGCGTGCGCGAGATGTTGCACGGCAGCAAGATCGACGTCGTGTGGGCGCTGGTCATCGCCGGGTCGGTCAACATTGCGCTGCTGGTGCTCGCGGCGAACTCGCTGTACGGCATGACCGACACCGACACCATCGAGGGTGCGCAGCACGCCATCGCCACGGTGTTCGGGCCGGTGGTCGGGACGGCGTTCTCCGTCGGGTTGCTCGCGTCGTCGCTGTCCAGTACGTCGGTGGGCACGTATGCGGGTTCGGAGATCATCAAGGGACTGCTCAAGGTGCGTGTGCCCATGTGGGCATGCCGGGTCGCGACGCTGGTGCCCGCGCTGGTCGTGCTGGCGTGCGCGGACAACCCGACACAGGCGCTGATCATCGGGCAGGTGGTGCTCTCGGTGGGCATCCCCTTCGCCATCGTGCCGCTGATGAGGTATACGCATGACCGTGCCTTGATGGGCAAATACGTGGACGGGCCGGTCAAGCATTGGGTGTGCATGGCGGTGATGGTGTTGATCGTGGCGCTGAATGCGGTGCTGATTGCGCTCACGTGTATGGGGAAGTAGGGGAGAATTGTGTTGGGTAGAGGTTGGGATTGTGTTTTTGGAGTAGTGGCCAGTGATGGGGTGTTTGTGCATAACTGCAGATTGCAGTTATGAGCTCATAACTCTGTAGATAGATCCGCAATGTCCAGAAGATGCAAAAGCATTTGTGCAGTTGTGAGCGCAGAACTGCAATCTGCAGTTCTGCGCAGACCCAGGGGAGTGGGAAGAGAAGAGTAGAGAAGCATGAGGAGGGAAGGGAAAGAGGGCATGGAGAGAAGAGGGGAGATCCACCAGAGAGACCCGCGGATATCCACAGGGTTATGCACTTATGTGGGTTCTGACGGCCGGCTATCCACATGACCCTGCTGAGGTGGTAATTTGAGCACTATCGTGCATACGGTACACCTATGAACAACAACAGTGTCTTGAACACCTCGCTGGCTAATGCGAGAAATGCCATGCTGCAGCAGTGCAGCCAGGTGCCGGACGCGATCTTCAGCCATGAGACTGCATTGGTGCTTCACATGCTGGAACTGCCGGTATCCCATCCGGCGAAACCGCAGGCAGTGGTGAGGATTGCCGCCGACCGTGATTTTCGCTGCACGGACGTGACATTCCACACATGGCAGGGACTGCGCGACGACGACACTGAAGTGACGGCCGGCGTTCGATGCCTGCAGCCGCATGCCGTGCTGATGACGCTGGCAAAGAGATATGACGAAATCCAGCTCTGCCTGGCGATGGAGACGATGCTGCGGTTCCGGATGATCACCCTCGGGCAAATCAGTGACTGCATGCTCCGGAAGTTCCATGGCAAACGTAAATTCGAGCGAGCCATGCGGCTCATCCAGCAGGGCGGCGACTCCATGCAGGAGGACCGTCTCCAACTTGAGCTCAACCGGCGCGGCGTGCCGCAGTTCGTGCGGAACCATGCAGTGCCTGACCTGAAGTACGAGAGCGGGGTGGGGATGACCCTCGACCTGGCGATCGCGGACGCGCAGATCGGCGTGGAATACCAAGGGGACCAGCATCGCACGGACCGCAGGCAATTTCAGCGCGATGCGTACAAGCGCAACCTGTTGCAAGGCGCCGGATGGACGCTGTATGAGGTCACCGCGGCCGACATGCGCTCGTCGGCGCGGCTGGATGCCTTGGCACAGTCGATGCTGGCCATGGTTGCTGCGCAGAGGGGACTGGCATTGCCCTTTCGGCGGCTGACCCCACAACAGCTGGCGGACCGTCGGCGCAAGCTGTGGCGACAAGGGACATGAGAGGGTAGCGGAAGGACAAGAAGAATGACGGTTGGTAGCCATGAACCGGCCCTGGTCGCGACCACCAACCACAATTCATGCTTGCTACCTGCTATGCATCCACCGCATGGTGGGTGCGCACAAGCGCTATGGCCCTCCGGGCCACATCATGTGCGGAACCGGCGCCATTGCCGCGCACGCCGAGGAACACCATGAGAACCATGGTGAAGCACAGCACCGAGCTGATGCGCAGGGCCCACTGGATGCCGGTGATGTTCGCCAGGATCAGGGCTTGGGGGCTGCCGTCGCCCATGTTGGCAGCCTCGATCATGCTCATGATGAGGATGAGCACCGGGGCGCCGATGGCACCGGCGATCTGTCGCATGGTATTGGTGATGGCGGATCCCGCGGACACGTCCTGGGGCTCCAGACAGTTGAGCGACCACGTGGTCAGGGGCATGAGGACGAAGCCCATGCCGATCTGGCGGATGAACTGGCAGATGGAGACGTACCAGATCCAGGTGCTGACGGAGACGGCACTCATCATGATGGTACCGATGCACAGGGTGATGGTGCCGATCAACGCCACCGGCCGCGCCCCGAACCGATCCAGCGCCTTGCCGCCGAAGAACTGGGAGATGGCCTGTCCCAACGCGCCCGGCAGCATGACCAGACCCGAGATGGTGGCAGAATACCCGCGGCAGTTCTGGATGTAGAGGGGCATGATCACCACGATCGAGCTGAACGCGAAGAAGCTCAGCGCCGCGATGGCGGTACCCATGGTGAACCCGTGGTTGCGCATCACATAGAGGTCCAACAGGGCGGGCTGCTTGCGCTCGCCGTTGGCGAAGCGCTTCGCATTGCGCAGCTGGCGCATCACGAACCAGACGATGCCGATGACGCCGACGGCCATGGGCACCCACACGATGGGATGCCACACGGGGTACGACTGGATGTTGGTGAAGCCGTACATAAGGCCGCCGAAACCGAAGATGGACAGGGCCACGGAGAAGAAGTCCGTCTTGGCGCCCTTGTCGCTCGCCCCGAAGTTGCGCAATCCGAAGAAGGACAGCAACAGAGCGATCACGCCGATCACGGTGAGGGTGAGGAAGATGGAGCGCCAGCCGTTGAGGTCCGTCTGCAGGCCGCCCAGGGTGGGGCCGATGGCGGGGGCGACGCTCATGGCCATGCCGACGGTGCCCATGGCCATGCCGCGGCGGTCGAGCGGGTAGATCGAGAAGACGGTGATCTGCAACACCGGCCACATGACGCCCGTGCCCACGGCCTCGAGGAAGCGGCCGATGAGCACGAGGAGGAAGTTCGGTCCCAGCCATGCCAGGAGGGACCCGAAGGTGAACACAGCCATGGAGGCGATGACGATCTGGCGCGTGGAGAAGCGGCGGGTAAGGAACGCCGTCAGCGGTACCATGACGCCCATGGTGAGCTGGAAGATGGAGGTCAGCCACTGGCCGGTGGTGACGGTGATGCCGAATTCCTCCACGATGGTGGGCAACGCGGCGCTCAGCTGCAGCTGGGTGAAGTTGCCCACGAAGGTGATGAAGGTGAGGATGGCCAGCGAGATGAACGCGGGACGGGTCAGGTGGCCGTCATGGTACGCCATGTTACGGGTGAGGACCTGCGTCATGCCCTTGAAGCCATGATGCGGTGCGGGGGTGGGTGCGTCGTGGTGGACATCCCTGGTGTAGGGACGGCTGGCCGCCACGACGCGCTTAGGTTGTTCGTCTTCGTCCTGGTTCATCGGTTCGCTGGGGGTGCTCATCGCTCGGGGTCTGCTGCTTCCTCGTCTGTGACGGTAGTGGTGGTGTCGGTGATCACCGGCGTCTCGCCGGTGGGGGTGTCGTCCGCGGATGCGGGGTCGTCGGGGCTGTATTCCATGACATTGAGGACGGCGATGCCGTCACGGGTGCGCACGAACACGTTCGCGCGCCCGCCGATCTCCTCGATGCCCTCGAGCAGGTGGGAGATCGGTTCGGTGTCGAGCACCGGGAGCACCTGGGCGACGCCGTCGTCATCCACGAAGCGCAGGGTCTCGTCAAGCTCGCCGGTGGCGAGGATGTCGTCGATGCGCTGCTCGAAGGCCTTGAGCTCGTCGTCGCTGACCGGCTGCGGGTCCTCCGCGCTCTGGGCGGCGACCACGTCGATGGCCTCCACGTCGTCCGCGTCCACGGTCGGCGTGATGTCCGCGGCGGCCTGGTCCACCGCCTCGAGATCGTCGGTATGCTCGTACTGGTCCTGTTCCATGATGGAAACCCTCCTTTTGAAACTCCTGTAAACACGTACAGTGCGCCTCATGCCGCGGACACCGCGGCAGACGCCGGTCTCTTCGTACTCCTGCCTCGCCTGGGAATGACTCTTCGTGAGTGAGATGAACGGCGACGCGGATGCATGCTCGGGAACGGGAAGGTTGGTCTGCGGCCAAACTTCCCTGATTCGCATGGTACGCCCACCCCTCGCTTCTTCACCTTGTGAGAAAAACCGGCGTACTGGATAGGCAATAGGAACTTGCATAGCGAGGACGCTGAACGCTTGATTAGCCGTCCATTGAACCATGCCTATACCGGCGTGGGTCTATGATGTGCTTGTTATGTGGCCTCGACTGGCGCGACGCGCAGGGATGTCGCCCCGGTTGAGCATTGCAGGGAGAGGGACGGAACATGACTGAGGAACGGCATGATGCCGAACTGGCGCAAGAGGTGGAGCGCCAGTCCACGCGGGTGTTGCAGTGGCGATTCGTGCTCAACTTGGCGTTGATGGTATTCGATGCACTGACATACTTCGCGGTGGGCTACCTCGTCATGTCCCGCAGCCACGAAATGAAGCTGCTGAGCACGCGCCTGCAGCTCCACTGGTCCATCAACCCGTATCTGTACCTGGTGGTCTGCGCGCTGATCTGGATCTTCTGCTGCCACGTCACGGGCGTCTACCACCGGCACGTGTTCGCCGACGGCTACCAGCTCAACATGCTGCTGCTCAAGGCCATGTTCGTGTGCTGGGTCTCCGTGTGCGCCCTCAACTTCGTGATCCAGTCAAACGTCTCCTTCATGACGGTGTGCCTGACCAGCCTGCTGGTGTGGATCGTCGAGATGATCGTGCGCATGGTTGCCCGCCTGTTCCTCACCCAGCGGCACCGCAAGGGCGAATATTCCTACCCGACCGTGATCGTCGGCTCGCCGGAGGGCATCGGGCAGATCCTCAAGTTCCTCAACCAGCGCAAGCAGCTCAACTACAAGCCGGTGCGCGTGTGCCCGATCCGCGTGAACGAGCGGACCGGCCTCATCGAGGCCGACCCGAACGTCGGCCTGCTGCACGAGGAAGTGAAGAAGAGCTGGGGCAAGCCGATCCGGATCGTCGACTACGGCGACGACCTCGCCGAGCGCATTGCCGAGACCGGCGCGCAGACCGTGATGGTCACCGACGTGCTCGACCGCTTCTCCGACAACCTGAGCACCTTCGCCGTGCAGATGGAGTCCCTCAACCTCGAGATCGCGCTCATCACCTCCGCGCTCGACATCGCCGAGCACGCCACGCAGATGCGCAACATCCAGGGCATGAGCATCATGACCATCAGCCTGCCGCAGTACTCGCCCTCGGCGAAGGTCAAGAAGCGCATCTTCGACCTCGTCGTCTCCTCGCTGGCCATCGTGCTGAGCTCCTGGATCATGGTCATCGTGGCCATCGCCATCAAGGTCGAGGACGGCGGCCCCGTCTTCTACAAGCAGGAACGCATCGGCCTGCGCGGCAAACCCTTCTACATCCACAAGTTCCGCTCCATGCGCGTCGACGCGGACGCCCACCTCAAGGAGGTGCTCGAGGCGAACGGCCAGGAGATGGGCGCCCGTTACAAGCTCACCCACGACCCGCGCATCACCAAGGTCGGCAACTTCATCCGCAAGACCAGCCTGGACGAGCTTCCGCAGTTCTTCGACGTGTTCATGGGCTCCATGAGCGTGGTTGGACCGCGCCCGCAGCGCGACTTCGAAGTGGAGGAGTACGACCCGGTCTATGCCACCCGCCTGCTGGTCAAGCCCGGCATCACCGGCCCCTGGCAGGTCTCCGGCCGTTCCGACCTCAACGAGGAGGAGAGCCGCCAGCTCGACGTGAGCTACGTGCAGGACTGGAGTGTGCTGGGCGACGTGGTGTACATCCTGCGCACGGTGGGCACGGTGCTGCGCCCCTCCGGAGCATACTGATCCGACCATCGGCATGGTGCGGACTACACTGGGCTCATAGCCATAGCATTTTATCAACAACACAAGAATCGAAGGGAAATACGCCATGAAGATTGCAGTCGCAGGAACCGGCTATGTAGGCCTATCTGTGGCATTGCTGCTTGCACAGCACAACGAGGTGCACGCGCTGGACATCGTGCCCGAGAAGGTCGAGATGCTCAACGACTACGTCAGCCCCATCGTGGACGCGGAGATCACCCGCTTCCTCGACGGCGCCAAGGACGGCACCATGAGCCTCGACTTCCAGGCGACCACCGACCCGAAGACGGCCTACGAGGGCGCCGACTTCGCCGTGGTGGCCACGCCCACCAACTACGACCCGAAGAAGAACTACTTCGACACCTCCAGCGTGGAGGCGGCCATCGAGGCCATCCGTGAGGTGAACCCGGACGCGTGGATCGTGATCAAGTCCACCATCCCGGTCGGCTACACCGCGCAGCTGCGCGAGAAGACCGGCGACGGGCGCATCATCTTCTCCCCGGAGTTCCTGCGCGAAGGCCACGCCCTCTACGACAACCTGCACCCCTCGCGCATCGTGGTAGGCGCGCCCATGGATGACGAGGCGGCTGTCGAGGCGGCGCGCACTTTCGCGAACCTGCTGGCGCAGGGCGCCGACCCGGCCGAACTCGACCGCACGAACCCGGACGGCTCGAAGGGCATCGAGGAACTGGTGTGCGGCACCACCGAAGCCGAGGCCATCAAGCTCTTCGCCAACACCTTCCTGGCCCTGCGCGTGGCCTATTTCAACGAGCTGGACACCTATGCGGAGTCCCGTGGCCTGAACGCGGCGGAGATCATTCGCGGCGTGTGCCTCGACCCTCGCATCGGTGGCCACTACAACAACCCCTCCTTCGGCTACGGCGGTTACTGCCTGCCCAAGGATTCCAAGCAGCTGCTGGCGAACTACCAGGATGTGCCGCAGAACCTCATCCAGGCCATCGTGGAATCCAATGGCACCCGCAAGGACTTCATCGCCGACCAGGTCCTGTCCAGGCTTGAAGGCAAGGACCATCCGGTGGTGGGCGTGTACCGCCTGACCATGAAGTCCGGTTCCGACAACTTCCGCCAGTCGAGCATCCAGGGCATCATGAAGCGCATCAAGGCCAAGGGCGTGCCCGTGGTGGTCTACGAACCCACCCTGGACGAAGCCGAGTTCTTCGGCAGCGAAGTCACCCATGACTTGGAGGCCTTCAAGGACCGTGTGGACATCATCGTGGCAAATCGTTGGAATGATGAACTCGGAGATGTGAACGAGAAGGTCTATACGCGCGACCTCTTCAAGAGGGACTGAGCTATACCCATGGTGGGCCGATGCCCGTTCGAGGTCGACCGTGGGACAGATGCCGCAATGCATGGCGTTGCGGCATCATGACCGGGACATGTACCTGAGACTCTGTCCGTGATGCATGCAAGGTGACGGAAAGGAAAGATGTCGTTTTGGCAGAAGGCACTATTTCGGTGGTGATTCCCACCCTCAATGCAGCTTCCATGATTGCAGACCTGTTGAAGGCGTTGGAAGATCAGACCCTCAAACCGGATGAAATCATCGTGGTGGATTCCTCCTCCAATGACCAGACGCAGGACATCGTGTGCAAACATCCGGATGTGAAACTGATTGCAATTGACCGCAAGGATTTCAATCACGGTGGTACGCGCGATATGGCATTGCGTGAAAGCAAAGGTGACTTCGTGCTCTTCCTGACCCAGGATGCCATGCCGGCCAATGCGCAATACATCGCCAACATCATGAGGCCCTTCGACGACGAGCATGTGGCGTTGGTCTATGGACGCCAGCTGCCACGTGATGACGCCAGGGCCGCAGAACGTCTGGTACGCTCCTACACTTACCGGGCACAATCACTGCATATCACGAAGGAAGACATCCCTGACCTGGGCATCAGGGCGTTCCGAGCAACGGATGTATGCGCAGCATACCGGCGCACGGCTTATCTGGAGGTTGGCGGTTTCGAGAACCCGGTGCTCACCAATGAGGACATGTTCATTGCCGCCAGATTCCTCAACGCTGGATGGACCGTGGTGTACGAAGCCGATGCCTGCGTGGTGCATTCGCATAATTTCACCTTCCGACAGCAATACAAGCGCAACTACATCCAAGGCGTTGAAATCGAGAAGCATCAGGACATCCTGGACGATGCGCCGCTGACAGGGGAAGGGCTTTCGATGGTGACCTATACCTTGAAGGGCCTTGCCCGTCAGGGACATATCCTCGAAGCAGGACGGTTCATTATCGATTGCGGTTTCCGTTTCGTCGGCAATCGCAAGGGTACCATGGATGCACGGCGTGAACTCAAGCATGCAGGGAAGTCAGAGTGATGGAAGACACCGCAAAAATCTACGTAGTCGCCCACAAGGATTTCGATGCACCACAACTGGATGGTTACATCCCGATTCTCGCCGGTGCGGCAAGGAATCATGCCCATATCAGCGTCAAGGACAATACCGGTGATGAGATTTCCTCGAAGAATCCGCAGTATTGCGAACTGACCGCGCAATACTGGGTATGGAAGAACGCCATCGGCACGGCGGCCGACTTCGGTTTTGTGCATTACCGACGTTATTTCTATCTGAGTCATCGTAAAACTGCCATCGTACCGGCGGAGCAGTTCGTGGAGGACCTCAAGCATGTAGATGCGGTGCTGCCCGAGCCGTGGGTATTCCGCACCACGGTGAAGGAGCAGTTCGCGCAGTTCCACGACATCAAGGACCTGCAGACCACCCGCACTGTGCTCCAGGAACGGCATTCAGAATATGTCAAGGCCTTTGACGAGGTGATGTGCAGTCGGAGCTTGAGCTGCTACAACATGTTCGTCATGAGCCGTTCGCATTTCGAACGGTACATGACTTGGCTCTTCGACATCCTCGAGGAGGTGGAACATCGCACGGATACCGGGCAGTACGACGCTTACAACCAGCGTCTGTACGGTTTCCTGTCCGAGCGTCTCCTGAATGTGTGGGTGCGTGCGCAAAAACTACGTATCAAGTACTATCCCGTATACAAGCCCGACGATTCCTGGATCAAGGAATCGCTGAAGGCTTCCGTGAAGAAACTGGTGTACTCACGTCGTTGATGCCATGCCCCATGGGCATGTGAGGTGCGTCACGCAGGAGTGCAAGAACATCCACAGAGAGGACGAACGGTATTCATGAGCGGCTCCAAAGCATCCATGCGTTGCGCCGGCATCGTCACCTACAATCCCGACCTGAAACGCCTGCGCGCCAACCTGGAGGCCATCGTGCCACAGGTGGACAGGGTCTTCGTCTGTGACAACGGGTCGGATAACGTGCAGGATATTGAAACCCTGGCCGCGGCGTTCCCCGCAGTGCAGCTCGAACGGCTGGGGGAGAACCTCGGCATCGCGGCGGCACTCAACTGCCTGCTGCAGGCTGCGGAACGCGGGACCTTCGACTGGATCGTGCTGCTCGACCAGGACAGCGTGGCCAGTGACGGCATGGTCGACGCCCTGGCAGCACACGCTGACGAAACCACCGGTCTGGTCTGTCCCTTCATCCTGGACCGCAACCGCATGAGCGTCGAGGAATACCGGGCCATGGACATGCCGGCCACACAGCGGCTGGAACATGCGGCCAAGGGCGGCGCCATCACCTCCGGGTCCCTGGTCCAGGTGAAGGCGGCACTGGCCGTAGGTGGCTTCGACGAGCGTTTCTTCATCGACTATGTTGACTTCGACTTCAACGAGCGTCTGTTGTTGGCCGGCTACGAGATTCTGCGCGTGAACACCACGTATCTGCTGCACGAGAAAGGCAAGTCCGAGGCCACGTGGCTGCGCGTGCCGCGCAGCACGCCGGCGGGGCGCCAATGGCAGCCGCTGTACAAACTCGGCTACTCGCCGATACGCTGCTACTACCAGGCGCGCAACCGCATCATCTACTGGAAGAAATACCATCGGCACACCGGCAGCGAGGGACTGACTGAAATCCCCCTGCTCATGGCGCTGTCCCTGCTGGTCGAGGACCGCAAGGCAGCCAAGCTCGGCGCCTACCTGCGCGGCATCCGTGCCGGCGTGCGTGCCAAGGTGCAGCCAGTGGGAGACGGAAAGCTGGTACGTGCATGATCAGCGTCATCATCCCCCTGTACAACCAGGAACGCTATATCCAGGACTGCCTGGCCTCCCTGGCCGCGCAGACCATGGACGACTTCGAGGTCATTATCGTCGACGACGGCTCCACCGACAGCAGTGCCGAGTTGGCCGCCGACTTCGCTGCCCAGGACAGCCGCTTCACGCTGATGCGGCAAGCCAATGCCGGCGTCTCCACGGCCCGCAACCGCGGACTCGACCAGGCGACGGGACAGTGGGTGTGCTTCGTCGACCCAGACGACAGCGTGGACAAGGATTACCTGGCTACCCTGCTGGCGGCGTCAGCAGAACAGCAGGACATCGACATCGTCATGTCCACCTGCGTGGCACTCACCGACGACGGCGAGGTACGCCAACACTTCTTCCCGGAATCCTTCGTCGCACACACCGCGCAGGACAAGGAGAGACTCTTCCACCAGCTCATCGACGGCGCCTTCGAACAGTCGGACGGTTTCGTGACCGCCATCGGCGTGCCCTGGGGCAAGCTGTACCGTCGTGATTTCCTGGCGGAGCATGACCTGCGTTTCGACCCCGCGTTACCGCGCATGCAGGACAACCTCTTCAACATGGAAGCCTTCCAGCATGCCCGCGCCATCACCTACCTCGACTACGCCGGCTACAGGTACCGGGTGGGAGGCCTGTCCGAGCGCACCTACCGCAACACTATCAAGGGGCTGTACCATCCCGCCATCGACCGGCGCGCCGAGCTCATGCACGCCTACGGACTGGACCAGGTGCCGCAGCTGTACCAGGCATGGCAGGTCGAACAGGTCAACCTGTACTACCAGGAGCTCAAAGCGGCCGCCATGCTCACCGACGGCAGTGCCGCACAGGTGGCACGCGTCGTGCGCGCCCGTGCGGACACCCTGCGGCAGCGCACCGCGCAGGTGGACGCCGCCGTCTTGCCGCGTCCCATCAGACTCAAATACCGTATGCTCATCGCGCCGGCGATGACCACGCTCGCCGCACTTGCCCTGGCACGGCAGCGCCACTGACCGCACAGGAGGAAGCATGTCCATCTGGCAGAACATTCCGCAGCGTCTTTCCAAGATCGCATCCGACGCGCGCAACGCCACCACGCTGCTGGGGCCGAAAATCGCGGCCGAGGGCGTGGTGTACCACTGCACGCATCGCATGGACGCCAAGTACCACCGCGACTTCTATGACGCGCTGTGGCAGCGCGTCATGCGCCCCATCATTTTCGACGAGGCGGCACTCACCACGCTGCCGGCTACGAACGACGGTCCGATCTGGGTGGCATGGTGGCAAGGTCTCGATGACCAGACGCCGCCGGTGATCGTCGCCTGCATCGACAGCATCCGCCGGCATGCGGGCGGCCGCGAGGTGATCGTGGTGACGCGCGACAACTACGCGCAGTACGCCGATATCGACCCGATCCTCGTGCGCCGGCGCGAGGAGGGCACGCTGACCATCAACGCCTTCTGCAACGCCCTGCGCGTCAAGCTGCTCTACGAACATGGCGGCGTATGGCTCGACTCCACGCTCTACCTGACCGCGGACCTCGGACCGGCCTTCGCCGAGCTGCCCTTCTGCTCCATCCACGCCGAGGCGCATGGGCAGTACCCGGCCTGCCATTGGACGACCTACTGCCTGGCGGCCGTCAAGGGCAACCAGCTCATGAAGTACATCTACGACTGCTTCGTGGTGACCTTCAAGCGCATCGCAGCAGTGCCCGAGTATTTCCTCTTCGACGCCTTCTTCCGCAACGCCTACGTGCATATCCCGGCGGTGCGGGCCATGATGGACTGCATCCCGCTGTCCAACACGGGGCGTTTCGACCTGTCCGAGCAGATGGATTCCACGGCGGCACAGCCGGTGCTGCCTGCGGACACCACCATCAACAAGCTCACCTACAAGCTCAAGTACCCCACGCAGGTGGACGGCAAGCCGACGCTGTACGCGCGCGTGCTCGACGGCACCCTGTAAGTCCCGTAAGTTCCCCGTAGGCAAGGAGGTCTTTGCATGACCGACGGCAAGAACGTCAAGCAGCCGCGTTTCGGTTTCGTGGTGCTGCACTACTTGGTGGACAACGCCACCCAGCGGTGTGTGGAATCGATCCGCCGCGTCTGCCGTGGCCTCGACTACCGGATCGTAGTGGTGGACAACGACTCCGCCAACGGCAGCTGGGAACGGCTGTGCGATTTGTATGGCGACACGGATGGCGTGACCTTGGTGCACAACGCCGCCAACGAAGGGTTCGCGCGCGGCAACAACACGGGGTACCGGCTGTGTCGCGACGAACTGGGCTGTGGCTACATCGTCACCGTCAACAACGACGCCATGATCATCGACACTCGGTTCGTCGAAGAATGCATGGAGGACTACGAACGCACCGGCTGCGGCGTGATCGGCCCCGACATCGTCTCCCTGCGCGACCAGCGCCACCAGAACCCCAGCTATGGCATCATCGACAGCCATGAGGAAGTCGTCCGCCAGGCCACACGGTTCCGTCGCATCCTCACGCTGGAGAAGCTGCATCTCTTCGGGCCGCTCATCGCGGTGAAACAAGCCCTGACCGGCAGCAGCGGGAAGAAGCCGAGCCCCTACACGCACGCCACCGCCGAAGCCGTCGCCGGCAAGCCCTACAAGCTGCACGGTGCCTGCCTCATCTTCACCCCCGCCTACGTGCAGCGGTTCGCGGATGCCTTCGACCCGGGCACCTTCCTGTACTTCGAGGAACACATCCTCGCCATGCGCTGTCGCCAAGCCGGGCTGGAGATGCTGTACGACCCGCGCCTCCAGGTCGTCCACCAGGAGGATGCCTCCACCGACAGCATGAAGCAGGACCGCCGCGCCAAGCAGATCTTCACCCTGACCAACTACCTGCAGTCCCTGCAGGTGCTGGACAGGTATGTGGAGTAAGCGTTTCCTCTAGAAATCTCTCGTTTTTCCGTGACTTTTCTCGGGGATCCGCAAAATTAAAGCGGGCACCGGGTCGAAGAACTGAAAAGTTCTTC
>NZ_JGYV01000035.1 GCF_000741575.1 Bifidobacterium cuniculi
TCCGGCGCCGACACGCTGTCGGCGCCGGACGACCCCGCAGGAGCCCCGCCTCCTAGAAATTGTTCAAAAAACGAACAAAATCTTGTGCTCAGCGCGCCTTCACCGTGGCGTCGAGCTTCGCGATGATCGTGTCCGAGATCTCGTCGATCTCACCGACGCCATCCACGGCAACCAGCAGGCCACGCTCACGGTAGATGTCGAGCAGCGGTGCGGTCTCCTTGGCGTAGGTCTCCAGACGCTTGGCGATCACCTCGGGGGTGTCGTCCGAGCGGCCCTGCTCCTGGGCGCGCTTGGCCATGCGCTCGAGCAGCACGTCGTGCGGGGCCTCCAGGGCCACCACGGCGTCGAGCTTCTGGCCCAGCTCGGCGAGCATGGCATCCAGCGCCGCGACCTGCGCGGCATTGCGCGGATAGCCGTCGAGGATCCAGCCGTCCACGGCGTCGTCCTGGCCCAGGCGGTCCTTGACGATGGAGTTGGTCAGCTCGTCGGGCACGAGCTCGCCCTTGTCGGTGTAGCTCAGCGCCTCGAGGCCCAGCGGGGTCTTGTTCTTGATGTTGTAGCGGAAGATGTCGCCGGTGGAGATCGCCGGGATGTCGTAGTGCGCGGCCAGCAGGGCAGCCTGCGTGCCCTTGCCGACGCCCTGGGGTCCCATGATCAGCAGTCGCATGAGATTGTTCCTTTCTTGCCATCCGCGCCGGATGCACGTCGCGGGTTTCCGCATGCTACCTTACCGGCATCTCGGTATGAAACGACCCGCCTTGCGTGTGCGGGGCGGGTCGTCATGCCGTCAGCGCGGACGGTGCGGGGCGGTTCAGGCGGTCGCCTTCTTCTTGCCCTCGAGCTCCTGCTCGTTGTCGAACAGGAAGCCGGCGTACTGGTACTGCTCGGTCTGGGCCTTCGCCTGGCGCAGGGTGTCGAGGCCGACGCCCGCGATGATCAGGATGGTCGTGCCGCCGAAGGGCAGCTGCGAGCCCAGGGCCAGCGCCTTGATGAGCACGGTCGGCAGGAGCGCCACGAACAGCAGGTAGACGGCGCCGACGGTGTTCAGTCGGTTGATGACGTACTTGAGGTAGCGGGCGGTCGCGTTGCCGGCACGGATGCCGGGGATGAAGCCGCCGTACTGCTTCATGTTGTCCGCGGTCTCGTCGGGGTTGAAGGTGATTTCGGTGTAGAAGAACACGAAGAACACGATCATCAGCGCGTACAGCACGATGTACCACACGGAGGAGGTGTTGGCCAGGTTCGTGTTGACCCACTGCACCCAGGACTGCTCGCTGTTGCCGAACTGCGCGATCATGGTCGGGATCGCCAGGATGGAGGAGGCGAAGATCGGCGGGATGACGCCGCTCATGTTGATCTTCAGCGGCAGGTAGGTGGAGGAGCCGCCGTACATCTTGCGGCCGATCATACGGCGCGTGTACTGCACCGGGATACGGCGCTGGCTGAGCTCGACGTAGTTGACGAAGACCATGATGACCAGCAGGGTGACGGTCACGATGGCGAACTTGGTCCAGTCGCCGTCGGTGCCGTTGGTGCCGTAGCCGATCTGCCACAGCTGCGGCAGGAAGCCGGAGCAGATGGACAGGAAGATGAGGATGGACATGCCCTGGCCGATGCCCTTCTCGGTGATGAGCTCGGCCATCCACATGATCAGGCCGGTGCCGCCGGTCATGACGAGCACCATGACCAGGAGGTTCCAGAAGGACCCGTCGGGGATGATGCCGGGGCAGGCACCGCCGAACAGCGCGCCGCTGCGTGCGGTGACCACGATGGTGCTGGACTGCAGGAGCGCCAGGCCGATGGTCAGGTAACGGGTGTACTGCGTCAGCTTCGCCTCGCCGGACTGGCCCTCCTTGTGCAGGGCCTCGAAGCGCGGGATGACCACGCGCAGCAGCTGAATGACGATGGACGCGGTGATGTACGGCATGACGCCCAGCGCGAAGATGGACAGCTGCAGCATGGCGCCGCCGGAGAACAGGTTCACCAGTCCGATGAAGTTCTCCGAGCCGCTGGTCGCGGTGCAATTACGAACGACGGTCTCGTCCACGCCCGGCGTCGGGATGAACGAACCGATGCGGTAGATGACGATCATGCCGAGGACGAAGAGGATCTTGTTCCTCAGCTCCTTGGTACGAAAGGCCTGGATTAACGTCCTCACCTTGGGTTTCCCTCCATTTACTTGTACGCAAACATTCGCACACGGGTTAACACACTCTAGGTGTGAAGTCTATCCCACACACTCTACCGTGCACAGCGTCCGTGCCGGAATCACCACATATCATTCACGGTCGGCACGGCCGTCGCCTGCGTCTGTCTTGGTTTCCCTTGTATTCTCACGGTCTTGACATTTGGCGCGCCAAAAGAAAGATGACCCTTCCGCGCAAGGCACTTGCGAGGAAGGGTCATCTTCATGACGTCACGGGACCTCTACCGTCCCGTGACAACGGATGCAATCAGTCTTCGCTGATCGAACCGCCGGCAGCCTCGATCTTGGACTTGGCGGAAGCCGAGGCCTTCACACCGGTCAGGGTGAATGCCACGGTGGTCTCGCCGTCGCCCAGGACCTTCACGGGCTGGTTGGCGCGCACGGCGCCCTTGGCGACCAGGTCGGCCACGGTCACCTCGCCACCCTGCGGGAACAGCTCCGCGAGGGTTGCAATGTTGACGACCTGGTATTCCTTCTTGAAGGGGCTACGGAAGCCACGCAGCTTCGGCAGGCGCATGTACAGCGGCAGCTGGCCGCCTTCGAAGCCAGGACGGACCTGGTAGCGCTTCTTCGTGCCCTTGTCGCCACGACCGGAGGTCTTGCCCTTGGAGCCCTCGCCGCGACCCACGCGGGTGCGGTCTTTCTTGGCGCCCGGGGCCGGACGGAGGTCGTGCATCTGCAGGATGTTGTTCTCTTCTGCCATGATCACTCAGCCTCCTCGACATTGACCAGGTGACGCACCACGGCGATCATGCCGCGGGTCGTCGAGTTGTCCTCGAGCACCGTGCTGCGGCCGATCTTGCGCAGGCCCAGGGTCTGCACGGTGGCGCGCTGCTTCGGGTTGGCGTGGGCCACACCGTGCACGAGCGTAATCTTGAGCTTAGCCATTACTCACCATCCTTTGCGGCGGCCTTGGCCTGGGCTTCTTCACGAGCCTTGCGGGCCTCGGCGATTCCGGCGGCACGCTCACGGAGCAGTGCGTCGGGGGCGACTTCCTGGACGGAGAGGCCACGGCGTGCGGCGATCTCCTCCGGGTCCTCGAGCTGCTTGAGCGCATCCACGGTGGCGCGGACCACGTTGACGGCGGTCGCGGAGCCCATGGACTTGGTCAGGACGTCGGTGATGCCTGCGCACTCCATGACGGCGCGGACTGCGCCGCCGGCGATCACGCCGGTGCCCGGCGCGGCCGGACGCAGCATGACGGTGCCGGCATGGTCATGGCCGGTGACCGGGTGGGTCACGGTGCCACGCACGCGCGGCACGTTGAACAGGTGCTTCTTGGCGTCCAGCTGGCCCTTGGCGATGGCCGCGGGGACCTCGCGGGACTTGCCGTAGCCGACACCGACGGTGCCGTTGCCGTCACCGACGACCACGAGTGCGGCGAAGCTGAACGTACGGCCGCCCTTGTGGGTCTTGGACACGCGGTTGATGGTCACGACGCGATCGAGCATCTCGTCGCCGCGGTTCTCCTCGCGACGGTTGCGACGCTCGCCGCGACGGCCCTCGCCGCGCTGGGAACGACGGCCGGACTTGCGGTCGTCGTTGGCGTTCTCGGCGGTAGCCTGAGTGTTCTGAGTCTCTTCAGCCACTTGGGTTTCCTTCTCGTTGTCGCTCACAGTGCAAGACCTCCCTCGCGGGCGCCATCAGCGACAGCTGCGACGCGGCCATGGTACTGGTTGCCACCGCGGTCGAAGACGACGGCGGTGATGCCCGCGTCCTTCGCCTTCTTGGCGATGAGCTCGCCGACCTTGTGGGCAGCCTCGGTCTTGGTGCCCTGGAAGTCGGCGAAGTCGCTCATGAGCGTGGATTCGCTGACGAGGGTGCGGCCGACCGTGTCGTCGATGATCTGGGCGACCATGTGACGGTTGGAGCGGGTGACCACCAGGCGCGGCATTTCCGGGGTGCCGGAGATGCGCTTGCGGATGCGAGCGTGGCGGCGCTTGAGCGCGACCTTCTTGCCTTTTCCGAAAATCTTCACGGACATATCACTTACCAGCCTTTCCGGCCTTGCGGCGGATGGTCTCATCCGAGTACTTGATGCCCTTGCCCTTGTACGGTTCCGGAGCACGCAGCTTGCGGATGTTCGCGGCAACCTGGCCAACGGCCTGCTTGTCGGTGCCCTTGACGATCACCTGGTTCGGGTTCGGCAGTTCGAACTCGATGCCCTCCGGGGGCTCCACGGTGATGGTGTGGGAGTAGCCGAGGGAGAACTCGATGCCCTTGCCCTTCATCGTGGCGCGGTAACCGGTGCCGACGATGTCGAGGCTCTTCGCATAGCCCTCGTGCACGCCCTTGACCATGGAGGCCATGATGGAGCGGGCCAGGCCGTGCTTGGCACGGGTCGGACGCAGGTCGTCGTTGGCGGACACGATGAGCTCGTTGCCCTCGACCTTGGCGGTCACGCCCTCGGGGATGGTGTAGGAATCCGAGCCCTTGGGGCCCTTCACGGAGAATTCCTGTCCGTTGATGGTGACTTCGACGCCCGCCGGGATCTCGATCGGGAGCTTACCAATATGCGATGCCATGTTCAGCTCTCCTTTCTCACCACACGAAGGCGACGATCTCGCCACCAATACCTCGGTCGAGGCATTCCTTCTGGGTCATCAGTCCCGAGCTGGTCGAGATGATGGCGATACCGAGACCACCCAGCGGCATGGGCAGCGCGTCGGACTTCGCGTAACGGCGAAGGCCCGGCTTGGAGATGCGCTTGATGCCCTGGATGGAACGCTCGCCGTTGGGGCCGTACTTGAGCGTGAGCTCGAGGGTCTGGCCAACGCGGGCTTCCTTGGCGGTGTAGTCGGCGATGTAGCCTTCACGCTTCAGGATCTCGGCGATGTTCTTCTTGAACTTCGAGTACGGCATGTCCACGGTCTCGTGCTTCGCCGCGCTCGCATTACGCAGACGCGTAAGCATGTCTGCGATCGGATCTGTCATTGTCATTTTTGGGCTAGCGCCCTTTCTCGCCGCGGTTTCCGCCGCCCTGCGGGTCGAACCCGCCCGGGCCGCGGACCTTCAGCGTCGATATTTACCAACTGGACTTCGTGACACCCGGCAGCTCGCCGCGATGGGCCTTCTCGCGAAGGCAGATGCGGCACAGGCCGAACTTGCGGTACACGGAATGGGGACGGCCGCACACCATGCAGCGGGTGTATGCGCGCACCTTGAACTTCGGCTTGCGCAGCGCCTTCACCTTAAGACACGTCTTTGCCATATCAGTTCTCCTTGAACGGGAAGCCGAGCGCCTTGAGCAGCGCGTAGGCCTCGTCGTCACTCTTGGTGCTGGTCACAACGGTGATGTCCATGCCGCGCTGGTGATCGATCGAGTCGGGATCGATCTCGTGGAACATGGACTGCTCGGTCAGGCCGAAGTTGTAGTTGCCCTGGCCGTCGAACTGGTGGCCGTTGATGCCGCGGAAATCGCGGATGCGCGGCAGCGCCAGCGTGAGCAGACGGTCGAGGAACTCCCACATGCGGTCGCCACGCAGGGTGACGTAGGCACCGATGGCCTGGCCTTCACGCAGGTGGAACTGCGCGACGGACTTCTTCGCACGGGTGACCTTCGGCTTCTGGCCGGTGATGGCGGTGAGGTCGCGCACGGCGCCCTCGATGAGCTTGGAGTCGCGGGCTGCGGCACCGACGCCCATGGACACGACGACCTTCTCGATGCGAGGGATCTGCATCGGGTTCTCGTGCTTGAATTCCTTCTCGAGTTCCGGAACGATGACATCCTTGTACTTCGTCTTGAGACGCGGGGTCACCTTCTCCTCGACGAGCTCTTCGGTGACGATTTCCTCACTCATGCGAGCTCCTTTCCGGACTTCTTGGCCACGCGGACGCGCACGGTCTTCACCTTGCCGTCGCGGGCTTCCTGCTTGACAACGACGCCGACGCGGGTGGGCTTGCCGGTCTCGGGGTCGATCACCATCACGTTGGAACGGTGGATCGGAGCCTCGACCTCGACGATGCCCGCCTGCTGGCCCTGCTGGGTCGCGCGCACATGCTTCTTGACGATCTGCACGCCCTCGACGATCAGCTTGTCGTTCTTGAGCACCTTCTTGACGGTGCCTTCCTTGCCGCGGTCCTTGCCGCGGATGACCATGACCTTGTCGCCGGTCTTGATCTTGGCTACCATCTCAGATCACCTCCGGTGCGAGGGACACGATGCGCATGAAGCGCTTGTCGCGCAGCTCACGGCCAACGGGTCCGAAGATACGAGTGCCCTTGGGCTCACGGCCGGAGCCGAGCACCACGGCGGCGTTCTCGTCGAACTTGATGTAGGAGCCGTCGGCACGACGGTGCTCCTTGACTGTACGGACGACGACGGCCTTGACCACGTCACCCTTCTTGACCGACCCGTTCGGGATCGCATCCTTCACGGAGGCGACGATCACGTCGCCGATGCCGGCATAGCGTCGCTTCGAGCCGCCGAGCACGCGGATGCAGAGGAGTTCCTTCGCACCCGTGTTGTCAGCGACCTGAAGCCGCGTTTCCTGCTGAATCATTGATTCTCCTTAGCCGAGCTGGTCCTCCCCGGTCACCGGGGCACCTGCGGGAGGGTGCCCCGGTGACAAGGGAGCCTTGCCGAACTTGATTACTTAGCGCGCTCGATGATCGAGTCGAGACGCCAACGCTTGGTCTTGCTCAGTGGACGAGTCTCCATGATACTCACGAAGTCGCCAACGTGAGCCTCATTGTTTTCGTCATGGGCCTTGACCGTGCGGGTGGAACGGACGACCTTGCCGTACAGCGGGTGGGTCGTACGGAGCTCGAGTTCGACGGAAATGGTCTTGTCCATCTTGTCGGACACGACATAACCGCGACGAACCTTGCGGAAGTTACGCTCTTCAGCCATTACTTCTCCTCAGCTTTCGTTTCGGTCGCCTCGGGGGCCTGGCTGATGCCAAGCTCACGCTCGCGCAGGACAGTGTACATCCTGGCGATGTCACGCTTGACCGCCTTGAGGCGGGCAGTGTTGTCGAGCTGGCCGGTCGCGTGCTGGAAGCGCAGGTTGAACAGCTCTTCCTTGGACTTCTTGAGGAAGTCCTGGATCTCCGCATCGGTCTTCTCGTTCAGGTTCTTGATACTGTATTCTGCAGTACCTGCCATCAGATGTCACCGCCTTCACGTGCAATAACACGGCACTTCATGGGGAGCTTGTCGATTGCGCGGCGCAGTGCCTCGCGAGCGACGTCCTCGGAAACGCCACCGATCTCGAACATGACGCGACCAGGGTGGACGTTGGCGATCCAGAATTCGGGGGTACCCTTGCCGGAACCCATTCGGGCACCGAGCGGGTGCTTGGTCAGGGGGCGATCCGGGAAGATCGTGATCCAGACCTTGCCGCCACGCTTGATGTAACGGGTCATGGCGATACGGGCAGCCTCGATCTGACGGTTGGTCACATAGGCCGGGGCCAGGGCCTGGATGGCGAAATCACCGAAGTTGATCTCGTTGCCACCCTTGGACATGCCATGGCGGTCCGGGCGATGCTGCTTGCGGTATTTAGTCCTCTTTGGGATAAGCACTTTCGCTCACTCCTTCGTATCCGATGCGGGGGCAGCGGTCGCCTCGGCAGCGACCGGGGCCTCGACCTGCTGGTCGGCGCCGGTCTTCACCTGGTTCTGCTGGCCGCCACGCTGGCCACCACGTTGGCCGCGGCGCGGGCGACGGTCACCGCGACGGCCGCCGCGGTTGTTGCCCTGCTGGGCCTGCTGCTCTTCGAACTCGCGCTCGGTCATGTCACCCTTGTAGATCCAGACCTTCACACCGATGCGACCGTAGGTGGTCTTGGCTTCGAAGAAGCCGTAATCGATGAGGGCACGGAGGGTCTGCAGCGGGACACGCCCTTCACGGTAGAACTCCGAACGGCTCATTTCGGCGCCGCCGAGACGGCCCGAGAGCTTGATGCGGATACCGTGGGCGCCGGCACGCATCGCGTCCTGCTGCGCCTTGCGCATGGCACGGCGGAAGGTGACGCGGTTGGTGAGCTGCTCAGCGATGCCCTGGGCCACGAGCTGTGCGTCGATGGCCGGGTTCTTCACTTCGAAGATGTTGAGCTGGACCTGCTTGCCGGTGAGCTTCTCGAGCTTGGCGCGCACCTTCTCGGCCTCCGCGCCGCGGCGGCCGATGACGATGCCCGGACGGGCGGTGTGGATGTCCACACGCACGCGGTCACGGGTGCGCTCGATGATGATGCGGGACACGCCTGCACGCTCGAGATCCTGGTTGAGCACCTTGCGGATGGCGTCATCCTCGAGGACGAAGTCACGGTAACGCTCGCCGGCCTTGTTGGAGTCGGAGAACCACTTCGAGCGATGGCTCTCGGTGATGCCCAGGCGATAGCCAAAGGGATTGATCTTCTGACCCATCTTTAGCGGGCTCCTTCCTTGGTGGCGACAACGACCGTGATGTGGCTCGTACGCTTGTTGATACGGGCGGCACGGCCCTGTGCACGGGCACGGAAACGCTTGAGCGTCACGCCCTCGTCCACATAGGTCTCCTTGATGTACAGGTCGTTCTCGCGGAACGGCTCGCCGGCCTTGTCGGCCTTCACGCGAGCGTTGGCGATGGCGCTCTGCAGGGTCTTGAGCACCGGGAGTGCCGCGGACTGCGGAGCGAACTTCAGAATGGTGATTGCCTCGGTCGCCTTCTTGCCTCGGATGAGGTCGACCATGCGGCGAGCCTTGCGCGGCGTCACGCGGACGTGACGTGCGATTGCCTTAGCTTCCATGTGTCTTTACTCTCCTATTACTTAGCGGCGGGACTTCTTGTCGTCCTTGACGTGACCCTTGAAGGTCTTCGTCGGGGCGAACTCACCGAGCTTGTGGCCGACCATGGCCTCGGTGACGAACACCGGGACGTGCTTGCGGCCATCGTGGACTGCGAAGGTGTGTCCGATGAAGTCCGGGGTGATCATCGAACGGCGCGACCACGTCTTGATGACGTTGTGCGTGCCCTTCTCGTTCTGCTCGTCGACTTTCTTCTGCAGGTGGGCGTCGACGAAGGGGCCCTTCTTGATGCTACGAGTCATCTACGCGACGCTCCCTTACTTACGGTTCTTGCCATTGGGACGGCGACGGACAATCATCTTGTTCGAAGCCTTCTTCGGACGACGGGTACGGACCTCACCCTTGCCCCACGGCGAAACCGGCGGCTTGCCACCGCGGGTACGACCGCCGTGCGGGTGGTCGACCGGGTTCATGGATTCACCACGGGTGATCGGGCGCTTGCCCATCCAACGTGCACGACCGGCCTTGCCGAGCTGGATGTTGGCGTGGTCGGAGTTGCCGACCTCACCGACGGTGGCGCGGCAGCGTGCGTCCACGTTGCGGATTTCGCCGGACGGCATACGCAGCTGGGCGTACATGCCATCCTTGGCGACGAGCTGCACGGAGGCGCCGGCGGAGCGGGCGATCTTCGCGCCGCCCAGCGGGCGGAGCTCGATGTTGTGCACCACGGTACCGGTCGGGATGTTGCGCAGCGGCAGGTTGTTGCCCGGCTTGATGTCGGCCTTCGGGCCGGTCTCGATGCGGTCGCCCTGCTTGATGCCCTCGGGGGCGATGATGTAGCGCTTCTCGCCATCGGCGTAGTGCAGGAGGGCGATGCGGGCGGAGCGGTTCGGATCGTACTCGATCTCGGCCACGGTCGCCGGCACGCCGTCCTTGTCCCAACGCTTGAAGTCGATGAGACGGTACTGGCGCTTGTGGCCACCGCCACGATGGCGGGAGGTCATGCGGCCGTAGGAGTTGCGGCCGCCGGTCTTGCTGTTCTTGCGTACGAGCGACTTCTCGGGGGTTGAACGCGTGAGGTCGGAGAAGTCCGAAACAGACGCGTTGCGGCGGCCCGGGGTCGTCGGCTTATAAACGCGGATAGCCATAATCTAGTTCTTCCTTTAACTTTTGTCGGCTAACCTTCAGTTACCGAAGATGTCGATCGACTGGCCCTCGGCAACGGTCACGATCGCGCGCTTCTCGTTGACGCGGCGGCCGTAGCCGGTGCGGGTGCGGACACGCTTGCCTGCACGGTTGAGGGTGTTGACGTTGGTCACCTTCACCTTGAAGATTTCCTCGATGGCCTGCTTGATCTGCACCTTGTTGGCATCGGGAGCCACCACGAAGGTGTACTGGCCCATGTCGGACAGGGCGTAGCTCTTCTCGGAGACAACAGGCTTGAGGATGATGTCATGAGCTGCCATGATCAGGCCTCCTTTGCTGCCGGGCTCTTCGCCGCGAGGAACTCCTCGTAGCCGGCCTTGGAGAAGACCACGTACTGCGCGGTGACCACGTCGTACGTGTTGAGCTGATCGGCAAAGATCGGATGGACGGTCGGAATGTTGCGCACGGACAGCCACTCGTTGATCTCGTCACGGCCCAGCACGATGGTGGCGAACTGGTCAGCCACGATCGGGTTGAGGGCGGCGAGGGCGGCCTTGGTCGACGGCTCGGTGATGCCGAAGTCGATCACGGCCACGCGGCCGTTGTTGGCGCGGTCGGAAAGCACGTAGCGCAGGGCTGCGGCCTTCATCTTCTTGGGGGTGCGCTCGCTGTAGTCACGCGGGACCGGACCGTGCACGACGCCGCCGTGGTACCACTGCGGCGCGCGGATGGAGCCCTGACGGGCACGACCGGTGCCCTTCTGCTTCCACGGCTTGCGGCCGCCGCCGGAGACCTTGGCGCGGTTCTTGACCGCGTGGGTGCCCTGACGTGCAGCGTTGAGCTGCGCGGTGACGACCTGGTGGATCATCGGGACGTGGGCCTGGACCTCCTCGGCGGAGAAGCCGAAGATGGCGGCCGGGGCCTCGATGGTGCCGGCTTCCTTGCCCTGGTTGTCAGTGACGTTCAGAGTAACGTTTGCCATGATGGATTCAGGCTCCCTTCACTGCGGAACGGACGAGCACGATGCCACCCTTGGGGCCCGGGATCGCGCCCTTGATGGCGAGCACGCCATTCTCCACGTCGGAAGACACGACGGTGAGGTTCTGGACGGTGTTGGTGTCGTGGCCCATGCGGCCGGCCATGCGCTTGCCCTTGAAGATGCGGCTCGGGGTGGCGCAGGCACCGACGGAGCCGGGGCGACGCTCGTTCTTGTGGGAGCCGTGGGTACGACGGTAGGACTTGAAGCCCCAGCGCTTGATGGTGCCGGCGAAGCCCTTGCCCTTGGTGGTGCCGGTCACGTCGACGACGGCGCCCTCGGGGAAGATCTCGGCGGTCAGTTCCTGGCCGGGCTGGAACTCCTCGGCGTTCTCGGTGCGCACCTCGGCGAGGTGGCGACGCGGGGTCACGCCTGCCTTGGCGAAGTGGCCGGCCATCGGGCGGGTCACCTTGCGCGGGTCGATCTGGCCGTAGCCAAGCTGGACGGCCTTGTAGCCGTCGGTCTCCTCGTTGCGGACGGCGGTCACCACGTTGGTGGAGACGTCCACGAGGGTGACGGGCACGAAGAAGCCGTTCTCGTCCCAGACCTGAGACATGCCGAGCTTCTTGCCCAGCAGCGCGGTGCGATTAGCGTTGTGCGTCATTGCGGTTTCCTCCTCCCTTACAGCTTGATCTCGATGTTGACATCTGCGGGCAGATCAATGTGCATCAGGGAGTCCACAGCCTTGGGGGTGGGGTCCACAATGTCGATGAGGCGCTTGTGCGTGCGCATCTCGAAATGCTCGCGAGAATCCTTGTACTTGTGAGGAGAGCGGATAACGACATATACGTTCTTCTCAGTCGGCAGCGGAACCGGGCCAACCACAGTTGCGCCCGCGTTCGTCACCGTTTCGACGATCTTCTTCGCCGATTGGTCGATGACCTCGTGGTCATAGGACTTAAGCCTGATGCGGATTTTCTGTCCCGCCATTGCCTTCCGCCCTTTCTAGCGATTCGTTTCCTATTTACCAACCTGCATTCGGGCACCGGCACAGAACACCAGAAGGCGCACGCCTCCCGGCTTCCTACATCAGTGCGCAGCCATGCGGCAACCCACCGAAGTGGGCTGTCGTGCCGCGCTCGCTTTTTTGATTCCAATATGCGAGCCCTATTCAGGCAACTGTCTTATTTAAGCACTCCCCCCGTACATCCGTTTCCGGGCGTGTTGTGAAGGTTCCGGGCGCCGCACTCTGGCAAGTCGCCGCGGATTCCGGTACCGTCACAGGCATGACTTCCCTTGCACGGCGCCGCTCGAGGCGCGACTGGTTCTCCAACGAGCCCGGATCCTGGGCCATCGTCCTCATGCCTTCGCTGGCGGCCTGGCTGGCCCTGGGCCCGACCTGGACCTCCACCTGGCTGGTGGCGTTGTGGGCCCTGTGCTACTGCCTGCAGTTCACGGCCGCCCGCTGGTTCAAGGCACGCTTCCGGCGACGCTGGCTGGCGCCCGTGGCAGTGTATGCCGCCGTGCTCGTGGCGGCCGGGCTCCCCTTCCTCATCCTGCATCCCGGCACCCTGCGTTGGGCTCCTATATATATGGTGCTGTGCGCCGGGTCGATGCTCGGCGCCTGGCTGCGCCGTGAGCACTCCCTGTGGGCGAACGCCTGCGCGGTCCTCGCTTCCTCGACCATGCCCCTGATGATCGGCTGGTTCGGCTCGCACGCCTCCCCGGCGACGGCGGCGCTCGGCCGGACCCTGTCATGGCCGTGGCTGCCCGCGGCCGCCTTCCCCGGGCCGGCGCTGGCCATCGCCGTGACCTTCGCACTGGAACTCTACGGTTCGGTGCTCTTCGTGAAGACGATGATCCGTGAGCGCGGCGACCGGCGCTACCTGGCCGCCTCCTGGACCTGGCACCTGCTGCTGTGCGCCGCCGGCTTCGCCATGGGTCCCTGGTACGCCTTGCTGGCCATCGTGCTCCTGGCCCGCGCCACCCTGATGCCCCTGGCAGGCGCCCGGCGCAAGGTGCCGACGAAGGTCGTGGGCATGGTGGAGTGCGTGTGCATCACCTTGACCTTCGTGGTCTCGCTCTTGGCAATGTAGAAACCTCACGTTTTCTCGTGACTTTTCTCGGGGAAAAGCCCCACGCCCCGTTACGGGGCGTGGGGCTTTTCCCCGAGAAAAGTCACGAGAAAACGTGAGGTTTCTCAAGGAGTCACACGCGCTCGGAGGCTTCCTCCGTGGCGTTGACGCCTTCGCGCTCGACGCGGATCTTGTGGCCCTCCTCCTGGGAGACGCCGTAGTAGGCGGCGATGGCGATGTCCATCATGTCCTGGATCTGCGGGATGCGCGGGTTGGCGGGGGCGCACTGGTCCTCGTAGGCACGCATGCCGATCTGCTCAAGGATGGACCAGAAGTAGTCCTCGTCCACGCCGCAGTCCTGGAAGGACTTGTTCATGCCCAGCTTGTTGTCGCGGTAATCCTCCACGGCCTTCGCCAGGTTCTCCACGCCCTCGGCCGGGGTCTTGCCCGGGTCGACGCCGAGGTTGCGGGCGAGCTCCTGGTAGCGCTCGGGGGCGATGTACTTGCTGTACTTCGGCCACGAGGTGGGCTCCTCCGGCACCTGGCCGTTGTAGCGGATCACGTAGGGCAACAGGATGGAGTTGGTACGGCCGTGCGCGATGTGGCACAGTGCGCCGATGGTGTGCGCCATGGCGTGGCACATGCCCAGGAAGGCGGAGCCGAAGGCCATGCCGGCCATGGTGGCGGCGTTGTGCATCTTCTCCTGCGCGGCGGTCTTGGTCGGGCCGGGCTCGCTGTTGACGGACTCCGCGAGGTTGTCCCAGATGAGCTTGGCGGCGTGCAGGGCCATGCCGTCGGTGAAGTCGTTCGCATACACGGACACGTAGGACTCCATGGAGTGGGTCAGCGCGTCGAAGCCGGCGTCGGAGGCCAGACGGCGCGGCTGGGTGCGGGCAAGCACCGGGTCCACGATGGCCACGGACGGGGTGAGCGCGTAGTCGGTGATCGGGTACTTGTAGCCGGTCTTGTGGTCGGTGATGACAGCGAAGGGCGTCACCTCGGAACCGGTGCCCGAGGAGGTCGGGATGCACACCAGCTTGGCCTTCTTGCCCAGCGGCGGGATCTTGAAGGCGCGCTTGCGGATGTCGAAGAACTTCTCGCGCACGTCGGAGAAGGAGATCTCCGGGTGCTCGTAGAGCAGCCACATGATCTTGGCCGCATCCATCGGCGAGCCGCCGCCCACCGCGATGATGGTGTCGGGTTCGAACTCGTCGCGCATCATGGCGGCGCCGCGTTCGACGGTCTCGACGCTCGGCTCCGGCTCGACGTAGTCGACGATGCGGAAGGTCACGCGGTTGGAGCGTGCGCGCAACTGGTCGATCACCTTGTCGACGACGCCGAGCTGCTCCATGACCTTGTCACACACGATGACGGCACGCTCGATGCCGTACATGTCGCGCAGGTACTTGATGGCGTTCGGCTCGAAGTACGTCTTCGACGGGATCTTGAACCACTGCATGTTGTTGTTCCTCCGGGCGATGCGCTTGATGTTGAGCAGGTTGATCGCCTGCACGTTGCCGGACACGGAGTTGCCGCCGTAGGAGCCGCAGCCCAGGGTCAGGGAGGGGGCGATGGCGTTGTAGATGTCGCCGATGCCGCCCAGGGAGCTCGGCTGGTTCCAGATGATGCGGCAGGCGTGCATGCGCAGGCCGTACTCGCGCACCAGGTCTTCGTTGTTCGTGTGGATGGCGGCGGTGTGGCCGGCGCCGTGCTTGAGCATCTCCTCGCACATCTCGAAGCCCTGCTCCTGGTCCTCGAAGCGCACCACGGCCTGCACCGGGGCGAGCTTCTCCATGGTCAGGGGCTCCATCTCGCCCACTTCGGCGCACTCGGCGGACAGGATGGTGGCGTCCTCGGGGATCTCGAAGCCGGCGGCGTGCGCGATGAACTGCGGGGACTTGCCGGGCACCCGGGAGTTGAGGACCGGCTTCTTGCCCGAGTAGGCGGTGCAGCCGAACATGTACTCCTCGAGCTTGGCCTTCTCCTCCGCGTTCACGAAGTAGGCCTTGCGACGCTTGAGTTCCTTGATGAGCGGCTCGTAGATGTCCTTGTGCGCGATGACTGCCTGCTCGGTGGCGCAGATCATGCCGTAGTCGAAGTGCTTGGACAGCACGAGGTCGTTGGCCACGCGCTGCACGTCGACGTTGGCGTCGATGTACGCGGGGGCGTTGCCGGCGCCGACGCCGAGGGCGGGCTTGCCGGAGGAATAGGCGGCCTTGACCATGCCGGGGCCGCCGGTGGCCAGGATGGTCGCGACGTCCGGGTGCTTCATGAGCGCGCCGGTCGCCTCGATGGAGGGGTGCTCGATCCACTGGATGCAGTCCGCGGGCGCGCCGGCCTCGATGGCGGCGTCACGCACGATGCGGGCGGCCTCGGCAGAGCTCTTCTGGGCGCCGGGGTGGAAGCCGAAGACAATCGGGCAGCGGGTCTTCAGGGCGATGAGCGACTTGAAGATGGCGGTGGAGGTCGGGTTGGTGACCGGGGTGACGCCGGCGACGATGCCGACCGGCTCGGCGACTTCGTCGATGCCCAGCACGTCGTCTTCGCGGATGATGCCGACGGTCTTCTGGCCGGCCATGTAGTTGGTCACGTGCTCGCAGGCGAAGATGTTCTTGGTCGCCTTGTCCTCGACGAGGCCGCGGCCCGTCTCGTCCACGGCGAGCTTCGCCAGGACCAGGTGCTTGTTGAGTGCGGCGACGGAAGCCTTGGCCACGATGCGGTCGACCTGCGCCTGGTCGAGCTTCTCGAACTCGGTCAGCGCCTTCTTCGCCTTGGCGACGAGCCCGTCGACCTCGGCCTGGGCGACGGCTTCCTTGTCCACGACCGGAGCGGCCGGTGCGGCCTTGGCGTCGTCCTTGACGGCGGCCTTGGGTGCCTTGGCGTCGTCCTTGCGTGCTTCTGCCATGCGATCCTCCTCCAAAGAAAATACGCGTAACGGTTGCGTGAGATGACACGCGTCAATCATCGGTGATGCCACGCCAGGCACGTGCCCTTGCGCGACCTGTACCACAATCTAACCGATGCAGGCCGTCTTGTCAGCCTTGCGCCGTGTCGCGCCAACATGTCCATTTCTGTGCGTTTGACGTTCGATTTCTGGAAGAAAATGCCATTTTTCGGCCCCGATTTCCCACAAATGACACATTATGTGCGATTCAGGCACCATCTGCACACCATCGCCCACGCCCGTCCGCGACGACTTTCATAAAATTCCTTTACAAAAGTTTCCCAAACGACACCACTTCCATAAAACGGTTTTCCAAAAGTCCCCTCAAGCCTTACAATACTGCCCATGAGCATTCCCGCGACCAACGGCGGCCACCAGGATACCCGCACTGCCATCATCACCCTGCTCTACGAGTCAGGTCCGCTCACCCGGCAGGATATCGCCGCACGCCTGTCCCTGAGCCTGCCCACCGTCACCGCCCACCTGCGCGCCCTCGAGGCCGAGGGCACGCTCATGCGCGCCGGCGTGCGTGCCTCCACCGGAGGCCGACCCGCCGTCACCTGGCAGCCCGACACGCGCCGCCACGCCGCCATCGGCGTGACCATCCGCTCCACCGAGATCGTCTGCCTGACCGTCGACCTGACGGGCGCCGTCATCGACGAACGGCACGTCACCATCGCCGCGCGCACCGACCCCATCTTCTACCAACGCGTCGCACATGCCGTCGCCGAGGCCGCGCAGGCCGCCACACGCCGCGGCCTGCGCCTCCTGGGCGTCGGCCTGGCACCCCCGGCGCACATCAACACCTCCTCCAGCCTCGACTATGCGCAGATCGGCGCCCACTGCGCCACGCTCACCGGCCTGCCCGTCACCGACACCGAACGCTACTGCGCGTACGCGCTCGCCGAATGCTGGGCCCGGCAGCGGCCCGACGACCTCGTCTGCCTCTTCCTGGGCAACCACGTCGGCAGTGCCGCCGTGCGCGCCGGCCGTCCGCACACTGCCGCCGTCGAGCACATGTGCCTCGACCCGGCGGGCCCACGGTGCGAATGCGGCGCCCGCGGCTGCCTCAACGCCTACTGCTCCACCGCCTGCCTGGCGGAGGACGGCGAGTCGCTGGCCGGCTTCTTCAGCGTCCTCGAACAGGGCGAGACGCACCACCGCGCACGCATGCGCGCATGGTGCGACTCCATGGCGCACGCCGTCGCCAACATCCGCGCCGTCCTGCCGACCGACGTGGTGGTCTGCGGTCCCATCGCCGAGTACCTGGACGATGACGAGATCGCGCGGCTCGACCCTGCCGGGCGACTGCCCGCCGGCGGCACGGCAGGCGGCACGCGCGCCGACACCCCGCGCGTGCTGCGCGGCGTCGGCGAGCCATACCAGGACGCACACGGCGCCGCCCTTGCCATCGTTGGCCGCCATTTGGAAACCTTGCGGGGATAGAACCCTCCATGGTGGGACGACCCTTGGCAGGACGCATCCGCACCCCTACAATATTGGGCATGCAACTGCCACAACTCCACCGATACGCGACCCGGCCCGGCCTGTTCTTCACCGCAGACGGCGGCGCCGACGTCGTGGCGCGCTCCGAGACGGCCGAGCAGCTGTGGTTCAGCGTCCTGGAGCCGCTCGAAGCGCCCAGCAAGTTCTTCAACGAGGCGGTGCGCCTGCCCGACAGCGCGGAATACTCCCTGATCGAGCAGATGCGCCGCTACCCCATCTGCACACGTATGCTCAAGGGCATGCGCATGCGCGAGACCCTGTTCCGCATGGACGGCCCCCGCTACGGCCTGTGGTACCTGCACCTGCCCAAGGCGTGGACGGGCATGCACTACGGCTACCGCGCGGACGGCGCGTGGGACCCGGAACACGGCCTGCGCTTCAACCCCTACAAGTTCCTGCTCGACCCCTACGGCAAGGGCATCGAGGGGGCCATGGCCCTCGACCCGGCGCCCTTCGCCTACGAGTGCGCCATCGAGGATGGCCTGGTGCGCGGCGACGCCTGGGGCAGCATGAGCACGCTCGATTCCGTGGGCAAGATGCCCATGAGCGTGGCCATCGACGACCGCGACGCGACCAAGCACGACGCTGACCCCTCCCACCCGCACGTGCCGTGGAGCAAGACGGTGATCTACGAGCTGCACGTCAAGGGCTTCACCGCCAACGCGACGTGGCTGCCCGAGGAGAAGCGCGGCACCTACGCGGGGCTCGCGGACCCCATCACCCTGAGCTACCTGCAGGGCCTGGGCGTCACCTCGATCGAGCTGCTGCCGATCATGGCCAAGCAGCCCGAGGTCTTCCTCCAGGAGCACGGCAAGACGAATTACTGGGGCTACTCCACCCTCGGCTTCTTCGCCCCGGAACCCTCCTACGCGACCGAGACGGCACGCCGCGGCGGCGCGCAGGCAGTGCGCCGCGAGGTGATCGAGATGGTGCGTGCCCTGCACGACGCCGGCTTCGAGGTGATCATGGACGTGGTGTTCAACCACACCTGCGAAGGCGGCAACGAAGGTCCGAGCATGTGCTGGCGCGGCCTGGACAACGTGTCCTTCTACCGCCACCCGGCGGGCGACGCGGGCAGGCTCGAGGACACCACCGGCTGCGGCAACACCATCGACTTCACCGAGACGCACAACATCACCTTCGCCGTGGACGCACTGAGCTACTGGGCCAAGCGCATCGGCATCGACGGCTTCCGCTTCGACCTGGGCGTCTCCCTGGCGCGCCTCAACGGCGACTTCACGCCCTACCACCCCTTCCTGTACGCGCTGCGCAGCGACCCGATGCTCGGCAACCTCAAGCTGATCATGGAACCCTGGGACGTCGGCCCGCAGGGGTGGCGCACCGGCCAGTTCCTCTCCCCCTTCGCCGAGTGGAACGACCGTTTCCGTGACGCCACACGCCGCTTCTGGGTCTCCCAGACCGCCGACCCGAGCCATCCGCAGGTCGGCATGCAGGAGATGGCCACGCGGCTGTGCGGATCGGCGGACCTCTTCGCCACCGACCCGGGCCGCGGCGCCACGAACTCCGTCAACTACATCACCTGCCACGACGGCTTCACCCTCAATGACCTCACCCAGTACGCACACAAGCACAACGAGCTCAACGGCGAGCAGAACCGCGACGGCTCGACGAACAACAACTCCGCGAACTTCGGCGTGGAGGGGCCCACCGACGACCCGCTGGTCGCGCAGATGCGCGAACGGGTGTGCATGGACCTGCTGGGCACGCTGCTGCTGTCGCTGGGCACGCCGATGTTGCTCGCCGGCGACGAGTTCGGCAACACGCAGTACGGCAACAACAACGCGTACTGCCAGGACAACGAGCTGACGTGGCTGGGCTGGGACTGGCTCATCGACGAAAGCAAGACGCCGCAGTTCCGGCGCATGGAGTCGGTGTCCCGGCTCATCGCGGTGCGCAAGTCGCTGGACATCTACAACCACGAGGGCTTCTTCACGCGGCTGAGCCAGCTGGGCCTGCTCAAGCAGTCCAGCCGCGTGCAGTGGCAGCTGCCCGACGGCACGACGCCGATCGAGCGCGACTGGTTCGACCTGTCCCGGCGCGCCTTCACGATGCGGCTGCGCGGCAACGACGAGCAGGACGTGCTCATCGTGGTCAACGGCGGCAGCGACGACCGGCGCTTCCACCTGCCCGCCGACGCGCAATGGCACCTGCTGTGGAGTTCCACGGAAAGCCAGGGCGAGCGGCCGAGCCCAGGCACGGCCATCGAACGGGTGGAGTTCGGCCCCGAGCCCTCCCTGTGGCCGCAGACCTCGCCGCCGTCCTACGATCCCGACCAGGCACCGGTGTTCCCCGCCGTGACCACGCTCGGCGCCGCCGAGCAGCTGGTGCGCGAAAGCCGTGCACACGCCGCGCAGGACGGCGCGCACGCGCACGACCTGCCGCTGCCCGGCCAGGATCTGCACGGCGGCCGGCACAGCCGTTGGCCCGTCGAACCCGACCGCCCGCCGACCGAGCACGCCGGCCCCGTGGAGATGCCCGACCGGCTGGACACCGCGATCCGCGCCAACGTCTCCCCCGCCGCCTGTCCCTCCGTGCCCGTGGTGCGTCCCGAATCCTATGCCGAACCGGCGTACCTGGACGACCAGGCCCCCAACGTATGGACGGTGCCCGCCTTGAGCATCAACATCCTGCTGCAGGAGCAGCGACCGGAGGACTGAGCGCCCCTCCCCGGGAAGTTTTTGTTCATTTTTTCGAACAAAATCCAGGACGCGAGGCCGCTTCGCGGCCCGTCCTATATTTTGTTCGAAAAAATGAACAAAAACTTCTGACGACAATACCAGAAGGCCCCTCGCCCTTGCGGGCGAGGGGCCTTCGCAGGTCCACAGACTAACGCTTGGAGAACTGCGGTGCGCGGCGTGCCTTGTGCAGACCGGCCTTCTTGCGCTCCACGACGCGGGCGTCGCGGGTCAGGAAGCCAGCCTTCTTCAGGGCGGCGCGGTTGGCATCGCGGTCGATGGCGTTGAGCGCACGGGCCACGCCGAGGCGCACGGCGCCGGCCTGGCCGGTGGTGCCGCCACCGTCGACGAGGACGATCGCGTCGAACTTGCCCTCGAGCTTGAGCAGGACGATCGGCGAGTTCACCTCACGCTGCAGCAGCTTGGACGGGAAGTACTCCTCCAGGGTGCGGCCGTTGATCTTCCACTGGCCGGTGCCCGGAACGAGGCGGACGCGGGCGACCGCTTCCTTGCGACGGCCGGTGCCGTAGCCCGGGGCGATGGTGGAGGTGCCGGTGCCGGCACCGGAGTTGGTCTCCGTGGTGAAGGCCACGGTGTTCTCGGCCTCGGTTTCCTGAACCGGGGAGTTGTTGGTATTCTCTGCCATTGTTCTCTATCTCCTTCGGTTCACTTGGCCTGCTGCGAGACCTGGTGGATCTCGTACGCCTGCGGCTGCTGGCCGACGTGCGGATGCTCCTCGCCGGCGAAGACGCGCAGGCGGGTCAGCTGGACCTTGGCGAGCTTGTTCTTCGGCAGCATGCCCTTGACGGCATGCATGATGATGCGCTCCGGCTTGTTCTTCAGCAGCTCGGCGTAGCTGTCGCGACGCAGGCCACCGGGACGACCGGAGTGGGAGTAGAGTTCCTTGTCCATCTTGTCGCCGGTGAGGGCAATCTTGTCAGCGTTGATCACGATGACGTAGTTGCCGGAATCAGCGTGCGGCGCGAAGGACGGCTTGTTCTTGCCACGCAGCAGGTTCGCGACCTGGGCTGCGAGGCGGCCAAGCACGACGTCGGTGGCGTCGACGATGTACCAGTCATGAGTCAGGTCAGCTGGCTTCGGTGTGAAAGTCTTCACGATATACCTTTTCTCGTATTGTGTTCCGGACCGTTGCCCAGAAGACGTGGTCAGCGTGCTTCCGCGTTCCGGTCTCATTACCGTGGGCTCCCTGAAAGTCCTTATGGCGAGTGGGAAAGCGCTTTGAAGGACCCCGTAGGGAAACACAACAATCCTCTAGTGTATCAAAAGCCTTGACAAAAACGCGGCTCAGGCGTCGACGCCGCCGACGGCGTCCAGCGCCTCGTCGATCGGCGTGTCGCCGTCGGCCATCATGACGATGCGCCGGTAGGTGTTGGGCCGCTCCAGCACGCCCGCCAGCACCGCGGCCACGTTGGGGATGGCGTTCGGCTTCGACCTGGACGGGTTGAGCTCCACCAGGCCGCTGCCCTCGTCCGCCTCGACGAGGGTGCCGGGCTGGACGATCGTCCAGTCGAGGTCCGTGTTGTCCATGAGCCACTGGTCGGCGAAGAACTTCGCGATGTTGTAGTCGGTGATCGACGCCAGTGCCGGATCGTTCCAGCGCTGCGGCTCGTCCGCGTAGATCGAGCTGAGCAGCACGAACCGGCGCGCATGGGCCTCCTCGGCGGCCTGCATGAGCTTGACTGCGCCGAACAGGTCCGTCTGCAGCAGGTCCTTGCCGCGCGATCCCGCCACGAAGTACACGGCGTCCATGCCTTCCAGCGCCGCCGCCAGTCCGGACAGGTCGGCGTGCAGGTCGAGTTCCGCCGCAGTGGCGCCCTCGATCTCCTTGGGGTGACGGGACGCGGCCGTCACCTCGTGGCCCGCCGCCACCAGGTCGCGCACCAGCTCCCGGCCCACGCGTCCGCTTGCGCCCGCTACGAATACCTTCATGTTTTGCCTCCTTGGAGCAGATGTATGTCAATGCTTCCAATGTAGGCGGCTTCCCCTCGCGATGGGTTCGCCCCGTAAGAAATCGGGTCCTCCTGTGTTAAAGCGGGCACCGGGTCGGGGTGTTTCCCGGAATTAAAGCGGGCACCCGGTCGGCGGCGAATCGCCACTTAAAGCGGGCACCGGCTTGAAGAACCAAGGTTCTTCAAGCCG
>NZ_JGYV01000036.1 GCF_000741575.1 Bifidobacterium cuniculi
CACAGTTTCGCGTACGTGGGGTTTCAGAACAAGCGCTTCTACACACAGCGGGTATGTGCAAACATCGAATTTATTCAGTCGTCTCTATCGTCCTGTACCCGTTCCGGCAACAAGTCGATTTGCTCCGTTCGCTCCACTCCAGCGACTTCCAAGCTTCCAGCTCGCCGGCGCGCAGGTTGTCGTTGTTGCCGACCGCGTAGGTGCACATCGTGACTCGCTGAAGTCGAAGCTGAACGCGGCACGTCTCGCCGCAAGGTCCTGTCATCATTCGGTTGGTTGCGGCACGTACGAGCCGTCATGCCGCCATATGCCATTTGCTACCCACTATCAAATAGCCGGTCGGGAGACGTTCTGATGCGTCACAGTGAGTTGGCGACATTCCGCCGTTTTCACTACGCTATTTTATAGGATATATAAAATGGCGGCACGAAAAAGATGCGCGGAGGTATATCGATGGGTCAGTCATACCGGATGTAGGGTGCGGATTGAAAGTTAGACACTGTCTGGGTGTCGGAATGGAGTCCGTATGACTTACCTTGATGAGGTACACAGCAGGGCGCTCGTGTTGATTCTCGATGAGGGGCTGAGTACTCCCCGGGTCAGGGAACGCCTGGCATCAGAGGGGTTCAGGGCGCCGTGCGAGGGCACGCTGGCCAGGTGGGCGCGTCAGGAACGCACACGGCGCGGCCTGCCCCCGGCGCACAGGCCCGGTGCGCGGCTCACGCCCGGCGAGGTGCGCGCGGCCCGTCATCTGTGGGAGTCGGGCGCCAGCTGTGCGCAGGCCGCCCGGATGATCGGCCGTAGCGAATCGGCCGTGTATGCTTGGCGTCGACGCCAGAACTGGAGGAGGACACCGATGATTCCCCCGCAACGCCATGACCTGGACGACCGGGTCGCGTGCCTGAACGCCCGCATCGAGGCCCTGGAAGCCGAGAACCAGGCCATGCACATGCGCATGGACCTGATGGTCGAGATCGAGAAGCTTTTAAAACACCCCGTCCCGGCCGACCTGGGCCGGGACGTGGCCAACCATGCCAAGGCCGTCGCCGTGGCGAACCTGAAGGGTAGGTGGCCGTTCAAGGCCCTGCTCGAGCAGGCCGGCCTGAGCCGCTCGACCTATTACCGGCACCACTCGCGCAAGGCCGTGTCGGCGCGTGGGGCCAAGGCCGAACGCGAGCGGCGGCTGCGTGCCCTGATCGTCGATACCGCCCGGCGGTTCTCGCGTATCTACGGGTATCGGCGCATCCATCACGAGCTGGCCGGGCAGGGGGTCACGGTCTGGGGGAAATTCGTGCGCCAGGTCCTGCGCGAGGAGGACCTCGTACCCCGCTACGTGCGCAAGGGCCGGCATTACTCGTCGTTCAAGGGCGACCCGGACGACGCGCCCGCCAATCTCGTGGCCCGCGACTTCCACGCGCCGGCACCCGGGATGGTGTGGGTGACGGACGTCACCCAGTTCACGATGGACGGCTACAAGTGCTACCTGAGTCCCATCGTGGACTGCGCTGACGGGGTCGTGGTCTCCTGGACCCTGGCGTTGCGTCCCACCACCGCGATGGTGGCCGGCATGCTCGAACGGGCCGCTTCGACCCTGCAGGAGGGCCAGAGGCCGATCGTGCACACCGACCGTGGCTGCCAGTACTCCGCGCGGGAGTACAAGGAGGCCATGGCCCGGCACGGGTTCACCCGGTCGATGAGCGCCAAGGGCTGTTCGCCCGACAACGCGGCTGCCGAGGGGTTCTTCGGGCGCTTGAAGAACGAGATGTTCCACCACCGCGACTGGACGGGCGTGACGTTCCCCGAGTTCGCCCAGGCGGTGCGTGACTACATCGACTTCTACAACCACAAGCGTCCCAAACAGTCCCTGGGCTGGCTCACACCGATGCAACGCCGTGCCCAACTGACCACGGCCTAACCAAAATCCAAGTTACTGTCCGCACCCCCTCCTGTGTGGAATGCCGGATAAAGCTGATGCGTACTTATGTACTTATTTGGGAATGGGGTTGCAGAGCCATGAGAGCCAGGTCGGGCATTGAATGAACGCGACTTGAACTGGCTCAGTCACATGAGAAGAGGCCGTTGTGGACAGGGTGATAGGAACTGTCAAGGCAAGTACGGATAGGATGGCTGCGAGTGTTTTCATGGGTGTCCTTTGCGTGCCGTGACGAATTGTCATGGCGTGGAATGTTTGAATGTTGCAGAAGCGGTTATTTGAATGGTTGCCAGCCGGTGAACTGTTCTCCAAGTTGCCCTGTGTCATTGCCATTGCTGACAAAACAGGTGACTGATTTGGGATCGTGGATGTCGAAGCTGAATTTGCTGGCTGCTTCGCCTGTTTCGTCGTAGCGATCCGTGGTGAAGTTCCTGGCGGAGACCTCACGGTAGGCGGCCTGCTCCTCCTCGAACTGACGAGCCGTGTAGCTGGCAGGCACGAGCTTCTCACGGCGTAGGCAATCGGTGATGGCCACGGACTGCTCTGCATATAAGTCAGGATTGCCGATGGCATCCCGGTAGGATTCATCCACGATGAGATACTCCTGGGAGCGGCATTGGCTGTCGTCGTGGGCGAGTTTGTCCATCTCCGCCTCGGTGCGTCCTGTATCAATGGGATACATGTGAGCACTGCGTAGGCCGTTTTCATATACGGGTACTTGTGGTGTGGTGTATCCTTTGTTCACCATGCATTGTTGGTAGTTGCTCCAGGCGCGGTCGTAGTCGGCCTTGGAGATGGTGCCTCCGTTTTCCACTGCCCTGCGCAGGATCTCCTTCTGGGCTTCTGACATGGGGTAGGTGGCGTTGTCGTCGATGCTTAGCAGGTATTCAATGCGTTCGGGGATGGATGCGGCGATCTTGATCGCGGTTGCCGACGGCTGGCTGCCCGGATCAATGGCCGCTTCCTGCTGCGTATCCCCACAAGCCGCCAGGGGTGCAAGAAGAATGAGCATAACTGATGCGAGGACGGCTTTTGTATGGTGTTGCCTTTTTGATGCAATCGTAATGGGCATGATGATGGTTTGCTTCCTTGCGGGATAAATGAAAGTGGAAGGGGAGGAATGACTGCCTCCCCTTCCACTTTTGGTCCTGCTGCGGTATAGTCAGGATATGGGCAAAAGCGATGGGAGCCTTTGTCGGAACTGGCGGCTTTCTAGCCGACGATATATTTTGCGTAGTCACCTGCAGTGGTTGCTGTGCCTGTTTGCGATGCGCTACAGGATTTGCCTTGGCCGACCTTCATGTAGTCATAGTTGATGTTGCCGCTTTGTTTGGCCTCGCAGTAGGAGGCTTGGTTGACGGAGTACATGCTGATGGCTGAGGAAGTGTAGGTGACGGTACGGCTGCCGCGGAAGTATCCGCCTTCGATTGAGCCGCTGCTGTAGGGGATGTAGGTTGCCGTCGCGGATGCGTAGGCGATGTTGGCGGTGGAGAAAGCAACGCCGAGGGCCAAGCCAACGGCACCGACCTTCTTCCATAGTGACATGTTCCTGCTCATGGGATTGCTCCTTCTTCCGTCTGCGACGGTGCTTCGCTGCGCCGCTGCGGGCCACGATCATCGTGCCTTGTGCACAGTTTCGCGTACGTGGGGTTTCAGAACAAGCGCTTCTACACACAGCGGGTATGTGCAAACATCGAATTTATTCAGTCGTCTCTATCGTCCTGTACCCGTTCCGGCAACA
>NZ_JGYV01000037.1 GCF_000741575.1 Bifidobacterium cuniculi
GGTCGAAGAACTACTTTGTTCTTCGACCCGGTGCCCGCTTTAAGTCAGGATTCGACCCCGTGCGGGTGCCCGCTTTAATTCGGGGAAAGTACCCGACCTGGTGCCCGCTTTAACACAGAAACACACAGGGGCGCTTAGCAAACGAACAATTTCTCACGGGATTCGCTCGGCACCGCAGCGCAAAACGCTCAAGGGTATCGCCCCGGGCAATACTTTGGTCTTTCTGGGTTCCTTCGTTAGAATGAAATCACGTTCTTGTTAAAACGTTTGAGCACGCGAGGTGGCGTGCGGACGGCACAAGTTCGGAAAAACGAATACGGTTTTCATTTCATCGCGGCGTCGCCCCCATGACTGGGGAGGGGCACGTTCGCGGACAACAAGCTCTGGGCATGCCACGGGAGGCATGGCATGGCCGGCGAGGGTGCCGGCCATCAGAGGAGGCGAAGGAACCATGACCCGATTGTCACTGGTCGGGGCGTCGAAGACATTCGGCCCCGCCAAGGTGGTCGACCGTGTGTCCGTCACCGTCGAGCCGGGCAAGGTGCATGTCCTGCTCGGCGAGAACGGGGCCGGCAAATCCACCGTCATCAAGATGATGAGCGGCATCTACCAGCCGGACGAGGGGCACGTCGAGATCGACGGCAAGCGCGTCACGCTGCCGAACATCGATGCGGCGCACCGGCACGGCATCGCCGTCATCCACCAGGAACTCAACATCGTGCCCGAACTGTCCGTCATGGAGAACCTCTTCCTGGGCGAACTGCCCAGCACGGCCGGCTTCGTCAGCAGGCGCACCATGAAACGCCGGGCACGCCGCGCGCTGCAGGTCATCGGCCTCGACGAGGACGTCACCCGCCCCATGCGCGAACTGGGCGCGGCCCGCCAGCAGATGGTCATGATCGCCAAGGCCCTCATGCGCAACTCGTCCATCCTCATCCTCGACGAACCGACCGCCTCCCTGACCAGCAGGGAATGCGAACGGCTCTTCTCCATCATGGACGACCTGAAGGCCAAGGGCATCGGCATGGTGTTCATCTCCCACCACCTCGACGAGGTCGCCCGCGTCGGCGACGTCGTCACCGTCCTGCGCGACGGCCAGGTCGTCGCCACCATCGACGCCCAGGCGCCCGAAGACACGCTCGTGCGGCTCATGGTCGGCCGCGACATCGACGACCAATACCCGCGCGAGGCACAGGAACCCGGAGAAACGCTGCTCAAGGTCAGCCACCTGACCACGAAGGGCAGCCTGACCGACGTCTCCTTGGAGGTGCACGCCGGCGAGGTCGTCGGACTCGCCGGCCTCGTCGGCGCCGGCCGCACCGAGACGCTGCGCGCCATCGTCGGCGCCGACGGCTACGACTACGGCAGCGTCACGGTGTGCGGCCGCAAACTGCCCAGGCGCAACATCGCCGCATCCATCGACGCGGGACTGGGCTTGGTACCGGAGAACCGGCGCGACGAAGGGCTGATCCTCGACGCCTCCGTCGCCGAGAACCTCGGGCTGGCCACCATGGTGCCCACCGCGACCCTCGGCTTCGTCGACCGGCGCGGCCAGCGACGCCGCGCGACGCGCACGGCGGGCAGGCTGCGCATCCGCATGGCGGACATCAAACAGTCCGCCGGCTCGCTGTCCGGCGGCAACCAGCAGAAAGTCGTCTTCGGCAAATGGTCGATGGCCGACGTGAAAGTGCTGCTGCTCGACGAGCCGACGCGCGGCGTCGACGTCGGCGCACGCGTGGAGATCTACGAACTGGTCAACGCCGTCACCGCGAGCGGCGGGGCCGTGCTCATGGCGTCCTCGGACCTGCCCGAGGTGCTCGGCATGGCCGACCGGATCGTCGTGATGAGCAACGGGCGCGTCAGCGGGCAGATGCCCGCCGCCGACGCCACGCAGGAGCAGGTCATGGCACTCGCCGTGTCCCACATGGAAAACAGCAAGGAAGGGAAGTCAACGACATGGACAAGGTCAAGACATTCGTGGCACGCAACGGCGCATTGATCGGCCTGGTGCTCCTGTGCATCATCCTCGCGATCGGGGCACCGGCGTTCCTCACCGGCGCCAACCTGCTCAACGTGGGCATCCAGGCGGCCACCACCGCCATCCTCGCCTTCGGCGAGACCTTCGTGATCATCGAAGCCGGCATCGACCTGTCCGTGGGCGCGGTGGCGGCGCTCTCCAGCATGCTGGCCGCCTACACGGGCGCCTCCATGGGCTTCCCGCCGGCGCTCACGCTGGTGGTGTGCGTGGCCGTCGGCGCCGTATTCGGCGCGATCTCCGGCATGCTCAACGCCTGGATGCGCCTGCCGTCCTTCATCGCCACCCTGGCCATGATGTCCGTGGCACGCGGCCTGACCCTCGTCATCTCCGACGGCCGGCCGATCGCTACCTCCGCGGCCGTCAACTTCTTCGGCGGCACGATCGGCGGCATGCCTGTGCCGATCCTCACGATGGTCGTCATGGGCGTCCTCGCCGCGGTCATCCTCAACCTGACCACTGCAGGGCGGGCCATGTACGCGGTGGGCGGCAACATGGAGGCCGCCCGGCTGTCCGGCATCTCCGTGCACCGCACGCAGATCCGAGTGTTCGTGCTCTCCGGCATCTTCGCCGCGGTCGCCGGCCTCGTCATCGCCGGACGCCTGCACTCCGCACAGCCGCAGGCCGCGGACGGCTACGAAATGGACGCCATCGCCGCCGTCGTCATCGGCGGCGCCTCCCTGGCCGGCGGCAAGGGACGCGTGTGGGGCACCTTCGTCGGCGCCATCCTGCTCGCCGTCATCCGCAACGGTCTCAACATCCTCAACGTCTCCTCCTTCTGGCAGCAGGTCGTCATCGGCCTGGTCATCGCCGCGGCCGTCAGCGTCGACACGCTGCGGCGCAAGGAGGACACGCACTGACAGTCATGGACCGAAAGAACAGACCGAAAAGAAAGGAGAGGATCGTGTTCTCTTCCATGAAGAAAATCATCCGCATCGGCATGGCCTTCCTGTGCGCGGGAGGGCTGATGGTGGGGGCGACCGCCTGCGGCGGCGGCACCCAGTCCAGCAGCAGCGCCGACAAGGTCGTGCTGCTGGTCTCCACGCTCAACAACCCCTTCTTCGTCGACCTGCGCGACGGCGCACAGGAAGAAGCGACCAAGCAGGGCGTCGACCTCGTCGTCTCCGACGCCCAGAACGACTCCGCCACCCAGCAGAACCAGGCACAGAACGCCGTCTCGCAAGGGGCGAAGGCCGTCATCATCAACCCCGTCGACTCCGACGCCGCCGCGCCGGCAGTGCAGACCCTCATGCCGTCCAACCTGCCGGTGATCAGCGTCGACCGCGCCGTCACCGGCGTCGACGTCACCTCGCACATCGCCTCCGACAACGTGGCCGGCGGCAAGCAGGCAGCCGAGGAACTCGCCAAGGCCATTGGCGACCAGGGCGACATCCTCATCCTCGAAGGCACGCCGGGCGCCGCCTCCACGCGTGATCGCGGACAGGGTTTCAAGGACGAGATCGCCAAGCACTCCGGCATCCGGATCGCCGCCGAACAGACCGCGAACTTCGACCGCGCCGAAGCGTTGGACGTGACCACCAACCTCATGCAGTCCAACCCGAACGTGGTCGGCATCTACGCCGAGAACGACGAGATGGGACTCGGTGCCGTGCAGGCACTGGGCAACGGCGCCGGCAACGGCGTCACCGTGTTCGGCTTCGACGGCACCGCGGACGGCCTCAAGGCAGTCGCGGACGGGCAGATGGTCGGCACCATCGCCCAGCAGCCCAGGCTGCTCGGGCAGAAGGCGGTGGAAGCGGCCGTCAAGGCCATCAAGGGCGAGGTGGTCGAACAGACACAGTCCATCGAAGTGGAAACCGTCACGGCGGACAACGTCAAGGAATTCCAGTAGGCAACGGCCGGGACGGCGCCGCCCTTGCCGCGGCGCCGTCACCGGCGGCAAGGGGGTCATCATGCTGACCAGCGGAATCATCAACCGGCAGCTCGCCGCCGCGCTCGCGGACCTGCGCCACAAGGACCGCTTCGTGGTCTCGGACGCGGGACTGCCGGTGCCCGAGGGAGTCCAGGTGATCGACCTGGCGCTCGACTACGGCGTGCTGCGCTTCACGCAAGTGCTCGACGTGCTGGCACCAGTCCTGGTCCTCGAACAGGGGATCATGGCCAAGGAGGCCAAGGGGCAGGAGCCGGAGACGTGGGTGCATGGGCGGTTCCCCGACGTGCCGCTCTTCTACGTGCCGCACGACGGCAAAGGCGGCTTCAAGAGCCTGGAACACGGCGTGAAGTTCGTGATACGCACGGGCGAGACGACGCCGTATGCCAACGTCATCTTCCGGTGCGGCGTGCCGTTCTGAGGTGAGCGGTGCGTGGTGCGGTGAGCCTTGGAGATGGCTGATTCAATGATCCAATAATGATGCAGTGATGCGCACCATGAGGGGTGCCGTCCGGCAGTCGCCGGACGGCACCCCTTCCTGTTGTTGCTTGGTGCGGCTTTCAACGATCGTTCGTCGCGGTGAGCGAGGGATCGATGGCGAAGGACGTGAGGAAGAAAGCGGCGCGGTTGGCGAGAAGACGGGCGAGATCACCCTGGGGCGTCAGCGTGCGCTGTAGCTGGATGGTGTCCTTGTCATAGACGAGGAGGGTAGGGGCGACGGTTGCGTTGGAGCCGGCCACGGTGACCGAGGGTTGGAGCACGACTATGGCAGTGGCGTTGGCCTGGAAACGGAAACCGCCGTTGTCGTCCGGTAACTGGGGCTGCTGGAGCGTACGCACGGACTGGAGGCTGCGGTTGCGCTTTTTCGTGCCCGTGAAGAGGCGCGGTTGTCTCAAGAACAGTTGGCGGAGCTCAGCGGTGTTGACCGCACGACTGTCAACCGTATCGAACGTGGCAAGCTGAATCCCTCGATGAGAACGCTTGATCGACTCGCGCGAGCGATGGGCAAGACACTACATATCAGTATTGCCTAGACAGTTGGGGGTGACAGATATTCTTGGCTCTTCGTGTTTCAGCATGTAAGAGCCAAGAATGCCTGTCTAGTCGGCATGATTAAACCGGTCACTGCCTGTGATAAATCGTGACCGGCTGGGATGGTCCGGATGAGTTTTACCTCTTACCCGCATATAGCTCATCGTCGATTGCATTCCCAAACACCTCCACCACCTTCGCCCTCACGACCTTCATCGACGGCGTCAGGCACCCGTTCTCCTGTGAGAACTCCTCAGGCAGCACGATGAACTTGCGGATGCTTTCCGCCCTGGAGACCATCTCGTTGGCGTCGTCCACGTACTTCTGGATCTCGGCTGCCACCTCGGGCAGCTTGGCAGCCTCGGCCACGGTGATGTCCTCGCTGAGCTTCTGCGTGGGCAGCCACTGCTTGAGGCCTTCCGGGTCCAGGGTAAGCACGGCGCCCACGAAGGGCTTGTTGTCGCCCACGACCACGGCGTGCTCCACGATGGGGCAGCGCACGAGTTCCTGTTCCATGGGGATGGGGGAGACGTTCTTGCCGCCGGCGGTGATGATGATGTCCTTCGCGCGGCCGGTGAGGGTGATGTGGCCGTCGTCGTCGATCCTCGCCAGGTCGCCCGTCCTGAACCATCCGTCCTCGGTGAAGGCCTCGGCGGTCTGCTCGGGCAGCTGGTGGTAGCCCTTGAACACGTTCTCGCCCTTGACCTGCAGCTCGCCCTTGGCGTCCACGCGCACCGAGGATCCGGGGGTGGGTTGGCCGACGGTGCCGATCACGTTGTCGTCCACGCGCGTGTAGGTGAAGGGCGCGCAGGTCTCGGTCAGGCCGTAGCCCTGCATCATGGGGATGCCGATGCCGTTGAAGAAGTGCGCCAGGCCCGGGTTCAGTGGTGCGCCGCCGCAGCCCAGGAAACGGATGGAGGGGCCGAAGGCGCTGCGGATCACGCGGTAGACGGCCGCGTCATACATGGCATGGTGGGCGCGTTGGCTGGCGGTGGGCGTCTCGCCTGCCTGCTGCATCTTGGACCACTCGATGGCGGCGACGGCCGCCTTGACGAAGGTGCGCCCCTTGAAGCCGGTGCCTGCCTTGCGCGATGCCGCGTTGTACACCTTCTCGAACACGCGCGGCACGCCGAAGAGGAGGGTGGGGCGGAAGAGCTTCATGTCATGTGGCAGCGTCCTGGTGTCGGGCAGGTAGCCGACCACGCCGCGCTCCGAGGCGATGGTGAAGTACTGGATCTCGCGGGCGAAGCAGTGCGCCAGTGGCAGGAACAGCAGGGATCGTGCCTCCTTCTCCACCAGCTGCGGCATGCAGGCCAGCGCGGCCTTGGTGGTGGCGATGAAGTTGCGGTGGGTCAGTTCCACGCCCTTCGGCGTGCCGGTGGAGCCGGAGGTGTACACGATGGTGGCCAGGTCGTCGGTGCGCACGGACTCGATGCGCTCGTCGAGCTCCTCGTCGCTGACCATCACGCCCATGCCGGCCAGTGCCTCCAGCGCGTTGGCATCGATCATGAGGATGCGCTCCAGGGTGGGGCAGTCGTCCAATACGGAGTCGAGACGGTCGAAGCGGTCCTGGTTGTCCGCGATGGCCAGCTTGACGCCGGAGTCGTTCATGATGCGCTTGGCCTGGGCGGCGGAGTCGGTGTCGTAAATCGGCACGCTCACCGCGCCGATGGCGGCGATGGCGAAGTCCAGCATGCCGAACTCCACGCGCGTGGCGGAGAACAGGGCGACGGTGTCGCCCTTGTCGATGCCGAAGGCCACCAGGCCGCGGGCGATGGCGCGTACGCGTCCGCAGAACTCGCCGGCGCTGATGGACCTCCAGGTGCCGTCGGGTTCCTTGTTGACGGCGAGTTCGTCGTCTGCGCCGGAGCGCGCCAGGCGGTCCATGAGCATGGCATAGATGGTCTCGTCGGGCTGTACGGGTACGGCCGGTCCGGGAGTGGTGTATTCAGTGAGCATCCTTGGGGCAAATCCTTCCACGTGTCACTCTGGGCAGAACTTACGCCATCGTAACCGTGGTGGGAGCGGATTGCCTTGTACGAACGGACAAGGCGCGCGCATGGGGGTTTGTGGGCGTGTACAAGTGGAGTCGTCAGACAACTTCCTTCCGGTTTTGTGTGTGACTGCCACATTTTTGCATCCAATTTTGTGGGAGTCTCCCACAAAACCGGAGGGAAGATTATGGGCAGAGGGTATCGGGTCGCGAAGGGCCCGGGGGAGAAATTGTTCACTTTTTCGAACAAAATCCAGGGCGGGCCGCGCGCGGCCCGCCCTCGTACGTACGTACGTACGTACGTACGTACGTACGTACGTAC
>NZ_JGYV01000038.1 GCF_000741575.1 Bifidobacterium cuniculi
GGGCGGAATTCCGCCCTTTTGCGAAAGCGGATACCTGGCCATATGCCCGATTCTGATATCTCTCAACGACAAGTCCCTCGGTCCGATGTAAGGTCCTGCACGATCTGTGTATGCCACTTGCGCTTTCCCGTACTTTGTGCACAGAATTGGAGTGCCGCCGACGATGGCGGCAACTGCTTTGGGAGGGCACGGACAATGACGTCGGGAACAAGAAAACTGGTGGCAGCACTCACCGCAGGGTGCCTGCTGGCGGGCATGGCGGCATGCGGCAGCAGTGGCGGCGATACACAGGCACAGGATACTGACGATTCCACGACCGTCCAGACAGAAGGAGCGCGGATCGCCACGTCCTTGTCGGCGCGTATCGAGGACATGCTCCGCACCGACACTGACATGTCCGAACGGCAACGGGACATCCTCGAACGTGCGCTCGCCAATGACGGTGTGGTCACCAAGGCCGACTACGAGCTCGCATGGTCGAATTTCCAGCAATGCCTGGCGGACAAAGGCTACGCGCCGATGACAACCACCATGTACCAAGGCGGTGTGCACGGGCCGAGCTGGATGACCGACGTAGGCGACCGAGGCGAAGGCGTGCGGGACAAGGTGACGGACGACGTCATTGCGTGCAAGTCCAGCGAGAACCTCGTCGTCGACGAACTGTACCGTGCGGCCATCGGCAATCCATCGCTCTATCAAGTGCCGGAGGTAGGGGTTGCCGATTGCCTGCGCCGCAAGAACCTCGTACCGGTGTCGTACACCGCCAAGACCTACCAAGAAGATCAGAAACGTGTCGATGCCGCGTACAGCGAGTTCGTTGCCTCCAGAAGCGTCGACGATGCCTGGGCGGAAGCGGTCAAGGAATACGGCTTCGACTATGACGATCCTGAAGTGCAACTGTGCCATGTCGCCAACGGCCTGGACATCAGAGGACAGGTTCCCGGCACTGCGGTGACGTGGAAGCCGTTTGGCTGATGGCGGGAATCCTGATATGATCCGCTGGTTGGCGGACTGAAAAACATAGATGACTTGGACCGGTTCGGGCATGCCGTACCATCCGAAGATTGAAGTACGATGCTGGTCAATCAACGTGGACGGAGGAAAACACCATGCGTGTTGCAATCCTCGGATACGGCGGCGCCGGCAAATCCACGCTGGCACGCACGTTGGGGGAGCGGCAAGGAGTGCCGGTACTGCATTTGGACCGGCTCCACTGGCTGCCCGGCTGGCGCGAACGCGACGACGAGGACATGCGACGCATCCTGGAAGCGTTCCTGCACGAACACGACGCATGGGTCATCGAAGGCATGTACACGCGCTTCCTGTTCGCGGAGCGCCTGGAGCTGGCGGATACGATCGTCATCCTCGACCTGCCGCGCCTCGTGTGCCTGGCACGCGCCTGGAAACGCTACCGGCAGTACCGTGGCGTTGCCAGGCCGGACATGACGGAGGGGTGCGAGGAAAAGTTCGACGGAGAATTCGTGCGTTGGCTGCTCATCGGGGGACGCTCACGCAAGCGGTGCAGCATGATGCGCGCCATCCGAAAGCAGTACCCGGACAAGGTCGTGGTGCTGCGCTCGCAGCGGCACATCGACCGGTGGGCCGGGCGAAGTCGGTGATGGTCCTGGCAGTCAGTTGCATTGCACCATGAGCCGGTAGGTGCCGGGTTCGTATTCGGCATCGGACTGATTGTGCACGGTGTGCACTGCCGGGGTCGGCTCAAGCAGTTCCAGCGGGTTGGCGCCGTTGGTCTCATCGTGCAGGGCAGTGCGCATGTCGTCGGCCGACATGGTGATCTGCATCGCGGTCTCGGAAACGGACGGTGCGGCGGTATTGCCTTGTGACGTGCCGCAGGCGGCAGTCGTTGCCAGCAAGGTTGCCGACAGTGCGGAAACGACGATGCGGAGCGTATGTGCTTGGTGAGTCATGATGAAATCCCTTCCCCGATTCCTGTGGTATGTACACAACGTCAACGTTGCCCTGCCGATTGCCAGTTTATGGCAGTGTGCTTTGCCGTTGGGATAGAGAATCCAATATTCGGGCGTGGAGCAGTCAACGGTGGGCGTTGATGATATCGACGAGTGTGCGGATCTCCTTCTTCGATCCGGTAATCATCCTGGTGCTCAGGGGACTGATGCGGATGGTGATGCCGCGGGCCTCCTACGAGAAAATGACTAGTGGATGGGGCGTTCTGAATGCCCCATCCATATCCAACATAAGCGGCATCAAGCAAGATGGTCACGCTTGCTGCCACAAGGGTGTGCAGCGCCTGCCGGGTTTGCCGTGGTGGGTTCCGGGGTGGGGGCGCGTGCGATGATGAGGCGGGCACGCAGGTAGTCGTCTGTGGGGTTAGCCTCCAGTGCCCATGCGAGTGTTGTCCTCGGGGAAAGCATATGGTGCACTGCGGTAGTAATGGCGTACACGTCACTGAGACGTAGCCCGATGGGTCCCTCCAATAGCATCAGGCATGCTACGGTATCGGCTGCGTGCATGGCACGCTGGGAGAACACCTTGTTGATTGTGCTGCTCACGCCGTCCGTGGTTGTTTTGGGTCCAGTGTCGGCGTACTGCAGGATACGGCCACGCAGCAGCGCATGGATCTCGTCCATGCTTTCACTCGTGCCGTACCGTTCGACCGCATCAGCCCACGCTGCCAAAGTGTGATTAATCTGTCTAGCCTGAATGGAGTTAGGACTCCATGCGTCAGCATCCACGTCAAGACTCGCGATTGAGAAGGACAACGGATTGTCGTTCATGTCAAAGTCCTTTCCGGACGGTGCGAGGAATCACTCCTCGACGTCCCTGTCCTCGTTGTCTTCATCGTCATCCGCTTGGAGATGTTTCCCGAGCATCAAGGCCGTGCCAAACCCCAAGACGCCTAACCCAAAGTCCAGGATCGTACGGCCAGTGCGCTGCGCGTCCTCGCAGACGGATAACGCACCGGTCTGCCAGGAGGGCAGTTCGCACCTGCAATGCCAGCAATGCTTGTTCTGCGTCTCTCCATCCTGGGCGTCAATAGGTTCCAAGGCGCGTTCGGCCCACTCCCAGGACACTGGCAGACCTGTCTCCGTACCGTGTTCGCTGCTGATGTCTTGTTCGCTGGCGGCGGTGTCAAGGGCGACGATACGCCGGCACATCGCATACAGGTCATCACACAAGCCCGCAACGCGCTGGCGGCATGGGGTAGCGCTGTTGATCAGCAGGAACGTGTCTCGCTGGTCGAGCTGGTTGTCGGTGACAAACCGGGCCAATTCGCTCAAGCAGACGTATTGCGGTCCCAGTTGGTCGCGCATCGCGTTGGTGGCCATCTCAACCTGCGCGCAACAGGCAATGGCTTGAAGACAACGGGTCATATCCACGGCCATGCGCGCATGCTCCTTGTTACCCCTGTCTAGAAGATTCCGACGGCACCTTGTCAAGTAACGCTGTAGAGTATGACGCGCATTGATGGAGTCTTTCCATGCTTGGTTGAGACATTGGCGTTTATCCTCGCCCTCGTCCATCACTTCGATTGAGGCAAGTTGGCTCCACACGGCATCCGCGGCCGCGAGCCGGTCCTCGACCAGTTCGTCAGCCAACCGCTCTGCCTCCTGCCTAGTGTCCTTAACTTCTTCAAGAATCAACCCCAAAGTGGCTTGCAACATCAGGTTCTGCAGGACTGGTGTCAACTGGGGGACCTTCTGGTATTCCTCTAGTCGGACCTGTTCGCGGATGCGCCCCTGACTATCCACCAAGGACGGTAAGACCATGCCCTGCTTGTCCGGGCGCAACCGCCACTGCCCGATGTCATGCATGTACTGCCCGTAAGGACTCATCGTCGCCACCAACAGGGGACCGGAAGACTGCGACCCGTTCGTGCCGAGGGTGCCGACCGCATTGGCCAGCACGGAGCCTACGGGGCCGGCAAGCCATTCCCGCAGTAACACATCGGCACTATCGGACTGGTAGAGGCGGACCTTCGTCTTTGCATCGGTGCTCTGGGCGATCCATTGCATCCGTTCCATCATGTTCTCCTTCCTTACAATCAGCATCCGTAAGGCAGACAAAGGGGGTATTGTTTCACGAAGCCGACAGCGGCGAATCTCGTAGACAGCGCTGCAGATAGGCACTGAGATCCCTCAAGATGTCCAAGGCATCGAGCAGTTCCTCGTACACCAAACCGGGATCCGGATGGCCGTGTATGCAGATATTGCACACCTTGCGTGCCTCGTGCAGTTGGGAAAACATGCCACATGGCAGGTAGTCCACGCATTCTCGTAACCGATTGCACAAATCCATTCCCTGGTGGCACACTCCTGCCAGGTCAAGCACGCAGTCCACCCCGGTCTCCACTCCCTTACGCACCTGCAGGGCTGCGCCCTCGGCTATCGAACGCTGCTCGCCTTCAGTTTTCCGCGCGTAGTCGGACGCCAGCAACAATTCGTAAGCACACCGGTAATGATCATCCACCAAAGAACACTGGTCCACCAGAGACACTGTCAGCGCCGCCCATCCGGCCCGTTCCTGTGAGGGGAACAACGCGCTGTGTCGCGGCGCGACATGAACCGTCAAAGGCGTAGGCGCTGGTGGTACAGGTTCCTCGATGACGGTGACACCATGCTGGATACGACGCGCCCAATCAACCATCCTTGCCAGCAATCCCACACCGGCCAGGCCGGTGGCACCTACGGCCGCCACACGGGCGATTCTATCGATCGTGACGTCCATGGCATTTGTCCTTTCCGTCCATTTGGATACTTGGAGCGTGTGTCCCGTAAGTGGTGGCAATGATGCTACCCGCCAACGCATATGCCATCAAATGCATGTCGCAATGTTATTTTTAGTAGATTTGGCATAATTGATATCATGGTCGATATCAATGAATGCAAACGGATCTGGGACGAACGTCTCATGCAGTGCTACAAGAACAGGGATTACACGCAACGGACACTGGCGGAAGCTCTCACGGCCCGACATCCCGAACGGCCCGTCACCCAGGCCATGATCAGCCACTGGTGTCACCTATCCGACACGGGAAGGGATTTCCCTAAATACCAGACCATGCTCGAAATCGCCGAAGTACTGGAGACCAGCGTCGCCTACCTCACCGGCGAAATCGACGCCAACAACATGAAAGAAGAGGAAGTCTGCGATTACACCGGTCTACTGCCCCAAGCCGTTCGAAGTCTACGCTTGGCCACCCAACGCGAGGACGACCCATGCGTCAATCTCAACGAAGGCATCAACAGTTGCGCAATCGAAGAACTTGAAGGATTCGATAATCCATCCCTGCCGTTGGGGAAACGCATACGAACTATACCGCGTTACCTCTCAGATGAGTACAATGCTCGGACACGTTCCGTGACAGTCTCCCGATTCCTGGCAACATCTGCATTCAGAAATGAACTCACCAAAGCGCTCGAGCAACTGCTCAATACCTACACCAGCGCATACGACACTACCGATTCCGAAAGAGACGGTATGAGATTTTTCCGAGCAAAGCGACACGCGACAGAGGCACGTTATCAAGCCAACGAAGCACTGATCAGGATCATGGACGAAATGACCAGCGACGCAAAGCTGCCAGGAATCGAAATCATCGCAAAAAGAATGAAAGAAATCGACACCGCTCGCGCATTTTCCGTACTCGCCGACGCGACACGAGTCATGGAAAAGCACATGAACGAACTGCGTGCCAGTGCACACCATGATTCAGCACGATACACCATTCCCGTCACAGTAAACAGTTCCGACCCCTTCGGACTCCACCATTCAAAATCAGAAGAAGGCAACACCGGGCTAGAAATTCAAGAGTAAAACCACATTCCAGCATCGGCTAGCACCCTCGAAAGGGATAATCACCCGGCAGAGAGCCTGACATAAGCGGCGTTATCGGAGCCAACACGGTCGTAGGTGCCAACGCTGACGTTTCCCGTGGAAGCACCAGCAGGACAAAAATGTGCCTTTACGGCGGTTGGCATTGCCTGCTTGATGCACTTCGCAGCAATGTTCGTCTATGCTCACGTACCCCACGCCACCTAATCCCTGTGCCATGAGCATATCCACTACCATCTGCCCCACACCCGCCCTACCATAACCACAGAACCACCGGCAGGAAAGGCAGCGGACCCATGGCAGCACACATCAGCGAGGACATCGAGATCGAACGGGACGGACTGACGCTCCACGGGCGCGTGGACCATCCGGAAGGCGTCATGGGTGCTCCAGTCGTCATCGCCATGCACGGCTTCATGCGCGACCTCGGCTACGAGGACACCGACCTGCTTGCACAGCTCACCCGTTCCCTGGTGGACGAGGGCTTCATGGTGGTGCGTTTCGACTTCAACGGTCGCGGCAAGAGCCAGGGCTCCTTCGCGCAGTCGGACGTGTTCAACCAGATCGAGGACGCCATCGCCGTGCTCGAGTGGGTGCGCAAGACCTACGGGGAGGACGTGCGCATCTCCCTGCTGGGCCATTCCCAGGGAGGCCTGGTCGCCGGCATGGTGGCCGGCCTGTACGCGGACGTCGTGGATACGCTCGTGATGCTCGCCCCGGCGGCCTCCCTCAAGGACGACGCCTTGCGCGGCCAGCTGCTGGGCGTGCCCTTCGACCCGAACCATGTGCCTGCCGAGATCACGCTCAAGGACGGCGAGCACCATGTGGACGGCAAGGTGGTGCGCATCGCGCAGATGCTGCCCGTCTACGAGACGACCGCCCTGTTCAAGGGGCCGGCGCTGCTGGTCATGGGGGAGGACGACCAGATAGTCGGCAAGCATGTGCCCACTAACTACGCCGCCGCCATGCTCAACTGCGCCACCAGCCTCTACACGCACCTGGGGCATCCATTCACCGGTGCCGATCGCGGCCTGGCACTGGGCGGGGCAGTGCAGTTCCTCGCGTCGCATCGCATTATGGAGTGAAAATACGCCGCGTTTTTGGGCTCCATACCATGTCCTGACGCATGGCGTGGTGCCTCTATGTGCTGAGCGGAAAAATTTCGCCCCGAATTGGCATCTGTTTACATAGTGGCCATATAGTGAGCCTTTATGACTGACAACACTACGCAAACGCGCGCCCAGGACGGCGACGACCGCTATCTCGTCGAGCTCGAGCACGTCGAGAAGCATTTCGGCAACCTGCATGTGCTGCGCGACATCAACCTCAAGGTCAAGAAGGGCGAGGTGCTGGTGATCGTCGGGCCGTCCGGCTCGGGCAAGTCCACCATGTGCCGCACCATCAACCGCCTGGAGACCATCGACTCCGGCGTGATCCGCATCGACGGCCAACCGCTGCCCGAAGAGGGCAAGGGTCTGGCGCGCCTGCGTGCGGAGGTCGGCATGGTCTTCCAGTCCTTCAACCTCTTCGCCAACAAGACGATCCTCGACAACGTCACGCTGGCACCCATCAAGGTGCGCCACATGGACAAGACGCAGGCCGAACGCGAGGCCATGGACCTCTTGGCCCGCGTCGGCGTCGACTCGCAGGCCAACAAGATGCCCTCGCAGCTCTCCGGCGGCCAGCAGCAGCGCGTCGCCATCGCCCGCGCCCTCGCCATGCACCCCAAGGTCATGCTCTTCGACGAGCCGACCTCGGCACTCGACCCGGAAATGGTCAACGAGGTGCTCGACGTCATGGTCTCCCTCGCCGCAGACGGCATGACCATGCTGTGCGTCACCCACGAGATGGGCTTCGCACGCAAGGCCGCCGACAAGATCATCTTCATGGCGGACGGTCAGATCCTGGAACGCGGTACGCCGGACGAGTTCTTCGAGCATCCGCAGACCGAACGCGCCAAGGACTTCCTGTCCAAGATCCTCACGCACTGAGTGCCGGAGGCAAGGGAAAGGGACATGGAACGATTCGAGAAGGAAGGAGTGTGACGATGGCCATCAAGGGAAAGGTCCGTCACGCATTGCGCACCGTCGCCGCCATGGCGTGCGCCGCGGCCTGCGTGGTCGGTGTCGGCGCATGCGGCACCGACGGCAGCAACGAACCCAAGATCAAGGTCGGCATCAAGTTCGACCAGCCCGGCCTGGGCTTCAAGAAGTCCGGCACCTACGAGGGCTTCGACGTGGACGTCGCACGGTACATCGCGAACAAGCTGGGATACACGGACAGCCAGATCGAGTTCAAGGAGGCGCCGAGCAAGCAGCGTGAGGCCATGCTGCAGAACGGCGACGTGGACATGATCCTGGCCACGTATTCGATCACCGACGAACGCAAGAAGGCAGTCGACTTCGCCGGCCCGTACTTCGTGGCCGGCCAGGACCTCCTGGTACGCGCCGACGAGACGGGCATCACGGGCCCCGAGGACCTCAACGGCAAGCGCCTGTGCTCCGTGACCGGCTCGACCTCCGCGAAGGTGGTCAAGGAGAAGTTCGCCAACGAGGTGCAGCTCATGGAGCAGCCCGGCTACGCCGAATGCGCCACCGCACTGCTGAGCGGCATCGTGGACGCCGTCACCACCGACGACATCATCCTCGCCGGCCTGGCCTCCGCCTCGCGTGGCAAGCTCAAGGTGGTGGGCGCCCCGTTCACCCAGGAATACTACGGCGTGGGCATCAAGAAGGGCGAGAACGACCTGGCCTGCAAGATCAACGCCGCCATCCTGGACATGGAGAAGACCGGCGAATGGGAACGCGCCATCGAGAGCGCCACCAAGGGCACCGGCTACAAGCCGGACCCGAAGTACAACCCGCCGGTCCCGGACGAGGGGTGCAAGAACGATGTCTGATTTCCTCTCCCTCTTCCAGACCTACAACGTCCCCGCGGCCTTCCTGGTCAACCTCGAACTGACCTTCTGGTCGCTGATCTTCTCGGCGATCCTGGGCATCATCCTGGTGCTCATGCGCATCTCGCCGATCTCCTCGCTGCGCCACGTGGCCTCCTGGTACGTGGAGCTGTTCAAGAACATGCCGCTGACCATCATCATGGTCTTCATGGTGCTCGGCGCCTTCGCCCAGCTCAAGCTCAAGTTCTCCGACAACTTCGACACGAACTTCTTCTGGCTCGCCGTGGTGGGCCTGAGCCTGTACACCGCGGCCTTCGTGTGCGAGGCATTGCGCTCGGGCATCAACACGGTGCCGCTCGGACAGGCCGAGGCGGCGCGCGCGCTGGGCCTGAACTTCATGCAGTCGGCCACGCTGATCATCATGCCGCAGGCCATCCGCGGCTCCGTGGCGCCGCTGGGCAACACGCTCATCGCGTTGCTCAAGAACACCACGGTCGCCGCCGCGGCGTCCGTCGCCACGGAAACGTCGTCGCTGATGAGCGAGATGATCGAGTTCCGCCCGGACGTGATCATCCAGATCTTCCTGATCTTCGCCTTCGGCTACGTGATCCTGATCATCCCGATCGGCATCCTCACCACGTTCCTGTCCAACAAGCTCGCGGTCAGGAGGTGACCCATGGCAGCATCCAATGAAAGCTCGTTGCTCTTCGACGCGCCCGGCCCCAAGGCCCAAAAGCGCATCCGCATCATCAACTGGGTCGCCGGCATCGTCTTCGCGATCATCCTGGTGCTCATCATCATGCGTCTGCACAACCCGCCGGACGGCGAGAACCAGCTGTCCTGGGAACTGTGGAAGCCGGCGCTGGACGGCGAGGCCTGGAGCGACTTCTACCTGCCCGGCCTGTATGCAACGCTGCGCGCGACCCTGCTCGCGGTGATCGGCTCCGTCGTCTTCGGCCTGGTCTTCGGCATCGGACGCCTCATCCCGAACGTCATCGTCCGCGGCATCTGCGGCGTGGTCATCGAGTTCTGCCGCGCCGTGCCGGTGCTGATCATGATGATCTTCTTCTGGCGCGCCTTCGCCTTCATCAACCTGCCCAGCCCCTCCTACTGGTCGGTCGTGCTGTCGTTGATTCTGTACAACGGCTCTGTCGTGGCGGAGCTGGTGCGTTCGGGCGTCGGCAACCTGCCCAACGGCCAGCATGAGGCGGCCGTGGCGCTCGGCCTGACGCGCACCCAGTCGCTCATGAACGTGGAAGTGCCGCAGGCCATCTACGCCATGCTGCCGGCCGCGGTCACGCAGCTGGTCGTGGTGCTCAAGGACACCGCGCTCGGCTCGATCATCATGTACACCGACCTGCTGCAGGAATCGCGTCGACTCGGCTCGATGTACTTCGACATCCTGCAGACCCTGGTCGTGGCCGCGGTGATCTACTTCATCGTCTGCTGGCTGCTGTCGCGCCTGGCGGAATGGCTGCCCGCACACATGCAGAAGCGCACCATGGCACCCGTGGAGAACGAGGCCGTCGCGCCGATCGCCATCATGGATCCGTCCAACGTGAACCAGATCGCGGTCGCCCGCGAGGAGCGTCCGCTCGGCGGCACCCAGCGCACCTACCATGTGCACCACCGCGGCACGAACGCCTCCATCCACAACTGGCGCCGCACCCGCTACGCGCAGGGCTACGACGAGACGCAGCCCGACAGCCAGATCGTGCACCATGCGCCCCGTGCGAACCAGTACGGTCCTGGTACGGAACACCATCACCACCCGCACCTGCCCCACAAGGACAAGGGCGGCCAGAGCGCCAAGTAGTCCCGAACGGCAACGAAGGCCCCGTGCATGCGCCACATGGTGTGTACACGGGGCCTCCCCGTAGGCAGTAGGATGTTCCGTATGGCAAAGGACAAGTACGGCAAGCAGATCCGCAAGACCATGCGCAAGGCGGCGGACCAAGCACAATCGGCGGACCGCGGGGGAGCGGTGAAGGAACGGCTGGCACTGGCCGCCAAGTCGAGCGAACTGCTCAGCGCGGTGTGGTCGCTGCCGCCGCAGCAGCAGCTCATGTTCCACCACGGCGACGAGCTGGTTGCCGTCGACCCGGGCGGCACCCCCGGCTTCGAGGGCGACGAGGCGGCGGGGGAGGAGTTCATCCGCCTGAGTTCCTCGGAGATCGCCCGTTACCAGCGGATCATGTATGCCAACGGGGTGCACGGCGACCGTCATCGGGTGCTCATCGTGCTGCAGGGTATGGATGCCTCCGGCAAGGGCGGCATCGTGCGCCATGTGTTCAGCCAGGTCGACCCGATGGGCATCCATTACCACGGCTTCGGCAAGCCGACCCCCAAGGAGCTGCGGCACGGCTTCCTGTGGCGAGTGAAGAAGGAACTGCCGGCGGACGGCTGGATCTCCATCTTCGACCGCTCCCACTACGAGGACCTGGTGGTGCCGCAGATCCAGGGCACCTATCCGCGCGAGGTGGTTGAGGAGCGTTTCGGCAAGGTCAACGAATTCGAACGCAAGCTCGCCGCCGACGGCTGCGCGATCCTCAAGATCTTCCTCGTCTCGAGCAAGGAGGAGCAGAAGCGGCATTTCCTCAAACGGCTCGACGACCCGACCCGCTACTGGAAGTTCGACCCGAGCGACCTGGACGCCCGCGACCGCTGGGACGATTACATGGCCGCCTGGCAGGAGGTCTTCGAGCGTACCTCGAACTCGTGGGCGCCGTGGTACCTGGTGCCGGCGGACCAACGGTGGTATTCACGCATCGTGGTGTCCGAGCTGCTGCGCACCACGATGAAGAACTTCAGCCTGACCTGGCCGCCGTTGGACGTGGACAGGGAGGAGGCGCTTGAGCGGCTTGCCCGTTAGAAATTGTTCGTTTTTCTGAACAAAATCTAACGGGCTTCACACAGTGGGGCCCACGCGGTACTCGGTGAAGACCACCTCGCCTTGCTCCTGCGTGGCGTCGAGGTCGACCACGCCGGTGATGGCCCAGTCGTGGTCGCCGTCGGAGTCGTCGAGCACCTGGCGCACGATCCACGTGTGCGCGTCGCGCTCGTGGGAGTCATCGATGATCACGTACTCGCCGGAACGGGCCTTCATGTCCGTGTTCACGTACTCGTGCGCCTCGTAGAAGTCGTCGAGTGTATCCTCCCATTCATGCACGCCGTAGTGCCAGTCGGCGTCCAGCTCGCCCAGCGTCTTCGGGTCATCGAGGTCCATGAGCTGCACGCGGCGGAACAGGGCGTTGCGCACCAGCACGGTCAGGCCGCGGCGGTCCTCCACCACCGGGGCGGGTCCGGCGGATGGTGCGGCCAGTGAGGCGGCGCCCTCGGGGGAGGCCTCGCCGGCATGCTCCCACTCGTCCACGAGGCTCGAGTCGATGGAACGCACCACCACGCGCAGCCAGGAGATGATGTCGTCCAGCTGGTCGTCGCGCTTCTCCACGGGCACCGTGCGCGCCAGCACGCGGTACGCGTCGGACAGGTACCGCAGCAGCGTGCCCTCGGAACGGGCGATGTTGTAGCGGCTGATGTAGCCGGTGAAGTCGGAGGCGGTCTCCACCATGTCGCGCACCACGCTCTTGGGGTGCAGCCAGTAGTCGTTCGCCCACGGCACGTCGTGGCGGTACTTGGCGAAGGCTTCGTCCAGCAGGTCCTCCAGGGGCTTGGGGTAGGTGATCTCCTGGAGCCGCTCCATGCGCTCCTCGTACTCCACGCCGTCGGCCTTCATGTCCGCCATGGCGGCGTCGCGCGCCTGGCGTTCCTGGGCGCGCAGCACCTGCTTGGGGTCCTCGAGCGTGGCCTCCACCATGGAGATCACGTCCAGGGCGTAGGTGCCGGATTCGGGGTCGAGCAGTTCGAGCGCGGCCAGCAGGAAGGGGGAGAGCGGCTGGTCGAGCGCGAAGTTCTCCGGCACGTCCAGCGTCGTGTAGTAGTCCAAGCCGCCGCGCGGGTTCTCCTCCGTCTCGATCACGTCGGTGTCGAAGAGCGTGCGGAAGATCTCGTCGGCGCGCGTGTGCAGCGCGTCCTTCTGCTCGGGCGTCTGCGCGGAGTCATCGATCAGTCGGTCGATGCGCGCCCGTGCGTCGCCGCCCTGCGCCACTTCGTTGAGCACCATGGAATGCGTCACGTCCATGTGCGGCACCAGCGTCTCCGGCTGCGCGTCGATGAGCTTGTCGAAGGTCTGCTCGTTCCAGGTGACGAAGCCCTCCGGCGGCTTCTTGCGCTTGATCTTCCTGAGCTTCTTCGGGTCGTCGCCGGCCTTGGCCACCGCCCGCGCGTTCTCGATCTCGTACTCCGGCGCCTCGGCAATTACCAGGCCCTCCGTGTCGAAACCCATGCGGCCCGCGCGGCCCGCGATCTGGTGGAACTCGCGGGCGCGCAGGCGGCGCATGCGCGAGCCGTCGAACTTGGTCAGCTGGGTGAGCACCACCGAATGGATCGGCACGTTGATGCCCACGCCCAGCGTGTCCGTGCCGCAGATCACCGGCAGGAGGCCCTGCTGGGCCAGCTGCTCCACCAGACGGCGGTAGCGTGGCAGCATGCCCGCATGGTGGATGCCGATGCCGTTGCGCAGCAGACGCTGCAGGATCTTGCCGAAGGCCGTGGTGAACTTCGTGCCCTTGATCGCCTCCGCGATCGCCTGGCGCTGCTCCTTGGTGGAGACGCCGGTGCTCGCCAGCGCCTGTGCGGTATCCAGTGCGGCATCCTGGGAGAAATGCACCACGTAGATGGGTGTCTCTCCCTTGGAGAAGGCCAGTTCCACGGTGCGCTCCAGCGGGTCCAGCGTGTACTCGTAGGTCAGGGGTACGGGGCGCGGTGCGTCCGCGATCACGTCCACCTTCGCGTCGGTCATGTCCTCCAGCCGGTTCGCGATGGACGTGACGTCGCCCAAGGTGGCGCTCATGAGCAGGAACTGGGTCTGGGGGAGCGTGAGCAGCGGCACCTGCCACGCCCAGCCGCGCTCCGGGTCGCCGTAGTAGTGGAACTCGTCCATGGCCACGCAGCCGATGTCCGCATGCGTGCCCTCGCGCAGGGCCTGGTTGGCCAGGATCTCCGCGGTGCAGCAGATGATGGGTGCCTCCGGGTTGATGTGCGAGTCGCCGGTGATCATGCCCACGTTGTCGCGGCCGAAGACCTCCACCAGGTCGAAGAACTTCTCCGACACCAGCGCCTTGATGGGCGCCGTGTAGTAGGAGCGCCGCCTCGTGCACAGCGCCGCGAAATGCATGCCCAGCGCCACCAGCGACTTGCCCGAGCCGGTGGGCGTGTTGAGGATCACGTGGTCGCCGTCCAGCAGGTCCATGATCGCCTCCTCCTGGTGCGGCCAGGGCTCGATGCCCCTGGTGTCCGCCACCCATTCGAAGAAGCGTTCGTAGATCTCGTCCTCGTCCAAAGTCTCCATATGGTCGCCCCAGGCCGGCGCCAGCCTGCCCAGCGATCCATACCGCATATCCTCGCTCATGGTCCCCCAGTGTAGCGCCAGCGGCTCACCCGGGCGAAAGCGTGGACGGCCGACTACAGTGGAATCCATGCAAGACGATCTGTTCTCCGCCACCGACGCGGACGAGGTGGTACGCCCCTTGGCGGTGCGCATGCGGCCCGTCACCCTCGACGAGGTCATCGGCCAGGACCACGCCATGGTGCCCGGCTCGCCCCTGCGCCGCTTGGCCGATCCGCAGTCCAAGGGTCGGCGGAGCGCACCCAGCTCCATCATCCTCTTCGGGCCTCCCGGAGTCGGCAAGACCACCCTCGCCTACATCGTCGCCCGCCAGTCGGGCCGCGAGTTCGAGGAACTCTCCGCCGTCACCAGCGGCGTCAAGGACGTGCGCGACGTGCTCGCCCGCGCCCACGAACGCCTCGTCAGCCAAGGCCGCGAGACCGTGCTGTTCATCGACGAGGTGCACCGCTTCTCCAAGTCGCAGCAGGACGCGCTGCTGCCCAGCGTGGAGAACCGCGACGTCACCTTCATCGCCGCCACCACGGAGAACCCGAGCTTCTCCGTCATCAAGCCGCTGCTGAGCCGCTCCGTCGTCGTCAAGCTCGACTCCCTCGAACCCGACCAGCTGCGCGAGGTCGTCACCCGCGCCGTGCACGACCCGCGCGGTCTGGGCGACACCGTCGGCATCCAGCCGGCGGCCGTCGACGACATCGTGCGCATGGCAGGCGGTGACGCACGCAAGTCCCTGACCATCCTCGAGGCCGCCGCCGGTGCCCTCGAAGGCAAGGGCAAGGACGGGCAACCACCCGAGATCGACCAGGAGACCGTCGCACAGGTCATGGACGCCGCCACCGTGCGCTACGACAAGGACGGCGACGACCACTACGACGTCATCTCCGCCTTCATCAAGTCCATGCGCGGCTCGGACCCCGACGCCACCGTGCACTACCTGGCGCGCATGCTGCGGGCAGGGGAGGATCCGCGCTTCATCGCACGGCGCATCATGATCGCCGCCGCCGAGGAAGTCGGCATGGCGGCGCCCCAGGTCCTGCAGGTCACCGTCGCCGCAGCGCAGGCGGTCGCCCTGGTCGGCATGCCCGAGGCGCGCATCATCCTGTCCGAGGCGGCGCTCGCCGTGGCCACCGCGCCGAAGTCGAACGCGTCCTATATCGCTATCAATGAAGCATTGGCCGACGTGGACAGTGGTACCATCGGACAGGTTCCCCTCCATCTTCGCAACGCGCCCACCGCGCTCATGAAGAGCTGGGGCAACCATGCCGGCTACCAGTACGCGCACGACGCCCCCGGGGCGGTCGCGCCGCAGCAGTATCTGCCGGACGAACTTGTCGGACGAGAATACTACCGTCCCAACGACCGCGGGTACGAGCGCGAACTCGGGCCGCGGCTCGACGCGATCAGACAGATCCTGCACCGAAGCGAGCCGCCCACGTCCCCGTCGTGACGCCCTGTTCCGCGGTCATGCACACACCCGTACGAACGAGGTTCCATGCCGCCATGGGACCGGAAGGAGCATGCACACCGTGGGAACGCATCCAAGGCAATCCACCGCCACGTCCGTGGCATCGCAGGCCGTGCCGCCTGCACCGAACGACGACAGGATCCCCGGCTACCTGATCGGATCGATCGTGGCCGTCGGCTCGCTCGCCTTCATCGGCATCCTCACGGAAACCGTCATGACGGTGCTGTTCCCGGCGCTCATGGTCGAATTCAACGTCGACACCGCCACCGTGCAATGGATCACCACGATCTACCTGCTGGCCGTGGGCGTGACCATGCCCCTCTCCTCCTACCTCAAGCGCCGGTTCACCATGAAGTCGGTCTTCGTGGCGGCCGTGACGCTCGCGGTGCTCGGCTCGCTCATCATGATCGTCGGCACCGCCTTCCCCGTCATCCTGCTGGCCCGCGTCATCCAGGGCGTCGGCTCGGGCATCGCCACGCCGCTCATGATCAACATCATCCTCGAACAGTCGCCGCGCCCCAAGGTCGGCCGCCTCATGGGCGTCGGTTCGCTGGTCATCACCGTGGCGCCGGCCATCGGCCCCACCGTCGGCGGCGCCGTGGCCAGCGCCCTGCCGTGGCGTTCCATCTTCATGATCGTCGTGCCCATCATCCTGCTCGTCTCGCTGCCTGTCGGCCTCAAGTCCATCCGCCAGGTGCGCCCCACCGAGGGCGTCCAGCTCAACCCGCTGCAGTTCCTGGCCATCGTGCTCGGCCTGTCCGGCCTCATCCTCGCGCTCAACCAACTGGGCGTGGCCATCGGCGACGCCGCCGCCGGCCAGCCGATGACGGCCTCCCTCACCATCGGCATCGTCAGCCTGGCCGTCGGCGTGGCCTCGCTCGTGTTCTTCGCGTGGTCCTCGCGGCGCTCCTTCTCGCCGCTCATCCGCCTCGGCTGGCTTCGGGACCCGGTGGTGCTGCTCCACCTCGTGCCGTACACCCTCCTGCCGATGGTCGGCATCGGCTTCGGCTACGTGATCACCAACTTGGCGCAGCTGTCCATGGGCACCACGGCGCTCGTCGCCGGCATGCTCGTGCTGCCGGGCGCCCTCATCGGGGCCTTCTTCGCGCCGGTCGGCGGCATGCTCTACGACCGCCACGGCGCACCGAAGCCGATCCTGGGCGCCTTCGCCTGCTGCATCCTCGGCATCCTGCTCATGCTGGTCTTCTCCATGCACCTGGCGCCCGTGACCCTGGCCGTCTTCTACTTCATCTTCGGCGTGGGCTACGCCCTGGGCTTCTCGAACATCATGACGGACGCCATCAACGGCATCCACCGCGAGTTCACGCCGGACGGCAATGCCGTGTTCAACACGGCCCTGCAGTTCGGCGGCGCCGCCGGCACCACGCTCTTCTCCACCATCTTCGCCATCGCGCAGGCCGGTTCGGGCAGCGAGCGCAGTGCGGCCTTCGCCCATGCGACCGCGGTCGGCGGCACCTGGACCTTCGCCACGATGCTGGCCATCGTGGTCGTCTCCTGGTGTCTGCTGTTCTGCGCCTTCCGCGCGGATGCGCGCCGTCGTCTGGGCGCCTGAAGCATATGAGGGGCGTCCGGCGGGGCTCCGTACAGGCATAAGGGGCGCGACGCGCCGATGAAACTGATGTT
>NZ_JGYV01000039.1 GCF_000741575.1 Bifidobacterium cuniculi
ACSGGTTGAGGAACWCATGAGTTCCTCAACCCGGTGCCCGCTTTAATTCGCGTTTTGATCCCGGGCGGGTGCCCGCTTCAATACACGAAGGGAACCTACACCAGCCCGCTTGCGAAGTCACATTCGAGCAGCCACTGGCGCAGGTCGGCGAACTCGGGCAGGCTCACGGAATGGTCGAGACCGCGGTATTCGTGCGCGCTCAGCCACGTGTGCTCCTCCAGCCAGGCGAGCGTCTCCTGGGACAGCCACTTGGGCACGACCGTGTCCGCGGAGCCGTAGCCGTAGAAGACGGGGATGTCCAGCTCGGCAAGACGGCCGTCGGCGGGGGCGGTGCCGGGCACGGCGCCGGGGGCGACGAAGCCGCTCAGGCAGACCGCGCCGCAGTAGCGTTCGGGGTGCACGCGCAGCAGCTGTGTCGCCAACAGTCCGCCTTGGGAGAAGCCGAGCGGCACCACGCGGCGCTCTGCAGGCAGGTTGGCCGCCACCCAGTCGTCGACGGCGCGCGCCGCGGCGTAGGCGTCCAGGTCGAGGTCGTCGCCCGCGGGGATGGCGTCATGCAGCCAGCTGTAGGCGCCGGGCGTCATCATGCCGGGCCGCTGCAGCACCAGCGGTGCACGCAGCGACACGTAGTCGTTGTACGGCGCCACGTAGTGCATCATGTCGGCGAGGTCGTCCTCGTTGGAACCCCAGCCGTGCAGACACAGGAAGAGGGGACGGTTCGGCTGCCGGGCGGCGTCGCCGGGCGAGCGCAAGGCCTCGGTCACCTCGAGCGGGTCGCCGAAGCGGCCGGGCACGACCGGCGAGGGACGGCCGACCGGGGGACGTGCTTCTTGTTCATCCATCATGCTGCCCAATATACGCTGTTCCCTTGTGTTACTACACTGGGTACGACGGAAGGGTCACCTGTGCCCACATGAGCCGATTGAAGCCGATTGAAGGAGACGTCCACGATGCTGCTGTCCGACCGCGATATTCTCGCCGCACAGGCCGAGGGACACATTTCCCTCGATCCGTGGACACCCGAGATGGTGCAGCCCGCCTCCATCGACGTGCGCCTCGACCGCTTCTTCCGCCTCTTCAACAACCACGCGTACACCTACGTGGACCCGGCGGAGAACCAGGGCGCGCTGACCGAGCAGTTCGAGGTCGACCCGGACGAACCGTGGATCCTGCACCCGGGCGAGTTCGCCCTGGGCTCCACCTGGGAGTACGTCAAGCTCGACGCCACCCTGGCAGCCCGCCTGGAAGGCAAGAGCTCGCTGGGGCGCCTGGGCATCCTGACGCATTCCACCGCAGGCTTCATCGACCCAGGCTTCGAGGGGCACATCACGCTGGAGCTGTCGAACGTCTCCACGCTGCCGGTGAAACTGTGGCCGGGCATGAAGATCGGCCAGATGTGCTTCTTCCAGCTCAGCTCGCCCGCCGAGCACCCCTACGGCTCCTCGACCGCAGGCTCGCACTACCAGGGGCAGCGCGGCCCGACGCCGTCGCGCTCCTACGAGCGTTTCTACCGCGCGCACATCACCGACTGAACAGAACATACGTCATGGAGGCTGCGGCACATGCAGCCAGGGAGGGGAGAGACATGGCTGACCCAATCAAGGCATCCGACCTGGAGTTCCCGGAGGCCGACAGCGACCAGCACGACCAGGAGGTGCCCCAGCGCGTGGACGGCTCCACGCTGATGTTCCCCGCGGTCGAGGGGGAGCACGCGGGCACCGCTGTGGGCGTGAACACGGCCGCGGCCGCCGCGACGACGGCAGCCGCAGCCGAAGACGCAGATACGCTCACGGCCGCGACCAAGCCCGTCAGGGGCGCCGTGCCGAAGCCGCCGACCACGCTCGACGCCGCCACGCGCCTCTTCCCGCCCATCAAGGGCGACGACGCGTCCACGCAACAGGACACCGTGCTCATCCCGCCGACCCCGCCGCGCACGACCTCCTCGCACACCCATCCCACCGTCGAGCCGATCTCCTTCGAACCGCTCGACGACGAGGACGCCAAGGAACCCGAGACGCCCACTGTCGGCCATCACCCCGAGCACGAGGCGCAGCCCGCTGCCAACCACCGTCGCCGGAACATCGTCGTCGTGGCCGTCGTCGTCGCGCTTGCCGTCATCCTCGGCGGCGTGTTCACCTGGCGCGCCATCGCCGCGCGCAACAACCATGCGGCCGCGCTGGAAGCCTGCACAGGCAAGCAGCAGACGGTGAGCGCGACCATGGAAACCCTCGCCGCGCAGGTCAAGGACAGCGCCGAGGTCGCCGTGACCCCCGACAGCCAGGTGGCCGACATCGCCACCCTCAACACGCTCAAGTCGTCGCTGTCCTCCGCCCAGTCCATCGCCAAGCACGCCGACTTCGTCGAGACCGCCTGCGACGCGTCGCTGTCCGCGCAGGCACTGCGCCAGGCAGCCGTCCAGCTCGACACGCTGGACGAGAACGCGCGCGCCTCCATCGACAAGCTCAAGCAGGACGCCGCCGCCGTCACCTCCTCCAAGGAGAAGAAGACGCGCGTCGACCTCAAGAACGAGCTCACCGCGGCCATCGACGAGGCACAGGACGCCTATGACGCCGCCGAGGGCACCCTCTACGACGAGACGACGCGCGAGGCGCTCGCCGCCGCCATCGACGAGGCGCGCACCACGGCGGACGACCCGAACCTGACCCGTCAGGCCGTCGACGACGCCAAGAAGAAGCTGGAGGACGCCGTCACCGCCATGCAGGACGCGCAGGTCGAGGAGGCGAACGCCGCCGCTGCGGCTGCCGCGGCTGCTGCCGCCCAGCAAGCGCAGCAGCAGGCGCAGGCCCAGCAACAGCAGCAGGCCATCACCCCCGGCACCGTGGACAACGGTACGACGACCAACAATGTCGTACCGAACCCGCCCAACGACAATGCCGTACAGAACCAGTCCAACGATGCGGGTGCCGGGACGGACATGAGTACCGACACGGATGCCAATCCGGGGCAGTAGGCTCCTGGGACAGAAACCTCGGGCTTTCGGGAGAAATCCGCGAGAGGAACGGCACATGAGGGCGGCCACAGGCTCGGATTCCCCGAGCAGTCGGGGTGATTTGAGGTGTTCTTGCCGAGATTGGCTTCGGAGAGTCGTTTTTGGGCGATACCCCTCGGTATGGGTGTTGGAAAATGGCCATTTTCCAACACCCATGCTTGGGGGGTATCGCCAAAGACTCTCCGAAGCCAATCTCACCCTTGCAGGCCCCCTCCACCTTGGATTCCAGGCAACATCCTCGCTCCCAGTGCCTGTTCCAACGCAGTGAAACCGAAAAACGAGAGATTCGCGG
>NZ_JGYV01000040.1 GCF_000741575.1 Bifidobacterium cuniculi
CGATGAAACATGATGTTTCATCGGCGCGTCGCGCCCCTTATGCCTGTACGGAGCCCCGCCGGACGCCCCTCATGGTGTGGAGAACTACTACTTGGCCGGCTTCTTCGGCACGTAGATGACCGTGTCGATCAGGTGCTGGTAGTGGTCCACGATCTGCTTGCGGCGGGTCTTCAGGCTCGCGGTGAGCATGCCGTTGGCCTGGTTGAACTCGTCGGGCAGGATCTCGAACTTGCGGATGGACTCGGCGCGGGAGACGCCCTCGTTCGCCTTCTTGACGATGCGCTCGACCTCGGCGTGCACGATCGGGTTCTTCGAGAGTTCCCCGAGGTCCTTGGCGGGTGCGGCACCCTGCGAGGTGAGCCAGGCGTTCGCGTCGTCGAGGTCGAGGGTGACCAGGGCGGCGACGAAGGGCTTGCGGTCGCCAATCACCAGACACTGGGAGACGACCGGCGAGGTCATGACGGTGGTCTCGAGATGGCCGGGGGAGACGTTCTTGCCGCCGGCGGTGATGATAAGGTCCTTCTTGCGGCCGGTGAGGGTGATGAAGCCGTCCTCGTCCACGTCGCCCAAGTCACCGGTGTGGATCCAGCCGTCGACGATCTGCTCGGCGGTCACCTCGGGCTGGTTGTGGTAGCCCATGCAGATGTTCGGCCCCTTGAAGCACAGCTCGCCGTCGCCGGCGATGCCCACGGTGACGCCGCACAGGGGCTGGCCGATGGTGCCGATGTGGTTGTTCTCCGGCAGGCTCACGCACACCGGACCGCAGGTCTCGGTCATGCCGTAGCCCTCGAGCAGCGGCATGCCGATGCCGTTGTAGAAATGCGCCAGGTTGGTGTCCATGGGGGCGCCGCCGGTGATGGCGAAGTCGGCGTTGGGCCCGAAGACGGTGCGGATCTTCTTGTACACGACTGTGTCGTAGAAGGCGTGACGCATCTTGAGGGAGAACGGCATCTTCTCGCCGCTCTGCTCGACGGCGCTCCACTCCTGCGCGGTGCGCACGCCGCGCAGGAACATCTTGCCGGAGAAGCCGCTGCCGGCACGCTGGGAGGCGGCGTTGTACACCTTCTCGAAGACGCGCGGAACCGCGAGCAGCAAGGTGGGGCCGAACTCCTCGAAGTCCTTGATGATGGTCTTCATGTTGCTGCTCAGGCCCAGGGTCAGGGTGCCGGCGAAGCCCACGATGCACATGAAGCGGGCGAAGACGTGGCTCAGCGGCAGGAACAGCAGCAGGCGGCGGTCCGGGATGTCGATGGCGCGCGGCATGTACTGCAGGGCGTCCATGCACAGCGACGCCATGTTGCGGTGGCTGATCTCGACGCCCTTGGGGGTGCCGGTGGAGCCGGAGGTGTAGATGATGGTGGCCAGCACGTCGCCATGGGTGGCGTCCTTGCGTTCGTCGAACTGGGCGTCCGTGACGTGCGCGCCGAAGGCGATGATGGTGTCGATGGCGTCGGAGTCGATGACGAAGTCGCCGCGCAGCGACGGGCAGTCGTTGGTGATGGATTCGACCTTCTCGCGCTGCGTGTCGTCCTCGGAGAAGGCGAGCACGACCTGGGCGTCGTCGAAGACCGAGCGGATCTGGGCGGGGGAGTTCGTCTCGTACACCGGCACCGTCACGCAGCCGATCGACATGATGGCCATGTCGAGGGCGACCCACTCCCACCGGGTGTGCGCGATGACGGCGATGGACTCGCCAGGTCGGGCACCCCAGCCGATGAGCCCCTTGGCGATGGCGATCACCTTGTCACGGAACTCGACGGCGGTGAAGTACTGCCATGCGCCGTCGTCGTCCTTGTATCCGACCATGGAGCCGTCGGGGTTCCGTTCGGCGCGGCCCGCGAGGAAATCGAAGAGATTGATGTCCGGGTCGATGGGGTGGTGCAGGGGTGTCTCGTACTGCTTGACGATGGTGGCGTCGTTGATGGCCGGCGATGCTGCTGCGGCCTGCGTGCGCGTGGAATCACTCATATACCTACGGATTACACGATTGGCGATACAAAACGGGGTGGCCGCGTTTCGTGGTTACTGTGGCGTAACTTAAGGCGAGGGACGTCATGGGTGTCCAAGAAAAGACCCGATACTTTGCTCAGAGCGAACCATGTTCTATACTCTTACTAGGAAAAAGCAAAGGCTATGACCAGTTTGTCGCGTATTCCGTCGTGGGCTGAAACGCGGCCGGCCAGTCGGTCTGTCCGTTTGGAGATAATGAGACCTTCGGGTTGGCATGACAAGAAGGCGGACGGCCGCGAACAAGGAGGCGCCCTGTGGTCAGACGGCAATGCGTGTGTGGAGGACCCCTGCATGGGTTGCACCATCGCGGCCCGCACATGTTCGGGTTCATCCCTTCCTCATCGTTGGCGCACTACAACTACGACTGCGAGTTCGAGACGGGCGTCACCCTTCCCGGCGGCCGCGTGCTCGAGCAGTGCGAGAACTGCGGCGCCATGGTGCTGTGCGAGTACCCGACCATGGACGGCTCCCTGCGCGGCGACGATCCCCTCATCACCTACGGTCCCGGTACCGTGTACGAGCAGTGCGACCTTTCGCAGGTGCCCCTGACCTACCGCTCCTTCCGCGCCCTCATGGGCTCCGGCGTCACCGGCGGCGTCATGTTCTCCGGCGCGTTCCGTGACAACCTCGCGGAACTGTTCAAGACCGACCCCTATCGGCTGCCCAGTTGGAAAGTCGTCAAGGACGCCTTGTTCGAGCCCTCCAACAGCGCCCTCGATGAATGGTGGTTCGCCTCGATCGGCCGCAACTTCATCGTGATGTACGAGAACTCCTCCGTGCTGCACCTGGTCAGCGCGTGGCACCGCGTGCCCGGTACGGAGATCAAGAACTTCCAGATCGAACGCGTCAACGCCCTCAACGCCGATCCGCTGCGCCACCATGCCTCGGACACCATCGAGATGACCTCCGCGCAGCAGGAGCTGGTCATCCCCGAGGGACGTCGGCGGCTGCTGGCGATGGGCAACGAGGCACGCCTGCGGCTCATCGAATCGTCCATCCGGGTGGCGCGCACCCTGACGGATCTGGCGCAGTGGGCGCCGACGACTGCATTGCACGAGGGGCGCGATCTGTTCAAGGCCGGGGCGGTGACCTCGCTGACCGACACCTCCTTCGGCATCCGGCACGCGCACGTGGCGGATCCTCAGGGTGATGGCGACGTGGACCTGCTCATGCGCCACGACGTGGTGTCGAAGGTGACGTGCATATGCCAGGAGGCGCAGGACCTCCATGTCTGCCGCCATATCGTGGCCATGGTGCTGGAGATGGGGCAGCGGTACGGCTTCCTCATCGCCATGCCGGACGAGCGCGCCGGCGCCTCCTTGGCACCTCATGCCGCCAACGGCCCGGCACAGCTGGACGCCATGGACTTCAGCCACTACGCCGACGTCGTCGACGTCCTGCATGAGGACAAGGAGCGGGGCGCTACGTCTGGGTCACCGCCTACGTGGAACCGTTCACCGATCCGCCGGAGCCGCTGTACCATATCGAGTTCATGGCGACGCCGGTCCTGGGCATGCCGGACATCGGCTACTGTGTCTACGGAGACGTGGTGCTCAGCTTCATCGACCTGGTGATCCGCCAGGGCGACCCCGACTATGCGCGTGTCCTGCACCGCTACGGCCTCGACAAGGACGTGACGCCGTCCATCCTCAACGTCGAGGCGCTCGACGCGCCACTGCTGATGGCCCTGGTGACCATGACCGTCTACCGCGAGCGCCACAGCGAAGGCTATCTGGCGGAGTGCCTGGAGAACGGCGTGCTGGTGCGCATGCTGCGCCGGCTGCGCGAACTCGACGGCGCCTGACGGCCGCGGGCTTTTGCCGCAATCGGCGAACCAGCGGCCCGGTGGGCGTGCGGGCGCGTACCATGGGACGCATGAGCGAAGACATTACGTACCGCGCGCTGGAAAGCGCCGACTATCCGACCATCGAGCAGCTGCTGTGCGACGAGTGGGGCAATCCGGCCCAGGGACACGATCTGGCGATGAAACTGGCGGAAATCGACCTTGAGGATTGCCTGGCGCGCACCACCTGCGCACAGGTGGCCGTGGCAGACGGCAAGGTGGTGGGCGTGGTACTCGGCGGCATCCATGCCGACCTCGACCATGACAAGGCCGAACGCCACCACGGTGCCTCCCTGAAGCTGCGCATGTCGCTCGACCTCAACCCGGGCGGCCACGAGGCATACGAACAGCTCAAGCGCAACGAGAAGGCGGACCGCGAGCTGCTGGAGCAGGCGAAGGCGGAAGGACACGCCTACGACGCCGAGGTCGTCCTGCTGCTCGTCGACGCTTCCGTGCGCGGCCAGGGCATCGGACAGCACCTGTTCGACTGGCTGCTTGACCAGTTCAAGGAAGCGGGCGTGCAGCACTACTTCCTGCACACCGACTCACGCTGCCAGTACCGGTTCTACGACAAGCAGGGCCTGGCACGCCGTGCCGTGCTGGACGTCGAACCGCACACGCCGCGCGAGGACGCCGAGATGCATGCGGAGCAGGACCGGCTCGACGACCACCTGCATGCCATGATCTACGACAACGAGACCAGCCCCGCCAACGAAGGCGTCAACCCGCTGGGACGCGACTGAGGGCGGCCCCGGCCATGATGACCATCAGCGACAAGGAATTCGACCGCGCCGTGCAGGACGCCGTCAAGCTCGTGCCCGACAAGTTCAAGAAGGTGCTGGAGAACATCGCCATCACCGTCGCCCCGGAGCCGACGCCCGAGCAGCGCAAGGAGATGACGCACGGCCAGGGCGAACTGCTTGGCCTGTACCAGGGCATCCCCATCACCCAGCGCGGTCCGTCCTCCTATGCGGGCGTCCTGCCGGACGTGATCACCATCTTCAAGGGGCCGCACGAACGTGTCTGTTCCAGCTACCAGCAGTTGGTCGTGCAGATCGAGAAGACCGTCCTGCACGAGATCGGCCACTACTTCGGCTTCGACGACGCCTACCTGCACTCCCACGGCTACTGAGCCGTCGCGCCGTCACGCGATCTGCGCGCCGAAGGGCCACAGGGCGAGCTTGGCCATCTTCAGAGACTGCAGCCCGAAGGGGATGCCGATGATGGTGATGCAGTTGAGCACGCCCGCGACCACGTAGCCGCACGCCATCCAGAAGCCCACCAGCACTGTCCAGACGACGTTGAGCAGGCAGGACCCGGCGCCTCCGCCGTAGACGACGGTGGTGCCGAAGGGCGTGAGGGTCAGCTTGGCCATCTTGAGGGCCTGCACACCCAGGGGGATGCCCACGACGGTCACGCACAACACCAGGCCCACGATGCACCATCCCACTGCCAGGGCCAAGCCACCGAACACCAGCCATATGATATTTCCCAACAAATGCATGGTCACAGTGTAGATGACCGGTCATGCGCCGGCAAGATGCCGTCCAAATCCGGCCGATGCCCTGTGAGCATACTGTGATTCCGGTCGCACCCCTGCGGCCATACAATGGCAGGCAGCAAGGTCCAGACAGGAAATGAGGTTTCCCTTGGCACATCAAGAACATCGCCAGCCGCTCAACAACGAGGTGCTCATCCCGCAGGTGGGCTTCGGTGTCTTCCGCTCGCCGGAGGGTCCGGTCACCGTGGGCGCGGTGCGTACCGCCCTCGAAACCGGGTACCGCCTGGTCGACACCGCCGCGGTCTACGGTAACGAAGCCTCGGTCGGCAAAGCCATCGCCGCGTCCGAAGTGGCGCGCGAGGACCTCTTCGTGACCACGAAGCTGTGGAACGACGACATCCGCAAGCACCGCACCGCGGATGCCTTCCAGGAGAGCCTCGAGCGGCTCGGCCTGGACTACGTGGACCTCTACCTGATCCACTGGCCGGCCGAAGGCTGGCAGGATGCCTGGAAGACCATGGAGCAGCTGTATGCTGACGGCCGCGTGCGCGCCATCGGCGTGAGCAACTTCGCGACCAACCACCTCGACGAACTGCTCAACGACACCGACGTGGTGCCGGCCGTGAACCAGATCGAATCCTCCCCGCAGTTCGCCAACCAGGACCTGGTCGACTACTGCCATGCCCGCGGCATCGCCGTGGAGGCGTGGAGCCCGCTGGGCGGACAGGGCTCCGACCTGCTGGCCGACCGCCGCCTGCTCGACATCGGCGAGAAATACGGCAAGTCCAGTGCGCAGGTGGTGCTGCGCTGGGAACTGCAGCGCAACGTGATCCCGCTGTCCAAGTCCGTGCACGAGACCCGCATCGTGCAGAACTACCGCATCTTCGACTTCGAGCTCAGCCCGGAGGACATGGCGACCATCGACGCCATGAACACCGGCGAGCGCAACGGCGCCGACCCCAACGACTTCGACTTCTGAAGACCGGAACGGTCGGTTTTGCGGCCCGTGCGGACCATGCAGTAGGATGGCACGGGTTTGCAATTCGACGAAAGACGGAAGAGACATGACGCTGACCAAGAAACAGACCAAGCAGCTGCGCGCCTTGGCGAACACCCTCAAGCCGCTCATCCAGATCGGCAAGAACGACCTGAGCGACACCGCGGTGCAGCAGGCCGAGGAGACCCTCGAACGCCGTGAGCTCATGAAGTGCCAGGTGCTCGACGGATCCGGCATGGATGCCAAGGAAGCCGCACAGGCGCTCGCCGAAAGGCTGGGCGCCGAGGTGGTGCAGGTGATCGGCAACCGTTTCGTGGTCTACCGCCGTTCCAAGCGTGACGACGTGGACCATATCCCGCTCGTGCGCGACTAGCCAGGCGTCGTATGGCAAGGGGCCCCGCCCCGCTGCCGGGGACGCGCTGATCTCA
>NZ_JGYV01000041.1 GCF_000741575.1 Bifidobacterium cuniculi
CGCCGGCGGAGCCGGCCGTGCGCGTCTTCGCGTCCTTGCCGGCCGAGGCGGCCGCGCCGGACGACAGGGCGCCCGCGCCGGCCTTCTTCGCACCGTCCGGCGCCACCGCCCCCCTTGATCTTCGAACCCAGGGAGCCCAAAGCGCCCAGGGCCTTGCCGCCCAGACGCCCGCCGGTCCTCAGGCTGCCCGCCGCGGCGCCTCCCATGGCGCCGGCGGCGGTGCCGAGCACGGCGGGCGTCGCGCCGCCGCCGGACACGTTCGAGGCGACCGCGGGCACGATCGTGCGGATCATGGCGGGCAGCATGACGACGACCATGATCGTCAGCGTCAGCGTGATCGCCTGGCTGTCGTCGCCCTTGCCGGCCGTGACCATGATCGCCGAGCCGGTCGCCATGACCAGGGCGGCGATCGGCTTGTACAGCAGGAACGCGACGAGGGTGCCCAGCACCTTGCCGAACGACTGGCGGCCGTGCTCGTTCCAGCTCATCGCGGCGAACACGGGGGCCACGCCCACCAGGATCGGCAGCATGCCGGCGCGCAGGTAGGTGAAGATCTTGCCGATCAGGTTGCACAGCCACAGGATGAACGTGAGCACGAACGCGAGCAGCGGGTCGAGGCGGAAGAACTCCCATGACGCCAGCGTGTTCGACTCCCATGCGTCGCGCATCATGGTCGAGGCGCGTTTGAGCACGTCGCTCGTCCACACGTCCACGACGCCGGTGACCAGGTTGACCGCGCCGGCCAGGCACACGGAGGTGACGATCGCCCACATCAGCGCCTTGCCCAACGGCACCAGGTCGCGGCCCTCCTGGGTCGTGACCAGCTTGTAGCCGGCGGCGAACACGCCGAGCACGGCAGCGATGATCAGGAACGGGTCGACCTGCATGCGCACCCAGTCGGACACGAAATAGCCGTACCCCTCGCCCGGCGTCCACGACTGCAGGTGCGGCGCGACGGGGATCTTCGAGAACCCCTCCCCCCGGTAGTAGTCGCGCGTCGGCTTGAAGAACGTGCACGCGATCGACACGCACGACGAGGCGGCGAACACGCCCAGGAACACCCATCCGGTGCGGTCGAGCAGGCGGTGGTCCTCGCCGAGCAGCCCCTCGCGCGTGTTGGACACGACGCGCGCGCCCACCACGACCAGGCTGACCGCCGCGCACACCGCGAGCAGGCCCTGCAGCACGGGCAGGTACTTGTTCAGGATCGAGAACCATCCGTCGTACATCGGCTCGTCGTTCGCCTGCAGCGTGCCCACCGTCGACGGCGCCGCCACCAGCGTGTTGCGGCTCGTGGTCAGCCAGCTGATCGTCTGCGCCGACTGGTCCTCGTACAGCGCCCACAGCGTGGCCTCCAGCCAGCTGATCTTGCGTTTCTTCTCGCAGGCGATGGCGCGGGTGCGCGCCTGGTCGTCGTCGGCGTATTTCGGCTCCCAGGCGCCCTCGTCGGGCGATTCCTCCTGATAGCCCTTCTCCAGGGCGTCGCACTGCAGGAACGCGGTCGCGGCCAGCTGGTCGCGCACGTCCTCGACGACCTCCTTGCATTGCGCGTCGTCCCAGTTGCTGCCGTTGCACAGCCCCGGGTTCACGCTCACGTCGGCGACGGCGGCGCGGATCTCGTCCTGGCCGATCCATTCGCCCAGACCGTCGGCGGGGATCTCCATGCGTGAGATCACCATCTCCTTGTTCACGACGGTGTCGTTGCCGAACTTGAGCTGCTCGCCCAGGTCCTCGGCGCCGGTGAGCTCCATGGGCGAGCACGCGCCCGCGGCCGCGAGCACGCCCACGGCGAGCATGACGGCCGCGGCCCACCGGCCGAAGCGACGAAGCACACGGATCACGGGTCCTCCTAGCAGCTGCCGGACACGGCCAGGCCGATCGCGGCGAGGAACGCCGCCGCGCCGCCGATGAACAGGGCGCCCACGACGAAGTTGAACAGCTTGTCGTACGTGTCGTCGCGGTCGGGCACGCCGTCGCCCTGCTGGCGCAGGACATGCACGCCGATGCGCATCAGGCTGATGATCGCGATCATCAGGCCCAGGGCCTTGACCCACTGCAGCACGGTCGTCATCGGGCCGCTGAACCCCGGCGGCAGGCACGCCTTGGGGTCGGTCAGGTCCTCCGCGAGCACCATCATCGCCATCGTCTTGAATTCCATCATCGTCTCCTTTCAGGTTCCGCCAATGGCGCCGCCGCCGCGCCGGCCCGCGGCGGGGCGGGCGGCGGCGTCGTCCAGGTCCCATCCTCGCGCAGCCTCGGCGGGGCCGCGGACCACGCGCGCGCCATGGCGTCCCCGGCCGCGGCGCGCACCTGTCCGCGTACGCGCGCGTACGCGCCCGGCCACCGTTGAGGGAAGCCGTCGACCTCGAGCCCCCTCGATGTACGGCAGACGCCACAGGCGCGGCGCGCCCGCGCCCACGAGCGCCGTGCCGCGCCGCAGCGCCATGGGCGTGCGCGCCATGGGCGCGGTCACGGCCGCGCCGAGCAGCACGCACGTCCCGAAGGCGCCGGCGTCCCAATCGGCGAGCAGGGCGCGCAGCGATTCGAGGCCCCGCCCCGTGCCCATCGCGCACAGCACGACGAGGCTCGGCCGCGCCGCCTCGACGCTCGCCGGCAGCGCGCGCCCCGCGTCCGCCCACATGGGATCGCCCGCCATGGCGCCCTCCGTGTAGATCGTCGTGCATCCCGCGCCGCCGTGCGCGGCCACGAGCCATACACGCTCCGTGGCCGGCGCGTCGAACACGGGAAGCAGCGTCGTCGTCGCATTGGTCATGTCCTCAAAGCCTTTCCGTCACAGTCCCGGATCGCGTTCGGCAAGGGCGCCGTCGCCGGGGTCGGCCGGCACGCTCCACGAGGGCGGCGCGTCCGCCGCCCCGGGTTGCGGCGCCGGCGTCCATATGGGCGCGGACGCCGTGCCGCTATCGGCCGGGGCCGTCGGGGCGCCGCCGGCCGCCGGAGTGTCCGCCGCCGACGTGCCGGAGGCCGCCGCCGTGCCGGACGTATCCGTTGCCTCGCGCCGTTCCCGTTCCTCCCGCTCCTCCCGCTCCCGGTCCTTCATGCTGGCGCGCACGCGGTCGCACGCCTTGTCGATCTCGTCCGTGCGCCGTTCGAGTGCGGCCGCGTCGTCCGTGTCCGTCCCGCGCGC